>NZ_AJLN01000047.1 GCF_000317285.1 Chlorogloeopsis fritschii PCC 6912 | reverse complement strand
ACTACAACTGGATAGTGGATAGTAGTTAGTGGTAAACGAATACCAACTACTCACTACTAATAACCGTAAGGTGGGCACTATCGAGAAGGTTAAATCAGGGTTTAAGGAAAGTTAGGCTGTGCCCACCCTACAACAATTGCTGTACAGGCGGGTTTAGAAGATAAATTATCAGTTTGAAAGGCAAGATGATCGGCAAAACCCGCACGGCAGTCGCTACAACGGAGGAGCCACTGCGGTGGACGGGTTTCCCGGCATAAAGCATGTGGCGTGGAACCTCCAAGGGCGCGCTGCCTCCCCTACTAATGACTAATGACTAACCATTTAAAAATGACTAATATATCTGATGTTTTAGCCGTTAATGATGCTTTTTACCGAGCATTTGAAAAAAAAGATATTGAGGCTATGAGTGTAGTATGGTCTCAAGGTACTGCAAGTCTTTGCGTTCACCCTGGTTGGAATATACTCCGGGGCTGGAAAGAAATTCGCACCTCCTGGGAAAAGATATTTAAAAATACCCCATACATAGAAATTAATAGGGACATAATTGCCACAGAAGTGCGTGAAAATGTTGCCTACATTGTGTTGCTCGAAAATGTCATGCAAGTCATTAATGGCAGAAAAATGGAAGCGCGATCGCTAGCTACAAATGTATTTGAGCTTCTCGGTGGCAAGTGGTATTTAGTACATCATCATGCTAGTCCGATTGTGCGGTAAGAAAAAATCTGAAAATATCGTGCACGTTAATTATACAACACGTTTCGAGGAGAAGGATCTGGTAATATTTAGATGAGATAGGAAAATTAAGGACAAACAAATAAATCTGTTTCTTAATTTATGAATAATCTCGAAAAAGCCCAAGCAGACTACGAAAATTTTATTCACCAGTTTCAAAGCGCTATTATCAGTACAGCGAACACGCAAGGAGTACCAAATGCTAGTTATGCTCCTTTCGTAATTGATGAGTCCAAAAATATTTATATTTACGTCAGCGAGCTTTCGACTCATACTCAAAACCTTTCTGCTAATCCTCGCGTCGGTGTGATGTTGATTGAGGATGAAGGTAAAACAGAGCAAATCTTTGCCCGTTGTCGTTTAACCTTTGATTGTACGGCAACTTTAATAGAACGGCAGACAGATGCATGGCAGGAAATTGTCTATCAATTTCAAGCTCGTTTTGGTGAAATTATTGAAATCTTAAGAGATTTAGCTGATTTTCGGATTTTTAAACTTACTCCTCAACAAGGGCGTTTTGTAACTGGTTTTGGAGCAGCTTACTCTATTAGCAGCGATAATCTTAGCGAATTGAAACATATTACAAGAACATAGCGAGGTAGAAAAATATTTTATTGCAAGTATTTATTAGGTTTTTCTATCTTTAAATTCTGAAAAACTCTTAAGAAATTGCAGAAAAAGCTTGTGTAAAAATTTCTAATACTTCAAATTTATAGATATATATTTCATATACTTCTAATTTTCGGTATTGCTGATTTAGAGTATGAAAATGCCTTGAGAATCTTTTTTTACTCAGTTTTTTTGTTAATTTTCAAATATTTTGTTATACAGCTATCCTACGTAATTTGTGAAAATGATGGACTCATAACCTCAATTTCTTAAAGAATTAAAGAAGTTGGGGTTCTTGCCGTTCACGCATGATTTGGGATTTTTAGATCTGGGTATTTTAAGAATAGATGTATCTAAAAAATTTCATGTTCAAAACTAACAGGCAGTGGATTAAAACTTTTGCAGTGGTACCGACGCTGATATTTTTATCATTTCCTCTACGGGCAACAGCTGTAGATCCTGGAGCTTGTTTTATGGTTACTTCCTCTGGCAGAACCGTCAGTTTAGGAAAGCTTTGTGGTATGACTCCTCCAGACAGTGGAGTAATTCGGATTCCTATTAAACGTCGTATTGGTAGAACTCCTGTTGTGAATGTTACATTTAATGGCAATCAAACCTTTGAGATGATTTTTGATACAGGAGCTAGTAGTACCTTGATAACAATGGGGATGGCTAACGCTCTAAAATTAAAAGCGACGGGAACAGTAGAAGCACACATAGCTGATGGTAGCAAAGTACAATTTTTAACGAGTCAGGTAGAGTCTATCGCCATTGGCAAAGCCGTAGCCAATAATTTACAGGTGGCGATCGCTCCAAAAGCTAGCGTTGGACTGTTAGGACATGATTTTTTCAGCAATTATGACGTTAAAATCATGGAAAAAGAACTGGAATTACGTCGGCGCTGAAGTTTTAACATATTTATGAGAAAGAACATAGGATTGCTAGTCGGTGGAATGATTTTTAGCTTAGGATTTTTACCATCGGTAGCACAAGCACCAAAGCAAGTTTTTGATCGCCAAGTCGCAGCGATGGTAGAAGCATTACGACTAGCTGCACCAAAAACTAATACCATAAATGATGGGCTTTATAGTGCATGGCAAGTTAGACCAGAAACCCTCAAAGGCTGGTCAAAATATTGTTTGAAAAAAGAGGTGACACCAACGCAGTTTGAAAATAGCCCTGCATTGGCGCGTCAAGTTGTTTCGTGCATTACGCGTCGAGAGCTAAACAATCAATACACTACTCATCAAAACAATGAGATTGCTGCTGTACGTGGGGTTGCTTGTTGGTGGATGACTGGCAAATACACAGGCTGCAACAATGGTTTTACTGGAGCTTATGTGCAAAAAGTAGTTGAGTATTATCAGCAGCGCTCAAAACCAGTATCCAACACTTCCCAAATCAAATCGTAGTTTTGAACTTTGTGGCAGAAATTCCTTTAGCGATCGCAATCATTGATTAACTTAGCAATAATTTCGTCTCTCACCTGTTTGTCTTTAATTTGACTCAGAGCTTGGGCGATCGCAAAAGTGGCTTCTGCTGCCTTTTGATATGCCAGTTTGATATCTGCGTTTGCTTGCTCGCTCATAGTCTTTATGGTAGTGACTCAGCACATATTATTATCTAGATTAAGATAGAAGATAGTAATTTCACTTCATCCAGTTGACTCGCCCGATCGGGTGAATCTAATCGGGGGCAGGGCATAATATCATGTTCGTTTGAAGACTTATCATTAGGACTGATACCATTTCACGAAATTATTGATACAAATTACTTTTCTTGCTCCCCCTGCCTCCCCAGCTTCCCCAGTTCCCCCAGCTTGCCTAAATGTATCAACTTTAAAGTTAAACGGTATGACGCCCAGACGCGGCGACAGGGAGACGCGGAGATTTTCAATTGACTTTAACAAAGAGTTTTAGCCTTAACTGAACTGTATTGCAACCGTAAGGTGGAGAGAAGTCCTGCAGTGAGGCAGTACGCCTTTGGGGGTTCTCCCCCGTTGTAGCACCTGGCGTCGGGTTAAGCGCGTTGTAGCAACTGCCGTAGACGCCGTACCCCGAAGGGGTTCCCGTAGGATAGGCGGATAAACGTAAGTAAGGGTTTCCCACGCCCAGAGAACTTCGGAGCACTGTTCGCAACTTAAAAGGCTTGAGGAAAGTTAAACAGTGCCCACCCTACAAAAATTGCTACTGTTAAGATTAACTTCTCAAAAACTCTTCTAAATCTGGTATATTTACCCACTTAAATGTTTCATTTGATTCATGAGCTAAATCCATCAATAGCTGAGAGTAAACTCCTTCTTGCAGTGATGGTGTTACTTGCTCACCCTTCGTGATTCCCTGTACCCATTGGTCTACTACTCTAATAAAAGCAGAAATGCGACCATCAGCATAATTTTTGGGGAAAAGTAATCTGTTGGGAATTTCTATTTCCGTTAACGGTTTACCAGGTTGGGATGCCCAAACACGGAAGCCATGTATGTAATCTTTTTGATTTTCACTACCTAATACTAAAGTACCGCGATCGCCATAAACCTCTAACCAATGAGTTCGTGGAGCATGAACTACCGCACTGATGGAAACTTGGCAGGGCGTACCGTCTGCCAATTCCAGCATCAACATACAGGTGTCATCTGTATCAACAGGCTTTAATTCACCTGTGTTGGGATCGCTGCGCTGGGGGATAGCAGTACTTAAATGGGCGTTTAATCTGCGTATCGGCCCAAATAACCAATTAATATAGTCAAAGGTGTGGGAACCTAAAGATCCCAATGCACCTCCTCCTTTTTCTTTTTGCGAATACCAGTTCCAAGCCCTTCCAGCATCGGCGCGAGAAGAACCCAACCAATCAATTCTGATTAGACGTTTATTGCCGACATATCCTTGTGATAATAGCTCAGAAAACAACTGCCATCCCGGTACAAACCGAAATTCAAAATCAACGGTAGCAACAACACCTTTTTGTTTGGCTAAAGAGTAGAGTTCTTTGGCTTCAGTTGCATTTAGGGTTACAGGTTTTTCTATTAACACGTGTTTCCCAGCTTGCAGCACTTCCTTCGCCATTTCATGGTGCAAAAATGGTGGAGTAGCAATACTAACTGCTTGCACTTCACTCAAGGAAACAATATCTGCAATTGTGTTGCAGGCATGGGGAATATTGTGGGATTGGGCAATCGCTTGGGCTTGCTCCAAGTCTCGATGGTAAACAGCAACTACCTGGGTGCGAGGATGTGCCTGGAATCCAGGAATGTGGACTTTTTGACCAAATCCTGTGCCGACAACTGCAACACCAATTACATCCTGATTGAACATAGATTTTGATTGTTCTGCGTAGACTCGTCTTTAACAATCTACACTTTTATGTTTTTCACTAACTATATGCAACTGTAGTTTGTCCTACCACTTCGGGCGATCGCACTCTTAAACTCATGCGATCACAGTGTACGCTTAAAAGTGGTTGACCTAAACCAATATTTGCAAACGGACTTTGGGCTGGAACTTCTAACTTAGAATTAATCAACCCCAAATTTGATTCTATTTCAGCCATGAAAGTCAACAGTTCGGAATTTTTAGCACTGAAACTAGAACCACCTAGCCACTGTCGCCAGGCAAATAATGGCTGATGATATTTCAAACTACACAATATTTGATTGTCTTGACGAACAATGACGCTGTTGTCCTTTTCCCAAGTAAATTCAGCTAATTCCTTAGGTAGTCCCCAAATTTCTCGACCACCAGCCACAGAATCAGGATTATCTACGTAAATATGGGAAACCCAACCACCAACTGTTCCTCGGTAACCTACAAACGCAGGTACAACAATTAACTCACTGTATTCCAGTTCAGATTCAGAACCATAATAGGATAAATACACACCACCCACCGTTTTGCTAGGCCACACAGGGATAATTTCTAATTCCGAGGGGATAAGGTGGCGCACTCGGTCAATATTTAGTAGATGCAAGGAAATAACAGCGTAACCTTGCAATGTCCAAGGTGCTTGGGGATAAGACATTTGGGATTGTTAGTAGTTGATTATTGAAAGGCGCAAAGCCTTGCGCCGGGAAAGAATAAATAGGTTAGCAATTAGTAGTTAGAACAACTACCGATCGCTAACCACTATCCACTATCACTAACCAGTAACTACTTTAAAACCTAAACTCAAAAAAAATGCCCACCCTAAGACATACCTTAGGATGGAACACTGGAAGTAAAGGCACAGCAATTGCCGTACCTCTACAGTGTTATTTGCTTTCAGTAAAATCAGCGTCGATTACATCATCACCGCCACCACCAGGAGTGGAAGTGCCAGCATCAGCAGCACCAGTACCAGCACCAGGAGCACCACCACCAGCTTGTTGATAGATGTTGCTACCAACGGCGAATAGTGCCTGTTGTAATTCTGGCATCAACTTCTTGATTTGCTCGTCGTCTTCTTTGGTGATGGCATCGCGCAGATCTTTCACCAAACCTTCGACTTTAGTCTTGTCGGCAGCATTGACTTTATCACCCAAGTCTTGCAACTGCTTCTCGGCTTGATATGCCAAAGAGTCGGCTTGGTTCTTGCGATCAATTTTTTCCCGACGTTCTTTGTCAGCAGAAGCGTTTTTCTCGGCTTCGTTAACCATCCGCTCAACTTCAGTCTTGTCGAGGGTAGAAGCACCAGTAATACTAATGGACTGTTCCTTACCAGTACCTTTATCTTTGGCGGTAACGTTCAAAATACCGTTGGCGTCAATATCGAAGACAACTTCGATTTGAGGTACACCGCGTGGCGCAGGGGGAATACCATCAAGGCGGAAGGTTCCAAGGCTCTTGTTGTCAGAAGCCATTTCCCGTTCACCTTGGAGAACATGAATTTCAACGTTAGTTTGTCCATCCACGGCAGTAGAGAAGACTTCCGACTTCTTGGTAGGAATAGTGGTGTTGCGGGGAATAATCTTAGTCATAACACCGCCCAAGGTTTCTACACCCAAAGACAGTGGTGTTACATCTAACAACAAGATACCCGTAACATCACCAGCAAGTACACCAGCTTGAATAGCAGCACCAACTGCTACCACTTCATCAGGGTTTACGCTTTGGTTAGGATCTTTACCGATAATCCGCTTCACTAACTCTTGGACTGCGGGAATACGGGTAGAACCACCAACTAAAACAACTTCATCAATATCGTTTTTGCTTAATTTGGCGTCACGAAGTGAGTTTTCTACAGGAACACGGCAGCGATCAATTAAGTCAGAGCAGAGTTCTTCAAACTTGGCACGAGTAAGTGTCGTATCCAAGTGCTTGGGGCCATCTTGGGTAGCAGTAATAAATGGTAGGTTAATTTCTGCTTGGGTAACGCTAGAAAGTTCAATTTTAGCTTTTTCTGCGGCTTCAGTCAGACGTTGTAAAGCTTGTCTGTCTTTACGCAGATCGATACCTTCTTGTCTTCTGAATTCTTCTGCTAAATAATCAACAATTTTCTTATCGAAGTCGTCACCACCAAGGTGGGTATCACCAGACGTAGACAGTACTTCAAATACGCCGTCGCCTACTTCGAGGATAGACACGTCAAAAGTACCACCACCAAGGTCAAATACAAGAATAGTTTCGTTGCTCTTCTTGTCTAATCCATATGCCAAGGAAGCAGCGGTAGGTTCGTTGATAATCCGCAACACTTCCACACCAGCAATTTTACCAGCATCTTTGGTAGCTTGGCGCTGAGAGTCGTTGAAGTATGCCGGAACTGTGATTACCGCTTGAGTTACCTGCTCACCCAAGTACTTGCTAGCATCTTCTACTAGTTTGCGGAGAACTTGTGCTGAAATTTCTTCGGGAGCAAACTGTTTACCAGCAATGGGGCAATCTAGCTTTACATTGCCGCTGCCATCCCGCAGAACTTTGTAAGAAACTTCGGTTGCTTCGTGGGTGATTTCGTCAAATTTACGGCCAATAAAGCGTTTTACGGAATAAAAAGTGTTTTCCGGGTTCATCACCGCTTGCCGCTTCGCGATTTGCCCCACCAAGCGATCGCCATTTTTAGCAAACGCCACTACTGACGGTGTTGTGCGAAAACCTTCTGCGTTAGCAATAACCGTGGGCTTACCACCTTCCATTACTGCTACGCAGGAGTTTGTTGTACCTAAGTCAATCCCAACTACTTTTGCCATTGTCAGCGCTGGCTCCGTATAACTACAAATGAATGAGAGTATAAAGGCTAGTTTTTGAACTAACTGGATTTAGAAAGCAGCCAGTCCAGCATCAATACCTTTGGTTTTACTAAGGTCAAAACCCAATACTATGCTGATATATATACTGAGCCTGTGTAGCCAGTCCATGAAGGGTGGTTTTCCGAACCTTAGCAAGGACGGTTATGCTTCATGTTTCCAGTTGGCTCATATAATTTGATTTGCTTTCACTGTGTCTAATGTATGAGAATTAATACTGCCAGGGTTGGGGGTGAACCGTAACGCTTTGGTGGTGTTTGCCGTCTTATTAAGCATTACAGAGCCAGAAAGAGTACAAGCCTAAAAAATTAAGCATTAAGTCAGCCACAACAGTAATTGTCTTTTTTTGTAATACTATGTAATTATAGATTACACTTCATTGGCAGTGAAATACTATTACTTATGCGCCATGCTTCAGGATGTTGGTTCGGGCTTGCTTTTGGTGATGCGCTGGGAGCAGAAACCGAGTTTTTGTCAGTGGAGGAAATTTGCCGTCGCTACCCACCGCATGGCCCTCAAGAAATTAAAGGAAATCCAGCGCTTGTTACAGATGATACGCAAATGACATTAGCTGTGGGCGAAGCGCTGGCGAATGCGAAGACAGCCCATTTGACAGCAGCAATTCTAGAAACACCGCTCAGAAATGCTTTTATTAAATGGTGGCGCAGTCCGGAGAATAATCGCGCTCCAGGTATGACTTGCTTGAGGGCTTGTAGTCGGTTGGCGCAGGGTATGCCTTGGCAACAAGCTACAGAAGCAAACTCGAAGGGTTGTGGTGCTAATATGCGAGTAGCACCCGTAAGTTTACTACCATTAGACGCAACCACTCGTGCAGCGCTCGCCCAATTTCAAGCTGCATTAACTCACGGTCATGCCACAGCTCTGGCGGCGTCAGATTTGACAGCAACAGCCATTACCGATTTAGCCAAGGGAGGAGATCCGCAGGGGCTTCCTTCTCGACTCCGCAGCTATGCTCTCAATCAGCGGACTGTCTACCATGCCGAGTGGCTTGGTTCGCTGTGGAAACGTCCGGATATTAACACCCCAGAGGAGTTTATCAGCCATGGGTGGGATGAGTGCCTAACAGTACTTGATCGCCTTGATGCAGCATTGGTAAATCCAAACCGCGACGACGATCCCTGTGACGCAACGGGAGAAGGTTGGATCGCCGAAGAAGCTTTTGCTACCGCTCTTTTATGCTTCTTGCTGTTTCCCGAAGAACCATTAGCAGCACTGCGTCGAGCTGCCCTCACAGCAGGCGATTCCGACTCAATTGCTTGCCTGACTGGTGCTTTTGCCGGGGCTTATCTGGGAATGGCTGCATGGCCTGAAGATTGGGTTGCTCGCATAGAATATTGCGATCGCTTGGCTGCATTGGGCAAACTTTGGGATTGAACTTTGGTTGCAAGCGATCGTACATCTTTGCTGTTGTTGATTGCCTCAGTGCTAGAGTTAGAAAAAGCCAACAAACAACTTTGTTATGTCCTCTTCAGCAATTAACACTGTAGTTAAAATGATGGAGTCTTTGCCAGAAGATGTACAAAATCGAATTGCAGAACATCTTCAAGAATACATACAAGACTTACATGATGAACTCAAGTGGGACGATTCATTCCAGAAAACTCAACAAAAGCTTGTAGCGGCTGCCCGACGTGCTAAACAAGAAATCGCAGAAGGGCTTACCCAGGCAATGGATTATGACAAGCTATGAAATCAGCTACTCTCCCTTCGTTTTGGGATGCCTATCGGGATCTTGATGAGAAGACTAGGAGTAGTGCCAGAAAAGCTTATCAATTATGGAGAGAGAATCCTTTTCACCCATCTTTGCATTTTAAATGTATCAATAACGAAGAAAATATTTGGTCTGTGAGAATTACGCGGAATTATCGAGCACTTGGCATTTTAGAAGAAAATACAGTCACATGGTTTTGGGTTGGTAGTCACGACGATTACGAAAAATTTTTTGGATAGGGCGATCACAATTTTGTACTTACTTGTCAATTATGTTCTCTCCCACTCTCAAAACTAGACTCTCATCACCTCTAAAAATTGGCAATTTTGAGGTGAATAGTCGAGTTTTGCAGTCGCCTTTATCGGGGGTGACTGACTTAGTCTTTCGTCGTCTGGTGCGTCGCTATGCATCTGAGTCAATGATGTATACAGAGATGGTGAGCGCTACAGAGTTGCATCACCTCAAGCAGATGCCGAAAATTATGGAGGTAGACTCTAACGAACGACCAATTAGCATTCAGCTATTTGACTGCCGTCCCGATTTTTTGGCAGAAGCAGCACAAAAAGCAGTAGCAGAAGGCGCAGATACAATTGATATTAATATGGGCTGCCCGGTAAATAAAATTACAAAAAAAGGTGGCGGTTCTTCACTGTTGCGGCAACCGCACATTGCTGAGGCAATTGTACGGGAAGTGGTAAATGCGGTTGATGTTCCTGTAACAGTAAAAACTCGAATTGGTTGGGATGATGAGGAAATTACTATACTTGATTTTGCCAAACGGATGCAAGATGCGGGAGCGCAGATGATTACCGTACACGCTCGTACCCGCGCCCAAGGTTACAATGGTAACGCTCGCTGGGAATGGATTGCCCGTGTCAAAGAAGTGCTGTCTATTCCGGTGATTGCCAATGGCGATATTTTCTCGGTGGAAGCGGCGGTACAGTGTTTGGAGCAAACTGGTGCTGATGGTGTGATGTGTTCTCGTGGAACTTTGGGTTATCCGTATTTGGTGGGTGAAATTGACCATTTTCTCAAAACAGGGGAAAAGCTGCCGCCACCTACGCCAATCCAGTGTTTAGAATGTGCGAAAGAACACTTACAGGCACTGTGGGAATACAAAGGCGATCGCGGGATTCGTCAAGCTCGCAAGCACATGACTTGGTACGCTAAAGGCTTTGTTGGTGCGGCAGAGTTGCGGGGACAGTTGAGTTTAATTGAAACGGTGCAGCAAGGTATAGATTTAATTGATCGAGCGATTGAGCAGTTGGTAAATGAATAGAAGTACCAGTAATAGTTTATAGCAACAGCCCAAGTGTTTTGGACATCAACAGATGATAAAACTTAGACATCAAAAGACTTTTATCCCTGTCCCCTATCCCCTCTTATACCTGTCTAATTGCCCTCACTCGCAAAGTAAGCTAAAACACTAATGTTGTGTGGAAAGTGGCATAAAAATTGAAAACACAAAAAGAGTTTAGGCATTGCCAGCACTCGTGGATAATCCGTTTTTGCATCACTATCTTACTTGTCGGGCAGGTATGGCTGCATTTACTTCAGGGAAGGACATGCCACCGCCAAATTCTCGAACATGCGATCGCAGTCGGCCCAGCCTCTATCTTACCTGTACTGTTGGTCAATGGTTTTGCAGGTATGATTTTTACAATTCAAACTGCGAGGGAGTTAATTAGATTTGATGCAGTCAGTACGGTGGGAGGTGCTTTTGCTTTGGCATTTTGTCGGGAATTAGCACCTATTTTGACTGCTAGCATTATTGCAGGACAAGTCGGTTCTGCCTTCGCTGCCGAAATTGGTGAGATGCGCGTGACAGAACAAATTGATGCACTGCATATACTCAAAACCGATCCCATTGATTATTTAGTCTTGCCAAGGGTAATTGCTTGCAGTTTAATGTTGCCAATTTTGACAATTATCGGTTTAGTAGTAGGTATTGCAGGTGGTGTTTTTGCAGCTGGGCAGTTTTACCAAATACTTCCAGAGGTATTTTTAGAGTCAGTTAGAAATTTTTTAGTAATACCAGATGTATTGATTGTTTTTTTAAAGGGATTAATTTTTGGCTTGTTGATTGCTGTGATTGGTTGTAGCTGGGGAATAACTACTGTTGGTGGAGCAAAACAGGTAGGAGAATCAGCTACAGCAGCAGTTGTCACGACTTGGGTATCAATTTTTATAGTTGATTTTTTCCTGTCTTTGTTGCTATACGAAAATCCAAGTTTCTAGAAATAGAAGGCAGAACCACAAATATACCAAAGTGCCTAGTAGAAAATCTCTATGCGGTTTGTCATTTTCAACTTCTTCAAAGCCGTCTGTGCTGCTGCCAAATCATAAGGAAATGGTCGGCGATGAGGAATATAATCCTTTTGTTGAGTCGCTCTGTGACGCAACACAGCATTGACTACAAAACAAGGTTCAGCACTAAAATTAATTGCTCCGTGCATAACTCCTGGCGGGATTTTGACTACAGCCGGGTTATCATCGCTTAAAGCAATATACTGATATTTTTTATTAACTAGAGTAACAAGTACAAACTGACCTCTTACTACCAATAATTGATCGGTTTGCGATTTGTGTACAAATAATTCGTCAATCGCTCCTGCGGGAATCTGTACCAACATGGTTTCATGACTGGCTTGGGGAGTGAAAAACTCAACCATTCCCCCTTTAATCGATTCCAACTGGCGGATTTCAATTCCCCTCATACTCATAACAAGATCCTAAAAAGAGCATCCTAAAAATTGAGGCTTGACCTTCAATTTAAGATGCTCAAGTATAAAATGTTGTTACGATTGCGACAATATTGCTACAAAATGTGATATGCAATGCTCAATATATCAATTGAGCACAACTTTCAGAGTATCGAGTTGACCAAGATTGCCTTGTAAGACTACACCGCGCCCATTGGCGTGGAGATGACGCACAATCATGTAAATTGACTCAATTTGGTCGGCACAACCAGATTTTTGAGCAATTTCTTCTAGAGAAAGAGGCGTTTTTGCTGATTGTAAGACTTCCACTACTCGTTTTTGCAATTCGAGAATGGCGGCGGCAGCTTTTTTGCCAGCTTCTACTCCTGGTTGGTGGTAAGCATTGATGTTGACTAAGCTGGCATACAAACCAACAGCGCGATCGTATAAAGCAATTAACGCTCCGACAGTGCGAGAATTGACTTGAGGAATCGTAACTGTAATCGAATCGCGGTGATTTTCGTAAAGTGCTTGTCGGGTTCCTTGCAGAAAGCCAGAAAGATAATCGCCTGAGGTAATTCCCGCTTCGATTTCTGGGGATGGACTCTTACGGTCTTCTAAAACTTCAATGAAAGTAACAAAGAAGTTTGCCACACCCTCACGTAACTGCTGGACGTAAGCGTGTTGGTCGGTTGAGCCTTTATTGCCATACACGGCGATGCCTTGATGGACAACGTTACCGTCTAAGTCTTTTTCTTTACCCAAAGATTCCATCACCAGCTGTTGCAAGTAGCGGCTAAATAAGAGTAAGCTGTCTTTGTAAGGTAGGACAACCATGTCTTTTTCGCCCCGCCCATTGCCAGCGTAATACCAAGACAAAGCTAATAATGCTGCTGGGTTGTTTTTTAGATCGGGGATACGGGTGGCGTCATCCATTTCTTTAGCACCCTCAAGCATCTCACGGATATTGATGCCCTGTAATGCTGCTGGAACAAGCCCCACGGCAGACATTTCCGAGGTGCGTCCACCTACCCAATCGTACATAGGAAACCTTGCTAGCCAGTTTTCGGATTTGGCAGTTTCGTCCAAATGACTACCGGGCATGGTAATAGCGATCGCATAATTAGCAAAATTCAAGTTTTGCCCAGCATAGGCTTTTTTGACTTCAATCATGCCGTTACGTGGTTCTGGTGTGCCTCCTGATTTGGAGATTACCAATACCAGAGTGCTAGCAAGTCGATTGCGTACATGAGCCAAAATGCGATCAATACCTGCGGGATCGGTATTGTCGATAAAGTGGATCGCTAGGGGTGGAAAGTCTGGGCTGAGGGCTTGGGCAACAAATTCCGGGCCGAGGGCAGAACCGCCAATTCCAATGGAGATAATATCGGTGAAGCGGGGTGCTTTCGGCGGATGAATTGCGCCTGTGTGGATTTTTTCGGCAAATACTTCAATTTGCTCGATTGTGCTGACAATTTCTTGTGTCAGTTCTGGAGTAGGAGCAAGATCGGGATTTCGCAGCCAGTAATGTCCAACCATGCGGTTTTCGTCGGGGTTGGCGATCGCTCCCTTCTCAAGTTCCGCCATATCCGCAAAAGCCTTCTCAAACTTTGGCTGCAAGTCTTTCACGAAGGCATCGTCAAACCGCATCCGGCTTACGTCCAGATAAAATCCTAATCCTTCATGGAAATATAGCCATTTCTGGTATCGTTGCCAAAGTGCCGTCGCGTCCATAGGGAAATTTTAAGTAAAGTGCTTCTCACAAACAAGTTTAAGCCAACGTTTGAGCCATACCTTTCCCTGTTATACAGTTTTTAGTGTTAACTCACTGCTCGCTCTAAACATCTGGCATTGGTATGACTCGCAGAAATTTCACAATTTCACCTCTCTGTTCGATGCCGATTAAGTAATTATCCAATGTTAAGCGGTAAAAAATACCATCACTATCGACTTGCCGCATTTCTGGTAAGTAATGCAGTAGCCCCTTGTCTATAAATTCAAAAAAAACAAAGTTATAAATCCGCTGATAGGCAGCTGACTCTAAATTTTTGAGGTCTACTAAAAAAGACCGTGCATAACGCACTTCCATGTGTATAGTCAATAGTGAATGGTTAATGGCTCATTGTAACTATTAGCTATTAGCAATTAACAATTGAGTAGCCTCTTCATGGGTTAGGGTATCCCAAGGTTGCTGCGATCGCTTGACTTCTTGTATAGCTTCGAGTATGTAAAAATCACAATGTAAATTGTAAATAGTATTCCAAACAAGATCTAGTTCTTGATCGGCTAACTGCTCAATTAAGTGATGGATTCTCAGTCGCAGCAAATTCATAAATATTATCCACTAAACACAATCCACACTTAGTTTTCCCATAAAATAAGCTGTGATTAACGGTTATGAGGGATTAGGGACTAGGAACTAGGGACTAGGAATAAAGAAATCTTAATAGCCAATCTCCAATAGCAAATCCCCGATCCCCGATGACTAATGACTAATGACTAATGACTAAATTCCTATGATTCAATATCTTGTTTTTTTAGCAATTTCTACATCAATTTTTGCTTTGTTTGCTTTGGGACTGAATTTACAATGGGGTTTTACAGGCTTAATTAACTTCGGTCATGTGGTATTCCTAACTTTAGGAGCGTATACAGCAGTATTGTTAAGTTTAAAAGGTGTTCCCTTATTGATATCAGCGGCAATTGGTGCAGTTGTAGCAGCTTTATTGGGCTTGTTAATTGGTTTTGCAACTTTACGCTTGCGCGAAGATTACTTGGCAATTGTCACTATCGGCGTTGGAGAACTAATTCGTTTGATAGTCAATAACCAAGATTTACCCGTGGGTGATACTTGGATATCTGGAGCGTTTGGTATACAAAGCTATCCCATACCACTAGCCACTTTACAACCTAATTTTTTCCTCAAATTAGTAATGATCGGGTTGTTGACTTTGCTTGCTGGCGTAACTTTTTATTGGCTGTGGCGTTGGATTCGTCCCACAAGTGCATCACTGGGAGTTGATTCACCCAAACGAGTAGGTAAAAAGCCAGAATTTATCTTGCGTCTGATAGTAGGAGGTTTACTAGGGCTATTGTCAGCAGTAATTTATATTTCAGGAGTTATTGCCCTGTATGATTACGATCCAAAAGCAGGTTTGATGCTATTGTCGCTGTTGGTATTAGCAATCGTGTTTTGGCGATTGGAAGTGTTGGTGCGATCGCCTTGGGGACGAGTGCTTAAAGCTATTCGCGAAGATGAAGAGGTTCCCAAAGCGCTGGGTAAAAATGTTTTTTGGTACAAATTGCAATCTTTTATGTTGGGTGGTGCGATCGCTGGGATCGCTGGTGCTTTGTTTGCATGGCAACTCAGCGCTATCTACCCTGATAATTTTCAACCGCAACTAACATTTGATGCTTGGATTATGGTGATCTTGGGAGGTTCTGGTAATAATATCGGTACCATCCTTGGTGCAGTAATTTACTTTGCTTACGACACCCTGACTCGTGAATTCTTACCGAGAATTTTTACCAACCTTTCCTCCGATCAGTTGGGTGCATTTCGCATCATGGTAATAGGACTCATCTTGATGGTACTGATGATTTGGCGTCCTCAAGGTATCTTAGGCAAAAAGGAGGAGCTTACCCTTGGTAAATAACGACTCATCCCAATTTCCTTTACTAGCTGCAAGTGGACTTTGCAAAAGCTTTGGCGGTATTAAAGCGGTACAAGACGCTGAAATTCAGGTGCCAGCTAGCAGTATAACTGGTTTGATCGGCCCTAACGGTGCTGGTAAAACGACTTTATTTAACTTATTGTCTAATTTTATCCGTCCCGATAAAGGACGAGTGATTTTTGACGGCGAACCAATTCAGCATTTGCAGCCCCATCAAATCGCCCAGCAAGGGCTAGTACGTACATTTCAAGTTGCCCGCGCGCTTTCACGGTTATCGGTACTAGAAAATCTGATGCTGGCAGCGCAAAAACAAACTGGCGAAAACTTTTGGCAAGTGCAACTCCAACCTCATGTGGTTGCCAAAGAAGAAAAACAACACCGAGAACAGGCAATGTTGATTTTAGAATCGGTGGGTTTGGCACACAAAGCCTATGATTACGCTGGTGGTTTGTCTGGCGGACAACGCAAGCTCTTGGAAATCGGCAGGGCGTTAATGACTAACCCCAAGTTAATTTTATTGGATGAACCTGCTGCGGGCGTCAATCCCAGATTAATTGATGAGATTTGCGATCGCATTGTCAATTGGAATAAGGCAGGCATGACTTTTCTGATTATTGAACACAACATGGATGTGATTATGTCGCTGTGCGATCGCGTTTGGGTACTTGCCGAAGGTAAAAATTTGGCTAATGGTACACCAGAGGAAATTCAATGCAATGCCAAAGTTTTAGAGGCTTATTTGGGACAATAGCAGTCAGGGGGCAGGGGGCAGGGGAGTAGGGGGAGTGGGGGACAAGGAGAGTATTGAAGAAGAATACAGAATATTCTGGCGACTGTCGTCACGGCTTCTGTAGACGCGGTAGACGTGGAGCGGATAGAAGTAGGTACGGCTTCCCGCAGGGTATTCTATTTAGATAAACCACTAACCACTAACCACTGTACGGGTGGGTTTAGAAGATAAATTATCAGTTTTAACCCAAAGCTCATCAACAAAACCCGCACGCCAGTTGACGCCAGTTGACGCCAGTCGCTACCTTCGGAAGTCGCTTCGCGCCTACAAGTCGGCACTAGACGCGTTCGCCGTCAGGCGTTGCGTTAGCTAGCGGCTTCCCGGAGGGTAGCCGCAAGGGCGCGCTGCCTCACCACCGCACTGGCTCCCCTACTAACCACTACCACTAACCCCTTTTTCTGGCGTAGAACGCCAATAAAGCTCGTTTTCTCGTCGCATCAACTGGTTGTCAATTAACTCCCGCTTGAGATTGACAAAATCATGATGGTAGCGCTTAAGAATATTATCAATCATACGTTCTGGATACCTAACCCCCACTTCAAATTTATTTGCTAACCAATTCAGAATTACTAAGCGTTTTTTGCGGCTAGTAGGAATTTCTTTGAGACGTTCTCCCTCTATGTAAGTTTGGAGTATCTTGCTTTCCCATGCTTCTATGTCTACATCCTCAACCCAAGAGGCTATGTTATCTGGCGTTAAAATGTCTTGGCTGACGCTTTGCAAAGTGCCGCTATCTAATTGGTACAGGCGAGTATTACCTTCAGGACGCATAGTTACTAAATGTACTTCTTTTAGCCTTGCTAAATGATGGGATACTGTCGGCTCTTTTAGCTGCAGTAATACTGCCAATTCTTCGACACTGCACTCTTGATTAGCCAGAATACTCAAAATTTTTAATCGGCTCTCATCCGCTAAAGCTTTCAAAAAACGTAGCAAGATCTGAAATTGTTCCGTCTTCATAAACCGTTATAATCTAATTAGATTTTTATCTAATTAGGTTGCTGCCAAACTAGTTGTTTAATCCTCTCCCACACTGCATCATTGCGGTGTAGGTGAATTTTGTTTGTACGTTGATTTTGTTACGTTTTTATAAGCAACTTTAGATTTCTTAACTAGTTTTTTACATTTCGCTATGTATTATCATTGAGCAAGCAAAAATCGGGCATACTGAAGCGATGCTTGTCTGTAGTACAAGCGAAAAAATTTTCCAATGTAGAGCAAAGTAGTCTCTACATGGCTTTAAAAAATAAATTTCCATCTCCACAAGAGATAGAAGAACTATAGTTAGTTCGGGAGTTCTTTTAGATTATCGAGCAAAGTAAAGAACATACTGATTAGTATTTCCTAATTAGCAAATAAAAATTTAAAATAGTTTGAGATTTCTCTTCATCCTGTAAATTTTTAACTATCCGCCATTTTCTTACCAATGCTTTCGCGGTGATGTGGTTCCATAAGGTTAGTGATATCAGGGCCGTATGGAATAATTCCACCCGGATTAAGTGGGAAAAGGTTGCCGTAGTAGTCTCGCTTCACACTTTCTAGATCGCAGGTATTAGCAACGCCCGGCAACTGGTATAAGTCACGCAAGTAAGCCCCTAAATTCTGATAATCCACAATTCTGTGGCGATTGCACTTAAATAGTCCGTAATAGACTATATCAAAGCGGAATAGAGTGGTAAACAGACGCACATCCGCTAAAGTAACTTTATCTGCGCACAAATATCGACTCGTTTTTAGTACTGCATCAATTTCGTCTAGAGTGGCGAACAACTCCTTACAAGCCTTGTCGTATGCTGCTTGAGTTTGGGCAAAACCGCAACGATAGACGCCGTTATTCACTGTGTGGTAAATTTTTTCGTTCCAACTATCTATTTGCTCTCGCAATTCTTCTGGGTAGAGATCAAGTGTGGGATTGGTTGCAAACTCTTTGAACTGGGAGTTTAACATGACGATAATTTCTGAGCTTTCGTTGTTCACGATCGCTTTATTTTGCATATCCCAGAGTACGGGAACGGTAGCGCGTCCTTTGTAACCAGGTACTGCCAAATTATACAATTCGGGGAGAGTGCGGCAGCCTTCTTCCTCTTGGTTGAGAACCCAGATGCCTTCGTTGGGAGAAGGAGACACGATACTAACTGAAATGACATCTTCAAGTCCCTTGAGCGATCGCACAACTAGAGTTCTGTGCGCCCAAGGACATCCTAACCCAACATAAAGGCGATAGCGTCCTGCTTGTGGTTGGTATAAGTTGCCCGCTTCTGTGCTGATAAAATTCCGGAACTGACTGGCGGGGCGGATGTATTCTCCTGACTTGTTGCGGGGGGCAAGGCTCGACATCATGATATGCCAAAGAGTTGTCCAGACAAATTTCCCTGAACGAACAATCAACCCAGAAGGCAGTGACTTACTCTTGTTTTTGGTTTTCTGGTTTTTCAAATCTTTGTCCTGCACAAGCCTTCCTCAACTCCTTCTATTAATTCTGCCTTTTATTGTGCGATATTGCCCGTGTGCTCTCCTCTGCTCCCGAAGCTAATCTTACCTTCTGACTTCAAATGAGATAGAGATGCTTAGTTCTAATTTAGGCTTTGCAGTAGATGGTAAGACAAGTTTTAATTTTGCGATCGCTCAGGTCAATAAAGAGGTAGTTTATCTAATAAAACCTTGAAGACAATATCTATCTACAGAGAGATTATTTTTCTTGAATTAATAGACAAAACTTCAGCCCGCAGGTCGATTCACGCGTTCACCTTTTCAAATTAAAAAAATAATAAGCCTAGATTGACTTTATAAAGTCAAAATCACCAGACGGAAATCAAGAAAGTAAATGAGCGAGCAACTAGTTGAATGTTAATGCTAATATTACCATAATGATAATCTATTTAGCATTAATTTAGTACTGCTCTAATCATCTTTTATTTCTAAACTTTCTTATTGAGTTAATCAAAAATTTCATTTTTGGAGGAAGTTAAATGCAAAAAATCGTTGCTTCATTACGTTCTATTTTACGTCCCATGCGTTTTGTAGTTTTGGCATTCACTTGTGCTTTGCTGTTACTGTCTAATGCTTTGCCTGCTGCTGCAATCGAGAGCTACAAAAGCAATCCTCAAGAAGCTACCGATCAATTGCTAGAAACTCAGCGCAGAACTGATGAATCAGCAAGCAAACCACCTTTGGGATTGGAAGAAACTCAGAAGCGGACAAGTGGGGGTGGACTGAACGAGGTTCAAGGTGCTGCTGATGTTGAAAAAATGAATCGCCCAGAAAATTCTCAACAAGCAACTTCAGTAGAAGAAGAAGTTAGCAATTTCTTGAAAAAAGTCACAGGTAATCAATAAGCCTCATTAGAAAAATTAACCCCAGTATATTGATTTTAAAGCTGGGGTTAATTTATTAATTATTGCTTAATATACCCTGATTATTAAAACAGGCATTTTGGAATTTCGTAAATTTCAAAATGTCTGTACTTGATTTATTATTAAGCATTAAATAATTTTTAGAGCGTTAAGTTTAAATAGCGCATATCAACTGTAAATCAAAAACTAAAAATAGTTAAGAGATTACTAAAAGATTAATCTAATAGTTTAAACTAAATAATACATCTTACAACGCATAGATTAATTTCATAAACACAATCATTCTTGAGGTTGATGTTCTTTCTGTGTTGATTTTGTGAAGTTAGAGAAGAAAGAAAATAACTTAGGGATGAAAAGCAAATGCGTCCACTCAACATTGGTTTAACTGAAGAACAACGTAATGGTGTAATTGAACTGTTGAATAAAGATTTGTCAGATGCGTATCTGTTGGTAGTCAAAACGAAAAAGTACCACTGGGATGTAGTTGGGCCTCAGTTCCGCAGTTTGCATGAAATTTGGGAAGAACAGTACCAACAACTGACTGAAAATATTGATGCCATTGCTGAACGGGTTCGTGCTTTGGGTGGTTATCCTATTGGCACAATGGAAGGATTCTTGAAGAATGGCACCATCAAGGAGCATGGTGGTGATGTCCCCACAGCAACTGGAATGGTGGCTCGACTGGTAGACGATCACGAGCAAGTTATTCGCAATCTCCGCGAGCATATAGATCGGTGTTCTGAAGAGTTCCACGACGAAGGAACTGCTGACTTCTTAACTGGGCTGATGGAAGGGCATGAAGAGATGGCTTGGATGCTGCGCTCCTTTATTGAAGGGCAGGCTCTAGAAGCAGATGGTTCTCAACCAGCAACTGAAAGGAAAACTCCTGTAGGTGTCTAAGCAAGAGCAGATAGGGTTTTACACCATTAGTCAGAGTTTGGATTTTAGAGATTGAGGTTTGAGCGCATATTTGCATCTACCTGCTCATTCCTCAATCTAATGTGTACAAAAACGAAATAATTAAGGAGTATTAAATGCCTGAAGAATATAAAGCAGAGCGTACTATATCAGCTGTTTTTAAAGAGCAGAACCAAGTTGATAATGTTCTTCGGCAATTGTTAGACCGGGGTGTGCCTAGAGATCATATTTCGGTGATGGGCAAAAATTTCCAATCACAAACTCGAATTGCTGGTTTTATTACCAAAAGAGATGTAATTTTGGGAGGTTTGAGACAAGGAGCACTTTTTGGTTCTTTCTTCGGCTCCTTATTTGGCTTGCTTACAGGCGTAGGCGTATTGTTCATTCCTTTTGTTGGCTCGATTGTAGCAGCAGGCCCGATCGGTGCGGTACTATTAGGAGCTGCTAGTGGAGCGATCGCTGGTAGTGCAGGTGCAGGATTGGTATCTGCATTAGTAGCTCTGGGAATGCCAGAAGATAAGGCTGCTGTTTATCAAACTCGCCTGCAAGCCGGGGAGTTCTTGCTAATGGCAGAAGTTCCTAGCAACCGGGCTGAAGAGTTCCAAAACTTGATGCAAGGTGCTGGTGGCGAAGAGATCCACACATTGGAGCAGACACTTCCTCGTCCATGTACCGGGCGCTGCAATAGCGCAGAAGATTTGTCTCCAGAGGTGCGCTCTCATCTTTCACCAGATGCCCAAAATACATTTATTGAACGCTATAACAGCGTCCTAGATCAAACGAACGACCAAGCTCAGGCAGAACAAGCAGCTTGGGAAGCCGTTCATCAGAAATTTGATGAAGATGAAAACGGTGTTTGGTCTAAGGCTAAGGTGAGTGCATAGCCATTAGTCACTAGTCATTAGTCATGGGTTTTACCAATAACTAATGACTAAGGACAAGTAATGGTCTTTACAAAAGAATATGCAGTGCACAATGAGTCGTTAGGGTAATTTATAACTGGCGACTCTAATTATTAACTGACCTTGGCGCGGATTTTGAGTGAATACAAATGCCCCTTCTTCCCTTTCGCCACTGGATAAAAAGTCAATCTGTAAATCTCCTGTTTCAGTGACTTTTTCCCCTATCTTCAACTCAGCCATAATCTGAACTGATTCAGCTGTGCCCCCGCCTGTATTGGTGACTTCAAAAGGAACGTAATATTTTCCATCCACTTCCCGGATAGTTTGTTTGTTGCTAACAGAGAGAATCGGAGGTTTATCGTTTTCGTTTAACCAAACATACCCTACTAAGCCGACTACTATAGCAAGGATAAATGAGGCAGCACCAAAAGTAACCCATTCAGCCGCAGAACGCTTTGGTTGTGGTGTTTCAGTATCGGTTATTTCAGTATTCATACTGCCAACCTTCCAGCTGCACCGCCGATAGTTGCAGGTAGTCCTAATAGCAATGTGTGATTTAACCACATTGTCCAAGGATCGCTCAGAGTTAATTTTTGAAAGAACCACAACATTAATGCTGCCGCCAATAGAGATACTAAATAGGATGCTACCGTCTCACTAATAGGTCTTTGGAAAATTCCTTGTTGCTGCCTGCGTTTTTGTTGATCTGAAAAGCCCGCTTCAAAGACAATAGCATAGGAAATGAGTATAGATGCAGTCATAGTAGCTAAAAGCCAAGGAGGCGAAACAGCTGCTGCTAACATCGGAATTTCATCTGTAGGGGCAATGTTAAATGCTATTACAATTGCACCTATGACTGTTGCACCAATATCAGCAAAGGTTGCGTGTAAATTTGAGTTGTTGTTTTTTTTGTTTGCCTGACGGCTTTTTTGTCCTTCTGTATTTCCATTACGAGTATCTCCCAAAAATTGGTTGGCTAAGGCTACACCAAATGTAAATGGCACGCTCTCAAATGTGATTTTACCAAGCATTTCTTTAAGTGAGGTTTGAGGAGTTAGTTCTTGCAGTAGCAGCAGTATAAATGCAGAGCAAGCTATTCCAATTGCCATAGCTTCTACTGTATCTGTTATCGCTTCATAAGGGCGGCTGCCATGTCTGCGTCTGCGAAAGCCTTCCGTTCGGTTGAGCAAGAAAACAATAATAAATGTGAGTGCGATCGCAAACATTAATATTGATGGTTTTGCAAGCGATCCAATCCACCATACCTCCATTGTGTAAAGTAAGGGGATGCCAAATAAAAAACCACCACAAGCACCTCGAATAATATCGTTCATCTCGCTTGCCCACACATTTTTCCGACGCTTGCTTTTCACACCCATAGTTTTCTGACCACGAAGATTTGCTTTGATATAAGTGTGTGGGCAAATTTGATGCTCCACTATGCGTTCAGCATACCTTATCGGCAGTCAACGTTAGCTAAATCCAATTTTTCTTCTAAATGCTGTGTTTTTTCAAATTAATAATTTTCTTACTAAGCCTAGTTAAACTAAAAAATACATATTTATAGGAGGTTTTTAGCTGCTTATTAACTTTATAAACTAAATTTTATTTGATTTGTATACCATATATTATTTACACATTTTTTGGCGTTTTCTGCCACTAAAATCTGTCTTTAGTTATGCCCTACTAAGAAGTAATTTCTATCTGTTGATAGGTGCAACTTCTAGCTAATTAGTAATATTTTATTTTTGTACAAATCAATTATGCGTGTATTTTAGGAGGAAAAATAATGAGTTTAGAAAAGAGAGTAGAAGCAACTGCTAAAAATATTGAAGGCAAAGTTCAGGAAGTAATTGGTGATGTAACTGGCAATCCTAAAGACCAAGCAGAAGGTCAAGCAAAACAAGCAGAAGCCCAACTTCGCCATACTGTTGAGAATATCAAGGACGATGTTAAGAAATCATTAGATTAATTCTATCTTTTTAACTACTGACATTACTTAAAAACTCCACTGAATTTAAAACAGTGGAGTTTTCTATTGATGGTGAAAAACAAGAAAAGGTTAGCTCCTTGTAAATCGGCTCTAACCATGATTTCTCCTAGCATTCGTTTAAACTGTGCTGCGTCGAGTAATCAAACCCCAGATAAAAATAGCAATTATTGCGCCAATGATGGCAACAATCAAGCCAGGAATACTAAGAGTGCTTGCAGTTAATTGTAGTGTTCCCGTGTTGATTAAAGAAACTATACTTCCACCGATAAATGCACCGATGATACCTAAAATCATGGTTGCCAGAATTCCACCACCCTGACGACCAGGATAAATAGCCTTAGCAATAGCTCCTGCAAGAAGACCGAGTATTATCCAAGCAATAATATTCATAATTAGCTCCTTGGTCTTTTCCTACTGTTATTCTACTTCTAAATTAAGATATCAATTACAGTTTTTCTTTTCTTCTACCTCAAGTCAAGTCACTGTTCTATCGCAAGAAGTAATTATTATCAATATTGATTTAAATATAATTACTTAGACTAAAGTTTTTGGCTTACAGACAATCTTATCTTAATTATTAATAAATTAGAGTTACTATTAATACTTTTTTCACTACTGTCTTTAATTATTAAAGGTTAAATATACGGTGGAGATATATTTCATGTGTGTTCAATATCACCAAATATCAGCAATCCATAGAATGAAGCAATTCTATTTGTTGACCCTCGATATCGTTACTCTAAATTTAGAATTTATACCAATTTGAAAAAAGATTGCGACAGATGCACATTGTATTACAATCCCTCCAACCGTTGATGAAGTGAGATTGGAGGGTTCGTAATTTACTGTAACCTTGAGCGATAACTATACAATGAATCGCATTACAGATAACAGACTTGTTAGGTGAGAGTAAGTACAAAAAAGATTGACTGAATCATACGCTCTTTTGGGTTCTTGGTTATCGGTTGTTGATTTTTCTATCAATCGCTAACTGCTAACCATTTTCTATTAGCTATAAATCATTTATGATTTATGCTACTAACCCTGAACGCAAGGCGCGCACAGCTGCTTGGGTACGATCATCGGCACAGAGTTTATTGAGAATATTGCGAACGTGAGTTTTTACCGTTCCAACTGTAATGTACAGTTTCTCTGCAATTTGTCCATTACTACATCCAGCCACGATCAACTCAAGAATCTCCAGTTCTCTTTGAGTCAGAGGATAGGTTTCCAAAACTTGCTCGTACTCAGGTGCCAGGGCATCAATTTTTACAGTCTTGCTTTTCTCGGCGGCTTGTCCTTCTGGTAAAGCTTTACGCATTTGGAGCAAGACGACATTGGCGATCGCTGGATCGATCCAAGAGTTTCCTTCGTAAGTTGCTTGAATTGCTTCGGTTAACCTATCAATACTCGTGTCCTTCATATAGTAGGAGTCTGCTCCTGCTGCAAAGGCAGCAAGCACAGCATCCTCTGAATGTTCCATCGTGAGAATGAGAATCTTTGTTGTTGAATCTCCCGTTTCGGCCTGCCATTGCCTAAACTTACGGGTGAGTTCAATCCCATCCATGTCAGGCAATCCAATATCCACAACAGCTACATCTGGCTTCGCAGTTTCCAAGAGTTTTAGCCCTTTAGTAGCATTTGCGGCTTCACCAACAACTCGAACTGTGCTATCTGTCTGTAATGCAGCTTTTAGCCCCATTCTGGTCAGATCGTGATCTTCAATTAGAACAATACTAATTTCGCTCATTGGTATCCTTACTCTCTACTCATTGCATCTGTCGCAGGCCGACATTTTACTATTTATTTTTTTATTTTCCAAAACTAAAGATAGATGATTTTTCAATAAAATTGCATCCACCGATAGAAGTACTCATTTTGTTCTCAATTAGCAAGACTACAGAACAAAAAATCTAGCCAATGATATATAGCGAGCCAGCAAAGAGTTATGAAATAATAATTTAACTAGTGCTTGCGACCGTAAGTATTTAATTCACAGCACCTGCTAATTTAACCTTCACCAGTTTCCAGATACTTTCAAGCTTAAAGTTTTAAGTTTGCTTAATATAAGCAAACATAGCTTAAATATCCTAACTTATGTGCGAACAGAAGAAAGCGAAAAATTTTTTCCTAGTTTGATTCAAATTGCTAATTAACCATTGCCAGTTCAGATTGAGCATACAAACCGAACCATGATTGTGAGGATATCTGTGACAATAAAAACAATAATAAAAATTTAAAAAACAGATTATGGTTCAAAACTCTAAATCTGCTACTGGCATGAAAAAATTAGAGCAAGAGGAAGCAAGCTTGATTGAGAGTAAGCGATACTTTAATGCCATATTTCAGCAATCCTTTCAATTGCTTGCACTTCTTAAGCCAGAAGGCACTGTTATTGATGTAAATCAGGCAGTATTAGATTTTAGTGGACTGGATAAAAGCAAACTAATTAATCACCGATTTTGGGAATGTGGTATTTGGGCAACTTCAAACCAAACTCAGGAACTATTATCTTGTGCGATCGCCCGTGCGGCAAAAAAAGAAGTGAGTCGCCATGAAGTCGAGGTTTTGGCTGCGGGGAATGCAATTGCAACCATTGACTTTGCGATTAAACCAATCACAGATGAAAGGGAACGGGTAATTTCTTTGGTTTGGGAAGCTCAAGATCTTAGCAATCAAAAACGTGCGGAAGCAGAAATCCACAAGCTCAAAACTCAACTGGAGCAATGTGTAGCCGAGCGCACACTCCTATACGAAAATTTAACAGAGATTAATAACTGCCAAGATATCAAAAAAGTATTACAAGAAACTGAAGAAC
Organism: Chlorogloeopsis fritschii PCC 6912; assembly: GCF_000317285.1. Taxonomy (GTDB): domain Bacteria; phylum Cyanobacteriota; class Cyanobacteriia; order Cyanobacteriales; family Nostocaceae; genus Chlorogloeopsis; species Chlorogloeopsis fritschii. The sequence continues at coordinate 168,419 of NZ_AJLN01000047.1, read as the reverse complement.
GTTTCCAAATCATGGCAGACACCGCCCCAGTTATGATTTGGATGTCAGGTACTGATAAGCTATGTGATTATTTTAATAAAGGATGGCTGGAATTTACTGGCCGCTCCATGGCACAAGAATTGAGTAATGGTTGGGCACAAGGGGTGCATCCCGACGATTTAGAGCGTTGCTTAAAAACTTACATTAGTGCTTTTGATGCTAGGCAACCTTTCAAAATGGAATATCGCCTGAGACGTTTTGATGGAGAGTATCGTTGGGTTTTGGATACAGGCACTCCCAGGTGGAATGCCGATGGCAGTTTTGCCGGGTATCTTGGCTCGTGTATTGATGTGAGTGATTTCAAACAAGCAACCATAACTCTCAAACAACGGGCAGAAGAACTAACGCGCACCAATGCGATTTTGGCAAAAACAACAACTCTGCTCAAAAAACGCAATGATGAACTCGATCAGTTTGCTTATGTTGCTTCCCACGATTTAAAGGCACCTTTACGAGCGATCGCTAATCTCTCAGAATGGATTGAAGAAGATTTACAAGGCAAGCTACCAGAAGAAAACCAGCACCAGATGCACTTGTTACGGGGGCGAGTGCACCGCATGGAGGCTTTAATTAATGGCTTGTTGGAGTATTCCAGAATTGGGCGTATCCAAACTCCAGTGTCTGTAGTAGATGTAGGCGAATTACTACAAGAGGTAATTGATTTGGTAGCACCGCCACCTACTTTTACTATTGAAGTGGAACCGGGAATGCCAATTTTCGTAACGAAGAAATTACCCTTACAACAGGTGTTTGCGAATTTAATCGCGAATGCCATAAAGCATCATACCCGCCCTGATGGTCATGTGAAAATTTCCGTGCAAGATCGGGGAGATTACTATGAATTTGCGGTTGTAGACGATGGCCCTGGTATTGCTTTAGAGTATCAAGAAAAGGTATTTTTGATTTTCCAAACCCTAGAAGCACGAGATCAAAAAGAAAGCACGGGAGTAGGTTTGGCAATTGTCAAGAAAATCGTGGAAACCGAAACAGGCGCGATCGCCTTAGAATCTCAACAAGGAATGGGTTGTACTTTCCGCTTTACTTGGCCTAAGCAACCCAGGGAATTATATGCCTAAGTTGGTAATTAGTTTACCTTTACGATCTAACTCTGACCAATGACTGAGGACGTTTACCAACCTACCAATTTACAATTGGGTTGAGCTTGGGTGTGCAGTATTTTTTTTTACTGCTTTTCTAAGCTTCTTGCGCTCATGCAAGCAGCCACTTTAATTGAATTCAGCTAATTACTAATTTTTAATAATATTAATTATTAGTAGTCAGCAGTAAAGCTGATTCTGATACTCTAAATCAATAAGCTGAATTTGCAAAACATTAACTGGTTTCTCCGATTGAGGTGATGTTGGAAAAAGTAATTAATATACTACTTGTGGAGGATGATGAAGTCGATGTAATGAATGTCAGACGGGCATTCAAGAAGGTTAATATTACAAATCCGCTTTACATTGCTACCAATGGGATAGAAGCACTAACGATGCTGCGGGGCAGTGAAGGAAAACCTCCTCAAGTGCCCGGACAGCGACGTTTAGTTCTGCTAGATTTAAATATGCCCAAAATGGGTGGGATAGAATTTCTGCAAGAATTACGCTCCGATCCCCACCTGAAACCAACTCCTGTGGTGGTAATGACAACTTCAAATCAGGATAAAGACCGAGTAGAAGCTTACAATTTGAATGTAGCTGGCTATATTCTTAAGCCTGTGACATTTGCAAATTTTATTGAACTAATGGCAACGCTGAATAAATATTGGATGTTGTGCGAAATGCCTTAGTAAGACTCTGGTCACTCGTGTCCACATTATGATATCTCAATAATTTAAAATATAAAATAAATGTTTCTAATGGTTAACAAGTTTGAATGCTATACAAGAACCTATATATTAGTACCAATAGATAAAGGTGATGGAAGAGACGCTAAACATATTAGTTGTAGACGATGACCAAGTTGATCGCATGACAGTTCGCCGTGCCCTCAAGGCAGCAGGTATGAATGTGGAAATAGTTGAGGCAGCTGACTGTCGTGATGCGATCACTGCTCTGAGTCAAACTGCTTTTGACTGCGTTTTCTTAGATTATCGCCTACCAGACCAAGATGGGTTGAGCTTAATTCATGAAATACGTTTTCGCGGCATCAAAGTTCCTCTAGTAGTTCTCACAGGTCAAGGAGATGAACAAATAGCCGTAGAACTGATGAAGGCAGGTGCAACAGATTATCTTTCTAAGTCTAGAGTATCCTCAGAAATACTAGCACAGATTTTGCGGAATGCAATTCGAGTTTATCGAGCAGAAATGCAGGTAGCTTTTGTAAATCAGCAACTGCGAGAAAGCAATGAATTACTAACTCAACAAAACCAAGAACTGGAAGCACAAAGACAGCAGATTGAGTTGCAAAATCAGAAGCTAATGGAAGCATCCCAACTTAAAACTCAGTTTTTGGCAACTATGTCTCATGAACTGCGAACACCGATGAATGCGATTATCGGCTTTTCTCAGTTATTGCTGCGTCCTCAATGTGGTAGCCTCACACAGCAGCAAAGAAATATGGTAGAGCGCATTTTTAACAACGGCAAACACCTGTTAATGCTTTTAAACGAAGTTCTTGACTTTTCCAAGTTAGAAGCAGGCAAATTAAACCTCAATCCAGAGATATTTGATTTATCTCAAGTCGTTAAAGCTACTACAGCCGAAATGATTTCCCTCGCAGAGGCAAAAAAACTTTCTGTGCAGGTGCAAAGCGATTTACAAAATGCTGTAGTTTTTAACGATCCTTTGCGTGTGCGACAGATTTTAATTAATCTGCTCTCTAACGCGATCAAGTTTACAGAGTCAGGTAGCATCGGTGTAGATGTCAAGGAACTACCCAATAATTATGTCGAAATAGCAGTTTGGGACACAGGTATTGGTATTGCTTCTTCAGATATAAAATATATATTTGAAGCCTTTCGACAAATTGACCAGAATATTACTCGTAAATATCCTGGCACTGGTCTTGGTTTGCCGGTGGTAGATGCCCTGGTACAAATGATGGGTGGTAAAATCAGCGTTGAAAGTCAATTGGGTAAAGGTTCGGTGTTTAGAATCGAACTGCCGCGTCAAATATCACCTGCAAAGCAGCAAAGTTCAGACGGCAAAAATTCAGATAAAATGTCTAAAATTACTGCTTTATCCTCGAAGGGAGCCACACTCAGACAACAAGATCTCCGCTTTGCTCAACAGAGACTGCCAAGAGAAAGGGGGGATAAATAAGGTTTGTCTATGAGCCAAAGGTAAGACTAAAATTTGTTTTCAAACAACTTGATATTAAAAATGTTATCAGCTACCAATTCTAAAGTAGAACGTATTCTTGCTGTTGATGATACTCCTGACAATCTGATCCTGCTACAGACTATTTTAGAAATTGAGGGGTACAGCATTGACTTAGTAGCAGATGGTATGGCTGCCTTAGCAAAAATTGAGCAATCTCCACCCGACTTGATTCTACTAGATGTGATGATGCCGGGGTTAGATGGTTATGAAGTCACCCGTCGCATCCGCAATCACCCAACCATGCCTTATATTCCCATCCTCTTGTTAACAGCGTTTCATGATGTTAGCGTGGTTGAAGGATTGGATGCAGGAGCAGATGATTTTATCCGCAAACCATTCGATCAAGATGAGTTACTAGCAAGAGTGCGATCGCTACTACGCCTCAAGCAGAGTCTTGACGAACAAAAAAAGTTATTTAGGCAGCAAGAAGACTTTGTTTCTCGTCTCACCCACGATTTACGCACTCCTTTGGTTGCTGCTGACAGAATGCTGAATTTGTTTCAGCAAGAAACTTTTTGCAAAATTTCGCCAGAAATGAAACAGGCGATCGCGGCGATGATTCGCAGCAACCACAACTTGTTGGATATGGTAAACACCCTACTGGAAGTGCATCGTTTTGAAGCTGGGAAAAAGAACTTGCAATTTGATAGCTGCAATCTGCGGGAGATTGCTGAAGAAGTAGTTCAAGAACTCAAACCGCTTGCAGATGAAAAGGATTTAATGCTCAAAGTAGATGCCAGCAGATTAAACCAGCAAGATGATAATGCTGCCACAGTCAGGGGTGACTGCATGGAATTGCGTAGGGTGATTAGTAATTTGGTTGGGAATGCGATCAAATTTACAGATACAGGCGGTATCGAACTGCGCATCTTTGAAACATCCCTACCTTCCACCAATCAAACATGGGTGACAGTAGAAGTGAAAGACACAGGATACGGAATTGCTCAAGAAGATTTAGCAACATTATTTGAGCGATTTCGCCAAGGTAAAAACAAACGTGCTGGCAGTGGCTTGGGATTGCATCTCTCGCAGCGCATTTTAGAATCTCACGGAGGAAAAATTAATGTAGTTTCTGAACTAGGTAAAGGCAGTATTTTTACAGTATACTTACCTAAAAAGTAACCGCTTATCTCTCAACCCGCACATCTGGTGCATAAGCATAAAGAGTACTGCCACTCTTTGCCACTAAGTATTGAGTAGGAGATGACATATTAGCTGTTTTGTCGTTGACGTCTTGATCTAAAATAAACTTAAAATGATTGTCTGGAGCATCTTCTAGTCTTTTAATTCTAATCTCTCCTCCAAAATACCTACGCTTTTCGGGATCGGAAAGAGTACTTGCCTGTTGAGTGCTAATCTTGATGAAGGTTGATTTAATAATTACGAGTCTCATGCTTAAAAAGTTTTATTAACAAATACGGAAAATATCATATCGCTACTAGCTATGTGATTAATTTCAGTTTTTTTTAATCATTTCAATTTATACAAAGTTGTACAAGAAATTATTATTGTCAGATCAACTTAAACAAAGTTTCTAGATACTATTTCACGAATTTTATCTTATACTCATAATAATATTAATAATGGAATTTAAGTTATTTGGATGCAATATATGTGGTTTTACTGAATTTTTACCTAAAACCTAAGGTAGAATATACAAGCCTATCAACCATGTCAATTCATCCAAAAGTGTATCCACTATACTTTTAAATACGACATTAGGGTGGTGACTGGAAAAAAACTTGCCATTACTATCAAAAACAGTGAAAGACAATTTTTTTATCGACCAAAAAATTTTAATTTCACACTCCTAGCAACAACTCAAAAAAATAACTGATTGGCTTGTTGCTAGTTGTCTAACTTTTTCTTCGGGAAAGAACATATGACAACATCACTACCAACCCGTGGACAAATAGAAAGAACATTAGCACAGCGGATACAGGCTTTATATCGCGAACAACTTGGACATCAGCCAAGTAAAGTTAGTTGCCAACTCGCAGAGCAAAATTTAATCATTCTCATTGAAGACTCTATCACCCCACCAGAACAATTACTAGCTCAAACAGGACGGCAAGAGCTAGCCGAAAAAGTTAGATCGGATTTAGATACGGCTATTCAACCCCAGCTTAAAGAGTTGATTGAAGAGACTTTGAATATAGCTGTTGTCGAAATCCTTAGTGATGCTACCTTAGAAACTGGTCGTACTGGGATGATTGCAATTCTAGCAGAAACACCTAGTTATCGTAGTTCTGCTGCTGTTACTAAGGCGAGAAGAAAAGCATCGTAGCAATTCAGTTACATTCAATCGTAGCACTGTCTAACACAAATCATAAGCTGAGTACTGCTTGAGTTTCTCACCTAAGTAGCGAAAAAGAATAGCCTCTAAATCCTCAATCATATAAGGTTTGCTGATATAGTCGTCAAAGCCTGCTTTTAATATGCGTTCTCTGTCTTCTGTGCCTGCTAAAGCCGTGACAGCAACAACAGCAATATTGCAAGTTAGAGGCTCTTGCCTAAGATAATGCAAAACATCTATTCCATTTAGACTAGGCAATAAAATGTCTAACAGGATCAGATCTGGTTGATACTCTTTTGCTACAAGTACAGTCGTTGAACTGTCTGTTTGGCAAATGAGCTTACAGCCCAGTGATTCAAGTGCGTAACTCATCAGCAGCAAATTGTCATCATTATCTTCCACCACTAAAACTAGGGGCGGCTGTGAGTTTCGCTTGTTTTCATCACCCATAACTGCGCCTGCCAATTTCATTCCTTCAGAAAATTTCATTCGCATTTTCGTCTCTCTTGAAAGAACAGACAAGGCATTCCCAGAGCGGTAGATATAGCGCTCATTCAAGACTGGCTCGCGTATCAACTCTATCAAGTTGACAATCTTTGCTCACCCAATAAGCCTGGAGGAAAGCATATCTCAAGCTGAAAGAGTAGAGCTACTCCCTTTGATTATAGGCAAAATAAACCAAAAATTTAGCAAATAAATCATAAGTACTTGATATACTTAATAAATTTTTAATACATAATCTTTGATGTTATTTACTTGCAATCCTCCGAAATAAGTAAAATTAAACAATGTCAAGAAATATAGTTACTTTTTTGATTGATCAAAACTCAAGCTAAGTAAGTATAAATACTCATAATTTTGTGTTTGTGCAAGGCGATCGCAAAAACGCAAAATATGAGTTAAGATTAGGCAATTTCACTTGATAGTAGTTCTGTTTGAGACGTAAGAATTGGTGAAGCCTGCTAATATATCAGTCCAAATCATTGGTGAAAAATAAGACCCCCGACTTATAATTAAGAAGCAGGGGATCTATGTCTGGAAATTTTTACAAATAAAATAGGATTGCTAGAACTGATGGTAAAAAGGTTATGGAAATTAGCAATTCAAAATTAAATGAATGATGAACTTAGTCAAGTTCAGACAATTAATGAAATTGAAGATTTGATAGCTGCATTCAATAATTGTAGTTTGTCGCGAGCTAAATGGAACCATGCTGCACACTTGACAGTGGCACTCTGGTATTTCACTCATGAAGCAGAACAACAAGCAAGCGATCGCATTCGCCTAAATTTATAAATGTGCACATACCTTGATAGGCAAGAAAGAAACTTGCTCACCAAGTCTGCGTGCAGCAAAAACACTTGCACAACAAGTACCAAAAATCTCCAACTGACAAGTCAAAAAGCTAGATGGCTTGCTACGCGAAAAAATTCCCCAAGGTTAAAGTCATATCCTGACTTTGTACTTCTGCTTTTTGTTGTAGATTGCGAGCAATTTTTTCAAAAGCTATAGCAGCCCCTGATTTGCCTCCCGTGAATACTAAAGGTTCGCCGCGATTGGTAGAAACTATTACGCGCTCATCGTCAGGAATCGATCCCAATAGCGGAATTGCCAAAAGTTCTTGAACATCTTCTACCGACATCATATTGAAATCCCGTACCATTCCAGGTCTAATACGGTTAACGATTAATTGAATTGATTTGATGTCTTTTTTGTCTTCCAGCAATCTGATCACACGAGCTGCATCACGCACTGAGGAAATTTCTGGTGTAGTAATAACTATCGCTTCGGTGGCAGCAGCGATCGCATTGTTAAATCCAATGTCAATACCTGCTGGGCTATCCAGGAGCACAAATTGATACTTCTGTGCCAAGTTGTTTAACAGTGACTTTAGCTGCTCTGGATCAACTGATTCTGTGGCGCGTTTATGTGCTACCGGCAGGAGTACCAAACCCGGCTGCCGTTTATCTTTCACCAAAGCTTGCTCTAAACGGCATTCTCCAGCTAAAACATCGAACAATGTGTAAACTATACGTTTTTCCAGTCCTAGCAGCAAATCTAAATTTCTCAATTCAAAATCGGCATCAACTAATGCTACTTGATAGCCCATTTTAGCTAGAGCTACACCCAAATTAGCTGTCACTGTGGTTTTACCCACACCGCCTTTGCCCGATGTAATGACAATAATGCGAGTCATGATAGAAATTTACTCTATTGGGACAAGGGCTAGTACCCCTAAATATTATCTCTACCAGGAACTTAAGTACTAACCATCACAAAGCTAATTAATTTTAACATTTTCTGCTTACCTCACTTTTGCTAACTTAGATACAGTATTTTCAAAATTGCTATTAATCAAGAATTGAAGGCATACTGAGTAATGTTTGATTCAAGAACAGTGCGATCGCTTCTTACTTTTCTCTTCGCGCTAAGAAGTTAACTTGCATCAGTTAATTAGTATTCATGAAAACTTTATCATTTCTTTAATTTAAAGGTGATGAGATATGCATCGGAGTTAGTCGAAAAGTTACCAAGAGTTGACACGTGTATTTCTTGTATTATAATGTATTATAAAAGTGCCTTAGGTAAAATCAACTAAACTAAACCACTTTAGAACGCGAAAATTTAGAATCTACAGATAACGCGATAGGCTTGTAGATCTCTGAGAGTAACTAGTGGGGCGACTTTCTACAGAGTAGAGTACCAACAAAGGCACTAAGAATCTGGGATGTTAACTTAGAAGTGGCTGTAGCGATCGAGAAATGTCTAGTACTCACTACTAAAGTTTCTTGCAAGTGATAGATGCATTCCTCTGGCGGCTTGCACTTAAGTAGATTATATTACATACAAACTTTACCAAAAGCGGGTAAACCTTACTATAAAACACAAATTCATCACCGCTAAATTAATAAAAATATGGAATTTGAATATTTTAGAAACAATGAAAGCTCTCCTATAAATAATAACCGTCAAAGCTTACTCGCTAGTGGCTGGCGTCCTTTCCATCGGGAGTTCAATTGGGAGTTTTTAGGACAACTGGTGTTTAAAGACACGCAGGAGTTAACTCAAAAAACATTAAATTTAGTCAGTAATATTGCAGAAACTTTAGGGCGCAATCATTATGCCTGGTGGGCAAATTTTTTGAATATTGCTTCAGATAATACACGTTACGAGTTTGAGAAATTCTGGAATTATATTACGCCAGATCCACTAGCGCCAGATTATCGTTATAAAGATATTTTGAGTACAGAAACTCCTATCGTTCAATTTGTAAGTCGCAACAGTATTCCAATTGATTACGTTCTCAATCGCCTCCAAGAAATAACTGTAATGCGGGTTTTACATTTGTTAGGGCGTCCTGATATTATCACTCAATATTACTTAGAAAGAGACTTGTATTTTCCTGTTGAAAAATTTATCAGTTGGGAACGCTTGGATGTGATAAATACAGTTTATAGTTATTGGTCTCAAGAGGACGTTTGGCTGCAAATTGATTCCTACGAGCGAGGGCGACGGCAATATACTTTAATGGCAAAAGATTTATCACCATTAATTAACAAAGCAACTTACGATTTAGCAGTGATGCTGAGTGGATATCAAAGCCGTGTGGGTAAGATTCACAACCAATTTCCCATTCGGAGTTTTCCTGAAGATATTCAAAGCTTTAGTGATGCAGTACAGCAGGCAATTCTCAATCAAAATCAATTAGCAGTGTTAGTACATGGCGAACCAGGAACAGGTAAAACTGCATGGACACAAGCCGTTGCCAAAGAAATTCTTGTACCGCTTGGATATGTAATTTTTATTTTGGATCATGACGCGATCGCTAATTTTGTACCACCCACATATTTAGAGCGAATTTGTATTATTATTAATGAGGCCGATAATTTAGCTCAAAATCGTGCTAGCGAGGTTGCTCAATATAGTAATAAAACCGAGCATATTTTAAGTTTATTGGATGGTACCTTGTATCAGAGCGTAATTGATGACTCTGGTATTCAAATGCGGCAGCGGTTAGTTATATTAATGACTTGCAACACAACTGAAAGATTAGATCCAGCCATGTTACGTAAGGGTAGAGTTGATTTAATATATGAGTTTACCCATCGATTTGTTTAAGTAGTAAAACCACAGACTTTGGAAATGCAAAAGAAAAAATCCTGTGGTGTAATTGTCATGCGATCGCAGCCACAGATGAGTTTTTTGCTTCTGTTGAAACCTAACTCTTACGATTTACCAAAAGGTAATATTGAACCAGGTGAGAATGAAATTAGTTGTGCTTTACGTGAATTGTTTGAAGAATCAGGAATTACAGCTAATGACATTGAGTTAGATGAGAAGTTTCGGTTTGCTGTCACTTATAGAATTCGTCACAAGCGATTGAAAGGTAAGAAAAAAGAAAAAACAGTTGTGATATTTTTGGCTTGGCTGAAAAACGAAGTAATTGTAAAAACTAGCGAACACAGTGGCTATACATGGATGGCTTGGAATCCACCACACGTAATTCAAAAAAAAACCATCGATCCACTTTTAACAGAATTAGAAAACTATCTTTCTGGGTAGCAAATATTTCTGGAATTTATTCCTAAAATTTTGTAGTTAATCACTAATTACTGAGATTCACATTATTCAATCGTCGTGAAAATACAACAACTTATTTTAGAAGCACTTAGCCTTCCTCATAATGCGATTTCCTATCATGTTAGCTAGGAACTAGTAGCAATATATCCCAAGAAGGTAATATTAGAAAGTAATGATTCTACTTTCGATATTGAAAGATATGCACAAGAGAATCTTTGCCAGATTAAATATGAGTAAGATTATCTATTTCTATAGTATATTGCCAATAATGTTACAGTTCCACAGGTAATAAAGCTAATTAAATTTCCATACATTAAAATCCAGTCATTTTGGTAATAACCATAGAGAACACCATCAAACTGAATTAGATTAAAGCCAGAAAAAGTAATTAAAGAAACATTTTTGGCACTTTTAGTTTTTAATATTCTCAAGGCTTGTGGCACAAATAAACTAGCGTTAATGACAAAGCCTAAGCCAAAGAAAAAGGTGACTATTTCTTTCATGTCGGAAGTAAGCTATATGTCAGTAATTAAATATAAATATTGTCACCATCTTTACTCAGATTTAATGCTCCTACTGAGCAAGCATCTGCCTTTGTACGGGCATGGCGATCGCGCTGCGTGATTCAAGTAGCTATAATTTGACGCTAGTATTTACTAGTGCTCTTTGATGAGAATCTCAACTAGTGGCGTGTCAAGACTAAAACGGTGTATTAGGTGTAGGTTGGGCTGCCCTGCGCTCCACCCAGCATGAATCGGGATGTTGGGTTTCGTAAGCTCGACCCAACCCACAAAATATAATGCACTAAATTAGTCGTGTCAGTCCACTAAAAGAAGTTAGTGCAGTAATGGTAGTGTTACTATACTTAATGTCTTATCAGAAAAATTAAAAACAATATAGCCCACATCAGCGGGCTATATTTACGACAAATAAAAAGCTAAATTTGATCTTAAAGGTCGCCGCCGCGAAAAGCTAGTACAAAAATCACCGCAGGGCCAGCTAACATAATCAATGCTACAAACAGCAGCTGGAAAATAACTTCCCAATTAATGCTTGTTAAAGCTTCAAACATTTTCCCTCCCAGTTGGCTCAAAACTATCTATTACTCAATTGTCAAACCCGGAATTTATCATATCCGGCGATCGCCTATCAAATTTAATTTACTTAACAAAATGATAACAAACAATATACAAAACTAAAATAGGGACTGCATACTACCTCATCACCAACAAATAACAATCAAGGTTTAAACAATGGCTACTTGGCAATGTGTAAAGCAATGTGGAGCTTGCTGTCATCTCGATCCAGCATACCGCCCAGACTTAGATGAGTACCTATCACCAGAAGAAATGGAACTCTATCTAAGCATGGTAGGTGAAGGAGGGTGGTGTGTAAATTTTGATCGCACTACGCGCGAGTGTCGTATCTACCCCTATCGTCCGCGTTTCTGCCGTGTAGAAGCGGAGGTGTTTGAAGATATGTACGGTATTTGCCCGGAAGAATTAAATGATTTTGCCATTGAGTGCTGCCAAGAGCAGATCGAAGGCGTTTATGGCGATCGCAGTCTAGAAATGCTGCGCTTCAATCAAGCCGTTGGTTATATATACAAAGAGGGTTGACATAGACACAGAGTTACCATTAAATCTACAATAATTTAGGCACAGCCTGTCTAAAAAGCTGCATTTACTTACCACAGGTATCGGCTTATCTTTGGACAAGGCAAAGCAATGGCAAACTATTCAAAACCGGAAGTATTTTAGCTCTACAAGCCTGCTATTTCTTCAATAGTCACTGTCAGCCACACACATACCTCTACATTTAATACCATTTGTAGCAGTGCGCTGACAATGAGAACACAGAACTTTTTCGTTTTCTGTTTCTTGATTTCTCTTTATACTAGTGCTTTCTGTAATAAAGCCTTTTTCGGTTTGGAGTTTTACAGTCATAAGAATAGAGAAGGTTTTGGCAATCTATATTTTATCGAAGTTACCCAGTAAGTAGAAACTCACTCTTGACATATTTTCCAGATGTGATGATAGTTGGTGCTTGTTTTGAAGCATGAATATGGGACAATACTTCTTTGGTTTTGGTAAAGTTTGTGAGCAATTCATTTTTCATCTTTATAAAAGCCAAAGAAAAAGAACAATGGCTAGATATAATAGCAATTCACACCTTTACTTGGATATCCCTACTTTGAATAATCGTATAGCAAAGCCAATTTCTGAGTTTTACTCTGTTTTTTCCAAAGAAGAAGTTTTAGAGATAATTCATGCATTAGAAACTAGACGAGAAATACCACTCAAGTATTCTTATAAAGGTAGAGGTGCAAAAATTTGGAATGATTTTTATCTCAAATATGCCATTCCTAAATGGTATCGAACATCAAATGTAGAAATTGACCTTTTAAATCAGAATTTTACATTCATTGTCGACAAGTTTAAAAATTGCCAAAAAATTGATATTGTTGATGTAGGTGCAGGGAATTTATATCCTGTTAAACAATTTATCTCTCAACTTAATCAAATTGGTTTAATCAACAAATACATTGCCTTAGATATAAGCGAAGAGCTACTTAATATCTCCAATGCTAATTTTAGGAAGTGGTTTCCCAAGCTTAAATTTGCTAGCGCTTTACTCGATATAGAAAATAATTGTATACACCCAAGTTTGTTAGAAAATCAGACTCAAGTGAAAAGTGAATCTCCAGCAAAAATAATTTTGCACTTGGGTGTGACTATGGGAAACCATCACAATAGAATTAAAGTACTGACAAATTTTAGAAATAGCATGGAAAGGAACGATTTTTTAGTTTTCACTAACGAAATTGGTTCTAATGCTCAATGGGATGGCAGGGCTAGAGGTGGCTGCAAATATCATGCAGAACAAGTGTATAAATGGATTAAAAACAAAACAGGGATTAAATCTGAAGATTGTCAACTTTTGAGAAAATATGATTCAGAAACAGATAGTATAGTTGCTAATATGAAAATCTTGAGTGATTATACTATAAATTTTAATTTTGGGACAATCAATAAAGATATTGAAATCTCCGCAGGTGAGGAAATAACGATTTGGAGACATCATAAGTATGAAATGCCTGAACTAATGCAAGAAATAGCAAAAGCCGGGCTAGAACTTGTTCACTATAGTACTAACAAATACTTATCACATGCTATGGTAATTTGCCAAATGGCTAGTAATTATTAACTAGCCTCGAAGATTTCTGCTCCTGGCAGTTGTTGGCGAACTTGGTGTGAGTGCGCCTCAACTGTACCTGCTGGAAAATAATAGATATTCCCACTCATTCTCAAGGGCGCGAGTTTGATTAGGATTTATTGGGTTGCTCAAGCTATGGAGAAACTCCTGGTGGCAGCACCTGAGCTTGTTACAGACACAACAAACAAGAATTAATCATTCCGGGGTTGCAATTTGTAACAACAATCTGAGAAAATGAAAAGAATATGAAAGCAACCTCTAGATCAAACTATTGCCTGTGAAACTTGATTCTGTACCTGTGAGCGTAGCCAGTGGATCTCAGCCTCAAACTCAGCTAGAACTCGAAAGCATTTGTGAAGGCAATATAGCTATTGCTGCAATCGACTCACCATCACCCGCAAATGTCGATTCTCAAAAGCAATCCGGTGTAGCTATTTTTACTACTACCTTCTTAACTATTTTTCTAGCAGAAATTGGTGATAAAACTCAGCTATCTACTCTATTGATGAGTGCAGAATCCCATTCACCTTGGCTAGTATTTATAGGTTCTGCTGCTGCATTAATTACTACTAGTCTACTGGGAGTGCTTTTAGGTAGTTGGATTGCTAGCCGCCTGTCTCCCAAAACTGTTAATAAAGCTGCGGGGGTGATGTTACTGCTAATTTCCCTCATGCTGTTTTGGGATGTAGTGCAATGATATTGGTTAGTAGTTAGTGGATAGTAGAAAAAACTACTAACTGCTATATGGCTGGGTTTTAACAATCATCTTTATAGGATAACGAAATATCTCAATAAACTCGCACGGCAGTCGCCCTCGACGCTCTTAACCTGCAAGGGCGCGCTGCCTCCCCTACTAACTACTAACTATTAACCACTAACTAGAGCAAAATATTATGGACTGGCACCTTGTAGGATTGAGCTTTATCACAGTTTTTTTATCAGAGTTAGGCGACAAAAGTCAGTTAGCTGCGATCGCGCTTTCAGGGCGTTGTCAATCTCCGCGAGCCGTGTTCTTTGGTACAGCTGCTGCATTACTTTTGACAAGTTTTTTGGGAGCTGTTTCTGGAGGAGTTGTAGCAGAATTATTACCTACACGATTATTGAAAGCGATCGCTGCTGTGGGATTTGCTATCCTTGCTTTGCGTCTGCTGTTTTTTAATCATGAAGCATCTGAATGATTAGTCGTAGAGACGCACTCTCGCACGTCTCTAAAAATTCTTCTCTATTGCTTTTGCCAGCACCAAGCCAAAAGCGTTCCACCTGCCACCAGTTTGACTATTTCTAATAGCCAGTAACCGCCGTGCAAAATGTTCATATTTGTTGGGATTTCTCCTGCTGCCTGAAATAAGTTTAATTGCAGCCCGATGGCAGACATTTGCGGAGTTAACAAATATGTATCAGCTAGTGATATCAACAGCAGTAGTACTGATAAAATCAGGCTACCAATACGCCAGTTAGTTGTGTCTTTGCTGAGAGCCAACACGCCAGTTAATACTAAACCAGCAGCCAGTAATTCAATACGATTAAAATTCCAAAAAATTACATAGCCTGCCGTCGCAAAACTTGCTTGTGTCATCATGCCAGAAACATAAAGACTAGGCATAATTATCCAATCTAACAGAAGGCTAGCACTCAGCCAGAAGCCCAAAGTTAACATGACAATAGATTGCCATACCGGGCGCTTGAATCCGAAGCTAGAAACAGTATTCATAAGTAATGAATAATTGCTGGGGTTATATTCTTAGTTTCTTACTTCACAAATCGTTTTGACAACAAATTTCAATTATCTTTATACATTGCTAGCTGGCAATGTATAAACTAAATACAGCTTGACAATTATACACGCTGCGACTTACGTTTCCATCTGTGCATTAAAAATCTTTGCAAAGATATAAGTAATAGCAATAAAGATAAGTAACTTTTACACGAGCAAATAACTACAATTAAATCATAAGCATAAAGTAGAGCGGGCTTTGAGTCTGCCTTAGCTCTAAAAGGTATAAAGCCATGCGCTTTGGAGTCTTATTTAGTACAGCACTAGCTTGGGCGATCGCATTTGAAGGTTACGTTACCTTAAAAAGCCAGGCAATTCAATTGCAAAATGGCACAGTATACTTCGCCCAGCCTCCACGCCTTGTAGAAGCAGCAACTACATACCAAGATACCTATGTATGGGGTGCAACATACTATTTTACGATCAGCTTGCCTGAGAATGCCGGAGAACCGCTACAAAAAATAACGATTAATCAACGTGAAGGAGTTGACTATATTCGCTTTGATCGAGAAGATACTTATGCCTTTGAAGGAACACGTCGTAAAAGAGGGCAAAAGCTGAAACTAAAAGATGTGACAAGCGATCGCAAATCCCGCACCTTATCACTGACATTTGAGCCGCCTGTTTCGCCAGGTAAAAACATCACCATTGCTCTCAAACCCGTGCAAAATCCTATGGTTGGCGGTGTTTACTTATTTGGAGTCACTGCCTACCCAGCAGGCGAAAAATCTTACGGTCAATTTCTTGGTTTTGGAAGATTACAATTTTACAGCCCCAGCATCGACTCGTTGAGATGGCATCCTTGGTGGTAATTAGAAGTGATCGCCAGGTTTTAGATAGTGCCAAAGACAACACCCTGTTGCTTGAGCCACTTACGGTACGCAAGTGAATAGCGATCGCTTGGTAAATGTACTTCTGCTTGCAAGTCTAAAGGTAAGCGTCGGGGTTGCTGAGACTCGACATGGTAAGGGCAGACTAGGGTATCTTTCTCAACCCATCCCAGGGAGAGACGAGCACCTCGATGAGGGCAAAAGTCTTGCCAAGCTAAGACTTTATCGCCATTGTGCCAGAGCACTAAATCTTCGCCTAATAAACGCTTATGCATGACTGTTCCTGGTTGGAAGTCTTGCGATCGCCCTATGACATGCCAATCATTCAGCAAAATCTGGTCTTGCACCATGAGTATTGACACCCATCAGGTCAAATACTCATATCATATTATCTTGCCCAAAAGCTATCAACGCATTCTTAAGCTTTGTTAAGAGACTTTAAGTCTTAAGTTCCCGCCAAAGCACGCAAATTTTCGGGTAAGTAGTAGCGATCGCCCAATACTTCTAGTAAAGGGCCGTGCGTATCAAATTTGACAATACTAACAGAAGCAGCAAGTGCTTGGATGCGATCGCGGTATCGTCCTAAATCTATACCTAACAAAGTGCACAGAATAATCCGTAGGGTTGCTTTATGCGATACCACTAAAACATTGCCCGTCGGATGTTTTTCTTCAATTTCGGCAATGACTACCGAAGCCCGACTGGCAATTTCAACGGCAGTTTCTCCTTCTGTGGGGGGATTCCAAGCAGGTTCTGTTAACCAACGCACATAGTCATCACCATAGTTTTCTTTAACATAGTCCGCGGTTTTGCCTTCCCATTTACCGTAGTGAATTTCTTTCAACCCATCCCGTAGCTGCATATTTATGCCGATTCGCTCGCACAACGGTTTAGCAGTAGCGATCGTGCGCTTCATTGGACTGACATAAACGGCTTCCCAGGGTAATTTACTATAAAACTCGGCAAACGCCTGAGCCATCAAATGTCCTTCTGGAGTTAAATCCGGGTCTAATATACCGCAAAAACCGCCTGTGCGACTGTAAATTGTTTCCCCGTGTCGCAGTAGATATAGTCTTAAGCTCATGGATTTTCTCCTAAATTTTTTAGAGTGTAACGTCTAAGCTCTCGATTATTCCTTCTACCATCTGCTTCGCGTACAGCTTTAATTCTCAGGCAGATTCATAAAATTTGTTAGTAAATCTCTCTCTAGATGCGAACTAAATAACTCTCAAGTAAGGGGTCAAACAGCTTGGATTTAAGAGAATATTTATCTATAAAACCAAAACTATTGTGTCCTTTATATATAAACACTGGAATTTCTATACAGCTATGAAACCTCAACATAACCTTGAACAGTTGACGCTTTATTTGACTCAAACCTTGAGTGAATATGAGGTAATTCCAGCTAACTGGGGTTGGCATATTCATAAAGGGAATAAGTATTGTGGACATCTGGAATATCAAAGAACAAAGGGATGGCAAGGTCGTGCTTTCCATTGTCTTCCAAATAAATTAAAAGAGCAGCTTAAAAATTTTGCACACTCAAGTTATGCAATTCGTTCTGCCACAATTTAGCCTAATTTTAGTTTCAGTACATAAAGACAATATCCAAAAAGTAAAAGACATCCCCTATATTTATCACGTTAAATCTTGAGTAATAGCCCTCTTCACATACTATACGAAGAGGGTTTTGAGCTTTTGATAACAATAAAGTTGAATGATGAAAAAACGTATTTTTCTAGTAGCGCTTACTTTCATAACTTTAATTATGGTTGTATTTGCATCTCATACACAAGGCTTAAATTATTCAAATAAAATGGATGAACTCTATGTGTTTGGTGATAGTCTTTCAGATATTGGCAATGGATTTAAAAATGCTGAAAAAATTTATCCTCCCAGCCCTCCCTACTTTCGAGGACGTTATTCAAATGGCCCAGTTTGGGTAGAATATCTTAGCTCTAATCTAGGATTAAGTCATCAGCAAATTAATAACTTTGCTTATGGTGGTGCAACTACACTAAATACTACTGTTAATGGAATTCCGGGCGTATTAGCGCAAGTTTATAGTTTTACAAAAGCTCATCAAAAGGTAAATAATAAAGCACTTTATATTTTATGGGCTGGCGCGAATGATTACCTCTCAGGCGCTACCGATTCGGCTACTTCAATTTCCAATTTATCAAATGCAATTCAGTCTCTTGTAACAGCAGGAGCTAAAAATATATTGATAGCTAATTTACCAGATTTAGGTAAACTTCCAGCCACACGTAACAGCCCCTATTCTAATAGTCTGAGTGCTGTAACGATCGCTCATAATCTTGGCTTGGCTAAATCTCTAAATTTTCTTAACCAAAACTTAGACAATGATGCTCAGATTATCGAGCTTGATGTCAATTTATTATATCGAGAAGCGATAACAGAACCAGCAAAGTTTGGTTTTACAAATGTGACAAGCGCTTGTGTGAACAATGTTGCTATTTGTAAAAATGCCGACGAATTTCTATTCTGGGATGACATTCATCCAACTACTGCTGCTCATCGAATATTGGGAGAAGCCGCTCTCAAAGAACTGAAGATTGCACATTAACTTTCTCATCGTACTAGTGATTGGGTACTGGGAAGAAGAAGACACGGGGAGGTGGGGACAAGGGGACAAGGGGACAAGGAGAGATGGGGAAACTGGGGGAGTAAACGTGAATAACGATTTTCCCCTTTCTCCACGGCAGTTGCTACAAGTCTCTTAACCCGCAAGGGCGCACTGCCTCCCCTCTGCCCCTCTGCTCCTGGTGCTTCTTTCCTAGTCTCTAGCCCCTAGCCCCTATCTATCAACCGTTCCCAACTTCTGGAATCAATTTGTAGCACGCTGTAGTTAAAAACATTTCTGGGTTAATTTGGATGCAGAGAGTTACCCTGATGCACCTCTAAGTGTTAGCAGCCAAAATTCATATTAGATATCCAATTAATTTTGTAGAGATGTAATTTATGAAATGCTTGCTCCTAAATTTGTTCGTTACGATCGGGATATTTGGTGTAACCGCGAGTGTCTATGCCAATCCAGCGAATCTTCCTTCTGTTAGAGGTTCAGGCGATCACGCTGCTTCTTTGGTAACCAAACCTGTCACTATTAACAGTAGCTGGGGTAATGTCATCCATCGAAACAATAATCTACAGCAAGCTGGACGCTCAATTTCGATAGTACGCCAGCAGGAATGTCAAAATATCATTGAATTCATTACAGATCCAGCTCGTATCTTCAAGGAATGCGAAAATAAAAAAAATAACCAAACTCCTCAAAATACCCAACAAATTGATTATTTCAAGCCCCCCAAACAACTGGATTCTGGTATTAACGTGACAGTTACGCAATTCTAGTTTAGCCCCTGGTGAGGTACGTACAGAAGAGAGCAGGGGGAGAGGTGCAGCAGGGGAGGCAGTGCGCCCTTGCGGGTTAAGAGACTTGTAGCAACTGCCGTGGAGAAAGGGGAGAATCGTTATTCACGTTTACTCCCCCAGCTTCCCCAACTTCAAGAGCTTCCCCATCTCTCCTTGTCCCCTTGTCCTAATTTTCTACCAACGGATACGCCGCTCCGCGTCTACTGCCTCCTGCCACGCCAGTCGCCCCAAGTCGGGGAACCCGCCCACGGCGCTGGCTCCTCTGCCTACCAGGAAAAATTTTTCAATAGACAGATACTAATTGCTACTATTAGCTCTAATCTAGTACAAGCGAACTAAAAATAAAAATGAATGTCTGACTTAATTTTGTTTTGGCATCGGCGCGATTTACGCATTTCTGACAACACAGGGCTTGCTGCTGCGCGGCAGCGGAGTGCAAAAGTTGTGGGTGTGTTTTGCCTCGATCCGAATATTTTGGAACGGGATGATGTGGCTCCAGTGCGAGTGACTTACATGATTGGCTGCTTGCAGGCACTTCAACAGCGATATGCTCAAGCTGGTAGCCAGTTATTAATACTTCATGCCAATCCCGTACAGGCAATTCCAGCGTTGGCGGCAACATTAGATGCCAAAGCTGTATTTTGGAATTGGGATGTAGAACCCTATTCTCAAAAACGCGATCGCGCCGTGATAGAGGCGTTGAAAGAAAAAGGTATTGAGTTTCTAGAAAAAAACTGGGATCAATTGCTGCATTCACCAGAAGATATCCGCACTGGTTCCAATCAACCCTACACTGTTTACACTCCCTTTTGGAAAAATTGGAGTAGTAAAGCGAAGGCAAATCCAGTCGAAACTCTGGAGAATGCTGAGGGGTTAACAGAAACAGAAAAGGAAAAAGCAAAGGTTGCCGGAGCGATTGAATTACCTTCAGCTCAAGAATTAGGATTTGTTTGGGATGGAGAATTAGTGATTGCACCAACAGAAGCAGCAGCACAAGAACGTTTAGAGGAATTTTGCGCTCACGCCATTGATGAATATCAACAGCAGCGAAATTTTCCAGCAACCGACGGTACATCCCGATTGAGTGCAGCTCTAAAATTTGGTGCGATCAGCATTCGTACTGTTTGGCAAGCTACACAACAAGCCTTAGAAAACAGCCGCAGCGAAGAAACAGAAGCGAGCATCCGCACCTGGCAACAAGAATTAGCATGGCGGGAGTTTTATCAACACGCCATGTATCATTTTCCAGAATTAGCAGAAGGTGCCTATCGCGACACCTTCAAAAACTTTCCTTGGCAAACAAATGTAGAACATTTTCAAGCTTGGTGCGAAGGTAGAACTGGCTATCCGATTGTTGATGCAGCTATGCGTCAACTCAATGAACTTGGTTGGATGCACAACCGTTGTCGAATGATTGTCGCTAGCTTTTTAACTAAAGACTTGCTGATTAATCCCCAATTAGGAGAAAAATATTTCATGCAGAAACTAATTGATGGTGATTTATCTGCAAATAATGGCGGTTGGCAGTGGAGTGCTTCTAGTGGCATGGATCCTAAACCTTTACGTATTTTCAATCCTGCCAGTCAAGCACAAAAATTCGATCCAGATGCTGAGTATATTCGTCAGTGGCTTCCCGAATTGCGTTCTATAGATACAGAATATTTAGTAACTGGTAATATTACACCTTTGGAACGTCAGGCTGTTGATTATCCTGCCCCCATTGTGGAGCACAAAAAACAACAAAAGCAGTTTAAAGAGTTTTACCAACAGCAAAAAATTCAGCCATTGGGATAATTATTTAACAGTAGAAATTTTAAAATTTCTTGTGGGGTTTAACTTCTGCCGTCTGCTCGATCAAAAGTGTCAACAAAAATTAACAGCAGTCGGCGGCATAAGTGGCACAAATAGAGTGAAAAGACACTTAAAGAAAATGATTATTTAAGTATCTAGCTTTAGGGCTGCTATTTTATGTCTTCTCCTCTTGAGCGCTCCATCAAAATTGAAGTCAGGTTACCATCGTACCATCCGCAGTTATTGCAAGGACTCGATATCTGGCTAAGTTTGGGGTTAATATCCGATGCTCAAGTGAGGCAACTATGCCGAGAGTTTCTTGTTTGTAGCGTCATATTAGAACCTCGTGCTGAATCTGTAAACGTGCAAGGAGTTTCCCAGAGGATAGCAGAAAAATCAACTGTCATTTCCAACGCTGGACAACCATCTGTTGTTTCTGGGAAACAAAAGCCGCCACCACAGTTGGCTAAATCCAATCTTTTCACAGAAATATTGCAGTCATTGCTATCAGAATTGAGCGTTCGTTGGCTGCTGTTTTTGGGTGTATTTCTGGTAGTGCTGTCTTCTGGAGTACTCGCTGCTAGCCAGTGGGAGAAGTTTCCAGTAGCGGGACAGTATGGCGTTTTGTTCGCTTATACTCTTTGTTTTTGGGGTTTGAGTTTTTGGACAGGCAAACAGAGTAATTTAAGATTAACGACACAAACATTGCTAACAGTCACACTTTTGCTAGTGCCAGTTAACTTTTGGGCAATGGATAGCTTTGGGCTGTGGCAAAATCCTGTGAATTGGATTGTAGTGGCGATCGCTTCTTTTTCCCTCACCGCGATTACAGTTTTAATTTGCAAAAGTCGATTGTTTGCTGTTCATTTGCCTCATGAAAATTTCCGTCTGATAAATATTCTCGGATTGAGTTATCTGCACTGGGGTTGGCAAATATCAGGTTTTCCCTTAATTGCCCTTTATTTGGCTGTAGTGGGAACTAGTCTTATTACCGTTTATCAAACTCGTTTGGCACGTCAAAGAGACAGGCAGAGTGGATTAGACATGAGCTTACCTGCCTCTATAGTGATTTATGCCTTACTAGTGTTGTTAGTTAGGGGGATTTTTGTTGCCAACATAGATATTACGCAGTTAGGGTTAGCTATTGGCATTTGCGGTTGGTTGGTGGCTTGGTTGGCAGTATCAAGAACAGAAGGTGTAGAGACGCGCCATGACGCGTCTCTACAAAACGCTTCTTTGCGTCTTTCTGTACCTTGGCAATTCATCGGCGGTATTCTTTTATTCCTTGGTTGGTTGGTTTCAGTAGTAACTCATCCTTGGCAAGCAATAGCTGTTAGTGGCTTAAGTTTGTGGTTTTTTAGCAGTCGCTTGCAGCGATACAATCTCCAACCAGATTTTGCTGCCATTTTTGTTATTGGCTTAGAGACGATTTGGTTGGGTTGGCGGTTAGTACCTTATGAGTTACAAAAATGGGCGATCGCCATTGCGACTCAACTCACCAATTCTCAAAATGAAGCTTGGGCATTACTAAGTATTGCTTTATTTCCTTACGTCATTTTGATGGTAGTGCTAATAGAATTGCTGCGTCATGTTGGTAGAAGCGAAGTAGCTAAGTTTGGCGAACTACTAACTTTGTTTTTTGCTTCTGTATTAACTATGATCGCGTTGGTAAATCCTGTACTGCGATCGCTAAACTTACTTTTTTCTACAGTAACTCTGGCAATCGTCACTCAGCACCGCACGGTGAGAAGAGGGGGAGAACAGTTACAACAATTGCTCCACACTCCAGCTTCCCCAACCTTAATATATCTCACTCACATTACGGGAGTACTAACGTTTTGCTCGATAGTTGATTGGTTCTTCCCCAGCTTGCGCAATGAACACTGGGCAATGATTTTGTTAGCCGTAATGGTAGGAGAGTGGCTATTTAGCATTGGCGATCACTGGTGGCGACGTAGTGCCTGGCATATTGGTTTAGGGCTAGCTATAATTAGTTTCCTTTTACTTTGGGTAAATGCTGATTTAGCTTGGAGAAATTATGGTGGAAGTCATGCTAACTGGGGACTAATTTGGTTAATTACCCCTATGACTCTAACAGGAATTGCGAGTCGCAGTTCTGGAGAAAAACGCACCACTAATAGTATCTTGAGTGTTGTAGCATTGGGGCTTTCCCAATTGCTCACTTTACCGCTACCCAATTTCAGATTAATCAGTTTAGCTGTTGCTGCTGCTTTAATGTTCGTGAATACTAACTATTTACGACATAAAGTATATGCAGTAATTACATTAGGATTTGTTCTCAGTACTATTGGTACTCTGCTGTGGGAAGGTGTACTTGGCTTTCCAAAGCTAGCAATACAGGGGTGGTTTGTAGTAGGGGCGATCGCTATCCTGAGTTTATGGCTAACTCGGAAACTACTGCGACAAACAAGTAACGAATTAGCAAGTATCTATGCAGATGCAACAGATAAGTGGGCGATCGCATTATGCGGCATAGAGTTATTGAGTTTAACGCTGCATTCTGTGTTGGTTTATCTGCAAATTGCAACTCCAGGATTTTTATATTTAGCTGCTGGTGCGATTACTTTGGGGGCAATTGTTTATCGCAGCTGGGGAGAGGCGACAAATTTTGCCTTTTATGGCATTGGTTGGTGTTTGGAATTACTAACTGCCGAGTTAATTGGCTTTGGCAAACCTTCAATTATCCACATAGCGATCGCAAATATTGGTTTGGGTTTGGTAACTCAGCTGTTTGGAGAGTGGTGGCAAAGGCGACATCGTTTAGAAAGGTTACCGAGCAGCTTTCACATCCTCCCACTCATGTATGGTGGCTTTAGTTTGGTACTGCGTTTGAACACCTTTACCAAATGGACAGGTTTGGCTTCTTTGGGCGTAGCTTTAATAGCGATCGGAGTGGGGCGGCGTCGCCATGAATTTAAACCTCTTGTTTACTTGGGGCTTATTGGCATCTCGATTTCTGCTTATGAACTTTTGTTCTATCAAATGTTACAAGCTTCAGGAGGAGCATGGGGTGATGGTTTAATTGCCATGTCTGCTTTAGGCACAAGCATCATGTATGCCTATCGCATCCTCTCACCTTGGCTAAGTAGCTATTTGCGCTTGAGTACCGAAGAACTGAAAACAGTTGCCCATCTGCACTGGGCTTGGAGTAGCTTTTTATTAATAGCAGCGATCACAGCACCCATTCAAGTTAATCGCCTTGTAGGTTTAGGCACAGGCATATTTTTGATTCGTTATGCCATCTTTCAAGGAAGATATCCCGTTGAGAGAGAAGAATTCCCCGCGTCAATTTTTACACCCGACGAAATCTGGGTTTATCTTGGCTTGCTAGAAGTAGCTGCAATGAGGATTTATTGGCGCGAGACGGCAGTAGGACAGTTATTTGCGGGTGCGCTTGTACCTTGGAATGCTGCGATCGCCTGTGTAGTTGCCTATTTTCTTTACATCTTACCGTGGGAAAGCTGGGGTTGGTCGAAACGCCCTTGGCAAACAGCCGCATACATCTTACCGTTGGTACTTTTGTGGGAAACCAGACTGCAAATTTACTCAATTACTTTGCTATTAACCGCTGCGTTTTATGTGTTCTTAGCAAAGATAAGCAATCAATTCCGCGTCACATACATGAGTGTGGCATTAATTAATTGGGCAGTTTTTCGCTGGTTTTATGACTTGGGTTTAACAGATGCTTTATGGTACGTGAGTGCGATCGGCTTATCGTTGTTATATGTTGCCCAGTTCGATCCCCAATTGAAACTACCGGATATGAAAGCATACCGTCATTACTGGCGTTTACTTGCTAGTGGTTTGATTTGTGGTTGGGCGATTTTATTCCATCAAGACACAGCCCTGATACCAGGAATTTTTAGCCTGATTGCGATTTTTGCCGGATTAGGTTTGCGAGTGCGGGCTTTTCTTTACGTTGGTACAGCTACCTTTTTCATTACAGCCTTTTACCAGTTAGTCATTTTTAGCTTGCGCTACCCATTCTTCAAATGGCTGGTTGGCTTAGTAGTGGGCATTATCCTCATTTCCATTGCCGCTAACTTTGAAACCCGTCGCGCCCAGTTAAGTTCTATACTTCGCAGTACTAGCGATAAATTTCAAGATTGGCAGTGAAAACATCAACTACCAAGTAAAATCAAAAGCTATGGCACAAACCTAATATCGAGCAACGTGAAAACAGATACGATATTTTATCGCTTGTTCCAAAGCTTCCCCAGTATATTCTTTGAACTAATCGACGAACCACCCGAAACAGCGATCGCTTACCAAGTCTCATCGGTTGAAGTCAAACAACTCGCTATTGAATTCTGTGTGTAGGCGTGGATGAATAAGCGGCGTTTTTGCACCCCCGCACTCATTGAATCCAGGAGCCAGGAGCCAGAATATTCTGAATTCTGACTTCTGGATTCTTCTTACTCTCAAGCCATCTGCCACGTTCTTGTTACTGCCACTAAATCTACGTAGAGTAGCCTGTTCATCTTTACATTCAGGACAGGCTTATGAACTTGGTGTGAAAAAATTTTAGCCATAGATGATAGTTCTTGGATAAGAGTGGGTACTTTTATAACAGGAGGCTTGCTGATACTTAAGTATTTATCCGCAGCAAACATTCAAATATGGCTGGTTCTGGGGAAGAATACATGATCGCCCGTCGCAAACAGCTAGAGCGGCGAAAAAAAATAGTAACCTGGATATCCTTTGTGTCTTTCTTTGGCTCTACAGGCTTTGCAGCAATTTCTGCACTAGTACAGGCTATTCAGAATCCACCACAAGCTCAAGTTGCGTCTGCTGCACCATCATTGCAGCAACAGGCACGGGGATTTGAGTCAGTGTTACAAAGAGAACCTGAAAACCGAGTAGCTTTGGAGGGGTTAGTAAAAATACAGTTACAGTTGCAGGATGGCAAGGGTGCGATCGCTCCTTTGGAAAAGCTGGTGAAACTGCATCCTGAAAGGCAAGATTACAAAATGCATTTGGAGCAACTGAAGAAAGATGTAGGGAAAGGAGAGGTAAAAGGCGATCAATAAATATAAAAATTTTGATAAAGGAGACAATACATGAATAATAATTATGATATTCCAGGAGTTACTACTTTTGAATATACAAAAATAATTGGTTTAGGAAATATTGACTTTGGCAAAAATATAATAATAGATGATTTTGTTTTTATATATGCTAAAACAAAAATCAAAATAGGTAATTATGTACATATTGGTTCATTCACTTCTATCACAGGTGGTGAAAAATTCACGATGGAGGATTTTTCTGGATTATCTTCTGGAGTTAGAATTTTTACCGCTTCAGAAGATTTTCAAGGATGCGGATTTGGAAATCCTACACTTGACGAAAAATATAGAAACACTAAGAGATTACCTGTACATATAGGAAAGTTTTGTTTAATCGGAGCAAATAGTGTTATTTTACCAGGCGTTACCGTTGGTGAAGGAGCTACAGTTGGTGCAGGCTCGGTTGTTACCAAAAACTTAGAACCGTGGGGAATATATGTAGGAAATCGCAAAATCGGTGATCGAGATAAGTTAGGCGTCCTTGAAAATTACAACAATTTTTTATTAGAAAATAGAATTCCTACAGATTAACCGAATAACTTATAAATGTATGATTCATATTAAAAAACACTTCACTGATTTAGCTATTTTTGGTGATACACTCACATTAAATGATAAATTGTATGTCGGTCGTCCTAATATAGGCAACCGCGATCGCCTTTTAAGCCGTATAAACGATATTCTTGATAGAAGATGGCTGACTAATCACGGCCCTTACGTGCAGGAATTTGAGCAGCGTATTGCAGATTTGGTTGGAGTTAAACATTGTATTGCTACCTGTAATGCAACAGTTGGATTAGAATTGGCTATTCGAGCCTTAGAACTAAAAGGTGAAGTAATTGTTCCCTCCTTTACATTTATTGCAACGGCTCATGCTCTCCAGTGGCAAGAAATTACCCCTGTTTTTTGTGACATTGATCCTCAAACTCATACAATTAACCCTTGGCGTATAGAAGCCATGATTACCCCTCGCACAACAGGAATTATCGGAGTTCATGTATGGGGACAACCTTGTAACATCGAAGCTTTAACAAAAATTTCTCAAAAACATAATCTTAAATTGCTATTTGATGCAGCTCATGCTTTTGGTTGTTCTTATAAAGGACAGATGATTGGTAATTTTGGAGAAATTGAGGTTTTTAGCTTCCATGCTACCAAATTTATAAATTCTTGTGAGGGAGGAGCAATTGTTACCAATAACAATGAACTAGCGAACAAAATTCGCTTAATGGAAAATTTTGGTTTTGCTGGTATGGATAACGTTATTTATATTGGTACAAATGGCAAGATGAGTGAAATGTCAGCAGCAATGGGATTAACTTCCCTGGAAAGTATGGATGAGTTTAGTGAAGTAAACTATCGCAACTACAAATACTATCAACAAGAACTTGGAGGTATTCCTGGTATTTCCTTATTTAAATTCAATGAGCAAGAAAAGTGTAACTATCAATACATTATTTTAGAAATAGATGAATTAGAAACACACATTAGTCGTGATAAACTGCTTGAAATTCTCCATGCTAACAATATTATTGCTCGTCGCTACTTTTATCCGGGTTGTCATCGTATGGAACCCTATCGCTCCTATTTTCCTCACACAAGATTACTATTACCTGAAACTGAAAAATTAGGAGATTGTGTTTTACTGTTACCCACAGGAACATCAATTAATCAAGATATAATCCGGATAATAGCTCAAATCATAAGAACTGCTATTACTGAAGCCAAAACTACTTAATTAATACCAAACCAAAACTTATCCAAATATCTAGAATAGATAGGTTAGATACAAAATATTTTAGGATTTTGTAGACTGAAGATGCCTCCATCTCGTTAAATTATGCTTTTCATTAATAGGATAAACTAAGATATTTTTAACTTGAATAATCAGCACATACAAAATCCCACTAGTCAATACTTTTGTTTATAAAATATATACAAATTAAATATTAAACAGTTTATTTGTATAACAATAACTATTGACTTAATTATTATGAGTAATAACACCAAAACACATCAGCTAAACTTTATTATATCTGCTCCAGCATTTAAATCTGATACGGGTGGAGTTATCGCTCTTTATAATCTCGCCCGAATCATTCATGAATATAAGATTGCTTGCAAAATATTTGATACAGATGGAGCTAAATTACCAAATAATATTTTTGATAATTATGCAACAGAATCTGACCTTAATGAAAATACGGTTGTAATATATCCAGAAGTAGTATTTGGCAATCCTTTAAATGCAAAGTATGTAGTTAGATGGATTCTTTGCGAACTCGGTATTCATTGCCCCCATAATATATATACAACGTGGGGAAAAGATGATTATGTTTATCATTATAGTACATATAATCCTCAACAAAATGTAAACAAGTATAATATTCTTTCCCCATTATATCTTAATCCTGAACTAAAAAATCATGGAAAATCAAGAGATGGATATTGCCACATTATAAGAAAAGGTAACAAATTTCATAAGCCATTAAATTATATTCATCCGTCTGATTCCCTTTTTTTGGATGACAATTTATCTCAAGAAATTCTTATTCATATTTTTAATACAAAAGAATATCTAATTTCTTACGATCCTTATTCTTACATAATTTTTATGGCAGCTTTATGCGGATGTATTCCTATAGTACTGCCGATACGAGGAACTAATAAAAAGCAATGGTTTCAAAGCTTATCTCTTTCAATGTTTTTAGAACAAAATGAACAAAATGAATTAAAGGGAATTGCTTATGGTTTAGAAGAAGTAGAATATGCACAAAAAACATTGCATGAGGTGCGAACTCAACAGAAAATATGGATACAACATGGTAAAGATACTGTTTATCGTTTTATCAATGATATGATTGGCATAGTTTGTGCTAATTCCAAATCAAAAATCTCATTAAATAACTCTAATATTTTACGAGTTACAGATGTATTTTCTATTAGTACATTTCATTTTATCTTAGATAAGAATATTCAATACATTTCAGATATATCTGTTAAGAGCATATCTAATATAGTTGATACTGAGAAACAAGAATTAAACAACTTATCTTTGAGAAATGTTAATCTGATTATTTTCCCTGATTGGAATCAATCAGAAGAATTCATTAGTTTAGAGTTACAAGAAGTAATTAAAGCTCTTGCTACTCATTCTGATAGTCAAAAAACTACTCTGATTATCGACAGCAATAATTTTCCTATGGAGAACGCTGAACTGTTTTTATCCAGTGTCTTCATGGATTTATTAATGAAAGAAGATTTAGATATTGCTGAGAAATTACAAATTTCCTTAATTGAAAACTTGAGTAATATCCAATGGCAAGCTTTGTTACCATATATTAAAGCACGAATTATTTTGAAACATGAGAACCAAGCGCCACTAACAAAATTACTCACCCAAAAACTTCCAGCTTGGGATTTGAATAGCCTAATCGCTCCCACTTCAAAGGTTGAACCTGTTAATTATAAACCTATTTTCAGTATTATCTTCCCAGTTTTTAATACTCCTGAAAGGTATTTAAAAGCTGCAATTGAATCTGTATTAAATCAGACTTATCCACACTGGGAGTTATGTATTGCTGATGATGCTTCTACGGAACCTCATATTAGAAAAATATTAGAAGAGTATTCTCAAGCAGATTCCCGCATCAAAGTTATCTTCAGAAATGAAAATGGTCATATTTCCCGTAGCTCTAACTCAGCTATAGAAATAGCAACAGGAGAGTTTATAGCACTTCTTGATCACGATGACTTATTAACACTGGATGCCTTATACGAAGTAGTACTGCTGCTCAATCAGCATCCAGATGCAGACATGATCTATTCAGATGAAGATAAAGTTGATGACAATAATCAGTTTATTTTTCCTACTTATAAACCAGATTGGTGTCCTGATTCATTTTTATCTCGAATGTACACCTGCCATCTCGGTGTTTATCGGCGATCGCTTGTCAATGAAATTGGTGGCTTTAGAACTGGCTACGAAGGAAGCCAAGATTATGATTTAGTTTTGAGATTGACAGAGAAAACTGAGAAAATATTTCACATACCCAAAATCCTCTATCATTGGCGTCTTCACTCTGGCTCTACATCTGCTTCTACAACTGCAAAATCTTATGCCTATGAAGCAGGATTTAAGGCTTTGACAGATGCGCTTTATAGAAGAGGCGAGAAAGGAAAAGTTTTACCAGACTCTAACATCCCTGGACATTACCATGTTCATTATGAAATAGACTGTTATAAATTAGTTAGCATTATCATTACTGTCAAAGACTTTAACTCGATATTAAACCAGTGCCTAAAATCAATTTTCACTGAAACAGTATATCCGAATTATGAAGTAATAGTCATAGATAATGGTAGTTTAAAATCTGAAGCACAGAAAATTATTGACAAGTGGCAAGTTCAACAGCCCAATCGATTTAAGTACTGCTCTTATAACATTCCCTTCAATTATTCAATACTGAATAATTATTCTGTTGCAAAAGCGAAAGGGGATTATTTATGTTTTTTGAGTAGTGACATTCAGGTTATTCAAAAGGATTGGCTCAATGCAATGGTTGAGCAAGTCCAAAGAAAATGTATAGGTGCTGTTGGTGCATTTTTAATTGATTCTAACAATTCTATTCAACACGTAGGATTAGCACTAGGTTTAGGTAAAGTTGCTAATCATATCTATAAAGGGCTTACTAGAATAGACGAATACGAAACAGGAGCTAATATCGGATTGATAAAAAACGTCTCAGCCGTCACAGGAGATTGTTTAATGTGTCGTAAAGACGTGTTTGAAAGTATTGATGGATTTGATGAAACATTACCTTTTATCTATAACGATGTGGATTTATGTTTAAAGATGAGGGCGAGAGGCTATCGAAGTATCTATCTTCCTCATGTCAAGCTGATTAATCAAGAATTAAACAGTTGGAAAGTTAATTTTAGCCAAGAAGAACGTTTGCAAATTGAAACAACAGCCGCTAAAATGATGCAAGATAAATGGGATAAAGTTCTTGCATATGACCCTTGCTTTAGTCCTCACATAATCGGAAATATTAATTTCCAAAGCCAGGTACAAATCAAAGAAAATGTTCAGATCCAATCTAAACTTATAAAACATAAATCAAGAAATATCTCCACACCTCTGATTAGTGTTTGTATACCTACCTACAATGGCGAAAAGTATATTGCGGAAGCTATTAATAGTGTTTTAGAGCAAACCTATCCTAATGTAGAAATTATTTTATCTGATGATAGTTCTAGTGATAAAACAGTTGAGATCGCTCAATCGTTACAAGAAAAATCATCTTTTGAGTTCTCAATTCTTGAACACAGCCAGTATGGATTAGCTCAAAATTGGAATTTCTGTATTTCTCAAGCTCAAGGCAAATATATAAAATTCTTATTTCAAGATGATCTATTGGAGCCAAATGCTATTGAAGAAATGGTCATAATTGCCGAACAAGATGAAGAGATAGGTTTGGTTTTTTCACCAAGAAAACTTTTTACAAACACTGGCGATACCTACTATGATTCAAATTTTTTAATGTATCACGAGGCTAAGGATGTACATAAAGCTTGGTCAACATTAAAGCCAATTCAATTAGGACTGGAATTATTAGAACATTCAAATATATTTGATGCTCCAATTAATAAGATTGGTGAACCAAGCACAGTCTTAATTAGAAAAGCTGTTTTTGACAAGGTAGGATTGTTTAATCCTGAGTTCTGCCAACTGGTAGATTTAGAAATGTGGTTCAGAATTATGAGCCAATATAAAATCGGTTTTGTTAATAAAGTTCTATCTCATTTTAGAATACATCCACAGCAACAAACTCGTCGTAATGCTGCTTTAAAAGAAACTATCCTTTTAGATTATCTAAAACTTTTTCAGACAATCTATAGCGATACACGCTATCCTCACCTTACAAGACAACAAGCTTTTTACAGCTATGCAACCTTGAGTGAGCAGGATTCTGATTTGCGTCAATCGCGAAAACAACTAGCAGAGCAATGGCTAAATATTTCAGATAATCAGCTAGCAGATATGTACGCGGGTATGCTGGGGAAAACACATAATATGTTACTCAGCAGTAGTATTAAATACACGAGTTTGACTAGCGAAGAACATATTTTTGTTAATAATCTAGTTATATATATTTCTCAAGGTTTTGAGCAGCCACAAGCGATTCAGCATCTACTAGCAGCTATGCTATATTGTCGTGCGGACCAGTTACCATTACAGCATGATCTTTCTCACATACCCAATTGGTTGCTTCAGGACTATCTGCACTTCCTATTTTCTTCTCCAGTCCATTTCCACGAATTGGGAGAAGCAGATAATTACTGCAAACATATTCAGGGGTGGCTTGATTATTTATACGCATCCATATTCAGTAATCCCGATTCTCTTTTGTGGCAGGAAGTAGTTAATACTTTTGCTCAAATTGCTAATTTTATTCCTGTATATTTTAATGAAGTGAATATCAAAGATATCTATGCGAGACGTGCAGAAATACTAGAATTATTCCTAAAAGTTAATGGGTGTGAAGTCAATTATGAATTTGCAGATCGGGCTGTAAATAGAAAAAAAATCCGGCTTGGTATTCTAGCAGCACATTTCACACCAGGTTCTGAAACATTTGCCTATCTCCCTGTTTATGAATATATCAGTAGAGACTTTGAAGTCATTTTGTATTCTCTTCAAGCAACTAGTCATCCACTAGAGCAATATTGTCGAAGTTGTGCAAACTTCTTCAAGCTGCTACCACAAAATTTATCAGAACAAGTAAATACAATTCGTGCTGATGACCTCGATATATTATTTATTGCAACAAATGTGACGGCAGTAACCAATAAAATTTGCCTTTTAGCAATGCATAGATTAGCCAGAATACAAGTTACCAGTGGAGGTTCTGTAGTAACAACCGGAATGAGACATATGGATTACTACATCTCCGGTACGCTTACCGATTCATCACCAACAGCACAAGAACAGTATCGAGAAAAGTTGCTGAAGCTAGAAGGAAGTGCTCATTGCTTTAGTTATGGAACTGAGCAAGGAAAGGAAACTGTCAAAGTTGAACGAGAAAACTTAGGGATTTCTGAAGATACTGTTGTTTTTATCTCTGGCGCTAATTTCTTCAAAATCATTCCTGAACTGATGGAGACATGGGCAAAAATCATTGCTGAAGTACCCAATTCTGTTCTGGTGCTTCTGCCATTTGGGCCGAATTGGTCTAATTCTTACCCCAAACAAGCTTTTATTAATCACCTTAACTCAATATTTTCAAGGCATGGACTAGAAGCCGATCGCTTGCTGGTTTTAGATCCTCAACCAGTACCAGATAGAGAAGATGTTAAGGAATACTTCAAAATTGCTGATGTCTATCTTGATTCTTATCCTTTCGCAGGAACAACTTCACTGGTAGAGCCGCTACAGGTTAATCTGCCAGTAATAGCTAGAACAGGAAATAGTTTTCGCTCTGCAATGGGAGCAGCAATGGTGCAATCACTAGATATTCCTGAGTTAGTTGCAGATAGTGAAGAGTCTTATATACAGTTAGCGATCGCACTTGGTACTAATCCTGAATTACGCCAGCAAAAGAGGGAACAAATTCAGGAGAAAATGCAGCATAACCCCAGTTTTCTGGATAGTCGCTCTTATTCAGCTAAGATGGGCGCTATCTTTCAAGAGTTATTCAACAATTATGTTACTGAAACTCTATGCCAAAACCTGCGTTTAAGAGATACTAACCTAATTATTTTCCCAGATTGGTCGCAGCCTGAAGAGACTTTAGGTGAAGAATTGCAGCAAGTAATTGCAGCGATCGCAAACCATCTAGATACCGAACACACCACTTTACTCATTGATACTAGTAAAATTACTACTGAAGAAGCCGAAATGTTTTTGTCTAGTGTAGCGATGAATATTTTAATGAATGAAGATTTAGATATAACTGAAGGATTAGAAATTTCTTTGGTAGGTAAACTGGCAGATAATCAGTGGAAAGCTTTACTACCTCGCCTGACAGCTAGACTTGTTTTGAAACATGAGAATAAACAAGCATTGACACCAATACTCATACAACAACTTTCTGTTTGGGGATTGGATAACTTAATCACTTCTAGCTTGGTAGTTGCACCTATGTAGTTATAAAAGTCTAATATTGATTCCACCGAAGTGGACTTGAGCTATCAGCCAGAGATTTAAATCTCTGGTATTTTTTTGTTCATGCAAAAGAAAAAAGCCCGCAAAACAACCCGCGTAGGTGGGTTTTGTCTGTATAGCCGCGACTTCCAGTCGCCAGGGTTAGTTTGTCTTAAAGTCTTATCTTTACCGATTTGTACACCACAATATACTATAGCGTACAATGAGGTGAAGTACACCACAAATTTATATCATTCGCAATTTATGAAAACCATATCTATTCAATTACCGGAAACAGTATTTTCTTCACTTCGCAAAAACCCTCAAGAATTTGTTCAAGAAATGAGGATTGCCGCCGCAGTTAAATGGTATGAAATAGGTAATATATCGCAAAATAAAGCTGCAGAGATTGCTGGGTTAACTCGTGTAGAATTTATCAATGCTTTATCTCGTTATCGAGTTGATTTTATGCAATATACTACAGAAGAATTGGCTGAGGAACTGGCGAATGTCGATTAATCGCATTATCATTAATTCTTCTCCTCTGATCGTTCTATTTAAAAGTCAACAAGCACAATTGCTACCACAATTATTTACAGAAATTGTAGTACCGGAAGGTGTGTTTCAAGAAGTCACCAAAGGAGGAGAAGATGATACTGCGTCAAGACAATTACCAACCGTTTCTTGGATACAACGAGTAGAAATTGATAGAATAGCACCTGAAGTAGCAGCTTGGGATTTAGGAACAGGAGAATCACAAGTATTAAGTTTAGCTTTGAAAAACTTAGATTGTGCCGCTATTGTCGATGATAGAGCGGCACGACGTTGCGCTCAATCATTAAGTATTATTACTATAGGTACAGGAGGTTTACTAATATTAGCAAAAAGACGCGGACTGATTTCTAGTATATCTCCAGCAATTCAGGCTTTACGCGATGCTGGTTTATGGTTATCAGATAATATAGTAAATATACTTAAACATCAAGCTGGTGAGTAACAATCTACTTCAGCATTGTAGGTTGAGGTAGTTCATCCATCAAGATACCTTTTCCACATTTGCTCGTAAGCCTTCTCCATCTCACGAGTGAACTGCTTCCCATTCCACAGTGGTGCTGTTTGCCTTGACTGTCGCAGTTTCCAAGTAATTTGCTCTCTTAAAGCTGCATCCTTACCTAAGCGCACACCCCACTCTATATACTCTTCATCCGTCCAAGCGATACCTTCTGTAATACCTGCATTTACCATCATTGTGTAGCTGTTACGCGCTGCAAATTGCTCACCAACTCGCGTTACTAAAGGGATACCCATCCACAATGTTTCTAGAGTTGTTGTAGCTCCGTTATAAGGAAATGTATCCAATACAATATCAGCAATGCCTAAATTAGCACGATGAACTGACTCTAGAGGAACTTGCGGTAAAAAACGCAACCGAGAACAATCCACACCTTCTTCTTCGGCTATTTGATAAAAGAAGCGTTTAATTGCTTCTTCTTCAGCAAGTCCCTTAATTAAAAAGTAGCTGTTAGGTACTTGTTTAATAATTTGCATTTGCCATCTAGTTGTTTCTGGATGGCGCTTAT
The DNA here is from genome assembly GCF_000317285.1 of Chlorogloeopsis fritschii PCC 6912. Classification (GTDB taxonomy): domain Bacteria; phylum Cyanobacteriota; class Cyanobacteriia; order Cyanobacteriales; family Nostocaceae; genus Chlorogloeopsis; species Chlorogloeopsis fritschii. The sequence goes on along the minus strand of NZ_AJLN01000047.1, from coordinate 132,360 downwards.
ATCCTCTTTGAGCGCTTAGATACACAACAGCATCTCCAGGAATGTTCAAGTCCTCTCGACGGAGAGTTGGTACACCCACCTCAAAACCATCTACTGCGATGTAAGTTTGCGGTAATCTCCAGATTTTCTCTGTGTAGTAGTCTTGTGCATCATCTGGCAATACATAAGGATCTGCAATGTAGTAATCAATTGCAGGTATACCCGATGCATCCCAACCAAGCCAAGTAACTTGAATGGGTGCTGGCTTGAGTGCCATAACTTCGCTAGTAATATCTAGAGTGATGCTATCAAGGTCAATTAAAATATCAATTTCATCCTGATATATCTGTTCAGCAATTTCTAAGCCATTCATGCCTAGTTTGTGAGTTGTTCCTGCCTGTTGTACATACCAATCTTGAAGAAAATCATTGATTAACTTATAGTTTACAAAATAGGTATGAATATCAAAATTATCTCGATTATGATGCTGAAATATCCAACGAGCTAACCAACCAACAGAATGATTCCTGAGAGCGTATGATATATAGCCAATTTTTAATTTTTTATTGGGAGTCCTTAAAACTTGTTTATTAGTAATATTACAACAATAATTTTTTCCTTCTGATTGAGCTAAATCTTTAATATCATTATTAAAAATCTCAGCTATTTTATTATGAATTAATCGAAAATTAGTGGGAGTATCTTTAATGTGAGGTATAGCAAAAGATGGTGTCAGTAACCGCAGGATTCTTCCCTCTTCTAAAGCAATTGGTTGTGCTTGTATAAACTGTTGAAATACAGTTTCTAGCTCCTGGCAAGTTTCACATATCTCTTTCCAATATCCTCCTGCTGACATTAAACCCCTTAATAGTAAATGAAGTGCAAAAATTTTATCCGCTAAACCTTCTGATAGCGAATAACATAACTTAGCTGTTTCTATTCCTTGAGAATAATTGCGAGCATCTTGATAAAAAATAGCTAAATGTCGCAAAATTTCGACATTTTCTGGCTCTAAACGCAAATGTAACTTGAGAAGAGATGATGCTAGTATAGGTTGCTGTAGAGTATGACCAATTTTCAGAGTAGCCGTAAGTAGTATATCGAAGCATTGATAAGTATCAGAGAAATAAGGTAAACAAGCTTCTACTAAACTCAAAACTATTGGATGTAAAGGAATAGTATTTAAAAGTTCCTCTAAAAATTGTCTCAACAAGTTAGCATCAATATTTACACTTTCTTTTTCATTTAAAATTTCAATTAATCCCCAGTCATGCAATTCATTCATTACTTCAAATTTTTCTAGTTTGAGATAAAGTAGAAGAATTTGGAGTAAATTATTAATATCACTAGGAATAATTTCCCTCATATGCTGGCGAATTAACCAGGCTACAGAGTATTCCGTCAGATTTTCCCGCCTTTCAGCTTCTGTTTGTAAAAATTTAAATAGTTCATTTGTCCAAATTTGTAAATGCTCTTCATCTGCCTCTGTTATTGGCAGCATCCAAGTCATTTGAGCTTCTGCTTCTTGTCCTTGTAATAGCAATAATAATCCTAAATGCCAATAATAAGAAATAGTATTTGGTTCTATTGCTATTGCTTGTTCGTATAACTGTGCTGCTTGGAGATAGTTTTCTTGTAGAAAGTATTGATCAGCCAGATGTTGCCAATTATATGTATCAGTAATCATTGAAATTTTCATAAAATAAATATAGGGACAAGATTTGTGAATGACTCACATAATGGAAACAAAGTGGATAGAAGCATCTACCCACTTTGAAAAATATTTAATTTAGTTCAATACACACTACACGAAAAATTAACTTTGTCATGAATTCGTTTAGACAAACTGTATTCTCAGGTAGTAAGCCATTTCTCTACTTATCTCAAAGCAGTGAAGCCAGTGGGGCAAGCAGGCCCGTTTGCAGTAGCAGTAACTGGTGCTACGACTGCACCACCATTAACTCTGGCTTGGTTAGCTTCGCACAAAATAGCTATGGTCGTAGCTTCACTAGTAGCAGCTTGCGTTGCTACACTCACACCACCGACGTAAGTTTTGAGAGGCGCATTACCAACTACTGTTGCTGCTTGGTTAGTTACTAGGCTGGGGTTAGTAGTACCGCCATCGGCAATCGTATATATGTAATTTGTGGTTTGTGTTGCAATACCAAGACCTAATTTACCGAAGTCAGCTTGAGCTGCAAATGCGTTATTTTCCAAGTAGTAAGCTTGTTGTGCGCGGTTCATAGAACCAACATAGGTTTTCGCTTCAGATTGTTTTGCTTTATTAGCTTGGTTAAGGAAAGAAGGTAGTGCAATAGCTGACAGAATGCCGATAATAATAATTACTACCAGTAATTCAATGAGGGTGAAACCTTCGTCTTCTTTCTTTTTATTAAGAATGTGTTGTAAAAACTTGGCTTTCAGTTCGGTTTTCATATCTGTAACTCCTTATGGTGGTGACTGCTTATCGCGTTCTAAAAATAACTTACCCACCACCGATCAATTTCATATCACTCCCACCAAAAAAAATTTTATTTGGTTGTAAGTTAGTGGTTCTTTTCGATGCGAAAACCTGTCTAATAAGCATTTCCAGACTGAATTTGAAAGATAAGTCAATATGGTTCAGTAAACGGTCGCTGTCACTCTATAGATGTGCGGTTGCTTCCCGTGAGGATAGTGGCGTGGCAAGTCTAAAATGTTGCATGATAGCTTTCTTGTGGGATGGGCTTTTAGCCCGTCCGGTGCGGACAAGTTGTCCATACCACAAGATTGATATTTGAGTAACGCATAATTAATTTCTGGTGATATCTAGTTATTCAAATTCAGGCGGCCATAGTTCTGATATTGCCAATTCCCAACCTGGTAGCACATCTGGTAACGTGAGTGTGTCTCCATTCTGCAATACTACTGGAGCTTGGTTGAGTCGGTAAACTGTTACTGTCAACTGGTCAGGATCAATTAGTATCCCGACTGTAGAGCCAAGTTGTAAGAATAACTGAATTTTTTCTTCAAGCGGTTTAATTCTGTCTGATTTTGATTTGACTTCTACCATCAAATCTGGAACTAACTCTACAAAGTCGCGCTTGCTCTTTTTTAGTCTGTCAGCCCGCACAAAAGAAACATCAGGGGCACGCAGGTTTCTTTTTTCTGAGTCGCCCTCTTCCATACTTGGCAGAATGAAGCCTGCGCTAGAACCAGTTACTCGCCCTAATTTGCGCGACATTACCCAGTTATTCAAGAAGGTAATTAAACGAGCACCTATTTCCTCTGATTCGTAATCTGATGGCCCCATAACTATAATGTTCCCTTCTACCAGCTCCATCCGCCATTCTGGATGCTCGCTTTGTAGTTGCTCTAAATCTGCAATGGTGAGGGACATATTACACCAAATAACGCTGCTGTATCTATCATACGCACCTCAACCTACGAAAGCTACAATGTATTGTGTGTGGACAAGAACAGCTGTATAGTTTGCCATTAATAAAATTAATGAAAACAGATGTAATTTTTTATGAACTTATAAAGGAACTACCACAAATATTTTTTGAGCTTATTGAAAAACCTGATAATAATCCCAATATCTACACATTTACTGCATCTGAAGTAAAACAACAATCATTTCGTTTAGACGGAGTGTTTTCTACTATTGAGGGTTTTGAAAATGAACCCTTATATTTTGTAGAATTGCAAACCTACAAAGATGAAGAATTTTACGAACAATTATTTGGAGAAATTTTGGTTTATTTCCGTCAATATAAACCAGCCAATTCAGATTGGTATGTAGTTGTTATTTACGATCAACGCATTCATGAAACCCTGCCTCACCCTCGTTATAGAGTTTTAATGGACACAACATCTACGTTGCATTTATCTAAATGAACTTTCTACTAGGGCTGAGGATACCTTGGGCATAGGAATTGCTAAACTATTTATAGAAACACCTACAAAAGCTACTTCCTTAGCTCAATAGCTAATTAATCAGGTAAGAGAAAACTTATCCGATGAAAATATTCAAAAGAAAGTTTTAGCATTCATCCAAGCTATTATATTTTACAAGTTCCCCAATCTTGCTTTAGAGGAAATTGAAGCTATGCTTAATTTAGATGAATTTAAAAATACTCGGTTGTATGAGAGCATACTAACAAAGACCAAACTAGAAACAAAATTAGAATTAGTTCCAAAACTGACTGAGAAAAATATGAGCATCCAAGAAATAGCAGAATTGCTAGAAGTAGATGTTGAAATTATTAGGAAATATCTGCAACAGCAGTCTTAGTAAACGGTGTTGCTGATCCAAAGTATGAATTTGCCTCACGCGGAGCCGCAGAGTCGCAGAGAGTAAGAGTTTTAAATGCCTGATTTTTAAATTTCATACCTCGATTCAGCAACGCCTAGTAAATTAATATGCGCTTAAAGTGCATATTTTTCACGATCGCCCTCATGAGTAAGCCAATACCCTGCATTTAGGTCGAGGTGTCTTCACTATACCGTTTCCCATCGCAGTTTGTTATGCTATATTAAGCGTAGTCGTTATGAGTTTGCGTAACTGTTATGACCAACCCAAGAGTAGAAAATGTGGTAATTATCGGTTCCGGGCCAGCAGGTTACACAGCAGCCATCTACGCGGGACGCGCTAACCTCAAACCAGTGGTATTTGAAGGGTTCCAAGCCGGGGGTTTGCCTGGTGGACAGCTCATGACAACGACTGAAGTAGAGAATTTCCCTGGCTTTCCGCAGGGAATTACAGGCCCCGAATTGATGGATCAGATGAAGGCTCAGGCGGAACGTTGGGGTGCTGAACTATATACAGAGGATGTTGTTGAAGTTGACTTAAGCCAGCGTCCGTTTACTGTCCGCTCTGAAGAACGGGAATTTAAAACCCATAGTTTAATTATTGCCACAGGTGCAACTGCAAAACGATTGGGACTACCTTGTGAGGGGCAGTTTTGGAGCCGGGGTATTTCTGCTTGTGCAATTTGCGACGGTGCTACACCAATTTTTCACGGAGCAGAGTTGGCTGTCGTGGGTGGTGGCGACTCGGCGGCAGAAGAAGCAATTTACCTTACCAAGTACGGTTCTAAGGTGAATTTGCTGGTGCGCTCAGAAAAAATGCGGGCTTCTAAAGCTATGCAAGACCGTGTTTTAAGTAACCCTAAAATCCACGTGCATTGGAATACTGAACCTGTGGATATATTTGGTAATGGTCACATGGAAGGGGTGAAAATCCGCAACAATAAAACTGGTGAAGAAAGCGAACTGCACGTTAGGGGATTATTCTACGCGATCGGTCACACTCCCAATACCTCTTTATTCAAGGGACAAATCGAATTAGATGAAGTGGGTTACATTGTTACCAAGCCTGGTTCCCCAGAAACTAGTGTAGAGGGTGTTTTTGCTGCTGGTGACGTGCAGGATCATGAGTATCGTCAAGCGATTACTGCTGCGGGTAGTGGCTGTATGGCAGCGATGTTGGCAGAACGCTGGTTGTCATCGAGTGGTTTGATTCAAGAGTTCCATCAGGTGTCGCAAACTCCAGATAATGATTTGCAGCCTCAGCCAACTGACCACAGAACTCCCCCTGACACTGAATTTGATATTAATAGGACGCGTTATGAAGGGGGTTATGCTCTCAGGAAGCTTTTCCACGAAAGCGATCGCCTACTCATTGTCAAATACGTCTCTCCTGGATGCGGCCCTTGCCACACTCTCAAGCCAATATTAAATAAGGTAGTAGATGAATTTGACGGCAAAATCCACTTTGTGGAAGTTGATATCGACAAAGACCGAGATATTGCCGAAAATGCAGGCATTACAGGAACACCAACAGTTCAGTTCTTTAAAAATAAGGAACTAGTGAAAGAACTTAAAGGCGTCAAACCCAAGAGCGAATATCGTCAGTTGGTGGAAAGCTATTTGTCATAGTAGTAGTGAGTTTTGAGTTTTGGGTTGACAAAATGTCTCTGGAAACTCAAAATTTTACTTCATATCTTGAACCTACCAGTCCACCATAATAAATTTGATAGGTAAGAGAACGAACCACAAAGTACGCATTAGACGCGTAGCGGCTTCCCGTAAGGGTAGAGCGCAAAGGAAGAAAGAAACAAGAAAATCAAAATTGATTAACCCTATCAAAATTAACCTGGTCGAGTACTACCCTATTTCCTGCCAGAGAATTAATTCTCTGGCTCATAGCACAAGTCCGTCTCAACGGACTTAAATATTGTTCTATAGGGCTTTTACCTTCTGCCTACCTACGGAATGGCTGCGCGTCTACTGCCCTCTGCCCTCTGCCCTCTGCCTTCTTAACTATATGAGCCTGATCAAACCCCAACTGTCAAAAAGATTTTTAATTTTTACTAAAAGTCCTACCCTTTCTCACCAGTTAATGCTTGTAGGGTTAGCCATCACCCTTTTTTTCATATTCCTAGCATTGTTTGCCCCTTTGTTTGTGAGTTGGGGATGGCTGCAAAGCCCTACAGAGTTATTAAGTAACGTTCCTCTTGAGCCACCTTCAGCCAAGCATTGGTTCGGTACCGATAGCTTGGGCTATGACGTATTCTCACGCACAATCTTAGGTGCAAAAGCTGCACTGCAAGTTGTTTTGCTAGCCACCGCACTGAGTATGGCGATCGGTGTGCCTTTGGGTATGGTGAGTGGCTATGTTGGCGGTAGATTAGACAAGATGCTGCTGTTTTTAATGGATAGCATCTACACTCTACCGGGGTTATTGCTTTCGGTAACGCTGGCGTTTGTAGTGGGGCGGGGAATATTAAATGCCGCGATCGCCATTAGTATTGCTTACGTTCCTCAGTATTATCGAGTTGTCCGCAACCACACTGTCAGCGTCAAAACAGAAGTCTACATAGAAGCAGCACAAGCGATCGGTGCTAATACCTGGCAAGTACTTTCTCGCTATTTATTTTTCAACGTTATTCAAAGCGTACCCGTACTATTTACCCTTAACGCTGCCGATGCCATTCTCATTTTGGGTGGATTGGGCTTTTTAGGTTTAGGACTACCGGAAGCAGTACCAGAATGGGGACACGATTTAAAACAGGCTTTGCCAGCACTATCTACAGGCATTTGGTGGACTACACTTTTTCCGGGGCTAGCGATGACATCAATGGTGGTGGGGCTATCGCTACTGGGAGAAGGGTTAAATGAATTTATTAATCCCCGTTTGCGGCGAGAAAATGGAATTCGGAAATAGTTAATGATTTAGGGAGCTGGTGACACTACGCTCAAAATGACAGTGATCGCGTGGTGTGTTTGGTGCGACAGAAAATATCTCGCCATTGGCAGCAATAAGCTGAATTTCAAATAATAGCTCGCCATTATCCCCAAAGACACCTAAACCCATAACCTACCGCAGGTTCCTGTGTCGTTGAGTCGAAAGATGGTGAGTTTAACCCGATCAGGGTTACCATAGGCATCACGGATTTTTTGCGTTATTCCCTTTAGTGTTGGATCAATAAAATAGTTTTCGCTCTCTGGATCGATGGCTATATAACAGTTGTAATGAGTATCTATAAGTTGTGGGCGCAAGCGCTCGAAAACAACACGACACCGCATAGCAAGAGCATTTTGCTTTTCCTGACGGCGGTTCTTTTCAGAAACTGTTATTGGAGATGGCGGTAAGATGCGGGTGCGATGAGGGTGAGATAGCTGTGTCATTTTTCAATAAGAAGTATATAGTTGTGTGATTTTATTATGCTGTTATTTTGAGGTGCTTCAGGGAGTGCGTATTTACAGTCTACTAACTACCCTCATTTGATAATTTGATTTGCTAGTCTATTATTTGTTGTAATTCACCTGAGAGAATCGTGTGAAAGATAATCTTTCTTTAGTTGCGGCTGCTGCTGGTGGCTTTATGCTCTCTGTTGCCCTTGCTGGCATTTTACGTGGTACGCCCCTCCCATCTTGGCAGGCACAAGCCAATTTACATTCATCTTCAATGACTTATGTCAGTCAAGTTACAGTTGAGCCAAGTAAAATCAGCCAGAAAAAAACTAACCACAGGTAATAAGCTGTTACGTATGCAATTTACACATTTACTCGTGAGGGTTGTCATTAGTCATTTGTAACACAAAGGATAAATGACTCATGACGTTCATAACGAAAAAATGTGCAACGTTAGGCGCACATTAGGCTCAGTCGGCAGAAAGGGTATTGTGGTGACACCAGAAGTAATTGGTATTGACTTGGGGGGAACAGCAATTAAGCTGGGGCGTTTCACAGCTGATGGTACTTGCCGCAAGTCTTTAACTGTAGCGACTCCCCAACCTGCAACCCCAGAGGCAGTAATAGCGGCAATGGTGGATGCGATCGCCCTACTCGATCCGGAAAATCAAACTATAGCCATTGGTGTTGGTACTCCTGGGCCTCCAGATGCAGCCGGAAGAATTGCTAAACTCGCTATTAACCTGCCAGGATGGTGCGATGTTCCCCTTGCTGACGCTCTGGAAGCAAAAACTGGCAAACCAACGGTTGTGGCTAATGATGCTAATTGTGCGGGCTGGGGAGAAGCTTGGTTAGGAGCCGGGCGCTACTTTCAAAATCTGATTTTACTAACTTTGGGGACTGGTGTTGGTGGTGCAATTATTCTAAATGGGAAATTGTTTGTAGGGCATTATGGAGCAGCTGGGGAATTGGGTTTAATTACGTTTAATCCAGATGGCCCGGCGTGTAATAGTGGTAACCAAGGCTCTCTGGAGCAATATGTCTCAATTACGGCAATTCGTCGCCGCACTGGCAAAGATCCAGCAGAGTTGGGCAGTTTGGCAAAAGCGGGAGATCCTCAAGCTTTGGCTTTTTGGCAGGAGTACGGTAGAGATTTGGGTATCGGGTTAACTAGTTTAATTTACGTACTGACACCAGAAGCGATCGTAATTGGTGGTGGTGTCAGCGCTAGTGCTGAGTTTTTCTTACCAGCAGCCAAAAGAGAAATTGAAAAGCGAGTGTTGAGAACATCTCGCGTGGGAATACAACTGTTGGCAGCGGAATTAGGCAATTCTGCCGGGATGTTGGGTGCGGCAAAGTTGGCATGGCAAAAAGTCAATTTATAGCCCACAGTTAAGGGTGGGTAGAAATTTTTACATTTATGATGTTTAACTTCAAAAAATTAAGCAAAGCTCAGATTATTGCCTTGTCATGCATATGTGTATCCTTCTTGTCTGCCTGTTCTTCTCCCACCGCCCAAGAGTCTACTTCTGTTGGGGGCAATAGCAATACTTTACGACTTCTCTACTGGCAAGCGCCAACTATCCTCAATCCCCATCTAGCCCAAGGTAATAAAGATTTTGAGGGCAGTCGAGTTACTTACGAACCCCTTGCCACTTACAATAAAGACGGTAAATTAATCCTTTTTCTCGCTGCGGAAATTCCTACCGTTGAGAATGGTGGAATAGCGAAAGATGGCACCTCAGTCACTTGGAAGCTCAAGCAGGGAATTAAGTGGTCTGATGGTCAATCTTTTACAGCACAAGATGTGGTTTTCACTTATAAGTTTCTTTCTAACCCAGCTGTAGGTGCCACTAGTACTGCCTATTATGAAGCTGTTAAAAACGTTGAAGCTGTTGACGATTATACCGTCAAAATCAATTTTAAGAATATCAATCCAGCTTGGTCGTTACCTTTTGTTGGCGAAAACGGGATGATCTTGCCTCGCCATATTTTTGAGAAATATAACGGCTCTAACGCTAGGGAGGCTCCAGGTAATTTACTTCCTGTCGGCACTGGCCCTTACCGAGTAGTACAATTCAAGCCCGGTGATATTATCATCTATGAGCCTAATCCTGTATTTCGCGAAGCCAGTCAGCCTTTATTTAAACGAGTAGAACTCAAGGGTGGTGGTGATGCAACTTCGGCTGCTAGAGCAGTGCTGCAGACACAAAACGCAGATTTCGCTTGGAATCTCCAGGTAGAAGCCCCAATCCTCAAGCAACTGGAAACCGCAGGTCAAGGTAAACTACAAACTAGCTTTGGTGCTGAAGTAGAGCGGATGTTGATTAATCAGACAGATCCCAACCAGGCAACGCAGGAGGGTGAACGCTCAAGTCTCAAATATCGCCATCCCTTTTTTAGCGATCGCAAAGTTCGTCAGGCTTTTAGCTATGCTATCGATCGCGACACCATTGCCAAACAATTATATGGTGCGATCGGACGCCCGGCTGTAAATCTCTTAGTCGCACCTGATATTTATAATTCACCTAATACTAAATACGAATTTAACTTGCAAAAAGCTGCTGCCTTACTGGATGAGGCTGGATGGAAAGATACAAATGGTAACGGCATCCGAGATAAAAATGGCAAGGAGATGAGTGTTCTTTTCCAAACATCAGTTAACCCACTGCGTCAGAAAACTCAAGAAATTGTTAAACAAGCATTAACATCTCTTGGCGTCAGGGTAGAACTCAAAAGTATTGATCCGAGTATTTTCTTTTCAGCCGATCCTGCTAATCCAGATACCACTCTTCACTTCTACGCTGATATGCAAATGTTTACTACAGGTAATAACAGCCCAGATCCAGGCGCCTACATGAAGAGTTGGACTTGTGATGAAATTCCTCAGAAAAAGAATAATTGGTCTCGGCAAAATACTTCACGTTACTGCAATCCTCAATATGATGCCCTTTGGAAACAGTCTGCAACTGAGTTAAATCCCCAAAAGCGTCGGCAGCTATTTATTCAGATGAACGATCTGTTAATTAAAGATGGGGCGGTTATTCCCTTAATAGTTCGAGCTAACGTTGTTGGAGTCAACAATAGACTTGTTGGTGTAGATACAACTCCGTGGGATGCCGATACTTGGAATATTAAAGATTGGAGACGAAAGTAAGTGCAAGAAGGCAGATGGCAGAAGGAAGATTAGGTAATAGGGGATAGGAGACAGGAGACAGATAAGTTTAATTGTCCTGTTCCCTGTACCCTGTTGTACTACCAATTCTCTATAAGCTTTCACTTAATGAGTATCAATTTCTTCCTTTGTGTTCTTTGTGTTCTTTGTGGTTAGTTTTTTAATATTAAGTACATATTCCAGGGAAATTAGTATACGCAGTTCAGTAAGGCTACTTAAATTAAAACAGTGATTTAGGACAATCTGGGATCGAAAGCATCTCTTAAACCATCACCTATATAGTTAATACTTAGGACTGTGAGAAATATTGCCATCCCCGGAAAAATCACCATATAGGGAGCAAATTCCAAAAAGTTTTGTGCTTCATAAAGCATCCTTCCCCAGGTTGGCACGTCTGGCGGAAAACCCAAACCAAAAAAGCTGAGGGTGGATTCGGTAATAATTGCTGTACTTACTGCCAGCGTAGCAGCAACCAATACTGGACTGATGACATTGGGAAGAATGTGCATCCAAATCAGCCGCCAGGGAGTAGCGCCAAGGGCACGAGCTGCTGTGACAAATTCCATTTCCCGTACTGTCAAAAAGCCAGCTCGTACTAATCTTGCTACAGACATCCAATTGAGTCCACCGATCACCAGGACTACCAACACAAATATACCCAACTCCGGCCCGGCGATCGCCCTAATCGCATCACGAAACAGAAATATTACCAATAATAAAAGTGGCAATCGCGGTAAAGCCAGGCACAAGTCGGTGCAGCGCATTAAAATCATATCGAGCCAACCGCCAAAAAAACCGGAAATTGCACCCACGAGTGTACCCAGAAATATGGCAACCAACATTGAAAAAATGCCAACGGCAATTGATATTCGTCCCCCATACAAAACTCTAGCTAATATATCTTGACCGAGGTCATTTGTACCAAAGGGATGTTCCCAACTGGGGGGAAGGGTAGCTTGGGAGAAGTCTACTTTATTAATGGGAGTTGTGTATATTAAGGGGCCAAATAGGACACTCAAAACGATAATTAGCAGTACAACAGTAGCCAGCATCGCTGCACGATTGCGCCTGAATTTGCGCCATGCATCTTGTTTGGGTGTTCCTTGTATAGGAGTAATATCTGCTGTTACAGGAGAAATTCCGACTTCCGGGATTGGATCGGGCGATCGCTTAAACATAACTATTTTTCCAACTACTTCGTATATTTGACACGCGGATCTAGTAAACCATAGAGAATATCTGCAATTAGATTAAAAACAACAATCAAAATTGCATATATAAAAGTAATTGCCATAACAACTGGTGTATCGTTGCGATAAATAGAGTCAATTAGTAATGCACCAATACCAGGAACGCGAAAAACTTGTTCTGTAACTAAAGCTCCTGTAAAAATATTAGGAATATCCAATGCGACTAGTGTGACTACAGGGATGAGAGCATTTCGCAAGACGTGGCGATAAATCACTGCAAATGTAGGCAATCCCTTAGCATAAGCTGTACGCACGTAATCTTGATGAAGATTTTCTAGCACCTCAGAACGGACAAAGCGCATTAGCATTGCTGCTTGCCATAGTGCTAACACGCATACAGGCATAATCGACTGTTGAATTTGAGCGGTAAAGCTCTGCCAATCTGTCACTTGTAAAGTACTGTTGTAGATAAAAGGCAACCATTTTAATTGGACGCTAAAAATAATAATAAACAGCAAGCCCGTAAAAAATGTCGGTAGCGAAAACCCAAAAAAAACTAGAGTAGTTAAAATTACATCAAAAACAGAATGGCGTTTGAGAGCCGAGATTACTCCCAAAGGAACAGCCAAAATTGTACCCAGAATGTAAGCAGAGCCTACCACCCACAATGTTGTCGGCAAACGTTGGAGAATCAGTGCACCAACTGGACTACGGCTAGTAAAAGAATAGCCCATATCTCCAGTCATAAAAGCTACAAACCATTTGATGTAACGGATGTAGATCGGCTGATCTAAACCTAAGGATCTTCTGACGTTTTCGCGAACTTCGGCTGTCAGAGAGGGATTCAATGCAAACTCTCCCATGGGATCGCCTGGTGCCAATGCCAGGATAGCGAAAATTATTATACTAATGGCAAATAACGTCGGAATAGAAATTAGTAGACGATTAATTAAATATTTAGTCATTGCTTATAGAAATTGCTTTATTTGCTAGAGCAGGAATAATTCACTTAACTTATCTTACTTTATTCTTATTTCACTCTTATTTATTGAGTTTAAAATTAGGCTAAATTTACACACATGAATTAATAGTTTATCCAAAGAATTTACATGAGTGTCAATAACACTGGAACTTAAAGATTTTATAACTGCATGAGTTAGAGTAGATAAATGGAGTGCTATGAAAGAAACTGCTCTTACTTTGGCTAGACTTTTAAAACACTCTAAATTTTGGCTATTCGGTATAGTGACAGTATTAATTGCTATTTATATATTTCTGCTACGGAATATTATTTTTATTACTTATTCCTTTAGGAATTGTAAATACTGCTAGAATCGACCGACAAAATGCTAGTCAGATTAGCTATCAAGTAAAAGAGCAGATGAATCAGATTCAACAGGTTAAAGATACACTAGCTAGAGCGAAAACTAAAGCTGATCTAGAAGCAGTAGAAACTCTCATTGATACTCAAGAACGCTTTTTTGATATTAAAGATTTTCGTAAATTAGAAGAAGCAAAAACTTGGCTTTCAAACTTTGTTGCCAACTTTGAGAAGAGAACAATAATGCAAGCACAGGCAGCCAGATATTCTCGACGCTTGGGCTTACTGAAGCGTTCAATAAAATGGAATCTTGGAGCTTTAGTTGCTGGAGTTTTGTTTATTTATATCTGGCACGGCACTGGCTGGTTACGACTCTAAACTCATATAACTGTCTGAAGTAGAGCTTTAATTTTAAGATGCGATCGCCTGCAAATCCCTCTGACTAATCCCACATCTGGGTAAGCATCCGTCCCAACGGTTTGCTGTTCCCACGCCGGGATGACGAGGATCTCCTCCCGACACACTCAAAAGCACATCTGTCGGGCCTGGTGGAGACATTGAAAAACTTGTGGGTTTCCAAAAGTAAACGAATCGCGGTGTTTGCATCTTTAAAGGTAATAGAAGAAGCCAATATTTTTTTGGCGGTAAAAAAACCAACTGTAAAAAAGACCTCAGAAACAGCTACGTTGGTTAACACCTTTGTTGGAAATTTCATAACTTTATTCCTTGGAAAAGTGTGATGCCAATTTTGAATTTTAGATTTTTGGTTAAAAGCATTGATTAATAGGCTATTCGAGTGCTAATTGGAATGAATGCAGAAATACATGAGTTACAGATAAGACAATATCCGCAGGTTGTAAGTGCGATAAAAAACAGGTATTACTTTAAATATGAACTATGCAATCACCTTCAGGTTGAGGGAGCAATAGCCAGCACAGGAGGCAATTGAGAAACTACTCATCCAGTAATTTTGTTTAAATCTTGCAGAACTTCGGCAGCTGATTGATAGCGATCGCTAAAGTGATAGCGCACCATCTTATCTAAAATCGCTGCTAATGTTTCGTTAGTTTGTGCTTGGTGACGCCATTCTACAGTACCAGTTTCAGGATTAGGTTGAAGTTCATGTGGTGGTACACCTGTAATAGCTTGAATGGCAATCATCCCCAAGGCGTAAATATCACTACACAAGCGAGGATGTCCGGCAAATTGTTCTGGTGGTGCATAACCGCGCGTACCGATAGCGACTGTTGCTAATTCAGTTTGCTCGACAGTTTGAGGTTGCATCATTTTGACTGCACCAAAGTCAATTAATACTAGCCGATTATCTGTATCAGATCTGATAATATTACTTGGTTTAATATCTCGATGAATAACACGATGTTCGTGAACAAATGTTAGAACTTCTAAAATTCCTCTTAGCATTTCGGTTACATATGATTCATTTTTCACATCCTGAGTTGGTGATAATTCTTCGCTAAGAGGATGTCCAGAAATATATTCTTGTACTAAATAAAATTCTTTATTTTCTTCAAAATATGCTAGTAGTTCGGGAATTTGTGGATGTCTACCTAAAATTTCTAAAATGTCCGCTTCTGCATCGAATAATCTCCTTGCAACTTGCATAAATTTTGTATCTCGACGGGCTGGCATTAGTTGTTTTACTACACAAATCGGACTGCCCGGACGCTGGATATCTTTTGCTATGTAAGTGCAGCCAAATCCACCAGAAGCAAGTACTTTCGCAATTTGATACCGTCCGCCCAAAATAAAATCACCAGTTGCTTTTTCTGTTTGGTCGAGTGTAGTGGAAGAATGAATGTGTTTATCTTGAATAGCTATAGTAGTTTCTTTAAGCAGTGTATTTAATTGTTCAATTGCCTCTTTTTGCTTTTCAACTTGCAGGATAATTACCTTTGTTTGTTGCTGAGTTTGGTAAGTAGTGTAAGCCATAACACTAACACCACTTAAAAGCAAAGTTAAGGCAGGTGGTACGATTGGTAACCACCCCCCTTGCAGAAATAACAAATAGCACACTCCCACCAAACCACCCAAAGAAATTCCGCCAGCCAAACCCAAACGCAAGGGGTATCGCAATCGCCAAGCTAAAAAGCCACCTATTATTGCCCAGCCCCATATCCACACGGCTTCCATCCAGTTAGATAAATACCAAATGAGAGGACGCCCATCTAGCACCGTACTGATAATCTCACTTGCCACCTGTGCATGAATAAAGACAGCCGGCATTCTGGGTGGATGTTGGGGTGAAGCGCTGTAGGGTGTATAAAAGCCTGGATGAACGCTACGAGCAGTAGTACCGATAATTACAAGACGGTCTTTTACCCAACTAGAGTCTACCCGATTTTGCAAAAGTTGAGTGAGAGTTACTTGCCGGGCAAAATTAGAGGGATTACGGTAATTCAGTAAGATTTGATAGCCCTTTGCATCTATGTTTTGATAACCACCTGAATTCTCTAACAAAGGTGGGAATTTAGTTTTACCTATATAAAAATGCTCTTCGTTATTGAAATTGTACTCAAAACCTTGTTTTTCTAGATATTTAATTGCGAGTAGAGCTGCAAATGAGAATTGAGTTGTACATTTGCGATCGCTAGAACCCGCAAATAACAAACTACGACGGATAACGCCATCGTTGTCAGCAATCACATCACTAAAGCCTACCCGATCTATAGGAAAATTTAGTGGTGGTGGAATTTCCGGACTACCCATACTGCTGAATGTGCAGTAAGTGATTATGTTATCCCGATTTTTAAGACCAGATCCTAAATTTTTCTGCTTGGAACGGTCGATACTTAAACCAATTAGCCGTGGTTGGTATGATTGTAGCTTCGCTAACAGTTGATTGATGGTATTGTCTGGTAAAGAAAAATCTTCCGATCCCAAATCCTCTTCAGTGACAGTAACTAGTAAAATACGGGGATCTGGTGCTTCCTGAGGACGTAACCGCAACATCTGATCGTAAGCGCTTAACTCCCAAGGCTGCAACCACCTCAAATGACGAACTCCAAGTACTAAAATGGTGACTCCTACACTAGTAACAAAAATTGCTTGCAGCCAGTTTTTGACAGCAGCATCCTGAGGAAGTTTATCTTTCACCAACGAGAGACGGAGTTGTTGTAAAAGTCGCTTAATCACGGCGTTGTGGCTGTAGCCAGGATTTGGTAGACGTTGCTGAGTTGGGATGTTGAATTTATCCCAAGTATTCTCAATGTACCAATTTAGTTGCTAAAGTTAGCTTTTGGGTTTGTTATGAGTTGCTTCTGTATTACTCCACACTCATTACACCCTATTCCGCAAAGCTGACAAATTCTAGAGCAGAGGGAGTGCCCATATGAAGACAAGGGGACACAGGGACAAGGAGAGGGGGAGACAAGGGGACAAGGAGACAAGGAGAGTGGGAGAACTACTGTATGGGCGGGTTTAGAAGATAAGTTATCTGTTTTGACTCAAAGATAATCAGCAAAACCCGCACGGCAGTCGCTACAACCGGGGGAACCCCGGCAACGCGCTGCCTCCCCTACGAATGACAAATTACCAATGACTATTGACTATTTACTTTTAGGAATCACATATCTTATTCCGCCTTTTGCTCCAATAGTATCACCTTTGTAACGAGGGATAATATGAATACTGGCGTGCATCATATTTTGCCCTGCATCTCGATTGATGTTCATGCCCACATTAAAACCATCTGGTTCAAATTCTTGACTGAGAATGGCTTGCACTTTATTAACCATAAGCCAACAAGCAGATTGCTCTTTCAGAGGTAGCTCAAAATAATTACTGACATGACGTTTTGGAATAACCAAAACATGACCTTTACTTACAGGATAGCCGTCAAACATAGCATAAGCTGTTGCTGATTCGGTTAGTATAGTTAGGTTTTTATGAGGATTGCAGAATAGGCAATTATTGGAGGAATTTCTCTGGAGGTTGTAGTGTCTGTACTCATAAATTTCGTAAGAATCATCTAAATATATTGATTGAAAAGGAAGTTTAACAATGCATTGATATGTAGGTTTTTTGTGAATATAATGTTCTCTAAACCCTTCTCTTTTTATATCTCTTCTCACTGCATAATATGCTTTACCACCTGGTTCCAATAGATGCGATATTTCCATAAGAACCTTTGCTTGCTCCTCAGGAAATAAAACATTTAAAACGTATAAGCAAATAATAGTATCAAATTTTTCGTTAGGATACTGGGGAAAATAATACGGATCGTAACCTGTAATATCAACTCCTTTTTGTTGTAATAATTTAACATCATTGCCAAAGCCACAACCAAAGTCTAGAATTTTACCTTGAAGCAATTTTTTTGCAAATAAAAACTGTGTAGGTACTGATAGGTAAATTCTTTCTATGGCTGTGAGGTGACTATATTTATTTTTTTGCTTTTTCATCTGCTAGAGGAAATAGAGAAGATAGTTAGGCTGAAAAAAAAGCGCGATCGCTAAAATCCAAGCCCTTTTTTCAGAGAACTTGGAGATAAGAGTAGTATTTGCTACATTCTATATAGTCGTTACAAAAAAAATCACTAGTATTTCAACTAAAAAAGGTATGCGATCTAGCTCAATCTTGTTCAAAGTAAAAAATTAGGCGTTGCTGATTTAGGCTATGAAAATAATTTTTCGTAATGGCAAAACCCCTGCCCAGACGCGATATATCGCGTCTCTACACATCAAATTCATACCGCGATTCAGCAACGCCAAAAATTAGATACTTTTTGAAATCCTTGACAGCCCACTTACGCAACTTTTGTAAACGATATTCTAATCCTTTTTATCAAAAAGACAGACGATGCGAAGATATGGCGATCGCATCTCCTGAGTAATGTTGAGTAATTTCTTAGATTTGCTTTACATCCTATCCAATCCAGACAGTGCTATAAATCAGAATTAGCATCCATAGTGCGATCGCCCTCTTATTTGCAGTAAGTCTGGATATATGAAACTGAGCCTGTGCATGATTGTCAAAGACGAAGAACGAGTACTACCCAAATGCCTGGGCAGCGTCAAAAATGTGGTAGACGAAATAGTAGTAATAGATACAGGTTCGAGCGATCGCACTCCCCAAATTGCTCAGAAGTTTGGTGCCAAAGTACATCAGTTTCAATGGTGCAATGACTTTAGTGCTGCCAGAAATGCAGCTTTAAAATACGTCACAGGCGATTGGATCTTGGTATTAGATGCGGATGAAAGCCTGACGCAGAAGATTGTGCCGCAGTTGCGAGAGGTGATCCACAGTGAAGAATACCTACTTATTAACCTCCTTCGCCAAGAACTGGGTGCTGTACAATCTCCCTATTCTTTAGTTTCCCGCCTATTTCGCAATCATCCGCAAATTCGCTTTTCTCGTCCTTACCACGCTTTGGTAGATGATAGCGTCACCGAGATTTTACGCCAAGAACCCCACTGGCAAATTGGTTATTTACAAGGTGTGGCAATTCTACATTCCGGTTATCAAAAAAGTACTATTAACCAAAGCAACAAACACGCTAAAGCCCAAAAGGCGATGGAAGAGTTTCTTGCTACCCATCCCCAAGATCCTTATGTGTGCAGTAAATTGGGTGCTTTGTACGTAGAGACGGGAAAAATAGCTGAAGGTGTAGATTTACTGGCAAAAGGAGTTAAAATTGCCGGGGAAAACTACGATATTTTATACGAACTTTACTATCATTTAGGCATTGCTTGCAGTCGTTTGCAAAATCCCAAACAGGCTATCGTTTACTATCAAGCTGCAATCAAACTACCTATTTATCCCATGCTGAAACTGGGAGCATACAATAATTTGGGCAATTTATTAAAAGCAACTGGAGATTTAAAAGGTGCGAAAACAGCTTATGAAACGGCTTTGCAGATAGACCCTAGTTTTGCTGCTGGGCATTACAATCTGGGAATGACTCTTAAAGCGATGGGTTTATTTATAGAGGCGATCGCATCTTATCAAAAAGCAATTGTCTTAAACCCTAAAAATGCAGATGCTTATCAGAACTTAGGAGTAGTGCTACTGAAAGTCGGCAATGTACAAGGCAGTTTAAATGCTTTTCGCCAAGCGATCGCCCTCCATGAAAAACACAACCCTGAAGAAGCAAAACGGCTACGCCAGGGTTTACAGGAGATGGGGTTGATGTAAACAGAAATAGTTTTCTGTTTTAGGGTGACAAACGCTCTATTTTCCAACTGTGCTCGTTGAGGCGAGTATACAGCAAGCGATCGTGCAGGCGACTAGGACGTCCTTGCCAAAACTCAATTTCTGTCGGGATCACGCGCAAACCTCCCCAGTAAGGAGGGCGGGGTATATCTTGATTTTCATATTTGGCTTGCAGTGCTTGCAAACGCTGCTCCAATTCTTCTCGGCTTGCTATTACCTCACTTTGATGAGATGCCCATGCGCCGAGACGGCTATTGAAAGGGCGACTTTGAAAATACTCATCTGACTCTTGTTCAGAAACTTTTTCCACATACCCAGCAATACGGACTTGCCGTTCTAGTTCTGCCCACCAAAAAACTAAGGCAGCTTGAGGGTTTTCGGCTAACTCTTGTCCTTTTTGACTGTTGTAGTTGGTAAAGAAAACAAAACCCCGTTCGTCAAAATCTTTTAGCAGCACCATTCTTGCTGAGGGTTTGCCGTCTGGTGTGGCGGTAGCAACAGCCATAGCGTTTGGTTCTGGCAATTGGGCATCTAGTGCCTGGTCAAACCATTTTTGAAATTGTATAAAAGGATTTGGATCAATATCATTTTCGCTCAAACCCTGCAATGTATAATCTTTGCGAAGGTCGGCTAAGGTTTTTTCCATTGCGCTCTGCTTCCTTCTTTCTAAATTAGGTGAGTGGAAATAATCATACCTATGTTACGAAAAGTAAACACGCCTAGAACCCTCACCAATAGACTAATAACTAAAAATATCTGTGATGATGATAATTAGCATTGAGTAGTTTTTACTTACAATAGCCAAGGAGTTTTGTAAATATATTGCCTCAAATGCGCCGCTGGGCCTCTCTTCAAAATCTGTTAGTCTATGGTTTGAGCGGCCCAATTATCGCGCTCAATGTATGGTTGCTGTCTGTTTTTTATCGTTATTTCCAGCATCCAATTACTATTCTCAGTATTGCGGCAATTCTCGCATTTTTATTGAACTACCCAGTTAAGTTCTTTGAGAACGCTCGCATTTCTCGTACACAGGCAGTGATTGTAGTATTACTACTGACTTTAACGCTGGTAGTAGTCTTGGGCGTTACGCTTGTACCAATAGTTATTGACCAAACTATCCAACTATTAAACAAGATACCTGATTGGCTTGCGACTAGTCAGGATAACTTGGATTACATAGAAGCTTTGGCTAAGAAGCGACGTTTGCCTTTAGATTTTACTGTAGTTAGCAATCAAATCAATGCCAATATTCAGAGTTTGGTGCAGCAACTAGCTTCAACTGCTGTTGGATTTGCCGGAACTTTGCTATCAGGAATAATTAACGTGGTACTAGTGGTTGTACTGGCATTTTATATGCTGTTGTATGGCGATCGCGTTTGGTATGGCTTGGTGAAGCTTTTACCACTCCGTATTCGCGTACCTCTCACCACTTCCTTACGGTTAAATTTCCAGAACTTTTTCCTCTCCCAATTACTATTGGGACTATTTATGGTAGTAAGCCTTACTCCCATTTTTTTAGTTTTGAAAGTTCCCTTTGCGCTCGTGTTTGCTATCTGGATCGGCGTCTGGGAACTGATTCCTTTTGTAGGAGCGACTCTTGGAATTGGCAGCGTCACGATTTTACTGCTTTTGCAAAGTTGGTGGTTAGCAGTTCAAGTCGCATTGGCAGCAATTTTCATGCAACAAATAAAAGATAACCTGCTAGGCCCCAAATTACTGGGAAATTTTATCGGACTCAATCCAATCTGGATTTTTGTTGCAATTTTAATGGGATTTGAAATTGCCGGTTTACTGGGAACACTCGTTGCTGTACCTATTGCTGGCACAATTAAAGGCACCTTTGATGCTCTAAAAAATTCCAAGCCCAGAAAGCCTGTATCAGAGATTACTATTGAACCAGAACTGCCTATTGAGTAAAGGGGATTGGGTACTGGGGATTGGGGATTGGGAAGAAGAAGATAAGGAGACGCGGGGACAAGTAGTTGAGGGAGGTGAGGAAGGTGAGGAAGTAATAAAAGTAAATTCTTCCCAATCTTCCCTATCTCCCTCATCTTTTCCTCTTTCTAATCCCTAGTCCTTAGTACCGAGTCCCTATTTTTTGCAAAGGTTACTACAAAAAAGATAAAAGTATTTTTAGATACATTTATTTGTACACGTAAATATCATATTACACTTGATTTTTTATACTCTCTCCAATAACATTTGTTTGTGAACTCGCAATAGTCGTATGTCTCTAAACATCTTACATTTATGATTTATCGTATCAAAAATTACAATTTCCTATATTAGTATTTGTGATTTTTAGGAAATCATTCAGCAGAACTTACTACCAATTATCTAGTATCCAATGAGACAAATAAGTTTTGTAATAAATTTTATCTTTTGCTTAACTCTGGCTTTATTCACAATTCAAAGAGAGGTTGGTGGATAGTGATTTAGTAGATAGTGGATAGTGGTAAAAATAAACTGCTAACTACTAATATCAAAGATGCGAGAAACCTAAGCGTCTCTACCTACTGTATAGGGAAGTTTGAAAGATAATATTGTTGATTTGAAGCGAAAAATCGAATCCTAACCTACTAACTACTGTACGGGCGGGTTTTAATCAGCAATCTCTGGATGAAAACGAAATATCTGTAGAAGTCCGCACGGCAGTCGCACTCAACGAGGGAACCTCCAAGGGCGCGCTGCCTCCCCTACCAACTACTAACTACTAACCATAGAATTTGTTGATGGATGCTTCCGAGCTACTGGCAACAATTGAGAATCTAATCAATCAAGCACAAGCCGGGGAAATAGATCCTTGGGATGTGCAGGTAATTGAGGTAATTGACCGTTATATAGAATTAATGGCATCAGAAGCTACAAATAGAAGCTATGAAGCTGACTTATCTCAATCTGGACAAGCAATTCTGTCAGCATCGATGCTGGTGTTATTTAAAGCAAACACTTTAATGGAGTTGCAGTCAGCACAAGAACAAGAAACTCTTGTAGATGATATTTTACTAGAACCAGAGGATGCAGTTTTATCTCCAAATCATCGATTGCCATTAGAACGACATTTACGTCGTCGTCCGGCAGCGATGCCTCCGCCAAAGCGTCGGGTGACTCTGCAAGAGTTGATTGACCAATTGCAGCTCATGGCAGAACATTTAAAGCTGGTGGAAAAAGTCAGCAAACCACCTCGTCCCCGGCGTCAACCTGGTTTGCAAACTATGCGGGCGGCACTGGAGTTGGCTCACCAGGAAAACCTCACAGAAGTGGCTGGAGAATTAGAGCAAGTATTGTATAGTTGGTCAACACAATTGTGCTTAGAACAAAATTGGTTGGATTTGGAACAATTGGTACAGTTGTGGACTCAGACAAAGCAATCACAACACAATGGATCTGCTCACGACTCACCAAACAGTCATGTAGTAGGTGTGTTTTGGGCATTGTTATTGCTTTCGGCTCAATCCAAAGTGGAGCTTTTTCAAGAGGAGTTTTACCAGAATATTAAAATTCGGTTGCTCACAAATTCACAAAATACCGACAAAAGCTTGGAGCCGTTAAGGAATTAAATAAGGCGCTCTTCAGCAGGAGTGATAAATATCGCCCGTAGGCGTCTAGCTCAAAAATACACATAATTTATACAATTAGTGTTTTAGCTAATGTTTCAATCAACCCCAAAATTTGAGTACAGTGAAGAGATGAGCAATCATCCAGGCGATCGCATATCATTAACCTATGCCTATGCTAATACCATGTTCATTACTTCCCCTAATTCAGTCCATGTCAGGATGACTCAGAGCATAAAATAAACTGATTATGAAGTATCACTCCATGAAAGTTAACTGGCTTGTGGTTGAGGAATAAAGATTTATGAAGGCGATGATTCTGGCTGCGGGTAAGGGAACTCGTGTTCGTCCTATTACGTACACTATGCCCAAACCGATGATGCCCATCCTGCAAAAGCCAGTGATGGAATTTCTACTAGAACTGTTACGCCAACATGGGTTTGACCAAATTATGGTCAACGTTAGTCATTTGGCAGAGGAAATTGAAAGCTATTTCCGTGATGGGCAGCGGTTTGGCGTCCAGATTGCTTATTCTTTTGAAGGGCGGATTGTTGAAGGTACGCTGGTAGGAGAAGCCCTTGGTTCTGCTGGCGGCATGAAAAAAATTCAGGACTTTTACCCATTTTTTGATGACACTTTTGTAGTGTTGTGCGGAGATGCTCTCATTGATTTAGATTTGACGGCGGCTGTGAAGTGGCATAAATCAAAGGGTTCGATCGCCACCATCATCATGAAATCCGTTCCTAAGGAAGAAGTTCCTAGCTATGGTGTAGTTGTCACCGATGAAGAAGGGCGTGTTAAAGCTTTCCAAGAAAAACCCAAGGTAGACGAAGCCCTAAGCACCAATATCAACACGGGTATCTATATTTTTGAACCAGAGGTATTGAACTATATTCCCTCTGGTAGTGAGTATGACATTGGTAGCCAATTATTCCCCAAACTAGTGGAATTAGGTGCGCCTTTCTATGCCATTCCAATGGATTTTGAATGGGTGGATATTGGTAAAGTTCCAGATTACTGGCGAGCAATTCGTGGTGTGCTGTCGGGAGAAATTAAAAACGTCCAGATTCCCGGCCAGCAAGTTGCCCCTGGTATTTACACTGGCTTAAATGTAGCAGTGAACTGGGACAAAGTCGATATCACAGGCCCAGTATACATTGGGGGCATGACCAAGATCGAAGATGGAGCTAAAATTGTTGGCCCCACAATGATCGGCCCCAATTGCTGGATCTGCAGTGGCGCAACGGTAGAAAACAGTGTAATTTTTGAGTGGTCGCGTTTAGGCCCAGGAGCGCGGCTAGTTGATAAGTTGGTGTTTGGACGATACTGCGTAGATAAGACTGGGGCAACGATAGATGTTCAAGCCGCAGCTCTAGACTGGTTGATTACCGATGCTAGACAAACACCAGTATCTCAAACCCCACTAGAACGGCAAGCGATCGCCGAATTGTTGGGGACAAACGCAAATTAGGGACTAGGGACTCGGTACTAGGGATTAGGAAGAGGACAAGGAGACAAGGGGCAAGAACGTCAAGCACGATTCTCCTGTCCTCTTCTTCCCAATCCCCAATCCCCAGTACCCAATCCCCGATCACCAGTCCCCAGTCCTTAAGATGACAAATACGTATACCTCCTCAAACTTTGTTCGTAAGTTTGCAGCAGTCGCTGTGATTCTGCTAAGGTAATGCGATTTTCTTCTAAAGCTTGCTCGCAACGCTGGCGGATGTTTTCCACCATATCCTCGGAGTCGTACTGCACGTAGCCCACCACTTCACTCATGGTATCACCCTTGACTACGTGTTGAATCTGGTAACCTTTGGGTGTTAATTGGATGTGAACGGCGTTAGTATCGCCAAACAAATTATGTAAATTCCCCATGATTTCCTGATACGCTCCACTCAGGAACATTCCCAGATAGTAAGGTTCTCCTGGCTCAAAAGGGTGGAGTTCTAAGACTGACTTGACATCTCGCAAGTCAATAAAGCGGTCAATTTTACCGTCACTGTCACAGGTAAGATCCGCGAGAATTCCCCTTCGTGTTGGCTCTTGATCTAAGCGGTGGATCGGCATGATCGGAAATAATTGATCAATAGCCCAGCAATCAGGTGCCGACTGAAATACAGACATATTGATGTAGTAGATGGAAGCCATAATTTTTTCTAAGTCTTCCAGTTCGTCGGGTACGTACTCATGCCGCCTGGTGATACTGAGGATTTTTTGACAGCAAGCCCAGTACAACCGTTCGGCTTTGGCACGTTCTGTGAGGCTGAGAATTCCCAAGTTGAAGCGGCTGATTGCTTCTTCTTTAAATTGAGTAGCGTCGTGGTAAAACTCTTGATAATTATCTTCGTGAATTGATTGGTAAGTTTCCCAAAGATAACTGATGATGTGAGACTCTCCTTCTTTGGGAGGTTCGGGCGCTTCTGTCAGAACTTCACTGGTACTGAGAACGTCAAAAATTAATACTGACTGGTGGGAAGCGATCGCTCGTCCACTTTCGCTAATCAGTGTTGGTACGGGTATACCTCGCTCTGAGCAGGTATCTTTTAACTCTGCCACGATGTCGTTGGCATAGTTCTGCATATTGTAGTTTTTGGAGGCGTAGAAGTTGGTTTGCGAACCGTCGTAATCTACACCTAAGCCACCACCGACATCGAGATATTTCATGTTAGCGCCTAATGCCGCTAATTCCACATAAATGCGACTGGCTTCTTGGATTGCATCTTTAATCACATTAATGGCAGAAATTTGCGAGCCAACGTGAAAGTGCAATAACTGTAAAGAATTTAACAAGTTTGCGGCACGCAACTTATCCACTGCTTGGATAATTTCTGGAATTGTCAAACCAAATTTAGCGCGATCGCCGCTCGAAGTTCCCCAGCGCCCCATGCCTTGAGTGCTGAGTTTTGCTCTCACCCCGACAATCGGTTGAATTCCTAACTGCTGACTGACTTCAATTACCAAATCCACTTCTTCGATTTGTTCTAGGACAATAATTGGCGTCTGTCCTAGTCTTTGTGCCAACATTGCCGTTTCAATGTATTCTCGGTCTTTGTAGCCGTTGCAAATTAGCAAAGCTCCTGGTGTATCCAACATTGCCAGGGCAATCATTAATTCTGGCTTGGAACCAGCTTCTAAGCCAAATTGATGAGGTTTGCCAAAGCGCACTAAATCTGATACTAGATGGCGCTGCTGATTGCATTTAACCGGAAACACGCCCCGGTAAACGCCAGGATAATTGTAGCGAGCGATCGCTTTAGCAAAACAAGCATTCAACCGCTCGATCCTGTCTTCTAAAATATCCGAAAACC
Source organism: Chlorogloeopsis fritschii PCC 6912 (assembly GCF_000317285.1). GTDB lineage: Bacteria > Cyanobacteriota > Cyanobacteriia > Cyanobacteriales > Nostocaceae > Chlorogloeopsis > Chlorogloeopsis fritschii. The sequence continues at coordinate 105,976 of NZ_AJLN01000047.1, read as the reverse complement.
GAATTAACAGAGGCAAACCGAGATTGCGCTGTTTCAGAGCATTGACTAATTCAAACAAATCGAGAGAACCGCCGCGATCGCCCTTGGGAGAAACAGTGATGTGCCCTGCCGCGTTAATTGAAAAATAAGGTTGCCCCCAACCTTCAATTCGGTATAGGGCTTCACTATCCTCAATTTTCCACAGGCGCGATCCATCGGGTGTGGTAGCAGGTGGCAGCAATTTTTTTTGCTTGTGATGTTTTAGTTCACCCTTTTTACCATTATGGGAAGGCGGTTTCACCACCTCATCTGATGCAGCAGTTGACTCAAGACGCATTTCTTCTTGACCTTTATGTTTCACCCACGAATTTACAATTTAACGCATTCGTGTTTGAACTCACATATACTTTGGAGGTGATTTGTGAGATATTCTGTGATTGGTCATTAGTCATTGGTCATTGGTCATTTGTTTAGTAGGGGAGGCAGCGCGTTGCGGAGCCAGTGCGCCCTTGCGCTCTGCCGACTTGTAGCACCTGGCGTCGGGTTAAGCGCGTCGAGTGCGATTGCCGTGCGGGTTTTGCTGATGATTTTTCGGCTCAAACCGATCATTTATCTTCTAAACCCGCCCGTACTTATACAGGCAAAAACTATATCAGGGACTTTTGACTTTTAACTAAAGGCATAAAAAATATTTATCTGCTTTGAGGAGATAGCTTTGGAACGCACTTTTATTGCAATTAAACCTGACGGTGTACAACGTAAATTAGCTGGTGAAATTATCCGCCGCTTTGAAAGTAAAGGCTTTACCTTAGTTGGCTTAAAATTTTTGAAAGTGAGCCGGGAATTAGCTGAAGCGCACTACGATGTTCACCGGGAAAAACCATTTTTTTCGGGGTTAGTTGAGTTTATCACTTCTGGCCCGGTAGTAGCGATGGTGTGGGAAGGTGAAGGTGTTGTTGCTGCGGCAAGAAAGCTAATTGGTGCGACAAATCCCTTAACGGCAGAACCAGGAACAATCCGGGGTGATTTTGGCGTTAATATCGGTCGTAATATTATTCACGGCTCCGATGCAGTTGAAACTGCTCAACGAGAAATTTCTTTGTGGTTTAAAGATGAAGAATTAGTCAATTGGCAGCCCCATTTGATGCCTTGGCTGCACGAGTAAATTAGAGGCTAGGGGCTAGAGGCTAGAGGCTAGGAAAAAGTATGAAGTATAAAAAATTTTAGCCTTCATCCTTTTTACTTCAACCTTTCTAGCATTCCTAGTCCCTAGTCCCTAGTCCCTAGCCCCTCTACATTAACTTCACTCTTTTCCGGTGTTGGTGCTTCCGGCAATGATTCTGGAAGGTTGCGCTGGGAAAATCCCCAGGTTAAAATCAGGGCGATCGCGCTAATCATAATCCATTGTGGTGGTACTAAATCTTCGTTTACCACCCGAATCAGCAGGCGTAACCCTACCAACGCGACAGTGATATAGCCTGCATCTTCTAAATTCTTAAATTCATCCAACCAACGAATAAATAAACCTGCCATAAAGCGCAGGGTAACAATACCAATCGTAGTGCCAGTTAACACTAGCCAAGTTTCTTTAGAAACTGCGATCGCTGTGGTAACGCTATCCAAAGAAAATGCCAAATCCGTCAGAGCAATTACAGGTATTACTTGTAATAAACTACTAAAACGAGGGCCGTGATGGTGATGTTCTTCGTCTTCTGCTGAGGTAAAGTGTTGAAATACCAGCCACAGTAGATAAGCTGCACCTAGTAACTCAAATTGCCAGAACTGTTGCACCCAAGTCGCAGTCAGAAGCAAGGTAATTCTTAAAACGTAAGCGACTACTAGACCCAAATTGAGCGCTTGCTGTTCAAGTTTTTTGTTTTCTAGTCCTTGAGCGATCGCAGCTAAGGCGATCGCATTATCAGCAGATAGCACTGCCTCCAAAAATATCAAGACAAGCAAAACAATAGGAGCCTCAATGCTGAAATGGAAGTGAAGGTAATCAAAAATTCGGTCTAGCATTTCGGTTTTCTCAAGCAGCGAAAATTCAAAGTTAGCAGGAACGAAGAAATTCCTCTAGGAAGTGCAACAATTTGCTACCTTAATCAAGCTTAACGTGTATGGAGATAATTCTGGAAGACAGCAAGATTTGTAGGATGGGTAGAGCGCAAGCATTACCCATCATCAGCTTATAAATTTGCCAACCACTCCACGATTTGAGAGTTTACTACATCTGGCACTTCATCATGGGGACAATGCCCAGCATTAGGAATGGGAACAATTTTAATATCTTTACCATTTTCCTGTGCTTGTTCTCCCTGGAAAGGCCCTTTTTGGGCTTCTACGTAAATATTTGCCCCTGTCATTGGTGTCCAAGGATCATCAGCACCCCAAAGTACTAAGAGAGGACACTGAACTTTGGGCAATATTTCAGCAGGAGTAGGGCCAGGAGGTGCTGTTAAAATAGAAGCGAAAACTTTTTGCGCTCCCGGCTCGCAAGAGGGAGTATAAAGCATATCTACCAATTCATCTGTTACGGCTTCGCGGTTGCGATAAACCTGGTAGAGGGTACGGCGAATTTGGTGCTTTTGGCGAATACGATTAAATACGAAAGTTCCGGTAATAGGATGCCCAACCAACTTATTAAAAGCTGTCATCACGACTCTCAGTGGCGGATTTAACTCGTGGGGACGATGGCTCAATCCTCCTGCAGGATTAATCAACACAGCACCTGCGGCAATTTCTGGATGTTGCGCCACTGCTATCAAGCTCAAGAGTGCGCCAATGGAGTTACCGACAAATACAGTCGGTTCTTGAATATGTGCTAAACAGAAATCTTTGAGCAGTTCTACCCATACTTCTGTAGTGTAATTAATAGGGGCTTTATCGGAACCACCGAAGCCTAAAAGGTCAAGGGCAAATACACGATAGCCAGCATTTGCTAAAGCAGGAATGTTTTTGCGCCAGTGTCCGATACAAGCACCAAATCCATGAACTAAAATCAAAGGTTTTCCAGTACCCATGACAGTGTACTGAATTTTATAACCTTGCCAAGTCCAAAAAAGTTTTTCAAACGTGTCTTGTGTTAGTTGCTGTTGGGTAGTTACAGTCATTATTAAGTTTAGTAAAGCGCTTATATATCTTTATCATAGTAATATTTTGTAGGGCGTGTTACAGCTATGTAAGGATTTGAGGGTTTAAGAGAGTAACAACTAACCGTAACGCACCACAATCATGCAGTGCGTTAACTGAAGAACTTGCACCAAGATCAACAAGAGCCACAGGCTCTAGTTCTTGTTACCAGGTTGAACCTGGTAACAAGGGTGGTGGGTTGCTGCCTGGTGGCTGTTGCAACAGCTGCAAGATGTCAATTAAAGCAACTAGTAACAAGACTAAATTTGTGCATCAAACTTCTTGCACTCATTCTATTTTCAAACAATTCGACCACGGATGGACACAGATGGACACAGATAAAATCTATGTTTATCGGTATCTATCTGTGGTTGTAATTAACCAAATATTATGCGTTCTGTGTTGTTCTTAATCATCCCCTAAATCTGTTAAGAATTGCTGTTTGTCAAATTTATATTCGGTACCCAAGAACGAGATGATTTTTTCAGTATCATATTCAGCATTCTGTAAACAGGTTGAAGCTCCAGGGGAAGGTGTGATGTTAAATAATATATTTTCTCCAATTATTTTGGCTTCGCCAAGCTCAAGACGTTTGGTATTAAGATTAACAATTTGGGGTCTGATTCCTCCATAACCTTTAGCAATTTGAATATCATTTATTCTTAGTGAAGGAACAATTCTCTGAACTTCTTTTAAAAATAGTCTTTTGCCAATAATGGGAATGTCATAAAGATAATTTTTGACAATATATTTAAATATTGCTTTTTCGGAAAGAATTCTCAAAAAGCTCATTAAAGCATTGATACTGATTCCAGCCGTTTTTAAATAATCAAAAATAGTTGTGTATTTATACGGCTCTAAAACAGGAGTAACTTTGGCAGTAGGGCCAAATCTAGTTTTGCTTTGATCGTGTACTTCTGCATCTCCGTGAATAGCTGCAAAAGGAATTTCTTTTAGCTGTACTGTATAGACTTTACCGTTTAAAACACCTGGTGCCAAATAAAAACTTCCAGCTACATTTAGAAGGGCATAATTTTTACCATAGCCTAGAGATTTCGCAAATAACAAACTATACGCCCCAGTCATAAAAACAACAACTCTAGCGGTAATCTCTTCTTTATCAGTCTGAATGTAGTATAGTTCTCCTTCTTTTCTCAGACTTTTTACTTTTGTCTCCATCATTAAATCAATAGTTTTTTGAGAGTTATTAATTGACTTGTGGAGAAATGATTGGGCTAGCTTTTGAAAATCTATTGTATAACCTTCTTCACTAAATAGAGCTAGAATCTCTTCTTCAGTATCTCTATCTTTCACTACCTTAGGTTCAAGAAAATCTATTTCATCTTTGGGTAGCAATTTTAATTGAGGAAATAAAGATTTAAATTCTTGGTACCTATTTTGTAGTTCTTGAACTTGTTCTTTTCCTATGGCAAGAACCATTTTTTGATATCGGCTGTAGGTTTCTTGCTGGGAGTCGTTTTTCAAAAGATAATTTTTTACCAAAGTGGCAGCTCGTTTAACTTTTTGAGCTTTTTCTAAGGTATAGTTAGTCTCTATATCTCCAAAATGAAGAGTTTGGCTATTGCTTGTTTTATGAGAATTTCCCAAAGCTACTTCTGGGTTTTTTTCAATCAAAACAATTCGCTTGATGTTGGTGTAATTGCTTAAGCTGTACAGTAATGCAGTTCCAGAGATTCCACCACCGATGATGGCTACTTCATAAATGCTGCGATTGGCTTGCATATTTTTTCAAAATTTAATAGAAAACTGGAATTTATGAGCACATTGCTCAAATTTACTCACCTCTACACCACATCCTTAGCCTAAATTCGCAAATAAGAATAACCTTATTGCACGGCTAGAAGATTTATTTTACAAAGCTTTTACATTTTTATCTACAAATTATGATGCAGGCTTAAGCAGCAAATAATAAAGTTGTCCGTAGCTAACTGTGACACCAGCGCGATCGCCTGCTTGTTTACCAGTACCTAAAAAGTAGTCTACCCTTCCCGCGCCTTTAATCGCGCCTCCTGTATCTTGATCGAGAACATAACGACTGACAATGCGGTGTTCTGTTTTGCCGTTACTATCAACAAATGGGAAAGGAGCGCGAATGATGGCTAAAGCACCAGGAGGCATTAAGGATTTATCTGTGGCAATAGAACGTTCTGCTGTCAGCGGCACATTGATGGAACCTTGGGCTGGCGCACCATATTTTTCTTGAAAAAATACAAAACTGGGATCGCGTGGAATATAAACGTTTAACTCTTGGGGATACTTTTGAAAGTAGTCCAATATTTTTGGCATTGTCACTTCTTCCAAGGGTAGTTTGCTATCATTTGCTAGTTCGCGTCCAATGCTTTTGTAGTTGTAAGCGGTATTTCCGGCATAGCCTATTGTTGTCTGGGTGCCGTCGGGTAACTGAAGTCTTGCCGAACCTTGAATTTGAATGATATACGGTTCTAGGCGATCGCGAAACCAAAACAACTCCAATCCCCGCAGTTTACCTTGTGAGCCTTGCAAACCATCTGCCCCCTCTAACTCCAAGCGGGTGGGATGGGGCTTTTGCCAGGAGTTTAAATCGGGAGGCAAACGGTAGACGGGATAGCGATACTCGGCTGTGGGAATGCGACTGGCATAATAGAGCGGTTCAAAGTAGGCGGTAAACAAAACCGTTCCTTTTGCATCGCTGCCAACAGACTGATAAAAATCAAACTCCCGTGCGATCGCTGCATTCAACTCAGCAGCAGAATTAGATTTGAGTAATAATTGGCGGAATCGTTTTAAACTTTTGATAACGTGTGGACGCCCAATTTCAGCTATTTGATACCTTTGATAGGCAGCTTCAGCCCTGCTGGTTTGTAAGTACTGCAAACTGCGATCAATTGCTGCTATGAGTGCCTTTTTGTCTGAGGGTTGACTATCTTCGCCCCAAATCTGTCGATCCAAGCAAGATGTATCACCTTCACAACAAAACAACGGCGAGTTTTGTAGGGGTAGCAGTGGCGGTGGTGCTGTCTGATTTTGGGTTGATAAGGGTACAGGTAATTGCCACTTTTGTACTCTACATTCTGGTGGACTGAGTTCTCTCGACTCAAATGATAGTATTGGCACTAGCACAACCAAGGGAACTACGCAAAGACTGATAGTAATATTACTTAGAAGGTTCTGTATCACAGTATAGTTGGGTATTCATTGGTATATCAAATCTATTTCAAGCTTTGTAGAGACGTGACAGATGTAAGTTTATACACTTGTAAACGTGAATTAGCCGAACTCACCTTGAGTCGCAGCAAATCATAGATTGATTGCAAAATCCAAGTTTATGATGATAACGCCCACAGATAAACACAGATGCACACGGATAAATTATCTGTGTTTATCTGTGTTCATCTGCGGAAAGTTTGTAGACGCCGAAGGCGGCTTCCCGTTCGCCGTAAGGCGTTCCCGTAGGGTAGGGTGCGGAGGTTTCCTCCGTTAGCGTAGCTCCACTCTACGAGAAGCCGCCCTTCGGGCGTCTACGCGGAGCGAGGCTCAAAGCTTTCCAAGACAGTGGTCGATTTTTAAAATATGATTTTTGTTTGCCATTTTAATTCACATCAAACATCTAATACCATTTTGGATTGAGAATCACTTTCGTGCATCTGGATTGTATAAATACATCTGTTGCCATCATTTTTCAAATTGGTATAAATATAGGCAAAGCGCATCACGAGCGAGAAAAAATTAACAGGAATTGAGAGTGTCAGTAACAACTCGGTTGTAGTTGGGAAGATAAACCCCAAGGTAAACGCAACTACTGGCGATCGCCTCTCTCAAAATGTCTAAACTACAGGATTAACTTTAATTTCTGGATAGAAGCTGGGTAGGAAAGTAAACACCAATTTACCGAGTGTGTTTTTCTGATTGTAAAAATTAATATAATTTCTTTATGACCAGCATTACCAAGCCGCAAACAAAATCTCACACAGAGTACCGTCGGCGTGAAAACGATTGGCGGTTATTTTTACGTCTAGCACCCTATGCCCGTCGTCACAAAAAATCACTGGCACTGGCAATGTTGTTGCTTGTGCCGATGTCCATAGCTAATGCTGTCCAACCATTTTTAATTGGACAGGTAATTTCCCTGATTCGTCAAGAACCAAGTACTTTCGCATTACTCCGCAATCTTCCCTTTTGGCAAGCTCTGCATATCTTGGAAGCATTGTTAGTAGTAACGGTATCTATCCGATTAATTTTTACAGGCTTTCAGGGTTATTTAGTACAGAAAATCGGACAACAAATTACCGCCGAAATTCGCCAAGACTTGTTCAAGCACGTCACATCTCTGGCAGTACGCTTTTTTGACCGTACACCTGTTGGTAAGTTAATTACTAGACTTACCAGCGATGTGGAAGTACTAGGAGATGTATTTTCCACTGGGGCAGTCGGCATTGTGTCAGATTTGTTTTCCATGCTGGTGATTCTCGGTTTTATGTTTTCGATCCGCTGGGAACTCGCTTTGTTATTGCTCGCGATGCTCATACCAGTATCGGCATTAATTATTTACTTTCAGCAGCAGTATCGTAGTGCTAATTACAAAGCCAGGGAAGAACTTTCAGCGCTCAATTCCCAGTTGCAAGAAAATATTGTTGGTATCAATGTCGTGCAATTATTTCGGCGAGAAAAATTTAATGCCGAATTGTTTCGCAAGACAAATCAGCGTTACATCAAAGAAGTAGACAAAACTATCTTCAATGAGTCTGCGGTTTCTGCAACCCTAGAATGGGTGGCTTTGGTTGCGATCGCACTTGTTCTTTTAGTTGGCGGTTATTTACTATTACAAAAAAACTTGACATTTGGAATTTTATCTGCATTCATTTTGTATGCGGAAAGATTATTCCAACCTCTACAGCAGTTTGCAGAAAAATTTACGGTAATTCAAGCTGGTTTCACGGCAATTGAGCGCGTAATTGATATTTTAGATGAACCGATAGAAATACGCGATCGCGCCAATCCTAGAATCTCAATTTTTGATTCTCAATTTGGATATATTGACGAAATTGAAGAAAATCTTGACTCCTCCGAACAAAATACTAAACCACAGTTAGGAGAAATTAAATTTGAACACGTATGGTTCTCATACAAAAATGATGACGAATACGTAATTAAAGATTTAACTTTTACAATTCATCCTGGTGAGAAAGTAGCATTAGTGGGGCCTACTGGCGCAGGAAAAAGTACAATTATTCGCCTTTTATGCCGTCTCTATGAACCCAGCAAAGGGCGTATCCTTGTTGATGGCATTGATATTCGGGAACTACCTCAAGCAGAATTGCGCCGTTATATGGCAGTTATTTTACAAGAGGCATTTTTATTTGCTGGTGATGTTAAAAGCAACATTACCTTAGGAGATGGATACACGTTTGAGGAAATTCAAAAAGCAGCGCAGAGAACTAATATCGCCCAGTTTATAGAACAACTTCCCAGAGGATACCACACACAACTAAGAGAACGAGGTACCAATATTTCCAGCGGTCAAAAGCAACTTTTAGCCTTTGCCCGTGCAACTATTCGTAATCCCCAAATTCTAGTACTAGATGAAGCAACAGCCAGTTTAGATGTGGGAACAGAAGCTTTGATTCAACAAGCTTTAAACAAGCTATTGGTGGGACGTACTGCAATTATTATCGCTCACCGCCTATCCACAATTCGCAATGTGGATCGAATTTTCGTACTCAAACGTGGTGAATTAATCGAACAAGGAAGCCATGAAGAGTTACTCCAACAAGGAGGGCTTTATGCAACTTTACACAACTTGCAGATGTTAGGAACGTGAGAAGAGAGCAGAGGGGGAGATGGGGAAGATGGGGGGGGAGCAACTAACCACTAACTAATGACAAATGACTAACCCCAGCAAAATAAGTATTTCTACTAGGTGAATCTGGTAGAAAAATTAAATTATTTGTATATAAATCTGGAAATACCGTTTGTCGTGGTGATGTATTAGTTAAGGACTCTAAGCGCCTTTTCGGTAATTACATAACACCTACCAGGGAGGTTGGCGATGGACGGTATTCTCATCACCATTTTGCTATCAACCTACATCATTGCCATAGCAAAGCAAGTTAAGCAAAGCCAGACTACGGCAGATGAAGTTTCAAAGGAAATAATGGCTGAAAAGTAATTTATTTTCTATTAGTTGCTTAAAAAAGAGCTTCTTTAGGGACAAACATTTGTGCTAGAAACCTGTAGATATTAACAGAAGCGCGATCGCAAATGTTTTACCCTATCTTAGAATCTAGGGTACAGGTGACAGGGAACAGGGAACATAACTTACTTATAGTATTTAAATATTGATGTGAATAGCTTGCATCATGTCAGGTTAGCCTGAAAGAGTAAACTACTACAGTTATGGCAACCTGTAGAAAACATGGCAACCGAGCAGAGTTTGATTTTGGATTTCACAATTGTCTTAGGGGCAGCAGCAGCGGGAGGTTATCTGGCAAACCGACTACGTCAGCCTGTTTTGCTTGGTTATCTAGCCAGTGGATTAATTGTAGGGCCTTTCGGCTTCAAGCTCTTAAGCGATGTTTCCCAAATTAAATCTTTAGCGGAGATAGGTGTTGCCTTTCTGCTTTTTGCCTTGGGTGTAGAATTCTCTTTAGCAGAACTAAAACGAGTTAAGGATATTGCCCTGCAAGGAAGCCTATTACAAATAGGTTTGACTACTGCACTTGTAGCTTTTGTAACTATTATATTAGGTTGGGCTTCTGGGCTTTCTCAAGGAATCTTCTTAGGAGTGGTTCTTTCTCTGTCTTCCACAGCAATGGTGTTGAAAACACTGACAGAAAGGGGAGAAATTAATACATTACATGGTCAAATCATGCTGGCGATTTTAATCGCCCAAGATTTGGCATTAGGTGTGATATTAGCAATTTTGCCTGCTTTGCAGCAACCAGAAAATATTGCCTTGGCACTTGGTATTGCCATATTCAAAATCCTGGTATTTGTAGCAGTAGCGATCGCATTAAGTAAATGGATTGTGCCTCGCCTGATTAGCAGTTTCGCTGCTACCGAAAGCAATGAATTATTTCTGTTAGCAGTAATTGCTCTATGTTTGGGCGTGGCTTTAACTACAGCCAGTCTGGGCTTGTCTATTGCGATGGGAGCATTTGTTGCCGGGTTAATGATTTCCGAAATTGACTATGCCGATCAAACACTAGCAAAAGTTCTACCTTTACGAGACACTTTTGCCAGTCTTTTTTTCGCCTCGATTGGGATGCTAATCGATCCGGTTTTGCTCATCCACAACTTAGGATTGATTATAGGGTTGGTGCTGTTGGTGATGGTAGGCAAAGCACTGATTGTTCTACCTATCGTTCTTAGGTTTGGCTATTCTCTCAAAACAGCGGTTGTCGTCAGTTTTGGTATCAATCAAATTGGAGAGTTTTCCTTTGTCTTAGCCTTAGAAGGCTGGAGGTTAGAACTCATCTCCCAACAAACCTATCTTTTACTGTTGGCAACAACAGCAATTACGCTGGTGCTGACTCCCATGTGGCTAGACTCCGCGCCTCACCTAGCAGACAGCTTTAATCACATACCTGGGCTAACAAATTTTCTGCGGCGATTTTCAGCTCCCAAAACCATATTTATGCCAGAAAGAATGAGCAATCATGTAGTAGTAGCAGGTTACGGTAGAGTCGGGCAAGTCATTGTCAAGATTTTACAAAGTCAGGGATATCCTGTCTTAGTAATTGAAAATAGCGAAGCGGCTGCGCAAAGGTTGCGTCTTCACCAAATACCTTATATTTTCGGCGATGCTGATTCGGAGTTGGTATTGGAAAAAGCACATTTGCAAACTGCGAAAGCTCTAGCAATAGCATTACCAGATCCTGCTAGTACCAGATTGCTCCTCAAACGGGCACTCTCCATCGCACCTCAATTGGATGTTATTGTGCGATCGCACATTGACAGCGAAATTGACTTTTTGACTCAAATGGGTGCCAGAGAAGTCGTACAACCTGAATTTGAAGCGGCGCTTGAGTTAGGAAATCATCTCCTCAAAACCTTGGGCGCAGAAGAAAGCCATATTCGCAGCGTTATTAATGCCATTCGCACAGACAAATACATAAGTATTCGCCCAGAATGAGAATAACTTTTAAGCACTGCAGGTGGCAAGATTTGTAGAAGTCAACCAGAGACTAGCTACAGCATATTTAACATATACTGATTCATGCTTGGCATGACAGGAACTCTTCAATTCCACGGTTTTTGTTTCGTCTTTAACTAACCTAGCCTGATAATTGTATTGCGAACAATCAGGCTTTTCAAAAGTTAGTTCAGCACGAATTGTATTTTTGTCTGCACTTTGCTCGATGATTCTGCCTGCAACTTTATAGTCAAACCAATCCCATCCATAGCGAAAGATGAGTTCTCTTTCCAAAACCTGGATTGAACTTGGTAGAATTCCCCAACCTCGATAAACTTTTTGCAAGCATTTAATATCGCCAGTGCGCGTCAAAATCGATTTAAACGATTCTTGATCGAGATTGCCGTAGTATCTCCCTGCTGGAAAATCTATTAATGTAGGAGCAAATCTATGTCCGCCAATGTGGCTGGATTTCCATATTCGGACGTTCTCTAAATTTAATTCATCAACAATACTTGTAGCATTAAAATAAAACGAATTACCATATCGAGAGCAGCATTTATCGTGACTGCCGTGGGTACATACTAAAAAATCTCTGGTTGCAGTTGCCTCTACTTCATAGTTAGAGTTTCTATCCCACAACCATTTTCTAATTACAGCTGCTGCTTGCTCTATATTTTCTAAATGAAACTCTCGCTTTTGATAACCATGACTCAACCCATCTTGTTTTTGATAAATTAACAGAGTTTTACGCTCTACTTTATGGGAGAGATTATTAGCAATCAAAAGAAAATTTATCGGTAGTTTAGCACGCTTTATCTCCTCTACTAAAAGCCGTAAATTTTCTGGAACCCATTTGGAGTGAAAGGCGTCTGTTGCCCAAGGTGTAGGACACTCAATCAAAATATAAGTCTTATGATTGGACACACTGCCAATAATATCTTCTCCTAATTGACGGGAATTGTCAGAACAAAAGAAAGTATTCATCTAACTGTAGTAATTGGTTGAACTAAAAGACAAAGGATATTACTAACAGAGTTAGTATTTTTAGTTACAATCTCCCCAGAAACTCGTTAGCTATTTTTTCGTAGCTACAAAATACTCTTGCATCTATCAAGCTAGATAAAAATGAACAACGACTATTTTTCATTTTTATCCTAGTAGCCACTTTATAACATCATTTTTCACTCGATTTTGTGCTGTAAATGATTTTTTCACAAATTATCTCAGCTAACTTGTTGAGAAAAATTTACTGCTTCACAGCAAAGAGTTATAGTTTTTCCTATTGCTGCAAATTCAATTTTCTCTAGTTTAGTCTCACAAGTAAAATCAGCGAAATACAGACTCTTTTCGGATTTGTAATTAATCCTAACAAGACGCAGCTGGGGTTTATACTTACATCTTGCCTTTAACTGATTTTTTGAATACATTAGATTTAAAAATTAACTTGAGTTGCTTTCTAATTCAATAGATAAGCAAATTTATTTTCTCCTTCTGTAAATATAAATAATGATTTGTTTATAGTACGTAGGGTTAAGTAATTTCCCCCTTGATCTAGTTGAAATTTGTCTCTAAATAGGCGCATTTTGCAAAAAATTCTCAATTGAATTAAAAAAAGAAAATTAAAACGAGTTTATGAGTTTTACGGAAATGATAGCAATTATTTGTGAATGATAGGACTACCAGAAGAAGTATTTTTACGTACTTCTACTAGCTTGACTTTCGTCGGTTTAAGGAAAATCTTGGCTGTGAGACTAAGGATATAAAAGCAAATTATGCAAATCACCCTAAATTACCCTGTTAAGCGATCGTACCTCCTGAAGAATAAATTAGAGACTGGAAATCAGTACCTGTTTCGACTCTAGCCGATGTTAATGGCAAATGCAAGTTTTTACTAATTATTTTAAAGATAGCTATATGGTTCCATAGCAGGAAAAGTAGCAATATCAGTGGTTAAAAAGCGTTTAAGAGGAGAAGGGATTGAGACCAGAAGCCTTGCAAAAACTAATGTAAAAGATAAATATTCTCAATACTACGTTTTTTTGTAATAGTCTGAGAAATTCTTAGAGTAAGTAGAAATACTGATAAAGGAACCACTTAGAGTCAGCAATCAGAATATTTTGTAGACGCAACGGGCAGTTTGAGAGCGTGAACAATTAACTAATGCCTCATTCCCTGCGCAAACTTTGCTTTTATCCATGAAAGTTACAATGAATAACATAGGAGAAAATAATGATTTCTTGCTATGGCTAGAGCAACTTTTAGCTTTTACGCAGAATTAAATGATTTTTTGCCGACAAATAAAAGAAATGGGACAATTGAACATTTTTTTGGAGAAAGAGGCTCGATCAAGGACATGATCGAGTCATTAGGTGTCCCCCATCCAGAAGTTGATTGTATTGAAGTAAACGGGACATTAGTAGACTTTTCTTATATTGTTCAGGATGGAGATATTATCAACGTCTATCCTATTTCCGCAGCAAAACAAACACCCATTTTGAGTTTAGTACGACCGACACCACTAAATGTGATTCGCTTTGTTTTAGATATTCATTTAGGAAAATTGGCGTCATCTTTACGTTTGTTGGGTTTTGATACTTTATATCGGAACGATTATGATGATGCAGAATTAGCTGAGATTTCCAGCACGCAAACACGAATTCTCTTAACCCGCGACAAAGGTTTGTTGATGCGGAGTGTGGTTACATATGGCTATTACGTGCGAAATACCGATCCTCAAAAACAAATTGTAGAAGTATTGCGGCGCTTTGATTTATTTGAATTAGTATCTCCTTTTAAACGATGTCTGCGCTGTAATAGCCTGTTAAAACCAGTTAGTAAACAAGCTGTTGTAAACCAGTTGCCAGAAAACATCCAACGGGAGATAGAGGAGTTTCATCGCTGTCAAGGCTGTGCTCAGATTTATTGGAAAGGCTCCCATTACCAAAGATTACAGCAATTTATTGACGGTGTGCTAGCAGAAATTTAGACAGCGTTGCATGAAAGTTGTATATGACTTTAAAAAACAATAATTTTCTGGAATTCTTATTTGTAGTTCAGCGATTCTGACTGTTTTGCTCTTGGATTCATTTTTGCCAGTGGAAAAGGGAAACCACTGGCTTTTTATTGCGTTTATGGATATTCCGACACCCTAGAAGGATGCGGCTATACAAACAAAGCCTGCGGAGTCAGGCTAATGTAGAGACGCGCTATTTCAAGAGTCTTTATTTACATCTTGCACCAATGGTTTGATTGCAATTTTTGTAGCAATTTTTGTAGGGTGGGCACTACTTCACTTTCCTCATGCCCTTATTTTTATGTTATGAACAGTGCCCACCTTACGGTTATTGAGAGTGGTGCAAGCTTTCTGTTTACTTTACAAACAATGTCCATCTGTGGTTGTAATTAACAATGCTCGTAATTGCTGCAAGAAGTCTATGATATAGGTAGTCAACTTCTGTTCAGACGGCGCTACTACAGGTCTTTTCTATCGCATCATTTTAGTTGTGTCAATTTAGTAGTGATGGGTGTTGCGCAAAAGTTGTATTTAGCTTTACAAGAAATTAGCTCTCTGGAATTCTTAGTTATAGTTCAGCAAGCCTCGTTGTTATCGCTTTCACTTTGCGCGTTGCCAGTGATTTTTTTAAGCACTGGCTTTTTTTGTTCTTTTAAGTTCAAATAAGTAGCTTTCTCAACTTCTAAAATTTTTTTGCGCCCAATCAAGCTTACATTTTAGATCAGAGACAAATCTAAAATGATATGACATTAATCTTAGCGCTCGATTTTGGCGGTACAAAACTGGCAGCAGCTGTAGTCAATGCGGGTGCTAGAGAGTGGCTGGGCTACGATCGCTCACTGTCGCCAGCTGCTTCCAATGCTAGCACTGACTTAAAAATTATGCGATCGCTCATCAAATCTGTGCTCCAAGATAGGAAACCCGCCGCGATTGGTGTTAGCTTCGGCGGGCCTGTAAATGCAACTACGGGTACTGTGAGATTATCGCATCATGTATGCGGTTGGGAAAATATACCTTTGCAACAATTATTGGAACAAGAATATGGTGTTCCTGCTAGTGTTGATAATGATGCTAATGTAGCGGCTTTAGGCGAGTTTCGTTATGGCGCCGGTAAAAGCCATAATAATTTATTCTACATTACCGTTAGCACTGGCGTCGGGGGTGGTTGGATACTCGATGGAAAACCTTGGCGGGGTGCGGAAGGTATGGCTGGGGAAATTGGACACATGGTTGTAGATCCCACAGGGCCGATTTGTTTGTGTGGCAAGCGGGGATGCGTGGAAAGGTTGGCGTCTGGGCCTTATATGGCAGAGGATGCGAGGGAGGAATTGCAGAGGGGCGGGGGAGAAGTAATTAGAAATTTGGTAGGTGGGAATTTAGAGTTAATTACGGGGAAGGTGGTGAGTGAGGCGGCGGCACAGGGTGATGAGTTGGCGCAGGAACTTTTAGAGCGATCGGCTTGGGGATTGGGGGTGGGTATTGGTAACGTGGCAAATTTGATCAACCCCCAGCTGTTTGTTTTGGGTGGGAGTGTGACGAAGGCGGGAGAAAGATGGTGGAAAGTGATTCACAAGACGGCACGAAAGACAGCATTACCGGAAGTGAATTTTGAGATTGTGCCGGCGGCGTTGGGGGATGATGCGCCGTTGTGGGGTGCGGTGGCTTTGGCGGAAGATTTGTTACAATGAGCCGTCTTTTGATGATTAGCTATTTTGAAACATCGGCGTGCTGAGGTAACGTTCTCCAAAGGAAGGCTGAATCATCACAATTAAGCGATCGCTATTTTCTGGACGTTTTGCGACTTGTATTGCTGCACACAAATTTGCACCCGAAGATATACCGGATAATAAACCTTCTTCCTTTGCCAAACGCCGCCCAAATATCATTGCTTCCTCATCGCTGACTTCGATCACTTCATCAATTAAATCTATGCGCAGAACTTCTGGCACAAATCCGGCACCAATACCTTGAATTTTATGCGCTCCTGGTTGACCGCCAGATAGAACAGGACTATTTTTGGGTTCGACTGCGATCACCTGAAAGTTAGGCTTACGTGATTTAATAACTTCAGCGATGCCAGTAATCGTTCCTCCAGTTCCCACTCCAGCTACAACAATATCTACTTGCCCATCAGTATCCGCCCAAATTTCTAGAGCTGTGGTTTCTCTGTGAATTTTTGGATTTGCTGGATTGCGGAACTGTTGCAGCATATAAGCATTGGGAGTACTAGCCACAATTTCTTCAGCTTTAGCGATCGCCCCTCGCATTCCCTCAGCCTGGGGTGTTAGTTCCAACGTCGCACCATAAGCTCTCAGCATTGCTCGCCTTTCTAAGCTCATAGTTTCGGGCATAGTCAAAATTAAACGATAGCCACGCACTGCCGCCACCATTGCCAGTCCAATTCCTGTATTTCCAGATGTCGGCTCGACTAAAATACTTTTTCCTGGCTCAATCAAACCTGCTGCTTCCGCCGCCCGCACCATGCTTATGGCAATACGATCTTTGACCGAAGCAGCTGGATTCATGCCTTCCAACTTGACAACAATTCTACCCACACATCCTTCAGCTTGGGGGATTTTATTTAGTTGAACTAAAGGAGTTCGTCCAATTAGTTCACTGATATCATGAGCGATGCGCATTAATTAACTCCTGAAATACTGTACCAATTCTCTATAAACTTGCACCTAATGAGAATTTCTAACTACTCGTGATGCCTACAAGGTTTACAGTTCCCCCTAAATCTCCTTTATAAAGACTAAGGTGTACACACAAATGATTTAATCACTCCAAATCCCCTTTTTTCTCTTTCCCAGGCTGGCAGCCCAAGAAAGCATTGATTGAGGCTCTGCTCCAATCAAGAGGCAGAGCCTCACAGTTTTCATTACCATGCAGAGCATGGTAATGAAAAAAAATATTGCTAGATAGGGAACAGAAGACAAGGACTAGGAATCTCTTTTCCCTAATACCTAAGTACTTAATTCTCACTCTGATTGGCTTTCCTGTCACCCGTATCCTGTTACTTATTTAATTTGACAATATAAAACTTTTACTGTTGCCTTTTTAAGTGCAGTTTGGACATTAATCACTTGGGATGACTCACCAGATATTCTAAAAAACTCTCATATTATTTGCTGTAAATTTTAATAATATTTTTAATATTATTGCTAGTTTATCTGAGGCTGACATTATAGGATATTTTTATATTTTTATTGTTTCTATAATCTACATTTATTATGTAATAATTTACTCACTATACAAATTTCATCCAGACAAGAAAACATATGGTTGTCAAAATTATTTTTATTAAAGCCTGAAACTTGAAAAAAGCTTTATTTATCGCTTCTTTTAATTTTTAATTGAGTACAACAATGCCAGCACCCTACCTCAATAATGCGAGTACCTACACCCTCTAAATACTAGTACCCATACCCCAAAAAATTTTTTGAATGTGGATAAGATGGAAGTCACAGGTTTTGAGTACACACTTAATTAATTTAATAATTCTTGATCCAGCAACGAAAATCTATTCCCTATCGAGATGGCTGCTATAAAACTTATAGGATTTACGCAGAGATTCCCCTCTATCCCCTCCTGCAAAGGAGGGGACTTCTTAAACCCCTACAACTACAAGGTAAGAAGAAAGGTTTTGAAGGCGTAAGTTCAGTTCTCAAGTTCTAGCTTTATTGAAAATTGGGATGAATTTTGTTAATGGCATACGTATCAAAAATTCGTCTCCTATGTGAAAAGATGCTAACTGAGTACGCAACGGCTTAACTTCTGGGTGTGCATACCTGAATTAAGATTTCTAAGACATAGCCTACAAATGTAAGTTTGCTTACATTAAATCTCAAAAAGACTGTCTGACAGGGTGCATACTGCCGAGTTCAGGAGAGCCAACATGAAATTAAAATTTTTAAAGTTTCTAACAGTTAGTTTGTTGACTTTAATAGTTCTTTCTCCAGAGCTAGTAGTATTAAGTGTGGTTTGGGAGCAACATATGCAGCTAGTAGAAACACAAAATTTCATGTGTGAATTTAACTCTAGAGCTGCCTCCTCTCAAAATACTAGCAAAACTGCTTTTCAACAAGAATGTCAAAAATATGCTCAAGACTTAGTTAGTATCAAAATATTTGATGCTAAATTGTTCAATTCACAACTTTCTCTTATTCAACTATATAAATATAAAATTGTCGATTTCTTAAAATGGTTCTTTTTGCTGTTTCCTATTTGTCTGGGTATATTAATTTTTTTATATGACAGGTACTTGGTTTATCGTGCTACAGTTTTTCAACGCCAAGTAGATATACTAGAGAAGTTGTGGCATGAAAGTATTGAACAATAGTTTATTTGTAATAAAAAAATGACACTAACAGAAGAACGCCAAAATCAATATTTTGACTTGATTGATAAGTTACTAAAATGTCCTAATGGGGAAGAACCAGAAATTTTGGAAGCTCAACCGGAATTAATTGATGCTGGTTTAATACAAACAATACTACAAGTGGCAACTGTATTTGCACATCAAGGTAATGAAGAAGGAGCAAAATTTTTAATTCATATTGCTCGTGAATTATCTAAGGAATTGGGTTTGTATCCTGAAGTTCCAAATAAGGAGTAAAAAATAGGAGTAATAATGCTACTGACCGCAACTGACGCAGGACGAATTGCTTTAGAATTTATCTTAGCTGAGTGGAATATCTTAGAAGAAGATAGGGAGTGGTTTGTAATTATTAGCTCTCGTCTCGTTGGTCAGAGTTGGTACATTGTAGAATTGGCTGTAGAAGGATTTCCCGATCGATGGTACGTCCAAGTCTACGATACAGGAGAGTGCGATCCAAATTATACATTTATCTCACCTATTTCTGGATCAGACGGATATACAGACCTCACAAATATTCCGCATCTGGTGGCAGAAGTTTTAGTATCGGAGCGTAATTCTCGATAAGTTAAATTTACAATTTAATCTTTAAAAATTCACAATTGGTGTTTTCTCCAAAACATTCTTTAAAATTGTGAATTTTATTTTAAGAAATCAAAAAGCTGTATGATTGCAAAATCTATAAAATTAGTCATTAATATAAATTATTTATTTAGAGTAGATCCAATAATAGTTTAATGATTTTTGTTCTTTTTTTGCTAAGATTAAAATATATAAAAAACAGATTTTTTTACTTAATAAGTCAATTTTACATAACAAAATTATGCTATATTTAAATATGTAATCAACCCTACATTACGTAAATTTTGTCATGATTAGAGAAGATATCTTGGCAAAAGAATTTGTCAGGGTAGTCAGTAAATACTACCCAAAAATTGGAGAACTTTTGGATGGCTGTCATGTAAAAGTCATTACCAATTATTGGGGACGCCCGCCTAAACGCTTGCGATATATAGGCATTTATTGTTCTGATGAAATGATGCCTCATGTGCAAGTTCACAAAGAAGTACTACGAGAATTAGCAGACAATATGGGGCTAGTTCAGGTAGTCTTCCTAAATGCCTCGCGACTTTTGCGCGATCCAATGTCGAAGATTAAGCAGGCAGATCCGCGCTTGTGGTTAGATTTGCACTGGGTTGCAACATAAAAACACAAGGCGATCGCTGCGGAAATCCGGACTATTCTGCAACGCCCGAAAATCATCACCAAGATGCCCGTTGCGCCAATCAAGAACAAGTCGCACTCGTAAAACACTTGGAAAGCTTGGGTTTTGATGAAGCGTGGGTGACGGAACAACATTTCAGTGAATCCAATCTCAGAACCCTCATCTTTGAATGTGCAAAAAAACCTGGAAAGTTTGACACGCTACAATCAAGAAATACGGAATTATGTGTGAAATGGCTAGTGGTTAATCTTTCATGATTAATAGCTAACAGCTAATAGCTAATGGCTAATTACAATAAACAATTACCAATTAGCGATTAACAATTAGCAATTAACAAATTTTGTAGAAAGGGCTAGTATTTATGAATAAACCCTTCTTGCATCCAGATGATAGACCACCCACTGAGGTGACGCAACAAGATAGAATGCTACATCTGGAACTAGAACAATCTATTGGTTCATGCTTTTATCAGGCGTGCGATCGCATTACCCAAGCATTATTGTCTCAATGTCAGTGGTATCTGATGGCAGATGCGAGCAACCTAAAGTTAGTGATTGACTGCCCAGACATAGTAACTTATTGGCATATCGTCAACAACATTACCCAGATTGGAACGAAGCTAGAGCAGTTTAGCAGTGAAGCAAAAATCCGCGTTTATCCGCCAATGGGTAAAGGAATGCCATTTGAAATTAGCGTCAATGAAATTTCGGCTTATCGAGATTGGCTTTAAACGTTAGCTGCCAAGTGCGATCGCTTTCTGTAATAAAATCTACTGGATAGCGATCGCACAGGTTGTTTAAGCAGGCAAGAAAGGAACTCAACAATCGCTTCTTCATAATCTAATAAAGTTTAGTTTGGCGATCGCTAGCGCAACGGCAAGAATCGTACTTGCCCTTCCCATTCCCCTTCCAAGCTGCACTCATCTAGTAACAGGATTTCCTCGATTGCTAAACCAACTGGAACCTGGCTAATAAGCGATCGCGTATCCCAACAGGGTTAAAACGTCTCTCAGCTTCTTGACGAACATCGCAAGCTCGGCGCTGACGTTCTAGAAGATATTCATCAACATCGGCTTGATGTCTTAAGTAATAGCCAATCACAGAATAAATATCAGAAAGTCGAAGCGATGGGTACTGCTCCTTGATTTCTTCTGCTGTAGATCCTTCCAGAAAAGCTGTAACCACTGTATCTAAAGTGACACGACTTTTACTTATGCGGACAACGCCATTGGCATCAGTAACAAGCGGAATTGGTTCAGCTGTTGGGATAAGTAGCATTTTGAGAGCAAGATTTGTCTAGTCTTCTGTTTCTAGTATAAGGTGAAGCCCTAACCAATCTTGAGGATTGTGAGTTATGTTTAAGCGGTCGCTAGCCTCAAAGTGAAAGTTGCTGTAATTTGGTGACGCTTTCTGTAAGAATATCTGGTGGAAGCGCGATCGCGCCGTAAATCAATGCATACCATTAGTAGACCGATCCGGAAGTTAAATTTGCGTTAATGCCGAACCCTTATTACTACGTTGAGTAAAGACATATAGTCAACCTTTAAAACCCTTGTCTAAACTGGGTTATAAATTTCCGGACAAGTCTAGTTGGGTTGTAGGCTGTTGTTGGATCTTCTCCCTTTGCTTACACTTGAATCGTCTGCATACTTTACCCATCCACCAGTTAATACTGTTCTCAGTTATACTTTGGTTTTTAGATTTTTGCGATCGCCATAACTAATCACTACATCAGGAAAATAGATCTAGTCGATTTCAATAAGCAAAAAGGCATATTACTTACTCAAAATGCTTAAATGGGTTCTCAAAATGCCCGATCGCTTTCTCATTTTGGTGTTTTCCGCAAGCAAAAAGGCATATTGCTTACTCAAAAAGCCTAATCGCTTTCTCATTTCAGTAAATCGCGCACTCCTAAAGGTGTTTTCCGCAAGCAAAAAGGCATATTGCTTACTCAAAAAGCCTAATCGCTTTCTCATTTCAGTAAATCGCGCACTCCTAAAGGTATTTTCCGCAAGCAAACGGCAAATTACATTCTTAATTTACTTATTTGCTAACTCATATCAGTAATTGTTGCACTCATGAGGTGCGATCGCACTGTAGCAAAAGCCATTGCAGATTTGCCGAAATACTTTCAGGCTGATCGATACGGAAGTTTTTTAAGGTAAAGAATATTAACCGTACTTTATTACAAGTGTAGATTACGTTAAGATTTTTCCTGATTCTTTCCAACGGTATACGACTTTTGTTAAACAGTAGTGCAAATATCGTAAATTATGGACGCTGCCAAATACCCAGCCAATCTCACCTGTATTCATAACAAGCGATCGGCTGGCGATAGAGTAACATCCAAGAGCCTGTGTATCGTTCCCGATAGTTGTGCAAGAAACTAACACGTTTAACAAAAGTAGGGATGCTGACTATGAACCAAACAACAAACAACACATTCAACTCTGGGATGACTGATGAAGATTGGTTTAACTTAGGAAAATCTGATGCCTGGGCAGGCAAACCTAAAGTACCACCAGAACAAGATTCTCAAGCTGCCAGTATGTATGAATTAGGCTATAGCGAGGGAGAGATAAAACATCCACCGACTGAAGCTAAACAAGCAGATCGGTAGAAAGAGTTATATCCTCGTTACCAGGTTGAACCTGGTAACGAGAACTAGAGCCTCTGGCTCTCAATCGGGGTGCGCTCTTAGAAGTTCTCTTTGTGGGCTTGAGTCTTGAAAACTCATCTATACCAACAGCGATCGCCCATAGTTTTATATGTATATCTGCGTTAGCTTACTTAGATCTTGCACTACCGCCGTAGCACAATTAGGGTTAAGTCCCAAGTTTTAATATTTATCCTTTATGAGGATGAACCTTAACGCGTTTATGAGGATTTTGCTTCCTTACCCAAGTTATAAATTTCTGCATTTGTGGTTCATTTCTGAGTTTCTCTACTGAATTTAACTCCTGTGCTAGGCGGGTATTATCAAACAAATTGTGAATTTGCCGATGGCAAGCAGAACATATATTAATTTTCGGGCCGTGATGACCTTTTTTTTGTTTAGGAATCAGATGGTGAACAGTTAAGTGTTCCACTTCTCTTTCACACAATTCACAAGCCATATAATTGTTAGTTTTGAGATTTCTGATTTGAATTTTTCACTGTGTGTGGTTCAAAGATGAGATATGTTCCCCCTAGCCCTTCTACAATTGTGCGGGTATTAGCAGTGAGCATTTTTTGATAGGTATCCCCATCAGTTCCTGGTTCTCCCAAATTATCAGCAAATAATTGTCTTTTTGAAACTTTTATCTTTGCTTGTGTAGCAACAGTGTTCAATAAATTGGGGTTAGTTGTAGTCTCTATAAAAATTCGTGGAACTCTTGCTTGTTTGATTGTTTGAACTAGTGTTTTAACCCTTGTAGCTGGAATTTTTTCTTGATTGCTAAAACCTTGCAAAGCACTTGTCCATGAAATATTATAGGCTCTTGCATAATAACCCATAGTATTATGAACTGTAATTAATTCGCGATTTTTAGGGGGAATACTAGCTATTCTCGATTTAATCCAGGTGTCGATTTCTGCTAATTCTTTTTTAATATTTTGAGTATTACTTTTGTAGATAGATGCATTTTCAGGAGATACTTTACTAAGATTGGAGCTAATTACCTCTACCATCCTCATCCCATTTTTAGGATTGTGCCAAACATGAGGATCGGGTACAATTCTTCCATCTTTTTTATATTGTAGTGGTTTGGGAACAGCACGTTGAGCAACTGCGATTTTTGCTGCACCATTTTTACTTGCCTTTATGACTTTGAATAAATTTGGTTCCAAATTATATCCATTATAAAAAATAATATTTGCTTCATTGATAGCTTGACGGTCTTCTGTTTTTGGTTGATAAAGGTGGGGATTAACTTCAGGGGGAATTAAGCAGGTAAGATCTACAGTCTGTTCTGCCACCTGTTTGATTAAATCGCATAGAACACTTGTGGTTGCGATAACTCTAGGTAAGTTACTGCTTAACTCATCTGAGGTAACAGTAGTTGTAGCAGAGGTATTAAGCAAATTACTGACATTACTACAGCCAACAAATCCAGTGGTTAAAGTAATGAAGATAAGACGTAGTAGAAGTTGGTTATGCTGTAATATTTTTGGCATAAAACCCCGATTAACAATTGAATGAGAAGTTAGGGGCATAAAAGACAGTGCGCGATCGCCTAGAAGTCAACAGAAAAATGAGGAGTGAACTAAAAAGTAACTCCTCACCTTCATATAGACAAATTTTAAAGCACTCTTGATAGAGGTTAATATAAGAAACTTGTAAGTGTCAGCTTACCTTCCATTTGGAGTTTAGCTTTAACACAAGTAGCACAATTACAACCAAGTTGATCCATGATTGATTTGGAATCACTAGAAAACTTTGATGCAATTAATTGGTGAGCTGGTTGTGTTGCACTCAAAGTGAAATGGGGTGTAACAGGTGCAGATTGGATACTGGATGCAACCGCTGGACTGGCGATTAGCAGTATCGAAGCAGTTACTACAGGAAAAGCCAGCAAAATTAGTTTGATTATTTTCATAGTTGAAAAAAAGACATCATAGCACTACAGCATAGCTAATTATTACTGATTAGTCATGAGTGTTTATTGTTCCTGCTGGCTTGAAAAAGGCAGAAGGCAAAAGGAAATTAGGACAAGGAGAAAAGGGGAAAGACGTGGTTCACGCTCCTGCTCCTTGTCCTCTTGTACGCAGTTTATGAGGGTTACTTAATAGCTGAAGATTTAACTGTGGGTTGAGTTTGACCAAATAACTAATTCACCGTTTTCAGTACCTGCGGCAATTTGGTTGCCTTGGGGATGCCATGCTAGACAAGAAAAGCCTTCTGAGGCACTGGTGAGAATTTGCAATACTTGCTTGGCTTGTTGCCATAAACAAATCCAGCCATCTGCACCAGCAGAAGCAAGTAGCAAGCTGTTGGGTGCAAAGGCGATCGCATTAATTACATCTACATGATTAGTTAATACTGTTGCTTCCCAACCCAAAGACTCATCTGGCGATTTTTCCCAGACGATAATACCATCAACACTACAGCAGGCTAAAACAGGCGCACTATTTTGGTTACTAATGTTTGACCATGCGATTTGGCGAATTTTGCCAGGAAAACCCCGCATCACCCAGGGTTGAGGGTCATTACCAGAGATTAATTGCTGAGTTTCAACAACACTCAGCGTCCGATCCATATTAGCAGAAGCGAGATACTTGCCATCCGGCGACCATGCCATACTTATACAAGCAGAAGGTATATCTAGTATGTATGGTTCTTGATGCCAATCTTGACAATTCCATACCTTTACCCCCCGATGTCCACAAATAGCAAGGTGCTCTCCATCGCTACACCAGTCAATACCCAGTGCCGAAGATGACTCAAAATTTAGGGTAACAACAATCTCACGAAAATCAGCATCCCACACTTGGACGTAGCGCCCCAAACTAAAAGCTAGTTGGTTACTAGTGGGATGCCAAGCCAGCTTGTCAATCCAAGCAGTATTATTTCCCAAAGTACTGATTAATTCACCTTTTCGCCATATTTTCACTCGTCCATCTTGCCCACCAACGGCTAAGAATTGCCCATCATAGGAAAAAGCCAGGCAGTTGAAAGATGCATCATTCCCAGCTTGCAGGATAGTCAGCTTTTCATTTTCCCATTGTGCAACTTCTCCAAACGCAGAAGCCACAGCTAAACTTTTACCTTGTGGTGACCAAGCGATCGCTGTGATGTAATCTGAAAGTGTTGCAGAAAATAACTGTTCAAATTCCTTAGAATCAATAGTAGAAAAATTCATAACAATTAAAACTTAAAAATTAAAATATTGTTAGAAAAAAAGTAAAAAGGCTAAAGCCTTTTTACTTTTTTCCTTCATTTATGCCATACAGGCGAGAAAATCTTGTCTGAGTTTGGCTTCATCAAGGTTACGCCCAATGAACACCAGTTCATTTTTGCGGGTTTCGTTGGGTTTCCAAGGGCGATCGGGTTTACCTTCAAAGAGCATATGCACTCCTTGGAAGACAAAGCGATCGTCTTCTCCAGCAATATTCAAAATTCCTTTCATACGGAAAATATCTGGCCCCTGGGTTCGCAGCAATTCCCCCAACCAATTGTTTAATTTCTCTCCATCTAGTGCCCCTTTTTCTACTAAAGCCACAGAAAACACGGTTTCATCATGTTCGTGGGCGTCTTCTTTTAAGAAATTTGGGTCGATTTCCAAAGCACGATCCAAATCAAAGGCTTTTACGCCTAAAAGAGCGTCCATTTCTACTTCAGAGTCACGGGTACGATAGATTTTTGCCATCGCATTCATTGAGCGAATCCGCCTTTCTAACTCATCCAGCACGTCTGGTGTCACCAAATCCGTTTTATTTAGTAGAATCACATCGGCAAAAGCAATCTGCTCTTGCGCTTCGTCCGCTTCCCAATGTTCCCAGATATGCTTGGCATCCACAACCGTAACTACTGCATCTAGCTCTATTTTGTCCCGCATATCTTCATCAACAAAGAATGTTTGAATCACAGGTGCAGGATCTGCTAGTCCGGTAGTTTCAATTACTAAATGGTCAAATTTATTCCGGCGTTTCATCAAATTGCCAATAATGCGGATTAAATCACCCCGCACCGTACAGCAAATACAGCCATTGTTCATCTCAAAAATTTCTTCATCCGCATCGATAACCAATTGATTATCGATACCTACTTCCCCAAATTCATTCACGATCACCGCAACTTTCTTACCGTGTTCGTAGGTGAGAATGCGATTGAGCAGAGTTGTTTTTCCCGCTCCCAGATAGCCGGTGAGAACTGTTACTGGAACTACGTCTATTGTCGCAGCACTGACCATATCCCAGATGCCTCTCGCGTTTCAAAATGATAATCAATTTCAATTTAACCACTGATGCCCAGATAGAGAAAAGCAGGGCAACAAATGATTTAACGAATATAACGGATAAAAGGGGACAATAAAGCAGAGGGGCAGGGAGCAGGGGAGAGAATTACTAACCACTGTACGGGTGGGTTTAGAAGATAAATTGTCTGTTTGAAAGGCAAGATTCTCTATCAAAAAAACCCGCACGCCAGTTGCTACAACGCGCTCAACCCGCAAGGGCGCACTGGCTCCCCTACTAACCACTAACCACTATCCACTGTACGGGCGGGTTTAGAAGATAAATTATCTGTTTTGACTCAAAGATAATCAGCAAAACCCGCCCCTACTATCCACTAACCACTAACTATTGACTAAAAAGGGCAATATTGCCTCTGCTACAGCTTGTGGGTATTCTTCATGCATTCCTAAGGAACCAGGAAGAACTGCTGATCGTACTCCATTTAAAGCTGCTAAAGCATCCATGTCAGCACGTGATTTAGTCGGAGAAGATTCTCCAATTACTACCATCAATGGCACAGACAAATCCCGAACTAGTGCCAGAAAATCACTTTGGTTGTGTACGGCATCAAGCGAACCTGTGACGAAGGCAGCGGGGGCAAATCTACCTCCTGGCTGTTGAGTATTGTGCCACTTGTGTTCGATGAAACTGGGAGTAAGCTTGTTTGCGTCAACGTAAACGTGACGGCGGTACATAAAACTTAAAAAAGATGGTACGGTGTTGAGCTTATAGAGTATTTGACCGAGGATAGGCGATCGCACTATTTCCCTAAAAATTCCAGCTACCTGTCGATTGGCTCCCATTGTCGGTAAAGGGCCACGCCAAGTTGGTGCTACTAAAACTATGCGTGAAATTACAGATGGATTTTCTGTTGCTAGTTTCAGAACATAAGCTGCACTGTGTCCAGCAGCAACTACTGCGATCGGGTTATTAAAGACAGAAGTAACAAAATTTTCGAGAAAACTCTGATATAAATTAGGGTCATAACTTACAGGCAAACGCGAAGAATCGCCAAATCCGGGCCAGTCTACTGCTACCACTTGAAAGTAGGGAGCTAGTAGCTTTGCGATTCCGCTCATTTCCTCTCGTGTGGAAACTGTGCTAAAAGCTGGCAGCAGCAGTAGTGGCGAACCACTGCCAAGAGTTTCATATACAACCTGCAATTGCTGGTTTTTCCAGTTCCAAGAGAATTCTTTTACTTCCCCACCTAGACCGAAAGTTGTAGGAGTTGATAATAAATTGGTAGACATTGGACAAAATTTTGTAGTTGTTTTGTTATTGGTTGTTGGTTATTAGTTATTTACTCTTAACGACTAACTACTGTACGAGCGGGTTTAGAAGACAAATTATAGTTGTCACCCAAAGATAATCAACAAAACCCTCCCCTACTCACCATTAACTAGTTAACAACAGCTGTAAAGCTCCTCAAAATATTCATTCTAGATTCTTTAATTTTTAATTTTTAATTCTTAATTTTTCATTCATCTGTAGGGGGTTGACATTCCAAAGCTTTTTTTTGCATGGTTTTGAAAATATTATAAAAACCATTAGCGCGGGAAGGTGTGAGGCTAACATTTAAACCAGTTTCTTGAATAAAATCTGGAGTAAGTTGGACAATTTCATTGGATGTGAGTCCATTCAAGCCTTCAATCAACAGACCGACTAATCCTTTGGTTAATTGAGAATCAGAGTCACCCTGAAACACTACTTTCCCATCTTCCAAGTTGGCTATAACATAAACTTGGGAAACGCAGCCAGGAACTTTGTTTTCTGGTAGTTTATCATCTGCTGGAAATTCCTTTAGCCGCTGACCGTACCAAATTAATTGTTCGTAGCGTCGCTTTGGATCTGTAGCCCGCTTAAAACGCTGGACTATTTTGGCGAGATTGGGTGGTAGTGAATCTATGCTAGAGGACATAACACGACAAGGTAATCAACGCTCCCACCTTGAGTGTAGATTATCTTGGGGTTTGATTGCGCTTTGATTGGACTATTAGCCTAATAGTTTGCCATAAAAATACAAAATAGAAAGCTCAACCCAATTAAATAAAAGCGTTTAACAGCAGGGTATATGCAAGAGTGGTACAAAGAAGACTTAGCCTATATTCATGATGTCGGTCACAGTGACTTTGCACTCAAATCCGCCCCTGGGATCTTAGAAATACTTACTCAGAACAAAGTACGTAATGGTCTGGTGGTAGACTTGGGCTGCGGAAGCGGATTGTGGGCACAAGAACTCTCCAAGGCTGATTATCATGTCCTGGGAATTGATATCTCAGAGTCGCTCATTGCGATCGCTCGAACAAGAGTCCCAGATGCTGAGTTTCGAGTCGAATCGCTGTTCAAGACAGATATCCCACCGTGCAACGCCGTTACTTCGATTGGTGAGTGTCTCAACTATTTATTTGATCCAGATAATAATTGGCAAACGCTAGTTCAGTTGTTTCTTCGCGTATACAGTGCTTTAACTCCAGGTGGTGTTTTCGTCTTCGATATTGCGGAACCTGGACAAGTAGTACAAGGAAACTTAACTAAAGGGTTTTCTCAAGGAGAGGATTGGGTGGTACTAGTCGAAAAGGAGGAGAACCCAAATCTTCAGACATTAACCCGTCGAATTACCAGCTTTCGGAAAATAGGAGAATACTATAGACGGGCTGACGAAATACATTGTCTGCAATTATACAAGTCTACAGATATAGCAAAAGAACTTCGCCGAGTAGGTTTCCAGGTTAGCAAAATGAGTAGTTATGGAAGCTACCATCTGCCGAAAGCTCATACGGCGTTCCTTGCACGGAAACTAGTGTGAAGTAGCGAAGATAACAGATTTATCACTTTCACAAGTAGATGAAATTATCAGCTTTTTCGCAAGTTACGAATTACGTTGCCCTGGCAAATCTTGTTGCAATTGATGCCGTCCATTGCGGACAATACGCAACATATCGTGAAGTTGCTCCTCAATATTTTGTAAAACACTGTCAGCATACTCATCAGCCCCATTTTGGATCGCTTGAGCTTCAGCGATCGCATCTCTTCGCATTTCCTCTATTTCTTGCTGACATTGGCGACGTTTACGATCAATTTCTTCAAGAGTTTCTTGCATCATCGCTTCGCATTCTTGCTGCACTTGTCGCCGCAGTTCGGAGGCTTCTCGTTCCGCCTGCTTGAGAACATCGCTATGATCTAAAATTTGCGCTCTTTTGGCTTGCGCAGCTTCAACAATCTGCTGTCCATACTCTTCAGCTTGTAGGATAATTTCCTCCTTCTGTTGAAGAATTTCTGCTGCTTCTTGAAAAGCTGTTGGCAGTGACAGCCGGAGAAAATCAAGCTGTTCGAGCAATTTTTCCTCATCCACTAACGTGTATTGTGTTAGTGGAATGTGTAAGCTAGCAAGAACGATTTCCTCCAGATGATTGAATTCCTGTTGAATATCTATGCTTCCCGTTCGCGTAGAGTTTTCAGAGATTCCATCGTGGAACTCTGGCGAGGCGGGAATGCTTCCGTTGCGATCTGATTCGCTATGGGCTGGTTTTGGGCGTAGCATTGGTAAATATCCAGGGCGACGTGCGGGGGAACAAGATGATCGACAGAACCACCAAACCTTGCGATCTCTTTTATCACACTACTACTTAAAAAACTATACTCGTTTGATGTTGCTAGAAAAACAGTTTCTATATCGGTAGAAAGAGTTTTATTTGTGTGAGCCATTTGTAGCTCGACTTCAAAGTCTGAAATTGCCCTCAACCCCCTTAGCAGGACAGAAGCTTGCCGCATTTGGGCATAATGAACAGTTAATCCATCAAAGGCGTCTACTTCAACATTAGGTAGATGTTTAGTACATTGACGAATTTGTTCTAAGCGTTTTTGCACTGTAAACAGAGGCATTTTGTTAGGATTCCGCAGTACGGCAACAATCACCTGTGCAAATAGCCGACTGCCGCGTTCGATAATATCAAGGTGTCCCAAAGTAATAGGGTCAAAGCTACCTGGATAAATGGCAATCACAATTTTTTGCCTCACAGATATTTACGTGATTATATCCAAGCATAGTTTATTCATTGCAAGATGCAATTTTTAATTTACAATCAACAGCCTGTTTGTTCTTAGCGTGTCACAATCAATTTTGTGGCTGTTGCAGTTGCAGCGTGACAGTTTAGAGTTATGAGTGCTGAGTTAGGTACTTCTGCATGGCATTGGATCTTTCCGTCTTACCTTTGGCATTTCAATTTACATCTCCTGGCCCGATTTTTGTGAGAATAGGGCCGATCGCTATCCGCTGGTACGGCTTGTTGATTGCGACAGCAGTATTAATTGGTGTTGCTCTCTCCCAGTATCTGGCAAAGCGCCGTAATGTAAATCCAGAGTTGATCGGTGATTTGTCAATTTGGTTGGTAATAGGAGCGATTCCAGCAGCGCGGCTGTATTATGTTTTGTTTGAATGGTCAGAATATGCCCAGCATCCAGAGCGGATCATAGCCATTTGGCAAGGAGGTATTGCTATTCATGGAGCAATTCTCGGTGGTCTCATAGCATCTATAATTTTTGCCAAACTGAAGCGAGTTTCTTTCTGGCAACTAGCAGATTTGGTGGCTCCTTCATTGATTTTGGGACAGGCGATCGGACGTTGGGGCAATTTTTTTAACTCTGAAGCTTTTGGCGATCCCACCAATTTACCTTGGAAACTATACATTCCCCCAGAGCGCCGTCCCCCAGAACTTGCTAACTTTGAATATTTTCATCCCACCTTTCTGTATGAATCTCTGTGGAATTTAATGGTATTTGCTTTGCTCATGACATTGTTTTTTCGCGGTTTGCGGGGCAAGCCACCATTAAAAACAGGTACTTTGTTTACGTTGTACTTAGCAGCCTACAGTTTAGGACGCCTGTGGATTGAAGGTCTTCGGACTGATAGCTTAATGCTTGGGCCACTCAGAATTGCACAAGTGGTGAGTTTAATCGGAATCTTCTTAGGATTAGCTGGATTAGCCTGGCTTTATATTGCTAACCGTCCTTTGCCTGATGTGGTTTCTACCCCTCAAAAGGAAGGAGAGAAAGGGAGATAGGAAGAGGGACAAGGGGACACGGGGACAAGGAGCAGGGGAGCAGAGCAGAAAGGAAAAGACTAATGACTATTGACTAATGACAAATGACTAACCACTAATGTAGAGACGCGATTTATCGCGTTTCTACAAACCAATGTCTAATGACAAATGAACTAATAACTAACCCAATAAAAAATGCCCCAGAGTGTTCTCCAGGGCTTAACCAGGGTGCATCTACCAATCACCTCTACTAGATATAGAGGGTTTATCCGGAAAGATACTGAGAAAAACTCAGAAAAATTTTTTGAAAAGATTAATTTCTGCTGGTAATATGCGTAAATATACTAAAAATTTAAGTAATGATAATTATCTTGATTGCCTAAAACCATCTGTGTATATTGTGGGAGCAGGGCCGGGCGATCCAGATTTATTAACAATTAAGGCACAGAAACTGCTAATGGCTGCGGATGTAGTTTTATTTGCTGATTCTCTAGTGCCACAACAGATTATAGAATTTTGTCGGGAAGACGCGGAAATCATTCGGACAGCAAACAAGACTTTAGAAGAAATATTGCCGATGATGATAGAACGGGTGCGATCGCAAAAGTCTGTCGTCCGTCTTCACTCTGGTGATCCCAGTCTTTATAGCGCTATCCACGAGCAAATGCAACTGCTAGCTGAAGCAGAAATCCCCTTTGAAGTTGTTCCCGGTATTAGCGCCTTTCAAGCTGCTGCCGCCAAACTGAAAGTAGAACTGACTGTTCCCGGTTTAGTTCAAACTATTATTCTCAGCCGCATCAGTGGACGTACAGAAGTCCCTCCCAAAGAGGAATTAGCTTCCCTCGCTGCCCATCAGGCAAGCCTGTGTCTATACCTGAGCGCTCGCCACATTGAAACAACCCAAGCCAAATTACTGGAACATTATCCAGTCGATACTCCCGTAGCAATTTGCTTCCGTCTGGGCTGGCCTGATGAAAAAATATGGATCGTCCCTCTCAATCAAATGGCAGATTGTACTCAAAAAGAAAAGTTAATTCGCACCACGCTTTATGTAATTAGTCCTGCATTAACAGAAGCAACAGCGCATTTACCAAGTATGGGCGTAGCGCGATCGCGTTTATATCATCCCGAACACAGCCATATATTTCGTCCTAAAGGATAAATTAGACGCCTGCTTTTCAGTTCCCGCTGTTCGATACACTTAGCAATGGAACACTTAAGTAGATTAAATTATGCTCGACGAACAGGCTAAAAAAACAATGCTACAGAAAATTCCCCACGGATTGTATATATGTGGTGTCAAAGATGGGGAAGAAGTCAACGGTTTCACTCTTAGCTGGTTAATGCAAGCTTCATTTAAGCCTCCCTTAGTCGTAATTTGTGTCAATCAAAATTCCATATCCCATCAAATGATTAAAAATAGCGGCTTCTTTGCTGTCAGCTTTTTGGAAGAAGGACAAAAAGACTTAGCGCAAAAGTTCTTCAAGCAGATGCGCCGGGTTGGTAATAAATTTGAGGATGTAGAATTTTATCTGGGCAAAACTGGCTGTCCAATTATTTCGGACTCCTTGGGATACATTGAGTGTCAGGTTGTCGATGTAGTGGCTCGTGGCGATCACACTGTCTTTGTTGGTGAAGTCATAGCTGCTGGCGTTCACCGTGAAGGTAAACAGATGCTACTGGAAACTACAGGCTGGCAGTATGGTGGCTAAATAGTTAGGAGTTAGTGGTTAGTCATTAGTCAATAGTCATTAGTCTTTTCCCATCTCCCCTGCTCCCCTGCTCCCCTGCTTCTTTTCTAGCCCCTGTTCAAGATTGAGCAGCGCTTCTTTACGACTAACTCCCCAGCGGTAACCTCCTAAACCACCATCTTTTTGAACTACGCGATGGCAAGGAATAACTAGTGCAACTGGGTTAGTAGCACAAGCTCTTGCTACAGCCCGTACAGATTTTGGTTGCGCGATCGCATGGGCAATGTCACTATAGCTAGCTGTGGTTCCGATTGGTATTTTTCGTAAAGCCTCCCAAACTAGAAGTTGAAATGCAGTAGCTTGCACGTCTAGGGGTAGGCTGGGACAAATGCTTCTTCCACTGAGGTAGTCCACTAAAGCCTGAGTCCAAGCATAAAGCTCATCGTCACCAGACTGGAGTGATGCACCTGCAAACTCTTGTTTTAACTCCTCTAGTAGTGCTGTTGCTGTTTCTCCCAGCCGTACACAGCACAAACCCCTTGTAGTGGCTGCCACTAATATTTCTCCAAGAGGCGAAGAGGCGATCGCATAACGAATAGTCTCGCCCTGGCCATGTTTTTGATAGGAAGCTGGTGTCATACCTAACTGTTGCGGTGCTTTTTCGTAAAGACGGCTACTTGCTCCATACCCAGTTTCATAAAGTGCATTAGCGATCATATCCCCTTGTTTCAAGCGTTTTTTAAATCTTTCCATTCGGCAAACATCTGCATATTGAAATGGCGTTACACCAGTCATCCGCTTGAATATTCTTTGCAAATGCGTGGGACTTGTGGACACATGAGCGCCTAATTCAGCAAGTGTAGGGATATGCTCTGTTTGCGCTTCAATGTAACGACAAGTTGCCAACACTTTAGCATAGGCAGAATTTGGTGCTATTGAATATTGTGGTTGACAACGCTTGCACGGTCGATAACCTACTGCTTCAGCTTCTTGAAACTCTCTAAAGAAGGTAACCTGATTGCGCTTAGGTTTGCGACTAGGGCAACTTGGGCGGCAGTAGATGCAAGTGGAGCGTACACCATAGAAAAACACTCCATCAAAACTTGTGTCTCGACTATTGATAGCCTGCCAAAAAATTTCTTCAGATAATGAAACTTGCTGCATTTTATACTCTATCCTTCCGCTATTTGTCGTCTTGGTTCAAATTTCTGAAGTCGGATGCCATAGACGAGAAATCAACCTTCCATCAATTACGGCAAGGCTAGCAAAAATTAACACCATGCCTCCAAATTCAGTCCATTGCAGTTGCTCGCCCAAAACAAATATGCCTAAAACCAAAGCGCTAATTGGTATTAAAAATGTTACTAATAATAGGTTAGTTGCACCTGCTACAGCTAAGATACGAAAATATATCAAGTAAGCAATTGCCGTACTGAATAAAGACAATCCCAGCACAGCTAATTTAGTAACAGTACTCAAATGTAAAGTCCAAGGGCGATCTACCAGCAATACTAGCGGCAAGAGCAGAATTGTTGTACTTAGTAGCATTCCTACCGCGGTGACAGTAGCAGGCAAAGTTTTGAAACGACGACCGTAGATTCCCGCACAACCGTAGGAGCAAGCAGCACCTAAAATAGCTAATTGTCCAAGACTATTTAGACTCAGCCCATGTAATGTATTTAGTCCAATCAATACAATGACACCACATAATCCCAAAAAAACTCCAACTAAACGGTTAGGTGTCAGACGCTCATCTTTAGTAAAAAAGTGAGCTAGCAAAATTGTGAATAAAGGTGTTGTTGCGTTGAGAATCGCAGCGAGGCTACTGTTAATTTGGGTTTGTCCCCAAACAATTAGGCTAAATGGGATGAGGTTATTCAATGCTCCCATCACCAAAAATTCACGCCACAAGCTCAAAGAAGCAGGCATTCGTTTCCTACTCATAAAGACAAAGATAGTCAGCGCGATCGCAGCTAAACTAACCCTGTATAAAACAACTGTAAGTGGTGGCAAATCTTTAAGAGCAATTTTAATCAAAAAGAATGAGCCACCCCATAATACAGAAAGGGTGATGAGAAGTAGCCACTCTGAAATGCCCATTGAGAGTTTTTGCATATCGATTATCTCAATAACTTTCTCAGTGACCCTAGATTAGGCGTATTTCCAGATTGACTTCTATCCGATCCTTGCGATCGAACTAGGGACTAGGGACTAGAGACTAGGAAGAGGACAAGGGGAGGGGGAGAGTGAGGGAGCGAGGGAGCGTGGGAGCGAGAGAATAAGAGTAAATACCCTCGTACCTTCCCTCTTTCATACCCTCACTCCTTCTGGGTGTCCCCTTGTCCCCGCGTCCTCTTCTTCTGTGCCTCTACGGTTCGATAAACTTAACAGTGTCGAATCAGAAAAATTATTATGCCGTTAATTAAAGTTCAAACTTCTGTATCTACACCAGAAAAAACTGAAGTTGAAGCAATGCTTAAAGGCTTGTCAGCCAAATTAGCTAAACATACGGGAAAACCAGAATCTTATGTCATGACAACTTTTGAGGGTGAGGTTCCCATGACTTTTGCTGGAACTATAGATCCAGTTTGCTACATAGAAATTAAAAGTGTTGGCACAATGAAGCCAGATCAAACTCAAGCGATGAGTCAAGACTTTTGCCAGGAAGTTAATCAAAAGCTGGGTGTACCCAAAAATCGAATTTATATTGAGTTTGCTGATGCCAAAGGCTTTATGTGGGGGTGGAATGGCACAACCTTTGGTTGATAGGGTTTTAATTGCATTTGCTATGGGAACACTCAAATAAGTGCAAACCAAAATGCTGGGAAAGTTCCTCACACACTTTTACCCCTCGCACGCTATTACCACGTGAGTCTAGTCTGGGCGAAAACACTGCTATTCCCATTTGATTCGGAACTACAGCGATAATTCCACCAGAGATGCCACTTTTAGCAGGAATACCAACTTTGTAAGCCCATTCGCCTGCAAAGTTATACATCCCGCACGTGTACATGACGCTGAGAATATCTTTGATATAACGGCTATCAACCGCTTGTTCTTTTGAAATCGGATTGACACCTTTATTGGCTAGGGTTGCCGCCATCACTGCTAAGTCTTGACAATTCACCATCACAGCACACTGCTGGAAGTAAAGGTCGAGTGCTTCATCTATTGGTTCGTCAATCATGCCGAAGTTGAGCATGAGGTGCGCCATTGCTCGGTTGCGATGTCCGGTGGTGCGCTCGGATGTAAATACCGCTATATCAACAAATACATCATGACCAATGTATCTGCGGAACATATCTAACATCCGGTTGAGACGTTCACTAGCACCAAACCCCTTGATCAAACTGGTGGTAGCGATCGCTCCCGCGTTCACCATTGGGTTATAAGGTCGCTTTGATTGCTCATCCAATACAATGGCGTTGAATGCATCTCCTGTAGGTTCTACACCAACTCTAGTCAATATATAATCTCGCCCGTGATCATCTAGTGCTAATCCATACACAAACACTTTAGATATCGATTGAATCGTAAATAGCTGGTTATAATCTCCAACTTTATAAACTTCACCATTAACGGTGGCTATGCAGATGCTGAAAGCATCTGGGTTTACCTTTGCTAGTTCTGGGATGTAATCCGCTACCGCACCCTCTTGCTCTAACTTGTACTTGTCATGCAAGTCATCTAAAAAAGATTGAAGTGGCAATGAGGCTATCTGTAAAGACTTTTGGTTAGCCATGAAGTTAATAATCTGAGTGTGAATGATTACGCCTTCTCTACTACACTAGGCTACTTGTTGTGTTTAATTACCGTGGTGACAAAAGAATCGAATCACACCAGCAAATCTAGGTAATTTTTGAAATAAGTGATGATATTTACCAATGTAAAAAAAGCTTCCTTGAACAAAAGCTGCTCTGAAACAGTTTTTCTGGAAGTGTTGTATTTTATTTAACTAAAGAGCTTGCACTCATTGTGTTGCTGGAGAAAGTTAGTGTATTAATTCCAATGTTGCAATTCCTACACCAATAAAAGGATACTTTATTTGAGTGTGGCTAAAATACCGATTTCATCTATCTGTTTTACGATGAGCAATTCCCCTATTGTTTCAAAAAATTAAAATTAGCTGACGCTTCAAATTTTTAGTTATAAAAGTTACTTAATATTAAGTTATGTTTGCGAAAATTTTGATTAAGTATATTTACTCTACGTAAGTAATTATTTTATCATTATAGTAAACAACAGCACCTCTTATCATTAAAGGGCTTTTTCGGCAAGGTAAATATATCACGTATTTGATTTAAATACCAAATCTTATTAAGCTTTACTAACAAAATTTCTAATCCATCAAAAAAAGTGTTACCAAAGCGAAATCCGCTTTTGAGCAAGGTTTTGCCCCTAAAATTTAAATTGAATTTTGATAAATTTACCTAGACTTACGCTAAAACCCTGATCCCCAAGCTCAAAAGTTCATGTTAGTCTGTTGCAGTTACAAAGCAAAAAGTGAAAGCGGAACGAGTTCGGTTGTTGGGCAAAGTCACTCTTAGTAGTACAAACCCCACGAATCATGAAATCTCTGTTCTACAGTTGCTTTAATATTGGACGCATGAATCAAAAACATTTGTGGACTGTTGTCGCTGTTGTTAGCACCGTTTTGGGGACACCGTTAATTGGACGTTCTGAAACGACACAAAAAACGGCTCAAGCCTCTCCTACTCAGCCTTATGGTGATGTGGTAAAAGTGGGAGAATACAAATCCCCGACAGCGAATCCTGTTTCTAATGCGACTGCGATCGCGAAGATCCACACGCATGAAACGGCAGGTCGCCCAGCGGCAACTCTCTATATCCGCGATATCCCCGTTCTCACCTTTACAGGTCAGAAGTCAGTAGCCAGCACAGAAACAAAAGTTGGTGAAATTGCTAATACTAACGGGGTATACAAAACTCTTGATACCAGCAGCGCTACCAAGGTGGCAACAACTGGCGGAACAGGCGCAGTTGTAGGTAATCAAGCCAACTCTGCTCAAGACGACCCAGTGCAAAGAGCTAGTGTAGTAGCAGCAAAAGTTAACCAGTTAGTTTTGGATAAAGTAGACGCTGGCAAGATTACTGTCAGTTGGAGAGCAAAAGATGCATCTACAGCAGTCTCTCAAAGCCAAAACAAAAGCCTACCAGCTCAAGATACGCCTAGCGGTCGTTTTCTGATCAAAGCCAATGGCAAAGAACTCGTAGAAATCAATGAGAATACGCGGTTAGCAGATACGACCAAAGATTTGGCGCAAGATGCACTACAAGCAACTAATCGCTTGCGCAGACTCATAGGTAACGCATCTCCCTTAAACGGAATTGCCGACTTACCACCTGTGCGTGTACCTATGTCAATACCAAAGTTGCCCCAGAAAGTAGCCGGACAAGTGTTAGCTACCTTCAGAGGTATAGCCTCGTTTTACGGCTATGATTTCGCTGGCAATCGTACTGCCACAGGTGAGAGGTTCAATCCAGAGGGAATGACAGCTGCCCATCGCAGCCTGCCCTTTGGAACGCGAGTACGTGTCACTAACACCCGTAACGGTCGTTCCGTTGTTGTGCGCATAAATGATAGAGGCCCATT
This sequence comes from Chlorogloeopsis fritschii PCC 6912, assembly GCF_000317285.1. Taxonomy (GTDB): domain Bacteria; phylum Cyanobacteriota; class Cyanobacteriia; order Cyanobacteriales; family Nostocaceae; genus Chlorogloeopsis; species Chlorogloeopsis fritschii. Next base: position 66,843 of record NZ_AJLN01000047.1, on the reverse strand, counting down.
TATTCGCGGTCGAGTGATTGACCTTTCCACGGGTGCAGCACGAGTTTTAGGAATGATAGGTAGCGGACTTGCACCAGTCAGAATAGAAGTTCTGGGTAGGTAAATTAAATCCCCTGGTTGCTAGTCTCTTCGGTACGTTTTCAGATATAAACTAACTGGGGAGAGCAACGACTAGGGGTATTTGTGTGCGCTTGTTGACAACAGTTGCAGCATTGCGCTGCTATTTAGTTAAATGTCGCTTGGACAGTCTACTTCTAGAGCGGCAGGAACAATCGGAATTTGAAATAACTGATAGAACCTTGACAGCGATCGGTCTGGTTCCCACGATGGGAGCTTTGCATCAAGGTCATTTAAGCTTGATTGAAAGGGCGCGTCAAGAAAATGCTGTGGTAATTGTCAGTATTTTCGTCAATCCTCTGCAATTTGGCCCTAACGAGGATTATCAACGTTATCCCCGGACTTTAGACCAAGACAGACAACTGTGCGAACAAGCTGGAGTAGATGCTATTTTTGCGCCAACTCCGGAGGAAATGGGAGTTGACTTGAAGAATTTACAAGAATTAAAGGTTACACAAGTCATTCCTCCATCTGCTATGATTTCAGGTTTGTGTGGCCGTTCTCGGCTAGGCCACTTTCAAGGTGTTGCCACGATTGTGACTAAGCTTTTTAACTTGGTACAACCAGATCGAGCTTATTTTGGTCAAAAGGATGGCCAGCAACTGGCCATTATTAGACGGCTAGTAGCTGATTTGAATTTTGCGATCGAGATTGTTGGTTGTCCAACGGTGCGAGAAGCATCAGGCTTGGCTTTGAGTTCTCGCAACCAATATTTGACAGCAACGGAAAAACAGCAAGCAACGATGTTGTATCGAGGTTTGCAAAAAGCAGCAACCAAGTTTCATGCCGGAGAACGTCACACTAAAGCGCTGATCTCAATAGTGCAGCAAGAACTTGCACTCGCCAGTTCTTTGTCTGTGGAATATATTGAATTGGTTGAACCGACTACGTTGATGCCTTTAGGAATTATTGAGGAGGAAGGAATGATCGCGATCGCTGCTCGTCTTGGTTCTACACGTTTGATTGATAACATGATTTTGCGCGATCGCCAACCAATCATCGCCATTGACGGGCCTGCTGGAGCTGGAAAATCAACCGTTGCTCGCCAAGTAGCGGCAAAACTGGGTCTAGTTTATTTAGATACAGGAGCAATGTACCGTGCTATTACCTGGCTGATTTTGCAGGAGGGAATTGCCCTTGATGATGAGTGTGCGATCGCTGAATTAGCTAATAGATGTGTAATTGAACTAGCTCCCAGTCAGGATTTACAATCTCCAGTACAAGTTTCGATTAACGGTCGTGACGTTACTCAAGCAATTCGCTCACTAGAAGTAACATCTCAAGTCTCGACAGTAGCAGCACAAACTGCTGTACGGCAAGCATTAGTGAAACAACAGCAAAACTGGGGTAAAAAAGGCGGTTTGGTGGCAGAAGGACGAGACATTGGTACTCATGTTTTCCCTGATGCAGAAGTGAAAATATTTTTAACTGCATCTGTACAAGAACGGGCACGTCGTCGCCTCAAAGACTTTAAAAAACAAGGTCAATCTACAGTCTCTGTAGAGCAACTAGAAAAAGATATTGCCGAACGCGATCGCAAAGATAGTACCCGCAAAGTTTCTCCTCTAAAGAAAGCACCCGATGCCATTGAAGTTAACACTGATGGTCTCTCGGTGAATGAAGTGACAGAAAAAATAGTGGGCTATTACCAGCAACGCTTGTCTAGGGATTAGGGGATAAGGGGAGGAATAGACAAGCAACCTATTAACTACTAACTACTGTACGGGCGGGTTTAGAAGATAAATTATCTGTTTTGACTCAAAGATAATCAGCAAAACCCGCACGCCAGGTGCTACAAGTCGGCGGAGCCGACGGCAGTCGCTTTATGCCGGGAAACCCGTCCACCGCGCTGCCTCCCCATCGCACTGGCTCCCCTACTAACTCCTAACCACTAACCAATCCCTATTCCCCAATCTAAAACTGTGGCCGAGCAGCGAGCAAAATACTTGTTTTGTCACTATTCAAAGGTTGTGAGAACAAATAACCCTGTGCTTGGTCACATTGTAACAACCTTAGTTGTACTAATTGATCTGTTGTTTCTACTCCTTCAGCCACTACACTCATTCCTAAGTTACCAGCCAAGGTAATAATGGCTCGAATAATCGCTAATTGCTCGCCATTTTTGTCAAGTCGAGTCACAAAGGAACGGTCAATTTTTAAAACATCAATCGGAAAATGGTGCAAATAAGCCAAAGAGGAGTAACCTGTACCAAAGTCATCGATGCACAATTGTATCCCCAAAGCTTTGAGTTGTTGAAGAACTGAGGCAGCTTTTTCAGGGCTTGCGATGATTACACTCTCGGTGATTTCTAACTTTAAGCTGCTGGGAGCAAGGTTAGTCTGTTGTAAAATTTGGTCGATCTGCTCAACTAAACAAGGTTGGGAAAAGTGTTTGCCAGAAAGGTTGACGCTGATGCTCAAAGGCTTGATGTCAGGAAATTGTAACTGCCATTGTCGTAATTGTTGGCAAGATTCACGCAGTACCCATTGATCGATCGGCACGATTAATCCTGTTTCTTCTGCGACTGGAATAAACTCAGCAGGAGGAATTAGCCCTCGTTCTGGATGCTGCCAGCGAACAAGTGCTTCAAATCCTGTAATTCTCCCTGTGGCGACTGACACAATTGGCTGGTATAAAACTCGCAACTCTCTGCGCTCAATTGCCCAGCGCAAATCCGTTTCCAACTGCAAAAGTGCTACAGCCCGATCATACATGGTAGTATCAAAAACCATATGCCAAGCTTGACCTTGCTCTTTAGCACGGTAAAGGGCAGTGTCAGCATCTCGAAGTAAGTCTGCCGCTTGAGAGTACTTAGTTGTACCCAAGACAATACCAATACTGGCAGTTGTAAATACTTCATATCCATTCAAGTTGAATGGTGACTTTAGGATCTGATGAATATCTTCTGCGACACGGATGGCGTCATCAACAGATTGAATGTGAGAAAGCAAGATAGTAAATTCATCTCCTCCTAAGCGAGCCACAGTATCGTCATCGTCAGGGTGCAAGCAACTTTGGAGACGTTGGGCAAGTGTTACTAGTAGCCGATCGCCAACTAAGTGCCCAAGGCTGTCATTTACAAGCTTAAAACGGTCAAGATCTAAAAATAGTACAGCAAACAGGTCATCTGGACAGCGTTTGATCCGTGCTATGGCTTGCTCTAGTCTGCACATAAACAAAACTCGGTTGGGTAGCCCGGTAAGAGCGTCGTAGAAGGCATGGCGAACTAAATTTTTTTCCATGTGTTTGCGATCGGTGATGTCAGTAACCATCCCCAATGCACCAGCATAATTTCCCTGCTCGTCAAACAACGGCGCACAAGAAATCATCGCCCATAAATCTGAGCCGTCTTTACACCGAAATTTGAAATCGTGTGTCTCGTGAATACCCTGTTGACGACGCGAAAGCAGATTAGTGGCGATCGCTAGTCCTTCTGAATCCATAAAAGAGAACAGCGTCTTACCGAGCATTTCGTCAACTGTGTAGCCCAACATCGTTGCCATTTGTTGGTTGACAAAGCGAGTCTTATTGTCTTTATCGAGTACCCAAATTCCTTCAGTTGCCGTTTCCACAATCCGACGATACTGTTCTTCTCGCTCCCGCAACGCCTCTGTTGCCTCCAGGTGCTGAGTAATATCGTTTTGAACGCCAATAAAGTGAGTTAGACACCCAAAGGCATCAAACACAGGAGCTACGTAAAGTTCATTCCAAAACGGAGTACCATCTTTACGATAATTTCGTAAAATCACATGGCATTCTCTTTGTTCTTGAATGGCAATACGCAATTCCTCAACAGCTGCCTGATCCCGTTCATTTCCTTGTAAGAAGCGGCAATTACGTCCAATGACTTCACCAGCACAGTAGCCTGTCATCTTCTCAAAGGCTGGATTGACGTAAATAATTGGATTGTCTGGTTGATTGACATCTGTCAAAATAATCCCATTACTGCTAGCAGCCAGCGCACGTTCCATCAGATGTAGGCGTGCCTCTAAATGTTGGTACTCAATTGCTAACGCTGGGATCGTAGAGCCTGTGCTAGTTTCAAAACCAGAGTTGAGATTTTCTGGCTTTGCTTGGGCATTTATATCTTCAGTTTTATCCCCAAACAAGGCGTTTATCTGCTTTGTTCTCGGCTGCTCATTGAATACGATTAGTGCTGCGAGTTTATCTTCGTAGTTAACAACTTTGGCTGAAATTAGGGCTTCAAAAAGATTTCCATTAATTTTTTTGAGCTGAACTGCAAAGTTTTTAACAGGCTCACCACTGTAAAGCTTGTTAGTTAACTGAGTCCATAAAGCGGAATTAGCATAAAATTCAGAGGTTATTTTGTCGAGCTTTTTGTACGAATCGATTCCAAACAGAGGCTCTAAAAGTTGATTTTTAAATAGAATATTGCCGCTTTCGAGACATACAACCACAATTGGAAATGGGCTAAGTTCTGCTAAGGAGTAGAGTAGTTCTTGCGGTTCTAATACTGATTGCTTATAAGATTCCAATTCCTGTAATAGGGCTTGATTCGTATCCTTACAGCTAGTGATATGTTCCTTAGTCGCAGATGTCAACTTTTTTTTGTTATTGTTTAGCTGATGCTGATTTGTGTACACCTTGCTACGAGTAAAAGCCATTGCCAGAGTTGTATAAACTGCCAAAGAAACCAAGCTAAACATCCCACCCTTTCAAGAAGCTTTGACAAGTCACCTCATATTGCTTATGTATCACTAGAAGAGGAAGGCAGTGATTTTGCTGTTATAAGTTTGTATAAATGCTATAAACTTCTAGCACAGTTTTAAGTATATTTACTTAAAAACGTTTTAGCACTTATAGTTCACACAATAAAAACAGCATTATTATTCTGAGTTAATTGAGAATAAATAAGTACGGATGTTTTATTGTTAAATATGCTTCTTAAACTATTCTTTAATTTACCCCTTTAGACAGATATAGTTACATTTTTCACTAAAAATTCACAGTCACATAATATTTCTTAAACTTTTCTGTAGCAACAAAGGCTAGAGCTAGCTCTGGCAATTAGAAATCACACGCTAGGTAACGCCTGTGCAGCTGCAACTTCCAATTACTCGGTGCGAAGCCATTGTGTAATATGTAATACTATCAGCTACGTAATTTTCGTAATCAATGGTTTTAGTGCTTGCTATGAGGCAGAAAAATTTATTAGTGATTGATATATAAGAGCAGTCATAACAATATGGTTGAAAAAGGCAAAAAAGTTACGCCTGAGTGGCATTACAATCTTCTGCCTTTGGCACTAGAGACTGCACGATAAACTCGCTATCCTAGAGTAAGAGCAAGACGACACTTAAGAAATGAGCTTTAAAACCTTTGAGTTGAATCTGTATCATCTCCGTCCTTGGCTTACCTTCATAGCAGTTGTATGGTTGCTAGGGTCATTAGGCTTAGGTTGGTTGGTTAATTCCTTGCTGATTATTGTTGGGCTAATTTTGTTAACACCCATTCTTGCCTTTTTCGGATTTAGGTGGTGGCTGCAACGTAACCTAGTTACTGATCGCTGTCCTGTCTGCGAATATGAATTTACAGGTTTGAATAAGACGCAGTTACAGTGTCCTAACTGTGGAGAGCCTTTGTTAGTGCAACAGGGACATTTTCAGCGCTTTACACCAGAAGGCACAATTGATGTCACAGCAGTTGAAGTACCAGCCCAATCACTGGAAGATTAGTCATTGGTCATTAGTCATTTGTTAGAGACGCTGCAAACAGAGTGTCTGTACATAGTTAATGGTTAATGGCTAATGGTTAACTACTAACCACTATCTACTACCTACTAACTAATTACTCATCACTAAATTACTAAAATTATTAATTTCTCCATTCATTAAATTCTTAATAATAGAGAGAAATTCATGCTCTAAATAAGGTTTGGTTAAGTAAGCGCTTGCACCCAATGCTTGTGCTAGTTGGCGATGTTTATCAGCGCTACGGGAAGTGAGAATTAAGATTGGTTTGCTGGCTAAATTTTGGTTTTGCCGAACATTATTTAATAACTCAAAACCATTCATCCTTGGCATTTCTAGATCGGAAATTACAAGCGAAACTTCAGGATGTCGCTGCAACTGTTCTAAAGCTTCCATACCATTTTGGGCTTGTAATACTTGGTAGCCAGATTTTTGAAGAGTAAGAGAAAGGGTTTGGCGCAGACTAATTGCATCATCTACCACCAATATAACTTTTACTGTGTTGTAGGTTGGAGCCAGAGGGCGATTGATTGGGATTGTTGGAGAATTTGTAGAATCAGAGGCAGCCAATAGCAGTTGAGATTGCATGGTTGTTCCAGATAAGGGCAAGGATTTTTGATGGAACGAATTAGCCACTGGTAATGGCATAATCTCAACTGTTGCTTGCATTTTCTTAGACTCCAGTAACATAACACCATCAATCACCAAAATGAGGGTGCCATTTGCTAAAGTTGTGCAACCATAAATATATTGAGGAGGAGCGATCGCACTTCCTAAAGGTCGAATTAATAACTCCTGCTCACCAATAATTTGGTCAACTTCTAAACCTAAAATTTCTTGATTGTGGCGAAGCAAAAGCACGGGTTTAATCGTTTCCCCAATCTCATTGCTTGTGAGCCGATATGATGCACTACTTCGGTTGAACGAACTATTATATTGAATTAATTCTGAAAGTTGCCGGATGCTAACTATACATTCATCGTTACCTGTACTCCAATACAAAGTTTTTCTGCCTTCAATTTCCCTGATTTGCTCTGCACTGGGAAGTAAGATTTTTTCAATACTATCTAAAAGCAAGGCGTAAACAGCATCACCTGCTTGGACAATCATTAATTGTTCGGTAGTCATAGAAAAAGGGATTTTGAGTGTAAATATTGTTCCTTGATTGGGTACAGATTGAACTGTAATAGAACCGTTTAATGCTTCTAGTTGAGAGCGGACAATATCTAAGCCGATACCACGTCCAGAGATTTCGCTCACTTTGCTTGCGGTAGAAAATCCAGGTACAAACAATAGCTCAAAAAGTTTTTCTGTACTCGTGGCTTTGTCATTGTCTGGTAAATGATTAAGCTCAATACCTTTAGCACGAATCTTTTCTAAATTCAATCCCTGTCCATCATCCCGTATTTCAATTAATGTTTGACTACCCTGATTGTAGGCACGAATTTCAATCAAACCTTGTTCTGATTTACCACGTTCACAGCGAACTTGTGGAGATTCTATACCGTGGTCAAAAGCATTACGCAGTAAGTGTAACAAAGGGTCATAAAGTTTTTCGGCGATCGCTTTATCTATTAGCACTTCTGTACCAATGAGTTTCAATTCTACACTTTTGCCATAAACATTTCCTAAATTTTGTATCATCTGAGGAAAGCGATTTAGAATCTTTCCGATGGGTAGCATTCTGGCTGTGGTCAAGCTATCTAACATATTCAGCACTAAACGCTGTTTTTTGTCCTTAATTTGATGTGCTTGCTTGATGAGTAAGTTAAGAGAATCGGCTGTTTCTTGTAGTTGTAGTGTTTCTTCTATAGCTTCGTGTAAAACTAGATTAAATTCTGTATATTCATCCATTTCTAAAGAGTCAAACTCTACTTCTACTTCCCTTACATTTTGCGAGTGCTCTTTAGGAGCGATATTTTGAAGTTTTAGCGGTAGTTCTCGCAACTTATTTAAATTTGCTTGGTGTTTGGACAAATATCTAAATAAATTCTCAATTAATTCTGTAATATTTTCATCATTTAAAGCACCTTGCTTTTGAAAAATTAGCAATTCTCCTGCTAAGTAGTTGAGGCGTTGTAATACTTCAACTTCTACTCGGATAGATGAATTATGAAGTGTTTTTTTATTTGGTAAAGCAGAAGTTTGTTCTAAGTTATGAATATTGTTTATAATATTTTGCTCAGGAATAACTTCAATTATTGTTTCAGGTATTTCTTCTACTTTCTGCTTAACAATATTTAGTGTTTCAGGACGCTCTGTTAAATTAAAAGTTTCAATTTCTGCTTGAATCGATGGTAATTGGCTAGCAGGACTAGGAATTTCTTCTTCTCCCCATATTGTCTCTAACAGAGGATTGATAGCTTGAAAAGATGTAGAGGTAGAAATTTCTTTGCTCACCAGTAGTTCTTTTAACTTAGAGTTTTCAATCCAATTTTTTTCGTGAGCAGTCAGAGGAGGACATTTTTTATATTCTGTTGCTAATTCGTCAATTTTGCTTTTGAGTGCTCGGATGACTTGATTATTGCTGTCAGTGGAGTACTGAAATCTAGCGATCGCCAGCAAGATATTTATGATCGCACCCTGGCGATACAGACACAGGCTATGGCTATCTTCTTGGTTTTGCAAAAATTTCCAGAAATCTTTCAACCAATTTTCAATATAATTGATAGCATTTTCTGGTGGAGAATTAGGAATTAATATAGATAGGCTAAATTCTTGTTCTGGTATTTCTCGATAATGATTGAACCAACCCAAAAGATGGCGAATTACTGTTAAGTAAAATTTAGCGATTGCTGGTTTTAACGGTTTTTTATGGTACTCATTATTAATCAAAAAATTATATAATTCTTCAAATTCTATTTTCAAAAAGTTATTATTAATAGATTGAGTAACTATTGTATCTATAGAACCTATAGATAAATTATTAGTTTGATTTGTAATTGCATCTGTTACTTTTGTGAATGCTTGCAAAGCAGGGGAGGGTTCACCACCGCGAATGCGATCGCCTGCTATCACCCGAACTCTGGCTTGCTGCAGATCTGCAAGAGCAACTTCGCCAATCTTGAGCGCTTGAGTGGGGTTAACTGTGAGTGCGGTAATAATAGTTTGGGCAATTTCTCCAAAACCAGGCAAATTTAAAGATTCTGCCAAGCCGAAAAAAATCTCAGCATGAGAGCGTAATATATCAGCTAATGTGAGAGCATCTGATGGAGCTTGAATTACTTCAGTAATGCTTTCTAGGCGTTGTGTTACTCCGGTTTCAAATATAGATAGGACAATATCAAATCCCAGTTCTTCGGACGTGGGAATATGAGTATCGGCACCAAAAGCATCTCCTAGTTTTTCTTGCAACTGGACAAATACACTAGTTGCTCGTTGTAAAATCTCATCATTATTAACATTACTTTGATTCTGTTCTGACACTAATGCGATTTGGAGACACTCGTAAGCTTGAAATAGCAGCGATCGCAATTCATTATCAATCTCTATATCAGGATTATAAAGAGACTTAAATACATCTTCTAAGGAATGGGAAATCTTGTTAATCAATTCTAGCCCGACGTTAGCAGCACCTCCTTTTAAAGTATGAGTGGCTCGCATTAAATTATGCACTTTTGTAATATTATGTGCCTCCAAACTAAAAAGCTCTTGTTCAATAATTTGTAGTAATTCTGGAGCTTCAGTTAGGAAGTAAATATAGCCTTGTTCGCGAATATAAGAATCAGTAATCATATATTGATTGTTAAATTTTGAATTTTGGATGTTAAGAGGGAACGGGGATTGGGGATTGGTTAGTGGTTAGTAGTTAATAGGTTGCTTGTCTATTCCTCCCCTTGTCCCCTTGCACCAGGTGCTCCTTGTCCTCTTCAAGCGTCCCTAATCCCCAGTTCCTAGTCCCTGATTTATTCGACTTTAAACTTGCTGGCATTTGCCAATAAATCTTGTGCCATGTTTGATAAATGCTGGAAAATAGCAGCTATTTCATTTACTTCAGTAGTAGTTTTATTTGCAATTTCTGCTACATCTTTCATTGATGTTGTCACTGATGTAGATTGCAGTGTTTGTGTTTGAGTTGCTTTAGTAATCTGTTGTAGTAATTTAGTAATCTCAGCAGTTGCGGCAACTATAGCATTTAGATTTTGACGTGTTTCATTGACAAGATTTGTACCTTCAACAACTTGCTTGATGCCTGTTTCCATTGCCATTGCCACTTCACCAGTTTCTGCTTGAATTTCCTGAACTAATTTTTCAATTTCAATCGTCGCAGCAGCAGATTGGCGAGATAAAGAACGAACCTCATCAGCTACGACTGCAAAGCCTTTTCCATACTCGCCAGCACGGGTGGCTTCAATAGCTGCGTTCAACGCCAATACGTTTGTCTGCGTGGCAAAGTTACTAATCAAACTCACCACTTTCGAGATTTTTTGCGATGATTCGCTAAGACGTTTAATTTTCTTGCTGGTTTGGGCAACCGTTTCGCGAATTGCTTGAATTGCTTCTACAGTCGAGTTCATCGCTGTATCACCAGAAACTACTGTTTGGTTAGCTTGTTGCACAGCTATTTGTACCAATTCAGCGCTAGATGCCACAGCTTTACTAGAGTCTAGCATTTGTTGAATCTCTCCTAGTGCCTCAGTGATTTCCCTAGACTGTAACTGTGCTAAGGTTGTCAATTCTCCCAAAGAAGAATCGCTGCGGCGAGAAGTGCTTGCTACTTGTTGGGCAGCGGCTTGTACTTGAATAACAATTTGGCGCAAAGCCTGGAGAGTATTATTGTAAGCGTCAGCGATCGTGCCTAGTTCATCTTCGGTGAGCGGCGCACGTACTGTTAAATCGCCGTTTAGAGCCGGTCTAACTGCTGCTAATAGCTGCACTGCTCCTTTTTGCAGTGATTCTTTAGCTCCCTTTTCCCTAGTTGCTGCTTCTGCAAGTTGTGCTGACTGTGTTTGCAGTTGTTGCAGGTATTCCCCTTTTTGTAAGGCGATGCTAAACTGCTCGGCAATTTGTCTAATCAAAGTAATTTCATCATCCTGCCATTGTCGTGGGGCGCTACAGTGATGGATGCACAATAAACCCCATAATTCATCCCCTTTAATCAACGGCACAATTAAATTAGCCCTGATATGAAATTGGGAAAGAATATCAATGTGGCATTGAGTAAAATTGGCATTGTAGATGTCAGCAACAGCTTGAATTCGTCCTTCGCGATAACCAGCAGCATACTGTTCACCAAAACAGTGATCATGTATCTGTGCTTTCAGAACAGAGGAATGTCCCGGTAGCGTATCTTCAGCAACAAATACCCCATCGTTGTAGCCAGATTCGGGAAGAAAACGAAATACTGCTACTCGTTCAGCATTAATCAAACTGCGGACTTCTCTTACCGTTGAGCGAAAAATTGTATCCAAGTCTGAAGATTCCCGGATGCGCTCGAAGATTTTGGACATGAGTTGCACCCGTTCGATCGACAGTTGTTGTTCTTGCGACTGTACCTGCAATTGCGCTAAAGTGTCTGCTTGTTGTATGGCAACTTCCAACAGCACACCAATCTGAGTCATGACATTCACTTCAAACTCGTCCCAGTGGCGTGGTTCAGAGTTTTGATATGCTGCCAGCAATCCCCACAATTGACGATCTTTAAAAATAGGTTCCGTCAGATAAGCTTTTACTTCAAATTGCTCTAAAAGCTCCATGTAGCAGGGAGGGAAGTTTGTTTTGTAGATATCATCTACAACAAAAGTTGTTTTCTGCCGTGAATAGCCTGCTTTGGTATTTTGTGAAAGATTGCGGAGGGCGTTGCAATGTCCATTCTCTTGTAGCAAACCCATATCTATCTGTTTTTCTTTCAAAGGAACCCAATTTTTATCAACAGATTCAGCAACAAATTCACCACTCCAATCAGGATTAAAGCGATAGACAATCACCCGATCCACTTTCAATAATCGCCTGACTTCTGAAGCTACTGTCTGGAGAATGTTCAAAGTTTCTGAAGATTCATTTTTGACTGCCAGTGCTTCTCCGATTTTGCGAGTGAGAAAAATTAGATTTTGTTGGCGTTCTGCGATCGCAGCTAATTTTTGAGATTGCTGTTGGGTATTTTGGAAAGATTCTACATGGGATATAGCTAAACCAAATTGTACGCCAATTTGAGTCAATAAATTGACTTCCCAGGTTTGCCAATCACGAGGGCTGGAGTTTTGATAAGCCGCTAGCAATCCCCATAATTTTGAGCCAGAAAATACAGGAACGATCGCATAGGCTTTAACTTGAAATTGCTCCAAAACTTCAATATGACAAGAAGCGTGCCCTACCTGATAAATGTCACTAACAACAAAAGTTTCACCTTTGGCATAACGTCCTCCTTGGGTTTCTTGCAAGTGAGTATCTTCCCAGATAGTTTTAATATCGGGGCCTACCAGTTGCACCCAACCACTGGTAACAGACTCAGCAATAAATGTGCCGCTCCAATCAGAATTGAAGCGATAAATTGCAACGCGATCACATTGCAGTAATTGGCGTACTTCTTGAGTAGTAGTTCTGAAGATGTGATCCAAATCTAGAGATTGGCGAATGCGATTAACTACCTTGCTTAAAGCTTTTTCTTGTTCAGCTATCTGAGTTAGTTGCTCAGATTTCCATCGCACTTGTTCTAGATATTCTGCTTGAGATAATGCAATACCAAATTGCAAACCAATCTGAGTCAGTAAGCTGACTTCCCAATTTTGCCAATTACGAGGGCTGGAATTTTGATAAGCTGCCAACAATCCCCATAATTTTGAACCAGAAAATACAGGAACAATTACGTAGGCTTTGACTTGAAATTGTTCTAAAACTTCAAGATGACAGGAGGTATGTCCGATCTGATAAATGTCGTTAACAACAAAACTTTCATGATAGCGATAACGCCCTCCTTGGGTTTCTTGCAAGTGAGTGTCTTCCCAGACAGTTTTAATATTGGGGCCTACCAGTGGCATCCAACCACTCGCAACAGACTCAGCGATAAATGCACCACTCCAGTCAGGATTGAAACGGTAGACTGCAACGCGATCGCATTGTAGTAATTGGCGTACTTCTTGGGTAGTAGTTTTGAAAATAGTATCGACATCTGATGCTTGTCGAATTTTGTCAATAACTTTAATTAATGATTTCTGCTGCTGTTGTTGCTGTTGTAATTTGCTTTGAAATTCAAAATTCTGCAATCTGTAAGTCAACTCTGTGGCAATTTGAGATAGTAAGGTAATTTCTCCCTCTAGCCATTGTCTTTGTGACAAACAATTATGAGCTACTAGCAAGCCCCATACCTGATCTTCAACAAAAATCGGTTGACTCAAACTAGTTTTGACTTGAAATTTCTCAAGCAGTTGTAATTGATAGGGTGCAATATCTGCCTCAGTTGTATTGTTAATAACAACAGTGTCTAAATCAACTTTATTATTAGCTAAACCAAAGGCAATAACTGGAATATTTTCACCAATTGCAGGAGTCAAACCTGTGGTTTTTGATTCTGCTAAAACAATACCATTTTCAACTGAGGTAAAGCGATAAATTAAAATGCGATCGCAAGCTAACTTTTCTCTAATATCTCTAGCAACACATTTAAGCAATGTATCAAGATCCGGGGCTTGTCGCATTTCTTGAATAATGTCTTGTAATTGCTGCCGCCAATTTTTTAACTGCTGTTCAATACCATCTATAGTATCATTATTATTTATCCAATTTTCACCACTGACATTATGATGAAAATTCTCTTTACTTTCTTGATATACACTTGTCATTTTTAATACCTCTACACCTAAATCAAAAAATAATACTGTCAATTTTAAATATCGAGCATCTCATTAATTATGAGCCGCCCAGATAGGTGATTGGATAATTGCATTAGCATTCAAATTAACAATCATTTCCTCTCTATCATTAATAAAGTAACCATGTAGTAAATGTGAAAGTTCTGGTGGAAATAATTCAGAATTAGTTGGTTTTATATTATTGAAATCTAGGTATTCAATATCCATGATTTGACGCACTAGCAATCCTAAGTATTTATCTTCATTATGTACTACGACAGCCATCATCTTGGAGAGTAAATTCACCTCCTTTTGGAGAGATACATAACCTAACATTTCTTCTAAATTCACTAACCAAAGCATATTTCCACGCCAATTGTAAATACCAAAAACAGAACTATGCATTTGAGGAATACAACATATTTCAGTTAATGATACTTGCAATATTTCTGTAATGTATTGTAATGAAATTACAGCTATACCTTTTGTACCTAAATGAAAGCTTAAAAACTTTTGTTCCGAATACAAAGAATTTTCTCCCTTTTATCAATCTACTAACTTGTTAATTAGAATCTCTATCTAGATTTAGCAGCCTAGATATAAAAGAAGTTTTGACAATCTATTTATTTGATTAACTGGCTCAAAGTTGTAGCCAATTCTTGCCGATCAATTGGTTTAGATATATAAGCATCAGCACCAAGCATAGTACCCCACATTTTATCGACATCACTATTTTTTGTTGAACATATAACAACTGGGATATTGGTAGTTTTGGGATCGCTTTTTAGCTCCCGACAAATTTCATAACCACTTTTGCCAGGTAAAATAACATCTAAAAATATCACATTCGGTTGATTCTGATTGATAATTATTTGAGCTTCTTCACTACTTTTAGCTTTAATTACGTAATAGCCTTCATCTTGCAAACACTTGCTAATAATTTCCATATCAGTCAAGCCATCCTCAACAACTAAAGCTGTATTCATATTTTTGACCTGTAAATATCACTGAGCAACGGTAAAACTATAAAATTCAGTTTTCTGAATTTTTATGAAATTGAAAATTGAAACTGATTCTTCTATTTTAATTTTGTGTTATTAAAGTAGCGGATGCTTCAGTAAAATTACTGCTGAATTATACTTTTGCTGGAACTGGAATGTATTTTTTAATTACATCCATAACTTTATCGGTTGATATTGGTTTGGTCATAAAACCAGTTGAACCAACAACTTTAGCTCGCACTCTATCTAAAAGACCATCATTACCAGTTAAAATAATTATAGGTGTGTTGGCAAATAGAGAAATACGTCGCAGTTGAGCACAAATTTCATAACCATTAATGACTGGCATAATCAAATCTAAAAAAATTATGTCTGGTTTATGCTCAATTAAAGTTGGTAAAGCTTGTAAAGCATCTTGAATCTGAACAAATCTAAACCCTTGCGAAACAAGCATTTGTTCCAGTATTTGACAGACTTGGGGACTATCATCTATGCACGCAACCAGTGGCATACTTGATGTTTTTGCTTTACTATTTACAGATTTGTTTTTAATTGCAATAATTGGCAAAGGTAAATCTGGAATTTCAACTAATTCAATGGTTCCTTTAAGAATATAGGGGAGTAAGGAACGAGTCACAGGCAAGACATTCTGCTTCATTTTAAGAGCTAATTCTCGTAGAGTCTGCTTGCCATTGATTAAAGTTACAAGATTTTTATACACGCCAGAACTAACCTGTGTTTGAAGTAGTTCCGGTCTCAGTAATATTGGTGCTAAATTAGGAGAAAAATTGGCTAAACCAGCTTCTGACCAATTTTTCCAAGAGTCTTGCATTTGCTTAAGAGATGTATCTGCACTAGTGAAACTCATTGGCATATCTAAAATCACTTTTTGGCTGCGCTCACAACTGATTGAAGAAAAATTTGCTTGTTGAGCTAAATCAAATAATAATTCTGCAAGAGTGTTTTCTACAATTAAATTAACTTGTTCTCGCTTAATTTGCTGTTTTTCATATAAATTTTCAAGTAAGCGATAATCCCAGTAATCTATTGATATATCTTGAGAAGATAATTGCATTTTTTCAATATCAAGATTGGAACAGTATTGAGCTATAAATCTGCGCCAACGTCGAAAGGGATGAGTTCCCCCTGTTGCCCACACTATTCGCCCTAAACGATAATAAAAAGTCCATTTACTTCCCTTAGCACTTTGTATATGTAATTGACCGCTATACTGTATTTGTGTACAATTTTGAAATTCACTTATTAAACCAGTGGCTACTATTTTTTCCATCTTTCTTCATCATTGTTAGTTTTATTAAGTAGAAGGTAGCTACTTACAGCGAATTTAAAGGAGCGTGAGGTACAAAACTTTAGTCTCAAAGTCATAACCTATTTCACTTGTGACTTCTGGCTCCTTACTTCTGGCTTCTGTAGACGTAACAGCGGCTACTAGCAGAAGTCGCTGTTGCGCCTACCGTAGGTACGGCTTCCTGCAGGGTATTCTGCTGTATAAACTCATAGTCTTAACAAGATAGACTAGCTATTTAGCTGCCATAAAAATTTTTGCTGATTGCAAAATTGCAAATATTATTTATTGAGCAATCTTATAGATGCTCTTGATTGTGTGTTTATTAATTAAGAACGAGTCAAACCAGGTGCATAAACTATCAAAAATCTAATAGACACTTAGACAATTTGTAATATATAGCATTTTATTATACTGATAAAACAGTAATATTACTGAGAAAAATTCAGTTACTTGATTGCTATTTTTGTAGGGTGGGCACTCCCTAACTTTCCTCAAACGCTTATTTTTACGTTGTGGACAGTGCTCCGAAGTTCTGAGCCTCCTTGTGGAGGAGCAACGCTTTCAGAGGAAACCTCCCTCCGGGTATCTTACGGGAACGCCTCCGGCGAACGCAGTCGCACGCTAGGTGACGCCAGTCGCTATCCTACGGGAAGCCGTACCTACTTCTATCCGCTCCGCGTCTACCACGTCTTGTGACTTCTCTCTACCTTACTGTTATTGAGAGTGGTGCAAGTTATCAGTACAGGAAATTTTCTAGCTTGTATGACGTGGGGAATAAAGCTTTTGTCTAGTAACTAATTGTACACTCATACTATTTCATTAAAAATCTGATACAAATGCAGATCGCGTCTGGGCAAAATTCATGTGTATCGTATGAACGTGAAATGGTATCAATTGTTTTCTTACAAGTTGAACAGAATGCGGACAGAATATGACAAATGAATTAAAAAAGGTGCGTTACCTAGTATAACGCACCTAAATAAGCCATTTAATTTCAAAAGTTTCTGTTTTAATTTACTATCAATTAATTAACTAACGGATTGTAGTTGGTAACCGATTTCTTCTTTTTTTTGTTTTACTTGTTGTTGTTGTAAAGCTTCCAGTTGTGCTTCTAATTGTGCTTTCACTTCATGACGGAAGGTGAAGAAATGTTCACCAACACTTAAAGCAACAAAATAGTCATAAAGTAAATTTGGCTTTTGAAGTGCGATCGCAAGCAACTGCCACCAGAAACGGAAACGAGTTGAACGGAGGATACCCTGTCGCCAACAAATTATTGGGAACAAACGTAGCTCATGCCAACCAAGGTGGCGTTTGCTCTGTGGGCGCTTACCCTCCATCATCTTAAAGTGACGAAAAGTGCGTTTGAGATAGGGCATCGGCTCATACAAATTCCAGAAAGCATCAATATACTCTCTGACAATTTCTTCGATTGGACGAGTAGGAATGAAGTTGATCAGGGATTTTTGGAAAGTAAAGTAATTTCCTAAATCTTCTAATAATCGCCCTTCTTGTTTGAGGCGCGACCACATTGCTGTATTGTGCAAAGCTTGCAGTAAACTGAGATGAGCTTGAGGAATGCCAGTATCTTCAATAAACTGTTGAATACGCCGTCCAGCTCCTGGCTTTTCACCATCAAAGCCAATGATAAAGCCGGACATGATTTGCAATCCGGCTCTTGTAATTTTATGGCAAGAGTCCATCAATGACTGACGAGTATTCTGTTCTTTATGAATTCCTACCAAACTTTCTACATCTGGCGTTTCAATGCCCATAAATACCATTGTGAATCCAGCCTGCACCATCAGTTCGATTAACTCATCATCTTCTGCTAAATTCAGGGATGCTTCAGTGAGCAAAATAAACGGATAGTTGCGTTCTTGCATCCAAGGAATCAATGCTCGGAGAAAGACTTTGGCGTTGCGTTTATTGCCAATAAAGTTGTCATCCACGATAAATATTAATCGCCGCCAACCCATCTGATACAAGACTTCTAACTCAGCCAGCATCTGCTCTGGCGTTTTTGTGCGCGGCTTACGACCAAATAGATTGATAATATCGCAAAACTCGCACTGGAACGGACATCCCCGTGAAAATTGCACCGTAATTGCCAGATAAGCATCTAAATCCAGCAAGTCAAAGCGCGGTATTGGTGTGTGAGTGACATCGGGTTTTTCTGTAGCCCGGAAAATGCCTCGTTCTTCTCCTTTTGCCAGGGCTGCTAAAAATATGGGAATTGTGCATTCTCCCTCATCTAAAATAAGGTAATGCGCTCCTGCTTCTAAGGCAAACTCTGGTACTGAAGTCGGAAAAGGGCCACCCACCGCCACTTTCTTACCTAGAGCTACTCCTTTTTGAATTAACTCCCAGAAATCTTTTTTCTGGATAATCATTGCAGAGATGATAACAATGTCACACCATGCCCATTCGTCATCTGTTTCTAGGCGGACATTACGATCTACTAGGCGAATTTCCCAGTCATTAGGTAACATTGCCGCAATTGTGATTAAACCCAATGGTGGATTGGTCGCACGCAAGCCAGCTAAATCGAGCGTTTCTTGGTAAGACCAGAAGGAATTGGGCATTATAGGCCAGAGTAGTAGAGCTTTCATGCAAATACCCCGGAATCTAAGAAAATACTTAATTACTTCCAAGGTTAATGCGACTCTGTTTGAGCAGAATTTAATTTTTGTTGAGTTTTGTAAACTAAATCTATGCGATCGCTCTCAAGTCAAAAACTTTTTGAGTATTGACTATTGACCAATGAATATTAACCATTAACTATTGACTACTAAAGTTAAAATTTATGGGCAGGCAACGAGTACTTTCTGGTGTTCAACCAACTGGCAATTTACATTTAGGCAACTACTTGGGTGCTATTCGCAACTGGGTAGAAGGGCAGAGCCAGTACGAGAATTTTCTCTTCATCGCTGATTTGCACGCCATTACTATGCCTCACGATCCAGCGATACTGGCGGCTAATACTTACACCCTAGCTGCTATTTATCTTGCCTGCGGGCTTGATTTAACCCATTCAACCATTTTTGTGCAATCCCACGTTTCTGCCCACGCTGAACTGACTTGGTTGCTCAACTGCATCACACCCCTGAATTGGCTAACAGATATGATTCAGTTCAAGGAAAAGGCTGTTAAGCAGGGTGAAAACGTTGGTGTAGGTTTGTTGGATTACCCGGTGCTGATGGCATCTGATATCTTGCTGTACGAAGCAGATAAAGTTCCAGTAGGTGAAGACCAAAAGCAGCACTTAGAATTAACACGAGATATTGTTAACAGATTTAATCACCAATTTGCCGAACCAGATCAACCAGTGCTGAAGTTGCCAGAGCCTTTAATTAGAAAGGAAGGGGCAAGGATCATGAGTTTGACGGATGGGACTAAAAAAATGTCTAAATCCGATCCTTCTGAGTTGAGCCGGATCAATTTGCTCGATTCTCCAGATGAGATTAACAAAAAAATTAAGCGCTGCAAAACCGATCCGATTCGGGGTTTGGAGTTTGATAATCCAGAAAGACCAGAATGTAATAATTTGTTAACGCTTTATATGTTACTTTCTGGCAAGACTAAAGAAGCAGTAGCGGCTGA
The DNA here is from genome assembly GCF_000317285.1 of Chlorogloeopsis fritschii PCC 6912. Lineage (GTDB taxonomy): Bacteria > Cyanobacteriota > Cyanobacteriia > Cyanobacteriales > Nostocaceae > Chlorogloeopsis > Chlorogloeopsis fritschii. Next base: position 47,314 of record NZ_AJLN01000047.1, on the reverse strand, counting down.
GTGTCAGGATATGGGTTGGGGACAATTTAAGCCATTATTAATAGAAACTGCAATTAATGCTCTCAAGCCCATCCAAGATAAATATCAGGCAGTAATCAACGACAAAAGCTATTTAGAGTCGGTATTACGGCACGGAAAGCACAAAGCAGAGGCGATTGCTCACCACACTCTTACAAAAGTAAAAACTGCTATGGGGTACTCTCTGCCATTATGAGCTTTTCTGAATGGGGTGACATGTGCTATAGCTGTACCCAATGACAGAAAACTTCATTGTTATGCTGGCTACGAGAAATCCAATTCCTTTAACTTCTTTTCGTGCAGCTGCGAAAGCAGGTGAGTTCTTGATTACCGCCGAGGTGGCTCCACCAAAGGGCGGTAATCCAGAACATATGTTAAAAATGGCGGCTACCCTTAAGGGGAGGGTGCATGCCGTCAATATTACCGATGGTAGCCGAGCAGTACTACGGATGAGTTCTGTAGTCGCATCGGCGATTTTGCTACAACATGGCATCGAACCGATTTGTCAGATCGCCTGCCGCGATCGCAATCGTATTGGTTTGCAAGCCGATCTTATGGGCGCTCATGCTCTCGGTATCCGGAATATCTTGGCTTTGACGGGCGATCCTGTCAAAGCAGGCGATCATCCGGAATGCAAAGGCGTATTTGACTTGGAGGCTGTACGCCTACTACAAGTTATCCAGAAACTGAATCATGGTATTGACTGCAACGAGCAACCCTTATCTGATGGAGCGCTGGATTTATTTCCTGGTGCAGCAGTTGACCCTCAATGTGCTAGCTGGTCGGGTTTGCAAACACGATTTGAACGTAAATTAGAAGCAGGAGCGCAATTTTTTCAAAGCCAAATGATTACGGATTTTGAACTGCTAGAAAAATTTATGGACAAAATTGCCGCAGGCTGTAATAAGCCGATTTTAGCGGGAATTTTCTTGTTGAAATCGGCAAAGAATGCCCAGTTTATTAATAGGTGCGTTCCGGGTGTAAATATCCCCCAGCACATTATTGATAGATTGGCTCAAGCTAAAGATCCGTTAGCAGAAGGTGTAAAAATTGCAGCCGAGCAAGTTCAAATCGCCCGGCAATTGTGTCAAGGTGTCCACATGATGGCAGTCAAGCGCGAAGATTTGATTGTGCCTATTTTGGAGATGGCTGGTGTTGTGCCAGTTAGCCAGATGGCGCTGAGGTAAAGATAATAACAAATTTGTTGTTTAGGCAGCTGGTTCACTCCAGCTGCTTTTTTGTTTTTGATGGCGGGGTGCGATCGCTCCTCCTGCTCTTAGATTGCTACACTAAATACAACCTTCACTCCCAAGCAAAGGTAGCCTTATGACCTCTGCAACCAATCCAGCCACCGAACTCACCCCGTTCCCCGATCATACGCAACTACCAGAGTCTGACGGCACTTTTGTGAAAAATTTCCAGGAACATCCGCAAAGCATTCTACTAACCGACTCTATTAAACCGATATTGCAAAAACGTCACCCCGATGGGCAATACTGTATTGGTCAAGATTGTGGTATCTATTGGCGCATAACCGATCCACCAGAGAAAGGTGCAGAAGCTCCCGACTGGTTCTATGTACCGAATGTACCACCATTGCTCAATGGGCAAACACGAAGATCTTACGTATTATGGCAAGAGTTTATCGCACCGTTGATTGTCTTGGAGTTTGTCTCTGGGGATGGGAGCGAGGAAAGAGATAAAACTCCTTGGAAGGGGAAATTTTGGATTTATGAGCAAGTGATTCACTCGGCTTTTTATGGCATTTATGAAGTAAATAAAGCCAGTGTGGAAGTTTATCACCTTATTGAGGGACAGTATCAGCCATTACCAGCAAACGAGCGGGGACATTATCCCATCCATCCTTTAGGCGTTGAATTAGGTATATGGCAGGGAGAATATCAGAATATGGAATTACCTTGGTTGCGCTGGTGGGATTCGCAAGGTAATTTGTTGTTGACTGGTGAGGAACGAGCCGAACAAGAACGTCAAAGAGCCGATCGCCTGGCTGCTCAATTGCGATCGCTTGGTGTTGAACCAGAAGCTTAATATTTTTTGACTGTGGCTCAAAGATGCGATCGCTCCTCCTACGCTTAGATTGTTAAACTAAAATACAACCTTCACTCCCAAGCAAAGGTAGCCTTATGACCTCTGCAACCAACCCAGCCACTGAAGAACTCACCCCGTTCCCCGATCATACGCAACTACCAGATTCCAATGGCACCTTTGTGAAGAACTGGCAAGAGCATCCACAAAGCATCTTACTGACTGACTCAATTACACCTGTACTCCAGCAATTACATCCTGATGGTCAATATTGTATTGGCCAGGATTTGGGCATTTACTGGCGTTTGACCGATCCCCCAGAAAAAGGTGCAGAAGCACCAGATTGGTTTTATGTGCCTAATGTACCACCCTTGCTTGATGGACAAACACGGAGATCTTATGTGTTGTGGCGAGAGTACATTGCCCCATTGATTGTCTTGGAATTTGTCTCTGGAGATGGGAGCGAGGAACGAGATAAAACCCCTTGGACAGGTAAATTTTGGATTTATGAGCAGGTAATTCGTCCTGCATTCTATGGCATTTATGAAGCGAAGAAAGCCAGTGTAGAATTGTATGAATTTATTGGTGGACAATATCAGCTATTAGCAGCAAATGAGCGGGGACATTATCCCATACCTCCTTTGGGAGTTGAGTTAGGCATTTGGCAAGGACAATATCAGAATGTGGAATTACCTTGGTTGCGCTGGTGGGATTTGCAAGGAAATTTGTTGTTGACTGGCAATGAAAGAGCCGAACAAGAACGTCAAAGAGCCGATCGCCTGGCTGCTCAATTGTGATCGCTTGGTGTTGCACCAGAAGTTTAATATTTTTGTGTATTTTCCACTTCACCAAACGAGCTTAAAATCTCAACATTAAAGATGGTTGAAAAACAACTGTGAAATATGGCTCAAATCTTAGTTGAAAATTTAGATCCTGTTATTTTAGAAAAGCTAGAAAACCTTGCCAAACAGCATGGTAGGTCTTTGCAAGAGGAATTGAAGCACATCTTACAACAAGCTGCGGAAAAAGTAACACACTACCATATTGGCGGTGATATGGAAAAAGCTAGAGAAGCACTAGCACGCGCTCAAGTAAGATATGCAGGAAAAACTTTCAGTGACAGTACCGAACTCATCCGCGAGGACAGAGAACGGTGAGTCGGTATGTTTTGGATGCTAGCATTGCAATAAAATGGTTTTTGCCTGAAGTATACTCTGAAGCAGCTAGACGTTTAATAGCAAACGAGCATACTTTTTTAGTTCCAGATTTTTTCTTTGCAGAAGTGGCAAATGTTTTGTGGAAGCGAGTGCGTCGCGGTGAAGACACTGCTAAAAATGCCAGGCAAACTTTAGCAGATTTAAATGCAATTCCTTTGGAAATCTATTTATCTCAGCCATTGATGCCACTTGCTTTAGATATTGCCCTTGAGACCGATCGCGCAGTGTATGACAGTTTATACTTAGCACTTGCTGTCACACAAAAATGTCAAATGCTCACAGCAGACGAAAAATTTTACAACGCGCTTCAAAACACTTGTTACGTAAGTAATCTTCTGTGGGTGGAGAATATTTAGAGAGCGATCGCTTTGTATCGAACCAGAAGCTTAATATTTCTTGTATTACTTATTGATATCAGTAATATTGTCTGCAAGTCACGCTTTTGCTGTCAAAAAACTAAACTTATGATTTTTTCCCTAGAATTTCCATCTTTGTGACAATGGATTCTTTGCGAGTTTTACCGCAAGGTTCAGCGCTTTGACAATCACTCACTGATGCTGTTTCGTAATAGACGCGTACTTTCTTATTTAAAAAAGCTTTTTCTTGCGCACAAATATCAAAATCTGCACCAACATTATGCTCAGTTCCATTTTCGTCTACTAATATTACGTAACACAGAAGGTCGCCATTTTGCATACTTTTGACGGTACCAACTGTTGGCTGTCTCGATGAAGCTTGCTTAGTGTTGTCAATTTTGGATTGGTCAGCAGCAGTAGTTCTTTTGACAGAATTACTCTTGGGAGAATCTGTTTTTACCTGAGTAACGGTATCCTGTTGAGTCTGCGTAGAAGCATTATTCTGCGTATTGTCGCAGCTAACAATCAAGATGGAGCAATAAGCAATAGCAATTGTCGAAATTAACTTTTTCATCTACGCATCCTTAATAAACTACCTCGCTAACGCACTACATCGGCTAGTTTAGAGCGATCAGCAATCAGATTAAAGTATAAAGTATTACCTATATATATCATTTTATTGTAATAAAATATACAATTAGCTTAAGCATATATATTGACTTATATTTATTGAAGCCTTTTTAAGACATTAAGAACTAAAAAAGACAACACAGTACTGATTAATCCTAATTGCCACAAACCACATCCAGCCGCTATTCCCAAAGCTGCCGATATCCAGATAGCTGCTGCTGAGGTAAGCCCACGAACTTTAGTACGTTGTGATTCTTCTTTAGGAGATTCACGTAAAATTTCTCCAGCACCAAGAAACCCGACACCAGCGGCAACACCTTGGATGACACGACTGAGAGGATCGTAATCCGGTGAAACGGCAGCCGTTTGCAAGAGTGCAAGAACAAATAGTGCCGAACCAAGGCTAACCAACATATGAGTTCTTAAACCAGCAGGTTTGCGCCTTAGTTCCCGTTCTAAGCCGATGACTGCCCCAAACAACAAAGCCAGACATAGCCTGAAAGTGATGTTAAACCAATCATGAGGTGAAAGGTAGTATGTATTTATGAATAATAATGATTGGTGTGTCATGTTTTTAGCCAAAACATGCGATTCAAAAGCGATCGCTTCATTATAAAATTCTGATTATCCAGTTTTTCACAATTACTAAAGTGTACCTAACACCAGCAAAGAGAACTAATAAGGGGGCATTATCAGTAAAGAGGAGGAATATTTAGTTCAAGTAGTCTTGTTTGTGTTTTTATACTCTCCCCCCTCCTGCTGTTATTCTGGTATGATCTTAAAAATCTCAGTGCAAACTTTCTTTTCTTGGATGCCCTGCAAGCAGGGTAACAGAGCAAGGCTCTGGGGAAAGACCCAAGAGTTTAGTTCGGCTCTTTGCTATGCTTCCAGATGTGTTAATTAGCAACATGCAAATGCCAGGGCAAAAAATCAAAACTCTAATTTAGTTAAATATCATCTTTAGTATTTTCAGTATAACTAATTCACAAATCTAGAGAGCAGAATAAGTCTGAACAAGCAGACTAGAGAATGTGCCAGCTTGGACGATGAGAAGCTCTCTAGAAAATTTAGTGGTAATACTTAGTAGCACGCAAGTGTTGAATTAATAGTTAGTAGAGGAGGTAGGATGTTGGAGAGATCTCCTTTGTTGTATCACTTGGGGTGCAGATTTTATTAACTATCTTGGCATTGAAGCTGACAAATACCGTAGTGAAACTTGCCCGCAGTCATTTTTAACAACTTACAACTCACAACATCAAGCGTACACGATCAAAATTGATTTTTCTGGTGACAACCAGAGTTTATGACAACCGATAACTGATAACTGACTAATTGAGTGGACAAACTCTACTGGCTTGAGAAAATTAAACTGCAAGATCGCGCCGAAGTTGGTGATAAAGCTTTTTATTTAAGCAAAATCATGCAGCGTGGTTATCCGGTGCTATCTGGTTTTGTGATTGCAGCATCAGTTTTGCGAAAATTTCTAGAAAATCTCAATAGTTCAGAGGCGCTAGTTGCTGACTTACCTCACTCTTCTTTACACTTGGATGTGAATAATTGGCGTCAGCTTCGGCAGGTAGCTAGTGGTTTGCGTCAAGAGATAATTAATGCTACAGTACCACCCCAATTGTTGAATGCAATCCTCAAAGCTGCTAGACAATTTGAAACTGAATGTCTAATTTTTCGTCCCAGCTTGATGCTCCCAAATGCAAAACAGTCGATCGGGAGTATATCAGGATTGTTAGAGTCACAAGTTTGTTTTTGTGAGCCAGAAGCGATCGCCATTGCACTCAAGCAAACTTGGAGTCAGTTATTTCGGGCTAGAAGCCTACTATATTGGCAGCAGGCAGGAATTGATCTGCAACAAATTAATTTTGCAATTTTGGCACAACCAATTCAAAATGCGATCGCCTCTGGTTTGCTTGTTGCTAACTCTTCAGGATGGGAAATTCAAGCTACCTGGGGACTAGGAATGGCGATCACTTACGGCGAAGTTTTACCAGATTCCTACTACATTCACCCAGAAACTGGCGCAGTATTGGAGCAGCAACTGGGAAACAAAATGTTGGCTTATCGAATTGAGAACACGAATTATAGGGTTGACTTACAACACGTACCCTCATCTGTAGAAACGGTAGAGCGATCGTGTTTGCAAACCTACCTACTCGAAGAAATCCAACAAAAACAGTATGCTTTACCAGAAGAATACTTACAGCAATTAATTAAATTAGCGAAGCAAATTGCCAGAGAATTCGGTAAAAACTTTACCTTAGAGTGGACAATCCCAGAGCAAGAGCCATCTAGTACGCTTTATTTAACACAAGTAATCACCCCCCAATTGGGTATTTCTAATTTTCATTTTCTCAAAGGATTGGGGACAGCGGCAGGACGTGTCACAGCGACTGCTTATGTGATTGCTAATTCTCAGCAAAAACCAGCACAAATACCCAAAGGAGTAATTTTAGTTACACCAGTAATTACCCCAGATTGGTTACCTATATTGCAACAAGCAGGTGGCATAATTACTGAGCAAGGAGGATTAACTAGCCATGCTGCAATTCTGGCAAGAGAATTGGGAATTCCAGCAATAGTGAATTTGGCAAATGCCACAAATTTGATTCAACATGGCGAACAACTGCTGATAGATGGTGATAAAGGAGAAGTTTATCGCCTCGGTATGAGCACAGCAGAGGACTCTGCAAACACACAACAAGAAAACCAGACAAGGAAACAATTAGAACAACTCTCCTCTCATCACCTTATCCACCCCATCAACCTCGATCAACCCATGACTGCTACACAGTTGCTAGTTAACTTGAGTCAACCGAGCTTGATCGAGCAAGTGCAATCTTTGCCTGTGGATGGAGTCGGATTATTGCGCTCTGAACTAATGTCGCTCAATATTTTAGATGGACAGCACCCTCATACTTGGTTGAATGAGGGGCATCAAGTACAACTGTTGGAGCGTTGGTGCGAAACAATTATGCAGTTTGCTCGCGCCTTTGCACCACGACCAATTTTTTATCGCTCCTTGGACTGGCGATCGCACGAATTGCCATCTTTAAAAGACAATTTACAATCTTCTCCAGCATCAATCTTGGGAGAGCGGGGTACTTTCAGCTATCTAGCCAATCCTGCACTGTTTGAGATCGAACTTACTGCTTTGGCGACTGTACAAAAAGCTGGCTATACCAACATCCACCTACTTTTGCCCTTTGTTCGTACCCTAGAAGAATTTCGCTTTTGTCGCCAAAAAGTTGAACAAGCAAACTTAACTCAAGTGCCTCAGTTTCAATTATGGATGATGGCAGAAGTGCCGAGTGTGCTATTTTTACTGCCAGAATATATCAAAGCTGGTGTACAAGGCATATCAATTGGAACAAACGATTTAACTCAACTACTGCTAGGAGTAGACAGAGAACACGGACAGCTAGCAAAAGCATTTGATGAACGTCATCCGGCAGTAATGGGTGCCATAGCCCAACTTATTCGCATGGCAACAGAAGGCGGAATTCCTTGCTCTATTTGCGGGCAAGCTCCAGCATTGTATCCAGAGATCGTTGAGCACCTGGTTAAATGGGGTATTACTTCCATTTCTGTAGAACCAGAAGCAGTATCGAGGACATATCAAGCCATTGCTCGTGCGGAGAAACGCCTGCTTTTAGAAGCAGCACGGCGACAAATGCAATAGTTAGTGGTTAGTGGTTAGTAGTTAGTAGTCCCCTTGTCTTCTCTTCTGCCTTCTGCCTTCTGCCTACCAACGGATACGCCACTACCTACCCTACCCTGCGGGAACCCCTTTCGGGGAACGGGAACAGCAAAGACTGCGGGAAGGGCTACTCTGCGAGAAGCCGCTTTGCGTCTACGCCCAACGCTGAACGGAAACCGCTAGCTAACGCAACGCCTTACGGCGAACGCGTCTACCGCGTCTACGTGTCTACTGCCCTCTGCCTTTATTAGGTAATCATCAATATCGGAAAATAGCTGCTGCTAGCGCGCCATTTGGTAATTGTTGTTGTTCAACGGTATAAACTGCACCACCATTTAAAAGCGTATGAACAGCCGCAAAATCTAACAAATCCTGATCGTCTGGCTCTGGTTGTGAGTGTAAATCTACAGCCATTGTCTGTGGATCAAAATTGCCCCAAACTTGCTCATTTACAGGCACTAACAAAGAATCAACCCTTTGGAAATAAGCAGCAGAGATAATTTCTTTGAGATCGCTAGAAGCTCTACCAGTACCTTCGCCAGCTATTTGCTGGTAAAGCTCCATTATGGCTTTGTGTGTTTGAGTATAGGTAGGTTCCACAATTTGCCAAGCCTGCTTGTGTAATTCTTCTGGTTTGACGATATCTACATTAGCTGCAATACCTTCCTCCACTAGATTTTGGTAAGTATTGGCTTCTCGGTAAATAGCGAAGAGATACTCAACTCCTACCAACACTAAAGGTACTTTTTCTTCACGCAGTTTCTCGTGCAGTGCACCATCAATAAGATAAAAGAATTGCAGGATGTCTTTTTGATGTTGATCTCTATCAGGGCTTCCTTGCCCGTGAAATGCACCAGGTTGTGAACGCGAAAAAGGACTGGCAGTTGACCCTTTTGATGTTGCAATTCTAAACTGACCTGTTTTGGCAGTCTCCTCATAAAGAAGCGCTTCACTCAGGCTCTTAGGCATATTTTCCACTTCCAACTCACGGATCGTGTAGCGTGTTCCCTCAAAGAACCTGACATTATCTTGGCTAAGAGCTAGTACGAAGAACCGTCCATCGTTATTAATGAGATGTAACAGTGGTTTGAGATGGAATTTATTGTTAACAACTACTAATTCTTCAAACTCCATCGGTAACTTATAGTAGCGAAAAACATTAGGCGAGATAAAGATTGCCAAACCTCGATCTTGATTTTGCCAAAACTCATGTGTATCAAGTTCCTTTGCTGGCTGGAGAAAATCAACTGCTTCTGTGTGGCGTATCCCCATTTCATCCAAACGTTCCTCTGCTTCACGGATTAAATTTTTGAAGCGAATAGGGTTCTGTCGAGTTTCGGGGCCTGCTTTTTGCGTAGGCATATACAGAGAAACACAAGGACTTTGGGATTCTTCTACTAAAGTTTTTAGTTCATCAATAGATAATAGCGACATATTTTAAATTCCTATCCACGTTAGTTAAAGCTCAATACAGTTCAGTTAAGTTTGGTGATGTACACAGACGCTTCAAACGGCACATCTCTAGATTCATTTCAAATCCTTTATTTGTCCTGTGGCATCTTTCTTTTGATAAAAAAACATCTGCCTTTTAACCTCTCTTGAGATGGAGACAAAGGCAGATGAAGATGTGAATCACTATTCAAGATTCTATAGATTACGGTTTTTTATACAATCAAAACCCTATTATTCCATAGATGATTTGTTACTATTGATACCTTGAGAAGGCATATCTATACTATTATTTCTTTGCCTGATAAAACCTAAAGTCACTCGTTTCATTAACCAGTACAAGCCAACAAGTATGCCAAAAGTTATAGCGATAATTACCAATGGTTGTTTGCCAAGAATTTCTTCTATGCCTTTAGTTAGTAAAGCGTCTGGTTGAGTGACAAAATCCCAGCTATTAAAACGTAAGAAACGTCCCCAATAAATACCAACAGCACATAAAGCATGGGTAATTATCTCAACCCATACAATCCATTGACTTTTGCCAATACGGTGTAAGTAGTAACCCAAATTTATTAAAGAGATGACGTAAGCTTCAAAACCAGCTAAAATCACTAACAAATATACTGGAATTAACACAAGGCTAATTATCCACACAGATTGAATTGTGCGGATATCATGAATCAGATGAATTACATCAGTCAACAAATAAGGTGCATTTGGTAAGAAAGCATAAAATACCAAAAAACCCAGCCACCAAACCCAAGAACGTCCGCGTTTCATCCGAAATAGCCAAATACTTAGAGCTAAAGGTATAAACGCCAGAAACAAATTCCAAGTCATCCAACGTATATTTATTTGTAAGACTTGTATAATTCTGTCCATCAATTCAATTAGATCCGCTTTCATTGCTGCTTCCTCTGAAGATATGTGTGAAGATTGAGTATTTCCTTGTGAGCGTGAACCTATATCGTTGATAGATAAAACAACTAAAAGCTGAGTGTGGTTTTTCTCTGACAACAGTTAATCAGTTTCACTTCACTCCAAATCATAGTTGTGTATACATGAAAACTGAGTCTGTGACAGTATATTTGGGAAGGAGGTGGCTCGAAGTATTAGAGTCAACCAACTAGTATAGCTGTAACAGTTATGAGATAAAAATCTCCCACCAAGGGATTTTCATTCTAGAATATAGTCATTGTCTTAACTATTTTATAAATTGCATCTTGTCTAAGTAATATTCCGAAAATTATTGACTAACGTAGCAGCAAAAAACTGCCGGGAGCGATCGCCATCAGCACACGGTAGGAGCAAAAATCCTCCGGATCGTTTGCTGATAACGAACTCGCTGCGATAATAGCACGTGCGATCGCTTCCTAAAATCATAGATGCTTGTAGCATTAACACTATTCAGTCTGGCTACAATACTTATTGACCTCGCCTGCTAAAACATCGGATTGCTTGGCAGCAATTGTGGCTGCTTTTAAAGCAGCATCGATTTCATCTCTAGTCTTTTGTAGTTTATCTTTACCAGATGAGGAAGCTTCTGTTAACTTTGCGGCACCAAGAGCTTTACCTGCCTTGTTAATATTTTTACTAAGAGTTGTAAACACCTTTACAAAACGAGTTTGAAATTCTTGAAGTTTGGGATCTTTAAAGTTTTTTTCCTCGATATTTTTAGCAACAACTTCCAAATCTTGAGCTAATTTCAAGCTTGTGACTACCTGAGTGCCTTTATTTGTCTCTAAAAGAGAGGTTCCATCATTAACAGCTGTAATGAGTCGCCGACATTGAGAAGCTTTGCTGTCGTCACAACTAGCAAGCAGTAGAAACAAGCTCATGCTAAAAGGAACAATAAGAGTATATTTAGACCAAACAGACATTTATACTTTACTACCAATAAAATCTAAATCATGGTAACCAATGATTCAGTAGTTTTGGTGAGTGTTCCGATAATTTGACACTTCTATTAAATTACCGTCTGAATTGCATATTCTCCTGTTGCACCCATTCTGCTCACTAGCCCTCTACAGTTTTTACAGCACAAACACTAATGTAGTCTTTTACCTCAGATACTCAAATATTGGTTTAGTGGCGTGTCAAGACTAAATTGGTGTATTGGGTGTAGGTTGGGGAGCCAGTGTGGTGGCTCACCACTGCGTTGGGCGGCTACAACGTGGACTCCTCAATACCATTACACCAGTCTCTAGTCCCTTTTACTAATTTCAACAAGTTGAAATTGCACCTTCTTTTTTCCAAAACAACCTTATTTAGTGCTTATCAAATTCTTATTTTTTTGCGGTAATGTTAATCTAGCTACAAAATAAAAATCAACATAGCTAAATACTTTTGTGCATTTCATCCAAGATGAGATGCGGTATTGTTTTTTGTTTTTTGTCTACGTTGATAGGTAAATCTTAGAAAAAAGAAGACATTTATTTATTGACAGACTTGTTTTCAATGAAGGAACAATTACTTTGTTGACAATTTTCGTTCTTTTGTAATTTTTAATTGGTTAGTACAACAAACCTTACAGTCTTTTTTAAGGTGATTGAGCAAAGAGATTTGCCATGTCTAATTTTTCTAACTCTTGCTAGCGCTTAGTTTTTCAATTTTTCTTATTTGCTTACAGTACAGTAATTTAGATTAAAAATAGGTTAGAAAATTAATTTTCAGACTGTTTTTAGCTTGTTTACTAATCTATATTTACTGTATTGTACTCAGTTGAAACTTGACTATTTCAATTGTTTTTATTTTAAAATAATTTAATATTTTAAACATCCTAATGTTTATACACTCACAATAGAGGCGCAAATTTATGAACTAAATAATGAATCTTGATTAACTAGTATTTGAATAACTAGTTAACAGGAAAATTCTATCAAAATTAACTGTCTAGGAATTTAACACTGCTGGAAGCTATTTGTAGCTCGTGAAATAGATGGAAGATTTTTTCATTGATTTGATGAAATGAATTTTGATGATAGCCACTAATCTTTTAGAAGCATAAAAACCCTATTTATAAGTAAAAGAAGCAATTTTTGAGAATAGGTAACCAGTCTTATGGACTCAGTAAGAAGGAAATTCGGCAACGTTGACACACTGGGGGTTTATTTCGCCTCGTCACCCACCCTCCAGTAATGCCGACACAGCTGTTTTTGGGTTCGCTTTCCTAGATTTCGAGTATGTGGAGCTAACCCAATGATTATCTGCTTACTCTCTAGTAAACCAAGGAGCAAAACAACATGGAAAAAATGGTTGTAGTCGTTTTTGACGACGAAAGCAAAGCTTACAGTGGTTTGAACGAACTTAAAAAGCTGCATCAGCAAGCCGACTTAGTCATCTATGCGATCGCAGTCATTGCCAAGGATGCAGATGGTAAAGTTGATGTGCGCCAAGCCGATGGAGGCCCCCTTGGAACGCTATTCGGTGCAGTTCTAGGCAGCATGGTAGGTATACTAGGAGGCCCGGTTGGAATGGCTGTAGGAATGGCAAGCGGCTCTCTTGGTGGGGCAGTGAGCGATATGTCACAGATGGGTATTGATCTTGAGTTTCTCGATGATGTGAGCAGAGTGCTAACTCCAGGAAAAGCAGCAGTTGTGGCATCCATTGATGAATACTGGACAATTCCTCTCGACACATCAATGGAACCACTGGGAGGAACAGTGTTCCGCAAACTCCGCACTGAAGTTATTGACGATCAGCTTGATCGCGAAATCCGAGAGACTCAAGCAGAACTGCAAGCATTAGAGGAAGAATTCAATGCGGCTGCGGCTGAACAAAAAGCTAAACTCCAAGCCAAAATTGATGCCACTCGCAGCAAACTTCAGTCCAAGATTGATGCGGCAAATAAGTGGGTGGAAGATACTAATCGGCAGTATCAGGACAAAGTCAATCTACTGCAAGAGCAGGCAAAAATTGCCAATGACAGAAGAAAAGCTCAGATAGAGAAGCAGATTGCAGAAATTCAGTCTGATGTGGCACAGCGACAAGAGAAGCTCAAACAAGCATCTACCTTAGCGAAGGAAGCCTTGACGGTTTAGTGTAGTCTGTCAACCAAAAATTGACGGGTTGAGGCTGACACGGGGACGCGGAGAATTTTAACTCTCCAAAATTACTCTGACAGAGTACTAGATTCTGTTGAGCGATCGCTCAATGCGTAATAAGAGTGACTTAAAGCCTGATGTCACAGTATTTGACAAGCGTGGATTTCAACGGTTCGTACCTTTCAATAAAGAGCAAAATAAGGAGAAATGAATCATGAGCGACAATCCAGTTCAAGTAATTGTAGCAGCGTTCAATACACCCGAGGGTGCAGGCAAAGTCATGAGTGACCTCAAGCAGGGCAAGAAGGCAGGATTAATCAGCATCCAAGATGCGGCTGTCGTCGTCAAGGATACCAATGGGAAGGTCAAGATTACTGACGCGAAACATCGTACAGCCAAAGGCTTGATTACTGGTGGTATACTCGGTGGCTTAGTTGGACTGCTGGCGGCACCTTCGGTTGCGGCGGTGGCAGCAGGTGGCGGTGCGATCGGAGCACTGATCGGCAAGTTGAAGAATGCCCCGCTCAAGGCTGAAATGAAAGAAATTGGATCGGCTTTACCCCCCAACACTTCAGCGATCGTGGCAGCCATTGAGCACAACCAGGAGGCACAGTTGGAAGCTTTGGAAACTGCACTGGCAGACGAAGCAGAGCGAGTTGTCCGCGATTCGCTCAAAGCCGATATTGCCGAGCAGTTAAGTGCAGGTGGCAATGTATTGTATACCGCAGGTGGCGGCTCAATGGCATCGGGTGTTGGTCGTGTGGCTCAGACGCCAGAAGGAACTCAAGTTAGCGGTATCATTGCGAGTGAAGACGGTGTCTTCGTAGAGGATGCGCAAATCACGAACGAACCATTGGAGACAGCTAAGTAAAAGCACGCTACTAGAAGCTGGCAAGAATTAGTTTTAGCAGCTTAATTGATTCAGATACTTAACGCCAAGGACGTCTAACTTGTCAAGAAATGGCACAGTGATTCGGCGTTCTTGGCTATCTGTGCTGCAGCCAATTCACCAATCCACAGGTAAACCCAGTTTTTCCAAAGTATCTGCTTCTTGTAACAGTGGCTGAATCTCACTGTCTACGTGAATACAACCTCCAGATAAAACTAAAGCACGTTGAGTAACTTTACTTAACCAATGCAAATCGTGTGATGCGATTAACATCACTTTTCCTCGCCACTGTAACAACAGTTGGGCAAATTGACGACGCCATGCTGGATCAAGTCCATTTGTCGGTTCATCTAAAATCAAAATTTCCGGTTCGAGGGCTAAAATTGCAGCCAGGGCGGCAAGGCGTCTTTGTCCTCCAGACAATTCGTGAGCAGAACGGTTGGCATAAGCTTCTAAACCAAAATCAGCCAATAGCTGCCTGGCTTTGTCAATTGCTATTGCTGGTGATACGCCGTAGTTACGCGGCCCGAAGGTAATATCTTCTAGTATTGTCGGCATAAAAAGTTGGTCATTGGCATCTTGAAAGCCAAAACCGATTTGACGACGTACTTGTGGTAAAGTTTTTGGTTCTACCGGAATGCCATTAATCCAAATCTTTCCGCTTTGGGGTTGTTTTAAGCCGATAATGTTCTCAAGCAAGGTGCTTTTTCCAGAACCGGTTGGCCCCATTAATGCTACGCGATCGCCTGCATTTAAGGTAAAAGAAATTCCTTGTAAAACGGGTTTGGAGTTGGAATAGGCATAAACTAAATCTTGAACCACTAAGGCTTGTGACATTCTTGTTGTTAGTAGTTAGTGGTTAGTAGGGGAGGCAGCGCGCCTTTGGAGGTTAAGAGGAGCTTTCGGATTCTCCGGCTCCGCTCTGTTGTAGCGACTGCCGTGCGGGTTTTGTTGATGATCGTTGAGTTAAAACCGACAATTTATCTTCTAAACCCGCCCATACAGTCGTTAGTAGTTAGCAGAGAACACTAATGACCAATGACTAATGACTAATTGTGAGTTATTAAATTAGAACTGGACATTTGATACGAGGTTAGGGTCAAACAAATAGCGATCGCGCAAGCTGCCAGCACGACAAAACGCTCTTTTGCTCTTAATGTGGAATCTACTGGTAGTGTACCTTGATAACCACGAGCTACCATTGCTGCATAAACTCTTTCTGCCCTTTCCAAACTTCGCAGATACAAGCTGCCTATCATTGCAGCACTGGTGTAGCGCAACCATCCAGCATTACCATTCATACCTCTAAGCTGCGCTGCACGCTGCATCCGCGTTACTTCATCCAGCAAAATTTCTATATATTGTCCAGATAATAGCAAACTTTCTTTTAAACCACCTGGAACGGGTAAACTTTTGAGAGCAATGCCAAAACTATGTGGCGGCAAAGTTAACAAAAAACTATTCATTGTTATTAAGCAAATCAAAGAACGAACAAGCAGAAAACTAGCTCGCTCCCATCCCAAAGGTAACGCTAAAAAAGACAAAAAAATTAATTCTGCACCCAATAATCCTGTCAGTTTGCGAATGGGTACGCGTAATAGAACAGCCCACATAAATGCGATCGCACCATATGCAGTCAGCCAATACCAAGCATGGTACTTTAGTAAAGCTGTTCCGACTACAATCACTAAAGATAGATGTAAACGTAACGGTAATGACAGTCTAAGCATTATTCGGTTTCACTGCTTGTGCAATACCAAAGGCAACAGCAAAGCAAACGCCAGATCCAAGAATTCCAGCGATACTTGTGCCAATCGGGCCTAATCCCTCTATGCCGTAGTCAGCGAAGGGTGTTGGTACTGATACTCGTACTTGATCTGCTAAATCAATAAAGCCCAAGTCTTCGGCAACTCTCTCCAAACCATCTGGCCATGCTGAAGCTACTAGAGAAAGTACACCAGCAATTAACAGAATACTCACTACTGGCACTAACCACCCTTGTAACTGCTGTTGTGTTCCTGGTAACAAGTCAGGTCGTGCTGTAGATAGGTAAGCTAACACACCCCCAGTAATCAAACCTTCGCCTATACCAATCAAAATATGCACACCTGTCATTGCTGGTAAAACTATGTTAACTGGTGCAGTCCCCGAAAGTGCCAACTGGATCGCAGCGACTATAGCAGCTGCTACCACACTCACACCAGCAGCAATACCAGCAGCTAGGGGCAACCGTCCTCTAGATCCTCCCAACAAGCGCTGCAAAGTTTGAGTTAAACCCCAACCTACCCAAACTCCAATTACTGCCATGTTAAAAATATTCGCTCCTAATGCTGTAATGCCCCCATCGGCAAACAACACAGCCTGAATAATTAAAACTGTAGCAATGCACAAAGTACCTGCCCAAGGACTACCAAGGACGATCGCTGCTAAAGTTCCCCCCAACAAGTGGCCGCTAGTGCCACCTGCGACAGGGAAATTAATCATTTGAGCGGCAAAAATGAAGGCGGTAGTTAAACCCAGTACAGGTGCGCGTCGGATACCAAAAGCATCTCGCGATCGCCCTAAGGCAATACCCATTGCGGCCACACTCAATGCACCAGTTGCTGCTGCCACCGGTACAGAAACAAAACCATCAGGAATATGCACTATGTGCCTCCATTTTTGTTTTTATTTGCATTGTGTTTAGTAATTAATAAAACTACAGCACAAATTAATAAAAAACAAATTTTTGTCCTCTTTTACAATGCCCTCTTGGGGGATTTGCTGCTATTCCCTCAGAATGATTGACAAGAATTTTTCTATCATTTACTTTACTAATTTCATGGAATTGTAAAATTATAATAATTTACTTTTTCTTAATCACAAAATTTGTGTCAAACATTTACAAAAACTTTAGTTTAAGCTAACTATAAATCAAATATATAAATTATTTAACGAGTATTCATAGATACATATGTAGAGTATAGATATTTACTAAAAAATACTTTCTAATGAGAGCATCTACCGCTAGTTAGTAACATCATAGATATTACAAAAAGCTACAACTTAACTCGACAAATAAAACCTTTTGTGTAATCAATACAACCAAGCATTGCGATCGCAATCCAATTTGATTACTGAAGTTACTCGTAGAGGCAGGGAACAGGGTTGGGGAAAGAAGGGAATCAAATAAGAGTTCTAAATATAAACAAACAATTAAATTTTTATTCCCTTAGCTCACCAAGGAGAGTAGTTTGAGTTTCTTTTTGTAAAGACATTTAGAGATTATTGACATTAATTCTTAATTCTTATTTAATAAGAATTAATTGCAATAAAATCGCAGTTTATCTGGAATTGCGAGTCTTAAATCTCCCATGCCTAACTATTTTGCTCTGAATAAAGAAAAATTATTGAATCGCCGTCAGTTGTTGAAACTAGGGTTAGCAGGCGCTGGGATAGGAGGGGCAGCTGCAATCTGGCACAAGTTGAGCGCTCAAAAGCAGTTGGTAAGAATACCACCCTTGGAGATGGAGGCAGTCGCAAAAAGTGCTGCTAACCCCATGCAAGTAATTAGAGATTTTGATTATGGGACGCCCAAGCGAGAAAATGGGCGGACAATTCGAGAATTTAGTTTGACTGCCGGGACTTCAGCCATACAACTAAATAGCGCTGTCTCTTACAATATATGGGATTTAAATGGTCGCATCCCAGGCCCGACACTGAGGGCAAAACAAGGCGATCGCGTGCGCATATTATTCCTCAATAAGGCGGGGCATTCTCACTCTCTGCACTTTCACGGCATTCATCCTGCAGAAATGGACGGTGTTCGTCCAGTTAGTAATGGTAGTGCAACGATTTACGAATTTGATGCTGAACCTTTTGGCGTTCACCTGTATCATTGCCACATTGAACCTGTCACCCGACACATTGCTAAAGGGTTGTATGGAATGTTTATCATCGATCCACCCACTCCGCGTCCACCTGCAGATGAGATTGCCCTAGTGATGGCTGGGTATGATGTCGATGATGATAACCACAATGAATACTATGCATTTAACGGCTTACCCGATTACTACATGGATCATTCGATTCGCATTTATCAAAATCAGTTGATTCGCCTATATGTCCTCAACATTATTGAATTCGATCCTGCCGTTACGTTTCACCTTCATGCCAACTTCTTTGATGTTTATCCACTAGGGATGACTCTAACTCCTAACCAAAAAACAGATGTAATCACGATGGGTGTAGCAGAACGGCACATTCTAGAGTTTGCCTTTCGCTATCCAGGAAAATATATGTTTCATCCCCATCAAGATGCGATCGCAGAACATGGATGCATGGGGCAATTTGAAGTAGTTGCTGACAAAGGCTCTCTCAATCAACGTCACAATGCTTAGTATTGCTTAATCAAACAGGCTCTAGAAGAATGTGGTAATTTACTGTTTGCTATTGGCTACTAGTGAAAGAGTCTGCTTCAGGAATGCATGAATCTAGTAATTTACTGATATCATTTTAGACTTTTAATTGATAGATATTCTTAACAAGCGTTAGCTCCTAATTACAAAAGTCAAAGAATTTATTAAAATCAGTAACTTAAATTAAATAACTAGTTGATAAAAACTTTCATTACGTGCAAAATTGTCATAGCAAAAATTATGACAAATTGTCAAACTTAACTGCCGATATCACCTCACAGCCTTTCAATAACTAGCTTTTAAATCTATTAGGAGCACCGATGATAAAATTTCGTTATATTTGCTTAACTGTAGCTGCTTGTGCGAGCGTAACCTTGAGTTCCTGTGGTAGCAACACGCCCACCGCAGACAATTCACCAGCAGCTGGGAATGCTAACTCTGCGGCACAAACCACACAGACAGCAAGTCATAGCGGGCATGGCAGCACAAAGAAAATTAACATCAACACTGCCATCTTATCTGAGTTAGATAAATTTGAAGGGCAGTTAGGTGTACCCGCTTTATCGCATAAAATTCAGGCAAGTCGCCCCTACGGTAGTCCAGCGGATTTAGTTACTAAAAAGGTAATTACCCAAGAACAGTTTGACAAAATTAAAGACCAAGTTACAGTCGAAGAAGTGGTTTTGACTGGGGAAGCTAAAGATGTAGACTATATGACCAAGCTGGGGTTAATGAAAGGGCATCTGATAGTGGCACAAGAACTGTTAGATAAAAATCAGCCCAAGCAAGCAGAACCTCATATTGGGCATCCGGTAGAAGAGATTTATGTTGATGTAGAAGATCAACTCAAAGAGCGCAATGTTAAGGAATTCAAGACTACTTTGATCAGCTTGCAAGATTTGGTGAAAGCTAAACCCAAGGATGCCAAGGTAAAAACAGATTTAGCTTCTTCTATGCAATCAGTGGATGGAGCGATCGCTGCTTTAAGCGAAAGTGAACGCACCAATCCCGCATTCATTCTCCAGGTGATTAACGGCTTATTGGATGCTGCTAATTCAGAATATAGTGCTGCGATTGCCGATGGCAAAGTGTCGGCAGCAATTGAGTATCAAGATTCCCGTGGCTTTGTAGTGTATGCTAACGACTTGTACAAAGGCATTTCTAGTCAAGTAGCTAAAAAGAATCCCACAGCCCACAAAGCTATTGAGACGAATATGGCTGAACTATTGAAAGTTTGGCCTAGTGTAATTCCCCCAGCCAAGCCAGTCAAAACACCAGAGGAAGTAACCAAGCTGGTGAAAGGCATTGGGCAGGAATCGCAAAAAGTGATTAATGCTCCTGGTACCCAGGCACAGAAATCATAGTCGTAATGAACGGAAGCTAGATTCGCCTTGGTTTTAATCTTAAGGTAGGAGTTTAAAATTTAGTTAGAAGTGAAGAATTATGGGTGAAAGCGGACTTATTTAGTCAAGAGCTTTTAACAAAAGCAATATTTGATTAAATCTGTCTGTGTAGAAGTTAATAGTATCATTTATAACTCATAATTCTTCACCTCATTCATAACTCCCTAATGATAACTTTGGCTCTTAGCGTGAATTAACAACTAATGCAAGAACTTGACCACAAAAAGACAATCGACCTGCTAAACTCCATCATGGAATTTGAACTAGCAGGAGTTGTGCGTTATACGCATTATTCCTTGATGGTGAACGGGCCTTATCGTATTCCCATTGTGGATTTTTTCAAAGCGCAAGCAAGTGAATCTTTACTTCATGCTCAACAGGTAGGAGAAATTCTCACAGGCTTAGAAGGGCATCCTAGCCTCAAAATTGCGCCGATGGAGGAATCTTACAAGCACTCTGTGAAGGATATCTTGGAAGAAAGTTTGGCACACGAAAAGAAAGCTCTAGATTTGTATAAAAAACTGCTAGATGCTGTTACTAATGCCAGCATTTATCTAGAAGAATTCGCTCGAACTATGATTGGACAGGAAGAGATGCATAATCTTGAACTGAAAAAAATGTTACGCGATTTCGGTTAATAGTCAGTAGTCATTAGTCATTGGTAGGGGCGGGTTTAGAAGATAAATTAGCAGTTTGAACGGCAAGATTATCAACAAAACCCGCCCGTACTAGTTATTAATTATGGCTTTTGACTAATGACAAAGGACAAAGGACAAAGGACAACTGATGGATTTTAGTACTGCTTTACCTACTTTTGTGATTACGCTCCGAGAAGGAGTGGAAGCTGCCTTAGTTGTTGGTATTGTTATGGCTTTGCTCAAAAAAGCAAAGGCTACTCGACTCAACCCTTGGGTATATGCTGGTGTCGGTGTTGGCATTGTTATCAGCGCACTCATAGGTGTGCTGTTTAGTGTTTTGATTCAAGTATTAGGGACTATTAATCCTCAGTACACCTCCGTAGTTGAGCCATTGCTGGAAGCTACCTTCAGTGTATTGGCGATCGCCATGCTCAGTTGGATGCTGATCTGGATGACTAAACAAGCCAGATTTATGAAAGCCCAAGTTGAGGGAGCGGTGACAGATGCCTTAAAAAGTAACTCTAATGCTGGTTGGGGCGTTTTTAGCTTAATTTTAATTGCAGTTGTACGCGAAGGCTTTGAAACTGTTCTGTTTATCGCTGCCAATTTTCAACAGGGATTAATTCCTAGCCTTGGTGCTATTGCTGGTATTGCCGTTGCAGCCCTTATCGGTGTGCTTTTATTTAAATGGGGCGTCAAAATCAATATCCGGCAATTTTTCCAGGTGATGGGTGTCTTATTGGTATTGATTGTGGGTGGATTGGTGGTGTCGGCATTGCATAATTTTGACGAAGCTGTCGCTAACCTTGCTCTTAGTAATCGTGCTTCGGCAAGCCTTTGTTTTTATTACGAGAGGTTTACCAAAATCCACTCTTGCATTTTAGGGCCAATGGTTTGGAATACTGCCAATATTTTGCCCGATGAAAAATTTCCTGGGATTGTACTCAAAGCTTTATTTGGTTATAGACAACATCTCTATCTCGTACAAGCTGTAGGATATGTCTTATTTTTGTTGACAGTCGGGGGTTTGTATTTCCGCAGTATTACAGGAGGAGCTGCTAGTGGCAATATTCCAGTAAAGACTGGAAACTAAGGGCTTAATCAGTTAACAGTTAACAGTGTAGACGCGCAGCGGCTTGCCGCAGGCTACAGTTGTCAGGCGTATTGCTGTTAACCGATAACTGATAACTGGTAACTGACACCCAATACATACCCATTTCCAATGAACAAAATTTCCGTTCAACAATTATTTATTTATCCATTTAAAGGGTTAAGTGCTCACAAATGCGATCGCGTCAACCTACAAGTAGGGCATGGCATACCAGGCGATCGCGCTTTTGCTTTGATGTACAAGCAAGATGTAACAGATACTGACTCTACAACCGTGCCTTGGATGAAGAAACATAACTTCGCCATGCAAAATGACTGGCACGGGCTGGCGGCTTTAGATTGTTTCTACGAGTCGGCTAGCCGTACTTTGACAGTCAAGCGTAAAGGTGTAGAGTTACTGGTTGCTAATACCAACACTACCAAGGGGCGCGATTTAATTTCTACCTTTTTCACTGGCTATCTAGCAGGGATTTACCCCAGTCAAGCCGCCAGGCATCCTCAACGCGCACCTTTGCAACTTGTAGGAGAATTTAACAAAACCCGCTATCCCGACCGAGAAGTAGTACATATTTCCCTTGTCAGCCGGGAAACTATTAACCATCTAAGTGAATTAGCAGGACAACCAATTGATGTGCTACGGTTCCGTCCTAATATTATTGTTGAGGGTATACCCGCTTGGCAAGAATTTGATTGGGTAGGGCAAGAAATCCAAATAGGTACAGCACGAATTGCTGTTACAGCAAGAATTAATCGCTGTTTAAATATTGATGTCAATCCGGAAACAGGGGAAAGAGATATCAATCTACTTTCTCTGCTGCAAACACACTTTCATCATACGCAGACTGGAGTTTTGGCACAGATAATTAGCGATGGTTCTGTAGCGATCGGCGAGCAGTTAATAGTTAATATTTAATAATGCATTAGTTGAACTTACCTTGAGTCGTAGTAAATAATAGATTGATTGCAAAATCCAATTTTAGGTGAGAACGAACACAGATAAACACAGATGCACACGGATAAATTATCTGTGTTTATCTGTGTCCATCTGTGGTCGACTTCTAAAATATGATTTTTGCTTACCATTTTAATTCATTTCAAACGTAAATTTCAAAACATTATCCTTTTTTTCTATGACTACAATAAGCAACTAATAAAACAAATAATCCCATTCCAAACAAGTATTTAAAAGGTGTTGGTACGAGGGGATTAGGAGATATAAATCCTTCAATTATGCCAGCAATAATCAACATTGGCACAATAGCAAATACTAATTGCACCGCTTGAGAACCATAGAACTTTAATGCATCAGGGTGGCGATGCTTTCCAGGAAATACAATTGCTTTTGCCAATAAAAAGCCAGCACCACCAGCAAAAAATATCGCAGGTAATTCTAAAGAACCGTGGGGAAATACAAACCCCCAAAAAGGATAGGCAAGATTATTTTGTCCGACTAAAGTGCCGATCGCACCAATCATCAAGCCATTAAATACCATTAAAAATGCTGTATATAACCCAGCCGTCATCCCACCAGCCACCGCACCAAAAGACACCGACAGGTTATTTGTCATAATGTTGGTGGATGCTAGAGGTTCAATACCGACAATTGAACCCATCCACAATTCACCGCGATCGCGCACCCTGACAATTAAACTTTCAGGCACAATCAGCGACATAAAACTGGGATCTTGCCATGCATACCACCAAGCAACTAGCGCCCCTAGCAGAAACAAGGCTGTTGCAAAAGCGATATATGGGAAGGTTTGCTGTATTACAGTTGGTAATCCCCAGCGGTAGAAATTCAGTACTGCCTGCCATTCTTGTCGGCTCGAACCTTGGTATATTTGCGCATAAGCACGAGTAGTTAACGATTGTAAATTTTGTATCAAAGTATTACCGACTTGCTGAGTGCGAGCGCGTGCCAAATCTGCCGAGATCGAACGATATAAACTTGCTAACTCTTTAATTTGGGCTGCTTGTAAAGATTTGAGTCCTTTTTTTTCTACCTGTCTTAACAGTGCCTCCAGACGTTGCCAATTTGGTTCTCGTCGTGCAATCCAACGTTGAATATTCATAAATTTTGGGAACACTGAGTTTAAGTTAACTTAAGATAGCCTCAAGTTTACTACTGCATATCATAGGAGCATAAGACATTATGTCTTTTAACCAGGGTTCTTACAGCCCTTTACAAACATTAAGTATAGGTAATGTCGTCAGTACAGGTTTTTTGCTATATCGTTCTCATCTAAAGAAATATTTTTTACTTGCTCTCAAAGCTTATATGTGGCTATTTATTCCGATTTATGGTTGGGCAAAGTTTTTTGCCCTAACAGCTTTAATTTCCCGTTTAGCATTTGCTGACTTGGTTAATCAACCCGAAAGTATTGCCTCTGGACAGCGTTTTGTTAATTCTAGGTTATGGCAGTATCTAATTACGATGCTGTTAATGTTTCTTTTAGGTATGGGAATTGGTATCGGTATTATAGTTTTATTTTTAATTCTTAGTATTTTATCAGCATTGCTAGTTGGTGGAATAGGTCAACAAGGAAATCCTACTACATATATCATTTTTGGTCTGATAGCTATTGTATTTATGATTTTGATGATGGTAGCTATTTTATGGTTAATGACACGGTTTTATTTAGTCGAAGTTCCTCTTTCTATTGAAGATAATCTTAATAGCACGTCAACAATTTCTCGAAGCTGGGAGTTAACTCAAGGTTACGTATGGCGAATTCTTTTGATATCGCTAGTTGGATTTTTAATTACAATACCTATTCAGATATTTGCGCAAATTATTAGCTTTATTTTACAGGGAGTTTTTGCACCACTTTTAAGACAAAATTCTATAATTTTCGGTGTACTTTTTTTCGTATTAACAATAATTTTGAGTTTTGGTAGTGGAGCACTTATTTTACCATTTTGGCAAACTCTTAAAGCTGTTGTTTACTATGATATTAGAAGTCGTAAAGAAGGTTTAGATTTAAAGTTGCGCGACCATGAAATTTAAATATTATTTAATTTGATAACAATGCATATTTTTAATCGTGTTAAATACCAAACACCAGAAAGTGTAGAATTAGAATTTGTTTTAGCAGGAATAGGCAGCCGTGCTTGGGCTTTACTAATTGATTATCACGTCTTGGCTTTAATTTTAATTACCTTTTTAATTACATGGCTATTTCTTTCAGTGCAGGTATTGGATTGGTTAACCAATATTTTTGGCGGCGATAAAGTTGGTATTTGGTTGTATGCGATCGCCTTATTAGTTAATTATTTTATTTACACGGGGTATTTTGTCTGCTTTGAAACACTATGGCAAGGGCAAACTCCTGGCAAACGCATTGCTAAAATTCGCGTGCTGAAAGACAACGGACGTCCGATTGGATTGCAGCAAGCAGCACTGCGTGCCTTATTACGACCTATAGATGATACTTTGTTTTTGGGCGCATTTTTTATTATTTTTGGTCGTCGTGAAAAGCGCATAGGTGATTGGGTAGCTGGTACAATTGTGATTCAAACTCAACCACCCTCACTAGCCACAACTTTTACTATTTCTGAACAGGCAAAGTTACTTTGTCAGGAATTATTAGAAACAGCAAATATATCAGCGATGCTACCTGATGATTTTGCCATAATTCGTGAGTATTTGCTCAGGCGTAAAGGAATGTCACAAAAAGGCAGAGACGCAGTTGCTCTGCGATTAGCCAAGCAAGTTAAAACCATTATTAATTTAGAAAAAGCACCAGAAGGTGTTAGCCCTGATGTATTTTTAGAAGCTATTTATCTTACGTATCAAAAATTTTCAAATTTTGGTCAATAGTTAATAGCTAAGAGCTAAGAGCTAATAGTTAATATTTTAGCCATTAGCTTTTAGCCACTAACCATTAACTAAAATTTAAAACTGGCCAGTCTGGTTCGCGATAATATCGTGTCATGTCATCAAATTTCCGCAGTTCGGCACGGTGTGCTACAAAATCTAGCGAATTCATCAACCATTGTTGATTTAATTGCGAAAAAACTGTTGCTAGGCGATCGCGATCCAGTTCAGGGGGCACCTCTCCAAAATAGCCCAAGGTAATGTGGGCAGTGAAATGGTACTGTTGTTCTATACCTAAAGCAATTAATTGAGGATTTTGATAAATAGCGCGGCGTAAATTCACAATTTGCTCGTAAAAACTTTCATCTTGAGGTACTAAACAAACACCCACAGCTCTTGGCATAATCATTAATCCCAGCGTTTGCCAACGAATGGGAACAGATGAACCTGTCAACGATTGTTGATATTGCTGGAAAATGTCGATGAAGCAAGAGCGTAGCTGCTGTTCAAATTCAGAATTTTTTTCACAAGCATCTCGGAAAGCACTGTCCCAAATCAGATCTGCTAAGGTTAAATGAAAGCTAGCAGGTGGTACAGGTACAATCAGATCGCAACCAACAGGCAATTGCAAGAGTTCTTGTTGGTAAGCTTCTAACTTGGCATAGAAATTAGAGTTTTCTGTTTCTTCTTCCCAAGGCGGAGTAATTACCGTATAACCAGGAAAAGGTGCGGCTTGTCTTGCCCCATCTGGTGTAGGCTGAAATTTAGAAGATTCCTGGATATGCTGGACTTGGGATCTGTACGCTTCTGGGAGCGTCATCCGTGCTACCCGGTTTAAGTATGTTTGATAGTTGTCGTCCAATCTTCATATCCTCATGTTCTTACGCTTATTGATTTTAGGCAAACTTACCCGCATTGATTGAGTGACTTAAAAAGTATTTAGCTTTTTGGTGTGTAGGAGAACATGAATTAAAAATTTAATTTTTAATTTTTAATTTTTAATTCTTAATTCTTTAGAGGTTCTCTATGCCAATCTACATTTACTGGGGTGAGGATGATTTTGCGATTGAAAAAGCGGTTACTGCTTTGCGCGATCGCATCCTCGATCCTTCGTGGACAACTTTCAACTATACCGCTTTTCCCCCAGAGCAATCTGATGCCACAATTGCTGGTTTAAATCAAGCTATGACACCACCTTTTGGTGCTGGAGGGCGCTTGGTGTGGCTTGTAAATTCTACACTCTGCCAGCATTGCCCAGAAAATGTATTATCGGAATTGACGCGAACTTTACCAATTATTCCCGAAGAATCGTTTTTGTTACTTACCAGCCGCACCAAACCCGACGAAAGGCTCAAATCCACCAAGCTTTTAAAAAAATTTGCTGTTGAATTTCGTGAATTCCCTTTAATCCCACCTTGGAAAACAGAACTACTGCTGCAATCAGTTCAACAAGCTGCTCAGTTTGTGGGCGTTAAACTAACTCCTGGAGCTGCACAAATGTTGGCAGAAGCTGTAGGCAATGATACGCGATTACTGTACAATGAGTTAGAAAAAATACTGCTGTATGCTGACGGCAACAACAAGCCACAAGATACAGATACCGTTGCCCAGTTAGTCAGAAATACCAGTCAAAATAGCCTGCAATTAGCAGCTGCTATCAAGACGGGGGATACAGCCAAAGCTTTAGCAATATTGGCGGATCTCATCAATGCTTGTGAGCCATCTTTGCGCATAGTTGCCACACTGATTGGTCAATTTCGCACCTGGTTATGGGTAAAAATTATGATGGAAAGTGGTGAAAAAAATCCACAAGCGATCGCCCAAGCTGCTGAAGTCAGCAATCCCAAGCGCATCTACTTTTTACAACAAGAAGTAAAGTACCTTTCGGTAGAGCAATTAATTGCCTGTTTACCTTTACTACTAGAGTTAGAAGTTAGTTTAAAGCAAGGAGCAACAGAGATATTAACCCTGCAAACGAAAGTGATTGAACTTTGTCAAGTATGTCAAGGAAAATAACAAAAAAGACAGATGTTAGATAAATTTAGCATTCACGGAATAAATTCAGTATTTTCCTGGAACTTCTCCCATATAAAATAATTCATTGTGGTTAACAGACGTCTCACTGTAGTTGTTTTGTAAATAGCATAATGAACAGATCTTACTATTCTTTTCGTAAATTGAGCCTAGCTAAGATAATTTTTCAATCCTTACTTGTTAGTTATCTTGGTATTGCTAGTTTGGTGTCTACTATGTTTGTTTTGAGTACAAAAGTGAATGCTCAAACCCCATCACAAACTATCCCATCAGATAAAAATCCTGAAATCATCGGCTACTCTAGAGCTCTCATCAAAATCGAGTCAGCACGTCAACAAGCTTTTGAAAACATCAAGAAAATAATTGGGAACAGAGAAGTTCCCAAAATGGCTTGTAACGATCCAAATAGCTTAAATAGCATTCCTAGTGAAGCTAGAGATATCGCAGTCAATTACTGCAATCGCTCCCAAGAAATAGTGAAGGAAAATGGTCTTACACCTGAACAATTCAACAAAATTACTGTTGAGCTACAAAATAATGAAGACTTAAAACGTCAAATTTATAATACGTTAATTCATCTGCAAAAAAATCCTAATGAGAAATAAATGAAACTAGCAAAAACTTGTCAAATGAAATTGGGGAAATTTCTTGCCCCCGGAAATATCTGGGGGTTGCAAAATCATGATTACATTAACACAGGACTTACGCACGAGTTATGGAATAATAAACCGCACAGAAGCCAGTGCGCCCTTGCGGGTTAAGAGACTTGTAGCAACTGGCGCGACACGGAGAACACGGAGTCAAGAGGATTTTAGAGAGATTTTGCGTAAGTTCTATAACAACCAAATAAATTTTTTGTATTATTTTGAATTTGAACACAAATATAAATGCAAATTTATACACAAATTTGACTTCGTCTCGCCTTCTCCTTATCCAAATCTTCCCTACTAACGGATACGCCGCTCCCCGTCTTCTGCTTTCTACTTAGTACAAGATACGATATATCTGGAGTTTTCTAACATTTTGCCGTGCTGTCTTCTCAGTTGCCAACTATCAACATTTTGAAACAACCCACTAGTGCCAATTGGGTGGAGCAAGCTATATCAAATCTAGACACCATTCTCCTCGATCATGCTCAATGCGAACGTAAAGCAGCTGGTGTCGCCTTAAACTTGATATTTCGCTACCCTTCTAACGCGCGGATGGTGCGGGAATTAACTAAAATTGCTCGCGAAGAACTAGAGCACTTTGAGCAAGTGAATCAATGGCTGGAACGCCGGAATATACCTATGCGCCCTTTAACACCACCTCCTTATGGTGCGGGTTTAAAAGCCCAAATTCGCCCTCAAGAAAGCGATCGCTTTTTGGATTCCTTGCTCGTCAGTGGTTTAATTGAAGCTCGCAGTCACGAACGCTTGGGATTATTAGCTACTCATTGCCCCGAACCAGAATTGGCTAGATTTTATGCAGGTTTAATGGCTTCTGAAGCCAGACACTTTGGTACATATTGGGTACTAGCTGATACTTATTTTGACCGTGAAATTGTCAAGCACCGTTTAGATGAACTAGCGGTAATTGAAAGTGAGTTACTGGCAAACTTGCATCCTGAACCGAGAATTCATAGTTAGGGGAAAAGGAGACGCGGGGATACGGGGACAAGGAGACAGGGAGACAAGAATAGATAAGCAACCTACTAACCACTGTACGGGCGGGTTTAGAAGATGAATTTTCAGTTTGAATGGCAAGATTATCAACAAAACCCGCACGGCAGTCGCACTCGACGCGCTTAACCCGACGCTAGGTGCTACAAGTCGGCAGAGCGCAAGGGCGCACTGGCTCCGCAACGCGCTGCCTCCCCTACTAACCAATGACTAATGACTAATGACTAATCACTATTACCGAGATTTTTTAATTCGTAACTGGCAAGAGCGCGATCGCATTCCTGCTGCGGAAGTAATTCGCTCAGTACTATCAGAATATGGTTTGGGTTGGGAGCCAAACGGTGCAGATAAAGATGTACTGCAAGTAGAAGAATATTACTTAGCTACAGGGGGAGAGTTTTGGGTAATTGAATACCAAAATCAACTTGTTGGTACGGGCGCTTACTACCCCATCAAACGTAGCGAAAAAGCCGTCGAAATCCGCAAAATGTATCTTTTGTCCAGTGTTAGAGGTTTCGGGTTAGGGAAGTATTTGTTACAACAGCTAGAAGCAGCGATCGCCTCCCGTGGTTTTCTTTCAATCTGGATCGAAACTGCCAGCGTTTTAGCTGAAGCAGTCAAGTTATACGAAAGCAACGGATATATGCCAGCAACAGGTGTAGAAACAACTCGGTGCGATCGCGTCTACGTCAAATCCTTAATGACTAATTTCTATTAGCCATTAGCTATTAGCCCTTGAAGTAATTATGCAAGTCTGGAATAGAACAATCGCATCTTTTTTAAAGTTATTTCTCCAATCTGATTGCCCCTTATGTCAACGTTCCACTCCAGACGAATTTTGTCAAAACTGCGCTCAAAAGTTACAAAAATTTCATTTTCCTGAAACTCGGAATTTGAAACAAGACTCTGTGCCTATATTTGCTTGGGGAGCGTATGGTGGTGTGCTCAAGCGAGCAATCGCTATCATGAAATACGAAAACCAGCCCCAAATTGCTCGTCCTCTGGGTAGATGGTTAGGAGAAGCATGGTTATTACAATACGAATGCGATCGCAAACTAACAGTAGTACCAATTCCACTCCATCCCAATAAGCTAAAGCAGCGTGGCTATAACCAAGCTGCACTTATAGCCCAAAGCTTCTGCGAAATAACTGGATTAAAATTGAAACAGAATGGATTAGCAAGGGTTAAAGCAACCGAGGCACAGTTTGGCTTATCTGCATCTGAGCGAGAAAGAAATTTAGTTGCAGCCTTTGAATTAGGGCAAGACTTTCATCGTCGTCCAGATGCTCCGGTTCTATTAGTAGATGATATTTACACTACAGGTGCAACTGCCAAATCTGCTGTACAAACACTTCGCCAAAGTGGAATAGCAGTTTCTGGTTTAGCAGCAGTTGCCGCTGCTGTCAAAGGTAGCTAATAAGGCGAATAAATAGCAATCCCTGCTAAACAAAACTATAATTGACCAATTACGCTATTTTTGTGGAAACACTCTTTGGGATGTTAAGTAAAGCTTTTGCGATGGGTTTGAAACAAACTATTTTCAT
The DNA here is from genome assembly GCF_000317285.1 of Chlorogloeopsis fritschii PCC 6912. GTDB lineage: Bacteria > Cyanobacteriota > Cyanobacteriia > Cyanobacteriales > Nostocaceae > Chlorogloeopsis > Chlorogloeopsis fritschii. Next base: position 16,352 of record NZ_AJLN01000047.1, on the reverse strand, counting down.
TCCTATCTCTTTGCTGGTAATTGGCATGAGTTCAACAGCAGTTTTTGCTCAACTTAATAAGCTCTACAATCCAATTCCTCTACCCAGCACTTATGAAGTTGCCGATACGCTATCAGATAAAGACATTCCCACAGGTCAGGGTGGATTTGCCCGTGATTATATGGTGAAGTTAAATAAGGGTGATAATTTAGCCATCGATCTCAGTTCTGACAACTTTGATAGCATTGTCACACTGCTAGGCCCAGATGGTACAACAGTAGCAGAAAACGATGATGGCCCTGATGGCAGTAGCAATTCTTTATTATTTACCCGTATTACTCAGGCAGGGATGTATATTGTCCGCGTCCGCTCTTTTGGCGAAACAGGAGTAGGGGCTTTTAAGCTCAAGGTAACGCGATTGCAGCCAATCAAATAAAAAATTAAAAAATCATTGTCAATACGCACAAGAATAAAGCTTCACTCCACTCTACAACTGCACCGTATGTATCTCCTGTATGCCCCCCTAATTTATGATTGAACCAAGCACCAACGTTAAGGGCGATCGCACTCCCTGCAATTACTATGATCGCGCTTTCAAGCAATTTATTTCGGTCTAGCACAATTGGCAAACTACTCAAACCCACCAACAATAATAGTGTTGGTAACCAATCTCGATAAGAACGAATCGCTTGTTTGTGAAATGCCCCCTTGCCAGTCGGTTTTAAGTAAGGGTAGCGGACAATTGCCAGCACTTGCCCCCAACGCCCCCAACCCATTGCCGCGCTCAAAGCCAACCAACGGCTTTCTTGCAAATCCGTTAATGCCACTGTTTTGAGTAGCACTAAAGCGATCGCTGCCATTGCCCCAAAAGCACCTGTAGCACTATCTACCATTACCTCCAATCTTCGCTTCGGATCTCCCACAGCTAATCCATCAGCAGTATCCATTGCCCCGTCTAAGTGCAATCCTCCTGTTATTGCAATCCAAACACAAACGACTAAAGCACTGCGAGTCAGCATTGCCATGCCTAAATAATCCATCAGAGCATCAAATAACCCTAAAATTACTCCAACTATCACCCCTACAACTGGTGCGAGCCGTGCTACCCCTTGGAAGTCAAAAGCATCTACATATGGCAGTGGAATAATTGTATAAAAGGTAATAGATGCTCCTAAATCTAACACTAGTTGTTTCCACCACTGACATTTGTTGGTCATATTAGTTACGCTAATGCAGAGTACAGATGCGATGAATTGCACCTGCACAATAGTCTAGAATTCGAGAGTGAAAATATGTACTTTGAAGTCCTGAGTTTGTCAACCTGAATTAAAAAATCATACTGAGAATTTCGTTACAGATATTTACGTTACTACTAAAAAATTTAAATAAGATTTAATTAGAGTACAAACTTCACCATAAAATTTTGCTATGCTTAATTCAATCACAATCAAAATAAAGTATAAATGAGTACTTAAATAAAGTTACGTAAGTACAATTTCATTAGTGGCACTTTCATAGTGTTTTTTCAAAGAAATAATTTAATAATTTATTGCAGTTGATGAGGCGATCGCCCTACAAAGTTGATAATAAATGGAGGGGACGAGAAAGCGGCAAAATCGACTGTTTAGTCTTGTTCCATCTGCGCTCGTAAAGCAACTTGATTATGAGTCATCATCTACCCGAAAGTAAGATACCAGCTCCATGCATCATCAACACAGGTGTAGTTGTAAATAAGTTGGATATGCGGCGACTGCTAGCCGATTTAGGTCGTGTCCGTTATATCTACACCCAAGATGGTGAATTGCGGAGCGAGGGTGAAGGAGATGTGATGGAAGTCTTTGCCAATCCACGACGTTCTACCTTAGTGGCTAACCATACTTTATATCTCAATCTTTATAGTTTTGATTACCTAGAATTGAAGCAGTCACCACAGCAAGAAACTTACTTCGATCTAGTACAAGAAGGAAACTGTCTGCGATTGATTCCTCTTTCTACTCCCATGCAAGAACGACAGGAGCGTTCTTTGAATGTCAGCGCCATAGAAGCGATGATGGAGCAGGTTCTTTCAGCTAGGTGGGATGCAGAAATTGATGATGATTCTGCTGAACCATTTTGAACTGCCATGCATTTAAGCCTCTTCAGCGAGAGTTTTTGCAAGATACGCTTTGATTTCTAACAAAAGCGCGATCGCCTATCAGATTGACAAGGTTTTAAAGCTAATGTTCCTGCTAGTGCGACATAAAACTTTTACTTTAAATGGCTCAGGTGTGATTCGAACACACGACCTAGGGCTTATGAGTCCCCCGCTCTAACCTACTGAGCTACTGAGCCAAACTTTTCTCACCGATTTCTAAATATAGCATACAAGCTTAGTCATGACTAGCCCCATAGATAAATTTATTATTGGTTGTGAACAATAGGGGACAGGGAACGAAGCCAACGGTTTCCCACAAGGAGCGACTAGGGTTATGTAGGGCAAGAAACCTTTTTCATGGCTACTAACGAAAAAAGCAAAAGAGGGAGCTTTGTCTCCCTCTAACACAAGAAACTAATTTAGTGACAAATCACCAAGAACTAGAGGCGTTCTTGTGGTAAGAAAGCAATGGGATTCACTGCTCCTTTGCCTGATGAATGAATTTCAAAATGCAAATGAGGCCCTGTACTAAAGCCTGTACTACCCATTAAGGAAATGGGTTGACCTTGCTGCACTTGTTGACCAGCCCTGACTAAAATCTTGCTATTGTGAGCATAGCGTGTTAGGGTTCCATCGCTATGACGAATGTCTACAAGTTTGCCGTAACCACCTTTATTCCATCCTGCTTTTTCCACAACCCCAGCCGCTGCTGCGACAATTTGTGTACCAGTTCCATTAGCAATGTCAATTCCTTTGTGCATCCGTCCCCAACGCCAACCATAACCGGAGGTGAGAACACCTTTGGCTGGCCAAATATAGCCTGTGGATGTCGGTGTAATTTCCTCAATCGGTTTAGGCAAATATATGTCAACTGACGCTAAAGGTGGTAATGCTGGAGAAACTTTGGTTCCTCGTCTTACACCAAGAGAGCGAGAGGCATCTACATCCATAGAGGGTGTTGACACCTTAGTACCTCGGTTAGACTGGAACTCAGGATTGATTGGTTCGTTCGTTGTTTGAGTAGCAAAAGAAGGCTTAAACGGCTGAGAATTATTCAATACCCTTGCCTGAGGAACGGGAATTGATACTGACCTTTGAATCAAAGGAGCAGGCGTATTATTTGGCTTGGCAACTGGAATTGGTAGTGTTACATTCTCATTCGGATTGGGTTGAGAGCTTTGCAATGCAGCAGTGTCAGTAGTCTTTTCAGTAACTGCGGAATTGCCAGGCTGTTGAGAGCGGTATTTTGCTCGCAATTTTTCTATTTCTGCCTGTAAACTGCGCAAACCTTGATTACTTTTAGTGCTTGTGTTTGTGTCATCCTCTTGTCTAGCTAATCGTGTGTCGTTCGTAGCTTTTGGTAGAGGAGTATCACCACCAATACCACGAATATTGCTAGTTTGGATAGCAATTGGAACTGCAATATTTGTGGGAGTATAATTTGTTGTAACTGGAGTTTGAACTGGCATTTGGCTACTTGTTTGTTGCCAAACTCCAATCATAGGAACATTGTTGTTAGCAATAACTGAATTTGTATTTGTATTGACAACTTTGGAAGTGCTATTCCAATTAAAAGTTTGCGAATAAGCTGTGGCTGCTGCTGGAGTAGAAGGATTTTTTGCTTGAGCTTTAGGAACAATCAGCTTTTGATCCACTTGCAGCTGGTTGGGATCTGTAAGATTATTGGCTTTGACTAATTCTGAGATTGATGTGCCGTATGCTCTAGCGATCGCTGCTAATGTATCCCCACGTTTTACCTGATATCTGACAGTGGTGGATAGCGCCACAAGTGTTGGTGAAGCTGCTGTTGGCTCTAAAACTGGTGTTGCAGGTGTGGGTACAACTGCTGTTGGCTCTGTTGCTAAAGTCGGCACATTTGTTGCAGTTGCCTGCTTTAATCTAGAGATAAGATTGGCTTTTTTAGTATCTGTAACGGTTTCTAACTGCGGTGACAAAGTGCTGCTTGTCGTTGCTTGTGAGGCATTCTCTTGTACACTCGCTGATGGCAGTGTGTTTGCAGCAATCTGTGATGCTCCTTGAGTTTCCCTAGAGCGCAGTTGTGTCAGACTTGCTCTTAAGCGATGGGATTTTTCTTGTAAGCGGTAGAGTGCAAACTCTTGCTGTGCTTTGAGTTGAGCTTTGACTTCACTGCTTGCCGCGTCTGTTGTAGTGGAGATTTGTGGTTGAGTGGCAGCAAAGTTAGTTTGACTGCTACCAACACCGTAAGCCCTGGAGAGTTTTTCTACTGTTTGAAGTTGCTTTTTGACTGTTTTTGCATTTGGCACAGTAACTTGTACAGGTTGCCATTGTGCTCCAAATCCAGGTACCTGTGAAGCTGCTGTTGGCTCAACGAAGACAGGATTTTCAGGTTTGCCTATCAGCGAAACAGCCTTAGACTCCCAACGATTTGCGGAGGCAAGTTTTACCTCTGCCTCAGAAACAGCAGGAATTGTTGAGGCTGTATTTTGATTGCCTACAGGTTCTGCTGCAAGGGCTCGATCGCTTTGTCGAGTCACCAAAAGGCTGGTTGCTCCCATTGAGATTGCCAAACCAATCATGGCGGCTTTTGTCGGTACACGGTGGTGAATGCGCGGATGAACTGCGTTCTGGTGTTCCACCGGTACATCCTCGCTTTGGGCGTTTTCTAGCACAGCCTTCTCTTTTTTCTTTAATGCTCGTTTCAAAGACGACCTCCTATGATCACTAGCGCTTAACTGACCTCAATGTTTGGGTCGGATACTAGTCAATGATTTAGATCACATCGAACTGTAGTTCAAGATCACACTCTCCAGAGATACTTAGGCAAGATTAACTTGCTTCTGTGATTTAGACAAGTTTACATCTTTTAAATTTGGTAAAAATGAAATTTTGCCGTGTACTTGTCTATGCCACTCATAATCCTTAACAGTCGTTACCGTGATTTTTTCACTGAAATCTTGCTTCAAAAACTAAGGCTGATAAACATATATATTTAACCAAGCCTTCGTAATCTGCAAGTATTTCTCTTGTCATGGCTTCTGGATCAGCTTTATTCCTTGTTGTAGACATTTTCAAGGTTTTTTCACTCAATCCGCTTCCCAACACGAGACTTTAAGTTGATTATTCCCTAAAAAACAACCGTAATAACTTCCAGCCACTTTCCACTACTAAAAAAGTCAACGGCAGACAAATGCATTCAAATGGTTGATATGACAGACTTTCAAGTTTTTTGTTCCCTCCAGGAAAAAATTAAATTCACGAAAATCTATCGTTGGATATGACCTTGACCTAGTTTTTTATATACAAATTTCTTATATTATCCTACCCACAATCTAAGTATTTTTGACTACAATTTGCCAAAAATTTAAAAATCAGGTGTAGGAATTTAATTATGTTTACGACAGGATCTACAACGGAATTTTACTGGCACAAAAAACTCAGAAAGTGAATATCCTCCGCCTTTTTAGGTAATCGTACCCAAAGTATAATTTGGCGTGCCCTTTCTTTGTAAGCACTTATTGGACTTTTTGGAAATTGCCTAACTGGCGGTGTGCTTCAAACAAGCCCACTGCGACGCTAACTGAAAGATTTAAGCTGCGTACCTTGGGTTGGCTCATCGGAATGTAGAGAGTAGCGTCACAAGCAGAAAGAACGCTTGGCGGCAAACCGGTTGTTTCACTACCAAATAGCAACCAGTCGTTTTCTTTAAATTCAAAACTGCTATAGTCAAAGCTACCTCTAACAGTGAATCCTAGCCACCTTCCCCCTAGCTGTTGGTGTACGGCTTTAAATGCTTCAACAGACTCGTGATAATGCAGTTTGACATAAGGCCAGTAATCTAAGCCAGCTCTTTTGAGATAGCGATCGCTAATTTCAAATCCTAAAGGGCCAACTAAATGTAGATCTGTGCCAGTTGCAGCACAAGTACGAGCAATATTACCTGTATTTGGAGGGATTTGTGGATGAACTAGAACTACCTGAGGCATTTTTGAGCAGCTTTATCAAATCTTTAGAATTGAAGTATAAAATATTACTACTAACCTTAAGTGAGGAAGTATCTGTTATAGAATTTTTTAATATTTATCAAATTACTACAATTGATTAGAAAATCAAAATCAACCAATAGTCCCTCTTAAGGATTATTTTGAGAGTAATGATGAAGTTCTCTCCAAAAAATTAATTTATCTCTCAAAGCAGATGAAATTATCTCCAGAAAAATCTACCACTTTTCTGGAGAAATAAAGATACGGTGTTATGCCACTAAACTAGAACACAATTTGTCTTCTAGCTCCATTTCGCGCTCTTGAGTAGCACTGATAGCCTGGATAATCGTGTTACGAACACTAAAGCCAACTTTGTGTAGTTGCAGCCACTGCTGGGCTTCATTACCTTCGCGGAGAATTTTTTGCAAAGGCGACAGAAAACAACTAAAGCCTTGTTGCTTGGCTATTGTCCACACTTGTTGATAAAGCTCGTCAATCCAATCTCTGGCAAGGATGCTTCTTCCGTCTTGCCAATGTACTAGTTGGGCATCAAGGCTAGAAGTAGCTGCTGCAATTTCATTGGCAGTGGTAAGAGCAATAAGTTCTTTATGAGAGAAACTGCTTTGGGTTAACGGATCGAGTTGAGGATTTTCTAATAGCTGTAACAGACGCGCTTCTAGCAAGGCGGTAATTGCTAACAATGCAATTGGATCTGTAACTAGATCGCAAATTCGCAATTCCAGACGATTTAAATCATAGGGGCGGCGATCGCCATTTGGTCGTACCGATGTCCATAAATGGCGAACATTTTGCATTGTTCCTGCTACTAGTTGCTGTTCTACCCATTCAATATGATGGGCATGGCTTTCAAATAACGGAACATAAGTAGGGGTATGGGGAAAAACGCGCCAACGGGTGGAATGGTAACCAGTGGCTTTGCTATCTAAGAAAGGAGAAGAGGCACTAAGGGCAAGAAATAAAGCTGCTTCCACCCGAATTAGCCGACAAGCCCGCATTAATAATTCAGGATCGCTGATACCAATATTGATGTGAACGCTGGCAGTAACTACTTTAGTGCCGTAGGTATTTTCTATATAATCGTGATAGGGATTGGTGGGATCGGAGCGAAAAAAGCGATCGCTACCACCTAAAGATAAAGTACTACCTGGAATTAAAGTATAATTACCTAAATGTTTTAGATATTCTCGCAATTTGAGGCGAGGACGCAGTAAGGCGCACAATAACTGTTCGTAATTGCTAATTGGTGCGGTGGTGTATTCTACATTTCGGCTATCTGGTTCTCGCACATACCCATCTAAAGAGGCGGTAATCTTGTCGGAGAGACCGACTATATCACCATTAGGCGTGCCAGTATACATCTCGATCTCAAAGCCTTTCAATAGCACCTTATTCTTTCTCCTCGGCTCTCCTTATTTATAAATTGTATCGAAGGAGACGACTTTGTGCTTCACAATCTAAATTGTTGATAAACTTCACTCGCGGCTCGGTGTAGGAGGGAGTGACGGTAGACTAGTGTATTGAGATCCTCAGCATAACCACCACCAATCACACAGGCAACCGGAATGCCAGCAGCAATACAGGTACTCAAAACCTGCATTTCCCGACGATAAATGCCAGTATCTGTAAGGGCTAATTTGCCAAGGCGATCGCCAATGTGGGGATCGACACCCGCATCGTAGAGTATCAAATCTGGTTGGACATCCGATAACAAATCTGGTAAGTAATCTGCCAAAGTTTGTAAATAGGCATCATCTTCCATGCCGATTGGCAGAGGAACATCCAAATCACTTTTTTGTTTAGTACCGGGAAAGTTGACTTCACAGTGCATCGAAAACGTGAAAACGCTATCGTCATCTTGGAAAATAAAAGCGGTACCATCCCCTTGATGAACATCCAAGTCTACGATGAGAATTTTTTGGACTAACCCAAATTTTTGCAAGACACGGGAGGCAATAGCTAAATCGTTGAAAATACAAAAACCAGAGCCATAACTGGGGAAAGCATGGTGCGTACCACCAGCAGTATTACAAGCTAAACCATAACTAAGTGCCAGTTGGGCAGTAAGGATTGTACCACCTACTGCTACACAGGTACGATTTACCAACAGCGGACTCCAAGGTAAACCAATCCGCCGTTGTGCTTTTGGATCTAAAGTTCCCTCACAGTAAGCTCGAACATACTCTGGCGTGTGAATTAACTCTATCAATTCTTGTTCTGGGCGTAGGGGAATGCGAAATTGGTGAGGAGATGCCACCCCATCAGCTAACAGCAGTTGGTAGAGTTGCCGGAACTTGGGCATGGGAAAACGATGTCCCTCTGGCAAAGGGGCAATATAATCTGGATGATAAACCAGCGGTAAGTGCATTTGTCGGCTATTAGCGTATTTCTTAACCCATTCGGTATTTTAAGCAGTTTTTTACGATCTGCGATCGCGCTTCAAATCATAGATGACTTTTTCTAAGTACCAGTTATCGGATTTACCAGGATGTAACTGCCGTTGCTGCTTGAGTAGGCGTTTGGCAGCTGCGGTATCGCCACGGAGGAGCGTGAGTAGTTCTTTTTGCAATTGCCTATTTTTAGGATCGCTCAGGTATGAGAGACTTTTCCCTCGTAATTGGTTCCAATAAAATATGACTGCTAAAGCGACAAAAACCAAAATCAGGAATATAAAAATGGTTTTCATATATGCTCAAGTGAGGTGCATAACTCTGTCATGCAAGCATTTATCTCATCGCAACAAGGGTAAATTCCCGTATTTTCCATCCTCAAGCGATCGCTTTCCTCCATCCGTCATTTCCGCTTCAAGGTTTATCGTTTCGGTTGACACAAAGAGATTTTAGAAGCGTAAGGTGGAGAGAAGTCACAAGACGCCGGAGGCGGCTTCCCGTAAGGGTGCGGAGGTTTCCTCCGTTAGCGCAAGCTCCTCGCGGAGCGAGGCTCAGAACTTCGGAGCACTGTTCACAACTTAAAAATAAGGGTTTGAGGAAAGTTGGCAGTGCCCACCCTACAAAAATTAGGATTTGTCGTTTCGGTTGACACAAAGAGATTTTAGAAGCGTAAGGTGGGCACTGTTCACAACTTAAAAATAAGGGTTTGAGGAAAGTTGGCAGTGCCCACCCTACAAAAATTACTAAAAAGTGAATCTAAAGATGTAATATCAACTAAAGTCTTTGATTAACAATCCCACATCACTAATGAATATGATGGAATTGATTTTGCCAGTTGTGTTTATCATGGCTGGTGTAATTGCTGGAATTATTGGTGAAAAAATAATTTTCAGTAAGCTGAGAAGATTTGTGAGCAGGAGAAAGATTCCAGGAAGTGAAATCATCTTTAGCTCTCTGTATCGAATGACATTTCTTTGGTTAACACTGGCTGGCTGTTTTGGAGCAACCCTGAGTTATCCTTTAAATGCCAATATTTCAGAAGTAATTAAAAAAGTTCTTACTATAGTTTTTCTCTATTCGGTCGTTTTAGTATTCGCAAAACTAACTGCTGGTTTTGTTAATTTATTTTTGCAAAGAACAGAAGGAGTTTCAGCATCATTATTTTCTAATATCACTAAAATAGCAGTTTTAATTTTTGGAATTCTAGTTATATTACAAACAGTAGGAATTCAAATTACCCCTTTAATTACTACTTTAGGTATTGGTGGTCTTGCAGTTGGTTTGGCACTTCAAGATACATTAGCTAATTTATTTTCTGGTGTATATTTAATTATTTCTAAGCAGGTAAAAACCGGAGATTACGTTAAATTAGATGGTGGTTACGAAGGTTATATTACAGATATAACCTGGCGAAATACAACTATAAAAGAGCTTTCAAATAACGTAATTATTGTACCTAATTCTAAGCTGGGAACTTCTATTTTTACTAACTATCATCTGCCAGTCAAAGAAATTACCTTAACTCTAAATGTTGGTGTTAGTTATGATAGTGATTTGGATAAAGTTGAAAGAGTTACTTTAGAAGTAGCAAGGGAGGTAATGCAAGAAATTGCACCAGGTTTAATGAAAAATGAACCTTATATGAGATTTCACACTTTTGGTGACTTTAGCATAAATTATACTCTTTATATGCGTGTTAATGAATTCTTTGAACAGCGCCTTGCCAAGCATCTATTAGTTAAGAAATTACATAAACGCTATCAGCAAGAAAGAATCGAAATTCCTTTTCCGATTAGAGATGTTTATGTTCAAAATAATGGAAATAAAGTTATCAATCAGGATTAACAAAACGCCCGCAGGCTGGAAGCCTGAGGCTATACGAACAAAGCCCACCTCCGTGGGCTGAAATTTTTATAGTCGAAACAATTTTTGTAGGATGGGTAGAGCGCAAGCGTTACCCATCATAACTTGCATTTATCTACCTACGTCCTGGTGTACGTCCACCTTCATCATTACTACCACCATGCGGACGAGATTTACCAGGATCGCACCCTTCAGCGCCGTTACCAATTCCTTGGTTACAATTACGTCTCCTTATTTTGGTATCATCATCATCATCGTCATCGTCGTCATCAATCTTCTTATATTCGGCGTCTTTGCCTTCCACTGTATACCGAGAGGATATATCCGTAACTTCGCCAGTGCTGACTAATGCTTTATATAACAATGCACAAACTTCCGCTCTGGTTGCGACTTTCTCAGCATTGAGAGTCTGAACATGAGGATAATTGACAACAATGCCCCTTTCTGTAAGTGCAGCGATCGCACTGCGGACATCGGTGCGAATCATGGCAGCATCACTGTAAGCGGCTAAAATTGTCTCTGTAGAACCAGTAACACTGTAATTTAGTCCTTGAGCAAAGCCTAGCAAAACTTCTAACCGAGACAGGGCTTGATCAGGATTAAACTGGCTGCCATAAGTCCTTAAAAAGCCCATTTGATAAGCTTCGCGGATCGCATTATAAGCCCAAAACGCTGTGGAAACATCCTTGAATGACATTGCGCCACGAACTTTTACCCTGTCAAAAGCTTGACTAATCATTGCTGCAAATTGAGCGCGAGTTAGTTGCTCATCAGGGCGAAAACTTCCATCGGGAAAACCTTCGATAATTTCTAAAGCCGCCAATTCAGCAATAAAATCTTTCGCCCAGTGATCTGAATAAACATCAGAAAACTTCACCTTGAGATTACGGGCTACACCTACCTCTCGATAATCCATCATTAACTGACTGATATCGTAAGTAGAACTACCGTCATCATTCACTTCAGTTACTTGTACCAAACTGCCAGGAGTAGCTTGCAAAGCCTCTGCAAGATTGGAATTTGTAACGCTCATAGACTGACGAACTAAGGCAAACTCACTTTGAGTAAAGGAGGTAGGATAAACACTACTTGCGGCTACTGCTGACAAACCTTGAACTTGGAACTGGCTAACTTGAACTTCTCTAGAACTACTAAGGAAGCTAACACGTTGACCGCTGACTTGGGTAAAGTAGTCGTAGGTAGTGGCACCTGCATCAATTCTGCCATCAAAGTCAGTATCAAGACCATAAACTGTACGGATGACTTTATATCCTGTGGGGTTCGCCGACAAAATTAGGTTAACCATTGTGTTTGCCGACAAGCATTCAAATTCACTGTAACCAAGAAAGCGATTTTGCAAATCGTACAAGCGCACAACAACGCGATCGCCTGCTTTTAACCCCTTCACAAATTTCGCTTTGTGCTTCATCTTGTATTTGTAGTCACCCAAAAACCTCTCTTTGGCATAGCCTTTACCACGTTTAGTCTTCACAGAAATACGGCTAATCACTTCCGAGAAGTTACCAGATGGTTGTAAAATCGCGAGAGTGAATCCAGGTTTTTTACTCTTAACTGCAACGCTTTGTCTGCTTGCAACACTCATAGCACTTGTCTGAGTACTACGTTGTTGTAAGGTTACAGTTCGACGCTGCATGGTGGTACGACTGCTGCTTTGCTGAGTTAAAGATTGTACTCTTGCCATCATGGCGCTAGCTACTTGCGATGACTCTTCATCTAGTATGGCTAACGTTCCAGCCTCGTCTGTGCGATACACCCACATCTGCCTGTTGCCAGCCACGACAACTTGCCAACCAGGAACTAAAGGCTTAGAACAAATCCCATTTCCTTTTAAACCCAAACAACCATCAGGCCAAGTTATCTTTTCTGCCTTTACAATCCGTAAAGTGGAAATTCCTAAGTTTGTGCGCTGGGCAATATCTTGTAGAACAGCTGTTTTGACAATTTCTGGCGCGTTGTTTCCTGCGTAGTCGCTAACAGAGCGATCGGCTAAAAGTTGCTCTGTAGGATTAGTCGCTTTTGCTTCAATAGCGTTAGGAAGCGTTGACGCCGCTAAAGCTGAAGCCATTGGCGAAACAACAGCCACACAACTAGCAATAGAAATGACTTTACTGAAAATAAGCAAGTTCATGTGATTTTTGTATCTCATCTCACACCGTACTAACTAGGTACAAATGAAACAGGCTGAAATAACCTCGTACCTATTAATCCCCTCGCACGAACATAAAACGAGATACTTAAAAAAAGTTTATAATAAATATTACATTACTGCTTTCAGTAGTAATAAAAATTATTTTTTACTCTTCTATCTGAAAGGCGATCGCACTATTTTCTTGACTCAATGCGCGGATGGGTAGGTGTTAGAAAATCTGCTTCAGAAAAAATCGCTGGATTGCTTTTGCGATCAGGCAGTTGGGCGATCGCACTACCTCAACCATCCGCGCTCCTTGCCCAGAGTGGATTTGAGCGATTTATACCCTACTCAATCCAAATTTTTCATGCTATGATTGCCCCATCCGCGCAAACGAACCTTGAAAACTTAATATTGACTGGCTTTGGGGCTGCCGCAGTTGAAATTCTAATTAATCCCTATTAGGGATTGAAACAATAAAAAGGTTTCTTCCATTATGACAATTCAAGCACGTTGAAATTCTAATTAATCCCTATTAGGGATTGAAAGACAAATTGATAATTTAAAATCTAAAAATATCCCTAAGGTATAAATTTTAATTAATCCCGGCGTTGCTGAATTTGAATTATGAAATGCAAAAATCAAGTACTCTCAACTTTTACTCTCTGCGCCTTTGCGACTCTGCGTGAGACAAATTTATATTCTTGATTGTCAACGCCATTAATAGCTGTTAGGGATTGAAACCCGTCAACAACCCATTCCGCACCGTACACACTGCCATGCAGTTGAAATTATAGTTACTCTCTACTAGGGATTAAAACCCACTAAAATCTATTAGCCATTAGCTATTAACCATTAACAATTAACCTTTCAATTCATCCAAAAACGGCATAAACACAGACACCAAATCTGGACGACTGACAACTAAAGTAGGAAAAGAGCGATCGCTATAATCAACTCCTGTTGACAATGGGAACGGTTCTGACTTAAGCGATACCCAGGTTCCGCCAGCAGCCTGAACTATTGCCCAAGCACCCGCCATATCCCAAACTTTTGGTGTAGCTTCTACACTACCCAATACTGCCCCCGTACCCACTGTCAGAAAGTTATAGCTAGCAACACCCAACATTCTAATTTTGCAAGGAAAGCCTTTTTGGATTACTGAGAGGCTGCGAGAACAGAGATTGAAAAAGTGGTTATTGCTGGGAGCATCACTACTAGTGTGGATGGGATGATGATTACGAAAAGCACCTGTGGGTACTGCTAAACCCGATGAACCTTCCCAGAAGCCATAAAAAGCTTCGTCCGTTGGCGGCAAATAAACATAACCAAAAACTGGTACTCCTTGATACAGCAATCCCAAAGAAATTGCCCAAATGGGAATGCCGCGTGTGAAGTTGGTAGTGCCATCCAAAGGATCGATTACCCAGCACCATTCTGTACCAGGAAAAACCTTGTCACCCTCTTCAGTCAAAATACCGTAACCGGGAAAAGTAGAAGCGATCGCATCCCGCAATTCTTGATCCGCCCATTGATCGGCACGTGTTACCAAAGTACCATCAGCTTTCTGTAAAGCCTGCACTTGCCCAAAATCTTGCATTAACTGCTTACCCACTCTAGCGGTAGTGGATTGGGCAAATTCCAAAATTGTAGTCCAAAAATCTGTCATGTAAGGAGTAGGGGCTAGGGACTAGGGACTGGGGACTAGGGACTAGGGATTAGGCATTAGAGGAATTTTAGATTTATTTCATATCCAATATTTCTAGCCCCTAGCCTAAGCACCTCTAGCCCCTTAAATCATATCAATCTAATTCACTTTCCAAAATAGACGCGATCGCAGCTTTGGCATTCTGCTGAAATTCTGTGATGTTGACGCGTGCTAATAACCCTAACGCTATCACCATACCCACAGCTTGTGTTGCAAACACTAACCCATAGGCTAATATTGGTGTTTCTAGTATGGTTTTGCCTACGCTCAAGACTGCACCACCAGATACCGTTGCCAGCGCTCGTGCTAGCGCCTGCGCCAATCCCCAAGCACCAATAAATGTCCCGGCTGTTTCCGCAGCCGTCAGATCCAGCATCAAACTTAACGCTCCGGTTGTGGTAACACCAGAAGCAAAACCAAACAAGATTAAGCTCCATTGCAAGAATTTGGGATTAGCGGTTATCCCAGCCAAAATAATTATGACTAGACAAACTGCCACAGCAATGCATCCCAGCTTGGTTGTATTTTTCTTTCCCAAACGTGGGGCGATTAAAAAACCTGTCACACTCAAGCCAAGCAGCGTTCCTGTACCAAAAAAAGCATTAAGGGTTGTAGTTTGAGCGATCGTCATTCGGAAAACTTCGCCGCCATAGGGTTCCAAAACTGCATCTTGCATAAACAAGCTGATACTCATAATCAGCAGAAATGTGAAAAATATCCCTGTCTGGCGGCTAGCAGTTAATACCCGCATTGCCATACCCAAAGTAATCTTATCTTCTCGATCAACTACTGTGGAACGTGTGCCATAGCGGGAATATTTCTTTTCCACACCGACTGTTGATAGCAAGCACAGCCCAAAGGCAATGGCTGGAACAATCAAAAACAAGCGGTTGATTTGGGCTTGCACTTGTTCTAAGGGAGCATCCAAGGCAATTTGTTTGAGTAAGCCACTGCTCATTATCGCTCCGATGATAATCCCTACCATCAGCATCGACCAAACAATTCCCACCAATTTTGAGCGGTTATCTTCATCGGAAACATCGACAAGCAATGCCGCAAATGGTGTAGAACTGGCACTAATAGCAATGCCGTAAAGGGCAAACATCAAAGCTAAAAGCGCCACCCACCCTGAAGTTTGAGTTGTCCAACTTCCTGAGCGTAAGCTAAAACCAAGTTGCCAAACTACTTGAACGGCAAAGAAAGACACGATCGCAAATAAAGCCGCACCCACCCAAACATAACCAGTACGGTGATAACCTAACAAAGTTTTAGAGTCTGACATTTGCCCAAACCAGACTCTTACCGGAGCCACAAATTGATACATTGCGATCGTTCCAGCAGCAATCAGAGCTGGTACTTGCAATTCTTCAATCATGACTCGATTCAGCACTCCCAAAGTCAGAATTGACATTATGCCTAATGCCATTTGAAATAAGCCCAGACGAAACATCACGGGCAGCTTAACCTTGGGAATAGATAAGTCAGTTACAGACTGGTTTGATTCAGAATTGGGTGACACATCGCTAGTTTCCATAGCCGCTCTCAACCAAAACAGCAAAATTACTTCACAATTATCAAGATAACTGTTAGTGAGGAGATAGGGAACAGGGGATAGGGGATAGGGACGCGGAGAATACCTGTTAACGGCTTCCTGTTCCCTTGCCTAACTAGATAATTTATTTTGCACGACTACTTAATTTTTGATTGATGTTTTGGTTTAGAAAATAATCTTTCAGCCCATTAAATAAGTAATCAAATAATATTATTAGTCACCAGTCTTTAGAAATATTTTTTCATTGGTAGCCACATTTAATTAAGTTGTGAAAAAATGAAATTTTGAATCTCTAAAATTAGAATTCTTTTATCTAGAGCGATACATAAGTAGCTTTCATTCATATCTCTCTTGAAAGGCAGATAGCAGGAGGCAGAGAGCAGAGCGCCCTTGCGGGTTAAGAGCCTTGTAGCGACTGCAAAAAGGCAGAAGGAAAAATAGTTTTCATTCCTTCACAAATCCTTGTTACCAGGTTTAACCTAGTAACAAGAGCCTCTGGCTCTTATTGAAAATAGTGCAAGTTATCAGCCTCTAACTAACGGCTTTTTCGCCGCAAGTAACAAATTCAAGAAACACTTCACCTCTGCCGCAATTCCT
>NZ_AJLN01000046.1 GCF_000317285.1 Chlorogloeopsis fritschii PCC 6912 | reverse complement strand
TTATATTTTCTATATTTTCTTTCCTTCTGCCCTCTGCCTTCTACTGATCGCAATCTATTATGTAAAGTTAAACTAAGAAAGTAAATAAATGTAAATAAATATTTCTTGAAAGTGGAAAACATCACATTAGGACACAACGGGTCAGTTGTGAAACCCTTGTGTATTGGTACTTGGGCTTGGGGCGATAAGCTATTTTGGAATTATGGCAATGACTACGGCCCACAAGAGTTGCAAGCTGCTTTTGATGCAGCTATTGAAGCTGGCATCACATTTTTTGATACCGCTGAGGTATATGGATTTGGAGTTTCTGAACAATTGCTGGGGCAATTCATGCAAAAAACCGAACAGAAGATGCAAATTGCTACCAAATACGGGCCTTTCCCTTGGCGGATCACTAGTCAATCTGTTGCCGATGCTTTAACAGAAAGTCTCAAGCGCTTGCAGGTTCAAAAAGTAGCCTTGTACCAAGTACATTGGCCTTTTACCTTTTTCATGAGCCAAGAAACCCTAATGAATGCCCTAGCAGATGAAGTGGAACGGGGCAGAATTGAGACAGTAGGTGTGAGTAATTACTCAGCACAGCAAATGCGAGAAGCACACCAGATCTTAGCTCGTCGTGGTGTACCCTTAGCTGTCAATCAAGTGCGCTATTCTTTGCTAACTCGCCAAATCGAAACTAACGGTATTCTCGATACTGCCCGCGAGTTGGGCGTAACAATTTTGGCTTACAGTCCTTTGGCTCAAGGATTACTCACTGGCAAATACACTCCCAATAGCAGCGAAACTCCCAGTGGTGCCAGAAAAATAGATTCAAGATTTAGTAAAGAAGGCTTGCAAAAAATTGAACCAGTAATATCTTTGCTACGTCAATTGGGGGAAAAACACCAACGTACTCCTGCCCAAGTAGCTTTAAATTGGCTAATTGCCAAAGGCAACGTTATTCCCATTGCTGGAGCAAAGACAGCCCAGCAAGTACGAGATAACGCTGGTGCGCTGGGTTGGCAATTAACTGATGATGAAATCACCCAGCTAGAAAAACTTAGCCGTCCTTGGCTGAAGTAATCAAGTCAAGTCACTGTATATTACTAAATCATCCAAAGTCTATAGTCAACAGTCTAGAGTTTTTCACCAATAAGTTCTGGCTATTGACTATTGACTAACGACCAAATAATTACGAGGCTGATTCGCTAGCTGTAGGAGAACCTAGCTTCTTCGGAGTCATCGAATGTTCACGCCGTGCTGTCCGCAATTTGGGCTTGGGAGTGCCGTGTTTGTCTGCATCGTTTGCACGCGTGTCTGATGAATTCCAAGAGGAACGACGGGAGCGATGTTCTCCATTTCCTTCCCGACGCCCATTCCGTAATTTGGGTTTGGATGAGTGATTGATTTCCTCTTCTAGAAAATCAGCTTCGGATTGCAGCCAAGTTGGACGAGTTTGATCGTAAGCAATTTGTAATGCTGCTGCGGCGATCGCATGAGCATCATATTGCTCGCTCAACTGGCTAACAATAGTCAAAAATGAAGCCATTCTTTCACCAGCCAAAGCTTCTTGCACTTGCACTTGCAGTTTTTCTAACTGCCGTGCTTCTATTTGCGCCCGTGTGGGAATTGACAACACTTGCCAATTCTGACGCACGTGGCGTTCAAACAATTGTTGTTTGCGGCGCTCAAATGGCTGCACTAAAGTAATTGCTGTACCTTCTTTTCCTGCACGTCCTGTACGACCGATGCGGTGAACGTAAGTTTCTACACTATCAGGTAAATCAAAGTTGATCACGTGGGATAATTGGTCAACATCCAAACCCCGTGCAGCAATATCAGTGGCTACTACCCAACGCACTTGGCGATTGCGGAACCTTGTCAATAGCCGTTCCCGTGCCTGTTGTGACAAATCGCCGTGATATTCATCAACACTATGCCCAGCAGCTTGCAATTGGTTGGTAAGTTCAGCCGCAGTACGTCTGGTGCGAACAAAGATGAGAGCCGACTCTGGATCTTCCATTTCCAAGATTGGCTGCAAAGCTTTGACTTTTGACCATTGACGCGGTACTACGTAAGCTACCTGATTGATTTTGTTAGGAGCCGCTTTTGGTTGTTCGACAGTCACTGTTACAGGATCGTTGAGAAACTTATTAACCAACTGTCGAATTGATGGCGGCATTGTCGCTGAAAATAAAGCTGTTTGCCGCTCTCGTGGAGCCTGAGACAGAATTTTCTCAACATCATCGATAAAGCCCATGCTTAACATTTCATCGGCTTCATCTAACACAAACCATTTCACCCGATCTAATTTCAGGCTACCCCGCTCTAGCAAATCAATCACCCGTCCTGGCGTACCCACAACAATGTGAACGCCACGTTTTAGTTGTAAAATTTGACGGTCAATTGATTGACCACCATAAATTGCTAAAACACGCAGTCCTTGGCTACTAATAAACTCACAGACAGCATTTTGAACTTGAATTGCCAACTCACGAGTTGGAGTCAAAATTAAGGCTTGTACCGCCTTTTGACTAGCATCCAGCCGCTCCAAAATTGGCAGAGAAAAAGCTGCTGTTTTACCTGTACCAGTTTGGGATTGACCTACTACATCGCGACCAGCTAAAAGTTGTGGAATCGCTTGTGCTTGAATATTTGTTGGTGCGGTAAAACCAAGTTTTTCTAGTTGCTCAATGAGCTCTGGTGAAATGCCTAGTTCTTGAAATAAAAGGGTCATCAACTCTCCTATGTTTTAGATTGAATTTTTTATGAGTTAGTAGAAGCGGGTTTCATTGATGATTTTTCAGTTAAAACCGACAATTTCTCTTTTAAACCCGCCCGTACAGTGGATAGTAGTTAGTGGTAGATAACCAGTTAGTAACTACTAACTACTAACAATTCCATACAAGTCGTATGTATCAGCTGCTTTGATAGTTACTGGTACAATTGTTCCCAATCTTGCAGTTCCTTGAACGTAAACTTGCCCATCCACTTCTGGAGCAAATCTGGCAGAACGACCGGCTAATTCCCCTGTTTGAGGATGTTCTTGCTCGATTAATACAGCAACTACTTTGCCAACTTCCTGCTGATTTTTCTGATGAGAAATTGGCTGTTGTAACTCCATCAATACATCCCGCCGCTCATCCTTCACTTCTTGCGGCAATTGATTGGGTAGGTTGTAAGCTGGTGTTCCTTCCTCCGCTGAAAACGCAAAAACGCCAACGTGGTCGAATTCATGGCGCTCTACGAACTGCAACAGATGCTCAAAATGCGCCTCGGTTTCACCAGGAAAACCGACAATAAAAGTAGTCCTCAGCACCGCTTGTGGTATTGCTTTCTTGATGCGTTCAATAATCGCATCGTTCACTTGCCCTTGCCAAGGACGATTCATCGCCCTCAGAATCTCAGGGTGGGAATGTTGCAATGGTAGATCCAGATATGGTAGGACATTGGGTGTTTCCTGAATTGCCGCAATTACATCTGGGGTTAGTCCCGTGGGATAGGCGTAGTGCATCCGAATCCACGGTACATCTACTTTCCCTAAAGCGCGGAGCAATTCGCCTAATTTAGGCTTTCCGTAAATGTCTAAACCATAATTTGTCGTAATTTGGGAAATCAAAATGATTTCCTGCACTCCTTGATTGGCAAGCTGCTCTGCTTCGGCAACAATCGATCCTATCGTCCGCGATCGCTGATTTCCCCGCAAATACGGGATAATACAAAATGCACAACGATAATCGCATCCTTCTGCTACCCGCAGATAGGCTACGCCTTCGGTTGTAGTGCGGTAACGCGGTGTAGTTTCGTCACCTATATAAGTTGGCTCGGCACTAATCTGTTTGACGCGCTCGCCTTGTTCTGCCCGCTCAATTACATCTACTATTTTGTGGTAGTCACCCGTACCTACCACTGCCACAGCTTCCGGTAACTCCTCCAACAACTGCTCCTGGAAATGCTGCGCCATACAGCCTGTAATGACGATTTTTTTATTTGCTTCTGCCAGTTCTACCAAGGTTTTGACAGATTCTTGGCGAGCTGCTTCGATAAAGCTACAGGTATTAACAATAACGTAATCTGCTAACTCTTCATTACTATCTACACCATAGCCTGCTTCTACTAGCAGTCCAAGCATATGCTCTGTATCAATTCGATTTTTTTCGCAACCCAGGTGAGAAATTGCAATTGTTGGTTTATCACCCATACTATAAAAAATTTTTTCAGTTTTTTCAGTTTTGTTTTTTCGTCCAACACTCAAGCTCCAACTTCCAATCTCGGACACCTCTATATGAAGAAACGAGCTTCTTCACCGATGTCCGTAAAAGTCATAGTTACCGACAGGAATCTATGACCCCAATGAATATAAAGGATCGAAAGGATCGTGCTATGATATCTCTACAATTGTGCTTTCCAAGGGAAAAACATACGGTCTTTAGGCAAAATAGACAGTTATAAGTTTTGTTAAGCAAATCGCCTTTTGGTATTTTACATTACCGTGGCGCGTGCGTTGTGAATCTACTCTACCCTAAAGGGAGCCACTTTACCCTAAAGGGTTTGTGGTGAGAAGTCGCTACCATATAGGAAAATTACGCACAAAACCACGCCTTGTATGGCGGTAATGCTACCATTTTATTCAGACCTGGTCTGAACTAAAGATGACAGGCTAATTGCCTGCTCAACGGGAAACAGCCACCTTGCGGTAAGACCTCTGAGTTTGGGGGTTCATCTGCCCTTACGGGAAGCCGTACTTACGGTAGGCGCTCTGCGTTTACCGCGTCTACGACGGAAACCACCAAGACCCCGACTCCCTCACTGCTTGGCGTCGTGTGCGTCTTGTGAGTTGCAAACTCCTCTTGTAGCCAGTTTTTATCTTAACATATCTTATGGAAGGTTTGACGCCAATTTCCATCCTAAGGGGGAAGCACTAAACCGACCAAATACAAAACAAATTTGAAGAGTTAGTCAAAAGTCAAGAGTCCAAAGTCCAAAATTCATAGTCCAAAAGTCATAATCTATAGGATTTTAACCATTGACGATTGACAATTGACTATTGACGATTGGCTGTGGACTTTGTGTAGCTTTCTTTAAAGACGTGGACTTATATCAGCTATTTAAAACCCAAAAACCGATTATTGGTGTAGTTCATTTACTACCGCTACCTACCTCGCCCCGTTGGGGAGGTAGCCTAAAAGCAGTGATTGACCGTGCCGAGCAGGAAGCAACAGCTTTGGCCAGTGGAGGAGTTAATGGCATCATAGTGGAAAATTTTTTTGATGCACCGTTTCCTAAAAATCAAGTCGATCCTGCTGTTGTGAGTGCAATGACTGTGGTGGTGCAGCGCATACAAAATTTGGTGACGTTGCCGATCGGGATCAATGTTTTACGGAACGACGCCAAAAGTGCAATGGCAATAGCCAGTTGTGTGAGAGCGCAATTCATCCGCGTTAACGTGCTTAGTGGTGCAATGGCAACCGATCAGGGTTTAATTGAAGGAGAAGCCCATCACTTGCTGCGCTATCGGCGGGAGTTGGGTAGCGATATCAAAATCTTCGCTGATGTTTTGGTCAAGCACGCTCGCCCTTTGAGTTCTCCAAATCTGACTGTTGCCGTGCAAGATACTATTGAGCGTGGTTTAGCAGACGCTGTGATTTTGTCTGGTTGGGCTACTGGCAGTCCACCAAATCTAGAAGATTTGGAATTGGCTTCACAAGCGGCAGCAGGTACGCCCGTATTTATTGGTAGTGGAGCCTCTTGGGAAAATATTGCTACACTAATGCAGGCGGCAGATGGTGCGATCGTTTCTAGTTCCTTGAAACGCCAAGGACGCCGCGAGCAACCTATTGACCCGATTCGCGTCAGTCAATTTGTGGATGCTGCACGCCGTAGTTGGAACTCCAAAGGCGATAGCAAATCTGTTTCTTCAATAAGCATACAGTCATAAACTGTGGGATGGGTAGTAGTTAATAGTTAATGGTTAATCGCAATGAACAATTAACAATTAACAATCAGCTACTAACTACTGTACGGGCGGGTTTTAACCACAATGTTTCTGTGACCACTAAAGTATCTATAATAAACCCGCCCCTACTAACTACTAACTAATTTACCGATTCTTGCCTATGAGTCGCCGCCGTTCTACTCCTTGGATTCATCGCCGATCGCGTTTGTTAATTGCCGCGATCGCTGTTTGTGGTGCCTTAACAACAGCTTATTTAACTGTGGTCAAGTTTACCCAAAACTCTGCTGCGTGTCCTACCCAAAGTTGCGATCTTGTACTGCAAAGCGAATATGCTACTGTTTTTGGACTGCCTCTAGCCTTATTTGGGTTTTTGGCTTACACCAGCATGGTGATTTTCGCCTTAGCTCCTTTGGCTGTTGATCCTATTAAACAGAAAGATACCCGTCTAAAGCTAGAAAATTTGACTTGGTTGCTGCTACTAGCAGGAGCGATCGCCATGTCAGTTTTCAGTGGTTACTTAATGTACCTGCTGTTTTTCAAAATTCAAGCACTCTGTATTTACTGTCTTGGTTCGGCAATGTTCTCCTTAAGTATGTTGATACTGACCATTATTGGTCGTGCTTGGGAGGATCTAGGACAAATCTTTTTTACTGCTATTATCGTGGGCATGGTTACTTTGATTGGCACCTTGGGTATTTATGCTAACGTGGGTCAAAGTAGCAGTGATGTGGTTCTCAACGAAAGACCTGGTCAAACAACAGAAGTTACTTTTAAACCCGCCAAACAAGCTAAACCAGGAGTTGGGTGGGAAGTTACCACTACTTCTGGTGAATCAGAAATCGCTCTGGCAAGTCATCTTGCGAAAATAGGTGCCAAGGAATATGTTGCTTGGTGGTGTCCTCATTGCCACGAACAAAAGCTACTCTTTGGTAAAGAAGCTCACAGCAAACTCAATACTGTAGATTGTGCTCCTGCCGACAATCCCAATCTTCAAAAAGATGAATGTAAAGCAGCTGGAATTCGGAGCTACCCCTCTTGGATCATCAATGGTAAAATCCACGAGGGAGTACTGAGCCTGGAAGAGTTGGCGAACATTTCTGGCTATACGGGGCCGCGTAACTTCAAATATACTTTACGTCGTTAAGCAAGTTAGAAATTATTTGTATAAATAGACTCTTAAAAGTTAACTAGGACATACACGAAGAAGTGTAATTCTAGTTGGCTTTTTTATTTTTTACTAATAAGTAACTTGTTGTGTTAGTAATTATTATACCATGCTGCATACGTATATCTGCATAGTAGTTATACCCAAGCATCTCACAATCATATTTAATTCAATAAATTCATCATTTTAAAGTTGCCATTTTTTTTAGAGTTTGCATCCCAAGTTACTTGACTATTGGTGGTTTCGCGGTAAAAAACGGTTACTAAGAAAATGCAACAGCTACTTCATAATTTTGACTTGCCATTTTGACTTGCCGATTTGATGTTTCTATTAGTACCCTTTTGTTATCTCTCGTCCAAATTTAGGTAGAGGTTATGCCGATGAGCACAATTAAAAAATTTGTCTATATGACATATTTTTAGTCTATTTAGATTAAAAATTGGCAAAATTGTGCTTAATAAGTCATATACGCTAACAAAGTACAAAAAAATAAATATATCTTTCAGTTTTGCATAATTTTAGTTCAAATCTGAGTAATCAAAAATGAAAACCTTTAATGGAGAGCTAAGTGGTGAGTGTAAGCTCCGGTAGGAGAGCTAGAGCGTATGGTAGGCGGTATTTTCAAAGCAGGTACTAGAGATGATTAAACATCTAGACAAGCGTCTTGTGAAGCTATTATTGACGCTCAAACAATACCTACTTTCCACACGTAGGGAATGTATCACTGCCTCCAGCGTTGCAATTTGCGTGCTAGTATTGCGTTCTTTGGGGTTGTTGCAATCTTTAGAGTGGGCAGTTTTAGATCAATCCTTTCAATTGCGTGCAACTGAAGCACCAGAAGAACGGATTGCGATTGTAGCAATTGATGAAGCTTTCTTACGCCAATCAGGTTCTTGGCCAATTCCAGATGGTATCATCGCTGATGTTTTGCAAAAATTAAACGCTTACAAACCACGCGCTATTGGCTTAAACATCTACAGGGATTTGAAAGTAGAGCCTGGGCATGAGAATTTAGTAGCAGCTTATCAATCGATACCGAACTTAATTGGCATTGAATTGCTGTCAAATAAAAAAAACGTTAATGTGTCACCGCCACCAGAACTCAGCCGACTTAATCAAGTGGGTTTTAACAACGTACTGCTTGATACTGATGGCAAGGTACGGCGTAGCTTGTTGTATTGGCACATTGAAAATCGGGCACACGAAAGCTTTGCCCTTAAGCTAGCGAAGCTGTATTTGCAGCCAGAGGGCATTGAACCTAAAAGAGCAGCAAGCAATCCTAAGTATTTGCAGTTGGGTAAAGCAGTGTTTCCTCGGTTTCAGCCGAATGATGGAGCTTATGTTGGGGCAGATAACAGAGGTTATCAAATTTTGTCCAACTTCCCCAAATTAGCTTGTAGAAATCCATTGTCAGAAATTTGTGGTTTTCGCAAAGTGTCGATGCAGGCTGTGTTAGCCGATCAAGTACCGAAAGAATGGATCAGCGATCGCATTGTTCTAATTGGTTCTACCGCGCCCAGTCTTCAAGATTTCGTTTTAATTCCCTACTCCAGTCGTCTGGTAGGTACGGTAAAGCCGATCTCAGGTATCGAACTACAAGCTTATTTTGTCAGTGAGTTAATCCGCGCTGCTTTACAAGGAAGACCGTTACTAACAGTTTGGCCTGAACCTGTAGAATGGTTATGGGTTTTTGGTTGGGCTTACATAGGTGCTGCTGTAAGTTGGCGAGTACGGCGTTTTAGCAGCAGCGTCTTCAGCATAGCGTTATTTTGTTGCGTGTTGGCTGGCAGTGCCTATATGACTTTTTTGTTTGGTTTGTGGATACCGCTTGTACCTGCATTGCTAAGTTTTAGCGGTTCAGCTGTTGCGATCACTTTGCAAGTTGCTCAAATGCAGGAAGAATTGAAACGCTCCAAAGAGTTTTTGCATCAAGTTATTAATACAATTGCCGATCCAATTTTTGTTAAAAATGAAAAACATCAGTTGATTGTTTTAAATGAAGCTTATTGTCAATTAATTGGTTACTCCAAGGAGATGTTGCTGGAAAAATCAGACTATGATTTTTTCCCTAAACATGAGGCTGATGTCTTTCGGCGACAGGATGATTTAGTGTTTAAATCTCAGCAAGCCCAAGAGCATGAAGAAGAATTTACTGACGCTAGTGGTAGAACTTATCTAATATCTACTAAGCGATCGCTCCACAAAGATGGGGCGGGTAATTTATTTCTGGTGGGAGTAATTCGCGATATTACTAAACGCAAGTTGCTAGAAGAAGAACTGAAACGCACTGCTGCACAGTTATTTCGCTCCAATCATGAATTAAAACTGCAAGAAGATCGTTTGCGTTATTTGGCATATCATGACGCTCTAACGGGTTTACCCAATCGTAAGTTTTTTTCTGAACAACTGCGTGAGTCGATTGAGTGGGCAAAAAATCATAATTTGTTACTCGGACTATTATTTATTGATTTGGATGGTTTTAAGCAAGTCAACGATACTCTTGGGCACGAAATTGGCGATCGCTTACTGATCGCTATCGGACAAAGGCTGAGTAACTGTTTGCGCGGCAGTGATACTGTTTCCCGTTTTGGTGGTGATGAATTTACTGTGATTTTACGGGCAATCCCTAGAGTGGAAGTAGCTACTAAAGTTGCTGAAAAAATTTTAGTAACCATTACTGAGCCGATTGTTTTGGACGGACATATCACTAAAGTATCAGCCAGTATTGGCATTAGCGTCTATCCAACCGACACTCAAGACTATGAAACTTTAATCAAACAAGCTGATACTGCAATGTACCGAGCCAAACATCTCGGTAAAAATCGCTATGAATTTGCTTAATTTTTTGAGTTCCTTCTTGAGTCGGGCTACTTTTAGAGAAATTCTCAGCAAATATACTTAGCAAAATCAAAACAATTTAACTGCTATCAGTTGAGTAACTACTCTCTCAACTATGTATTTATCTAACTTTTTTGTAGCTATTTGCAATCAGATCTAATTGCTACAGTTTGTATTGCCAAAGCAATAATACTTATATATATTCAATTACCGTAAATATACTTATACATTCTTCATCTATGATGAAGAGAATTGTAAATAACCTCGGAGAAAAGTTGCCACTTTGGCAACGTTAGAACAAAAAAATTAGATATTTTCACTGATAAATACCTTTGATGGAGAGATGAAAGCAATAGTACGCAATACTTATGATTTCTCATGTGGAAAATACAGGTTTTAATACCAAAATATTAAATTTGTATTAAAATGGTTCGAGTAATCAATGTTATTGTGGTTTTTCATGGATAGCTAATACTTTCGATAGATGTAAAAAACTGCTGAAAAGGAATACAAAGTTATAAAGTTAACTAAGCATAAGCGAAAATAGCAGCTTACATCCTAAGCTGCAGACTCTGGTTTATGGGTGCATTCAGTAATTAACCAGAGAAAAATTTCAGCATTGTCAAAAATTTAACTAAATAAAGTTCTTTGTCACAACCAATACTTGTTTTAAAAAGTTCGCAAAGGTTGATTGAGGATTTATGGGGACTAGCTTGAAAATTACTTATGCTGTTTTGTGTATTATCGGAGCTACTCTGATAATTCTCAAAAATGCCGATCGCGCTTGGACTTATACTTATAGTAGTACTGCTATGAGTCCAGGCAGTAATCATGAAAGTAGAGGTACTTTAGTCAGTCTGCAAATAGATTTTCCAGGTATCATAGACACAGTTACTGATGATCAATCAGACAATGAATATGAACCACCAAATTATGGTGGTCCTGATGTTTCTTATGGCAGTGGTACTCGTTGATGAAGGTAGTTCCGGCTACGTCTGGCATCAGTGATGATGCAACAAGCATGGAGAAGCCTCTACCTGGGATCGGCTTCTTCAAAAAGGAACTTGTCTGGCTTTTTTTTTGCTGTACCTCATGTCATAGGGCATGGAAGCGGAATTTTAACTCACTCTCCTACAGGCGATTTCCACCAATTGCGATTCTCTACCAGTGTGTGAACTTGCCAGCTAGGATCGGATTGAGGATAGTCTAAGCGATAATGCCCTCCTCGGCTTTCGGTTCTAAAGGCAGCACTTTTAAGAATTAAATAAGCTACATCTAATAAATTGCGAGTTTCTGCCCACAGTCGCAAATGCCGCTCCACTTCAGGCGTTGTGAAACTAACTGATTGTTTGGGATGTAAAGAAAGCAAAAATTGGCTCACTTTCAAGCTGGCAAAATCTTGCTGCCAAGATTCTACAGTTGCGATCGCCGTCTCCAAACCTGATTGTTCTCGACAAATACCAGCATTTTGCCAGACTAAACGCGGTATTTTTTCGCGTAGTACTTCTAAAAATTCTAGCTGAGTCTGCCACTCATTCTCAGACAGGGCAAAGGTTAATAATTGCAACAGCTCTGCAGACTCTTGTTGTTCATCTTTGATCCTTGGCAATTCATCCTTAAGATGTGCCATCTGTGCGCCAAACACAATGCATTCTAGTAAAGAATTACTCGCCAGACGATTTGCACCGTGTACGCCAGTACTGGCAGTTTCCCCTACAGCGTACAAACCCGGAATATTTGTGCGATTCATCAAATCTGTGAGAATACCACCCATCCAGTAATGAGCAGCGGGGGCGACAGGAATTGGTTCACAAAAGACATCTATACCCCAGTGCTGGCAGACTTTAATAATGTTGGGGAAGCGGTGGCGAATTTTGTCAGGAGGAATGGGGCGCATATCCAACCATACGTGAGCGGTAGCAAGATCGGCAGCAGTGCTTTGCAAATGACTAAAAATCGCCCGACTCACCACATCTCTGGGGGCTAGTTCACCATCGGGGTGATAGTCAAAGGCAAAGCGTCGCCCTTCATTATCGACAAGATGCGCTCCCTCACCGCGTACAGCTTCACTAATCAAAAAGCGATCGGCTCCAGGTTTAGTTAGGGCTGTAGGATGGAATTGCACAAACTCTAAATCGCGCAGAATCGCTCCAGCTCGCCATGCGATCGCTACCCCATCTCCTGTACTGACATCCGGGTTAGTAGTTTGGGCAAATACTTGTCCGCCACCACCCGTTGCCAGCACTACAGCACCAGTTTCAATCCATCTAATTTGATTTTGATAGAACAAGCTAATTCCCTGACAGCGCCCAGTTTGTGGATGTAACCACAAACTCAAAGCTAAAGCTTGTTGAATCACTTGAATGTTTGGGCGGCGCAATACTTGGGCAGTCAGAGTAGTTATGACTTCCCTACCTGTGGTGTCGGCGGCATGAAGAACACGGTGTTTGGAGTGGGCAGCTTCTAAGGTTAAAGCTAACTCGTTGTTGTGACGGTCAAAAGCTACTCCCAAGTTTACCAAAGATTGAATGCAGCGAGGAGCGTGTTCGGCAAGGAATTCAACTACTGAGCGATCGCATAAACCTGCGCCGGCTTTGATCGTATCTTCAACGTGTAGTTTTGGTGAGTCATCTGGGGCGATCGCTGCAGCAATGCCTCCTTGTGCCCAATCACTAGCTGACAAAGAAATTGTTTTTTTAGTAATTAAACCAACTCGCAAAGTTTCAGGCAAACAAAGCGCCGTATACAATCCAGCAGCACCAGCGCCGACAACTAAAACATCAAATTGGTTAGGGAGATTTATCTGCTGCAAGGTATGGAGTAGTGGGTGAGGAAATGTAAAACTTAACTATAAAAGATGAAGAATGATGATTACTTCATGCCTCATCCTAAGCTAAATGGGCGAGAAAAATTCAACGTATATGAAGAAATATAAATTTTTTGTAGTAGGTTGTCGCCAAGTGCAACGCACCCTACTTCATTCCTCATCTTATCTAATAGGAAGACGCCTAAAGGGCGTCTAAAAAATTTAATACTATTGCAGTATTTTTGCGATCGCACGTGCGGGGGTGGCGACAAAAGCGGTGCTGTGATCGCGGTGACTCCGTCGCCAGCAAAAAATTTTCCGGATTTTTTGCCCCCACCGTGGGCGCTTTGCGATCGTAATCCCACTCCCAAAAGCAGGAGTGGGTTGATGATTAAGAACTTAACTGCTATTTGAGGCTAACTATCTGTAGATACCGTTGTTATAGCGGTCAAATCCTTCGGTATATACAGTTTCTACCGGATTAACGGTAAATTTATCTAGATTTGCTTCCAGGATTTGTTTTTGACGTTCGCTCAATCCTTGAATTTTTAATACATCCTCTACGTTGTCGTAAGGAGCATTCTGGATGATTTTGCCTGCTAAGGTAGGATACAATCCTGGGTATTTTTGAAAAGCTCGGACGTTGGTATTATTCAAATCAATTTTTTCACCATACACATCTGCCAGCTTGGCGTCTGCGGGGTTACGCAAGTTTCTTGTTCCCTCAACCGCCAAAACTGAGATTGATGGTAAGGCAAAATTGTTAAGGTTAGCAGCTTGGGCGATCTGAGGGGTACCCAGCCACGCCAAGCATCCTAAAAACAACAAACTAAAAACTGTTAATAAACGCACCAATCCTCTCACGATTTTTCTACCTCTTTGATCAAACCGGAATAAAAGCTTTAAGCTAATAGCGTTCAACTCAAAGATTTCAACACCACGGACACTTGTTTTTTAGGGTAGTAAGAAGTTGGGAAACAAACTTCGCTATCAAGGTGATGGCTTTTATAGTGTTTGTTTCTTCTAAATTCATCCTACACTAAGGCTGTAGTAAGGGCTACAGCCTACAAAATGCCTTTTGAAGGCATCTATATTTTTATCTTTTATCCTTGAGTTGATCGCTGACTAGCTTAATCAACACAGCAGTCATTAGAAACTAATATACAGCGTATTAATGTCCCCAATAATTGCTGTTACTGGATTTGATCGAAAGTTTTGCCAAAAAAGTTTTAAATAGTTTTGACTGCTTTGAGCTAAATAGCTGAATAATCTGAGTTTTTCTGGCGTATATTCGTTATTTTAGCTTTTATGCTAACTTTACGCTTATTTACAAAAAAATTTGGCGGGTTGTTTCCTCTGCTCAGTTTTGGCAACAGCCCACCAATATGCACTTCCATCCAAAAATTTACGAAATCTCAGCCTTCGCTAGTTCTTAAAAGGTGGTTAAGCTGGGAATAGGTTAAGGTCTTTGGGTAGCGATCGCGAGCTTTGCACCTTCAACCTGCCGTACCCGATCCATTACTGCCACAACCTGTCCGTGATTTACTTTCTCATCGGCATTAATAATCACCAATGCTTCTTTATTAGCTCCTACCAACGTCCGTAATTGCCCTGTCAAGGTTTCAACAGTTGTTGGTTTGCGATTCAGGCTAATTTGCCCTTCCTCATCCAGAGTGATGGTGATTTTAGTTGGAACTTGCGCTCTTTGAGATGTTGTTGCTTTGGGTAAATTTACTGGTAATCCATCACTTCGGGTTAAAAACAGTGTTGACATGATAAAAAACGTCAAAATCGCAAATATAACATCAATCATCGGCACGATGTTAATCTGCGGCGGCATTTCTGCCTCATCTTGTAGACGCATAAACCATTTCTCCTCGTTCGTAGCGACGACGGTAGAGTAGTTCCAATTGCCCGCCGTATTCTTGAATTAAAGCCATTTGCCGTTGGTACAGTCCCCGAAAGGTATTTGCAAATAACAGTGTAAATATTGCCACCACCAATCCTGCAGCTGTAGAAACTAGAGCTTCACTAATACCACTAGTAACACCTGCTGTTTGCTGCCCTCCCACATCGCCAAGATTCAGAGAGGAAAAGGAAGTAATCAATCCAAGAACAGTCCCCAATAATCCGAGTAGTGGGGCCAAAGAAACGATTGTGTCAAAAATATTACTAAATCTCTTGAGAGAGGGTATTTCTGCTTGGGCTTCACTTTCCAACGCCAAGCGGAATTCTTCCGGATTCGGTTGATCTAGCTCCAAAGCCGCAAGAAAAATACGTGCGATCGGTAAGTCAGCATTCTTCTTGAGTTTATCGAAAGCACCAACCAGGTTATCTAGACGATAAAGATTTAATACTTCTTTGACCACCCGGTTTTGACGATGAGTGATGCGATACCAAAAACGAAGACGCTCGATAATTAGGGCAACTGCCAACACCGAAAAAGCCAGCAGAGGCCACATAACTATGCCACCTGCTGTAAAAAGTCTACTAATCATGTACCGTTCCTAAATGAAAGTCAATAACCCAAAGTTAAGATTACCAGGTTATCTCAGACAAATGATAGATTTTCTCAAAAACAATATGACAAATAAT
Organism: Chlorogloeopsis fritschii PCC 6912; assembly: GCF_000317285.1. GTDB lineage: Bacteria > Cyanobacteriota > Cyanobacteriia > Cyanobacteriales > Nostocaceae > Chlorogloeopsis > Chlorogloeopsis fritschii. The sequence continues at coordinate 14,718 of NZ_AJLN01000046.1, read as the reverse complement.
ATATAATGTCAAGTTTTATCTAATTTTTATGACAATCTTTATTAAAATTTAGATATTATCTACCCTTATAAGTATTGATTTATTCTACGATATGGGCTGTTCTGTCTCCTAAACGATTACATATATACTGCAACTAATTCCTGCTTGACTTTGGTCTACAAGCATTTTAATCTGACAGAATTAGTGATAATAGGTGGCAACAAAATTATGAGTGTTTCTAATGTCGCTGGATTACAGCGAGAGAAAGAAGCTAAAGCCCTGAAGTCTTTTTTGACTTTCAGCATAGTTGGCTCACTAATGCTACATATCGGTGTCTTAGCCTCTGGTATTGTCAATTTATTAACCAGAGTGCCAGACTTAGAAGAAGAGCCTATTGAATTGACTTTCGTTGAGCCTGAGACACCCGAAACACCAGAACCACCAAAAGAGCCTGTCAAAGAAACAAAAATTGAACCAATCCAGCCTCCTGTAAAAGTACAAACCCCTATTGAACCACCTGTTAAACCAGCGCCCCAACCAATTACTCCTGTACAGAAACCAGCACCACAACCAGTTCAAAAAGATCCGCCTGTTGCCAAGGCTCCACAGCAACCAGTTGAACAGGCAAAGCCAACTGTAACTGCACCTCAAACAACCACAGCGACTAACACTTCTCCCGCAGAGACTCCTGTACTCACACAGCCTGGTAATGATGAATTGAAGGCACAGTTGAGAGGTATTAGAGATTCTAAAGGTGCTCAAGAAACTGTTGGAGTTGCAGAGAAACCAGCAGCCATTAACCCAAGCCCTACGGTTAATTTTGGTACGAGAACTGGAACTGGTTCTGAACGCAGAAAACGCGAGACATTCGCTACCGCACCAACACCTCCAAGAATTCCTACTGAATCCAACCGTGGTTCTGGCGATGGTCGTGCAGCCTGTCGCGAATGTAACACCAAATATCCAGAACAAGCCAGGCGACGAGGTGTTGAAGGTAGGGTTGAAGTTGCTGTTGATACAGATGACAAAGGGAATGTCACAAATGTTCGGTTAACCAGATCGAGTGGTAACCGTCAATTGGATGAAGCTCATCTCAGGCAAGCACGTGAGTGGAAATTAAAACCCTCAGAAGCTGGCAGACGAGGAGTGACAATCGGAACTGAATACGCAATTCAAGGTTCGCGACGTTACCGTGAAGTTCAAGAACAGAAAAAAAGAAGGCAAAGGGAACGAAGAAACCAAGAAAACGTAGCCGAACAACGCAGGCAGCGATTGGAAGCAACATCAGGTAGCAATACAGACGTTCCCACTTCTAGCAGGAGGCGGCGGCGATTGGAGACTCCTGCACAACAAACTGCTACTCCCAGAAATACGGAATCTGGATTTAATCGGCTTCCACAGCGTCAGAATGTAGGAACTAGTTCTCCTGCTAGGACACAAACAGCCACACCTCCTCGCCAGCGTTTAAGAGAGTCTCTACGTCGCACACCACAGAATAATGTGGAAAGGAGTTCCGCTAGTACTTCGCAACCAACTCAAAATCGACGGCGGCGACGGCAGCAAGGACAGCAAGGCTCTTCAAGCAATAGCAGTGCAAATAGGTTGCGGGATGCTTTGCGCCGTAATAATCAGCCATCTGCACCTGCTTCAACAACACCGACTACTCCTTAATGGTGGGGAATGAATAGCAAACCCAAGAGTATAAAATCACAGTGTGGTCAGGCGATCGCTTAACACTCTGGTTGCCAACCGTTCTTTTAGAGCAATTTCCCTGTCATCTCCACTGGCAGGGAAAAATTTTTTTGTAGAAACCCCCTTGGTAACATACGAGCGACTTTTCCTTGAGTAAACTTTTAAAAATCAACTGTGGGAATTCTTAGTGCCAAAAATGAGAATATTTATTATTAACTAAATATCAATAATCAAATACAGATCGGAATATAAGCTCAAAAAGCCTGTTTTGAGGCTTATATTCGATTTTATGTAAAATTATAATGAGATTATTTCTTCCTAATTTTTTAAGAATAGCAAGTAACCTCTTATTAGCATCCACTCTAATTACAGCGCAAGTAACATAGTGGACGGCAACAGGTGTTAATCTCAATCAATTTTTTGATCTAAGGATAGTTAGCAGTATTTCTAATGAACAGGAAAAAATTCCATGACATAGCATTTTATATCCATCGGTATATCGGTTTGGTTGTGGGGTTAATTGTAGTTTTGATTGGGTTAACTGGTAGCTTGTTGGTATTTAAACCAGAAATAGAGTATTTCCTAATTGCACAAAAGTTTGGTTATGTTCTTCCTGGGGAACAACCTATATCTATTGATTCGGTAGTGGAAACCGTCAACTCTGCGATCGCCCAACAACCGGATCTCAAGATTGGCTCTATCATCCTGCCAAACAATCCTACCTCTCCTTATCATGTACGGTTGTGGGATTCCAAAGATAAACTTACCCAGATGTTTATTCATCCCTACACAGGCGAGGTAATGGGTTGGAGCAAAGAAGGTTCTAACATCATGCAGCTTGCCTTGAGATTACACTATGAACTCTTGGCAGGTAAAATCGGCTTGATTGTTATTGGTATGACTGGTTTGCTGTTATTCATTCTCAGCATTACAGGAGTAATATTATGGCCTGGTTGGAGAAAACTGATTGCTGGATTCAAAATTAAGTGGAATGCTCATCCGAAGCGAGTGAATTTTGACATTCACAAAGTTACGGGAATTATTGTTGTTGTCTTCTTGTCCTTTACTGGCTTCACAGGTTTCTGCTGGAATTTCTACGAGCAATCAGTTCCAGCCATCTATGCAGTTACCTTTACTCCCAAGCCACCAGAACTAGCTTCTAAACCTATCCCCACCCAATCGCCTTTACCACTATCGCAAATCTTGAAGAATGCAGATGCAGCCCTACCGAATGCCAAGACAACCTACATAGGAATACCAGATCAGCCAGAGGGAATTATTAGAGTAGGAAAAAGACAAGCTCATGAATCTTCTTACTACGGTGAAAGTGAGGTTTCATTAGATCAGTACAGTGGAAAAGTGTTACGAGTATTTGATAGCCGATCACTACCTTTAGGCGATCGCATCCTCACTTCTTTTGTCCCTTTACACTACGGCACCTTCTGGGGATTTGCTAGCCGCATTCTCTACGTGTTCGTTGGTTTTGCACCCTTAATTTTGTTTATCAGTGGTTTGGTGATGTGGTGGTATCGTTATCGGGTAGATACTATGACTGCAACAAAATTATAGATCTCCGACTTTTTAAAAAAGTCGGGAGCTGAACAGCGGCGATTGCCACTGACTAGAAATGAAACAAACAAGTCATACCAATGCGTGGAATTTGGATTTTAGATTTTGGATTAAAACATTGATTAATACGCTGTTCCAGAATTTTGAAACCAGACTCCCGCGTGCCAATTTAGTATCAAATAAAACCTTTTCATCTTTGGCGGGTGAAACTTTTTTCATAGGGAATGCCTTCTGCCTCCAGCATAGCTGCCTTGTTTATTAAGAGTGTGAGAAAAAGAAATGAAAAATCTGCAATTCATTAATTCTTTATGGCTAGCTAGTGTAGTATTTGCACTTTTGACACCAAGAGTATCGGCAGGTGAAGCAAAACACTCATCGGTTTACAATTCAGACATTCATCTACTACGTGAATTAAATCTTCCCTTTACCAAGGCTGCACATTTGCTCGCACAACAATCAACTCAGGCAGAAACGGTCAAAGTTACAGGGGTAAAATTGAATTCAACCGATACAGGCTTTGAAGTTATCTTAGAAACCACAGAAGGCGCAAAACTACAAATTAATACTAACAGTAAAGGAAATACCTACATCGCTGATATTCCGAATACAAAATTGCAGGGGAATGCCTTTCGTCAAGCAAAACCAGTAGAAGGAATAACCGAGGTAACCGTAACAAATCAAGATGACAATTCTATCCGAGTTATGGTGCTTGGTGCAGCAGGTGCTCCTAAGATTGAATTGTTTGACAGCAATAAGGGTTTAATTTTTGCAGTGACACCACTTGTATTGCCTGTGCAGCCACAGCAGCCCAAGCCCCACTCCACCTACAGCACCTAACATGAGGGGTGCTAAAACAGGGGGAATGTTCCAAATTTCTGAGCGACAAAGCGTTTGGAAGAATTTCTTCAGGAGATGGTGCTTCGATTTTGAGTTAGCGATCGCCCAGCGTGTGCTGAAATTTGCTGTAAGCAAAAAGCGATCGCTATATTCAAAACAACAATTAACCTGCCTGAGCAATCAACTGATTAGCAATTTGCTGTGCTTGGTTGATAGGAATGGCGAATCCCAATCCTTGAGCACCTTGAATGATGGCAGTATTAATGCCGATTACCTGTCCATTTTGATTCAATAAAGGGCCACCAGAATTACCAGGGTTAATTGCTGCATCTGTTTGAATAAAACCGATTCCGCGTCCGCCAAATGCACGACTAGAGCGTTCTGTTCCACTGATAATACCTACTGTCACGGTATTATCTAAACCGAGAGGATTACCGATCGCGATCGCCCATTCTCCAGGTTTGAGGCGATCGGAATTACCAACGCTGACGGTAGGTAGATTGTTAGCTTGAATTTGTACAACCGCTACATCTGTGCTTCTATCTGCACCTAACACCCTACCTGTAAAACTACGACCATCTTTTAAAGTTACTCTTACCGTATCTGCACCAGAAACTACGTGAGCGTTAGTCAAAATTAAACCATTTGACTGAATAATAAATCCAGAACCAGTTCCCCGTGCGACTCGCCTACCGTATTGGGTATATCGACTAGATACAGTGCGTGTAGAGTCGATGCGAACTACTGCCGAGCCACTTCTTTCTACCGCAGCAGCAATAAAGTTCGTATCAGTACTTACCAACTGTGTAGTTGGCTGTTCAGAAAGTACTGCCTTTGTGGGCATTAAATGTGCTCCAAATAGAGCTGTCATCGCCCCAACAGACACTAAAGACAAATTAGTTAGCGACTTTTTCAAGGAAAAATTAGCAGACATTGCAGATTTCTAAATCAAAGAATGAATATCAATACAATCAGCAAAAGACGACTCCGTTTTCCTCACCTAATATCTTGTACCCTTTTGATGAAGAGAGCCAGAAGCTCTAATTTCTAGTTACCAGGTTCAACCTGCTAACTAGGGATTCGAGGCTTTGCCTCGCTATTTGTAAGTAGTACAAGATATGAATCACCCACAAATTCAGTTAGCTTGCAGCAAACGCTTTACAATATCCAAGGCTACTTGCGTAGTTTCATTGAGCAATTTGGGATCTACTGTTTTATCATTCGGTGTGTGGTAATTTGGTTCCTGACCCCGATAGAAAAACAGAACTGGTACACCTTTTTTTGCAAAAGGCGTATGATCGCTACCAGCATAAGAACCCAAAACTTTCATATCTGGCTTAACGTTTTTGGCAAAGGCGGTTAGGGATGATGTACCACCAATGCCAAGTTCCTCGTTCACGCCCACCATGTCAAAGTTCAGCATTCCTTTCAGCCCAGAGAGAAACTCTGGTTTAGCAGTGTTCACAAAAGCTCGCGAGCCATGCAGCCCATCTTCTTCGCCATCAAAGGCAACGAACCAGGCTTGACGACCAAGGTTTGTGTTAGATAAATTACGTGCTATGGCGAGTACAACTGCTGTTCCAGAAGCGTTATCGTTTGCCCCTGGAGAACCAGGCACTGAATCGTAATGCGCACCCAGTATAATATTTGGCTTGGTTACACCTGGTAGATGAGCAACAACATTACGCCCGGTGACAACCTGCTGTTGAGCATTAACATTTAAGCTGATATTAACTGGGGTAGTTTGTGCTTGTTCTAGCAAGGGATTACCGCGCTCACTCGAAAGTGCGAGTACGGGAATTTTCGGCGGTTCTCCCAACATACCACCATCTAAATCACCTGGTTTATTGTTGACTATTACTAAGCCAACCGCTCCAGCAGCAGTGGCATGATCAGCTTTTTCAGAAAAGCGGATTTCACCACGCCGAACAATAGCGATCGCACCTTTGACATTCACTCGCTCAAAGTCACTAGTTCGCCCCACATTGGGAACTGCCACTAGTGGTGCATTGAGCTTGCCAGGGATCGTATTATTGAGTGCTTTACCCTCAATCGTCACACCATTTACAGTCAAGTTTGAGCCTGAGTCTACAAACTTTTGATAATTAAAAGTTTGTACTTGAGTGATATAACCAGCCTTGCGGTATTCCTCAACGAGGTAGGCGCTTGCTTTTTCCATGACTGGCGTACCAGCAACTCGCGCCCCCATATTGACCAAAGCTTGGACATCTGCATAATTAGCATTGATGCGATCGCTTTGTTTCGCTTCAGCTTTTGGCAGAGATTCAACAACTTTATTTAAATGATTGGGTTGTAAAGCACAAGCTGTAGGTAGTAAAACTACAACAGCTACTAGCCCTGCCTGTAACCAAGAATTTGTTTGGTTTGTTTTCAAGGGAGTCATTAATGCTAGGTTGGATAAATCATATATTTATTCGCTCCTGTTATTTTTAGTGTGATAGGTAAGAATGACAAAAAAATGTCAACTGTAACACAACAGTTAACAGTATCGTTTACCACATGAACTTCGACTCATAACAAATAATTGATAGCTTCATAGCAGATACTCTCTAGCAAGATAGTAAATTTTGCTGCATCTAGAGAGTGTCTTAAGTTGATTATATAGTGTAAAAATATACTAATAATATAGACAAGCTCAACGGAAGTTAATACTTTATTTTTATGGATGATTCAAAGTCCTTTCTAATATTTGGTTCTATATTTGGTGGTATTGGTGGTATATTTGCTGTCATAGGCATTATCTTTGGGGTTAACACTCATTCTTTTGTTGGTACAGCACTATCAACACAAGGAACTGTAATTGATTTAGAGCTACGTTCATCAACTGATAGTAAAGGTCGCTCTTCTTCTGTTTACTATCCGGTGGTTAAATTTGCTCCAAGTTCTGGTGAACAAACAATATTTAAATCAAATACGGGCAGTAATCCACCAGCATTTACTAAAGGTCAACAGGTAGAAGTTCTATACAATCCTCAAAAGCCAAATTCTGCCATGATTAATTCTTGGTTAGAACTGTGGTTTTTACCTGCGATTTTTACTGGTATGGGATCAATTTTTGTGCTAATTGGAGGAGTTGCATTAGTTAAATCTTTTCCTCATCTGTTGAATTTTAAGTGTAAATAAGGCAGAAATTGGAAGGAATTTGATTTTCTATTCTACTTTTCCTCTATTATTTCCTAAACTATAAACTGCTTTAGCAAAGAAAACTGCACTTAACTATGCCCTTTACCTTTGCTTCCCAACTGCTTGAGCGAATCACAACCCATCGTGTTTGCACTCCCACTATTTTGCAAATGGAAGCAGTAGAATGCGGTGCTGCTTGCCTGGGTATTATTCTCAGCTATTACGGTCGCATTGTTCCCCTGCCAAAACTCCGAGAAGATTGTGGTGTTTCGCGAGATGGGAGCAAAGCTTTTAATATCCTCAAAGCTGCCAAAAATTATGGTTTAAATGCAAAAGGTTTAAAAGTACCGTTTGAAAATCTCATAAATCTTCCTCCTCCCTATATTGTCTTTTGGAATTTCAATCACTTTCTTGTCTTAGAAGGGTTTGGCAAAAAGCACGTTTATCTCAACGATCCGGCAACAGGGCGCAGAAGTGTTTCTCTAGAAGAATTTGACGGTGCATATACAGGTGTAGTCCTGGTTATGGAACCAGGAGCGGGCTTTCAGAAGGGAGGCAAAAAAAATAACATTATCTCTGCTTTGATAGCCCGTTTACACAACTCATGGGGTACTATCCTATTTTGCCTATTTGCAGGTTTACTGCTGACAATTCCCCGATTAGCAGTGCCAGCATTTTCTCAAGTGTTTGTTGATGAGATTTTAGTTCAAGAGCGTCAAGAATGGTTACGTCCCTTGTTATTAGGGATGATCCTGACTGCTGTGTTACGAGCGTTACTTGCCAAAGTGCGACTGATCTATCTGCGGCAGTTGATGGTGAAATTATCAGTCACAATGTCAGGAAAATTTCTCTGGCATATTCTGCGCTTGCCTGTGGGATTTTATGCCCAACGTTATGCAGGAGAAATCAGCAGTCGGGTTTCCATCAATGACACAGTTGCAGAGATACTCTCAGGACGTCTGGCAACGACGGTAATTGATGCGGTGATGATAGTTTTTTTTCTGCTGATTATGATTCAGTACAATTTGATGCTGAGTGCGATCGCTGTCGGTTTTGCTGCCATCAATATCCTTGCCCTAAAATTTATCTCCCAAACTCGTGTTGATACAAATCTGCGGTTGGCTCAAGAACAAGGTAAAGTTTATGGAGTAACTGTTAGTGGCATTCAGACAATAGAAACCATTAAAGCATCTGGGTTAGAGTCTGATCTATTTTCTCGATTTGCCGGTTACTACGCTAAAGCACTTAACGTTCAGCAGGAATTAGGCTTACAAACTCAAATTCTCACTACATTGCCTGTACTTTTGACTAGCCTAACAACGGCTTCCATTTTAGTTGTCGGTGGTTTAGAGGTAATGAGCGGCAAACTCAGTATTGGGATGCTAGTTGCCTACCAAAGTTTGACGCTGAGTTTCTTAGAGCCAGTTAACAGCTTGGTAAATTTTGGTAGTACTCTGCAAGAGTTAGAAGCTGACTTAAACCGCCTTGATGATGTCCTGCAAAACCCGATTGATGTGGAAGTAGAAAAGAAAGAAGAAGGCAGTAGGCAGAAGGTGAGGCAGCCCCCGTCTTGGACGCCACTTGACGCCAGGTGCTTTATGCCGGGGAACCCTTTCGCCAGTCACCTGCGGAGGGAAACCCTCCCGCAGTGCTGGCTCACCACCGCACTGGCTCCTTTATGCCGGGAGACCCGTCCACCGCAGTGGCTCCGCTTCCCGGCGATGGGGGACTGCCGAACCCGTTCGCTGAAAGCGTTCCCGAAGGGTAGGGCAGTAGGCAGAAGGGACTTCTCTCTATCCACCATCGCCCAAGACTCCTTCCAACTCCAGGGCTATATTGAGTTACGAAATATCACTTTTGGCTACAGCCGTTTAGAACCTCCTTTAATCGAAAATCTGAGCCTGAGTATTCAACCAGGACAACGAGTAGCATTTGTAGGCAAGAGTGGTTCTGGTAAGTCTACGATCGCTAAATTAATTTGCGGTCTTTATGAACCTTGGGACGGGGAAATTTACTTTGATGGTATTCCTCGCAGGCAAACCCCGCGTTCTGTACTAGCGAATTCTTTAGCAATGGTTGAGCAGGATATCTTTTTATTTGCCGGGACAGTGCGGGACAATATCACTCTTTGGGACTCAACAGTACCAAACGCAGATTTTATCCAGGCTTGCCAAGATGCAGCGATCGAGGACTTAATCTTATCAATGCCTGGAAGGTATGATGCCGAATTAATTGAGGGAGGAATGAATATTAGTGGTGGGCAACGCCAGCGTCTAGAAATTGCTCGTGCTTTAGTTAAAAATCCAACGATGTTAGTACTTGATGAAGCTACCAGCGCTCTCGATCCCCAAACAGAGCTAATAATTGACCAAAATCTGCGGCGACGTGGTTGTACGTGTATTATTGTCGCTCACCGACTCAGTACAATTCGTGACAGTCATGAAATTATTGTGCTGGAAGCAGGCAAAGTCGTCCAACGAGGTACTCACGAACAACTATGGCAGCAAGGCGGAACATATACTTGTTTGATTAAGACTTAAGTCGGTCAGCTAGTAGTAGGGTGGGCATTGCCCACCTTACAACAATCGCAATCAAACAACTGGTGCAAGACATTCATGAGCAGAGTTCACAACAAAGAAATGAAAGTGAATCTTTCCCTTCTGCCCTTCGGGTTCGCCACTTGCTTTATGCCGGGAAACCCGTCCACCGCAGTGGCTCACCATCTGCCTTCTGCCTTTCAAGACAGATGTGAATCAGTACAAATAAAAATAATTTAGTTATAGTTGTCATTGGTCATTAGTAATTTCTCCAACCGGAAACTACTACTTTTAATTGGGTAAAACCCGCTTTATTTATAGCTTCCAGGTCATTTTCTAAAATTCTAAAATAGAAGTAAGTCACAAAAATAACTTTTATTTATATGAAAATCCAGTCGTCAGTGCTAGTCCATTTAGGATTTGGCAAGTATGTGCGTTCCGATCAAGTCACAGCAGTAATACCGATTGACGAAGATAGAGGGCCAGGACGACGCACTTTTGTTCATCTTCAAGGGCAAGTCGATCCAATTATTGCCTCAAGAGCTGAAGATACCATTGTGCGCGATCTAGTACAAGAGCCGCGAGAAGTCACCCAAGCACGTCAGCAACAGGAAATTCTTCAAGATTTATTGGTAGATTTGGGCAACGTTAATTCCACTGTGCGCCGAATTAGCCGTGATGAAGGTGGTTTAGATCTCGATTTGTTGGAGCGGCGCATTCGTCAAATTTTAGATAATGAGTTCAATTCCAAAGCCACGCAATAACCCGTGAATTGTCTGCAAAGAAGTGAAAACTCAGCAAGATAAACACGGTAAATTTAAATAATATATACGCGATGCCTACGGTCAAAACTTCGTCTGATACAGACAACAAAGTTTCATCAAAGCCAGAAGCACTTAAGCCTCGTTTGTGGATGCCAGAGCGCGTCGTATTTACAAAAGCCGCCTTGGCAGAGCCTTACGGTCAGAAGATATTACAGCGCGTACAGTCCCTCAACTTACCCGTTGAAGAGTTATCGCGAAATCGCCTTACTGGTTTACGTAGTGAAAGCGATCGCGATACCTACAATATTGCCAAGCGCACCCTTGCAGTTGTCAGTGCGCCGCCAAGCCACTTTAAACTAAGCCCGATTCCACCTTCTGCAGATTGGCAGTTTCACATTGCCGAGGGCTGTCCGGGGCATTGTCAATACTGCTACCTAGCTGGTAGCTTGTCGGGGCCACCCGTAATTCGTGTTTTTGCTAACTTACCGCACATATTAGAGAACTTAGCAGCATACGAACAACCAGGACAGACAACGACTTTTGAGGTAAGTTGCTATACCGATCCTCTCGGTATTGAACATTTAACCGGAAGTCTTGCCGAGTGTATTCGCTACTTTGGTACTCGTCAAGACGCTCATCTACGCTGGGTGTCGAAGTTTGATGCTGTAAACGAATTACTTGATTTGCCACACAATGGTAATACTCGTTGCCGAATGAGTATAAATGCTGCACCTATTGCCAGCAGGTTTGAAGGCGGCACTGCATCAGTAACAGCCAGACTAGCTGCATTGCGACAGTTAGCGCTACCACGAGAGCGTGGTGGTGGTGGATATCCAGTGGGGCTAGTCATCGCCCCAATTATGCCTATAGACGATTGGCAAATGCACTATAGTCGTTTGTTTAACCAGATTAGCGCAGCGCTGGATTTTGAGTGTGACCTTACTTTTGAGTTAATCTCGCACCGTTTTACACCTAGCTCAAAAGAGGTGTTGCAAACCTGGTATCCGCAATCAAAGCTAGACATGGACGAGTTAAAGCGTAGCATCAAGCGAAACAAGTTTGGCGGAACAAAGTATGTATATAATTCTGACACGATGAAGACGTTACGCCGCTTTTTTGAAGGTGAAATTGGGCAGCACTTTCAAAATGCTAAGTTGCTTTATTGGACTTAGTAATTTATTAATCTACCAGATTAAGCCTTCCCTCTTCCAATCTGCAGGAAGTAGGGTAACCTAATTACAAGCCAAGATTATCCTACTATCAAAATAATTCAACCCCAAATTCTAGAGGACGCCCGCGTACAAGACTAAAAGCTTGCTGTGGGGGTACCTCTGGTTTTCTCAAAAACCAATATTCTGTTGCATCAGAACCATAATTGAAACCCACAATTACTACATACTCATTGTCTGGCTCGTAGGTATCGATTAAGGCGAAAAATCGTGCGTATTCTATTGGTTGCTCTTTAGCAGCTTGTGATAGTTTTGCTATGTTCCATGCTTCACTACCTTTGGCAACATAGTGAACTGAGTTCCCTAAATGCGATACTCCTTCAGTAATTGAAAAGTTGTTGCCACCGGAATGCTGTATATTTACAACTTTGTGTAAGTAAAGATAGCCTCTACCAAAGTTTTGAAAAAACTTCCAAGCTTGAGCACTAAATAGTATTTCACATTGTTCAATAATGTTTTTTGCAATCTTAACTCTAATTTGTTTTTCTGGTGTCATTTGAGTTCTCACAATAGTGATGATAGTTAGTGCTAAAATCCAATTCCTAACTCATCTTTTAAGCGCTCTAATTGTTTCCACAGTTCCTCAATCTGTTGATATGCCTCCTCAGAACGTATTTTGCCGTTAGTTTCTAAGGCACAAATATAACCAACTTGCTGTGAAAATTGTTGCAAAAAGGCGTTAAATGTTAATTTTTCTGGCTTAACTTCACCGTGATAGCTACTATATCCATATAGAAAATCATCTTTATCTTTCATCAAGTCCTTAGCAGCACTGTCTTTTTTAAAGATAATAGAAGAATTAGTAACGCAAGGTGTGTCTATTTTCCCCTGAAGTTCCCAGGAAGGGTAAATGTAATTTTGCAGCCAGCAATTAAGCTCCCAAGAATACTGATTTGATATTTCATTTAATAAGATTAGTGCTGCATTTCTAGACAAAAAATCAATTTTTTCCCCATAGATATTTATGGGGAAAGCCAGATTTTTTAAAAGTTTCTCGTATTTGTTCCATACCTGACTTTCTTCTTGGGAGAAACAATAATTAATAAGAGAAAATCCTGCAATACTCAAATCTAAACCATTAGAAGCAAATACAAAGCTCTCGCCATTCTTCTCTGATTGATAATCATCTATTATCCAAAAATCTACACAAAAAAACTGGTAATTGGTAGATGTAATCATGATGAGTTTTCAAAGAATTTATCGTTGGCAAAAAATCTTTAATACTAATGTAGTAAAGCAAACACAAATTTTATAAAAATATACTAATGCTTAGAGCAAAAGTATGTTAGTAACAACATATTTGCTTTTGCCCATTTTTAAAATATGTCTCAAGGTAGATAAACATTTATTTTTTGAGTAGAGTAATAAAAAATTATGTTTGGAAAAAATTATTTCAAGGAATTTTGACATCTTCTTTATTTTTTTCTTATATTCTTTTTACTTTTTCTATATTTTTATTGAGGTTATGTTTAGTTTAAGAAATACAATTTCTATATAGTTTATTAATGGTATTGGCAAAATTTTTCTAATACTACAATCTGTAAAGCAATACAGCTTAACCAGCAAAATTCCTAACTTAAGCCTTATCCCTATACAAAAGGCTTGCGATCGCCATACATCCCAAAAGAATTCTGAAAGTAGGAGTTTTTCTTCCTGTTTGGCGTACTAATGTACTATAAATAGTACAATTGAACTATGCAGAAAGAACTTTTTTATAGGATTGGGCAAAAAGTCTATGTGAGTGAACCCAGGATGCCGCAGTATGGCAAGTGGGTTACAATTCGCGGTACTAGCGATGGGCACAACTTGGGCACATTTTTAGTTTGCAGAGATGACAAAGGAAATAAATTGCTGCTGCGAGAGTCGGAAGTTTCTATTTCCAAGCCCGTAACTGAGCACAGCTAACTCATGCTAAAAACCAGCGAGCATAACGCCAAAGGTTGCATGAAAGTTGTATATAACTTTACAAGACGATAATTTTCTGGAATTCTTATTTTTAACCTCATTGATATGCTTACCTTTCGCCAGTGGAAATATTAGCCCTGGCGGTTTTTCTTTTTATGCCTTTCCTTGATCAATTACACCAGCAACAATGACAAGCTGTTTGGCGTTGCATAAAAGTTGTATATAACTTTATAAAAATATAATTTTCTGGAAATCTTAGTTTTAGTTCAGCAAACCCATGTTGAGCTATCGAATCCACTTGTGCCAGTGTTGTTCTCCACACTGGCTTTCTTATTGCAGGGGCTAGGGACTAGAGGTTTTCTATGGGATTAATTCAGATAAGCGCCATCTGAGATTTAAAAATACGGTGTTTTGCACCTATCATATATACTGATGAGTTAAATAGTCTCAGAGATAAATAGTGTCAGAAATATTAACTCAGAGTAACTTTGCAAATAGTTTAAAAGTTATAGCTTCACGCGACACAGACTTAGCAGAGATTCTCCAAACTTATGGTTTACCACCTTTTTGGGTGCGCGAACCGGGTTTTGCCACGCTTATTCAAATTATCCTAGAACAACAGGTTTCTCTCGCATCAGCTAAAGCCGTTTTTGAGCGTTTGCAACAAACCATATCACCAATTACTCCAGAGGGATTTTTGGCACTAGACGACGATCAAATTAAAAAAATCGGATTCAGCAGGCAAAAAACTCTCTATGGGCGTCTGTTATCACAATCTATCATTACAGGACAGTTGGATTTACATACCCTCAATCAGATGAATGATGAGGATGTACGTTCTGTTCTCAAAAAAATAAAAGGTATTGGAGACTGGACAGTTGATATATATTTACTCATGGCACTGAGGCGATCGGATAGTTTACCAAAGGGAGATTTAGGATTAGCACTGGCAATACAAAAGATAAAACGCTTAGAAAATCGCCCTTCGCCAAGAGAAATAGAAGATATCGCCGAGAGGTGGCGACCTTGGAGAGCAGTAGCTACGCGTTTACTATGGCATTA
>NZ_AJLN01000045.1 GCF_000317285.1 Chlorogloeopsis fritschii PCC 6912 | reverse complement strand
GCGATCGCTTCTCGCTCCGCAAGTAAAAATGAGAGCGAACTTACGTTCGCCCCAATAGCCTCCTGGAATCTCGCTTGAAAATTTGAATCACAATTCAGCTTCAACAGTACACGATATGATTACCATCACCACAAAATTCTAATAAGCCTTCCACTCAACAGGAACTTGTTCCAAAGGAACGGCATTGGCAATAGTACCATTCATCAACCAAATAGTGTTCTCGCCGGTTTGTTCATCACGCCAGAAGATATCTGTTTTGCCATCGTTATCAACATCACCAACGCTAGCTTTCCAGGATGAATTAGTTGGAGGTAAAAAGGCTTCGGTACCAATGGATGTACCATCCATCAACCAAGCGGTATTCTCACCAGTCGTCTCATTGTGCCAAAAGACGTCTGTTTTGCCATCACCATTGAAATCCCCAACAGAAGATTTCCAAGAGGAATCCAGTTTTGGCAAAGAACCAGCACTGATAAAGATACCATTCATAAGCCAAACAGTATTTTCATCTGTTTGGTTATTGTGCCAGAGTAAATCTGTTGTGCCATCACCGTTGAAATCACCAACAGTCAAATCCCAAGTTCCCTCCATTTTAGTCAGAGCATACTCAGATCTATTTGTACCATCCATAAACCAAATCAAATTTTCACCTGTAATCTGGTTGCGCCAAAAAATGTCATTTTTACCATCGCCGTTAAAATCGACAATATTAAAATTCCAAGGAGAGTCAGTTCTTGGTAAAAAAGCTGCAGTAGTAATATTTGTACCATCCATCAACCAAGTGGCGTTCTCACCAGTTTGAGTGTTGTGCCAAAAAACATCACTTCTGCCGTCTCCATTAAAATCTGCGATCGCAAAATTCCATGCAGGATTTATGGTTTGTAAATTTACCGCAGAAGCAATATTTAAGCCATCCATGAGCCAGATGCCAGTTTCACCATTGTTTTGATTGCGCCAGAAGATATCTGTTTTGCCATCACGGTTGAAATCCGCATAGGCAAAATTCCAGGCTGCGTCAACTTGAGGCAAAAAACCTCCAATGGGACTTATTCCATCCATCAACCAAACAGCAGTTTCACCTGTTTGTTCGTTACGCCAAAATTTGTCAGCCTTGCCATCACCATTAAAATCTGCAAAAAGCGCCGCATTACTGAAGATGGGATTAGGGTTGGCATTTTTTGCCACGATTGAAGCTTGTTGTTCATTTTGTGTTAATGACAGTGAGCTTCTAAAGCTTAAATCAGAATTTGAATTAGCCGTAGGCTCAAAAATATTGGTGGAGAGTTGAGCGTAGTTTACTGGAATAGTATTTACAGGCAAACTTAAGGAAGTGTCAGAGGAACTCATATTGTTTATCATCAGTATTCATAATGTTTCTACCTTTTTTTGATTATTTTTTTTGTAAGAAATTAACATTTAGTAACTGTTCAAGTGTTGCTTCCAGTAACAATTTGAATGCTATTTTTTCTTAAAGATAGTATTTTTAATACAAAAATAGGCGAATTATAAAAATAAGATTATGAGCATTTTTAGATATAATCTTTTTGACACAATAATCAGTTGTATTCATTTACATCTAAAAAAAAGATATAGTTGAACACAACTTTGTATGATGCTATTACTTTGTGTACTTTGTGGTACCCTGCGGGAAGCCGCCTCCGGCGTCTACGTTCTTCCCAGGATTTTTTATAAATCAGATAGGACTGCTATAGATGCACTTTTATCTTTAGAAAAACCTACAGCCATTTTCAGATGAATAGACCACACGATACTGTAAGGGCGGGTTTTGTTTCAATCTCTAGCTCAAACCGAAAGTATATCTGCTAAACCCACCACTACAAAAAATTGTGGTTTAAATAAAATCAAATTTGCTGTAAGAAATACGGTGCGTTACGGCTAGTTATCACTCTCTTCAAGTCTCAAATTCTGACATAGCCGTAACACACCCTACAAATCTACTTAACTATTGGGTATTAACCACAATTCGCATCACTATTAAGCTTTAGGAAGGGTACCATCGTACCATTCACCCGAAACTGAAGGTAGAAGCGAAGGCTGGGGATTTGTAGTACCATCCATAATTACAATGGCATTCTGACCTGAGCCGGGATCGCGCCAGAACATATCTGTCTTTCCATCACCATCATAATCACCGAGACTAGGTGTCCAGCTTGCTGTTGGTGCATCGGCAGCGGTTTCAGCGACAACATTGCCGTCACTCATTACCCATACTTTGCCTTTACCAGTTTGCTGGTTGTACCACAAGACATCGGTTACTCCATCACCGTTAAAGTCGCCAATCATCGATTTGGAACCCTCAACTGTAGCCAGAGGAGTATCACTAGCAATGCTTGTACCATTCATTAGCCACAATTTGGTTTCACCCGTTGCCTTGTTGTGCCAGAGAATGTCGGTTTGGAAATCACCATTGAAATAGCCAACGCTAGCTTCCCAATTTGAGTCAAGTGTGGGTAGAAACTCTCCACTGGTGATGCTTGTGCCATCCATTTGCCAAACGGCATTCTCACCAGTTGCATTATTCCGCCAGAACACATCTGTCTTGCCATCTCCATTGACATCAACAATGGTGGCTGCCCAATTTGTATCAACTGTTTGCAGAACATCTGCTGAGGTAATCTGTGTACCAGTCATCTGCCAAAGGGCATTCTCACCAGTTGTATTATTGCGCCAGAGAATGTCGGTATTGCGATCGCCGTTAAAATCTCCTATTAAGGGTGTCCAGCCATTAGTTGCTTGTAAATCAGCTTGTGAAGCAACTAAGCCATCCATCACCCAAATTTGGTTTTCACCTGTCTGAGTATTGTGCCAGAGCAAGTCAGTCTTGTTATCGCCGTTGAAGTCACCAATTTTAAGATCCCAATCTGCACCCTTCGTTATGTTATTACCATTAGCATCTTTGATAACGTCAGCAGCACCAACTTCTCTGCCGTTCATTAACCAAATAGCAACCTCACCTGTTTGAGAGTTACGCCATATCCTGTCGTTCTTACCATCACCGTCAAAATCGGCGGAAATCGCAGCACTGGTTAACGCAGGATTAGGATTCTTCGGAGCAGTAGGCAATGCCGAAGATGAAGAAGAAGATTGATAGTAAGACTGAGTTTCTAACTTCTGATTATCCGGTACGTTGATAACTGTACTTTGAGGATTTGTGTCCAATGTGCTTTTTGTATTAGCTTGCATCGACATGGCGTGTGTTTATGACAAGTGGTAATAAACTTTTTAACTGTTTTTTTCTTTTTAATTCAAGTGTTAGTTAATAACAAAAATGCCTTCTTTATATTTTCTTAATATTTTTGATATTTTTGCGAAAAAATTATTTTGAACTAACTAAATTCTGAAAAATTTTCAAGTGCAATTTAAGAGAAAGTATGAGATTTGACTATTTAATTTTGATAATTGTTAATTAGATAAACATTCTCAATTATTCAACGGTTTTTCTATGGATATTAAAAGTGAAATAAGATGCAGATAAGGGGATAGGGGACAGGGAACAGGGAATGAAGAGGACACGGAAGGGGACAAGGAGCTGAGGGAGGTGAGGAAGTGTAAGAGTAAATTCTTCCCCATCTCTTCCTCTCCTGCTCCCCCACTCCCCCCCCTCTCCCTTTCCTCTTCCTAGCCCCTAGCTTGCGATCGCTATAGCAAAAGTAATATTTGTAATATATATTACACAAAGAATGGAGATGACAAAATAGATCGTAAAAACAGTAAAACATTATGCAGACAGAGTATCAGCAGCGTCGGGAAGCGTTGATGTCAAAAATTGGTCATGGTGTTGCGATTTTTCGTAGTGCACCAATGGCAGTGATGCACAATGACGTCGAATACAATTTTCGTCAAGACAGTGATTTCTTTTATTTAACTGGGTTTAATGAAGCCCAAGCAGTGGCAGTTTTATCGCCCCATCACCCAGAACATCGATTTGTGTTGTTTGTGCTGCCCAAAGACAGGGAACAGGAAATTTGGAGTGGATATCGCTGTGGGGTAGAAGCGGCAAAAGAAATCTATGGTGCGGATGAAGCTTACTCGATCGCAGAATTGGATGAAAAATTGCCACAGTATTTAGAAAAATCAGATCGTATTTACTATCATTTGGGACGCGATCGCGCTTTTAACGAAAAAATCCTCAATCATTGGCAAAGCTTAATGCGGACTTATCCCAAGCGCGGTACAGGGCCGATTGCGATTGAAGATACTGGCCCTATCCTTCACAGTATGCGGCTAATTAAAACAGAAGTCGAGTTGGAGTTAATGCGTAAAGCTGCTGATATTGCCGTAGAAGCACACAATTACGCCATGAAATTTACTGCACCAGGAATTTACGAGTACGAAGTACAGGCAGAAATAGAACATATTTTTAGAAAGCGGGGTGCGATGGGGCCAGCTTATCCTTCTATTGTCGCCTCTGGTGCTAATGCCTGCGTGCTGCACTACGTTGAGAACAATCGGCAAATGCAGGATAACGAGTTACTGCTGATTGACGCTGGCTGTGCCTACAATTATTACAACTCAGATATTACCCGCACATTTCCAGTCGGGGGTAAATTTACCGCAGAACAAAAAACACTGTACGAGCTAGTTTTAGAAGCTCAAAAACAAGCGATCGCCCAAGTGCAGCCAGGCAACCCCTATAATTTAGTTCACGATACTGCCGTGCGCATTCTTACAGAAGGTTTGGTAGAACTTGGCATCCTCAAAGGCGAAATTGACAAGTTGATTGAAGAAGAAAAATACAAGCCATTTTATATGCATCGCACGGGGCATTGGCTGGGCTTAGATGTGCATGATGTGGGAGTTTACCAACATGGCGACGATAACCCGCAAATTTTGCAACCAGGGCAAGTTCTAACAGTAGAACCAGGACTTTATATTGTTCCAGATACTAAGCCTACGGAAGATCAACCAGAAATTGATGAGCGTTGGGTTGGTATTGGTATTCGCATTGAGGATGATGTTTTGGTTACACCTACAGGGCATGAGGTTTTGACTGCCGGGGTTCCCAAAGAAGTCGATCAAGTAGAAAGATAAACAATTGGGTAGATAATTCTCCCACCCTGACTCATGAGAGGTTATAGATCCCCGACTTTTTTTAAAAGTTGGGGATCTGAACACCTGCGAGAACAAACTCAAGCTTTTTCTTTAACGTTCGCAAGAGCATCTTCTGCCGCCGCCTTCTCAGCAACTTTCTTGCTGCGCCCCCTGCCAACTCCATAAACTTTTTCACCCACAAGTACTTTAGCAATGAATTCAGGTGCGTGAGAAGAACCTCCCACTTGCTCTGTTAAATATTTGGGTGGAGTTGGGGTAATATTTCGTTGCACCCATTCTTGAAAGCGATTTTTCGAGTCTACATTGGCACGAACTTCAACAATTTCTTCTGGAACAGCATCAAACAAAGGTTCGACAACAGTACGAACAGCCTCAATATCAAAATTATTGTCCAGATAGTAAGCACCAACAACTGCTTCAAAAGTACTGCTAAGTAAATTGGGATTGCTAAAGCCTCCATCGAGAATTGCACCCTTACCCAGTCGCATTCTCAAATCTAAACCTACCTCAATTGCAAATCTCGCCAATTGCTTCTCATCTACCAGTGCCGATCGCCTTCGCGTCAATTCATCTTCTCCCTTTTCTGGGAAACGGCGATAAAGATACTCGCCACTTAAGAAATTGAGCACTGCATCACCGAGAAACTCCAAGCGTTCATTGTGTTCCCCTTGTTGGGGATTTTCATGGACATAGGAACGGTGTGTTAATGCACGGTGTAGGAGTGTTTGATCCCGAAATTGCAAAATTTTGTGCATTTCGGGCAATTTCTCTTTCATACCTTTATTATCGAAAAATCTCAATATCAATAATTGTTTGAAAAAAGTTAGCCTAATATCACGCTATTGAAAAGCAGATCCCATATGAACCACACAGCAAGCGATCGCGTGCGCTGGACTACCACAGATATAAACCTCCTACCTGAAAACGAGGGTACGCATTATGAAATTATAGACGGAGAATTATTCACGACCAGAGCGCCCCACTGGAAACATCAACGTACTTGCTTAAATATCACTTTAGAACTTGAGGTTTGGTCGCGTTCAAGTGGTTTGGGACAAGCAAGTATCACTCCTGGCATTTTGTTTTCGGAAACTGATAATGTTATCCCAGATGTAGTATGGGCTAGTCATGAACGTTTAGCAGTTTTGCTTGATGAAGCGGGACATTTAGCAGGCGCACCGGATTTAGTGGTAGAAGTGTTATCTCCTGGTGTGGAAAATGAACGCCGGGATCGAGAAGCGAAACTCAAGCTTTACGCTTCACGGGGAGTAAAGGAATATTGGATTGTAGATTGGCGATTGCAACAAGTTGAGGTTTATCGGCGGGAAAATGCGAGGTTAACATTAATTGCAACGCTGCTAAATAATGATGAATTGAGTTCACCCTTGTTGCCTAGTTTTAATTGTGCTGTGAGTCGATTTTTTGTATAAATTACTATCCGACATCCAGATGAAAGTAGAAACTTAGCCTAACGCACCAAGAATTTAGGATGGTGCGGCGCTTGGCGACAACACACCCTACTACTACAAATCTTTTAATACACTTGTGCGATCGCCCGATCTGGGTGGGAAAAATAACAACAAATGGTTTTCTGACTCATTTCCAAAGCAAAGTAACCATTTACCCACTCAAATAACCACAAAAAATTTATCATGGCTTATCAAAACATCAACGCCACCCTTTCAGAAAAAGATATCCAAGAAATCAAAGCAGCACTTCAGACAATTCAACAAAAGCTGCCTTTTCTGATTACCTTAAGTAGCCAAGAAAGACGCAAGTTATTCAAAATGGGCGATAAAAGCCTTGCCTTTGTTAACAATAGTCTCACCGCTGCTCAGTCTAACCGCGACATTCTACCAGCCAGTTTCGATGTAGAGGAATTTGTGCGGGATTATCAACTCGCCAATTCCCTCACAGAGCTTTTACTGGGATTGCGCCAACTGACAGAAAAAGTAGATGATACGCTCTTGGCAGTCGGTAGTGAAGCGATGAGCAGCAGTTTAACAGTTTATGATTACGTAAAGACGGCTGCTAAAAAGACTCCTGGATTAAAAACCCTTGCCGAACAGTTAGGCGATCGCTTTAAGGCAATGAAAAATAAATCCACCAAAGCTAATTTTGAGTCTTAGCTTGAAAATAGACTCGTTGATGAGTATCGTAATCTCGTTAACGAGTGTTGACAACTCGTCAGCGAGTATCCGAACCTTGTAAATGAATTTTTGCAACTCGTTGATGAGTCTTTTAATTTCGTAATTGAGTCTTTCAGTCTAATGTGTGAGATTCAAAATATCATCATTGAGTCTGTGTAACTCGTGAGTGAGTATTAGAGCTTTGTTAATGAGTTCTAGGAATTCGTGGTTGAGTATCAGAACTTAGTCGATGAGTCTTTGAAATTCGTGGTTGAGTATCAGAACTTAGTTTATGGGGTTAAGAAACTCATCTGAGAAACAATCAAGTGGCGATTAAGAATTCACCTTAGGCGGGAATACCCTATTTAAATCAAGAGACAAATCTGGAAAACAAGGCAGTGCTACTACTTGATTAGGCAAGACAATCCGCTTATTCAAATAGCCGTGTTTACCTTGATTATTCTGATAGGGTTCGCTGTAACATTCTAGATAATTATCAAATAAATTAAATATCCAATAATCAGAAATACCTGCTTCAGCATAGAGAGGCATTTTCACATCTCTGTCATAATCCAAAGAGGAATCTGATACTTCTATTAAAAGTAAAATATCAGCAGATTCGGGGTGAGCCGAAAGATAGTCATCATCACGGTTTTTGAGGACAGCAAAATCTGGTTCAGGTTCGCTGTTGGGAGGTAAAACAATTGGGGCTTGAGTTTGCAGAGTTGCCCTATCTCCAATCAGTTTTGGCAGTTCTTTAAATAACTTTCTCAAACAAGTTTCGTGAACTCTTCCTTTCGATACCATTTGAATAATTTCTCCCCTAATTAATTCAATGTGGTCATCTTCATGGAAAAAGCCCAACTCTCCCAATTTGTGATATTCATCTAGTGTAAAGCGTTTAGCCTGAGCAATACTCATAACTTTTTCTCACTAACTACTAATTACAGCAAGGGTGGGTTAAGAAGATAAATAGTCAGTTTTTCTTGAAAGAAAATTAACAAAATCCGCCCCTACCAATCCCAACTACTAATACCCCTCAAGCAAAATTATCTTGATTCACGCTGACCTAACTTAGTCGTAATTGCTATTTTAAATAATCTAGGTCTTACGCACGAGTTATGGAATAATAAATTACACAGAGAAGCAAGTGCGCCCTTGCGGCAATGCCCTCCTTATAGCAACTGGTGCGACGCTAAGAACATGGAGGAAAGAAGATTTTAGAGGGATTTTGCATAAGTTTTATAATCTTTAGTTTTCCCAGGCAGTGCTAAATCTCTGTTACCGCTACTCCATGAGGTGCCAGAAATTGATAAGCTAAAAACTTAGACAAGCTATTATACAAACTATGCCTGCGTCTACTATATCCCCTAGTACTACCGCCTTTCCCTTAACCGCTGTCGTCGGACAAGAAGCGATTAAGTTAGCTTTACTCTTAGCAGCAGTCGATCCGGGGTTGGGGGGAGTAGCGATCGCAGGGCGTCGCGGTACGGCAAAGTCTGTAATGGCGCGTGCGATCCACGCTCTACTGCCACCAATTGAAGTTGTCAAAGGTTCACTGAGCAATTGCGATCCCAATCACCCAGAAGAATGGGATGATAAGCTGCTCTGTGAATTGGGAGATAAAGATCCACAGGAACTCCCGACTGAGGTGATACCCGCACCCTTCGTGCAAATACCCTTGGGAGTTACAGAAGACAGACTTTTAGGTTCTGTTGATGTGGAACAGTCGGTAAAACAAGGAGACACAATATTTCAACCGGGTTTACTTGCCGCCGCCAATCGAGGCGTTCTCTACGTAGATGAAATCAATTTATTAGATGACCAAATTAGCAACCAACTTTTAACAGTATTATCTGAGGGACGCAACCAAATTGAGCGGGAGGGCATAAGTTTTCAGCATCCCTGCAAAGCGTTATTTATCGCCACCTACAACCCAGAAGAAGGGGCATTAAGAGAACATTTGCTCGATCGCATTGCGATCGCTCTTTCTGCTGATGGTGTTCTCGGTTTAGATCAAAGAGTTCAAGCCGTAGAAGTTGCGATCGCCTACTCCAAATCTCCCCAAGAGTTTCTCCAGCAGTACAGCGAAGATATCGACGAACTCAAAACCCAAATTATCTTTGCGCGGGAATGGTTGAAAGAAGTTCGTATCAGCCACGAACAAATTACCTACTTAGTGGAAGAAGCAATTCGTGGCGGAGTGCAAGGACATCGGGCGGAGTTATTTGCCGTGCGTGTTGCCAGAGCCTCAGCGGCTTTAGATGGACGTACACAAGTCAATGCTGATGATTTGCGGCGAGCCGTGGAATTGGTAATTGTACCGCGAGCAACTCAGGTGCAGACACCGCCACCCGAACAATCACCACCACCGCCACCACCCCCACCCCAGGATCAAGAAGAAACTGAAGACGAAAATCAAGAACAGGAAGAAGAGGAAGACAACCAAGAACAGCAAGAACCTCCCAACATTCCTGAAGAATTTATTTTCGATCCCGAAGGAGTAATTCTTGACCAAAGTGTGCTTTATTTTGCTCAAATGGCACAACGGCAAGGTAAATCTGGCAGTCGTAGTTTAATCTTTTCGGAAGACAGAGGGCGCTATATTAAGCCAATGTTGCCCAAAGGAAAAGTGCGCCGCGTAGCCGTAGATGCCACACTCAGGGCAGCAGCACCGTATCAAAAAGCACGACGGCAGCGACAACCTGATAGAAAAGTAATTGTCGAGCAAGGAGATATCCGCTCGAAGCGATTGGCACGCAAAGCCGGAGCTTTGGTAGTGTTTGTCGTGGATGCTTCTGGCTCAATGGCTTTAAACCGGATGCAATCAGCGAAAGGTGCAGTCATGCAGCTTTTAACAGAAGCTTATCAAAACCGTGACCAAGTATCGTTGATTCCCTTCCGGGGAGAACAGGCAGACGTGCTATTGCCGCCGACACGCTCGATTGCCTTGGCGCGGAATCGTTTGGAAAGATTGCCTTGTGGTGGAGGCTCACCACTAGCCCATGGTTTAACGCAAGCTGTGCGCGTGGGTTTGAATGCTCAGATGAGTGGAGATATCGGGCAAGTCGTGATTGTAGCCATTACCGATGGACGCGGTAATATTCCCTTATCGCGTTCCTTAGGCGAACCGCAAGAACCGGGAGAAAAGCCAGATATCAAAGCCGAATTGTTGGATATTGCTGGCAGAATCCGTGCTTTGGGAATGCAATTGTTGGTGATTGATACCGAAAGTAAATTTGTTTCTACTGGATTTGCTAAGGAAATAGCAAAGACAGCAGGAGGCAAATATTATCATCTACCCAAAGCCACCGATAAAGCAATTGCTGCCATGACAAAAGGAGCGATCGCGGACATTAAATCAGGGAATAGGTAACAGGGAATAGGGAATAGGAAAATTGAACTTAACTATTTTCTATTCCCTATTATTCTGTTTTATTCATTAGTTTTTTCTACTAGCTGGCTTAAACCGTATAATAAACGTTCAGCAGTGTAGTTCAATTTGGATGAATCAGGGGAATCTTTATTTCTCAATGCCCACACTTTTTCGCTTTATCAACTAATTAATGGGAAATATCAGGTCAGTCAGTTGTGAGGTGGTGATAAAACTATATCTCCTTTCCCTGAGTTAAAGTTGACGGCAGAACAAGTTTTTAAGGCTGGACAATAAGTATTTAATTCAATATCTAAAGGATAATGAGCTATGCAGAGTATTAAATTAAAAAAACGTATTGGAGCAGATGGGATTTTACATTTAGATATCCCAGTGGGAATAACAGATAAAGAAGTAGAAATTATTGTGATTTATCAACCGCTAGAAAAACCAACACAGCCAAAAACACCCCAAGAATTAGGTTGGCCTCCTGGTTTTTTTGAGCAGACTGCTGGTTGTTTAGCAGATGACCCAATTCAAAGATATCCCCAAGGTGAATACGAAGAACGAGAGCCGCTATTTGAATGATTTATTTGTTAGATACTAATGCTTGTATTGTTTATTTAAATCACCCCATTCCCAAAGGAACCCTGTCCGTTAAAAAGATTGGGAGCTAGCTGGTGCCAAAGTTCGCCATCTTGTATCTTTCGTAGCAGCCGATGCATTGCTGGGCCATAGCCTCGTCCTATCTCATATCTTTGAGCAAAGCTGGATGCTAGGCTATCTTGGTCAATTCTTCCAAATGTTTGCAGGATAGATACAATCGAAAGTGCCATCTGGGTATCATCGGTGTAGTACCAAGGTGCTTCTGGTATGGCACGAGCAGCAATTAAATTTTCTGCCACATCTGGATGAAGAAAAAATCGCTCTCCAAAAGCATCTCCCACCGATAAACCTTCTAAGGAGCAGCAAGCGCGGACAAGACTAGGGTTATTTCTCTCTAGCACAGCTTACCTCTAGATATTTTGTAATATAAATGTAGTATAAAATGCCTTGATTGAGAAAGCTATTGAGTCAGAAGTGCAAGAGAATTTTTAACAAAACAAAACTTAGTGTAAGAATTGCACTGGCATAATTGCAAATATGATTGTTTTTTTATTGCTAATTGCTAAATAAATGTGTAGTTATAAGATACTTTATTAGACAATATAAATATCGGCGTTGCTGATTTAGGCTATGAAAATAATTTTTCGTAATGCCAAAACCCCTGCCCAGACGCGATATATCGCGTCTCTACACATCAAATTCATACCGCGATTCAGCAACGCCTAAATATCAGTCTCTATAGAGACATATTCCTCAAATGTAGGGGAAGTAAATAGCGAGAAATGGCTCACTTGTTCAATAGTAAGGAGGAACTTAAATGAGTCTACCACTATTGATATTTTGGGCGCTTGTGGGATTTTGTCCTCAGCCACCACTAATGCCAAGTAGAGTTTCAACATCTGCCACTATTGAACATATACCTTGGTGGCGATGGTGGACATCCAAGATTATTGGTATTGTTGGAGGAATCCTTGGTGGCTGGCTTTTTGTTCGTGTCTGGCCTGTAGTAGCGGTAATGAGCAGCATTGATGTTGCTGCCACAGCTGTTGGTGCCTTTATTGGCGCAGTTGTACTCATGCATATCTACGAAATCGCAACCGAGATGGTTGGCGGTAGGCCCAGGACTGTGATCCAGCATTAGATACATTTTTTAGCAAGCAAAACTCCTAGATTGGATATACATAATCTAGGAGTTTTCTAATTTTCGTAAGGTACTTCTAACTAGCAATAGCACAGACACCAAGAAGTTAAGACAGAAGCTAGAATCTGCTTCCAGTGCAGCAGAGTGTTAGCCGAGAGTGTGTTCCAACGTTACCGCATGGCCTCTAAAAAGCGGTAGTCGTGCATCCATCTTTCCCCTTCTTGATCGCTCAACACGGCGATCCGTCCGGTACTCAAAAATGCCAGCTTGAAGATCTCCCACTGCTCGTCAGTGATGTCACCCTGCTGGGAACTGACACCTCCCTCCTCCCAGACAATAGTTACTTCTCTGCCACCAGCAATCTCAAAGTACCCCAACCGAGTAATTCGGCCGAAATGCCACTCGAATTTGGCCCCGGCTTGCTTGGCTTGGGCTTCTTCAAGCCCTTCAGTGCCAGGTCGGCGAATTTGTTGCCCTGTATCGACTGATGAAGACTTGTTTTCCATAATCTTTCCAAAATCATGAGTGTGCAGAGATGTAGATTTCGGAGAAAAGTCTGTAAATACCAAAAGGAAAAGCCTGTCAATAATAAAAACAAACGCTGTCGCCGAATTAACTCTCACTTTCCACCTTGACATAGGAGGAAAATATTAGAAGAGAAGTTATAAAAATCGTTATAAAAAGTTATGAGAGCAATTGTTCTAAGTATTAGGTAATCACGTAGGTTACAGCCAGTTATCATCAATGCTCGGTTCACCTAGAACCGAGCTTAATCAACCGAAGGCAAAAAAGACTACATCAATTTACAGGATGCCCCAGAAATGGAGGAAGCCTTGACCAGAAAAAACTTCAATCAAAATGACAGATACAAAACCAATCATTGCAAAGCGACCGTTCCAGTTTTCACTTTCAGGAGTGAACCCAAAACGCATAGCATTAGGGTCATCTGAAACAGTAGGAGTAGAATTTTTGAAACCTGACATGAGCAAAACTCCAAAGTTCAAGCTTTGTAACAGTTGCAACTGCCTGTAAAGTAATGTAACAGATTTTTAAGAGAATGCAACATTAAGTTGAAACAAAAATGCTGGCGTTGATTGGTTACGAGCGATCGCAGAGTAATCTTATTTTGATAGCATTGAATAGGAACTTAATTAAGTACGCAATTTAGTATTTAATTTATGATTAATCTAGAGCATATTCACTCTCTTACAGACTTTAAGCGCAACGTCAAACAGTTTCTAGAGAAGATCAAGGCGACTAAATCACCTCTTGTGCTTACTGTTAATGGCAAAGCAGAAGTCGTCATCCATGATGCAAGTGCCTTTCAGGAAATGATAAATAGACTTGAGCATACACAGGAGGAACTGCGTCAGCTAAAGTTAGAAGCATTACAGCGAGATATTGCGATCGCAGCCGAACAGCTAAAGAATGGAGAATATACCGAATACGATGACGAGTCTCTACCCCGTTTGCTGGAAAATATCAAGGCACGAGGACAGCGTAAGCTAGATCAGGATAGCTGACAATGAATCGCTATAGAATTTCTCGGCAAGCTGAACAAGACTTAGAAGATATTTGGACTTACCTAGCTCAACAAAATCAAATTGTAGCTGACAAACAAATAGCTCAAACTCTTAATCGTTTTCCAATGCTTGCTCAGTTTCCCGATCTGGGCAAAAAGCGAGATGATTTAATGAACGAACTTAGAAGTTTTCCTGTTAAGCCTTACGTTGTGTTTTACATAAAGATAAATGATGACATAGAAATTTTCCGAGTATTACATCAATCGAGAGATATTGAAAGTGAGTTTTCTTAATTTATAGGTATTTTCTTGACTGGTGTACGGATCTTTACCTTTATAAGATTGCGCGATCGCCCTCTAAACTTGATTGCGATCGCTGTTTGACGTGCAGGGAGTATGTCATAAACAAGCAAACCGATCCGTAGCCTCTATCAAAGCACTGCGAATTCCGGGTTCGCTCATCGAATGCCCGGCATCAGGAACAACAATAAATTCTGCTTCCGGCCAAGCACAATGTAATTCCCAAGCTGATATCATCGGACAAACCACATCATAACGTCCTTGAATAATTACAGCTGGAAGATGGCGGATGCGATGAACATTTAAAAGCAATTGATCTTCGGGTTCAAAAAAACCTTTATTAATAAAGTAATGACATTCAATCCGTGCAAAAGCATCAGCAAATTCATTTTCACCAAACTTTTGCATTAATTCTGGATCTGGAAATAGTCTACTAGTACTAGCTTCCCAAATAGACCAAGCACGAGCGGCTTCTAGCCTGACTTGCAGATCAAGACTGGTTAAACGTTTGTAGTATGCTGTTAGCATATCATCACGTTCTGCCACAGGAATAGGTTTTAAATACTCTTCCCAAGCATCGGGAAAAATATAGCTTGTGCCCTCTTGATAGAACCAACGTAACTCTTTTTGCCGTAGCATAAAAATGCCACGCAGAATTAATCCTTTGCAACGTTCGGGATGAGTTTCACTGTAAGCTAAAGATAAAGTACTTCCCCAACTGCCACCAAAAACTACCCACTTTACAATTCCTAAGTGTTCTCGGAGTTTTTCAATATCGTTAACCAAATCCCAAGTTGTATTTTCTCGCAATTCAGCATGGGGTGTACTTTTTCCACATCCCCTTTGGTCAAACATCACCAATCGCCATTTTTCGGGATGAAAATACTGCCGATAATAGGGTGGACATCCTCCACCCGGCCCGCCATGCAGTAAAATGATAGGCTTACCTTGTGGGTTACCAGATTCTTCAAAATGAATTGTATGGATTTCTGATACCCGTAAATTCCCTTCTCTATAAGGCTCAATTGGTGGATAAAGTTCTCGCATTTTCTCAATTTTCCTACTTGTGAGCCTGAATTCTCAATCCACAAGACATCGGTTGCGATAGACTTGTGATCTATGACTTGTTTGCACTCAGCCACTTTACCTGAATCAGTTACTCACGGCGTTTACCCCTTGAGTATTGCGCCAATGATGGATCGTACCGATCGCCACTTTCGGTATTTTATGCGGCAGATTACACGTCGCACTTTACTTTACACCGAAATGGTTACAAGTGCGGCAATTTTGCATGGCGATCGCCAGTATCTCTTAGGCTTCTCACCCCAAGAAAAACCCCTGGTTTTGCAAGTGGGAGGCGATAACCCCAAAGAGCTTGCTGAATGCGCTCGCATTGCTGAAGATATGGGCTATGACGAAATCAACCTCAATGTCGGTTGTCCTAGCAGTCGCGTGCAAGATGGCAATTTTGGCGCTTGCTTAATGGCACAACCCCAACGGGTTGCAGATTGTGTGGCAGCAATGCTCAATGCTGTTCAAATTCCTGTTAGCGTTAAACACCGGATCGGAATTGACGATCGCGATCGCTACGAAGACATGGCAAACTTTGTCCAGGTTGTTTCACAAACAGGTTGCCAACGCTTTACCGTTCATGCACGCAAAGCTTGGTTGCAGGGATTAAGCCCGAAAGAGAATCGAGACATCCCACCGTTGCGTTATCAAGATGTGTATCGTCTCAAGCAGGAATTTTCCTACCTATCGATTGAAATAAACGGTGGAATTACCAATTTAAAACAGGTGCAACAGCAGTTACAGTTCGTAGATGCAGTCATGATTGGACGTGCTGCTTACGATCATCCCTACCTGTTTGCCACAGCAGATAGTGAAATCTACGGCGAGACGGTGCAACCCCCTAACCGTCATCAAGTTGCTGAAGCGATGTTTTCTTATATTGATGACTGGGTAACAAAGGGACTCAAGCTCAATAAAATTACTCGCCATATGCTACAACTGTTTGCTGGGCAACCGGGTAGTCGAGTGTGGAAGCGTCACCTGACAGAAAATTCCTGCCGTTTGGGAGCAGGTTCTGA
Source organism: Chlorogloeopsis fritschii PCC 6912 (assembly GCF_000317285.1). Lineage (GTDB taxonomy): Bacteria > Cyanobacteriota > Cyanobacteriia > Cyanobacteriales > Nostocaceae > Chlorogloeopsis > Chlorogloeopsis fritschii. The sequence continues at coordinate 110,471 of NZ_AJLN01000045.1, read as the reverse complement.
TGTGGTACGAGAAGCATTAATGCAAGTCTTGGAATTTTCGGCAATATCAAACGTCAACATCCCTACTAGCTGAACTTTACCATTACCCAGTTGGTAGAGCCTGCGGACGTAACATCGACATTAGATCCTGGATTCCCTTTTGCAGATACCGCGTTACCGTCATCGGACTAGTACCTATTTTTTGAGCGGCGTCTTTGCGAGAAAGTTCCTTCAAAAATACCAATTCCACTGCCATGCGGGGTTTTTCTTCTAACAAACAGATTGCCCCTTGCAGTTGTTGGCGTTCTTCTTCTCGCTGTTGTTCTGCCACCGAACGAGGACAAGGAAGTGCTTCACCTAGAGTAATTTGGCAGTCAACGTAGTTAACTACAGTTGCATCTAAACTCAAAGGCATCCGATTTTGAGCAGCCAACTTGGTTTCTTGCCATTCCTGGGTGGAGACTTTGAGTTGCTTGGCTATTTCTGAATCTTTAGGAGGACGTCCCAAAATTTCTGCCAATTCTTTGCGAACTTTTTGCCCTTCATTATAAAGTTCCTGCCAACGACGGGGAATCTTTAATAAAGTGCTGCGATCGCGTAAAAAATGCAGCATTTCACCCCGAATATAAGGAACAGCGAAAGAACTAAAAGCATATCCTTGGCTCGGATCGAAGCGCTCAATAGCTCTAATCAAACCAAAATAACCAATTTGCTCTAAATCCTCGTAAGGCTCATTACACTGATGGCTAAATTTATGAGCCATTTTTCGTACTAAGCCGATATGTAACCTTACAAGTTTATTACGAAGTTCAATAGAGGGATTCTGATGGTATAACTGCAATAATTCCATACCATCACCTCGTATAGAGGACTGACTTACTGCCATAGAAATTCCTTTGTAGTAACTCCTATTCTGAAAAAATGGAGTTGCGTAAAATTTCACCTAAGCTGTAATTATTGTCCTTAGGAAAGCTTTGCTACACCATTCGTTGTTTCACTGAACTTATGTATACCCTACCCCTATATCCCAGTATTTACACGCACTTAGTTTGTACAAAATATTATTTGTAGAGTATTGAAATTTTGTAACAATTGTGTGTGTATTCCCTTGCTTAGTTAAAAAATATAAAAATATTTTTAGAGTATCTATTCAGTATGAGATGTATTAGATAATGAGAATGAAAAATTAGGGTTCTGTTTATTTAAATCTAAAATTTTCTTTTTATATACTTAATAAACTTAGTTTTTAACCTGGCTAATTTTCGTGTTATTTGTATAGTAAAAACTCTCGCCACAGATATTTAGTTATCTGTATCATCTCAATAATTTTATAGTTGTAACCACAATTTACAGTGTTAAGGTACTGAGACACGCTAATGAAAAATTTTTCTAATTTTTTAACAAAGGCAGCAAAAATGGTCGTTCCTGCAGATTTATCAAACAGAATTCAGGAGCTAGAATTGGTGAATTCAGAATGAAGAATTCCCAAGCTGGCTCCTGACTTTTGACTTCTGCATTCTTCAAGCACTAATTGCGATCTGAAAATTTGAGTAAAAATGAGAGTAGTTTAGTAATGTTGTCACACAAAGCGAGTTGTGAAATATGAGCAATACTAGCAACTTCCGTGATGCTATCCGTGAAGCCAAAACTCAAGCCCTTGTCGGCCCAAATGTCATAGCTAATGCCTTACCCTACTTGGGAGGAGGTTTAGTATTAACCGCACTGGGAACCTACGGTGGTTTGGCAGTTATCCGTGCTAATCCTGGGTTATTCTTTCCCACCTTCATTGGTGCAATTATTCTAGAACTAATTCTGTTTTTTGTTGCCCAAAACGTTGCTGAAAAAGGTCAAAACAACGTTGCACTGCCACTTTTAGCAACCTACAGTTTGTTATCTGGATATACCCTTAGTGGCTTAGTGTTTGTGGCATTGAGAACTGAGGGCGTAGGCATTCCTGGGATTGGTTTAGCTGCTCTTGGTTGCGGCATCACGTTTATTGTCGCCCGTCAGGTTGGTTCAAATCTCTCTGAATCTGACGGCATGGCTTTAACAAAAACCATTCGTCTGGGCATTATTGCTTTATTCGTTGTTGTACTTTTGCAATTCTTGTTTGCCCTGTTTGGCGTCTACACCCCAACATGGTTAGAAATAGGCATTTCTGGCTTGGGCGTATTTTTGTTTGCTGGCGCATCTGTAGTTGATTTTTACATTCTGCCCCGTACCTATCGCAACGATCAGTACTTACCGGCAGCTTTGTCAATGTACTTGACTTATATCAATCTGTTCATCTTTATCCTACGGTTGCTAATCGCCCTTAATGGCCGTGATTAAGAATTCATTCAAAATCAGCGAGAAGCAAAGTTAAAGTTCAAGTGCCGTGGTTTTTGCGCAAGCAAACCACGGTTTTTTTGGTCAGGTTGAATATAGCCTGTACTACAGTTTGTAGCAAAATCTTATAAAACTCAATCTTCCTCATCCCCCGTTCCCTGTATTTCGCCAGAGAGTAGCCGCACAGGTGGCGCACCACCCGCTACAAATGGAACAAACAAGTCCAATCCTCTTTCCTTCTGCCTTCTTAAAAGACAAATATGGATAAAATTGAAGATATGAATACAATAAAGAGCGATGTCTTTTGCAAGACGTTCCGCGTCTGAAGATAAAATCAAAAACGCTCTGTTATTTAGCAAAAACGATGGAAGTACTGGAATTAAAACGCGAAATTGAAACGTTGTGCGATCGCCTGGGTAAAACCCAGGACTATCTTTGACATACCTGCACTTACTGCTAAAATTCAAGATTTAGAACAAATAGCAGCACAACCAGAGTTTTGGAACGACCAAATTCAAGCTCAAAAAACTTTGCAAGAACTCAATGACCTGAAAAACCACCTTCAGCAGTATAATCAGTGGCAAACCAGTCTGGAAGACAGCAAAGCTGTAGTAGAGCTTTTGGAATTGGAAACTGATGAAGCACTACTGCAAGAAGCCCAAACTACCATTACCAAACTGAATCGTGAACTCGATCAGTGGGAATTGCAGCAGCTACTTTCTGGCCCTTACGATGAACAAGGTGCTGTGTTAACGGTTAATGCTGGTGCTGGTGGTACTGATGCTCAAGATTGGGCTGAAATGCTATTGCGGATGTACACGCGTTGGGGAGAAAACCAAGGCTATAAGGTACATTTGACGGAAATATCTGAAGGTGATGAAGCGGGAATAAAATCTGCCACCATAGAAATTACCGGACGCTATGCCTACGGTTACTTGCGATCGGAAACTGGTACTCATCGTTTAGTGCGAATTTCACCTTTCAATGCCAATGGCAAGCGGCAAACTAGTTTTGCCGGAGTAGAAGTGATGCCACAGTTAGATAACTCGGTACAATTAGAAATTCCAGAGAAGGATTTGGAAATTACCACATCTAGATCTGGTGGAAAAGGTGGGCAGAACGTCAACAAAGTCGAAACAGCCGTGCGGATTGTTCATATCCCCACAGGCATAGCGGTGCGTTGTACAGAAGAGCGCAGTCAACTGCAAAACAAAGAAAAAGCTCTTGCTCGCCTCAAAGCCAAACTGTTGGTAATCGCCCAAGAGCAACGGGCTAAAGAAATTGCCGAAATTCGCGGTGATATGGTGGAAGCTTCTTGGGGCAACCAAATCCGTAACTATGTTTTTCACCCCTATCAAATGGTGAAGGATTTACGTACTGATGTGGAAACGACTGCGATCATGGATGTGATGAACGGTGAGATTGACATATTCATCCAATCTTATCTCCGGCAAGAAAACCAACTGGTAGAAGCTACCGCCTAATCAAAGAAATTGTTAGTAGATAGTAGTTAGTAGTTAGTAGGTAGTAAATAGTAGGTAGTAGGTAGTAAATAGTTTTTTATACCTACTAACCGCTAACTAGGTAAAGACGCTTCAAACAGCGCGTCTCCACTAACCACTAACCACTCACTATTCACTAAACAAACTGTTACATTTATAGAAGAATTGTGAGCAAATCATTATGAGCGACTCTCCTTCTACAGAATCTCAACCGAGCTATGTCAAACTTGCCATGCGAAACATGGTGCAAAAGCGACTAACTTCTTTAAAACATTTTTTCCTAACTACTGTAGGGCTTTTAGCTGTCCTTGTGGGCTTGGCTTACCTAACTCGTTGATCGTCTACCACAACCTAAGCATAGGAGATTTTTTGACTGGTGCAAGTTGAAGTATGCGTGCAGGATTTTGTGTTTGAGTCTTCTCAATCGGCAGCTACAGATACTAGGGATGCTAATACCCAAATTAGTGTAGAAACTTGGGAAAAGTGGTTTAATTGCTGGTTGGAAATACTACAACCCAATCTTCCACCCGCAACAAACTACGAATTAGGGTTGCGTTTGACAAACGATGCTGAAATTCAAGTGTTAAATGCTCAGTATCGTCTTCAAAATAAGCCTACAGATGTTTTATCCTTCGCCGCATTAGAAGTAGAATGTCCGCAGTCCGACGAAATGCTTGCTTCCTTGCCCCTGTATCTAGGTGACATTGTTATTTCCATCGATACTGCTCAAAGACAAGCTCAACAGCTGGAGCATTCCTTACAAACTGAATTAGCCTGGTTAGGTGCTCACGGATTATTACACTTACTTGGCTGGGATCACCCTGATGAAGAAAGTTTGGCAAAAATGCTCAAACAGCAAGTAATATTACTTGAATCAGTAGGTATAGATATTGATATAGAATAACACGTGGCTGCATAACCGCGAACGTGTATTACTTTTGTAATAAATTGGCATAAAGTCTGATATGCGATTAAAATCGGCCAGAAATTTCAGTTAAACAAAATCTGCTGCTGTATTTTTATGACTATGTCCCAACCAGTTCCATCACCGACGACAAATCCTTTAGAAAAAGTGGTGACTAAAAAGCGGGAGCTATCCTGGCAAGTTGCCTCAAGTTTATTTGTTAGTTTTAAGTATGCCTGGTGTGGGATAAGTTACGCATTTCAAACTCAGCGCAATTTTCGCATTCACGTATGTGTTTGCATTTTGGCACTTGGGTTAAGTTTATTTTTGCATTTAAAAACGGTAGAAATAGCAGTAATTGGTATAACTAGTGGTTTGGTTTTAGCTTTGGAACTACTGAATACGGCGATTGAGTCAGTAGTTGATTTAACAGTGAAGCAGACATACCACGAATTAGCAAAAATTGCCAAAGATTGTGCTGCTGGTGCTGTGCTTGTATCTGCTTTAGTCGCAGTATTGGTGGCTGGTACGCTCTTGTTACCTCCTTTGTTAACCTTAATTTCCTCTGCTTTTTGAATAGTAGCGATCGCATTCTATAGGGAACAGGGAATGTGTAATAAGTTTGTTTAGGTAGTGATTATTGATATAAATTAGGGGTGATAAGTTGTGATTATAGTTATCGATAATTACGATAGCTTTACTTATAATTTAGTTCAGTATTTAGGAGAATTGGCGGTAGAGTTCCCGGTAGCGGCTGATATTAAAGTTTTTCGTAACGATAAAATTACCCTAGATGAAATTCGTGCTCTCAAGCCAGATGGAGTTGTAATATCTCCAGGCCCAGGGCGTCCAGAAGATGCGGGAATTTCTCTAGAATTGATTGAAAAACTCGGAGCTAATTTGCCAATTCTGGGAGTTTGTTTGGGGCATCAAAGTATCGGTCAGGTATTTGGAGGTAGAATAGTCTCTGCACCAGAGTTGATGCACGGCAAAACTTCTCAAGTTTCTCACACTGGGATCGGTGTTTTCCAGGGATTGGAAAATCCCATGACTGCAACCCGATATCACAGTTTGGTAATTGAGCGCCAAACTTGCCCAGACGTGTTAGAGATTACGGCTTGGGTTGAAGATGGCACAATCATGGGAGTGCGACACCGGAACTATCCTCATGTAGAAGGCGTCCAATTTCACCCAGAGAGTGTTCTCACATCTTCAGGTAAGCAGTTACTGCGAAACTTTTTGGCAACATTACAAATGAGGACGAGAGAGTAATTAATGAAACGACGGCAATTGATGGGCTATGCTGGAGCGGGGTTGGCAACAACCATAATCACTAGTTTGGGTTCTCGCCTGCAAGCTAATGCCCAATCTCGCGGTGGTTCATTAACAGTTCAGTGGTTGGGGCACACTTGCTTTCTATTTACTGGCGGTGGTACGAAAATTCTGGTTAATCCATTTCGTACAGTTGGTTGTACCGCCGGTTATCGTGCGCCAAAAGTGGCAGCAGATTTAGTGCTGATTAGCAGTCAACTGCTGGATGAAGGCGCAGTGGAAAATCTACCTGGAAATCCCAAGTTAATTTACGAAGCAGGAGCTTACGAATTTCAAGGAATTAAATTCCAAGGAATTGCTATAGATCACGATCGCAAAGGGGGCAGGCAATTTGGTAAAAATACGGCTTGGCAATGGAATCAGTCTGGAATCAATATCCTACATTTAGGAGGAGCTGCTGCACCCATTTCCATTGAACAAAAAATCCTGATTGGACGTCCCGATGTAGCATTTGTACCTGTGGGAGGTGGGCCAAAAGCTTATAATGCTCAAGAAGCAAAACAGGCAATTCAAGTCATAAATCCGAAACTAATCATTCCTACCCATTACCGTACACAAGCAGCAGATGCTAGCACCTGCGATATTTCTCCTTTAGATGATTTTTTGAAATTAATGGATGGAATGACAGTACGCCGTAGCAATAGTGACACAATTACTATTAGTTCTGGTAATTTACCGGAGAATGGGGCAATACAAGTTTTGAGTTATAAGTTCTAGTTTGTAGGGCAAGTTATGACCGATTATGACCTGCCCTTGCAAATGCCATGCCAAGGCATAAAAGTACGAAAACGAACATACTAAGTTCAAATCCGTTGTTTGCCAACCCAACTCACCCGCTTCTGCACACCGTACCCATCTTCAATTGTGCGATCGCGATAAGAACCTGCTCGTGATTGAATCACTATCCAGTTCAGCTGTTCCCCATCTGAGGTATTGCGCAAGCAGCGCTCCCCTTCAGAATCCACACGCACTACAGTTCCCTCACACACTGGAAATACGCGATCGTCTACTTGAAACTCTCCTTGACCTTGAATAAAAATATAAATTTCCTCGTTTAATCGGTGCTTATGATAGAACGGTATGGACTTCAGAGGCTGTAAAGTGTTAAGGGAAATCTCTGCACTAGTTAGGTTAAGCAATTGTTTTAAAAAGACTTTGCCTTCCAGCTTAATCGAGTGTTCCTCAGCCTCAAAAACATACTGATGCAAATCAGAGAATTTCCCTAAATCCACAACAGCGAAGTTCTGCCCAGTTTTGGCTATTGGTATCGGTTGCATCATGGTTATCCTTAGGTTTTAAATTGCAAGTTAAAAGTTACTTTAGCAAAGTTAACTTGTAAAATGCAAGTAATCTTGAAATTCAGATTTTAGATTGATGGCACAATTAAAACGCTCCTACTGTCCGATCGCATCCACGCTGGATCTAATTGGCGATCGCTGGACACTGTTGGTAATTAGAGACATGATGTTTTTTGGCAAACAGCGATTTGAGGAGTTTTTAGAATCTCCGGAAGGAATTTCCACTAATATCTTGGCAAATCGGCTCAAGTCTCTTGAAGACTTAAATTTGATAGTAAAACAGCCCTATGGCAATCATCCGCGGCGAATGAACTACCAACTTACAGAACGAGGACAGAGTCTTCGCCCTGTGCTGGTAGCAATGATTGAATGGGGGTTAGAGCATATTCCTGACACAATGATTCCTAAAGGTGGCTCCAAGTAAACTGCGTGAAAATTAAGTAATAGCATCTCTACTACTAACCTCCCACTGGGAAGCGGTTTCTCCCCATCCTCCCCATCTTCCTCATCTTTCCTAATCCCTAGTCCCCTGTCACCTGTCCCTACTTGTATAAATCTTTCATCATTCTTCTCAAAAATTTTAGTATGTTCGGGGATTCTTCTTGTCCTTAAAGTAGTACAATTGTTCTAGTTAAGCTAAATTTTGCCAACAGCACAATAGTGCGATCGCTTTATGACGACACAAATGCACAGTGTAATAGCAGCCCAAGTTGATTCTAAAACAATTAGCGAATCCTCCTTTAAGCAATACGAGAAAGAGCAGGCTGAGATGGCAGCGCTTTCTGGCGATCTAAATTCCTCTTTTGGGGCACTCTTTCATGTCACCGCAACTATTCTGCGTCATGCCTTCTTTTTAGCCGAATTTAAAAAGACGCACTCCAAGCGGGAATACAAGAAGCTGCTTGATGAACACGGCTTCTTGGGTGAGGAGAAGAAATATCTAAAAGTGGCAGCAGCCTTTCAAAAGTTCTCGCCTCAAGATTTAGCGCAAATTGAACCGAGAACCATATATCAGCTAGCAGAAAACAGCAAGAAATATCAGCCAGTCATCGATCAGCTCTTAGATTTAGCAGAAGTTTCTCAAAAAGCAGTACGAGAGCTAGTCAGAAAGCAACGTCAACCCAGGGAAATAAAACCCGAAAAGCCCAGCATCTGGAGACGGACAAAAAATGGCGGCAGGTACTGTCAAATTCCACCCATTCATGAAGAAAATGAACGGACTGGAACTACTCTACAAAAGATGATGGATACAGAGGGACTGAGCGCCCAACAGATTGTGGCAGAGGCTATAGCCTTGCGGCAGGCATACAAAGAAGGAAGATTAGTACTGGTACAAGAAACAGTGAATTAACAACCCTGACATAGTCTTTACTGGGGTAAGGATGGAATCCTAGCCAAAATGCCTTTCTTGAGGGGTTCAGGACGTTCTGACCAAGGCAGTAAACCATCGGGTTTAGCATAGTATTGGCTAGCACATTCTAAGATTGCAGATGCACTGTTATCGATTGGTAAATCTCCAAACAGATAAGTTAATTTACCAGAACCAGCAAAAGCGACGACGCAAGAATGACTGCAAGCGCTCATGCATTCAACTTCCTGAATTGGAAAATAATTTTTCAAGTGCCAGTCTTGTGATAGGTTTTGCAGCTGTTTTAGTAGCTTTTGCCCTCCACTTTCACCAACTCGCTTGCCATCTTGCCATGTGGTGGCGCAAGTTTTACAAACAAATAAAGTATGAGAAGGGGCATTAGTGCCCTTGGTTGCGGAAATATTTGCTGTGGCTGTCATCTGTTCCTCGCAGATACATAAAAATACATTGATTAACTTCGGCGGGCATCCTGACTTACAAGGACAAAAGTTATGTGACTTTTGACTTGATTACAGTTGCGGGACAGCGTCGGATTTGCACCGTACTTTCCCCGTTACCTCTGGTGGCTGCTCCCCACCAGAACCGAACGTCTTCGATCATAACATCAATGTGATTTTCACTGACGTAAAAGGCGATCGCGATGTCATACCAATTCTCTGTAACAATGCATTTAATATCTATATCTATATCACCCAAACCCTAGAAGGGTTGGGCTATAAGAACTAAGCCCACCTGCGCGGGCTAAATAAAGAGCTTCTTTATAGATCAATGGTATCAGCAAGTTAATATTACATTGCAGCAGATAGACGAGAGCCGCTGTTGTTGGACTTAATTATGAGCGCGTACTTGCTTCACACTGAACGATTGAGCCTGCGTCCATGCCAGAGCGAGGATCTTGACTCCTTGCACGAGCTATGGACTGATGCTAATGTGCGGCACTTCCTCTTTGACGATCGCCAAATTTCCCGTGAGGAAGCGCAATCTTTTATTGAAACAAGTGCAGCGAATTTTGCAAATTACGGCTACGGGATTTGGCTATTTTTTGAAAATCAAAGTGACTTGATCGCGGGATTCGCAGGTTTGCTTCATTTCTCCCAGGAAGCGCCGAGTCTCATTTTTGGTACTTGTCCCTTACTTTGGGGACGCGGCTACGCAAAAGAAGCCGCACGGGCTGTACTTTGTTATGCTTTTGACGTGCTTGGTTTGGAATGGGCGATCGCAGATGTCGATGAACCGAATGAAGCTTCGATTAGGGTACTTGAGGCTCTGGGTATGTCTCGAACTCGGCGGGCGATCGTCAACGGACGACCACTTCTATACTACGAGATCCACACAGGGCAGGCACATTTATAGGCACATTTATAAACTTGTGGGATGAGCTTCTAACCCGTCCGGTGCGGACAAGATGTCCACACCACAAGATTTACCACAAGATTTATATTTATGCACTAAATTAGTCCGTCACGCCAGTGCGATCGCGCTTCACACTATTTGTACTGGCATCAAAGTTGCATATGAATTACTGCTTCACAGGCTTCCGTGCTATATGTGGAGTCTAATTTCTACTAAGTATGACAAGAAATACTTATGAATAATCGCTACATCCACCGACGGCGTTTCCTCAAAGCTAGTGCTTTTGCTCTTGGAGGTTATACAGTCACCAGCCTTGATGTCTTGCGTTCCTGGGCAAATCAGAGTGAACCTATAGATGCGATCGTGATTGGCAGTGGCTTTGGCGGCGCGGTTGCGGCGCTGCGGTTGGCGCAAGCTGGAGTACAAACTCTTGTGCTGGAACGCGGGCGTCGTTGGACTTTGACTGAAGAACAAAACACCTTTTCTAGCCTGCGTGCTCCAGATAGTCGCTCTTTTTGGCTAAACTCTTCTTCTGTTCCTTTACTTGGTGTTTTTAAGCCTGCTGCCATTGATGACTGTACCGGTGTGTTGGAGGTTTTGGGGGAAAACGGCATCGGTGTGTTAGCAGGTGCAGGTGTGGGTGGCGGTTCTCTTGTCTACTCTGCAGCTACTTACGAACCAACACGCGCTAATTTCGATCGAGTCTTCCAGGGATCAATCTCTTACGATGAGATGGCTGAGGTGTACTATCCTAGAGTCCGCTCTATACTAAAGCCCAGCCCCATTCCAGAGGATATATTGGCGTCAGACTACTACCGCCTGACACGCATTACCCTAGAGCAGGCGGCAAATGCAGGATTGCCCGGAAAACTATTGGACATGAACCTAGATTGGGATGTGGTTCGCCAGGAGATATCTGGAGAGCGGGTTCCCTCTGCGATCGTTGGTGAATTTTTGTATGGGAATAACAGCGGTTGCAAGAACAGCTTGGATCGCAACTACCTGTTACAGGCAGAACAGAGTGGGTTTGTTCAAATTTTGCCATTACACGTAGTCACGGATATTTATGAGATGTCGGAGCATCGTTATGCAGTTTTTTGCAACCAAATTGATGAAGGTGGGAATGTTCTGCAAAAGCGCACCTTTACGAGTAAGCACGTTTTCTTAGCGGCTGGTTCCATGGGAACATCTAAGCTTCTAGTCAAGGCAAAAGCTAAAGGAACGCTCCCCAAGCTAAATGACGCTGTCGGAAAATTCTGGGGTGGTAATGGTGATACTCTTGGTCTTAGAGTTGGTCTACCACCCACTAATCCCAGTCAAGGCGGGCCATTAAGCGCTGTAATTGAAGATCATGCCAACCCAATTGCACCAACAGCGCTTCAACCATACCCAAAATGGAACGAAACACGGCAAGATTATCTTTATTCATTGGGATTTAGCATCGGTTCGGCGAAAGGGAGTTTCCAGTTTGATCCCTTTACCAATAGCGTGCGACTGACTTGGCCGATATACGATCCAGAAATAATTCAGCTACGTCAAGCGACCTTAAAAACATACCAAAAACTTAACCAAGCCAATACAAACAGCACGTATCAGCCTAAAACTGCCCGCGTACTAGATGAGATAACATTACATCCGCTCGGTGGTGCCGTACTTGGAAAAGTCTGTGATTTTTACGGCAGAGTTAAAGGCTATAAGGGTTTATATGTTGTAGATGGTGCGATGATTCCTGGCTATACTGCATGTGCCAACCCTTCTCTCACCATTGCTGCCCTTGCGGAACGGTGCATCGAGCGGATTATTGCAGATGACTTTGTCTAACCACTTATTTATCTGACTCAACAACCTTACTGCTAGAATGCCGATCGCGCTCTGAAAATCCTGCGATCGCTGTGTGCAGTGTGAGATATATGCGTTCATTTCCAATCTTCTGTAAAAGTTGCGATCGCTTTAGCTGGATATAGAGATCCTGTTTGACGCGTGCCATTGCAAAGGTGATGTTTCTAGCGGCTAGTTCGCTTTGCAATTCTGCTAAGGTGTCGATGGCAGTGATATCAACTTCGGCGATCGCTTCTGTATTTAAGACAAACCACTCCACTGGAACTGCTTCTGCCTCGATTGCTTCTAATGCCCGTCGCTTAAAGTTTTCTGCATTGGCAAAGCATAAGGGAGCGTCATACCGATAAATCACCAATCCAGGAATAGTTTTAGCTCCTTCCCAGTCTTCAATATCATGCAATCCCGGTAATCCCGGCACCTCTCCCAAAACAGCATCGTGTGGGCGCGCTACCCTAGCAAACAAATCAATGACGGATAAACCCACAGCAATGCCAACGCCAATCAAAATATCTGTTAGTAAAACTCCAACTGTTGTAATCAGAGCCAGAAACAGCTCGCTGCGCCGAAATTGTCCCAGTCTGATAAATTCCGGTATTTCAATCAATTTGGTAGCGGCATAGATCACGATCGCTCCCAATGCCGCTTTGGGAAATTGCGCCAATAACGGACGCAAAAATAATAGTACCAAGACAACGACAACCAGAGCCACTAAGGAAAACACCTGCGTCTTGCTTCCCAATGAATCTCCGATGACAGTGCGGCTACCACTGCTACTGATTGGGAAACCCTGCATCAATCCGTTTCCCAGATTCGAGGTTCCTAGTGCCAAAAGTTCCTGATTAGCATCAATTTTGTAATGATTGCGGTTAGCAAATGCCCGTGCTGTGAGTACGTTATCTGAATAGCCAACAATCGCAATTCCAATCGCAGATGCTACAAGTGGTAAAAAATCTTGAACTGATAGGCTGGGTAAAGCAAACTGAGGCAAGCCCGCCGGAATTTCCCCAACAATAGCAACACCCCGCTCATCAAGATTAAAGAGTGCCACAGCAGCAGTTGCCAGCAACACCGCCAACAATGGGCCAGGTGCTGTGCGAAAGCGACGCTGAATCGTGAACAAGAAAAATAAAACCAGAGTTGCTAAAATCAGAGTCGGCCAGTGAATGCGATTGAGCTGACTGAGGAATTCACCTACTTCTCCAGAAACAGTATTTGCCTCAATACCAATGCCACCTATTTTACCAAGCTGACCTGTAATCATAATTACAGCAACTCCGGCCATATATCCTGTCAGGATTGGTTTAGATAGTAAATCTGCTAGAAAACCCAGCTTTGCAATGTAGCCAATTATGCACACTACGCCTACCATTAAAGCCAACAAAGAAGCGAAACTTGCATAGTTACCACCATTTGCAGCTATTAGGGGAGCGATCGCTGCTGCCGTCATTACTGCCGTTGTCGATTCCGGCCCTACCGATAGTTGAGGCGATGAACCCAAAAGGGTGTAAATTATCATTGGCGGCAAAATTGCCCACAACCCCACTACAGGTTCCACACCAGCCAACTCCCCATACGCCATACACTGGGGAATCAAATAAGCAGCTACTGTTACACCCGCCAGCACATCCCCTCGCAACCATGTTCGCTGATAAGACAGCAATCGTTTCAACCCCGGCATTTGTAGAGGGATGACTTTATATGTTTTTAATTGGACGTTCACAGACTATATTTGCGTTTAATTTAAGATTAGGCTAAGGATAGGTTAAGCCTTATATAGATTTTATCTCTTAAGGTTATTAAATTAACAGAAAGGCGATCGTAAAATTTTGCGCGATCGCTCCTTTGTTCAAGCTATTTCACAACAATTCAACAAATTCGTCTACACTCAAGCCTACCTGCTGGATAATTGCACGCATTCTGGTAGGGAGACTATCGTTCTAGGCTCTTCACGAATTAGAATGTGCGATCGCAAAATCTACAGTTAACCCTCACCCAACTAGAATAAGAAAGCAAACTCGAAAAGCAGTTTCGTTGAGGTGCAGGTGTGCGATCGCCTACTTTTAAAATGAATAAACGTTGCTGTTCACCAAGAAATTTATTGATTCGCAAAGGCTCTGTGTACAACTGTTGTTCACTTCACAACCTATTTAGGATTGCTGTATGACCATTTCTGTAACAGAAACCAAGCTGCATCTCTATCGCCAACAATTTCCAGCTTTAGCAAATAAAACTTATTTCAACTACGGCGGTCAAGGCCCAATGCCTAAAGCGTCTATGGATGCCATTACTCAAGCCCAAGCGTATATTCAAGAAATTGGCCCTTTTGGTAATGCAGTCGGTAAATGGATTGGACAGGAAGTGAAAGCCACAAGGATAGCGATCGCATCTGAATTAACTGTACAACCTGAAACAATTACCATTACGGAGAATGTAACTGTTGGCTGTAACATTGCAATGTGGGGTATTGAATGGCAAGCTGGCGATCACTTGCTTTTATCTGAATGCGAACATCACAGCGTAGTGGCAATTGCCCAGGAAATTTCCCGCAGATATAGTGTAGAAGTTACTACCTGCCCCTTAATGCCTACCTTGAACGAAGGCGATCCTGTAGCGGTAATTGCCCAGCACCTTCGCCCCAATACCCGTTTAGTAGTTTTGAGCCATATTCTGTGGAATACAGGTCAAGTTTTACCTCTTGACAAAATTGTAGAAAAATGCAGAGATAATAATTCTCTATTGCTGATAGACGCGGCGCAATCAGTTGGTTCATTGCCTTTGAATTTAACTGAATTGGGGGTAGATTTTTATGCATTCACCGGGCATAAATGGTTATGTGGCCCTGCAGGAATAGGGGGTTTGTATGTCAGCCCAGAAATTAGGACAAGCCTGAAGCCTACTTTTGTTGGTTGGCGCAGTATTATTACCGATAGTCAAGGAATGCCTGTAGATTGGCAGCCCAATGGACAATGCTATGAAGTCGCAACATCAGATTATCCTCTTTACGCCGGGTTGAGAGAAGCGATCGCTATTCATCAAAAATGGGGAACGGCAGAGGAACGCTATCAGCAAATTTGTCGTAATAGTGAGTATATGTGGCAGCGGTTGAGGACATTACCGGATGTTCATCTTTTGCGAACCTCACCACCCGAAAGCGGTTTAGTCTCATTTCAACTCACTCAGAGCAAGCCCCATTCTCATCCCCAATTGGTCAATTTTTTAGAATCGCAAGGATTATTTATTCGGATAATTGCCAATCCGAATTGCGTGCGTGCTTGCGTTCATTACTTTACACTTAAATCGGAAATCGACCAACTGGTTGAGGGAATTAGGGAATGGTTAATGGCTAATAGTTAGTGGTTAGTGGTTAATTGTTAATTTTTTACTACTATCTACTGTACGGGCGGGTTTTATTGATTATTTTCGGTTCAAACCGACAAATTATCTTCTAAACCCCCCTACTACTATCTACTAACTTCCCTTCTGCTCAAAAATCTCAAATTCAATATGGAACGTCCAATTTTATACATAGCAATAACAAATCATGGCTTTGGTCATGCTACTCGTGCCGCAGCTGTTGCGGCAACTATTCAAAAGTTATGTCCAGAAGTGCTGCTCATTTTGGTGACCACGGCTCCACGGTGGTTGCTAGAGTGCTATATTGAAGGCGATTTTATCCATCGTCCCCGTGCATTCGATTTAGGTGTTGTACAAGCAGATAGCTTGACAATGGATAAAGCAGCGACATTGGAAAAGTTGTTAGAGATTAAGAAGAATCAGCGTTCTATCATCGCTTCAGAAATCAACTTTATCCGCCAAAATCGTGTCCATCTCATCTTGGCAGATATTCCTTTCCTTGCTGCGGAAATGGGTAAAGCTGCTGGTATTCCCTGCTGGATGATGAGTAACTTTGGCTTCGACTTTATTTACCGAAGTTGGGGCGATCGCTTTACCGAAGTTGCAGATTGGATTAGCGATTGTTACAGCAAGTGCGATCGCTTGTTTCGCCTTCCCTTTCACGAACCGATGGAAGCATTTCAGTACATTATAGACGTAGGCTTAACAGGTGGTTCTCCTCGTTATTCTGCTGACGAAATCCGAGCAATTTGGGGTATTACTGCACCACCAGAAAGAACTATATTACTTACTTTCGGTGGCTTGGGCTTGCAAAAAATCCCTTACGATCGCCTGCAAAAATTTTCGGACTGGCAATTTATTGCCTTCGACCAATTAGCCCCAGATTTACCTAATGTAATTCAAATTAGCGAAGCCTGCGGCAAGCGCGAAGCGCTACGCCAATTCCGTCCTGTAGATTTTATGCCCATTTGCGATCGAGTTGTTTCTAAACCTGGTTTCAGTACTTTTGCAGAAGCTACTCGCCTAGATGTGCCAATCGTTTCTGTAACCCGTGATGAATTTGCAGAAGCAGCTTTTCTATTAGAAGGTATTACAAGTTACAACCGACATCAAATTCTCACCCCATCAGAGTTTTTTGATGGTTCTTGGGATTTTTTACTGCAACCACCCCAACCACCAACTTCCTCAGAACCGATTGCCAAGGATGGTAACGAAGCTATTGCTCATGCAGTCGTCAAATATTTTGGTGAATGCGGCAATTCTAAATGATGTTTTTCATCTCTCAAACCCACGTTCTGGTTAGTTAAGAAAACGCGATCGCGCAATCAAAGGAAATGCTCGCATCTTGTGAAACCATTGCCACATAAGCTTACGGAGCAAGTAAGAAAATATTTTTGCTCAGTTATTTCTGACTTGTGCTCAATTTTATAAACAAAATCCTTATAGACTAGACCTCTCGCACATTTATGACTTAAAAAACTGGTTTTTTACTTAATTTAAGATATTTAGCCTGCGGAGGCAGGCTTTGTTTGTCTAGCCCCAGACTTCCAGTCTGAGGGGATGAATGCATTTTAATGTCCGTGATTTGCTTGGGGATGCCAAATAACGAGCGATCGCACCTGTCTGAAGGAATGAATGCATTCTAATGTCCGTGCTATCCTTTTTCAGGAGAGAAAAAAGAACTCAAAAATGACCACAAATACAGATTTACAACACTGTATAGAACTACTCAAGATTAAAGTACCACCTGCACAACGAGAAGAATACATTCATAAGGACGCAGAAATTTGGACAGCGGCGCTGGCTAATTATCCTGGCTTTCTGGGCAAACAAGTTTGGCTCAACCCCAACGATCCCACAGAGGTAATTTTGGTCATTCATTGGGAAACACGCGAGCAGTGGAAAGCTATTCTACAAGCTGAACTAGATGCCATAGAGCAAAAATTTAACCAAGAACTAGGATTTAACAGTCAGATAGTAGAGGTATGTGAGTATAAAGTACAGAGTTTTCTCTAAAACTAGAATCCTTAATATTTTGAATTCCTGTCTCCCCCACTCACCCCCTCTTCAGTTTCTACTCCCTACACCCGACCTGTGGCACAATAGGAAACTGTAATAAGAAAAATATAGATAAAGGTAATTTAGTGAGTCCTACTGCTATTGCTACCGCTGCTGCGCGTCGCGTGGTATTTCCTTTTACGGCAATTGTCGGCCAGGAAGAAATGAAACTGGCTCTCATATTGAACGTGATTGACCCTAAAATTGGTGGTGTGATGATTATGGGCGATCGCGGTACTGGTAAATCCACAACCATCCGGGCGTTGGCTGACTTGTTGCCAGAAATCCCTGTAGTTGCTAACGATCCCTTCAACAGCCACCCCAGCGATCCCGATTTGATGGGCGATGAAATTCGTCAAAAACTAGAAAACGGCGAGGATATTCCCGTCGTTCAGAAAAAAGTTCAAATGGTTGATTTGCCATTGGGTGCGACAGAAGACAGGGTTTGTGGCACTATTGACATTGAGAAAGCTTTATCTGAAGGTGTGAAAGCCTTTGAACCAGGACTTTTAGCGAAAGCCAACCGCGGCATTCTTTATGTGGATGAAGTCAATCTACTCGACGATCACTTGGTAGATGTGCTCTTAGACTCTGCCGCCAGTGGTTGGAACACAGTAGAACGAGAAGGTATTTCCATCCGTCACCCAGCGCGCTTTGTACTCGTCGGTTCTGGGAACCCAGAAGAAGGCGAACTCCGTCCACAGCTACTCGATCGCTTCGGAATGCACGCAGAAATCCATACAGTCAAAGCACCAGCTTTGCGGGTGCAAATCGTCGAACAACGGGCAGAGTTTGACCAAAATCCCCAAGAATTTTTGGAAAAATACAAATCTCAGCAAGAGGAATTGCAACAGCGTATTATCAAAGCCCAAGAACTTTTACCCTCGGTTAATATTGACTATGACTTGCGGGTAAAAATTTCCGAAGTTTGTTCTGAACTAGATGTGGATGGTTTGCGGGGTGACATTGTTAGCAACCGCGCTGCCAAAGCTTTAACAGCCTTTGAGGGGCGTACCGAAGTGACAGTTGATGATATCCGCCGTGTCATTACACTATGCTTGCGCCACAGATTGCGGAAAGATCCTCTAGAGTCAATTGATTCTGGTTATAAGGTAGAAAAAGCTTTCGCACGTGTATTTGGTGTAGAACTACCAGAAGACTCCGTTCAAAGTAATGGTGCAGGTCAAATTAAAACTGGTATTCGTTGATTTGGTAGTTATAAGTAGTTAATGGTTAATGGCTAATGGATAGTTTTTTTAACAAATAATCAACCACTAACCACTAACCACTAACCACTAACCACTAACTACTAACTCCTAATTGGTGGACTTGTTATGAGAAGTTGGCGCTTGTTGTTAAGTACCCTAATTTTATCTAGCCAATACAACCCACCCCGGTTTGTAGAACTGTTAATGTTGACGCTGGCAATTGTTATGCTGGCGATTTCTACTGTTTTACCAGCACAAGAACCTTACATGGTGTTGGGCTTGAGTTTTGTGGTTGGTGCATCAATTTCTATCTT
The DNA here is from genome assembly GCF_000317285.1 of Chlorogloeopsis fritschii PCC 6912. GTDB lineage: Bacteria > Cyanobacteriota > Cyanobacteriia > Cyanobacteriales > Nostocaceae > Chlorogloeopsis > Chlorogloeopsis fritschii. The sequence continues at coordinate 91,633 of NZ_AJLN01000045.1, read as the reverse complement.
AGTCAGGGAAGCGATCGCTCCATCTCCTCAAACACGCATTACCCAATTCACAGCCATACTATTGCTGATCGTTAGTATTTATGGTTTTATTGATATAATCTAGCAAGTTACAGGTTACAGGTTACAGGTTACAGGTTACAGTTTTCTTCATACCCTGTCACCTATCCCCTATCCCCTATACCCTATTCTCACCACCCTTGCATTTCTACCAACTCTATACATAGCTCATTGATTTGCTCTAAATCGGGTTTGTAAGGTAAATTTGATTTTTCATATACTTTTTCCATTTCAGCCATCAAATCTTCTGCCATTTTCATCACCTGCTCATAAGAATAATTACCCTTAAGAATTGCTTTTAAATCATCAACATCACCAGCTATTCTTCTGTCTACAATTAATTCTCCTGTTTGTAATATTTCTAGTCCACTGCGTAGCAGTCTAATGCAGTGCATCCCGTGTTTGAGATCAAAGCCAGACTTTCTTTCCATTTCCGCCCTAGCAGGATTTCTATTTTCTTGCCACGATAAATAAGCTTTCCATTCTCGCAAAGCGATTTGATAGCTTTGACTTTTCTGAAGCAGACGGATAAAATCCTTACGACTATGAGTTAAATTTTGAGTATATTCTAAAGTTTCATCAGGCAAGGTATATTGTTTCAACACGGCTTTGAAATCAATATCTGCTACTAACAAATTATATAGTTGTTCGACTTGTTCTAAAAACTCAATCTTGCCTCTAATTAAGTTATAAAGATACTCCAAAAAAGCATTCAATTCTTCTTTGCTTAATGGTGGTTCGTCTTCTATGCCAAAATCAGATGGAACTGGTTTCTTTTGCGGTGGATTTAATAACCATTTCCGATGAGTTTCCATTTTTTTGATTTGAGCAAAGGCATAACCAGAGTAAGTATGTTTGACTTTCTTACTCAAGAATATTTTTCTCTTTTTAATTAAATGTTGTCCTACTAATGTTAATACAGGATATTGATTTAACCAAAGTAATTCTAAAACATTGGGATTTGCTCCAGCTAAAAGTTGGAGAAGTTTTCTTAATTCGTAAATAACTGTATCTTTATTACTATCTAAAAAGGAAAATATTCCTGGTTCATCCCAACCACTATCCTTTTGTTCAATACGGTCAAATCCCAAGTAAAATCTTTTGGGTGCGATAAACACTCCCCTATAATCATAGTCTGAATCTGGACGATTTAAGCCATAGCCGTGACTGCCTGCTAAACCAAGTAAAATAGTTCTTTTTTCAACTTCAATTCTTTTCATTTACTCTAACAACCATCCAAATAATTCTCCTACCGACAGTTTTAACTCACTTGCAAATTCTGGTACAGGAAGGATAACTTCTGCCTCATCCAACGCTATAGGTTGCCGAGCGCGTATGTATACAAATACAGTTTGCTCCTCTGGATCGATCAACCATCCCATTTGGGTTTCAAATCTCAAGCAATGTAGAATGTTTTTGATTACCTTTGTTGCACTTGCTCAGGAGACAAAATTTCAATTGTCCAATCAGGAGCAATTGCAAATACATTGGCTACAGCACCATTTCCTTTACGAGGTATTCTGTGCCAGGTAAACACTGCTACATCTGGTACAATTGACTTACCACCAAAAGTACACTGCAGTTCAGGAAAAGCACGCGCGATTTTTTTGGATTTCACAACGGCATTAATCGCAATAATAAGTTCGCCCTGAATAGTGCTGTGTTCTCCCTGTGGCATTGGTTTTTGAATAACTTCACCGTCAATATACTCGCTTGCTGGTTCGGTTTCTGGCAGCTTCAGAAATTCTTCTAATGTTAAAGCTTTTGGTGGTATCTGTACCATTGCTTTTCGCTTTTATGGCTCTAAGTAAATACCTTTTTCCTTTATTCTACAGATTGCTATGCAATTCCTTTAGAATCTAAAGGGTAGTTATAACCATAAAGATAGCTTAGATAATGACGTATCGAGTTATTGAAGATTTGACTGAAAATCAAATTTCAGATTTGCTGGATTTGTATAAAAACGAATTTTGGAGTCACAAACGTACCCGTGAGAAAGTCATAAAGATGCTAGCAGCATCAGATATTATCATTGGGTTGATTGATGAGGGCGATCGCTTGATTGCTTTTACCCGTGTTCTCACAGATTTTGTCTACAGGGCAACTATTTATGATGTGATTGTTAAGCCTACCCACAGAAAGATGGGACTTGGTGCTAGGTTAATGGATATAGTTGTCAATCATCCTCAATTATGCTCTGTGGAGCAGTTTGCTCTTTACTGTCTACCAGAGATGATACCATTCTATGAGCGTTGGGGTTTCACTGCTGATTTGGGTGAATTTCGCTTAATGTGTCGCAACCATCAATCTCATCCTGAAAATATCAGCAGTGGCGATGAACTTCTTTGAACTGGTTTGAATATTGCTGTCAACTTTTAACTGACTTTAGCTCTATCCTTTGCATTAATATCCGAAGTTACCAAATCTTTCTCAGTATTGTATTCTTTGACGTAGAAATAGCTGTCCGGTTCATTTTCAGGACATACACCATTAACTACCATCCCTAAGACATTTTGACTAGACTGCTCTAAAAGTTCTTTAGCAGAAATAGCGCTTCCAGTATCTAATAACTGAGGTTGAACTATCATCACGATGCCATCAGTCATAGCACCAATAATCCTTGCATCAGCAGCAGCGCTGAGTGGAGGAGTATCAATGAGGACGAAATCATAGCTGCTTGAGAAGACTTCGACTAGGGAAGCCATGCGTCTGGAGTTGAGAATTGCTAACGGATTCGGAGGTAATACCCCAGAGGTAAGAACGTATAGATTCTGCTCTACCTTTGTTACCACTGTTTCCAAATCTATCTGCTCAACAATGAGATTGCTCAATCCTTTATTATTTCCAAGCTCCCAGAACTGGTGTTGTGAAGGACTACGCATATCTGCATCCACCAGCAAGACTTTGAACCCTAGTTGGGCGATCGCTAAAGCCAAGTTGGCAGAAACCGTAGACTTACCCTCTTTAGGAACAGCACTTGTGATTGTAATTACCCTCAATTCTTGATCTGAACCAAGAAATTTTAAGTTGGCATATATCATTCCATAGATTTCGCTAATCATGGAACGAGGGGTACATTTAACAGGAATCTTGGGTAGAGTTTGTTCGGGATTTTCATTCCGAGAGTTAAGTTTGTCAATTTTGTCAAAGTTAGGAATAACACCCAATACTGTGTATCCCAATACTTCCTTTGCCTCGCGTAAAGTTTTGATTGATGTATCTACAGCATCTCTAGCCAGTGCAATGAATACAGCAAGTATGATTCCTGCAACTCCTCCGAGTGCAAAGTTTAAGAGTTTCTTTGGAGCAACAGGTTCTTCTGCAACTCGACCGACATCTACAATTTGAGCATTGCCAACATTTTGATTTTCTGCAATCCGTACTTCTTCTAATTTTTTCAACAGAGTGGCATAAGTAGATTGAGCTGCATCTACTTCTCGTTCTAACTCTCGCTGTTTTTGTTGCAATTGGGGTATAATCCCAGCTCTTTGTTTATAGTTGGAATATACTTTAGATAAAGCACTCAACTGATTGTTGAAAACAATACGCTCTACTTCTGTTTTGACATAATCTTCGGTAAGTTTTTGTTGCAACTCTCCTATCTGCAAGTTTTGATCGAGTAAAGGTTGTTGCCCTTTAAAAACTTGTTGTACCCGTTTTTCTAATACTTCTCTGAGCGATGCTTGCTTGAGCTTTAGATCGGCAATCACAGGAGTATTTTCTTGATATCGGCTGCGCTCATTTGCTAATTTGCTTTCTACCTCTTGGTAGTCTGCAAGTGCTTTTTGTACCCCAGCAGACTGGCTCAAAGCATTAATAACTTTAGCTTGTTCGACGTTGATGCCAATCTCTCTTTGAAGCGCGGCTGAACGCATATTCGCATTTGCCAAATTAATTTGGGCTTGAGCTATTTGATTTTCTAAATCTGTAACAAGTGTAACTGCAGCTTTTGCTTCATTCTCCAAATCTAAAATGTTATTGCGTTCTTTAAACTCACGCAACTGTGCTTCCGCTTTTTGAACGCTAATCTTACTCTTGGGTAACTGACTTTCGATAAAATTTCTTGCAGCTATAGCTTCGGTTCGAGTAGCCATCATATTGTTTCTTAGATAAGAATCCATGAGTTTGTTGACTACTGCCTGTGCTTGTTCTGGTACGGTACTTTTGTATGAAATTAGTAAAGTATCTGTTCCCTTGATATTTTTGACTTCAAGCCGTTGCTGAAACTCTTTAATTTTCAGTGGTTCGCCCTGTTCATTTTTTAAATCGAGTTCGTTAATCGTTCTTTGAGCAAAGGCTACAGAATTTATAATTTCTGCCTGTGTGTTGACTGGATAATTGCTTTCTGGGGAATCTACTAAAGAATCTAATTGTCCTAACTCTTTCCCTAAACCCGTTACAGTAGAGGTGCTACCCGTTCTCTTCAATAAAAGCTTTCCTTGCGCTTGATAAACAGGCTTTTGCAGAAAAGTCACTAAGGCTGTTAGTAACAATACAAATCCGAAAACAGCTGATGCTGGTAGCCAACGTCTTTTTAGAATCAACCAGTACTGCCGAAGATCTATGTATTCTTCTTGTTTATTGGATTGCATGAGTTTTAACTCCTGAAGTACTGCCCTTGGTGATTTTTCTTTGAATTAGCTACCGTAGCTTTATAATACATAAGCTTGTAAAAGGTGCCAACCACTGAACGCAAAGCTGAATAAAAAAGTTAGTTATAACAAAAAAGTTAGTCATAACATATATAAGCATACCTGTAGATGTATCAGTATATATAAGTAAAAATGTACAGTTATTCAATCTGTTTATAGATAGAGAGATAAAAAATAAAATTAACCCACAACTTTGATGTAAAAATCAGTCAATAAAGTGGTACTTTTAACAATGGCTTTGTCAAAAATTTATTCCATCAGCAGCGTCGCTCCCAACTTACATGATGGCAAAACGCTATTTCTATACACAACAAAAATCTCTACCTACGCAGAAACTAATTAACTCTCCTGTAACTGCATTAAAGTTTGATGCTCAAATAGCAACAATGTTGCAGTGGGCAAAAAAATCTGAGAGTAAAGTTGTATGTGTAGCAAATGTTCATATGTTAATCGAGGCATACAGAGAGCCAGATTTTGCCTGTGTTCTCGAAAATGCAGACATTGTTACTCCTGACGGTATGCCTTTAGTTTGGATGTTGAAATTATTGGGGGTAAAAAATCAAAATCGTGTTGCTGGCCCTGACATATTAGTAGAATTATGTCGGCTAGCTCCAGAACATGATGTTAGTATCTATTTTGTGGGAAGTGAAAGAAGAGTTCTTGAACAAATGAGAAAGAGGATAGAAGTTCAATTTCCTCATCTCAAGATTGCAGGGATGGAACCCTTGCCGTTTCGTCCATTGACTCAACAAGAAGATGATGCTTTAATTCAAAAAATTAATCAAAGTCAAGCAGGTTTGGTACTTGTTGCACTAGGGTGTCCCAAACAAGAGTATTGGATGGCTCAACATAAAGGCAAAATTCAGGCAGTTATGATTGGTGTGGGCGGAGCTTTCCCAATGTTTGCAGAAATCCACAAAAGAGCACCTTTATGGATTCAAAAATCAGGATTAGAATGGCTTTATCGATTAATTCAAGAGCCACAACGGCTCTGGAAACGTTATTGGAATACGAATGGAATGTTTATCTATCTAGCAGTCAAACAACTGCTCACCCAGAGGATAAGTGAGAGGCAATAGCAGTTTTTTTAGTGAGTGCCACTTGGTAAATTGCCATCAATTTTTGGTAATTTTCCTCAGGAGTATAGTGATTTTCGTAATTACGGCGAGCATTTTGACCCATACTAATCATTTGTTCAGGATGCTCGTATGCCCATCTGATTTTATTTGCTAAATCTGTTGAATTGCCAGGTTGGAAATGCAGACCAGTAATTCCATCCTCAACAATTTCTGCCATACTACCCCAGCTTGAAGCTAATACTGGCAGGCCACAAGCAAAGGCTTCCACCATGGTTAAACCAAATGTTTCGTACCAAATTGAAGGAAAAATGAGAAATTTTGCATTCAGCATCAGTTGCAGTACTGCTGACTTATCTTGCTGACCCAGAAATTGGATTGTATCCTCAAGCCCAATCGCTTGAATACTTGCGGATAAGCTCTCAAGTTGTGGCCCTGTGCCAGCAATTTTCAGTGGAATACGCAAATTGTTTTGCACATATGCATCGATCAGAGTTGCTATGCCTTTTTCTGGTGAGATTCGCCCTACGAAGAGTGCATATTCACCGTCTGCTCTAGTGAGATTTAATGGTTTTGGGTCAATGATGTAATTAGGCTTAATGTGGATTTTTTCTCTAGGCAGCCCAGCTTGAACCATCTTTTCTTTTTGAAAAGCTGTCAGAGCAATGTAAGCATCAACTGATTTGTGCCAAGTACCGCGCTGCCAGTGAACAGCTAGCATAGCAGCAACGACAGCACTTTGAACGTGCGAACCGCGATAGCAAGCGTGTACAATACCAGGCCACGGTATCCTTTTGCCCAAGCAATCTTCACAAGCTGTGCTGTTCCGAAATAGCATTGCATTGGGACAACCTAGTCTATAGTTATGTAATGTTTGCAAGACTGGCACCTTAGCAGTGTTACAGGCATCGTATACGGATGGAGAGAGTAGTGGGAAAAAGTTGTGAACGTGTACTACATCAGGACAAAAGTGAGCGATCGCCTCGCTGATGCGGGATTTAGATGGGAGTGAATAAATTGCGCTCAAAGCAGCCCGAATTTGACCTGTAATTCCAACTATGTCATCATTGCTAACTTCAATTAATACAACCTGATGCCCTTTTGACTCCAATAAAGCTTTTTCTGCTTGTACTACTGAATCTTCGCCGCCGGCGTACTGATAGCGGTTATGTAGTAAAAGAACTCTCACGAGGTTAATCCTTCTAATAATTGAGGTGATGGGTTAATTACTATCCGGCTTTTTCGTATATAAGTGTGTTTTTTACCTGACAAATCTCTGATTTGGCGCACATTCCACTTTTGAGGTACGTTGAACAGTTGTCTTCTTTCCGGATTCCAGACGATCCAAGCTAAATTGCCGCGATCGCGCTTTAACTGACAAACCCACGTCTTGTTTCGATCTGGTTCGCAACTTGTGATTTTTGACCCCAGTAGCCAATTCCTTACCTCGGTGTAGGCAGTAGCCACAGGCTTGGGCGTTTTAATGTCATACTCAGTTAATCCCATGCTTCGGTGTCCCCAAGCATACCAATAAAGCCTTTCTATCCCCCTTGCCCAGGAAAGAATGTAAGAGCGAGCAATATAAGCAGAAGCATCTCCAAGAGAAAGTGCTTTTCCTGCCCATTCCTCATCATCAATGTTTTTATCTCGATTTATCGTCTTCCATCCAGTTTCCGTATTCCAAAGTTGTTTATGGTCTTGTTTATACTTTGCTAACAACCCCTGTACTCGCTGAATTATTGGCAACATTGCCTCTGGTGGCTTGGGTGCAACATAAAAGTGAAAAGCAATCATATCCGCATACCTACCCCCACCCAGAGCCAGGTAGTCTTCAAAATATCTCAGGGCATTGCTTTCTGGTGCTGACATTGCAGAGGAGATAACTGTAATTGTTGGATCAACCTCTTTAAGTACTTGGTAAGCGGCTCGATTCAATGCCACCAATTGCTTCACAGTTCCAGAATAAAATCGCTTGACATTTGGCTCGTTCCAAAGCTCGTAATAGCGAACTCGTCCTTTGTAGCGCATGGCGATCGTGCGTACATAATTGCGCCAGTCTTCAATATTTTTAGGCACGGCAGTGTTGCCCTTTTGTGCATCTGGCGTGCAACATCCAGTTTCGTTTGGACGTACTGACGCCCAGGTTGGGACATATTTGAGAATGAACAGCATCTCCACACCATGCTGTTGTGCTAAGGCAACATCCCGATCCAATCTTTCAAAATTCCACTTACCTTGCTTTGGCTCTAAAAGATCCCAATCTGAATAAGCATTACGCCAACCTTTAAAAGGAATAGTCGGCCAAGCTGCACCATAATCCAAGTTGATTATATTCAAATTAAAAAGACTAGTGGGTACTGCAGGTAAAGTCGCAGGATTGAGCTTTGCACCAAATGATTGTTCAGTTGGAAAAATTTTCAGCAATCCTTGCCAATGAAATAACATGATTAGCAAGATTGTTGCCACCGTTAAGCTAGTGTAGCGCCATAAATTAGACATTGCTATCTCCGTGGCCTAAAAATTGCATTACTTTTCCTGGGCTTGAAGGTAAGTTGATTAACTTGAGATAGCCACCCGATCATCAGCATCATCAAAGCTGTACGATATACTATCGGATCTGGAATACTAGCTTCAGTTAATCCCCGCACTACAGAATAGACAAACAAAGCTAATCCCAAAGGCGCTTGTGGTAAATGCGCTTTCAGTGCTTTTTTAACTAACCAAAAATAGCTGATATAAGTTAATACACCCAGCAGTAAGCCTATAAATCCCAAATTAACCCATATATTCAACAATTCATTATGGGGATGAACCAATCGAAGATCGATGATCTGATCTGCAATATCTCGATATGATTGAAATCCATAACCCCATATAGGATTTTCCCGAATCATATCCCAAGTCATTTCCCAAATTGCGGTTCTCCCTGTTGCAGTGGTTAGAGCTTGTCCTCCTTGCTGTTCATTCAGGTATCGATCTAAATAACTACTTAGTCTCCCAGCAGAAATAGCTACTACCCCACTTGTTAGTAATAGTATATTTATTTTTTTCTGAAAACTGATTTTACTACATCCTACATATACCAAGCCTGCCAGCAAAAAACAGGCAATAGAAGTTTTACTTAGACTTTTTAGTAATGTAAAAAGTAACACTACTATGATGAGAATATAGCGCTGACGCTCTGCTATCCTTTCTTTAGATTGCAAAGCTAAATGAATAGCACACAGACTAATAATAGCCATGTTGTTGCCAATATTATTGGGGTGGAAAAATTCTTCATTACCCAAACGACCGTCAGAAGTCATAGGACTTAAGAGCAGGGCAATTAAAGCAAATACCAAACCTCCCCAAACATAGCCTCGTAGAGAACTAGGTGCCACTCTTTCTACATCACCTATGTATAGCAGTAGCAACACTACAAAAATATTGATTGCCAAGCTAGCCCAATACCCGAAAGCAGAAAAAAGAGGACTTGCACTTGTCCACAATAGTGTGATACCTGCCCAAATTATTAGTGCAAGTAGCATTTTGCTAGCCATGGGTTGCAATATCTCTAGACGTTTAAGTCGTTTACTGACGAAGATACTTGATAGCAAAAATAAAGCAAAACCTGTAGCAGGTAGGCAACTAACTAACGTTCCTAAAGCTGGGTTACTTTGAAAAAATAAGAAAGTTAGAGAAGGCTCAATTGCATTAATAAACCAAAACCAAAATGCAAGGCTTTCAACTTTGATGTAGAAACTTTGAGCAGGTAACTTCTTGGCTGCATCCGCAGTAATTATGGACTCTGGCCTCATCTTTTACATTCGGTAATATCCTACTTATAGTTAAAGATACACGTTCAGCCTTCACTTAAAACATTAGTTTCAATAATAAATTTGAACAATTTGAATGTGCTTTGACAAAAATATTTATTTAATCAGTATCAATTTGTATAAATTTTCTTGATTTACGTCGGTAATATCTTGTATTTTATGAAGAATTAATGATAAAAAATATATTTTCAAAAGTATAATTTTTCTGAGACTATTTCTAATCTTAGACAAATGCTATTACAATTATGAAATTATGTATATCTATAAATAAACTAATGTTAGGTAAATACCATAATATTAGTTCTAATAAAGTTGAAATTTGAAGCTTTAGGTATTTAGTATTCTCGCATCTAACATATCTAAAATTTTACTATCATACTTGATATCGAATTTTCTAGCGAAATGAATATCATCTTTGCACAAAATTGGATAGTCTTCGGAACTCAACTTCCGACAACCGTCGTATGGCAGACCCTTTCTATAATCCATATAACGCTTATTATCATTGCATAAATTGAATAATTTACTATTAACTAAAATAGCCTGAATAAAGGATTCATCGGGTAAATAAGTTTTTTTGTAGTAATTAACTAAATCTGGGTTTTTTTGAGCAAACTCATATAAATATTGAATACAGTTTTGGGAAAGAGTATGAAAGTACGAGCCAGCATAACATAAAAAAGAATCATTAAATGGCAAGTTAGTACTGCGAATTCCCACCATCAAGCTATATTGAGTCTTAATTCTTATAAAAGGCTGAATACTATTAATGATTTCTCGTGGAAGCTTAAGGAATGCTCTTTGCCAACGTTGTAAATATCCATAAAACCACCAATAGCTATAAAGATAGCGATCAAAACCTTCTCCACGCTTCCAAGTATTTTGTTCAAAATCAGAAAGCGCATCAAAGTACTCTAAAAAGCCATCAAACTCAGTTTCAGCCAAGAATTTTTCTATCTGGGGAAGTGGTTGAGTAGGATAGTCTTGACCTGTTAGGTTAATAAGCCAATCGAATTCAATATTTTGGCTAAATACCCAATCAAGGACATCTAAATATTCTTGAACTAGAGAAAAAGAGCCTAATTTTCTTTCACTACTTTTTAATATTTTAACTTTAGGTAGACTCTCTAGGAACTCTACGTCTAAAATACTATATTTGAAGTTATGAATAACTATTATGTAAGATTCTGGACTTGAACTTTTAATAATTTTGACAAGTCTGTAAATTTGTTCTAAATCCTTATGAGTATGGATAAGATAAATAATTTTCATGAGGCTAGCTACTTATCAAAATCAAGACTGCTATTATTACTGGCTACTAGTATCACTTCACCAAATGGCGAAAATTAGAAAGGAAAGTAAATATCCCATTTAATCATATTGTATTGTCATCACTTTATCTTAAAAGAATTAAGACCATCTATATTAGACTTCTTACGAGCTACCTACTGTCATGATTGAAAGTAATGTTCAATTGAACGTTTTACCGTGATTTCTCTAAAGATAAAAGGCGGTATAGGCTTATTCCAGACAGTTTTCAGTTTTCACTTGATAAAAATTGATAAGGCAGGTCAGATTTTAGATCATAACTACATTTGTTTCAGATTTTAGAGATTCTAGTGTTTTTGATTTAATTAAATTGTAAAAGTCCATTTGTAACTGCATTAATTGCATTATTTTAATTTTTTTGAATTTTTACAATAAACTTTATAGTACTATAGTCTTGCATATACTCCAGCTCAATAGCTTACACCAAAAGTAACAACGCACTTAGTGCCAAGAACTTTACTTTATTAGCGATTACCCAGACATAGTATTAAAGCGAGTTTGACTAGTACCAATAGAGTCAAATTGAGTAGTTTGAATTTTTGCTAGCAATTTTGAAGGTTTATGATTCAACCCCTCAAATTTTTTCTACAGCGTTACAGCCATGTTAATTGGACAGTTGCAGATCAGGTCATGGTCAGCGGTACAAACTTTCTAACAGGCATCTTGCTGGCTCGATTTTTAGGAGTAGAAAGCTATGGTCAGTTTGTCGTATTGTATGCAATCTTACTTTATGTGAATACTATCCAGTTTGCGCTTATTATTGCTCCCATGATCAGTATTGCTCCCCAGATTAGCTCAAAAAAAGAGCGAACTCAATACTTCCAAGGTGTGATTACTTTACAAGTTCTATTTAGTGTTTTTCTCAGTCTGCTCATCTTCTTACTCGGAAGTAGATTTCAACAATGGTATTCTTTGGGGAATATTCAGGAAAGTATATTGCCTTTAGCAGCAAGTATACTGTTGTTTCAATTACAGGATTGGTTACGACGTTATTACTTTATTTGTTCTAAAGGTAAGACCGTGTTTTTTAATGATTTTATCAGCTATGGTGGACAGATCGGATTATTATTTTTATTTTATGCAATTGGGAAATTAAATATTGCTAATGCTTTATGGGCGATCGCGCTTAGTTCTGCAATAGCCTTTTTAATCGGTATATTGACAGAAAATCTTCGACCTGCTGTCAGTTATGCTTTACCAGTCTTAAAGCAGAGCTGGCGATTTGGACGCGATCTGTTATTTTCTGGGCAGATATATTGGGCTGGCTCACAAGGTATTCTGATTTTTAGTGCTACTATGTTGGGCGCAACAGCAGCAGGTGGAATCAAGGCTGCACTAAATATTGTCGGGCTACTAAATCTTTTATTCCAAGGTATGGAAAATATCATACCTATACAAGCAGCACAGAAATACAGTCAGAACCAAATCACAGGATTGATGGATTATCTTAAAAAAATCAGTCTACTTGGTGGATTACTACTAACAGTACCTTGTTTAGCTATAGCATTGTTATCCAAAGAGCTAATGCTATTCATATATGGAAAGGAATACGTAGTATTTGCTTCTTTAATTATTTGGCAAGTAGGTATCGCTTTCATCGCATTTTTTCGGATGCAAGTTTTCTACTTCTTTAGAACTATAGGTTATACAAAGGAGATTGTATTCAACACAATCGTTTCGACCACATTGACATTTATCATCGCTGGTACTTTCATATACACGTTGCAAGAAACGGGTATTATGATGGCATTACTATTTGGTGAAGTAGCCGGTCTTGTTTACGGAGCTTGGCTAGTGAATAAATATTTCCATGGGCTTAAATCATATACAATCTCTCCTAAGTAGTAAGCAGTTCTTGCTGAACTGCCTACAGAAAAAGACAAGGAGGAGAGTGGGAGCTAGAATCTCCTTCCATGTCCTAATTTACTACCAACGGATACGCCGCTGTTGTATATACTGTCTTGTTTTAGTCAGGGAAGCTAGATTCAACAGCGCCATCATCAAAGTTACTGAGTGGTAGTTCTTAGCGAAATTAATGAGGCAGAATACGGAGCAATCTGAAACGAGAAAGAAGATCCGGCATTAGAAATCGTAGTTTGAGCAATATCCGGTGAACCAATTCCTGTTCTGGCAGCCTCATCCTGAGGAATGCCATAGGAGTAGACAGTCGCAGTATTGCTAGGTGAATATTCAGAAATCGAAATATTCGTATTGAAAGCCTCTGTAGGGCTTTTATTGATAATCAGCAATGACAAAGTTCCATTAGTACGCTTCACAGCATAAGCAGAAACAAGTGCGTAGTTACTTTTTACCTTGACTACCCCATCTCCCTGGCGTGCAAATTTAGAGAGCAATTTATATATATAAAAGGTAGGGTAACGCTCATAACCCGTGCTCTGCTGGGAAAGAATGCCGTAACCACCATGCTGACGCCAGCCGTAAAGAGATGCGCTGTTATTTCCGTCAGTCTCTGGGGTTGCCCGCATCAGCCACCATAACAGCCCTTTCAGTTCCGTCTGGAGAGCTTGACCGATGCTATCTGCCAAAAACAAACCGTTGACAAGACTTGTTGCTTGCTTTCCTGTCGGTGGACTCCAAACAGAATTATGCTCTGTTGCTACAATTTCCACTCCGTCGCCAGCAGTACCAAGGTAGTCAGAAAGCATTGCTCGCAAGTTTGCTATGTCTACTGTCCAGCTCTGCGCCGATTGGAGAAGAGTAGCATCATTTTCCTGACCTGGGCCATGAATGTACTTATGGTAAATGACAAAGTCAGGTGTAACATCTAAACTTTTTAACGTTGAAAGCATTACTGGAGTCCATCCATTATGGATTTGACCAGTCCTTGAGTTTGTAGCTGGATGATCGGTGTAGTTTGCGTAGCTATCCTCACCAGTTGTTACTACAACCCCAACTTTTATTGTTGGGTCTTGTGCCTTCATCTTAGATATATAATTCTTGGCTTTGACTGCATAGGTATAGGGATCGTGCGATCGCTCGTTTGTGTCATACTCCCAACTTCCATATGACTCATTACCTATTTCCCAATATTTGAAGCCATAACCCTTCGTTTTATTAGAATACCTAACCCACTTAGCTGCTTCAGCCGAGGTACCACTACCGTAATTAACGGTGATAAAGGCTTGATTACCAGCCTCAATGGCTCCTTTTGCAAATTTATCAAAAGGAAGAGGTTGAGTTGTAGTTTCATCTTTTTCTAGTGTCGTACTGTTTGACCAGTGGTAAATGTCAGAAAGTGAGCCTCCAGGAAAACGCAGTATTTTATTATCAATTTCTTTCAGCAGGCTGGTATTGTCAGAACTAGTAAATGATGACTCCCATGCCCCTGAATTCAAACCAAAGAGGCGGTTATCAACTTTTTGCAAGATTTGCGATCCATCTACATTAATATCTACTACCGAAGGAGCCTCTACCGCTGTAAGTGAAATATTATCTAGGTAATAAGTTGAACTAGAGGTGCCACTTACATCTTTGATATAGAAACCATCTAGATCGGGTTTATCTGCAACACCTAATTTACTCAGCGAAATTGTAACTTCTTGCCAAACCCCAGGTAAAAGAGGTGAAAGTTCATAAGATGCTTGACCTTTTCCGCTGAGAATACCTCCAACTAGAAGGCGCTGCCCTCCTACAGATCCACCATGAATCCAGAAAGTAAGTGCAGTATAACCACTAGTATCAAAGGCAGCGTGATGGAGATGGATACCTTCGTATGGAGCAGCAGTAATGCTAATAGAATTATTTCCATTATGAACAATACTAGTGTCGCTATAGTCACGGTTTGCCCAACCGTAGTCAACCCAGCCATTTACAAGTGAATCGTTGTAGATCTCTAGATTAGGTGGTATGCTAGCCGCCCTAGTAGGGAGAAAGAAGGCATGACAATTCAGAAAGAGAGCGTAACAACTCAGAGTAATTAGAAAAGTTCTACTACCTTTGCAAAAAGACTTCCAGAATCTGTTTTTAACTAGGTTAATCTTCCGATTTGAGCTACGTAAAGTCTTGACTTTCTTACCTAAGAACAAGCTTTTATTTCTTCGTGATTTCACGAAGAGTTCAACCCATTTTGTTAATTTCATAAAAAAAGAAAAATAACTTAGAGTTGGGCTAGGCTAAGTTTTTAAGGTTTTAAAAATTGTGTAATTCAGAATCGAAGATAAATTAAAAGTTCCTAAGCAAAAAATTAGTGAAAAATAATTCGCTGATAAACACGTATTGAAGAGTAGCCTTGCACAACTTAATTGCAAGACAAACTTAATGCCGCTTCTCACATATCACCAAGGGAAAGAACACGGTAATTATGTGATTTTTATTTTCGGTTTTTATTTAATTGTGAAAATATTATGTAATGAATTTTACTTAAAAGATTTGCTTTTTTGGGTTTTTACGTTATTTAATTTACAAATCCGCCAGCGTATTTATACTTAATTATTTTTAAAAATTTTGTGTTTTGTTTTTTATTTATGACTGTAATAATACGTAAGATTACACTGCGATCCAGTTTTAGTTATATTTATATTTTTCACCTCCTTTGCTAAAAATTGAATTACTCAAGATGTAAAAGCCATTGAAAGTGGCTTCCTTAGGTAGGGAAGCGGGTAACGCACCGCCTGTGCGCCTGCTATGAATAAAATCGCAGTACTTTTATTACTGTATGATTATATAGTTTATAAAATAAACAGTCTTGCCAAGCTGGAATAAGTTTGATAAATTCTACTGTGATTGCTCAAAAACTTTTGATTCAAAAACAAACACAAAAATTAATTGAGTTATAGACATACACTGCCTGAAGCTCAAGAAGCTATAGCACTAAAGCTAGAGCACAAGGAGTTATGAGTTTACAAGAATCCGGTGAAAGCTTTTATAGGAATCAACTAGGTTAATCCCTGTTAAATAAATTTCAATACGCTATAAAAGCACTTGTTTATAATTCCCCTTCTTTGCTAAAATTAATGCGCAAGTTTTGGCAGGCTCAATTAATAAGATAGAAGTTATTTTTGCTCATGGACTGACTTTGGGCTTACTCTCAATCACAGCATGGTTTGAACCAAGTTATACCGCCCCTTCAAAAATTCTTCATAATGATCGGTTCGTGAGTCTGAAGAAAGAGGAGATTAATTTTGACACAATACAATATTGTCATCGTTACCATTGCTGATTTACCTGAAGGCGGTGGGAATACATCGCGCTTAAAAACATTAGTTGATGCTCTAATTCAGGCTGGGAACAAGGTAACCATATTGAATCAGCACGCCCTTGGTATTACTCCTGAATCAGTGCAAAAGTCTGAAGGGCAAATCAGTGGTGCACCATATTACTACGTATTGAATACAACAAAAAGAACTTCGGGATTTGCATCCATTGGTATTAAAATTCGTGCAGTTATAGCGATCGCCAAAAAGCTAATTGAGTATCACAAAAAGAAAGAAATTGATGTACTTTGGTTTAATCATCTGTCTTTTTATGATGTTTATTCATTGACTTTGCTGGCTAGATATCTAAACATCCCTACAATTCAATCTTATGAAGATGAACGCCTAGAGCGTGTATCTTCTGAAAAAATATCAATATCAACACGTATATTTGCAGTAAATTCTGCACTTGGCGATCAATATTGCCCTCAATTAGCTGATGGGATTGTAGTCATATCAAATTACCTGAAGTCGAAATATGACAAGTTGAGTAAAAATCCGGATAAAGTTTACATAGTGCCAACAATCATTGATTGCGAACAGTGGGGATGCTCAGAGGAAGAAGATACTGCAGTCCCCACTATTTTATATGCAGGCGCTTTTAATGAACAGGATGAAATAGAAAATTTGATTGAAGCTTTTGCAGTCTTAATTTCCAAGGGTTACGATTTTCGTGTCGTCATGCTAGGAGGAAATGAACGACATTCAGACCGAATGGCTAAAGTATATGAAAAAATTGATAAACTTGGGCTTTCTTCTATAGTTGACATCAAAGGTTTTGTACCACTAGCAGAAGTAAAAGCACAAGTCTGTAAATCAAATATTCTGATCAATATTCGTCGTGATGGTGTATATAGTCGCTCAGGATTGTCTACGAAGCTATCTGAATATCTTGCTTCTGGACGTATGGTGATTTCTTCAGATCTTGGCGATGTGAGCCAGTATCTATCCAATGGTAAAAGTGCTTTGTTAGTGCCCTCAACAGTAACTGTAGATGAAATTTATCAAGCCCTTTCTCAAGGACTTCAGTCTAGTGATTTAAGACGTAAAATAGGTGCAGATGGGAGAGATGTTGCCAAACGTTATTTTGATGTTTGTGTAGCTAAGGTAAAACTCCAAGCTATTCTTGACAAAGTTTTGACAGAAAGTAAATAGGGGAATTATGGGTGTAGCTTTAATAACAGGTTCAGCAGGTTTAATTGGTTCTGAAGCAGTAAGATTTTTTTCTAAAATTGGCATGGAAGTTGTCGGAATTGACAACGATATGCGAAAGTTTTTTTTTGGTGAAGAAGCTTCAACTGATTGGAATCGCAATCGGTTAATAGCAGAAATATCAAACTACCAACACTACAATGTAGATATTCGAGATTATTCTAAATTAAAAGAAATTTTTGAGCGATTTCAAAAAGATTTGTCTCTAATAATTCATACAGCAGCACAGCCCTCTCACGATTGGGCAGCACGCGATCCATTTACAGATTTTTCAGTTAATGCCAATGGTACGCTGAATTTATTACAGGCAACACGCGAATACTGTCCAGAAGCTACCTTTATATTCACATCTACAAATAAAGTGTATGGTGACTTACCAAATTACCTTCCTTTAGTAGAGTTGGAGAAGCGTTGGGAGATTGAGGCATCTCACAAATATCATCAGGGTATTTCTGAAGATATGAGTATTGATCAAAGCAAGCACTCACTCTTTGGCGCTTCTAAAGTTGCTGCTGATGTACTCGTACAAGAGTATGGTCGCTATTTTGATATGAAAACGGTATCTTTTCGAGGAGGATGTCTGACTGGGCCAAATCATTCAGGAACCCAACTACATGGCTTCCTCGCTTACCTAATGAAATGTACCATGACGGGAATACCCTATACAATTTTTGGTTATAAAGGTAAGCAAGTTCGCGACAACATTCACTCTTGCGATCTGATTAATGCTTTTTACGAATTCTACAAAAATCCAGGTATTGCTGAAGTTTACAACATCGGAGGCGGTCGTGAAAGTAACTGCTCTATGTTAGAAGCTATTGAATTATGCCAAGAAATTACAGGCAAAGAATTGAATTACTCGCTTGATGAAACTAATCGTAGTGGCGATCATATCTGGTATATCAGCGATCTGTCTAAATTCAAAGCAAAATATCCAAATTGGGCAATTACCTATGATGTTCCGCGAATTTTGCAGGAGATATATGAGCAGAATACAGAGCGATGGGTAGCAAAATAGAAATTTTTCAGAATTTCTTTCAAAATTGAATGATGTTTATTGCTGATACTGAATGTCAAGAATAGAGCTACCTGCCTTGGCTCTGCTAAAAAACTAATAGCTCTTGATAGTGATATCAAGAGCTTAGTGAAAATTTGACCATTGAAAAAATGAATTTGTATTATTGATGTCACATCACTTCGAGTAGTAGTTTTTTGACAGTTTGTCCAGCTATTGACCAATTAAGACGTGACTGATATTCATTAAATGAGGATAGAGCTAAATCTTTATAAAGAGAGTAATCAGAAAACAAACTATAAATATATGCACAGTATTCTGAAATACCAGTACTGTTTGGAAAAATCTTTCCATTCAAATCATCTTTGATAATTGTTGGTATTCCACCAACATCTGTTGAAAGACAAGGAACACCGAAAGAATTTGCTTCACAAAAAACAATTGGGCTACAATCTGCTACAGAAGGTAGAATTAAAAAGTGAGATTCAGCTAAAAGTTTATTTATTGTTCTTAGCCCTTCGCTACTAGATTTCTTGATAAATCCCAAAGGTTTAACAAAGTTAGGAAAAGGTTCTTTTATAATAGGTTGACATCCAACTACTGTTAACTCAGTGTTCAAGCCCATATCGTTTAACTTTTGAGCTACCTCAAAAGCTATATTTCCTCCTTTTCTGTACCAATCAACTCCTAAAAATAAAAGTCTACAAGTATTTGCAGGTCTTGAATAAACTATTACCTTAATATCTTGCCAATTCCTGTTATATTCAATATTGGCTCCAAAAGGAACAACTTTTACCTTAGATGCTTCTACTCCATAATATTTAACAGCCGTTTCAGCGGCCCAATCAGATGAATAGATAGCTAATCTACACCTCTCTAGTGCAGATGCTTCCATTGCATCTCCATTTCTGATAGTTTCTGGAGATAGATTAGTAAACTCAGGATAGAAATTTACTAATCCTCTAAAAGTGACATCCGTCCAAAAAATAATCGGTTGCTGGCACTCAAGATAAGCAATTGGAATCGTACCAGGACTAAATACTATATCTGAGTCAAGGTGAGATAATTTGCTAGAAACTTGACGTGCGTAACTTTTTAATATCACAGGATCTCTGTCACGCAAGTACTTTTTAGCAAGTGATTTTTTAGATAAATAGTTGGAGATATGTTGTTTAGTCTTCAAAAGTAATGAATATTTCTCTCTTAGAGAACCAATATAATTCAGTTCTATAGATTGTTCTATCAGAGAGCGAGCCATATGATGAGCAGTCCCTGACCAGTTCTTTATGTTTTTAGCATCGTAAGTAGTTACATAAGCTATTCTCATAACTGAGGGCATAACATAGGAAGATTTTCTGCTAATAAATCTTCAACCTATTATATACAAAATACATATATGTTTGTTATCTTTTATTTACAGTTATTTTCAGATAAATAAGCGAGACAATACTGTAGGGGGCGAGTTTAGTGCATATTTTCTCGACTTGAGCTAGAGATTGAAGCAAAACCCACTCCTACAAAAATTGTAGTTCAAACAATTAAAATTTGCTGTAAGAAAAGACAATCAAGAATCTGTGTTATGATATGGTGATGCGCTAAATGATTATCAATTAGAAAATTTGGTGCTCGCGAGTAACTATCTCTAAAGACAGTCATCTTTTAAAACTCATAAGCTGCAATCACTTCTTGCTCAGTTTCAGCAGCTTTAATCCACTCCTGCAATGCTGGCAACTTCAAAATAGTTTCTACATAATTTCTGGCAATATCATCTAATTGCACATCATAGATGACAAACCTTAAAACAACAGGGGCAAACATAGCATCAGCAATTGTGAATTTGCCAAACAACATATCACCACCAGCACCAAATTTTTGGCGGCATTCTTGCCAAATTGTAGTAATACGATCAATATCTTTTTGCACGCCTATTGCCATACCTTTGCCAGGAAGTTTAGCACGGCAGTTCATTGGCATATTTTGACGTAAAGTTTGAAAACCTGAGTGCATTTCGGCAGAGATAGAACGGGCGATCGCTCTTGCAGATTTATCTTTTGGCCACCAATGCAGATGCGGATATTCTTCAGCTAGATATTCACAAATAGCTAGCGAATCCCATATTGCTAAAGAACCATGTAACAAAACAGGTACTTTGCCTGAAGGAGAGTATTGGCTAATTTTCGAGACTGATTCTGTTGTGTACAGGGGAATGCAAATTTCATGAAATTCTAAGCCAAATTGCTTCATCGCTAACCAAGAACGCAGCGACCAAGAAGAGTAATTCTTATTACCAATTACAAGAGATAAATCTGACATTTTTGATTACCTATAAAGCTGTTCTATCCATGCACGTATATCAGATTCAGAACCTGAAGTGAAAGACTTTCCAGTAATAGGGTCGTATGCTCGCCAATAAATATTACCATTCCGATCTACCTTTTGCCAAACTTGTAATTCCTGACTTTCTCGCAAAAATTTTCCTATTTTTTGGCAAAAAACACCCAAAAACTTCCATAAAATTGAGATGCTGCTGTGGCTAAATTTTAACTGCAATTCTGTATCGTTTGATTGTATGCACATTCCATTATTTTTCATAGAATTCTGCTGGAAATTTCATCAACAATCAAAACTGTAACAATGCCTGAGTGAACAATCAAATCATGGCTTGTATATTTTCTATAAATGCGGTTTATGGACAGCAAAAATTATTGATACAATCTTGGGTGGGAAAATTAAGTTAGCATCTGTATAGAAAATACTCATGAAACTCTCCCAGATTCGAGCCTTAGTTGCAGTGGCAGAGTATGGTAACTTTAGTGAGGCGGCTGGTGAATTACAGCTTTCCCAACCAGCGATAAGTCATGCTATTGCTACCTTGGAAGAAGAATTAGGCGTACCTTTATTCGCTAGAGGCCGTTATGGCGCAATATTAACACCAGCAGGAGAACGGATTTTATTTTATGCCCGTCAAGCTATGCAAAATCTGGAGATGATCCAGCAACAAGCAAATCTGCATAGAGGTTTACATGGCGGATTTGTGCGAATTGCTTCTTTTCGCAGCGTTGCTACCCATTTACTACCAACAGCGATCGCTAAATTTAACCATCAATTTCCAGAAATTGCTGTAACTATCATAGAACGGCTTTCCTATATAGATGTCGAACAGTCTTTGCGTGAAGGGCGTGCCGATATTGGCATTACTTATCTACCTACTAGCGATGAATTTGAAGCATGGGAAATTGTACGAGATGAATATGTAGCTTTATTACCACCCAATGCCGAAATTAAGAATTCACAAATTACCTGGGAAGATTTAAGTATTTATTCACCAGTTATGCTTGCCTGTTTACCCTGTGGACGTCCTTTACACGACCATATAAAAAAATTAGCACCCTTTTTGAATACTGCTAGCGACATTCAGGAAGACTCCACTATTGTCAGCATGGTTAATCAGGGACTTACTGCGGCTATTCTTCCTCGTTTAGCAGCTATACCAATTCCCCCAGGAGTGCAAGTATACAATTTGCCAGTACAGTTAGAAAGAGTTATGGCTGCTGCAATTTTATCTAATGCTCTCCATGTTCCTGCGGTTTTCAAATTTGTAGAAATGTTAAAAAAATTTGATTTTCAAAGTTTAGCTCAACTGGCTTGATTTAATCTTTATTTGTGTAGAAATTGTCAGTAATGTGTTTGAGGGATATTGTACCCTAATTTAGGCAAAAACTTAGTCGTTTTTTCAAGCTAGATAGCAGATGGCAGAAGGTGAAAAGCTTTTACTATCTAATTTCTGGTCTTAAATATCTGACATTTAATTATGTCCAACTACTTGTAAGTTTTATTGCTCTCCCCGACAGTATTAATTGTGTTAACAATCTAGACTTTGTTGTAGAAAAATAATTACTCGCTCCTACAAAAAAATGCCCCATAACTGTATGGACAATATCTATAACTTTTTGCAAATATCTGAATTGATTGCTACCTCAGGACAACCAACTAAAGAAGAATTTGCACTCATCAAAGAAGCAGGATATCAATTAGTTGTGAATTTAGCACTTCCAGAATCTCCTAATGCTGTTCCTGATGAGAAACAAATTGTAGAATCTCAAGGCATGGAATATGTTCATATCCCTGTAGTTTGGGATAAACCTAACCTTGAGAATGTGAAAGACTTTTTTAGAGTTATGGAAACGAATGCTGATAAAAGAGTGTTTGTTCACTGTGCTGCTAACAAGAGAGTTTCTGCTTTTATGTATCTTTATCGTCACTTGCATGAAGGGATAAATGATGAAGAGGCGAAGAAAGATTTACATCAAATTTGGACTCCCAATGAAATTTGGCAAAGATTTATCGAACAGGTAATTGACTATTGTAAGTAGATTTGTACAAATAAAGTTAACTAGTAAAGGTCGTCATTAGTCATTGGTCATTAGTTATTAGTAATAATTCCAATCACTTTACATTCCTTAACGTAATTTGCTTTTATTCTTGCGTACTGACTTAGAGAAGGCAAATTGTAATAGGTGCTTGCTTGTTCTACCCTGATCTACCTTTGTTGTAAATTTAGATATAAGTACTATTGCAATTGTGCTAACCTTAGTTATCTTTCGTATATTTTGTTGCTAATTTACTTTTAATTGGCATAAATTGTGCTTTTGCGATTAAATCAGTCAATTATGTCTTCTGTTCCCACTATCGAAAGTATATATACTGATGGCGCTTGCACCGGCAATCCAGGGCCAGGCGGTTGGGGTATTGTTGTCTACTTCGGTGATGGCTCTATTCATGAAATAGGCGATGCAGCCAAGCAAACCACCAATAACAGAATGGAAATGCAAGCTGCGATCGCGGCTTTAGAATTTCTCAAAGCATCGGGACAAAGCCAACCAATTACCCTCTACACTGACAGCGAGTATCTGATTAATTGCGTTACTAAATGGGTAAAAACCTGGAAAAGAAAAGGCTGGAAAAAGGCAGACGGGAAGCCGGTTCTCAATCAAGATTTACTAGAAATTCTCGATCAACTCAACACTCGCCAAGTAAAATGGCAACACGTCCGGGGACATGCAGGTAATGAAGGTAACGAACGCTGCGATGCGATCGCTCGTGCCTTTGCTTGTGGTAAAACTCCATTACTCAAACAAATTACCGAAACTACTTCCTCTGACGCACTTTCACAGATACAAAAAAAAGAAGTTGCGGTAGCAAGTTTATCTGATTCTAGTGACGAATTAATGATAATGAACCAAAATACACAAGATATCAGTTCTCTTGCACCCGATACAAACATGATTGAAACTTCTCATACCTCAGCTGCCCTTAACAACGAGGAATTACCACGTGAAATGAGGGTAATTCAACTCCGTAATTTAGTTGAAACTCTGCGAATTGCCGACGAAATTGCCGAAAAAGGTTACCTAATTACCAGTTCTGAATTAGCAGATCTAATGGATGTTCACGCTAGCGCTGTTACCAGTCGTGGCGATCAATGGCGCTGGCGTAACTGGATTGTCTCGCGGGTACGCCGAGAAGGCAATCAAATTCTTTGGGAACTAGAACGCGGCGATCGCATTAATGAAGGAGATGAGTAAAAGAGAGGAAGAGTGGGGCAGAAGAAGAGTGGAGCAGTGGAGGAGTGGGGGAGTGGGAAAATTCTTCTCCTTGTCCCCCTATTCCCTATCACCTATCACCTATCCCCTGTCCCCTCAGCTATACTCTCTTCCTCGCCATTTCCGGGGTGTGCGAAACGCAGACAAAAAGATACGCAGCACTGCTAGCGGATCTGCCAAAGGAGAAAGCCAAAATAGCCAACCGCCTTTGGCGAGTGTGCGATCGTAGCTGGGTGCGATCGCAAAAAGCATTGCAAAGCGAATTACCAGCAGAAATAAATTCAGCCCTAGTAATAACAAAAGGGGAGAGAGGAGGAGAGTAGGGGCAGTGCCTTGGGAGCGCCAAAGAGTAAGAGAAAAGCAGAAAAAACTAAGTACAATGGGTAAGGGTAAACCTTGAACTGCCGAGAGTAGCCACAAATCTCCCCATAATAGGGAACGGGAGGAAGCATCTTTCAAGTCAAGGCTTCGTCCCCACTCTGTCCAAGTCTCTTTAGCACCTTCATACATTCGCACCTTCAAAACTTTTGCCCCATTTAAAAAACCCACTTTAAAACCAGAAGCGGCTATGTGGCGTGCCAAGGTAACATCATCGCAAAAAGAACTTTTAGCGCTGGTATAACCATTGACATTAACTAGAACAGAACGACGGCATAAAAAGCACTGTCCGTTAGCCATCACCCGCTCTGCTTGCTCAGTATTAATACCAGCAGGATCAAAACGATAAAGTAGCGTCATTAACAACGCAGGTTGTAACCAACACTCTCCTGGATACTTGAGAATAAACTGGGGCGAAAGAGAAATAAGGTCATATCCTTCAGCTACTGCTGTCTTTACTAAACCTGCAACTAAGCCAGGTGATGGCTGGGTATCGGCATCCATACCCAAAAACCATTCACTTGCCTCTGAACTGTACAAAAAGCCGTTATGTAATGCCCAAGGACGCCCTACCCAATTAGCTGGCAAGGGATCGTCGGTTATTAAGCGAAAGCGGGGATCTTGTTTTTGTGCGGCTTTTACCAAGTCAGGGGTACCGTCTTGAGAGTTGCTGTCTACAACAATAATTTCCCGAACTTCATAGCTTTGCTGACTTAAACCAGTTAAGAGGGGATTAATCCGAAGAGCTTCGTTCAAAGTAGGAACAACTACACTCACACTACCCAAAAGTTCTGGTGTTGGGTGTTGGGGTGTAATGGGAGGATGGCGCAAAGGCCCTTTAAAGAGGCGCGACAGTAAAATGGCCGTTGCTGGGACTTGTATGAGTAATAAAAAAAGCGAAAAGGCGCTTACTATTGTTAACCAACCGATCACTTGTAAAAATGCTGAAGGATGTATAACTAAAACTGCTGTCTATCTGGGCAATTGCAGTTGTATGAACTTGCCTCAATGATGGAAGATGCTAAATATTTAAAGACGCGATTAATTAAATCTTGATCGCGTCTAATAGGTAATTTGGTTTATTTGAGAGCAACTCTTACCTGAGCTGCTTGCATCTCTTTGGTTGTCGATTCCAAAGCCGCTGGTGTAGATGTAGTTTGAGCTTTCCACCACAACAGCACCGCAGGAGTTGTACCAAGTAGCAAACCAAGTAACACGGGGATAGAGAATCCAGCAGCCAAGCTCATGACAGTAGCAAAGGCAAAGTTGCTCAAGTAAACAATCAAGGGTAGATTGAGTTGCCATCCCTGTAAATGAATTGGTGTATTTCTCCACAACAGTGCAGCCACCGTCATAAACACACAACCAGTACCCAACCATCCCACAAAGTTTTGGTAAGGCATCCCAAAGAAAGCTCCTGGCTGGTGCCAATACCAAAATGGTAAAGCAGTTTGGCTCATTGCCGGATCAAGCACAAAGTCCCAAGAGGTTAGCAACAAAGCACCCAAAGCCACAGCACCTGCATGACGCAGTAAGCTGGGTTTTTTATCTACTTCTAAACCAGCACGCGCCAACAAGTAAGAAGCACATCCCAAATAGAACCACGACAAGGGAATAGTAAATGGTACTAAGCCTGCTATTTTATAGCCCAAGCCACTTAAGTAAGTGTAATGACCGAAAGGAAATCCAGTACTAGTTCCTAATAATTCACTGGTTAAAGAAATAAATATTGCGGGCAGCATAAAAGCCAGCCACAAACGCAACCCCAATGTTCTATAAGCATATAAAGCAACAGCTGCGGTTCCCAAAATCATATAAACTACGCCACCTCCAGCCATACTCCATTGCATGGCGGTTTGTCCTACCTCGGATAAGCTCATAATGAGTTCGGGATGAGGAACGACCAGTAAGATGCCTACTAGTCCAAACACCATTGACACAATATGACCAATCAGGCACACGCGTTCAGCTATAACAAGTTGTTTCATGATATTTCCTTAACAAGACGTGACACGCGGCTACATAACTGCTAACAGTTTACAAATGTTTAAGAAAATATTTAAGTTGTTTTGCCAAAATTCTCTATGAAATTCTTAATCCCTAGTTGTATTTAGCACAGTTAAAAAGACCACTTATCATAGATGCTAAGAGAAAGTTGAACACAAGCAATTCTCAAAGCGTGGTAATTTAGCCACTATTAAACTGTGGAATCGTAGCTTGACCTAGTACTGGGAAAATAACTCATGTCTATTTTGAAAAAACTTCCCTGGCTTTCCCTGATACTACTGCTGCTTACCTTTATTTCCTTGGGCTGGGTGTTATCTGCTACAAATCCTCCACATTTTATCTGGGTGCTGGTTGCGATCGCTATCTTATTTTTAGTGGCAAGCTTAACCAGTCCTTTGGCAAGGATAGCAGACTATTCTGTTAATTTATTTACATCAAACCTTAGATCCTTTAGTGTTACCGTATTAGCGGCTTTCCTGTTCTTTCTTGTTTTTGCCCGCTTTCGATTGTTTCTTGATATTTTGGTGATTCTTGCTGCTTTAATGTTGGTGAGAATAGATTTCCAAGCAGCAGGATTTAGAGAAGTACAAGCTTTTTGTATTACAAGTATTTTTTCTCTAGCAGGTTTAGCTATGGGTGCTTTTGTGGAACGAATAATGTTCCAATACAATATCTATGGCTGAATCATCAAGCAGGGTAGCAGCAATGCCTACCCTGCTGAAGATTCTGGTACTTAAGAAGCAGCAACTTCAGCAGCAACTGGATAAACGCTAACTTTTTTACGGGTTTTGCCCTTGCGTTCAAAAGTTACTACACCATCAACTAAAGCGAACAAAGTGTCATCGCTACCAATACCGACGTTGTTGCCAGGGTGAAATTTAGTACCCCGTTGTCTAACGAGAATATTGCCCGCGCGCACAACCTGTCCGCCATAACGCTTCACACCCAATCGTTGGGCATTAGAATCACGACCGTTGCGTGTACTACCTGTTCCTTTCTTATGAGCCATAATTTCCTCTTTTTAGATAATGTGAATAGTTAGTGGTTAGTGGTTAGTAGATAGTAGTTAGTAGTAGCAAATAAACCACTAACTACTGTACTGGCGGGTTAAAAAAAAGCACCTGTGAATAGGCGAAATATCTTCTACATAAACCCGCCCCTACTATATTATTCAGCAGCTGTTTGGGCAGGTTCTTCTGTTGCCTCACTAGTAGTGGTTGCTGTTTCTTGCGATGCAAGTACAGAACCATTCAGGCTAATAGAGTTAATCATTAACCTGGTGATTTCTTGCCGATGTCCCCGCTTTTTGCGGGTTTTCTTTTTCGGTTTCATTTTGTACACCAGGACTTTGCGACCCCGAAGATGCCGCATTACTGTCCCTTCTACTTTTGCCCCTGCCACTAGAGGCTGTCCAATGGTTGTTTCACCATCATGCTGCACTAGCAGCACTGATTCTATGGTAACTTTTTCATCTGATTCGGCATGAAGCAGTTCAATATCATAAAAGCGGCCTGCTTCAACTCGTAATTGTTTGCCGCCAGTTTCAATAATTGCGTAGGTCATGTAATTGTCCTTAAAAGTTGCCGTACAGGTAGCTGACTTTTTTTGCCAGCTTTTGTAGTATGTCTACTCAAATCTTGCACCTCGTCCCTAAAACGCCTGGAACTTCAGTTCCAGGCTAATAGCCCAAGTTCATTAAAACGGACTGAAATTTTGCCTAGTCTGCTTAAGCAGACTTTTGCCTTGCAGCCCAGAAATTTATTTCTTGGTGGACAAGAACGTAAATGCAAAATATGAATTTACCTGATCCGAGCAGGAATTAGACAGACAATCTGCCATTTTACTTTATTATTCAACTAGCGTCAAACTACAATCCTCAGGCATCAACTAGACAGTTGGGCTGTTGCCCGTTGCATGATTTCTTCTGGTGGTACCTCTTCAATTTGACTGGCAATCGACCAATGATGACCAAAGGGATCGACTAGCTTGCCATAGCGATCGCCCCAAAACATATCCTCTAAAGGCATTGTCACCGTAGCTCCCGCATTCACCGCACGAGCAAACCAAGCATCTGCATCATCAACTTGCAAGTGCATTGTGACGGGCGAACCATTTAAAGTTATCGGCGACTGGGAACCAAAATCTGGAAATTCATCATTTAAATAAATTACTGAGTTGCCAATTTCCAACTCGGCATACATAATTTTGTTATCTTTTGGAGAGGGCAGAATGTATTTCTCAATCGCACCAAAAGCTGCTTTGTAAAACTCTATTGCCGCCCTGGCCTCACTAACTGTCAAATGTGGAGTGATTGTACGAAACTCTGTCATTGCCTTTCTCCTTGCAGATATGCAAGTAAGTTTCTCTCAACCACAAAATTATAGTACATATGTACTGCAAAGGCGGAGTATTAATCAAACGTAACATAGATGAATTTCAACAGCTAATAGCCTAGTAAGGCGGATAACCAAAATCATCTTCATCTGGGTAAATGTAGGAGCTAGAAACCCCTACAGGCACCATCTTTGCTGTTTCCGCTTTCACAGTTTCCCTACCAAACTCTTTGTGTTCTTCAAAAGTCTTGATAATGATTTCTGACTCTGGAGAATCAGAAGCAATCAAATATTGTGTTAACGTCCCAATAGTAGGATGTTTATAATCCACAGTTGAAGCAACTAGAACCGTGTTTGGCTCAATGCCTCTTTCTTCGCAATCAATCATAGGACAAAAAATTCCGTGAGCATGAAATAGCTGCCCTTTTGGCGTTAAAGGTTGCTTGCGATACCCGGCATATGCCCTTTCTAGTTCGGCGACGAATCCACCTGCAACTCTACCTTGTTGATATTCACAATAGGCTTTGCTAAAACTTGCTCCTGCTGCACCGTTTAGGGTTAATTGCAAAGGCAATTCATGTAAAAACTTTTTATTTTCTGCGACCAGAAAAATTAAGTAGCGTGTAAAAGTTTTAAATTTAAGTTTATCTGCTAAAAAAGCATCGTAATTATCTCTAAGGGTACCGAGCTTAATACCAGTTTCCCTATCTTTGACAGACAAAGGCCCTCGCCTGACGATAACTATGCGGGGGGTAGTAGTGATATATACCGTTTCTAATCCAGAGCTAAATTCATGCTCTACCTGCTGCCAATTGTCATCTGGCTGAAAGCCCACAGCATGAGCGTTATCTAGTTTAATTGCCAAACCATAATGTTGAATACCATTGTTGCCATACCGAGGATTAATCATCTGACACCAAGGGATGATTTGAGAAGGGGGTGCGTTAAACTTCTCGTCCTCAAAATCGAATTTTGCAGATGCTTTCATCTTCTTAGGCGTTTGTGAGTGTCTTGCAGATCCAGTTTAAGAAATTGTGGGGCGTTGTTGCGGGCAGTGGTTTTTCTAGAGTGAACCACAACCGACTGTTAGCGATCGCACCCAAAATCAGCAAACAGAAGTTAATGATACCTTTTGTATCATTCATCTCAGGCGTGATACATATTTCTGAAGCAGATTTTAACAACTGGATAAGGGTGTAGGTTCAACAAACAACAATTCTTGTCGTAACCGCTCCTGAAAAGCATTCATCCCAAAACAAGCGATCGCTTCTTCTCGCAACCACTGCCCATCACAACGCTGATCGTGTCCTTTGAGTATTTCAATGCAAGCTTTGGCTACAGCATCAGGATCGCGGTGCGGTACCCGCCATCCCAATTTCCCATCTTGCAACGGTTCAGATGAGCCATCGGCATCACCAGCAAGTACAGGCACACCACAAGCCATTGCCTCAAGATAAACAATACCAAATCCCTCTTGAGAAGGCATAACGTAGGCATCTGCAAGGCGATAGTGTGTTATTAGTTCCTCTGTAGGGATGAAGCCAGCAAATATTACACGTTCTGCTACACCTAAATCTTTTGCTAGCTGGGCTAATCGAGGTTGATCGTCACCACGGCCAATTACCAAATATTTTACTTCTGGAAAAGCTTGAGATATTTGCGGTAAAGCTCTAATTGTCACATCTACACCTTTGTAGATATCTCCTGACCACAGTCGTGCTACGGTCATTAATATCTTTGCCCCTGCCAAATCATACTTATCGATTAATTCTGGCTGTTTGATACCTGGAGTAAATTTATTTTCATCAATAGCACAAGGAAGTAGGTGTACCTTGTTGGGTTCGATATTATTTGCTGCACAGAGGCGATCGCGACTGTAACGACTAATTGTTAAAATCTTGGCGGCACAGGCAAGAGCGCGTTGCTGCTGAGGTGGAAGCACCTCCCATACTTCCTTACCATAAGTTAGGACAGTGTAAGGAATTCCTAAGGGCTGGCAGAGAGTTTGTACTAATACTGCTAGTTTTATATGACCGCAAAAAACGTGTTGAGGGTGTTGTTGTAGCAGAGATTTTAGCAAAGCTGCTGTGATTTTAACTCTCCCAATTTGGGGAGAATGACTTTTAAAGTAATGAAACTGTAAACGCTCACACTGATAAGGATTTGAGCAACAGAAGCTATCTCTTAGTAAAAATACTTGACCATGATAGGCTTCAGTAAAACTTAGATAGGCACGAAAAATATCCTTGATGTAGGATTGGATTCCTCCTTCACATTCAAAAATTTCCAAGAAAACAAAGAAATTATCAACTTTTTTTTTAAACTTGCTTCCTAAATTTGGCTTTTCACCCATATTATTCATTAACATTTTTTATAATCTTGACTACTGAGTCAGAGAAAACATACTAATACTTCTGTAAAAAAACACTGTTGATATCAACTAATTATGTAAGTGCTTTATATTACAGTGATAAGTGACCAAATTTTAGCAAGATGGTATATATAAGTCTAATGATAATTTTACGGTATTCAGTATTTTTTTTGATACAGATATCTTCAGTGAAAATAAGGCAGAATACAGCAGTCCTAAATCATTTGCAGAACACAAGATCCCCGACTTCTTATAGAAGTCGGGGATCTGTAATTTACAGCTTCAGAATTTTAAAATAATGGATTGACTAACGATTAAAGTTATCAGAACAAATAATCTATCTTTGGCTTTCTTTCTTTAGA
The DNA here is from genome assembly GCF_000317285.1 of Chlorogloeopsis fritschii PCC 6912. Taxonomy (GTDB): domain Bacteria; phylum Cyanobacteriota; class Cyanobacteriia; order Cyanobacteriales; family Nostocaceae; genus Chlorogloeopsis; species Chlorogloeopsis fritschii. Next base: position 60,210 of record NZ_AJLN01000045.1, on the reverse strand, counting down.
TAGAAGGTTAAGGCTATTCAATTTTTTAGACTAGACTAGTGTCGTTAATATTTTCTCAAGCAAAAAATAATAGGGATCAAAAGTAACTACTAATATCTTTTAGGTAATTTCTAATCAACATGAAAAAGATTAGAAAGGGTAGGTAGTTATGAATTTGTTCCAATAAGTTTAATAATAAGGAGGAAAAATGACAACTTTTAATCAATATCAAAAAGGAGGTTGGAATAATCGCATAGGTGCCCTAGCTATTGCATTAGCGGCGATAGTTCTTCCTGCATGTGCGCCTAACCAACAGCAAGCAACTACTCCTCAATCTCCAGCAGCAGAAGCTCCTGATACTTCTAAACCTGTAGCAGAAAAAGAAAACGTTACTGCACCGGATGTTAGTCAGAAGACAGATGCTCTTATAGGTAAACTTGTGACTGTCAGAAGCCAGCCTATTAATAGGCTAAATGACAAAGTATTTACAATTACTGACAGGGAAGTTTTTAGCGGTGAAAGAATAGTCGTTGTAAATAATACTGGTCAAACTGTCAACTGGCCCATACCTCAAGATTCAAGATTGCAAGTAACGGGTACAGTTACTAAATTTGATCCCAATGCTATTCAACAAGAATACGGCTTAAATTTAGGTCAAGATTCTTATCGAGAGTATGAAGGTAGACCAGCAATTATTGCACGGTCAATTGCCTTGGCACCAGTACCAGGAGAAATCAGTGAACAACCACAAAAATACTACAATAAGGTAATTGCTGTACCTGCCGAGGTCGAAAGAATTTACAGTCCTAGTGCATTTGTCCTTGAAGACGATACACTCCTTGGCGATAATCCATTGTTAGTTTTAGTGACGGATCAAATCAAAGAAAAAGCTCCTATTAAACAAGGCGAAAGGATTGTTGCTACTGGTACACTCCGCCCATTTGTTGTTACTGAGCTTGAGAGAGACTACAATTTTGGTTGGAACCAACAATTGCGAGGACAATTAGAGAAGGAATACAACACAAGACCTGTGTTAATTGTCGAAGGTATATATCCATCAGCATTGCCAGAAAGCGCTAAATAGTTGTTTTGAGAAGCTCTGAATGTTTCCCTAGTCCTTCTTGCAAGGGCAGGGATTTTCATTATTTGCAACTCTTTTTTGTGAGCCTCAACCGTAAGGTGGGCACTGTAAAGAACGTAAAATAGGAGTTTTACCAAAAGCTTAAAAGTGCCCACCCTACAGAATTTGCTCAATAATTGTTTTCTTCTCCATCACTGTCAATAAAACTGACACATCTGGAGAAATTTGTTTGGTTAAATTGAATTGTGATGCAGCAAAATCAAAATTTTTTCCTTGCAATATTTGATAACCAATTTTTAGTAATTCATCCCAAGTAATATCACTTTCAATATAAGCTTTAGCTATGGTAATCAATAAGTCTTGATAGTTATTACCTTCAGCCTTAGTCATCATGGTATGGGGAATTTCAAAAACTTTCTCAAAGTTAAAATACCAAGATTGATGCTGATTCTTTCTTAAAGCTAAAAATAAAGCTCGTAGTTCATTATGGTCAATTGTGGGGTCACTTTCACTAGAAATAACAAACATTGGCACTGCGGCTTCTTTCTCTACTCGCTCCAGTACTGTTTGACCCATATCTAAAAATAATCGCAGTGCCGGAATGCGAAAACCGTGATAACCAAAATTACCGGGATTATCTTTATTCAACCATTCATAATAAAAAGGAAGTATTTCTACAAGAAAATTGACGATTGGATTATTACTACTAACATAGGGAGCAAACAGTATAGCTTTCTCTATTTCTTGGGGGTATTCTAGTGCCAACCAAGCTGCCAAGTTACCACCTGTAGATAATCCACCAATAATTATCTGCTCTCCTAAATTTCGTGCTACTTGCAGCCAGGAAGATGCAAACTCTTGATATACCTCTTGTTCTGTAGGCAGAGGAGGAGGGTTGTCACCATTCCAATTGCCGGCTACTCCATGACCAGGCTGTAACGGTATCAAAACATTGTAACCAGATTCAAACAAAGTTTTTCCCAATGGTTCAAATTGGTAAGGGCCAGCAGTAAATCCGTGAAAGAACAGGCAAACTTTTGGGGTGGGATGAGGATGGAAAAAGAATTTTGAGCGGCAAGCTTCATTTTTGATTGGAAGAACATCCTCGATAGTTTGCGCTTGCTGAATTATTTCTGCTGTAATGGTGGAATAATCAGGCATATTAAATATTGGAGAAGTTGTTTTATTTTAAAAAGCTGTTATATTAATTTTGCATCACCTTTTAGATAGAAAAATATCTAAATTAGGCACTTCCAAATGTAAAACAACTCAATAACCTAACTTAATAGACCTCTCTGTTTCTTATTTCTCAGTGCTCTCAGTGTCTCTGTGGTTTTTTTATTTGAATAATTTATTTCTTGGTAATCCCTTAACTGAAATTAAAGGTATTGCAATCCACATATAATTTCTATTAAGCTAAAGAATTTGTGATAAAAATTGCCGGGTACGTTCTTCTTGGGGATTATTAAAAAAGCTGTCAGGGGTAGCTGATTCCACTAGATTGCCGTTATCCATCAAAATAACTCGATCGGCGACTTCACGAGCAAATCCAACTTCGTGGGTGACAACTACCATTGTCATGCCATCACGGGCAAGACTCCGCATCACCTCTAAAACTTCTCGCACCATCTCTGGATCTAAAGCAGAGGTTGGTTCATCAAAAAGCATGATTTTAGGTTGCATAGCTAAAGCACGAGCGATCGCTACTCTCTGCTGTTGTCCTCCAGACAACTGTCCTGGGTATTTATATGCCTGTTCTAAAATGCCTACTCGCTCTAGTAGTTGTATTGCCAATTCTTTAGCTTTTACCTTTGGCAAATGACGCACCCAAATTGGTGCCAAAGTAATATTTTGAATCACCGTTAAATGGGGAAATAAATTGAACTGTTGAAATACCATCCCCACTTCTCGGCGAATTGCTTCAATATTTCGTAAATCATGGCTGAGGGTAATTCCATCAATTTCTATTTTACCTTTTTGATAATCTTCTAAAGCATTAAATGTACGGATTAAAGTTGATTTACCCGAACCAGAAGGCCCCATTAAGACTACTACTTCTCCAAGATTTACTGTTAGACTTATACCTCGCAGAGCATGGAATTTACCATACCATTTGTGAACATTATCAGCAATAATTATCGGTTTTTGTTCTGACACAGAAATTAACTCCTCATTTTCTATATTTTCGATGAGAAATTTTGTAGGGTGGGCACTGCCAACTTTCCTCAAACCCTTATTTTTACGTTATAGACAGTGTCCACCTTACGATTGAGAGTAGTACAAGCTCTCAGTTCACTAACTGCTTCTCTAAGCGCCGAGCAGCCAGCGACATAGCATAACAAAATAGCCAGTAAATTAAGCCAATAAACAGATAAACTTCTGCATAACGACCGAGAAATTGTGGTTGTGCCAAAATAGAACGGGCAATTCCTGTAAGCTCTACTAATCCCACCAAAGATAAAAGTGAAGTGTCTTTAAATAATCCGATAAATTGACCAACAATTGCCGGAATTGCAACACGCAAGGCTTGAGGCAGGACAATTAATAGCACAACCAAGGAAGCGTTGAGTCCCAGGGCTTTGGCGGCTTCAACTTGTCCGCGAGGAATAGCTTGGAGTCCGCCGCGCACATTTTCTGCCATATAAGCAGCACTAAAAAAAACTAATCCAGCAATGGCACGCAAAACTCTATCCAAACGAATTTCCCCTGGCAGAAACAAGGGAAACATCACCTGAGCAAAAAATAAAATCCCAATTAGTGGCAGCCCCCGAATAATTTCAATGTACAAAATACATAACCAACGGACTATAGGTAGGTTGCTAGTACGTCCTAAAGCTAGTAACACGCCAATGGGAAAAGAAAGCACAATACTAACTGCTGCCATGAGGAGAGTAAGCAGCAAACCATTCCATAAACTTGTTGGTACTGGTCTTAAACCAAATCCACCACCAATTAACCAAAATATCACAGGGAAAGATAACAACCATGCAAGCGAAAGCCAAGGCGCGATCGCACCACTCCATCTTCTCCCCAGCCAAAAACCTGCAAATATTAAAATTATGATTATCAGCAACCAAAGGCGGGTATTTAAATCTAGGGGTAAAAACAATAAGACTCCGCAGAGAATCAAAGCAAAAAGGTTAATTCGTCGGCTGTTCACACTTTGTTTGCTAAAGAAAACTCCCCAAGTCAGAGCTAGTAACGTGGAGGCTATTGCTAACACAATCCAAACTCGCCAGTATAATGTTGGGGGAAAACGACCGACAAAAAATAAACGCAAATTTACCCCAATAACTTCCCATTGTGCTTGAGCGATCGCCCAACTCAAAACACCCCAACCTATCCAGAACAGTAATACCAAACAGACAACAGTTAATATGCTGTTGTACCAGGTATTAAACAAGTTTTTACGCAGCCAATTCATATTTTAAAAGTTAGTCATTGGTCATTATTCATTTGTTAGTAGGGGCGGGTTTTGTTGATTATCTTGCCTTCAAACTGATAATTTATCTTCTAAACCCGCCCGTACAGTAGTTAGTGGGTACAGACGCGATTAATCGCGTCTGTACAATTATTTATTACTCCCCTTGTCCCCGTGTCCCCTTGTCTCCCCCTCTCCCTGTTCCCCCAACCCTATTCCCTGCTATATTCTTATCTTTCTTTAATCGCCACCATCCTATTAAAAAAGTTCATTCCCAAAGAAATTGTCAAACTCAATGTCAGATAAGTAAGCATAATCAACAACATAGCTTCTACCGCTCTACCAGTTTGGTTAAAAGTAGTAGAAGCAACAAAATATATATCGGGATAGCCTACGGCGATCGCTAAACTAGAGTTTTTAGTCAAATTCAGATATTGACTTGTCAGTGGTGGCACTATGACTCGCAAAGCTTGAGGAAAAATCACCAGTCGCATCACCAAACCAGGCTTTAAACCCAAGGAACGGGCTGCTTCCCATTGTCCCTTTGGTACAGATTGAATACCACCTCGCACAATTTCAGCGATAAACGCACCAGTATAAAAAGTCAATCCCATTAGCAAAGCAAAAAATTCTGAAGAGAGCCTAAACCACGGGAATTGCACACCACTTTGACTGATATAAACTAAACTCAAAACAGAAATTTGGTTTTCTATCTTAGGTAAACTCAGAAAAACAGCAAAGTACCAAAATAATAATTGTAAAAGTAGAGGCGTATTCCGAAAAATCTCTACATAAACCCCAGCGATATTTCGTACTAACCAATTGTCAGATAGGCGTGCTATTCCTGCAAATATACCAATAATAGTAGTGAGAATAATGCCCGCGATCGCCACTCGTAAAGAGTTAATTAAGCCTACCCATAAGGCGCGACTGTAAGTATCAGATGGATTGTAAGCAATAGGCGTTTCACTAATATCAAATGAAGCTTGTTGCTTGAGAAAATCAAATCCAAATTTAATTCCTAATTTCTGCAAATTATAGTTGAGATTGATCCATAGTATAACTACTAAAAATACTACTAAAAATGCAATTATTAGTTGAACAAGAATTTGCCAGTAACGCCGATCACGCCACAAGGGAGATTTTAAATTATGCATGAGCTATAACCGATTATCTAAAAGGAGGAGAAAACAATAGTCCACCCTTTGTCCAAAGTTGATTTTGACCGCGAGGAAAATTTAGCTTTGTCTTTGCTCCCAAATTGCGATCGTAAATTTCACCGTAGTTGCCCACGTGCTTAATAATTCTGACAGCAAAGTCATTTGGCAAACCCATCCCTTGCCCAAGGTTACCTTCAGTTCCTAAAAAACGTCGAATTTCTGGATCGTTACTATTAGCAAGCTTTGCGACATTTTGAGAATTAATTCCCAATTCTTCGGCTTTAATTAGGGAATAAACTACCCATTTAACAGTATTAGCCCACTTACTATCTCCGTCGGCGACAGCTGGAGCAAATGGCTCGCTAGATAGATTTTCATCAAGAATTACATTATCTTCTGGCTTGGGTAAAATTGTGCGCCGAGAAATTAATTGGGATTTATCAGAGGTAACAGCGTCACAACGTCCTTGCGCATAAGTGGCATATGCTGTATTGACATCCTCAAAGACAAGGGGTTTGTAAGGTATACCCCGTTTTCGCATTTGATCTGCTAAGTTCTGCTCATTGGTAGTACCAGTTTGAGTGCAGATTGCTTTGTCTTTGAGATCTGCTAGAGTCTTGCTGCCGCTACTTTTACGAACCATGACGCCTTGACCATCATAAAAGACTATCGGTGCAAACTCCAAACCCACGGAGGTATCGCGACTGAGCGTATATGTAGTGTTACGGCTGAGAACATCTACTTCTGAGGTTTGTACGGCTGTAAACCGCTCTTTCGCATTAAGATTGCGGTACTCTACTGCATCTGGGTTATCGAACAAAGCCGCTGCTATGGCGCGACATACATCTACATCTAATCCAGAGTATTTACCATCTGTTCCGACAAAGCTAAATCCTGGTAGTTCACCGCTAACACCACAAATTAACTGTCCGCGACTTTTAATCGTATCCAAACGGCTTTGAGTAGCTTGTGACGCGCTTTTATTTCCTGTGTTTGCCACCTCTCCACTACAAGCAGTAAGGCTAAAAATCAGGGGTGCGATCGCTAAAATTAAAGTTTTTTTATCCATAAATATCATTGACAATCAAAAATTACTAATTAACATAACGTAAAATATGTCCTATCAGATCCCCGACTTCTTAGAGAAGTCGGGGATCTGTGTTTTTGTGTTTTTAGTTTATGTGATATTAAAAAAGTAATAGTTAAGGTTAGGCTCAACTAGATAAAAGCATATTTTTTAAATATATTCTGTTAAGAATATATTTTGAACCTGTAGTTAGCTTCAACATTAGCAAGAGTTGATTGCAAATTGATAGATAAGGAGAAGTATCTAAATCAACCTAATAAAGTACCTGTAGCAGGTTAAACTAGGTCTGGAAATAGCCGCTCCAGTTTTTATGATGAGGCTTTTATGGCTGTGAATCTGGAACAGATTGCTCATTACTTGGATAATCTTGGTTGGGACTATCGTTTAGATGAAGAAGAAGATCGGATTATTACAGGTGTAGAAAGTGAAAATATAGAAGATTTTTTGATTGTCGTTCAGCTAGATGAGGAAGGAAAATTTTTTCGCTTATTTGCGCCCCAAGTTTTGGCGGGAGTGCAAGATCATCCTCACAAAGTAGCTATCCTTCAGACAATGCTGGCAATTTCTTGGGAAACCAAGATGCTGCAATGGGAATATGACCCTTCCGACGGTGAAATTCGTGCCATTATAGAGTTTCCCTTAGAAGACTCCACTCTTACAGAGAAACAATTCAACCGTTGTTTGAGTGGATTAATTCAGTTGGTTGATAGCGTAGCACTGCCTCGCCTGCAAGCCGTGATGGAAACAGGTCAAGATCCAGGAAACGTGGAACTAGGTGAGAGAATCTTACTTAGTATTCAAGAACAGGCTCCAGGATTGCTAGAACTATTAGAAAAGGCAATGGAAGCTCGTAAAAAGCGAGGAAGTTTTCCTAGCGAATGAGTTCAAATGCTCAGTGAAATAGCTATACTCCTAAAGTGTTACCCTCGATATACTGAAAGTTTTACTAGGGCTGGATAAATATGACATCGTATGCTACCTCCTCTGCTAAAGCAGAAATGAGTGAACTCCGGCGGTTAAAAGGCTTATTACCGCCAGAATTGCAGAGCTGGGTCATGGTTGAAGGTACAACAGAGGTAAATCCACCCCTGATCCGCTCTGAAGAAATAGGTAAAGACCAAGTAGAAATTCAAATAGACTTGGTGAAATGGGATTCGCTAGCAATGGATCAGCGCAATTTGCTGTTCTGGCACGAAGTTGCTCGCATTCAAAATGATACTATTCCCAAAGATGGTTGGGAAATGGCAGCCTTAGCGATTGGTTTGGGTGGTGCTGTTGGTGAATTGTGGGTACAAGATGTATTGTTGCTGTTTCTCGCTTTAGCGCTGTGCGGAGTTTCTGGTTGGCGACTTTATCAAAAAAATAATGGGGAAAAGCAGTTAAGGGAATTAGTGGAAGCTGACGAAAAAGCGATCGCCTTAGCAACTCGTTTTGGTTATAGCCTTCCGAACGCCTACAAAAGCTTGGGTAGCGCCTTAAAAACCTTAATTGATATCACTCCCGGCAAGCGCCAGCGCTCTAGATACGAAGCACGGCTTTCTGCCCTCAAACGCAGTGCTAACAAAGCAAAGGCAAAATCTAAGGCTGCTATGGATGATAGTGAATATTAAAAAGCATCGGCAATTACGGATGCAATTTACACATTTACTCGTGAAGCCTGTTCTTAGTCATTAGTCATTAGTCATTTGTAACATAAAGGACAAAGGACAAATGACTAGTGACATTCACAACGATAAAGATATACAGCACTATGCCCAGATTAGCTGAATAACTTTCCATCTCCCAAGTTTCACCGAAGAACAGCTTACTATCATCAAACCTCACGCGATCGCTTAGGGAAATACGTAAGCGAATTTTATATATCCGTAATAATTAGCACAACAAAGCTGCTGCACAAGAACAGTCAATGTCTTACTTGCATCATAACTCTCACACCTAGAAAATCGCTTTTTTGTGCATCTGGCTTTCCGATTAAGAATATATTAAGAAAAGGTTAATTAAGTTCAGTGCGAATGTTCACATTGAAATTTAATCAAAATTGTCTGGTGCTTGCTCCTATCTTCACAAAACTCCTATGAGAATGAAGCAGAGGAGCAACTGCGTTGCCTGCATAAATTACTGCTCTCAGTAATTTCCAGGTGGTAAAGTTATTACTCCTTATTCTTTTCAAACGTTCATTGAGTAGTTTTCCATTCATTCTCGAACGGAGGGGTGAATAATAACAAAAAATCACCTATTTGACACGGGAGATGACCGCTAGTTTTCAAAACCTCAGCTTTTGGTGCTTCTAGTTCAACCCAGACTAAAGATATGAGCCAATTTAAACTACATATACCCACCTATAATTGGATAACCTTGGAATCTAGGTTAGTTACTAACAAAAGTAATTCAACACAATTCCACAACTTGTTGCTCGATCAAAAAATATTTTTAAGTACAATACCGAGCTACTTAAAGTTGGTTCAACATTTTATGCGTCTGAGGCACTACACGCACTTGCTTGACAAACCGCTTCATTAAAGCTTGCCATATCAAAACTTGCTCTGGAGCAGGTGCAAATATAGGGTTTTGAGTAAGTTGTTCAGATGCTGCTAGAGGAGTGACAGGTTGTAAAAAAATGGGGATTTGCGGACTAACTTCTGCCACTAATAAACCAGCATCCTCTAAATCAGTAGGGTCTGTTTTGTCAGAAACTATAATTTTGACAAAAACTTCCACTTGTGATTCATAACAGAGTTGGAGGAATTTTGCGTGTTCTTGCCAATGACTTTCGCCACTGACACTGGGTAACTTAAAATCCATACCTACAGAGTCTAGATAGGGCAAAATGTTTGCCAATTGTTCTGGACGATGTCCGCCAGTTTCCAAGTATATAGGTAGACCAGTGACTGTACGTACCTGCGGTAAAAATTCCACCAAAAATTGTGCATGAAGAAGTGGTTCACCACCTGTTAAGCTAATACTATCGTGCAGGGGAAGTATATTTTGCCGCTTAACCCATTCAATTAATTGGGTTAAAGAAACGGGATTAGAGTAAATCTCGAAATCTCGTAAGCCAGGCGATCGCTCAATCCTACAAGTTGTGGGTGTACTCCAAGTGTGGGCGCTATCACAAAAATGACAGCGCAAGTCACAAAGGGCAAAGCGAATAAAAATTTGACGTGTCCCAACATTCAATCCTTCCCCTTGGATTGCGGAAAAGACCTCAATCAGGCGTGCTGTAGGTTTAGTAACAGTTTTAGTAGTCATTGATGATAGCAGTACGTATGCGCTACTTCAGCAAAATCGTAAGGATATTTTGTAACCTCTTGTTCTATTGTGAACCGTCCCTGAAAATCTCTAATCTGAACTCCAGTAAATAACCGAGTAAACATCGGGTAAAGTGATTCGCTAAGACAAAATAATTTTGGGTCGATTATATTGACACGGCAATGAAAGTACAGGATTTCATGAATAGCCAAACCACAGAGGTAGATGATTCAGTAATGTTATTAAATGATATGGCAGTAGTGCAGGTCTCACACCGGTTGAGCATGCTTGAAGCTGTGGCATTTAAGCAAACCTGTCAAGACTTAATCCAAGCAAATCCGGTTCTTAAAAAAATTATCATCGACTTTCAGCAGACTACTTTCATGGATAGCAGTGGTTTGGGTGCTTTAGTGAGTAATTACAAAACTGCTCAAGAAAAAGGAATTGAATTGAGTTTGCGGAATGTTACTCCTCAGGTTATGGCAGTACTGAACCTTACAGGCTTGGAGGAGGTTTTTCATATTGAATCTGGTGGTAACACCGAAGCATCCTCCAACCGACAATTAGAGGAGCAGCTACCAACCACACACCCCTCTGTGCGTTCTTGGATGAAACGTTTGATAGACGTTGTTGGGGCATTTATAGGGTTATTAATTACAGGAGTTGTATTTATTCCCATCGCTGTTGCTATTACACTTGACGATCCCGGCCCTATTTTATTTAGCCAAACTCGCTGTGGTTGGATGGGTAAGCGCTTTCGGATTTGGAAATTCCGATCGATGTATGTTGATGCAGAAGCTAGGAAAGCTGAACTGGAAAAACACAACCAAGTACAAGGGGCTTTTTTCAAAATTGATAAAGATCCCAGAGTTACCAAAGTAGGAGCCTTTTTGCGACGTACCAGTTTGGATGAACTTCCTCAATTTTGGAATGTCCTTAAAGGAGAGATGAGTTTAGTCGGCACCCGCCCGCCTACACCCGATGAAGTAGAGCGTTATGAAGTACCTGAGTGGCAACGACTAGATGTAAAACCGGGTATGACTGGAGAATGGCAAGTAAATGGACGCTCTAGCATACGTAAATTTGAGGATGTGATTCGTCTGGACTTGCAGTATCAAAAACACTGGAGCTTACTATACGATCTAAAGCTTATTCTCAAAACAATAGCCATTCTATTTCACAAAAATAGTGGTGCCGTTTAGCTTAAATGTATAAATTTAGGAGCGGGGAAACAAGGAAGCTCTTTTTCTTGTATGCTTTCCTACTCCTAGATTTTTTGTAGTACAGAAGCTTCTTAAATAACAAGTAAGTAAATCAGCGCACATCTCACGCTCAGTATAAAACGATAATAGTTAACTTAGTATATTCATATATTTTTCCTGTTCTGGAAATTGTACTTATTTAAAATACAAATTTTGGTTTATATCTTGCTCCAAAAGTAATCAATATAGAAATTTTAACTAAGAATAAATACTTAATTGCTGTTTTTTATAGTGTGATTTAAAAGTAATAAATATCTTGGTATACCTACATAAAGGTATTAAATTTTACTAAAACTTTAATGAAAACTTGCTGACATCAAAAGAATTCAAAGAGAAAATTAAACAGAACTGCTCTCTGAATGCAGAAAGCTTTTAAATCAACAGACTAAGCAAATACCAAGCATATTCTGACTAATTTTGATATGCAGATTTTAATTTACTCATATAACTACTATCCAGAACCAATTGGCATCGCTCCTTTGATGACTGAATTAGCAGAGGGACTGGTTAAGCGGGGACATAAAGTGCGCGTAGTCACTGCAATGCCAAACTATCCTGAGCGTCAAATTTACGAAGGGTATAGGAAGAAGTTGTATGTTACTGAGTATAAAAATGGTGTTCAAATTCAACGCAGTTATGTTTGGATTCGTCCGCAGCCAAATTTATTAGATCGGATGTTGCTAGACGCTAGCTTTGTCTTCACAAGTCTTCTACCAGCTTTAAATGGTTGGCGTCCTGACGTCATCCTGACACCTTCTCCATCTTTACCGGTTTGTATACCAACTACCTTGTTGGGATGGTTGTATGGTTGTCCTGTAGTGTTAAACCTTCAAGACATATTACCCGAAGCTGCTATCCATGTCGGTCTGCTTAAAAATAAATTGCTGATTAAAGTTTTTACAGCTTTAGAAAAATTTGCCTACCGTAGCGCCACCAAAATCAGCGTTATTAGTGATGGTTTTATAGAAAATTTGCTCGCTAAAAATGTCGAAGCTAATAAACTTTTGCAAATTCCTAATTGGGTTGATACAAACTTCATTCGCCCCTTGCCCAAGGACAATAACGCTTTCCGTATTGCCCATAACTTGAATGGCAAATTTGTAGTCTTATATTCAGGCAATATAGCTCTCACCCAAGGCTTAGAAACAGTTGTCAAAACAGCCTCTGTGTTGCGGCATATTCCAGATATTGCTTTTGTCATCGTTGGCGAAGCTTCATGTTTGCAAAGATTGCAACAAGAATGCCAAAAATGTGGTGCAGATAACGTTTTGTTACTACCTTTTCAACCCCGCGAACATTTGCCAGAGATGCTAGCTGCTGCTGATATTGGCTTGGTAGTGCAAAAGAAAAATGTGATCTCCTTCAATATGCCATCGAAAATTCAAGTATTACTTGCCAGTGGTCGAGCATTGGTTGCTTCTGTACCTGAAAACGGAACTGCTGCAAGAGCAATCAGACAAAGTGGGGGTGGAATTATTGTTCCTCCAGAAGATCCAGATGCTCTAGCCCAGGCAATTTTGGACTTATACCAACATCCGAACAAAGTTCAAACTCTTGGTTATAACAGTCGTCAATATGCCACAGAGCAATATGCTTTTGAGCAGGCTCTAAATCATTATGAGTCCCTCTTCTACACAGTTACGGCAGATACCCCAGTTATAGAGTCTACAGTAGTGTCGAAGCAGGAAGTATGAACAGAGTGTAGGAAAAACCGTAAGGTGGCACTGTCCATAACGTCAAAATCAGGTTTGAGGAAAGTTAAGCAGTGCCCACCCTACAAAAATTGCTTTCATAGAAAATTGGTATACAGCCATACAGGTGGCATACTTTTTGAATACTAGCCTTCGCTACAAAAATAGGCTAAATCTGGGCAAACAAATCCAAGCCGATAACTCCGTTAGAATAGGAATATCTATTCAATAACATTTGTTGCCACAATCCTGAATTCAGGTATTCAGCTATTATGCGCCAAAAAGTCTTAGCTTGGTTAGCAGAGAATGTTCCTGCGTCGCGAATCAACCACATTCTCAGGGTCGAGCAAATGGCAATGGAGCTAGCAGAGCATTACAATTTGGATCGAGAAAAAGCCGCTACAGCTGGGCTAATGCATGATTTAGCAAAATATTTTCAGCCACAAAAACTTTTGCAGATGGCAGAAGTTGAGGGATTGGAAATAGATGAAGTGGTAGCAGCATCTCCTCATCTTTTACATGCAGATGTCAGTGCCATTGTCGCTAGAGATACATTTGGTGTTAAAGATGAAGAAGTATTACAAGCGATCGCCAATCACACCTTAGGTAGACCAGGTATGAGTCCGCTGTGCTGTATCGTATTTTTAGCAGATACTCTAGAGCCAGGGCGTGGCAATAGTTCAGAATTACAAGCATTAAGACAAGTTTGTTGGGAAAATTTGGAGCGGGCTGTTTGGTTGACTTGCGATTACACTTGCAAATTTTTGCTCTTAAGTCCTCGTTTGATTCATCCGCGAGCGATCGCTACTCGCAATTGGTTCTTGCAAAAGTCGAAAGCCAAACAGCCAATGATTCAATCAAGCGCATAGACATCTGTATTTTTTGTTAGTATTCAAAAAAACCAACTTATTATTTACAGTTGCAATTCCATGGTCTTTTGCCAGTAATTGTAAAAATTTATCAAAATTATCAAAAAAGAGAAAAAGCAGCTGAGGTTTAATGTCTGATTATTTCCAAGCAAACTTCCCATTACAATCAGTCGCTGTGACAAAAGGAGCGGTAAGAAACCTGCAAATTGATACTAATGCAACCAGTCAAAATGTAGCCGAAACAGTTGCCGAAGCAGCATCAGACCGGAAAGCAGGTGATATTCTATTGCTGAGAGTAGCAGATGTGTCTTACCTGGCGGATTACTTTGTGGTGATGACTGGTTATTCAAGAGTACAGGTAAGGGCGATCGCCGATGCGATAGAAGACAAAGTACAACAAGATTGGCAAAGGCGTCCTCTACGGGTAGAAGGTAAAACCGAGGGAAATTGGATTTTGCAAGACTACGGCGATGTGATTGTTCACATTATGATGCCCAAAGAGCGCGAGTTTTATAATTTAGAAGCGTTCTGGGGACACGCAGAACATATCGAGTTTCCAACATCTGATGATGGTGGAGGTAAACAAACATGATCGAGTCCTCGGTCTCAAATTGCCCTGTTCCATCCGAGCAACAACCGCTAAATGAGTACGAAGAGCTAAAATCATCTTGGCTATTTCGTGATTGCACGCTAGATTGGCGCGAGTATATCACGAAATTAACTTGTATTTGGGGTTTATCTTGGCCAATTGCAGCAGCCGTCGCAGCAGTTAGCTTTCCCCCACACAAACAAATTGCCCATTTTCTCCTTTGTGGTTCTGCCGGAGCAAGTTTGGGTTTAATACTCATACTGCTGCGATTATATTTAGGTTGGTCTTACGTGCAACATCGCCTAGCTAGTCCAATCATATTTTATGAAGAGTCTGGTTGGTATGACGGCCAAACTTGGACAAAACCGCAGGAAGTGCTCACCCGCGATCGCTTAATTGTTACCTACCAAATCAAACCTATTATCCAACGGTTACAAATTAGCTTTGCTAGCTTGGCTGTGTTGTTCGTTGCTGGTACTATAGTTTGGCACTTAGTTTAAATTCTCATCAGTCATTGGTTAATGGTTAGTAGTTAGTAGGTAGTGGCTAGTAGTTGGTAATTATTCCTAACAACTAACAACTAACAAGCAACAACTAACACATGACAAATGACCACTCACAAAAGACAAAATAGCGATAAATAATCACCCATGACAATGGGAAAACGAACTCAAGCCGCCGTATTGGAAGTTAGGTTGCTGCGCGAAGGCATAATTGAATCAAAGCATATAGTCCAAGCTGTTGTATGCGACAACCGAGGACGAGTGCTTTCTGTTGCCGGAAATGCTGAAACTGCAACATTTGTCCGTTCCGCACTCAAACCGTTTCAGGCACTTGCCGTTACTAGCACAGGTACCTTGGAACGCTACGACCTTAGCGATCGCGATTTAGCGATTATTACCAGTTCCCACAAAGGAACAATACAGCAAGTACGACAAGTATTTAATATCCTTTGGCGAGCTGATATTGATCCTTCGGCACTACAATGTCCGATCCCCGAAGGCAAACGCAGTCCTTTGGAATACAATTGCTCTGGGAAACACGCAGGAATGCTAGCTGTTTGTCAGCAGTGCAATTGGTCTTTCAATAACTACTTGCAGCGCAAACACCCGGTACAGCAACTGATTATAGCCAAAGTAGCAGAAGTGCTGAAAATGCCAGCCGAGGAATTTATCAGCGTTCACGATGATTGTGGTGCACCCACCTATCTCATGCAGCTTGGACAGATGGCATCGTTGTATGCTCAACTAGCTGCTAGCAGTAGTTTGGATATGGAGCGTATTGTCCGTGCCATGACTCATCACCCGACGCTGGTAGCGGGAGACGGAGAATTTGACACAGAACTGATGCGTTTAGCACCAGGAGAAGTCGTAAGTAAAGCTGGTGCAGAAGGAGTGCAGTGTATTGGTAGACTCGGCGAAGGTATGGGATTGGCAATTAAAGCCATAGATGGGGCAAAACGGGCAAAGTATGCGGCTGCTATTCACTTGCTCCAACAAATGGGTTGGATTAGTCCCTCTGTTGCCGAAGCCTTATCAGAAAACTTTATGAACTTAGGTAGATACAAACGTTTAGAAGTAATTGGAGAATTATCGATTTTGTAGTTGCTAAATTTCTGACTTCTAGTTATACTAGAGAAGACGACGCGGGATAGAGCAGCCTGGTAGCTCGTCGGGCTCATAACCCGAAGGTCGATGGTTCAAATCCATCTCCCGCCACCAAATACGAAGTAAACCTCTGCAGCTTTAATAGTTGTGGAGGTTTATTTTATTGGGAAATTAAATTTAGAAATCACCCTCGTTACCAAGTTCAACCTGGTAACAAGAATTAGAGCCAAAGGCTCTTGCTGAGAATGGCGCAAGATGTCAGGTATCCTTTTTATTCTGTCGCTTTTGTTGAGATACCCGGCTAGCTAACAGAAAATGCATACAAAGAAGTTGAGTGCGATCGCTTGACTTTTAAGACATTCGCTACGAGATTCTTTGACTCATATCTCGCATCTGTGCTCTTGTGTGCCAAGAAAAAATTTCAAAGGCTGCAAAGCTAAAGTCTACTAAAGGAAACTGGGTAAAGTTTTCAGTCAGTTTTAACTGACTTCAGCTATAAGCCTAGAACTGAAGTTCTAGGCGTTTTAGGGACGAGGTGCAAGATGAGAGTTGAGCTATTCCCGCGGAAGATGTTAATTATCTTGGTTTTCCTAAAGTAGTAACATACAATACTGCTTCATCAGCAGGAATACCCAAAACTTCATTAACTTGATCGTCAAAGAAGCCACCAATACCACTAACGCCTAAACCCAGGCGAATAGCAGCTAAATTTAATTTTTGTCCCAAATGCCCTGCATCCATGTGTAAGTAACGGTAAACGCGATCGCCGTACTGGGCAACAGCTGCTTTCAAATCTGCTGTATGAAACAAAATTGCTGCTGCATCCCTTCCTAAGTCTTGCCCCAAACAAAGAAAGTGTAATTCTCGGCGAAAGTTTTTAAAGCGAATTTGTCGTAATTCTTGCGCTTTTGGTGCGTAATAGTAACAACCTGCCTCCAGCCCTTCTACCCCAGAAACAGCGATAAATGTTTCGATTAAATTCAAGTCAAAATAGTCTGGAGCAATATCTAAATTCTGATCTATGTAATGTTGAGGTTGGTAAGTGAAATCAAGTAAAGCTTTTAATTCATCAAAGGTTAAATAATCACCATTGTAAGCACGGGTAGAACGTCGCTTGAGAATAGTAATTTCTAAATCTTCCAACTTTTCGCCCCAGCTAATTGGTGTGGTGGCAGTAGAAATTTTTTGACAAAAAGGAAAGTTGTATTTATCTTCTAAGGATTTTTCTTGTTTTACCTCCGGCAAGTTCAATTTACCTGTTGTACCTGCTTGAATTTCGGTGGCTTGATGAAAATACTTCAATAACTCACCATCGGGAATTTCAGGATAATTAGTTTCGGTAGCCGAAGGTAGAGCCGTTCGCCATGTAGGCAAATTTTGTTTAATATCAAATAAATCTGCTAGGGCAACAACAGCGATCGCTCCTTCTTGCTGGCGATCGATATAAAGCAACTCGTTTACTGCTTCATCCACAAAACCGCCGATTAAATGAGGGCGATAGTCACAAACAGCGCTTGCCAACTCGATATTGCCTAACAAATGTCCCGTATCTAGAAAAATGCGACGGTAAGCCCTATCTTCGTAGCGCCACGCCGAACGATAGAAAACAGCAGTGACAATAATTGCCAATTGAGTATTTTCCAGAGCCGGATGCCAAAAACAAGCTTTTTGCAGAGCTTGCCAAACATCACTTTCCCAATAATGCATTAGGGAATGAGTGCGACACTGGTAGTTATACAGCCCTGATGGTAAAAGTTGCGTACCGCGAGAAACTAAATATACTTCCGCTGGATACAAACCACCCGCACTAGGTGCTGCACGAAGATACACCGCACTTCCCATAGAAGGCATTTTGGCAGTCAATCCATAACTGCAAAACAAAAGCCGCGACAATCTTTGCCACCATTGAGCCTCAGGATTATTTGTAAAATCTTCCAGCTTTTCTTCAATATAGGGCTTGAGGTCAAAATTCGAGCCAATTTTGTACTCCTTGAATGGTACTGGCTGTTTCGCCCAGTCTAGCCTTTTACTTTTTGAAGCGATCGTTTGCGGATCGTATTTAGTGCGTTCGTGGTAGTGCTGGGCTATTGATTGGCGGAGTTCAGGCATAAGAGTTTAAATACGTTGCTGCTACATATCTTGGCATTCCTCTGCGCCATCATTTCGTCATAATTAGTACAAACCTTAGGTTTTTATGGGATGAGCGTCAGAGGCGCATCTATATTATTAAAATTAGCATTTCACAATACCACTCAATCGGATAAAAACCCGGCTATTTTTGAAACGTGAGGAAATTACCGAAGGCACCAATGGTTTTAAAGTTATATTGAGAAACTTTTGTAGTGTAAGTACTGAAAATAAAAAAGTTTTGCTGCTCCGTTGAATCAGCGATAAATTCTTTAATGCTGATACTTTGAAAAGCTAGCCCTGTAGATAATCCAGATTTACAGGTGGTGGTTGTAATTTTACCAACTTCCTCCCATAATAGCCCTTGTGGTAACTTCGGCCCTTGACAAATAGAGTTTTGAATTTCGCTGGTAAGTCTTGTGGCAGCGTAGTCAATGTAAGTATCTTTTTTCGGGTTTGTAAATAACATTACGCCACTAACAGTCATTAATAGGAGCAAACTTTTACCTAAACGGCTTTGCAAAACAGTCTTCATAGTTTTATTAAAAGTATGACTTTGGGAAAATGATTGGCTATTTGACTGTAACTACAACAGTGTTTATATCTATTTCTGAAAATTTTTAGAGAAATTTTTAGGTAAGTAAGTCAACATCAATAAACAGATCCCCGACTTCTTAGATAAGTCGGGAAACAAACTTAGAAGTACATTTTGGAGTAAAATAATGCAAGTAGAAAAAGAGATATTTTTAGTAAATTACTAATTGTTTATATTTATTTAGAGCAGACAATCAACCATGTGAAGGATGGATTCTCACCAAAAGTCTGACTAGTTAGTGAATAGTTAATGTAACTTAAAAAAAAGCTAGACACATGGGAAAAAAACAACTAGGAAACACGGATGTCTATGTTAGTGGTATGGGTTTGGGAGCGATGCCAATGTCGTTAAGCAGCCGCCCTTCAGAAAGCGAGTCTATCAGTGTCATTCACCGTGCTTTGGATTTGGGAATCACTTTCATTGACACCGCAGATTCCTATTGTAAAGATGAATCTGACAAGCACCACAACGAGCGGCTAATTTGTCAAGCGCTGCAAACTTATAATGGAGATGCAAGTGATGTAGTTGTGGCAACCAAAGGTGGTTTGATGCGCCCGCAAGGCAGCTGGATACGCAACGGAAATCCAAAACATTTACGGGAGACTATTCACGCCAGCTTTGAGGCTTTAGGTGGAAATAAACCAATTGATGTTTGGCAATACCACGCACCCGATCCCAACTATACAATCGAGGAATCTCTTGCACCAGCCAAAGAAGCAGTCGCTGCTGGAATGATTAAATTTGTAGGAGTTTCTAACTTTTCTGTAGAACAAATTCAACGAGCGCGAGATGTAGTTGATATTGTCTCGGTGCAAAATCAATACAATCCTTGGCATCGTCAGCCCGAATTTGATGGCGTACTGGAGTACTGTGAAAAAGAAAATTTGACCTTCTTACCTTGGAGTCCTTTTGGTGGTAGTCGCCGCCACAAGAATTTGCAAGATATTCCGGTAATAGCGAAGCTAGCAAAGGAAAAAAGTGTATCGGTTTATTGCATTGTGCTAGCGTGGTTGCATTCCAAATCTCCATGTGTCTTGCCTATTCCTGGTGCTAGCAAGATTTCTAGCATTGAAGATTCAGTACACGCTCTTGAAGTAAAATTATCTCATGATCAAGTGCAAAGAATTGATCGAGAAACGGCATCATGATCCGGTAAAATAACAAGTCTGCGATTAAACAGGATGCTTGCTGACGGAGACGCACTTATGGCTCGGATGTATTACGACACAGATGCAAATTTAGACCTTTTAGCCGGAAAAACAGTTGCCATCATCGGTTATGGTTCCCAAGGTCATGCCCACGCTCTTAATCTTAAGGATAGTGGCGTGAACGTGATTGTCGGATTATATCCGGGTAGTAAGTCAGCGGCTAAAGCTGAGGCAGCAGGCTTAACCGTAAAGAGTGTGGCAGATGCAGCCAAAGCAGCCGATTTGATAATGATTTTGTTACCTGATGAGGTACAAAAAGCTGTTTATAAAAATGAAATTGAACCTTATTTAGAAGAAGGAAATGTGTTAGCTTTTGCTCACGGGTTCAATATTCATTTCGGGCAAGTCGTTCCACCTCCTTTCGTTGACGTGATTATGGTAGCACCCAAAGGGCCGGGACATTTAGTACGGCGGACTTACGAACAAGGACAAGGAGTACCTTGCTTGTTTGCTGTATATCAAAATGCTTCTGGGCAAGCACGCGATCGCGCCATGGCATATGCTAAAGGTATCGGTGGTACTCGTGCAGGTGTTCTGGAAACTACCTTCCGTGAAGAAACTGAAACCGACTTGTTTGGCGAACAAGCTGTGTTGTGCGGCGGGTTGAGTGCTTTAATCAAAGCTGGATTTGAAACTCTCGTAGAAGCCGGATATCAGCCAGAGTTGGCTTATTTTGAATGTCTTCACGAAGTCAAATTGATTGTTGACTTAATTGTGGAAGGTGGACTCGCCAAAATGCGTGATAGCATTTCCAATACTGCGGAATACGGCGATTATACCCGCGGCCCCAGGGTTGTGAATGAGCAAACTAAAGCAGAAATGAAAAAGATTCTGCAAGAAATTCAAACCGGGCAATTTGCACGGGAATTTGTCTTAGAAAACCAAGCTGGTAAACCTGGATTTACCGCTATGCGTCGTAAAGAAGCCGAACACTCCATTGAGGAAATTGGCAAAGATTTACGTGCTATGTTTAGTTGGATGAAGAAAGACTAGGGACTAGGGACTAGGGACTAGGGACTAGAGCGTGTTTTCAAACTATTTCGTTTAGCCTCCTAATTTTTTAGATCCCCCCAACCCCCTTAAAAAAGGGGCTAAGAGTTTCTTAAAGTCCGCCTTGGAAAGGGGGATTTAGGGGGATCAAAGAGTTTGAAAACAGACTCTAGGGGCTAGGAAAAGGACAAGGGGACACGGAGACACACCAGACACGGGGAATATTTTTGATAATTTATCCCTCTCTCATTCCCCCACTCCCCCACTCTCCCCATCTCCGCCTCCTGTTCACTAGTCCCTAGCCTAAGCGCCTCTAGCCCCTATTAACGCAATAAATTCACCAAGTGAGCAAGTTCTGGCAAAATTAGTTTTTCCATTGCCAATCGTACAGCGTTGCTGGAACCAGGAAGAGAAAATATTAATTTGCTTTGATAAACACCGGCTACAGCACGGGATGCGATCGCCCGCGAACCAATTTCTTGATAGCTTAAAAAGCGAAATAATTCTCCAAAGCCAGGCAAAGTTTTTTCCAGTAATTTTTCGATGGCATCGTAGGTAGTATCTCTGGGTGCAATGCCCGTGCCACCATTAAAAATCACAGCATCCAAATAAGAATTTTTACCCAGCATCTCTAACTGCCCTTGAATCTGGGTTGGTTCGTCTTTAATAATCGTGTAGGCTCCGACAGTGTGGTTAGCAGCGTTAAGTAATTGCTGAATTAGCTGACCACTTTTATCATTTTCTTTTGAACGTGTATCGCTGACGGTAACAATAGCACAAGTTACCGTAATTCCTGGTTGGTCAGGGTGTGGCTGGTGCATCATCATCTTTTAAATATGGGGGTGGAAATATAGAAATGTTAGGAAAGGATTTCCCCTACCCGCTCTACTTTCCCGTCTCCCCACTGTCATCTTAAACAGTGATAGCAGCTTATTCAGCTTTATTAAATCCCAAGCCATTTTCTTCTGCATACCGCTGCATAAACCGCATGAAGCGCTCCCATTCTTCTGGAGATTTCATTACATAAACAGCTTCTAATGCTTCTGGTTTACCGTTGATAAATCTGCCTTTGACTTCGCGGGTAACTAGTTCGCCCTCTTCATCAATTAAATACATCCCAGTGATTTCGTCGGTGCTGCCGTTGCTTAATGCTTTGGGATTTTGAAAAATGAACGTCGCTGTACCACTGTTGCCAGTTCGCGATCGCGTTAAACGCACTTCTGGAATCACTTCCTCGTCGATACCTTTAGAAAACTGAATTGTTGCCATGATGAGTGAATTTAAAGTTTTGTGATGGTCAAACTAATATTCTCTCATTAATTTAGTACTAAGTAGTATTAAGCAGTCTAGATGCAGTTGAAATTTTTATCTACGTAAATTTAACTAATTAACTTATTTTTCAAGTAGCAAAGTTACAGGGCCATCGTTTTCGATCGAAACTTGCATCATTGCCCCAAACTTACCAGTTTCCACCCTTAAACCACTTTCGCGTAACTTGGCAACAAAACGGTTATATAAATCTTCGGCTGTTTGGGGAGCTGCTGAACGGTCGAAAGAAGGACGGCGACCTTTGCGACAATCACCGTAAAGAGTAAACTGACTTATTACTAACAACTCGCCGTCAATTTCTTGTACAGATTTTTGCCAGCGATCTCCACCTTCGCGATCGGGAAATAGCCGCAATTCTAAGCATTTACGTACCATCCAATCAAGTTCGGCATCACCATCAGTTTCGGCAATGCCCACAAGTAAATTTAATCCTCGTCCAATTTTGCCGACAATTTCACCATCAACAGTAACTTGAGATGATTTAACTCGCTGGATGATAACGCGCATATCGATTGTAAATTTTAGATTTTAGATTGTGGATTTTTATCTTTTGATAAAATCCCCTCATGTTCGATAATATTTGTAAATTTCTTGCCGAAAACTTCTCCAGCGACTTTGCCAGTTGGCTATTGGGAGAACCAATAACTTTCACTGAATTAAGTCCCTCGGAACTATCTCTTGAGCCGATTCGCGCTGATGCGCTGATATTACTTCAATCAGATGAAGTTGTACTTCACCTCGAATTCCAAACCCAGCCCAAAGCCGAAATTCCTTTTCGCATGGCAGATTATCGGTTGCGCGTGTATCGCCGTTTTCCTCAAAAACGAATGTCTCAAGCAGTAATTTATCTACAACAAACCTCTTCTGAACTGGTGCAACAAGATACATTTATTTTAGAGAGAACTCGTCATGAATTTGATATATTTCGGTTATGGGAGCAACCAACAAATGTATTCTTACAGTATCAGGGATTGTTGCCATTTGCAGTATTAAGTAATACCAGTGACCGTGCTGAGACATTACGACAGGTTGCTCAAGAAATATCTAAAATAAGCGACCAAAGAACACAAAGTAATGTTGCAGCATCAGCATTCATTCTGGCTGGGCTAGTATTAGAGAAAAACATTGTTAAACAGTTGCTGCGAGAAGAGCTTATGCAGGAGTCAGTGACTTATCAAGCTATCAAAGACGAAGGTCGATCTGAAGGTATTCGACGTGTGGCTATCAATCTGCTGAGAGAGGGAATGTCAGTAGAAATGGTAGCAAGAGTAACCGGATTAACGGTGGAACAGGTGCAACAGTTAGAAATTTCAGCAGGTGAAAACCAAGGAGAGTGATAAAAAAGTCAAAAGGAGCCAGTGCGTTGCGGGGTTTTCCCCGTTGTAGCAACTGGCGTTCAAAAGTCAAACAAATCAAAATGATGGACTAATGACCAATGACTAATGACTAATGACTAATGACTATTTCCCAAAGCCTTTGCCACGAGATGTAGAAGGTAAACACACGCAGTTTTCTAGTTGTTCTCGTAACTGCTCGTGATCTAGATTTTGCCCAATTAGCACCAATTGATTTTTTTTCTCGCCTTTCCACTCTTCATCATCTAGAGTAAAACGCTTGCCGCATAGGTGGAAAATGTGGCGTTTGGGACTCTCTTCAAACCACATAATTCCTTTTGCTCTAAAAACAGTATCAGGGAGTTGATTATCTAAGAAATACTGGAACTTTCTGATCGCAAAAGGTTGGTCACTTTCAAAAGATAATGAGGTAAAGCCGTCATTTTCCAAATGGTGGGAATGATGGTGATGGTCATGGTCGTGATGATGATCATGACTACATTCTGAGTGGTCGTGATCGTGATGCTCATGATCGTGATCGTGATGCTCATGCTCATGAGCTTCCTCAGCATCAAAATACTTGTCTGACTCAAACAAACCGACGCTGAGAATTAAGGGAAGCGGCACTTGCGATCGCTTGGTGTGGATAATTCTCGCTCCTTCTTTGATTTCCCGTATTTTGGTTTCTAGTGATTGTAATTCTTCCTCAGAAACCAAATCTGTCTTATTTAAAAGAATTACATCCCCGTAAGCAATTTGACTGTAAGCTGCTTGAGAATTAAATAAATCCAAGCTGTAATTTGCCGCATCTACAACGGTAATAATCGAATCTAGACGGGTTAAATCGCGCAATTCTGTACCCAAAAATGTCAAGGCAACTGGTAGCGGATCGGCGAGTCCAGTTGTTTCTACTACCAGATAATCGAGATTTTCTTGACGTTCTAAAACTTTGTAAACGGCATCAACCAAATCATTATTAATGGTGCAGCAAATACAACCATTATTTAGCTCCACCATATTCTCTTCAGTGGAGATAATTAGCTCGTTATCGATGCCAATTTCACCAAATTCATTTACTAAAACAGCAGTTTTTAAACCTTGCTGATTGCTGAGGATGTGATTGAGTAAAGTAGTTTTTCCGCTACCGAGAAATCCAGTAATAATTGTGACTGGTAACCCTTGTTTAGGAGAATCCATTGAATGAGATTCGGGGGTAACTGCTTGCATAGCGCTGCTGTTAAAAAAGTCAAAATAGAAATGTAGCGCAGAGAGTCCAGAAAACTCTAGCATAGGGATACTGGACATACATCCTAGCTACTCTAATTTATTATTGCGTATATCATTCAGTATTACTGTGTTATGACCCTAACTGTTTACAATACTCTCACTCGTCGCCAAGAACCCTTTGAAACTGTCGAACCAGGAAAGGTAAAAATGTATTACTGCGGCGTGACGGTGTACGACTATTGCCATTTGGGTCATGCTAGAGCTTGTATTGTTTGGGACGTTGTGCGTCGCTACCTACAATTCATTGGCTATGACGTGCGTTTTGTCCAGAATTTTACCGACATTGATGACAAAATCCTTAATCGAGCACGGCAAGAAGGCTCATCTATGGAAGCTGTCGCCGATCGCTTTATCAAAGCCTATTTTGAAGATATGCGGCAGTTGAAAATTAAAGACGCCGATGAGTATCCGCGTGCAACTCATACAATGAATGGCATTCAACGGCTCATTCACGATCTAGAAAACAGAGGTTACGCCTACCCTGCTGACGGTGATGTCTACTACGCTGTGCGGCAATTTCCTGAGTATGGCAAACTTTCCGGACGTAAATTAGAGGATTTGCAGGTTGGTGCAAGTGAGCGAGTCAATGTAGAAGATCCAGATTATCAGAAGAAAAGAGAGCCGTTTGACTTTGCCTTGTGGAAAGCAGCAAAATTAGGAGAACCTTATTGGGAGTCACCTTGGGGTAAAGGACGTCCAGGATGGCATATTGAGTGTTCTGCAATGGTACGCGATCGCCTCGGTGAAACTATTGACATCCACGCTGGCGGTGCTGACTTAATTTTTCCCCACCATGAAAATGAAATTGCCCAATCTGAGGCAGTAACGGGTAAACCATTAGCTCGCTACTGGTTGCACAACGGCATGGTGAAAGTCGATGGCGAGAAAATGTCTAAATCTTTGGGCAACTTTATCACCATTCGCGAGTTGCTGGAGCGAGGCGTAGATCCAATGGCATTGCGATTGTTTGTGTTGATGGCACACTATCGCAAACCGATTGATTTTACCGATGAAGCGATCGCTGCTGCCACTAACGGCTGGCAAACCCTCAAAGAAGGTTTGCTTTTTGGTTACAAACATGGAAAGGAACTAGGGACTAGGGACTGGGGACTAGGGACTAGGGAAAGGACAAGGGGACAACCAGACAAGGAGACAAGGGGAGAAGAGGTGCTGATCGATCCTATGCCTATTGCCCAATCACCGATCCCCGATCCCCGATCTCCAATCCCCAATCCCTACATAGAGCGTTTCCAAGATGCTGTAAATGATGACTTTAATTTTCCTGGTGGGTTAGCTGTGTTATTTGAATTAGCCAAAGAACTGCGCCGGGAGGGAAATCTTTTGGTACATGAAGGAAAAACCGAAACACCACCAGAGGAGTTATTTGAACAATGGCAAACTCTACTAACCTTGGCAGGAGTTTTAGGTTTAGAAGCTCAAATTGAGGAAGAAAAACCAAAGAGGGGTGGTTTAACTGATGCAGAAATTGAAGCCCTGATTCAAAAACGCCAAGAAGCAAGAAAAGCTAAAAATTTTGCTGAAGGCGATCGCATCCGCAATGAACTACAAGCCCAAGGTATTACCTTAATTGACAAACCCCAAGGTACGGAGTGGCACCGAAATTAAAGGATGAAGGATGAATTAATACAATATTTCATCCTTCTCTAGCTGTCCCCTGTTCCCTATCCCCTATCCCCTGTCACCTGTCCCCTATCCCCTGTCCCCTGTCCCCTATCCCCTGTCCCCTGTCCCCTATCCCTGTCACCTGTCCCCTATCCCCCATACTTTATATGTCCGAAAAGCATCAGGCGATATCTTTACTTAATCTCCTGTTGATTATCGCCACTTTCTTTTTGGTTGTTCTGTTGTGGCAATTGCGGAGCTTGCTGCTGACATTAATGATTGCAGTAGTGCTAGCAGCTGCGATCGCCCCCATCGTTGATGCTGCGGAAAGACTGCGACTGCCACGGTGGCTAGGTGTGATTTTGGCTTACGTGGGTTTAATTGCTAGCTTAATAGGGCTAGGTTTAATAATTGGCCCCTCTGTTGCCGATCAAATCCAAAGATTGGGTAGTAGACTGCCAGCCTATTTAGAAAATTTGCGGACGACATTGGAAAATTTAGCCGTGCGGATGGGTATTTATCAGATAGGAACAATCGATCAATTCTTTGACATCCAAGCACTCACTAATTGGTTGATTCGTTCTAGCCAGCAGTTGTTGGTGCGTTCTTTTGGATTGACTCGCGGCATCGTTGGTGGTGTCGTAAATCTGATTTTAGCTTTGGTCATTTCCGCCTACATGGTTGCTGGTAGCGAAAATTTAATCAAAGGATTGGTAGCACTATTTCCCAAACCCTGGGATGAGCGTCTCGCTGCCCAGGTTGCACCCATTTCTCGTCGGATGGGAGGTTATATTCAAGGTCGAGTTTTGGTGTCCGCTATTTTAGCCTTTGCTATTACACTGGGTTTAGGCATTTTGGGACTTTCGGAGTTTGCCTTAGCATTGGGTGTAATTGCTGGCTTTACAAATTTGATACCATTTGTCGGGCCGATATTAGGAGCGATTCCAGCTTTAATAGTCGCAATTCCTCAAGGAGGGTTAACTTTCCTCTGGGTACTATTGTTATTTGTCATTATCCAGAATTTAGAAAGTTACGTACTCGATCCTTTGC
This sequence comes from Chlorogloeopsis fritschii PCC 6912, assembly GCF_000317285.1. Taxonomy (GTDB): domain Bacteria; phylum Cyanobacteriota; class Cyanobacteriia; order Cyanobacteriales; family Nostocaceae; genus Chlorogloeopsis; species Chlorogloeopsis fritschii. The sequence continues at coordinate 32,672 of NZ_AJLN01000045.1, read as the reverse complement.
TGGTAGGTTCTTCAGTGCGAGTTCATCCGTTGTATCAACTTTTAGCAGTACTAGGAGGAACGCAAGTTTTAGGAATTATTGGTGCTGTAATCGTCCCACCTTGGATCGCTGGTTTGGCAGTGTTACTAGAGAATCTTTATCTACGTCCAAAATTAATCGCAGAACAGAGAGATAATCTCTCAGAAGCTGTAATTTGTTCAGATAACCAACAATTGTCGGATGGAGCATCTAAATTATCTGGGAAATAACCCCGTTCCCCGTTCCCTGTTCCCTATTCCCTGTGTTTCTTCAGACGTATAAGGTTAAGAAAAGGTTATTGATTGATAAATGTAATTGATTTTCACTTATATTTACTGGAATTTTAAGAAAATATGTGGTCTGAACTAACAAAAGCGATCGCCAATATCAACATTCCCGCAGATTGGATTGGGATCAGAGTAGTTAAAGAAACTTCTTCCCATTGTTATTTCCGTGATGCCTTACCGCAAAGTAATGGCAAATCTTCCACAATGGGAGCAATGTTAGAAGTAATGGTAAATGGCTGCATTGGCTATGCCGCTACCAATCATTTAGAACTTGCAAGTTTGCAATCTGCTGCCGAAAAAGCTTATAAACAGGCATTAGCAGCAAGCGAGTGGTGGATACATCCATTCCAAGCCGCAACTGAGCGCCCCAAAGTTGTTGGTGAATATATTTCGCCATTTCTCGAACCATTAGATGCTCTTAGCACTGCTGAAATCAACGATTTGTTAGTCCGTACCTGCCATACCCTAAAAGTTTCCGAACAAATAGTCCAAACTACAGCCAGTGCTACCACTACCGAAAGAGAAACTTGGTTTGCGAGCAGTAATGGCTCCCAAGTGTATCAAAAATTTATTTCCTTACGCCAGCATTACGGTGCGATCGCCCAAGAAGGAGCGATCGTGCAACACCGCACTAACAACGGTTGGGAAGCCAACTGTTACCAAGGCGGTATGGAACTATTCAAACGAGACGATACATGGCAACGGGTGCAGCACATTGGCGAACAGGCAGTTGAACTTTTAACAGCCCAAGAGTGCCCAAATACACGCACAAATCTGGTACTAGCCCCAGATCAAATGATGTTGCAAATTCATGAAAGTGTTGGACATCCTCTAGAAATTGACAGAATTTTAGGAGATGAGCGCAACTATGCCGGAGGTAGCTTTGTTAACAAAAGTGATTTCGGCGTTTTGATATATGGTTCTCCCCTCATGAACATTACCTTTGATCCCACCATATCTGGAGAATTTGCCAGCTATGGCTTCGATGATACTGGTGCTGTGGCAACGCGGGAATATTTAATCAAGGAAGGTGTATTAATGCGGGGTTTGGGTAGTTTGGAAAGTCAAAAACGAGCGGGAGTACCAGGAGTAGCTTGTGCGCGTGCTTGCTCTTGGAATCGACCAGCTATTGACCGGATGGCAAACTTAAATTTAGAACCAGGAAAAGCATCTTTTGAAGAAATTATTGCTGGCATAGAACATGGAGTTTACATGGAGTCTAACCGCTCTTGGTCAATAGACGATCGCCGCTATAAATTTCAATTTGGTTGTGAGTATGCAAAATTGATTGAAAATGGTAAGCTCACCAAAACACTCCGCAATCCCAACTATCGAGCCACAACACCAGAGTTTTGGCATAGCTTAATTAAAGTTGGCAACTCCTCTAGTTGGGAGATGTATGGCACTCCTTACTGTGGCAAAGGAGAACCAAATCAAGCTATTTGGGTAGGGCATGGTTCACCCGTTTGTGTGTTTGCTAATGTCGAAGTATTTGGCGGCGGAACATGAAGAGGACAAGGGGACAACCAGACGCGAGGAATGTAAATGAAAATTTCTCCCTCATTCCTACCCAACTCTCCCACTCTTCTTTACTAGCCCCTAGCCTCTAGCCCCTTTTTTCTAGATAGGAATATAATGAAACACCAGGAACTATTAGCTTTAGAAGACAGCTTTAACCAATTAATTGAAACTCTTTTAGATAAAAAAGAAGATAGTGAACAATTCACTGTGAAATTGAACAGTGAATATAGTCAATTTACGCGTTTCAATCATGCCAAAGTGCGACAAACAGGCACTGTTGCTGATGGCTGGGTTGAGTTGACTTTAATGCAAAATCAGCGCAGTGGTTTTCGACTAATTCCTTTCACTGGCGATCGGGAAGTAGATTGGCAAGTAGCATACAAAGCTTTACAAGAACTGCGTGAAGAGGTTCCCCTGCTACCTTTAGATCCCTATTTAGTTTTGCCATCAGGAACTAACACCAGTAGAGAAATTCATACAGGTAATTTGTTACCTGAAGAAGCTGTAGTGCCAACGGTACTAGAATTGGTGAATGAATTAGATTTTACGGGTATCTACGCCGGGGGGTTTGTAGTTAAAGCTTATGCTGATTCGAGTGGTCAGAAACACTGGTTTGCTACCGATTCTTTTACTTTGGACTACTCTATATTTACTACCCAAGAACAAGCTGTAAAAGGCACTTTTGCAGGCAGTAATTGGCATCAAGAAGCTTATGCAGCCAAAATTGATGAAGCTAAAAAGCAACTAAAATTACTTTCTCGTCCTGTCAAACAGTTGCCACGAGGAAATTATAAAACTTATTTTGCACCCGCAGCAGTTGCTGATTTATTAAGTATGCTTTCTTGGGGAGGTGTGAGCGAAGCTGATTTACAACAAGGAAACAGCGCCTTAGCAGCCCTATCTCGTCAAGAAAAATTGCTTTCTCCTACATTTAATCTCAAAGAAAACTTTCAACTGGGATTAGTACCGCGTTTCAATGAATGGGGAGAAATGGCAGCACCAGAATTACCAATAATTACAAATGGGATTTTGGTTAATACCTTGATCAATTCTCGCACTGCTAAGGAATATCAAAAAACTGCCAATGGTGCTAACAGTGCTGAGTCTTTGCGTGCGCCGGAAATAAGTCCGGGCAATTTAGCATTTGATCGGATTCTGCCAACTCTTGATACTGGCTTATATGTATCAAATTTGCATTACTTAAATTGGAGCGATCGCCCCACGGGAAGAATCACAGGTATGACTCGTTATGCCTGTTTTTGGGTAGAAGGTGGCGAAATCATTGCTCCAATAGAAAATTTGCGCTTCGATGAAAGCCTTTATCGGTTTTGGGGAGAAAATCTGGTGGATTTGACTGATTTTCAAGATTTTATTCCCGAAGTAGGAACATACGAAGGTCGTCAACTCGGAGGTAGTATGGTTCCTGGTATGTTGGTTGAGGATTTTACATATACGCTTTAGTACTAAGATGCATATCTAGGCAAAACTTCGCTTTATGTCAACAGTGAATTTTGCCCAATCCAAAATATTGCATATTTTTACAAACATCTTGACAAAATACCCATATCAATATCTATAAGATAGACTAGGTAAATAGGTGTATATAAAACAAACTAAAAATAAGTATTTCAAGAGTTTTTTCGCCTATACCCAATGCTCTATAGCCTAATACCTGAATTTAACGAGTAGAAGTTTTTGCTTGTGGATGGATTGAGCAAAAATTTTTACCCAGGTTTTAGGAGCAGTGGCAATGGGAGTGAAATACTATGTTTTATTACCCACATAATTGAATATGTGAGGTTAACGATGAGCGAACAATTGCATATTGACAAAAAAACTAGTTCGTTCACTTCTGCATCAGGAAATAATAATTCTTCTTTACCTGACTCTAGTGACAAAATTCGCCTAATTCGTGATTTTGCTCAACTTTTTCGATTGCCAGTTGCTATCCTGGCTGCTTTAGTAGGTTGTGCTACTATCTATGCGTTAAACTCGGCAGTTCCATTATATAAATACTTGCTGACGGCAACTATTTTAATTTGTACGCATTCCGCAGCCTGCGCCATCAATGACTACTGGGATATAGACAAAGATAGAATAGATCACCCACAAAGACCATTACCATCTGGACGTCTTTCACTGCAACAAGTTTGGTGGGCTGCTGCTATTTTGTTTGCCTGCGCTCTAATCGCAGCAATTCCTCTTGGAATCTATTGCTTGATCCTAGTAGCCGTGAGTTCCATCTTGCTATGGAATTATTCGCATCTGTTAGCCCGTAACGGTATTTTTGCGAATTTTATTGTGGCAACAATTGCAGGTGCAATCATTTTTCTGGGTAGTTTAGTAGTAAATCGCCCCTTGGCGCTACTTTATCCTAGTGCTTTTGCATTCTGCTACACTCTGGCGAAAGAAATTATCTGGGATGTGCATGATGCAGCAGGCGATCGCGCCCAGGGAATTATCACCGTTGTCAATTCTTGGGGAAGGAAAAAGGCTTTCTCAATTAGCTGGGGATTAATTGGTACATTGCTTGTGTCAATTCCTCTTGCAGTATTATTGCTGCCAATGGCACATCCTCTGATATTTGGAGTTTTCTCCTCAGTCATGTTGCTAATGATGGGAATGGCACTGGCACGCTATCAATATCAAGATAGTGTGAATGCTTACGAGGGATTTGTATTTTGGGATCGCATAGGTATGCTTGTGGGAGCAGTAGGTTTGTTGGGGGCTGCTCCGGCTGTGTAATATCAGGTTTAGGATTCCAAAGAGCGGATGACGCGGCAGGGATTGCCAGCAGCAACGACATTAGCAGGAATGTCTTTGACAACAACGCTCCCGGCTCCAATGGTAGTGTTGTCACCAACCGTCACACCCGGACAAATAATTGCACCACCACCAATCCAAACATTATTACCAATCGTGACAGGAGCAGCTAATTCTAGTTCTCTGTGTGTCAGTCGTTGGATCGGATCGGTGGGATGATAGGCAGTGTAAATCTGCACGTAAGGAGCGCAAAGAAGATTGTCGCCTATATGCACGGTGTTACAGTCTAGAATTACGCAGCCAAAATTCATATATAAATTTTTGCCAGCATATATATTGCTACCGTAGTCACACAGAAATGGTGGGACAACCTCAAAATTTTGACCTAGTTTGCCAAACAGTTCTTGGAGAATTTGCGATCGCTGTTCTAATTCTTCTTCGGTAGTAGCATTATAAAGACGAGCGAGCCGACGCGCTCTTTGGCGCTCAATCACTAGTTCAGGATCGGTGGAAAGATACAGCTCTCCTGCTAGCATTTTTTGTTTTTCAGTCTTTTGTGAATCTTGCATCGATCACACAGAGAATCAGATTCCTAATTTTTATCCTGGCTTTAACTATCAAATAATATCTAACAAACTCTTCAACATTAAATAAGAAGAGGTTGCTCCTGGATCTTGATGCCCTACACTGCGTTCTCCTAAATAGCTGGCACGGCCTTTTTTTGCTTGCATGGGAATAGTTTCTTTCATACCCTGTTCTGCCGCAGCTACAGCTTTTTGCATTGCTTCCAGCATGAGTTTACTTTCTTGTGCAGCCTGCCCAAAAGCTGCTACAGCTGGAGCTAAAGCATCCACCATTGTTTTATCACCCAATTGTGCTTTGCCGCGTCCAATTACGCCTTCTAAACCAGCTTGCAGCATTTTAAGCATATCTTGCTCGGTTAGTTCTTGTTTGCCTGCGATCGCCGTACTGGCTCGTAAAAATAGAGTGCCATAGAGAGGGCCGCTAGCACCACCGACTGTGGAAATTAGAGTCATACTCACTGTTTTCAAAATGCTACCGATATCTTTGTCTGCAACACTTGGCAGTTGAGTTATCACCTTTTGGAAGCCGCGAACCATGTTGATACCGTGATCGGCATCACCTATGGCTGCATCTAATTCTGTCAAATAGTCTTTGTTCTCCTCAAGTGTAGTTGCAAATTTCTGCAACCATTTCACAACCTGCTCCTTGCTCACCATACTTAACCTCACAGCCTTCGTGTAATATAATACTACAAAAAGTTATGTTTCTATTTTTGAAATTTGAACTCAGGTGCTTTGAGAATGGTTAGAGCCTGTAATTACCGAACCATAATAATTTTAGGCTTCATAGACAGATACAAAGCGTCTCTTCAAAACAGCCGCACCAAGCGATCGCATTGCTTTCCTCACGTATACAATTGCAGAGAGGTGTTACATAGCTGAGAAAACGAAAAACAAAATCGAATCAAAGGAATGGAATAATGCCGTTTCTCACTGCTGATGATGGTATTCCTATCTACTACACAGATCAAGGGCAAGGTATCCCTATCTTCCTCATTCACGGCTGGATGATGAACCACCAATTTTTCAAATACAACATTCCGGTACTAGCCCAAACCCATCGTGTGGTAACTATGGACATTCGCGGTCATGGGTATTCGGGAAAGCAGGAGATTAACTGGACATTGCAGCAGGCGGCTAGGGACGTGCGCCAGATCGTCAATTATCTGGATTTGAGTGAGGTGATCCTCGTTGGCTGGTCAATGGGAACTACTCTTATCCACAATTATTTTGACCAATTTGGAAGTGAGAAGCTTAAAGGGGCCGTTTTTATTGACATGACACCCTATCTGCTCAAGACGGAGGATTGGGAACATGCCGTATTTGGTAAAATGGATCTTCAGGCAGCTGTGAATCTAGCATCCAGTATCATTAAAGACAGAATGCAGATTGCGGAAAAGTTTGTCCCAGCCTGCTTCAACGTTAATCTAGTGGTAGATCCGGCGCTTAGGGAATCGTGGATGCGAGAGTCGATGTTGACACCAAACAGTGCGATGGTCGCTTTTTGGCTGGACATGGTGACCTACGATTGGCGTTCCCATCTCGCGCAAATCCCAGTTCCTGTTTTACTATGTTATGGCGCACATAGTGCAGTTTATCCCACTCAGTTGGGCAAACATATGCACGAACGTATCCATAATAGTCAGCTGATTATGTTTGAACACAGCGGTCACTCTCCATTTTGGGAAGAACCAGAACGTTTCAATGCTGAAGTGGCACGCTTCGCTGGCTAATTTGCGGTTCATATTTCTATTTATTTTGCACGATTAGTTACTGTGCTGACCAACCTGCATCAATTGACAGTGCTGTTCCTGTCAAAGTTTTACAGGCATCGCTGCATAGATAAATGGTCATAGCTGCAATCTGTTCTACGGTTACAAACTCCTTAATGGCATGATGCGCCAGCAGGACTTTAGGAATCACTTCATCCTCTGACAGGTGATGGGCTTTGGCTTGTTCAGAAATTTGCTGACGTACCAAAGGAGTATCAACGTAGCCAGGACAGATGGCATTTACGGTAATGCCAAACTCCGCTACATCTAGCGCTGCTGCCTTGGTCAATCCTACTAGTCCGTGCTTGGCAGCCACATAAGCTGACTTGTAAGCTGATGCTACCAGACCATGTACAGAAGCGATATTGACGATCCGTCCCCATTTTTTCTCTTTCATGAACGGTAATACGGCACGGATGGTATAAAAAGCTGAAGAAAGGTTGGTAGCAATAATCGCATCCCATTTCTCGATGGGAAAAGTATCTATCGGCTCGACATACTGAATACCAGCATTATTAACCAGAATATCAAGGCTACCTAGTTTCTTTTGTGCATCAGTAATCATTGTCGTAACTTCTTGCACATTACCCACATCGGCCTTGTAATATAAGATTCTTTGCCCCATCTTTTCCAACTCCTGACGGGTATTTTCTGCTTCTTCCGGCGTATCGATCCCATTCAGAATAATATTCGCCCCTTCTTGCGCCATTGCTGAGGCAATGCCGCGACCGATGCCAGTCAGCGAGCCAGTAATTAGGGCTGTTTTACCTTGTAATCTCATCATGCATGGTCTCCTTTCCCTTAGAGACTTGTGCTAAGACCTTTCTGGTTAGCTATGCTGAAGAACTCTAGATGTAGAGACGCGATATATCGCGTCTCTACTGCGATCGCTTACGAGTGAAATATCACTGTCACCAAGGGCAAAAACGCCAAGAGAAAGCCATGCCAGGAGCGTAAGTTAAATTCTGGGGTAGATTGTGGTTGTTCTAAAAGAGCTTCTATCCTCTGTTCTAAGCGATCTGTACCATTGGAACTCAAAGCTGCACAGCAAATTAGGGAGGTTACGGGTGGAGTGCTAGCTACCAATAACAGTGACTCTGCCAGCAACAAGGGATCAACTTTTGATGCCGCGTGGGCATCGGCACGCAGTTCGCGCAAAATTAACAGTTCTTGCCATAAATTTTCTGTATTCGGTAACCAATGAGTGCAAGCACGCACCCAACCCAGCCAGAAAAACCAGAATGTATCTCGATAATGGCAGTGCCCTTGCTCATGAGCTAAGACTGTTTCTAGATGCTCTGTTGAGAGAGTTTGTACTAATCCTTGACTGAGAACAAGTTCGGGTTGCCAAAAACCAATCGAAGCTGCAAATAACGCTCCTGTGTTCAACAGGCGGACTTGTCTACCTGCAACATTAACAACAGCACAGTTGCGGGTAGATTTTACAGATTGCCATCCCTCCCATAGCAGCTTGATACCCAAAATGCAAGAAAATGTTAGGTAGCTTAACGCCAGTACATAGCTAAACCACCCTGTTTGCAAACCGCCCATTTGGCCTTGAGATCCCATACAAAGTAGGGCGATCGCTGTCATCAAAATCAGCAATGGCGGAAAGAGAAATAAAAATAACGCTCGCTGCCATCGTACAGTCCAATTACCTTGGGGTTGCTGCCAAGAGCATCGCAGCCAGAAAGCAACTGCAATGACGGCGCAAATCATCAATAGATGCATCATTTTTCCTCCCTCGCTTGCCGTGCAGCTTGAATGCGTTTAGCTATTGCTTGTATTTTCTCACTTGCTACCTCATCTAGACTATCGGCAAAAGCAGCCACAACATCAGGATTGCCTACTGCCAGAAATTGCTGTAACTGTTCATGTGCCTTGATTACCTGAGCTTGCTGCTTTGACAGTAAAGGACGCCAGTAAAACGCCCGTCCTTTTTTGTCGCAGGCAAGCCAACCTTTTTCGGTGAGGCGGCGCAGCACTGTAGTCACTGAAGTATAAGCTAATTCTCGATTGGGATCTGCCAGAATGCGATCGTGTACATCCTTAACTGTAGCTGAACCAAGCTCCCAAATCAGATTCAAAATCTCTGCTTCCAAAGGGCCTAAAGACATTTGTTTGGGACGATAGTCTGGTAAAGGTGCCATTGTCTACTGTTAGTTGTTGATAGTTAATAGGGATGGGTTTTGCTGATGAATTGTCGCTGCAAATAACTAATTTCTTATGGATTTGATAGTTTTACTTGATGAAGAGACCAAACACGACTTCTTCGATCTGTTCTTTTTTCAGATTATCGTTGATTTACCTGCTTTGTAAGCGATCGCATTATTAATTCTCATGCCAACTTGCCATAACACTCCTGCATAAAAAACTACTATGGTTGGTGACATGAACCTGGTTAGAATGTGATCTCGGCAGTATTAAATCAGGTATATCCAGCGCGTGAAGCTATTTGTTTATCACACTCCGGAATTAACTCCAACGGGTAAAGTGCCAGAATGTGCGATCGCAGTCGATGTACTGCGAGCCACTACCACAATGGCGACAGTCTTAGCCGCTGGAGGCGAAGCTGTTCAAGTCTTCAGCGATCTAGATCATCTCATGCAAGTTAGCGAATCTTGGCCTGCCGAAAAACGGCTGCGAGCTGGAGAACGAGGAGGCGCAAAAGTTCCTGGCTTTGACATGGGTAATTCTCCTTTGGACTGTACCCCAGATATCGTTAAAGGACGGCGCTTGTTTATCAGTACTACCAATGGCACTCGTACTTTACAACGAGTGCAGGATGCTCAGTTTGTCCTGGCAGGAGCATTTATTAACCGTAGTGCCGTGGTGAAATATATTCTAGAAAAACAGCCAGAGACATTATGGATTGTCGGTTCTGGTTGGGAAGGCAGTTTTTCTTTAGAAGATACTGCTTGTGCCGGTGCGATCGCCCACAGCATTTGCCAAAAAACTCAATTGTCACCCGATGAAATCGCTGGTAACGATGAAGTAATTAATGCGATCGCTCTTTACTCTCAGTGGCAAGACAATTTGTTGGGACTATTTCACTATGCCAGTCATGGCAAACGCCTGTTGCGTTTAAATTGTCATGAAGACTTAAAATATTGTTCCCAAGCCGATATTTTAGATGTCTTGCCCATGCAGCAAGAACCAGGAGTTTTAAAAAGGTATTAAATAGGAGGCAGAAGGTAAAAGCCTATTACTGATAGAGTTTCATGCTTTTAATTTATGTCCACCTGTTTATTAATTAAGTAAAAATGAAAAATAAATAGCCAAACAATTTTGTTTTATTGTGGCATTTACCCCTTTACTAACAAAAACCAAGAAAGGGGTAAAATCAAATTCATTTAACATTAACCCAAAAATCAGCCGTGTGTATTTTACCTTTACGATTAAACTGCATCCAAAGTTTATATGTACCTGGCTGAGGAAAACTAGTGATAAAATTCACCTGTCCTTGTGGAGAATTTTTGAGGGCATGAGCGTGAATATAATCAGATACTGTTAATGGAGATGAACTTTTGATAATCACTAAATGTGCTTTTTCTCCTAAATAAGGCTGTAAGTCTTTCACAGGTTGATTATTAGTAGCTTCCCTTAAATCAAATTTCAAGTTGACTTCCTGACTTGCCTTGAGAGTTGGTTGAGAAAAGGTCAAACTAACTTTAGTATCAAGTAAATTCTTGGTATTACTATATTTTGCCAATTCATTAGGAAGTGGAGTATAGCCAGTAACTTTTATATTCATAACAGAAACCCGTTCGTTATCTCCAGTTGGTTTATAGTCGCTAAAAATAGTGTAATTATTAGGCTCAGGGAAATTAGTATCAATTACAAAGCTTCCATCCCCTATATAATTTGGATGGAGATGATTAAAAATTTTCAGATCATCACTGACAATAATTAAATGCATTAATTGTTCTTGAAACTTATCAAACTTAAGAATAGGTTTACCTTGAGTATCTTGAATAGCAATTACCAAAGGTACAGATTGATTCGGCAAAATTTTTTGGGGAGTAGTTAATTTTGCCTGGGTAATTGTAGAGTTTTCACCTTTATCTTTTGTTGAATGCCCATGATGATGCATATGTTCAGATGAATGTCCATCATGAGAAGTGTCTCCAGAATTAGTAACTGATGAGCAACCTTGACTAACTAATAAAGCCGCTAATGCAGCGATTCCAACAATAGAATATTTCATCAAAATCCTTTCATAGCAAATATACAGATTAAATAATTCAGCATCCAAAAGAGCCAGAGGCTCTATTTCTCGTTACCAGGTTGAACCTGGTAATGAGGGTTACGAGGATGTCGAGGCTTTGCCTCCAGGTTGTTTTAATAAGGAACTATTTCATTTGTTGCGCGTCTAAACATAATTACCTAAAAAATAGTGATAATGTTTTCCTACTTAATTTAATTGATTTCGGAAAACACGGTTATTTTTCCGGATATACTGAGATACACCTGAAAAGGTGTGCAAGCAAATTTTATGATAGCTCAGAAATCACACGGATGAGATTACGCTTATTATTACTCAGTATTATCAGTATTTTAGTTTTATCCTCTCCAGCAAAAGCAGCTCGCCTGGAATCTTGGCGCTTCGATCCCGCTCAAAATCAGCTGAACCTGACTACCGATTCTGGAGTTCAACCTAAAGCTTTTCTGATTAATAATCCAACTCGACTAGTAATTGATTTACCGGGTACTCATCTTAAAAGCGATACAATCCGTCAGCGTTTTAGTTCCGTAGTTAAAGAGATCCGCATTGGTAAGGTTGACTCTAAAACAACGAGAATTGTAGTTGAATTAGCACCCGGTTACACAGTTTCTCCTGACAAATTATTGATTAAAGGAGATTCTTCCTCTCACTGGACAGTACAATTTTCATCAATTGAGCGTGTAGCTGTTAATAATGCGCTTGAGCCAATTTCTCATACTAAGTCTACAGAAGAACAGACTCCTGTTCAGATTAGTGATACTCTAACCTTTGCTGGAGTTGTTTCTTTAGGCAAAGAAATATCACAGCTAAATTCTCAAGTAAAGGCATTGATGGCTCGTCACAGCTACCTCCAGCCAGGAATGTTTTTTTTGGATTTAGAAACAGGTAATTATTTAGATATCAACGGAGAAAAAGTATTTCCTGCGGCTAGCACAATTAAGTTTCCAATTTTGATTGCTTTGTTTCAGGAAATAGATGCTGGTAGAGTCAAGCTGAATGACACCCTAGTCATGCGCCGCGACTTGATGACTGGAGGTTCGGGAACTATGCGTTATAAACGTGCAGGAAGCAAGTTTAGTCTTTTAGAAACTGCAACTAAGATGATTACCATCAGCGATAATACCGCTACCAACATGATTATTGATCGCTTGGGTGGTAAGGCTAAATTAAATCAGCGCTTTCGCACATGGGGACTGCAAAATACTATTATTCGCAATCTACTAGGTGACTTTAAAGGAACCAATACAACTAGTGCTAAAGATTTAGTACGTTTGTCGGCATTGATTACTAACGATCAGCTGCTAAGTAGTACCAGTCGCTCTAAAGTTTTGGATATCATGAGTCGTGTTCAGAACAGAAGTTTATTGCCAAAAGGACTTGGGAAAGGCGCAATAATTTCTCACAAAACAGGAACTCTGGGAATAATTCTTGGAGATGCAGGTATTATTCAGATGCCAACAGGTAAACGTTATTTAGCAGGAATTATAGTGCGAAGGCCTTTCGGTGATGCAAGAGCCAAGTCTTTTATTAGCCAAGTTTCCCGCTTAGTTTATGGTTATTTAGAGCACTCAAGATTAACTCAACTAGCCAAGTGATACTATTTCACAAAAAATCTGATACAAATACAGATTGTATAGAGCCGCGATATATCGCGGCTAGGCAAAATTCATGTGTATCGTAAATTAACGTGAAATGGTATGAGCGCTTCATATCGTTTCACTTTCAGGTTGATACCTACAGGGCAAGCACGAATTGGGAATTGAGCAATTAAATTTTGGATTTGAATTTAATCTAAAATCCAAAATCTAAAATCTAAAATTCCTAGCCCCTAATCTCTTAGCTTTATTTAGCAAAGTCTTTGCCATTGAATATTGTTAAAAACTCAATACTATTAAATTGCCGATCAATACATGGGAGGCTACATATTTTGGCTCCGTTAGCTAAATATAGTTGCAAAATATGAGGAATCTCAACCTTCCATGAATCTGGGTACTGTTGGGGAAGTTCTAACAAAAATTGTGAATTCGGATAAACCAAAATACTTAGGTGCATAAAGCCGTTCTGCTGAAAATAATTATATGCACAACGAGCGTGCCAATAATTTTGTGTTGGTAATGTTGAACATCCCAAAAAATATTTGTTTCCACTCCAGACAAGATAATTTGCTAGCCCCTTCCAAAGCAATGAAAGTGCCTGAATATCTCGGTATTCTTTTGCTATACATACACGCCCAAGTTCCACGGTTACTGAAAGTATAGAATTAGTAATAGCATTAAGATTAAAATATTTAGCAGCTCTAAAGCCCAATCCTTGGGAAGCCATAGTATAGGTTTGCATTCGATAACTTCCAATCGTTTGACCTGTCTGTTTCAAGACAAGTATCAAATGATGGAAAAAGGCATCAAATTCATCTTTATCCATTTGGGTAAAATGAGAAGTAGAGTATCCCAAACCCATTTCCATATTAAAAACTTTAAAACGTAACCGGAACACTGATTCTAATTCTGCTTCAGTCGAGGCAAGTTTTAAGATATATCTTTCTGTTTCCAGAACAGGAAAATCTTTGAGAGGAAGGAGATTACGCCCTGAAGAATTGGTGTTATTTTGAGAAAATTGAGAAACTTGCATCTTTTTTCCTCATTAAATTTGTCAAAGTCTTTATAAGCTTAAATTTCTAAGCTCACACTTTATTTCTTTGGCTGAGTTGAATAGTTATGTTGCAGTTGAAGAAGATTTTTGCAGTGACTGCCCTTGTTTAAATTCAAATCAGGATGCTGGTGCCTCATGCCATCAAAAAAGTAATGAAAGCCAAAATAGATAGTAGGCTTTCATGTCACCTATCGTTTTAAAGGTACTTACTTATCTCAGATATTATCTTCATGAGATACTCAATAGCAACTTATATGCAACACTAGATACTAACCCAGATTATGGATTGTATTCATGTAAAAGGTATTCGCGCCTATGGCTATACTGGGTATTTGCCAGAGGAACAAGTTTTAGGACAATGGTTTGAAGTAGATGTAAAGTTATGGCTAGACCTAAGTCCAGCTGCAAAAAGTGATGCGATCGCAGATACTGTAGACTACCGCCGAACGATCGCCTTGGTGCAAAATCTGATCAAGACATCAAAATTTGCTTTAATCGAACGATTAGTAAGTAAAATTGCAGACACTATTCTGCAAGAGTGCGAGCAACTCACACAAGTTCAAGTTACTCTGAGCAAACCCGCTGCACCCATTCCTGACTTTGACGGCAAAATTAGCATTGAAGTGACTAGAACAAAGCCCGATATGTAAATTAAGAGTTTCCCTCAACTGCTATACGCAGAGGCACTTGGATATTTTACTGGCACCAAGCCATCCGCTTTCTCTCTGGTTTGAAAAAGGGCGTTGCTGATTTCTTGGTGTGAAAACCTTGCCTAGACGCGAGATCTCGCGTCTAGGCATCCGAATTAATATCACGATTCAGCAACGCCTGAAAAAACTTGTATTAGCTTCTACTTCATTTTTTTTACGTTTATCTTAGTTGTTATACTGAGTATTTTTGCAAAATTGAATAAATATTAATTTGTTGCTATCCTCAGTACTTACCACAAAACGCTGTATCAATTATCTTGTATTTTATTGATAAATGATGATAGTAAATTGATATTAAGATGTAAACATTATCTTAATAGCTGTTATAAAAATTCTCACGTTGGTACTGACAAATATTTGTTTGAGAAGTTAATAAAATCCTAGTTAAGCAATACACAGTAATTTCAGAGATTTATTATGATAGGATTACTCTCTGACAAGTTCGCATGAGACTAGCAAAGACATCCGAACCTGATAAACCCGGTGCTTTTAGCATGAGCGCTCCAAAAATCCTAATTATTGAAAATGAAAAAATTCTAGCTGTATATATTAGGAAAAGTTTACAGAAGTTGGGATACACCGTTTTCGATATTCTCGATTCAACTGAAGAAGCAATCAAAAGAGTGACAGAAACTAATCCAAGTTTAGTATTGATTGATATTTGCTTGACAGGAACGGTAAGTAGCGTGCAGGTGGCAGATATAATTCAAAATACATTTCAAATCCCAGTCTTATTTATAACAGATTATTCAGAACATAGCAGATTAAATCACAATAAATTTAAAGAGCCTTTTAACTACATTATTAAGCCATTTTCTGAAAAAGACTTGCAAATTGCCGTAGAAATTGCTCTTTATAAGCACAAAATTCACAAGAAATTACAAGCAGAACAACAAAGGCTACTGTCAATTATTAACAGTATGGGCTGTGCAGTAGTAGTAACAGATATTAATGCTTGTATTCAAATTATGAATCCAGAAGCACAAATACTTACTGGTTGGCAGGAAAATGAAGTATTAGGAAAATATTTAGTAGAAGTTTTAACTTTAGTTAACAAAGATACGGGAGAAAATATTAATGATTTAGTCACACAAGTCATAGAAACAAATACAGTTTTCAGACTGCCGGATAACTGTATATTAGTTACCAAAGAAGGGACAGAAATAGCAATTGGAGATAGTGTTGCACCCATTCGCGATAATTTTGGTAAAGTTACAGGCGCAGTTTTAATTCTTCAAAATATCACTCACCGCAAGCAGACAGAAGCACAGCTGCTTCATAATGCTTTTTACGATGGGCTAACAGCACTACCTAACCGTATTTTATTCCTAGATCGTCTTAAGCAAGCGCTGGAGCATTGCAAAAGAAGGCAAAATTATCACTTCGCTGTTCTGTTTTTAGATTTGGATGGCTTTAAAGGAATTAACGATCGCTTTGGACACGGGATGGGTGATGATTTTTTGGTTGCGATCGCTCGGCGCTTAGAGTCGTGTTTACGCAGTGGCGATACAGTCGCTAGATTTGGTGGTGATGAGTTTGCAGTGCTTTTAGAAGACATCAAAGATGTTAGCGACGCTATTAACGTTGCCAGGCGTATTCAAGAAACTTTAAGATTGCCTATTTATCTCAATGGCTATCAATTACTAACAACAGCTAGCATTGGTATTGCTTTAAGTAGCAATGGTTATGAAGAACCAAGAAACCTCTTGCGAGATGCAGATACTGCCATGTACCGCGCTAAGGAACAAGGCAAAGCAAATTATATTATTTTTGACGAGCGGCAGAATTAGTGCTGAAACTTCGCTCTAGAGATAGATTACCTACTCTACTTAATGGCAGAAAATCAACACAGAGGTGCTACACGGCATTCCATTATGTCGGCTTCTGGGTAATGGCTAAGGCTGAAAAGACAGTAGCTCTGGATCAACCGACGGTTAAAAGCTTGATTCGGGAGCTATAACTTTGACCCATTTGATAAACTCTAATGTATCTGAAAATTTCTTGATCGGCGATCGCGAAATGGCGGTAATCATGCGATCCAGTGTGATATCTGCTTTGTGGTACCTACAATTGGTTGCAAATGCTGCTAGATCCGATCAAATATCTAGCAGAGCAGGACTATGACCGATGGGAGGATATCATTGAGAGTTGGGAAAAAACTCACTCCTAGTAACCGACTGCTTTCCTATGGCGTCGCATTGCTTTCTACTGCTCTGGCGCTGGCGATCGCCTTGCTACTTGACCCCGCAATAGATCCAGCACCAACTTCACTGTTCTTTATGGCGGTGATGGTAACTGCCTGGTACGGTGGCTTGCGTCCGGGTTTGGTTGCAACTATGTTATCTGCGTTGGCAATTAACTACTACTTCGTTGAGCCGTATCATTCCCTGAAAATTGCCGATTTGGGAAGCTTAGTGCGCGTGGGTGTGTATGTAACGGCAGCACTGCTGATTAGTGGGTTGAATGAGTCACGCCGGATTGCCCTACATCGAGAGCAGAAGTTGCGGGCTGTCAGCGAAACAGCCCAAAGAGAGGCACAAGCTGCGAAAGAACGCTTAGAAACGGTACTTTCTAGTATCGATGATGGATTTTATGTACTTGATCGCAACTGGCGCTACACTTACGTCAGCGATCGCTACTGTGAAATGACTGGGATGCAGCGAGAAAAGCTACTCGGTCATAAGATTTGGGATTTATTTCCGGATGCAGTTGACACTGACTTTTACGTTCAACTGCAGCGGGCGATGACTGAGCAAACGCCTGCTCAGTTTGAGTATTTTGATGCTACTTGGAATCATTGGTATGAGTACCGGGTTTATCCTTCACCGGATGGAATAACTGTTTTGATCGCTGAAATTACTGATCGCAAGCAAACCGAAGCCGCCCTGCAACAGAGCAAGCAACGTCTGCACATCCTGGCGAACAGTGTCCCGTCGATTGTATGGACGGCAGCCCCCGATGGTACAATTATCTGGACTAGCGACGACTGGTACACCTACACAGGCATCACACCCCAACAGAACGCCTGCAACTGGACACAAGTACTTCATCCTGACGATATGAAGCGATGCCTCAATCAATGGCATGATGCGCTCGAAAGAGGCGTAGCATACGAGATTGAAGTGCGTAATCGACGGCACGACGGAGAGTATCGCTGGTTCCTTACAAAAGCTCTGCCAATGCGTGATGATGGCGGTTGGATCACGGCTTGGTTCGGCTCAACCACCGATATCCACGACAAAAAGCTCGCCGAAGAAGCCCTGCGTCAAAGCGAGGCAAGATTTCGGCGTATTTTTGAGTGCAATATGGTGCCAATGGGCATTTGGAATATTTCAGGCGGTATATTGCAAGCCAATCATGCCTTGCTAGATTTGATTGGTTACACCCGGCAGGAACTGGAAGCGGGACAAATTAACTGGCAGAACATCACCCCGCCTGAATGGTTATCGGTGGACAAGCGCTCCTTGGCAGAGATTGCAACTAAAGGCTTCAGCACCCCGTTTGAAAAAGAATATATCCACAAACAGGGGCATCGGATTCCGATTCTTATCGGAGGGGCATCATTTCTGGACGATCCAGAAAGCGGGATATTTTTTGCCATCGACTTGAGCGATCGCAAACAAGCCGAAGTCGCATTGCAGCAACGAGAAGCAGAACTTCGCCTAGTCACCAATGCTGTACCCGCCTTAATATCCTTTGTAGACTCAAACCAGTGTTACCGCTTCAACAATCGAGCATACGAAGAATGGTTTGGACATTTAGCGGCGGAAATCTATGGCAAGCACCTGCGAGAGGTGTTGGGTGAAACTGCCTATGAAGAGATTCGTCCTTATGTTGAGCAAGTTTTGGCAGGACAGCAAGTCTCCTTTGAGAGCCAAGTAGCTTACAAAGATGGGGGAACCCGTTATGTAAGTGCGACTTACGTGCCCAGAATCAATAGCCAGGGAACAGTTGAAGGATTTGTGGCACTAGTCAGCGATATCAGCGATCGCAAACGAGCAGAAGCAGCGCTACGTCAAAGTGAGGCACGCTATCGTTATTTGATTGAGGTGACTCCCCAACTCGTCTGGACTGCCGATGCTCAAGGGTACAATGACTATGTGAATCAGCAAATGTGTGACTATATTGGTTTGCCATGTGAACAGTTGTTGGGTTTGGATTGGCAGACAGTTATCCATCCAGAGGATGGGGAGCGAGTTCGCAGGCGCTGGATGGAATCAGTACAAAACGGTACTCCTTACGAAGCAGAATATCGACTCCGACGAGCAGATGGGGTGTATCGTTGGCAACTCGTGCGGGCTATTCCCTTCAAGGATGAGCAAAACCGAGGTATTCAGTGGGTTGGTGTATCAACAGACATTCACGATAAGCATGAACTCGAAGAACAGCGATCGCGTCTCCTGCAACAAGAACAAGCCGCACGGGAACAAGCCGAACGAGCTAACCGCATTAAAGATGAGTTTTTAGCAGTGTTGTCCCACGAGTTGCGATCGCCCCTCAACCCGATTCTCGGTTGGTCAAAACTCTTACTCGGCGGTAAGCTAGACGAGGTAAGGGCAAAGCAAGCTCTCGTAACCATCGAGCGCAATGCCAAGCTGCAAGCCGAATTGATTGAAGATTTGCTTGATGTTTCTCGGATTCTGCGAGGCAAGCTCAGTCTCACAGTTAGTCCGATTAATTTAGCATTAACCATCAAAGCGGCGATCGAAACCGTGCGACTCGCGGCAGAAGCCAAGTCAATTCAGATAGAGACAATGCTCGATCCTGAAGTGGGACTGGTTTTAGGGGACTCAACCCGCTTGCAGCAAGTCGTGTGGAACTTGCTCTCTAATGCTGTTAAATTTACACCCGCAGGTGGTCGAGTTGAGGTAAGGCTGTCAAAGGGACTAGGGACTAGGGACTGGGGACTAGGGACTAGGAAAGAAGCAGAGGAGCAATCCCCGATCGCTAACTATGCCCAAATTCAGGTGAGCGACACTGGCAAAGGTATCAACCCAGACTTCCTGCCCTACGTGTTTGACTACTTCCGTCAGGAGGATGGTGCCACCACTCGTAAGTTTGGAGGGCTGGGGCTAGGGCTAGCGATCGTGCGTCATCTTGTAGAACTGCATGGTGGAACAATTCAAGCAGATAGCCCCGGTGAAAACTTGGGAGCCACATTTACAGTTAAAATTCCACTCATGCCCGCTCAACCAACGGTAAATCAACCTCTTCAATCATCGGAACAATCTCTTGATTTGAGCGGTGTCCAAGTTTTAGTGGTAGACGATGATACCGATACACGCGACTTTGTTGCCTTTTTATTAGAACAGGCTGGCGCGAGGGTAATAGCAGTCACAACCGCAGGGGAAGCGTTTGCAACCTTAACTCAATCCCAACCCGATATCTTACTTAGTGACATTGGGATGCCAGACATCGACGGATATATGTTGCTCCGCCAGGTGAGAACTCTGCCGCCAGAGCAAGGAGGGAAAATTCCTGCGATCGCACTTACTGCTTATGCCGGGGAGTATGACCAAAAACAAGCATTGGAAGCTGGATTTCAACTACATCTTGCAAAACCAATTGAGCCAAATGAGTTAATTGTTGCGATCGCAACACTGATTCGAGGAGACTAAGACAATACTAAACAAATGGTTAACCACTAACTACTGTACGGGAGGCAGCGCGTTGCGGAGCCAGTGCGGTGGTGAGGCAGCGCGCCCTTGCGGCTACCCTCCGGGAAGCCGCTAGCTAACGCAACGCCTGACGGCGAACGACGTCTAGTGCCGACTTGTAGGCGCGAAGCGACTTCCGAAGGTAGCGACTGCCGTAGACACGTAGACGCGGTAGACGCGAAGGTACGGCTTCCGTTCAGCGTTGGGCGAAGCCCTTCCCGCAGGGTAGCTGTTCCCGTTCCCCGAAAGGGGTTCCCGCAGGGTAGGGTAGGTACGGCTTCCGTAGGTAGTGGATAAACGAAAGTAAGGGTTCCCCGGCATAAGGCAACTGGCGTCGGGTTAAGCGCGTTGTAGCGACTGCCGTGCGGGTTTAGAAGATAAATTATCAGTTTGAACGGCAAGATTACCAACAAAACCCGCCCCTACTATCCACATATCTATCGTTTTGGTGTTGCATCACCGAATTTAATTAATAAAGCGATCGCAATACTAACCGCCAAAATCAAAATCGTACTCAAAGCAGAACCAAATCCCCAATTTTGAGTAGCTCCGAGAAATTGGTTATAAATTAACCGTGCTGCCGTCATACTGGAAGCACCACCGAGTAATTCTGGATTGATAAAATCTCCCAAGCCAGTAATAAACACTAAGAAAGAACCGGCTGCAATGCCAGTGAAGCTTTGGGGTACGGTGATTTTCCAAAAAGCTTTGGTGGGATTTGCACCTAAATCGGCAGCTGCTTCTAGCAACCGTTGATCTAGTTTTTCTAGCGAGGCGTATAAAATCAAAACCATGTAAGGCAGCAAGCTGTAGCTCATACCTATTAATACAGCCGCACTGCTGTTGAGCAAATCCAAAGCAGGCAACCCCAAACTAGTTAAAACAGTGTTGAGTAAACCTGTAGGGCGCAAAATTGTAATCCAAGCATAGGAGCGCAGCAAGGAAGAAGTCCACAATGGCAAAACAAAGCCAATCAGGAGTAAATTTCGCCAGCGCCTTGGTGCCATCTGAGCAATCCAATAGGCAACAGGAAAGCCTAAAATCAAACAAATTACTGTAGTACCAACAGCAAAAAATAGCGATCGCCCAATAACGCGCAGGTACAAAGGATCTAAAATCCGGATATAGTTATCAAATCCACTGGGAATTACCAAATCTCCCGGTCGAATTCCAGGTACTAAACTTAACTCAATAATTAGCAGTGTTGGTAATACCAACAGCAGTAACAACCAAATTCCTGCCGGTGCTAGTAATATCAGGGGTTGCAACCATCCGAACGGAGAATGTCGCCATTTAGGTACTGTAGTAATTTCGCCATTTGCATCCATTTGCATCAATTAAATTATGAGTAGTTAGTCATTAGTCATTAGTCATTGGTCATTTTTGAGTGGTTAGTAGTTATTGGTTCTCCTCTGCTCCTGGTGCCCCTGAAGCCCCTCTGCTCCTCCGCTCCCCCCCTTCCTTGTCTCTTCCTAGCCCCTAGTCCCTAGTCTCTAGTCCCTATTCTCAAGACAGCTAGCTACTGGTTAATTCAGTCCAATAGCGATCGTAAACTTCTTCAATTTGCCCCAAAGGAGTAATGCGTTCACACTTTTCTAACAAATCCTCTGAAGGAAAAATATCGGTATTTGTTTGAATTTCTGGGGGTAATAGCTCAAAAGCAGCACGATTGGGAGTAGCAACTGTAAGGATCTGGCTAGTTTTTGCTGCAACTTCTGGTTGTAACATAAAGTTTAGCCAAGCATAAGCACCATCTGGATTAGGTGCAGTTTTGAGAATAGCTACTGTATCAGTCCATAAAGAAGAACCACTTTTGGGGAGCACATACTTTAACTTTGGGTTTTCTTGACTTATTTTCACTCCATCTAAGGAATAACACATTGCCAAACTTAAATCACCCGCTACAATTTTATTACGCCAAGCATCAGTATCAAATGCACTGATTATCGGTTTTAGTTCCTTCAACTTTTCATAAGCTTGTTTGATTTCATTTTCATTTTTTGAATTATAAGAGTAGCCCAACATTCGCAATACTGCACCCATTACTTCTCGGACATCATTGAGTAAAGTTACGCGTTTATTAAGTAGCTCTTTATTTTGCCAAAGATAGTCCCAATCTTGTGGTGGTGTTGTAATAATTTCAGAATTATATATTAAACCTGTTGTTCCCCAAGTGAAGGGAATGCTATAGCTATTATTAGCATCATATGTAGGGTTTTGAAATTGGGGGAATAAATTGTCTAAACCAGTTAAGAGTTGATGATTTATTTGTGCTAATAATCCTTTTTCCACCATCTTCTGCACCATGTAGTCAGATGGGTAAACCAAGCTGTAAGAGCCTCCACCTCCAGCTTGGAGTTTAGCCAACATAACTTCGTTGGAATCATAAAAATCTGCAATAATTTTAATGCCAGTTTGGGTGGTAAAAGTTTTTAATAATTCTTGATTTGTATATTGTGTCCAAGTATAAATATCAAGCTGATCCCGCGAACCTCTATTGGTAGAAGAAGCTCGCACATCAGCAAGTCTCCAACCACAACCAGTTAAAGATAAGCCAGAAAGTGCTGCTACACCTTGTAAAAATTGCCGTCTTTTAGTCATTAGTCATTGGTCATTAGTCATTGGGCATTTATCAGATAAAATTTCTGATAACTGATAAACTTGTAAATCTTGAAAACGCTTTGTTGCCATTCAATTTTTTATAATTTTTTATCCGTTTATTCCTCAATTTTCAAGGATATTTTTGGATTTGTCACTATCTAATTACAAATGACAAATGACAAGTGACTAAGGACTAATAGCTAAACAATCTGTTTCATTCCACCAAGCATAAATGGGTGTGTCTGAATCTGGTAGGGAGCCAAAAGTATTAGGTTGCATCACGGTAATACGCACACCTTTTTTCATTTCGACCACATAATTAATGTGAGTTCCCAAATACATAACATTAATCAGTCGTCCCTCAAAGCAGTTATCTTGTGTACTCGGACGATAAAGTGTAAGCTGAATCTTTTCTGGACGAACACTGACTGCCACTGTTTGTGATAATTCAACAGGTGTATCGTTAGTGCGGGAAACGGTAATTTTGAGTCCTGTTTTG
Source organism: Chlorogloeopsis fritschii PCC 6912 (assembly GCF_000317285.1). Lineage (GTDB taxonomy): Bacteria > Cyanobacteriota > Cyanobacteriia > Cyanobacteriales > Nostocaceae > Chlorogloeopsis > Chlorogloeopsis fritschii. The sequence goes on along the minus strand of NZ_AJLN01000045.1, from coordinate 9,386 downwards.
GTCAAAACTTGAATATTGGCAGGGTATACTTCTATAACTTCACCTTCAAACAAATTTGTATCACCGATAAAATCTGCAACAAAAGCTGTTTGAGGTTTTTCGTAAATCTCGCTAGGGGTGCCAATTTGCTCGATTTTGCCATGATTCATGACGGCAATGCGATCGCTCAACGACAAAGCTTCTTCTTGATCGTGAGTAACCATAATAAAGGTCAAGCCCAGTTCTTTGTGTAGATTTGACAGTTCTACCTGCATTTCTTTACGCAGTTTTAAATCTAAGGCTCCCAAAGGTTCATCTAACAGCAAGACGGCAGGGCGATTGACTAATGCCCGCGCCAACGCCACCCGCTGCTGTTGCCCTCCAGAAAGTTGACACGGTAAGCGTGATCGCAAACCTTCCATTTTCACCAGTTTTAAAGCTTCTTTGACTCTGCTTTCGATTTCAGCTTTACGTATTCTTTTTAACCGCAATCCAAAGGCGATGTTATCCCACACATTCAGATGGTTAAACAGCGCGTAACTTTGAAATACTGTATTAACGGGTCGGCGGTAAGGAGGAACATTAGTCATGGGCTGACTTTGGATCAAAACTTTACCAGCATCAGCTCTCTCAAATCCACCAATCAAACGCAGTGTGGTAGTCTTGCCACAACCAGATGGCCCAAGGATACTGAAAAATTCCCCTTGCCTAACATCCAAGTCTATTCCGTGTACCGCTGGCTCTTGGTTAAAAAACTTAAAAACGTTACGCAGTTCAACATCAAGGGTGTCAAAACTCATTATTTCCCCCTGGTTTTGCGTCAAACTAGAGGCCATAGTCCTAAATTAGAAAACTATTAATTTTACAAATTATTACAAAATAATGTAGTCTGCTTCACAAACTACAAATCAGACTTGGGTACATTTTATCCGGTAAGACAACTATTATTTATTAGACATATACTTTTGTAAGTTTTTAGCATTAAATTCTAGCCAAAATTAGTGTAATTGTATACGAGCAATCATAGTCCCCAAATTAGTTTTTGTCCTATGTATTTATTGAAATTACCTCGACTTGCTGGTAAAAATAGTACATTCTATCCCTGGAGAATTACTAGGCTGTATTGTTGCTCGTATTTACCTGAATGAGAGCAACCCAATTGAAAAAGGCTAAAAAGCCTTTGAAATAAGCAGTTTTATGAATATTTGACTAACTATTTGTTATATGCCTTCACTACAATTTCCTCTACTTGGCAATCCTAAAGAAAAGCGTACCGTTGGACGAGGCTTACAATCGGTATTTTTAATTCTATTGACCTTATTTTTGACAAGCGGCATTCTGGCACGTTTAGTATATTTGCAAATTATCCAAGGCCCAACTCATCGGCAACAAGCAGAATCGAATCGAATTAGGCTATTACTCAAACAACCGGAGCGAGGCAACGTTTTTGACTGCAATGGTAAACTTTTAGCTACGACTCGCTACCCTCATTCCGTGTATTTGTGGCCAATGGCTCATCAGAAACAATCTTGGCCGCAAACTGGTATACGTTTATCTCAAATTCTGGGTATATCTCTAGAAGAAATTGAAAACAAGTTAAAAGAGGCAGGCCCCAACTCTTCTGGTCTTGTACGAATTAAGCGCGATCTGGAGCTAGACGAGATTACCGCTCTAAAGGAATATGAAAACGAACTTGACGAGGTGGAAGTACATACGGAAGCTGTTCGTTACTATCCACACGGTAAGGAATTTGCTCATGTACTTGGTTATACCCGCGAACTAACAGCCGAGCAGTTAAAAGATAAAAAAGACAAAGGCTATCGCCTCGGAGATGTTATCGGTCAGATGGGAATAGAAAAGGCTTTTGAAAATGTGCTCCGGGGTGAGTGGGGCGGACAGCAGGTAGAAGTTGATAGTAATGGTCGTCCATTGCGGATTTTAGGGGAGAAACAGGCAAAACCTGGTGATGATATCCGCTTGACTATAGATTGGAATTTGCAAATGGCAGCCGAAAAAGCTCTTGCGCAGCGCAACGGCACAGTTATTGCCATGAATCCCCAAAATGGGGCGATTTTAGCAATGGTGTCTCACCCCACCTTTGACCCGAATGTTTTCTCTAAGCAAAGAGCGTCTCAGAAAGAATTGCAACAAATTCTGCTAGGTGCAGATCATCCGTTACTCAATCGCGCCCTGCAAGCTTATCCTCCAGCTAGTACTTTCAAAATTGTTACCACTACAGCCGGACTAGAGTCGGGGAAATTTTCGCCGCAGACAGTACTACAAACCTACGGTTCCCTAAGCTTTGGAGGTTACCGTTTTAATGAGTGGAATCATGCCGGATTTGGTGCATTGGGATTTGCACGGGCGATCGCTATGAGCAGCGATACCTTTTTCTACCAAGTAGGTGCCAGAGTTGGTGGTTCCACGTTAATCAATTGGACTCGCAAGTATGGTTTCGGCAAGAAAACTGGGTTTGAATTTGCTTCCGAAGAATCAAAAGGTTTTGTTCCAGATGAAGCATGGAAACGGAAAGTCTGGAAAATGCCTTGGACTGTTGGCGATTCGGTGAATATGTCAATCGGTCAAGGAGCACTACTTGCAACACCACTGCAAGTTGCGGTTATGTTTGCTGTACCTGCTAATGGTGGCTACCGAGTCCAGCCCCATTTACTTAAAGATAACGAACAAGCAAAATCATGGCGCGAGCCGATTAATATGAAACCGTCAACCGCCAAAGTTCTTCGCGAAGGATTGCGCAAAGTAGTCTCAGAAGGTACTGGTAAAGCTTTAAATGTGCCAACACTTCCTCCTGTGGCAGGCAAAACCGGAACTGCTGAAGCATGGAGACGTAATGGCATCAAAGCCAATCATGCTTGGTTTGGTGGTTATGCTCCCGCCGATAATCCTGAAATTCTAGTTGTAGCGTTCGCAGAACATTCTGGTGGTGGCGGTGGTAGCGTTGCCGGGCCGATCGCGCTAAAAGTAATGGAAGAGTATTTCCACAAAAAATATCCAGGCAAGTATGAAAAACCAGAGCCTTAAAAATTAGGAATTGAAGAAGAAGCCAGAATCCAGAAGTCAGAATTCAGAATAAAGAATTTCTTCTGGCTCCTGGCGACTGATACCATTTCACGAAAAATTTGATACAGATGTAAACCCTGAAAGCTTTGTTGCATCTAAGGTATCACAACTAAACTCCTATTATCAAATCGCAGGCAATCAACATCCCCTGCGATTTTTTTTGCTAATTGCTTGCAACTCAAACTCATAATGACTATGATTTATTTATATGAATTAAATAAAAAACCCTAGATATGGAAAGCCTTGTGATCGGCGCGATCGCTAGTTTAGGTGCAGGACTTGCTACAGTAGTTGGTGCTTTGCCGATTTTGTTACCAATCAACCTCACGCAGCGAGTGCAAGGAATAATGCTGGGGTTTGGTGGAGGAGTGATGTTAGCAGCGACATCGTTCTCATTAATTGTACCGGGAACCGAGGCAGCTATTGCTCAAGGAACATCAAAACCCATTGCTGCTTTAATTATTGTTGCCGGTATGCTGTTAGGCGGAATATTTTTGCAACTAGTACATCGGTTTTTACCCCACGAACATTTTTTCAAGGGTAAAGAAAACTATCGTGGTACAAACCTAAAGCGAATTTGGCTATTTATTACTGCAATTACTATTCACAATTTTCCCGAAGGATTAGCCGTAGGAGTAAATTTTGGTAACAACAATATTACCGACGGAATTCCTGTTGCTTTGGGTATTGGGTTGCAAAATATTCCAGAAGGTTTGGTAGTGGCATTATCTTTAGTGAGCGAGCAATATTCAGCAGCTTATGCTTTATGGATTTCTCTGCTGACAGGATTAGTTGAACCAATCGGTGGTTTGGTTGGTGCGGGAGTGGTAAGTATTGCTAACTTTATTTTGCCGTGGGCGATGGCATTTGCAGCAGGAGCAATGTTATTTGTCATTAGTGATGAAATCATCCCCGAATCTCATCGCAAAGGATTAGAAAAAGAAGGAACTATTGGTGTGATGCTGGGGTTTGTAGTCATGATGTTTCTGGATGTCTCGCTAGGGTAATAGGTTAGTTAGTTGTTAGTAGCAATTAACTATTAGCCATTAACCATTAGCCATTCTCTATTTCTAAAATAAGGAGTAGATATGAATTTTATTCGCTTTGAGCATATTAATCTTGCTTGCAAAAATCTTAACGACAGCAAGAAGTTTTACCAAACTTTATTTCCGGAATGGTATGTGCGTGCTGATGGTGTGTATAACGGTAGACATTGGATGCATTTAGGTAATCATCAATTTTATCTTGCATTAAATGATGAGAATGAGCAAGAACGCGTCCATAGCGCCTACGAAAACATTGGCATTAACCACGTTGGTTTTATAATTCTTGATGGTGATGCAATGAAAAAAATACTTGAAGATGCAGGCATTGAATATTACACAATGTCAGCACCAGAAACCAAACACAGAATTTATGTCAACGATCCTGATGGTAACGAAATTGAACTCGTGGAATACAACCAAGATTATGCACTTAAATAATTAAATCGTAGGGTGTGTTACGGCTTTAGCCTAACGCACCTAAATAAAGATTTCTAAACTACTAAACTAGAGAATCCGAACATGACAACACCAAAAATTGCAGTAGTAACAGGTGCAAATCGCGGTTTAGGATTTGAAATTTCTCGCCAATTAGCAAAAAAGGGATATCAAGTAATTCTTACTAGCCGTGATGAAGCAAAAGGAAAAGCGGCAGCTGAAAAATTACAATCGGAAGGATTAGATGTAATTTATTATCACCTTGATGTTACCAGTGATGAAAGTAGCCAGAAATTAGCTGAATTTATTAATCAGCAATTTGAACGGTTAGATGTGTTGGTGAATAACGCAGGTATATATATTGATTGCAATAGTGTTTTCGATACTCCAATAGACACATTACAAGAAACAATGGAGACAAATGTTTACGGTGTATTGCGTGTAACTCAGGCGTTGATTCCCTTAATGAAGAAACAAAATTACGGGCGGATAGTGAATGTTTCTTCAGGTGCAGGACAATTGAGTGATATGCAGGGTGGTTTACCTGGATATCGCATTTCTAAAGCTGCTTTAAATGCCTTAACGCGAATTTTTGCAAGCGAATTACAAGGCACAAACATATTAGCAAATTCAGTTTGTCCTGGTTGGGTGAAAACCGATATGGGTGGTTCAAATGCACCGCTAACCCCTGAACAAGGAGTTGACACGATTGTGTGGCTGGCGACACTTGTATATGACAGTCCAACAGGTAAATTTTTCCGGAATAGAAAACCAATTGCTTGGTAGTAGTAGATGAATTTTATACTAGGAGTTCAAGATAGACACTCATATAATTTAATTAAATAATCAATAGATAAAAGGCTCAGTTGCTTATTCTCTAGCCCTTATTTTCATAAGAGATGAAAGGAAATAGAAGAAGTGGTTGATTGACTGTTTCAACGTATCAGTATATGTTTATTTTAAGTGGGAATATAGCCTAATTCAGTCCAGCATTATGGTTAAAAAGCCTTAGATCTGGACAAGAAGCGGAGGAACCAATCTTTGGGGCGAATCTCAAAGCGAGAGAGACACCTTCCAGTCTTAGCCCGTCAGCTAACTCCGTCGGCATTGGAAGGAGTACCTTTGACATCAGCTTACTCTAAGCTATTGTCCTTGTGGTCTCCTAGCTGACATTGCTATTGAATTGGCAGTGGCAGATATCTGTTTATTAACCCACCTCGCCAACCGCTACAAAAATACAGAGGCTAGGATGATTAATTACAAACAGTGGATTTTAGTCACAACAAAAGAGTTGAGCGGTATTGCCGTTGACTACACAGATCCAAAAGGAAATCAGTACAGCGAGCCTTTTTGTTTTCCAACAGAGGCTGAAGCACTTGGATACGGTAAAATTTGCGTTGACAGATTGCTCCAATCAAAATCCCAATCCTGCAAATAAGCGTGTTAGTAACTCGTTATCAAACAAGGTAATTGGGACACAAAAATTAACACACTTATTAATCTTTTTTGTTAACACAGCTGTTGCATCAGAACTTAGGAGGAGAAATGCCTATCAAAAATCGTGCTTTCTTTACTGATGTAGACTTTTTCCCTGACAACCAGTTCAAGTTAATTGGAGAGTGCGCAGGCAAGAAACTTTTACTCATAGGTAAAACTAAAGCCTACGGCGATCCAATTGTGGCAACAAGCCAAACAGATGAACCATGTCATGAAGATTTGTATGCTTCAGATCTTTACGAATTAATGAAGTTTGGTCACGAGCCAGTTAAAGTTACTGGAGAAATTTAAAGATTCAGAAGAAGAGATAAAAGCTTAACTTGACCAAGTTGTTGTGTAAAGTCAACTTAACTACATATTCACGCTGAATTATTGAGAATATAGTTCCAATCTGGTCAAAACCCATTTAATCTTCTCAAAAAATATCGGCTCTGTCGTTAAGTTGACATACTTTTTTTATATATGTTTTGAGTTTTAAGATTTCAGTCGATATATTCTTAAGGCCATCGGAATCATTGAATCTAAAATATTAATATAGATGTTAAGTAAGTAGGCGGGATAAAAGCGACACGCGTTAATAAATGTAAAAAAACTGGAACTCTATACTAATGACCAATGACCAATGGCTAATGACGAGCTTAACGACTTAATTGTACCGAACTACTTAGCTTTACTAGTGTTAAATATCCTTGTAAAATAAACCGAATCAAATACAGTATTCGGGATATTAAATATGTATAAAAAATTGGTAATAACAACCTTGAGTTTATTTTTTGCGGCATCGACACCGAGTCTAGCTCAGGCAGAAAATGTAATGCAAAAAGTGGCACGAACAGGTGTACTCACAGCAGGCACAAGTAAAGATGCAATCCCCTTTGCTTATGCTGATAGTAAGGGGCAGTTGGTTGGCTATTCCATAGATATGCTGAATTTAATTAAAGAGCAGTTAGAAAAAGAACTTGGAAAAAAAATTCAATTAAAATTGGTGGCACTAACACCTGCACAAAGGATTCCCAAAATACTGAACCGACAAGTTGATATTGTTTGCGATGCTAGCAGTTTTACCTGGGAACGCGACAAAAAGGTGGATTTCTCACTTAGCTATGGCGCTACTGGTACCCAGTTATTGGTAAAAAAAGGAAGTAATATAGGTTCTCCTGAGTCTTTGATTGGTAAGCGTGTTGGTGTACTGAAACAAACCACCAATGAATTAGCAATTAAGCGATCGCAACCTCAAGCTCAACTAGTCTTCCTCAAAGATAGAGCAGAGGGATATACTGCCCTGCAACAGGGAAAAATAGATGCTCTGGCATCAGATAGCATTCTGATCGAGGGATGGTTAGAAACAACTAAAAATCAAGATGCATTCCAAATTGTACCCGATCGCCCTTATTCCAGCGAGGGCATTGCTTGTATAGTTCCTGAGAATAACTCTAAGTTCCTTGATGCAGTAAATTATACCTTGTACAAATTTATGCAAGGATTTGTGGATGGAGAGAAACGATATGTAACTATATTTGACCGCTGGTTTGGTGCAAATGGTGTCGTGTTTCTAAATAAAGATTTGCGCGATTTAACTGTTGAAACCATGCAATTAGTGATCGAATCCCGTGAAGAAATTCCCAAAAGTGAGCTTTAAGAAAAATATTTTATTTAACAAATTTCGTTACGGTTTTTTACATTAATTAATGTGATAGAAGACGTAAAACTACCTATAGCACTACTAATGGCAGAGGAATCATCAACTAGTAACCTACTAAGCTAAAGATGTACTTGGTTGCCTATAGTGCTAACTAAAATTTTCTCCCTCTCGGAATATTCTTATCTCCCAAAGTGCTACGCACACGCTACGCAAATGACAAATGGTTTTCTCCTCTAACCTCGGTTGATAGCCGGGGTTTTTATTATTAGACTTGCCTTTGATACTCAAGTCGTATATGTTTAACATCGGGCTGCTCTGGATCCATTAATAGAGTACGACGAACTTCCGATAATCCCAATGCTTCAAACTGAGCAAGTTCTGAGTTAGATAATGGCCAAGGAGGGCCATCGGGTTCTGCTTCAGTCTCGCGAAATCGATTAATCACCAATAACGTTCCTCCCACAGCGACTAAAGAAGCTACTGATTGAATGGCACAGGAACGCACACTCAAAGGTAAGGCTTGTAGATTGCGAGATTCGACCACTAAATCAAATGCATAATGCCATTGCGGGGGAATTGCTAACAAGTCTGCGATCGCATAAGTAACAGGCGAATCAGGAAATCGTTGTTTGCACCAGGCTATAGCTGTGGGGGAAATATCAAAGGCAGTTACCTGAAATCCAAATTCTGCTAAAGCCTCCGCATCATCTCCCAAACCACAACCAATTACCAAAGCTGAATGTCCTTGACTTTGAGGACTATAAGTCAATAACCAATTTTGTAAATAGGGGTTTACAGTTAGCTTTGCCCAAGGAATCTGTGCTGTATCACCCTGCGCTTCAGTATATAAAACTTCAAACCATGCCGATGGATCTGATTTATTTAAGGCTTCGGTAGCTAGCTGTTTTACCTTCTGCCGTAAATCTTGTGGTTGTTTTTCAAACATAACAAACATCTCCGATTCCTTTTGTCACCTGCAATTGCAGGTATTCAGCTACATATAATCGGACTCTAAGAAAAATAGTAAGCGATCGCCAACTCAGGAATTTGCATTACCACAGGTAAATTCCCAAAGCGATCGCTATGCAGATGCAGAAGTTCTTACTCTTCCACGTCTACCCAAATACTTCCTTCCTCCACGCGAACTGGAAAAATAGGCAGCACCTTTTGTTGCGAAACCATACTCATAGCCTTACCAACAACAGGTGGCCAAGTGATCCACTCCTTAACTTCACCAGTGCGCAGATCAAAAGCACTGCGATGCCAAGGACAAACGATCGCCCCGTCTTCAGTGACTTTACTTTTCTTTAAAGATAATTTCAGATGAGGACAGGCATTTTCAACTGCATAAAGCTGATCTTCATGATTCAACAGCAAAATATTTCGGTTGCCAACTTTCACTACTTGTCGCCCGCCTGGAGAAAGTGCGTCAGCTGAAAGAACTTTTGTCCAACTCATGAGTATCTCCTCTCTTTAAATTTAGCCAGCTTTGAGCAACGTGATGCTATACTTCCACGCTTTCCTTGACACAGGCCAAGTATGGATAAAAGCACCGAAGCAACTTTGTATTTTACAACGCAAGCCCTCCTGCATTGACAACCGTAGTTTGAGTAGGAAAGACACTTAGTCCTACTTAAGTAAGATTAATGAGCTTAATTTACTCAAGGGTATTGTAAAGTTAAGTAAACCTGTGTTAATGTATTGTT
>NZ_AJLN01000044.1 GCF_000317285.1 Chlorogloeopsis fritschii PCC 6912 | reverse complement strand
TGGTTCACCGCTCTGGGTATCAGCACCATGGCGTTCAACCTGAATGGTTTCAACTTCAACCAGTCAGTAATTGATTCCCAAGGTCATGTCATCAATACCTGGGCTGACATCATCAACCGCGCTAACTTGGGTATGGAAGTTATGCACGAGCGTAATGCTCACAACTTCCCTCTCGACTTAGCATCTGCTGAAAGTGCTCCTGTTGCAATCAGCGCTCCTGCTATCAACGGTTAATCACCCTAACCCTGTCTAGATAGATAATCAAGCGTCCTCTCGAAAGAGGGGGCGCTTTTTAGTGAAGAGATTTCTCTATTGTGTGTACTTTGTCCGCCAAGATTAGCTACGTAACTTTTTGGCTCTTTTAACCCTTAACCTTGCTTCTACACAAGTCAAACAAGATATTAATCCAATGCAAATCTGTTTTTACATCCCGGTTTAGTAGTAATTGAATCACAACCCGAAAATCAATATCTGAAAACTCATCTGTATTACCTGACGCTACAGATCCTTGAACAAATAAAGCCTCAACGCCCTTCTTTGCTAGAAAGTAATCAACGCTTTTATCAAGTAAACTTTGACGTGCTGTATTTAACTCGTCTGGACTAAATTCCATTACTGCTTTTGATGGGGACAGGTTAAAGAAATTGTAATGCGAAATATTCAGTGTCCCAGTAATAGCCGTGATAAATTCTCTGTGCTCTCTGAGCCTCTGCGGTTAAAGCTTACTCGACAAAGGATGTAGAAACGTAGCGCCAATCATCTACAAGGAAGAGTCAATGATATCTGGCGAGTGGCTGATGAACATAAATCTGGAATTCGGCAATTATTAGGGATTAATAACCATTAGTGATGTAACAATCTGCCTTACGTTTCTCACCTTATTTGCTCCCACAGTATAAAGTAGGTGTGGATAAATCACAATTTGGAGGCAAAATCTGTATGACAACTTACCAACCCGATCCAGAGACAGTCGCAACTGAATCTATCTCAACTGGCGAACTCGTCAATGAAATGCTAGCAGGAACCACAAGTATTAACCATGTGGAAGTGATTGAAAACGTCATTGATACTTTAGAGCAAAATGACAGCGCCATGGTTAGCCATCCGTCAGAAGGTGGTTATTTGTGGAAATTTACCTATGGCAGCGTAGAAGTATTTGTGCAACTAACAGGAACTACAGATGAAGATACTATTACAGTTTGGTCTTCGGTGCTAAAATTACCTGCTAAAGATGAACCTAAGTTAATGCGGCAACTATTAGAGATGAATTGCTCTAGCACCTTTGAATCCCGTTTCGGTATTATTGAAGATCAGGTGGTTGTAATCGCAACACGCACTTTAGCAGAGTTGTCTGCTGCTGAAGTTTCTCGTTTAATTACCGTTGTGGCAACGATCGCCGATAACAACGATGATGCTTTACAATCAGAGTTTGGTATGGCTTAAGCAATTATCAAAGGGTTCTGCTTCATAGAATGCACGGCAAGCAGATTTGGCGACTAATTCCGTTTTTAGAAGCCCCTGGCAATGTACAGATGGCTATTGATCGCTGGTTGTTAGAACAGCACCTTTCGGGACAACATCCTCCCAGTGTGCGGTTTTATACTTGGTCGCCACCTGCTATTTCCCTGGGCTATCACCAATATAAATATCCTGAATATTGGCAGGATCTGGTTTGGCAGGGGCAAAAACTAGATTTAGTTAGGCGTCCGACTGGTGGTAGAGCAGTTTTGCACCAAGGTGATTTAACGTATGCTGTAGTGATATCTGGATTAAGTGGTAATCGCACTCAAGCTTACCAAAAGATTTGTGAGTTTTTAATTCAAGGATGGCGTCAGCTTGGCGTAGATTTGCATTATGGTAGTGCTGGGCGAGGTTACATCCACAATCCTAATTGTTTTGGCACTGCTACTAGTGCAGATTTAGTGACAGCAGATGGTGGTAAGCTGATTGGTAGTGCCCAGTTGCGACGCGGTGGAGCAATTTTGCAACATGGTTCCATACGATTGCAACCGGATGCAAGCTTGTTTGCTGAGGTATTTGGTACAGAGACTTTTACCTGTGTGCAAATTTCCCAAAACTTGAGTGTTGAAAAGATAATTGCAGCTTTGATTGCTGCTGTTAGTAATTGTTTTGGTATTGATTTGGCTGTGCAACCACTCTCTCAGCGCGAGTGGGAGGCAATTTTGGTGCAACCAAGATGGGACGTTGGTTCATAGTAGATCGGATAGAAATATCACAGAATAGATTGGAAAATGACCACAAATCGAGTTTCTCAACAAATCATTGCCATGGGCGGTGGAGGATTTTCGATGGAACCTGAAAACCCTCTGCTGGATATGTATATTCTTAGACAATCCCAGAAAGAAAGACCAAAGGTTTGCTTTATCCCTACAGCTAGTGGTGATTCTGATAGATATATTGTTCGGTTCTATTCGGCATTTGTAAAACTCTCCTGCGCACCTTCTCATTTGTCACTCTTCCAACCACCTACTGCTGATTTGAGATCGTTCGTTCTTGAGCAGGACATTATTTATGTGGGAGGTGGAAATACTAAAAATCTAATTACTCTGTGGAAGGAGTGGGGACTTGACAACATTCTTAGGGAAGCTCGGGAAAGTGGCGTTATTCTCTCTGGTTTGAGTGCAGGCTCTATTTGTTGGTTTGAAGAGGGGGTAACAGACTCTATTCCTGGACAATTAACCAAATTAAAGTGCCTTGGCTTTCTTAAAGGTAGTAACTGTCCCCATTACGATGGAGAACCAGAAAGAAAGCCTTCCTATCATCGACTGTTATCAGAAGGACTTAGTGAACTACCCAACGCTGACCCTGTAGGTACAGCGTGGGCTTCTGTACTCATAGGCGAGTGCCTTAGATGAGACTTTCGCCCCATCTTTGGTCTTACCTCCCCTCCTACAGCAGAGACGGCTGAACCATCCGCCTTTAGCATTCTGATTCCTTCTGCTCTAATATTGATGGACGCGTTCCCATCTCTGTCGTGATCAGTGCCGCAATGGGGACAAGTCCATTCCCTCACGTCTAGCGGCATTTCCCCGATCTGATAGAAACAATGAGAGCAGAGTTTGGAACTGGGGAACCATCTATCAATCTCTACTAACTTTGCACCTTTACGTTCTAGCTTGTAGGCTAAGAAGTTAGTGAACATTCCCCACCCACAATCAGATATAGATGCAGCCAACTTGTGATTACGAACCATGCCTAGAAGATGAAGATTCTCTACTATGACAGCTTGGCTATCGCTGACTAACTTGTAACTAAGTTTATGTAGGAAATCTTGCCTTGAGTTACTAACCCGTTCGTACACTTTGGCAACTACTTTTCTATACCTATTTCTTGAATTACTCCCCTTTTGTTTACGTGCTAGCTTTTTTTGCTTCCGTTTCAGGTTCTTCTCATGCTTGGCAATATGTTTAGGATTGTCGTATTTAGAAACCTTTTTACCATCTGTAACAACAGCAAAGTGCTTTAGTCCCAAATCAACTCCATAAATCTTGCCTTCTGTTGTAGTTGGTTTTTCGCCTTCTACTTCAGTCAAGATGGATGCAAGATATTTCCCTGATGGGGTTTTGCTAACAGTAACAGTCTTTATCTTCCCCTCAATTGGTCTATGTATCTTGGCTTTGACTATACCAATATTGCCAGGTAGTTTTACATTACCCTTACGGGTTCGCCAGTTCCCTACGGAGGGAAACCCTCCTTCAGGACTGGACTCACCATCAACAATTTTTACGTTTTGAGGATATTGAATAGATTGTTTACCGTGCTTAGATTTGAATTTAGGAAATCCAACCCTACCCTCAAAAAAGTTCTTATACGCTGTGGTTAGATTAAGTGTTGTAGCTTGTAAAACTTGGCTATAACAATCAGCTAACCAACAAGTATCTTCTGCTTTTTTAAGTGCTAGTAGAAGCGCGTTGAGTGCTGATCGTCCGAGTCCCTTACCCGTTTCTTTATAAGCTTCAATTGACTTATTCAAAGCATAATTCCACCACCAACGTGAGCATCCAAATGCCTGAGCTAGCTGTGCTTGTTGTTCTTTGGTTGGGTATAAACGAACTTGTACGACTTTGTGCAACACTCAACATCACCTCCTTGGTTTGTTTATTTTATCACAAAATACACTTAGCGATAAAACTAATCCTGAAATATTTGGCAACTTCTCAAACATCTTCTTCCTCGCCTTGGGACATTGGTCGAAGATGCTTTCGTCGCTGCCCGCCTTATATCCCGACGCTGAATCAATGATTACAGCGCGGGAATTACGGCGAATTAGTTAACGAAGGATATGCTGCTGACGATGGGGTGGGTTTGCATTTTATCGGAAATACATTAGAGAAAATCGTCAGTTCTCGTCTTTAAGCAAAAGCATATCGGCTGGAAAGAATAGATGCAACAGTTAAAGAAACAACTTTGGAACCAATATACTTGGGAAAAAGCTAATAGAGATGTGCCATGGCACATCTCTAAATAATTTATGCGTATTGTGATTAACGTGAAATAGTTATGAGCTAGGGCTTTAATTATCTAGTTTTGAGACAAAATTTTGTACCGCACTCATCAGCAAATACCTACATCAAATATTGGAGAACAGGTTTTTCGGCTGCAACATTAGTGCTACTTCCTTAGCAAAGTAAGTCAAAATCAAATCAGCACCTGCCCGCTTCATACTGGTTAATGTTTCTAAAATGACTCGCTTCTCATCTATCCAGCCATTTTGAGCAGCAGCTTTAATCATGGCGTACTCTCCACTGACATTGTATGCAGCTACAGGTAGATGCGTATAGTCTTTTACTTGGCGAATGATATCTAAATATGCCAATGCAGGTTTAACCATAACTATATCTGCACCTTCTTCAATGTCTAAAGCAACTTCCTTAATAGCTTCTCTGGCATTAGCTGAATCCATTTGGTAAGTCTTCTTGTCACCAAATCTGGGAGCAGAATCTAGTGCATCTCGAAATGGGCCATAATATGCAGAAGCATATTTTGCTGAGTATGCCAAAATCCTTACATCCACATATCCTTCTGCATCCAGTGCTTTACGAATTGCTCCGACTCTGCCATCCATCATGTCAGAGGGTGCAACCATATCCGATCCTGCTGCGGCTTGCGCTACTGCCATTTTCACCAAAACTTCTACTGTTGGATCGTTGAGGATCGTGCCATTTTCGTCTACTATCCCATCGTGACCGTGAGTAGTAAAAGGGTCAAGGGCAACATCGGTAATTACTAGGATTTCTGGCACAGCTTGTTTGATTGCCTTTACAGTTTGCTGTACCAATCCGTCTGGATTGTAACTTTCGCTGCCAGTATCGTCTTTCTTTGCTTCTGGAATAACTGGGAACAAGGCAATGGCACCAATCCCCAGTTGATATACTTCTGCTATTTCTTTGAGTAATAAATCCAAAGTATATCGATAACATCCAGGCATAGAAGTAATTTCAACTTTCTGCCCCTCCCCTTCCATCACAAACATGGGGTAGATCAGATCATCTACAGTCAGGATTGTTTCTCGTACCATACGACGCAAGGTAGCAGTGCGACGCAGGCGACGGGGACGATGAATCAGGTTATTAGGAGTAGATGTAGTCTTATCAATGGCAAGATTTTCTGACGACATGGGATTTAATTATTGGTTGTTCACTTAAACATAATGATAATCGTTTTCATGTAACATTTTTATTTTCAGTAAAATCTGGAAGAGAATGTAATTAAAGCTAAAAGCTGAGGAATATGGAAAACAAGTTGCTTGCTTTCACGCTTGTTGTAGCTCTCTCCAAGACTGAGAAACTACCTTTCCTGATGATTTAGCAAACACTATAGTCAGCATAAATCCCACAATTAGATCGGGCAGCAAGGAGTTTGTTAGAAATACCAATCCAGCAGCCCCAAGAACAGAAGTGTTAGCAATGATGTCATTGCGAGAACAAAGCCATACAGAAGACAAATTAATGTTGTCGTTTCTGTGTTTAGTTAACAGGAAAAGACACAGTAGATTAGCAAGCAAGGCAATAAATCCCACTGCGCTCATAACTCTGGCTTCTGGTGTTGAACCTGCAAATAGCTGGTAGCTAGCTCTAGCAAACACAGCCACGGCAGATAGGAACATAATCGCCCCCTTGAGCAGTGCAGACTTTGCCTGAGCCTTTCTCCCCTTATGAATGACGTACAAACTACTGCCATAAACTAGTGCATCCCCTAACATATCTAGGGAATCTCCTGTTAATGAAAGGGAAGCAGATTTAATACCAGCTAACAGTTCTACCACGAACATCACAGAGTTGATCAGCAAAACAGTCCAGAGAACTTTACTCTGCTGTTTTCTTAGCTTTTCTAGTTCACAGGCTTTCTTTTGGCAACAGTTATCACCCATAACAGCGCTCCAATGATTACTCTATTTATTCAAACATTCAAACAAATATTAGAATGATAGGGCAAAAAATTAGAATGCTCGCGTAATAAAAAGCAAAGATTAAATTGCTATTTGCCTGAGAACACAGTTAAGAATATCACCAATGCGCTCGTCTTTTAGGGAGTAATACGCAAGCTTACCATCATTTCTGTACTTGAGTATCTTGAGGTCACGTAGCTTTCGCAAATGATGGGAGGCTGCTGCCACCTTAACCCCCAGCATTGATGCTACATCACAGACACAAAGTTCTTGAGCAGTGCTAAGAGCATAAAGAATTTTTAGCCGAGATTTATCTGCTAGAGCGCTGAAGAGTATATGAGCATCTTCCAGAATCTCATCCTTTGGTAATTCTTCACAGACTTGAGCTACCAAGTCTGTGTTGAAACATCGTACTTGACAGATGTCATCCGGTTTTGGCTTAGTCACAGAACTTCTCAGTATTAGAACTCGTGGAAACAGTTCCAGTCTAGCGGTTTTTAAAGCCTATACACAATAAGATTAAAAGTCGTTAGGTAGCGGCTGATGACAAACTCGTCGGTTTTACCTCTAGTAGAATGAAATTGCCTACACTACCCCCAATGATGCCGCCATGTCCCAGGAGGTTTTCCTGCATAGCGCTTAAAGGCACGATTAAAAGCGGCTTCTGACTCATAACCGACTTGATAAGCAATTTTGGCAATACTCTGGTCTGTATTTTGCAGGTGGTGAGCTGCTAACTGGAGTCGCCATTGAGTGAGGTATTGCATCGGCGGTTGCCCCAAAAGTTCAGTAAAGCGGCTCGCCAAGGTAGAGCGGGAAACACCAACCTGTCTAGCTAGTTCAGAAACTGTCCAGGGATGAGCAGGATCTCTATGTATCCAGTTCAGCGCTTGACCGACAATTGGATCGTTCAGCGCAAGTACCCCTACCATTTGTTCTTTCGGAGAATTCTGCATATAGTTTCGCAGAATTTCAATAAACATGAGTTCCACTAGTCGGGTTAATAAACAGACACTTCCTGGTTGAACGCAGTCAGCTTCTTGAATAATGTACTGGACACCAGTTTTCAAGAGCGGTGCAGTCATATCTGCAAACACCTGAATGTGCATGAACCCTGGCAGACTTTTGAGGAAAGGATGCAGTAGCAGTTGCTCGCATTGCAAAAATCCGCATACTAAGCGAGTGATTTTCCCACCACCGCCATAGCTTAGGATTGGGGGTTCTTGCCAGGGTGGGGCAGGCAACAATTCGGCAATCGGCATCGGTGCTCCCTCAAGGCGATCGCCCAAAATGTGAGCATCTCCGTGCGGAAAAATAATGATATCACCAGGGGAAAGTGCCTGACAGATATCGGTTTTAGCTTTTACCCAGCAGTTCCCCTCCGCAACAATGTGAAAAGGAATAATATGAGTTGTATCAGACTGGATCGTGTGCGCAAAGTTTAAGCAGGAGGGGGTTTCAACGAGCCAGGGGGCAGAAAACTCTGGACGCAGGTCAATGACCCCAGAAAATCGAATGACCCGCAGTAGATCTGAAAGCACATCCATAGGGTGATGGGGGCTAGTAGAAGTAACTTGGCTGTGCAGCAGGTATCGCCTGGAGCTTTAGTCAAAAATCCTAGTGTTTTAGTCATTGCATATTTAATGTAAATAGTCAAGTATAAAGTTACAGAGATTGGCGACGTGGACGGAAGTTCTATAAGCCTGAGCAATTGCGGGTTACAACCTACTGTTTGCCAGTTTTCTGCAATATCTATTGACCAATCGAAGGAAAATCACTATGAAAAAGTTGGCTATTGTGATTCGAGATGACGGATACGATCGACTCTACACGCCATTGACATTTGCTTATGTTGCAGCGAAACAAGGCGTTGAAGTCGATATTTTGTTTGTGCTGTGGGCAGTACGGGTTCTGACAGAGCAGGGTGCTAAGGCAGTCAAAATGGATTGCCAGCACGCTACAGAAGAAGAGTGGTTCAAAGACAGAGTGCGGCGTGACGGCGATCCGCTTGCAATTCATGATTTCATCAAATTGGTGAAACGGATGGGTAACGTGCGGTTCTACGGATGTCAACTCGCAGCAGCCACGTTTGACGTAACTGAATCACAGCTGATTCCAGAGGCAGAGGGCATCGTAGATTCGCTTTGGTTCTTGGAAGAGAAGGCGATCAAGGCAGATCACTGCCAGTATTTCTGATGTGGGTGATTGCTCCTCCTAATTTCCCAGTCGTGCGCAAGCTGTATTAGCTAAAGTATCAAGAGTATTTTGAGAGGAGCGCGATCGCATCTCAGCCTCATCATAACTGAAACGTTATATCCCAGATGCCAAAGCTATGATTGGCTGTTGACAAACATTAGTCAAACATCACTAAAGACAGAGGAAAATTGGAAAAAGCGAATGGCACTGTGAAAAGATGCTTATAAATAACCACCAAATTTTGAGTAGCGCTAGGAGGATTGGTTCTATTTTGAATAAGTCAGTCTTAATTTTTCTTTCCCTACTAACGTCTTTGCTCCTATCGCCAGTCACTCAAATAGGAGCAACCGAAATTTTACCTAATCATGCTAAAAAAATGTCTTTATTTAATCTAAGTGAGCAACAATGGAAAAATCGCGTGCTGCTGGTTTTCGCTCCTTCCGAAAATCACAAAGCTTATCAGCAACAGATGCAACTTTTCTTGGAGCACAAAGCTGGTTTTGCAGACAGAGACTTAGTACTAGTAAAAGTTTTAGCAGTAGGTAATAACTATGTCAACGAACGACAAATAGATGAATCTTCTACTGCCAAGTTGCGCGATCGCTTTGGAATTGGCAAAGAAGATTTTCGCGTTATTTTAGTAGGTAAAGATGGTGGTGTTAAGCGCCGTGATAATGCGCCAGTTGAAGCAAAAGCAATTTTTGATGAAATAGATGCTATGCCCATGCGTCAGCACGAAATGCAACAGCGAGATAGAAATTAGCTAGAACTCTACTCAATTTAGTTGATTGCGCATTCATAAAAAATATCGTACTTTTCGCAAAAGTTATGAGAGATTTGCCAAAATTATCTCAGACTACCACGACACCAAGTCTTTCTCAAAAATGATTATGTATGCGCCAAATTATCCAGGTTTTCGGTAAAGTTATTTCTCCTGTTGCCAAGCGATTTGATTATGCTTTGAAACATCCCCAAGCAACACAGCGAAAGTTACAGGAAGAAATTTTCCAACATCTTAATCACAGTGAATATGGTAAATCATTAGGCATTAATACTATTGCTGATTGGCAGCAAATCCCAATAGTAGAATACCGCGATATTGAAACTTGGATTTTAAAACAGCAAGCAACAAAAAAGCCTCTTCTCACCAACGAACCAATTCTTTTCTATGAAAAGACTTCTGGAAGCCGTGGTGCTGCCAAATTGATTCCTTATACAAAATCTCTGCGTCGTTCTTTTAATCAGATGTTTTGTGTTTGGGCATATGATTTGATTGTACACGGCCCTAAGTTTTCTATTGGAAAGATATATTTCTGTATCTCGCCACAGTTGGGAGATAAAACAGACGCAAAGAAACAGGAGGGGGGAAGTGGGGGAGTGGGGGAGATCCCCCGATCCTCTTGTTCTGGGTTAGAAGATGATTCTCAATATTTAGATAGTTGGTTAAGGTGGTTTCTGAGTCCATTTCTGGTTTCTTTTCCACAACTAAACCGTCTGCGCAATCCTAAAGAGTTTAAACATGAGCTTTCCAAAGCGCTTTTGGTGGCAGAAAACTTGGAAATTATTTCTATTTGGAGTCCTACTTTTCTCCGGGTAATCCTTGACTATATTCAAACTAATTGCAGGCAGCTAGCTTTAGAATTAGGCGATCGCATCTCACCAAAACGCCGTCAAATATTGCTAGAATCTCCTTCTTTGTTAAATACCGAACTTCCCTGGATGCAAATTTGGCCGGAGCTTAAACTTATCTCTTGTTGGGATAGTGCCAATGCTGCCGATGGTGCGGGTTTTTTGCGTTCCCTATTCCCCACCGTGCTGGTACAGGGAAAAGGACTGTTAGCAACGGAAGCACCAATGACTATTCCTCTGATCGCTGCACAAGGATGTGTGCCTATTTTAGATCAAGTTTTTTTCGAGTTTGAAGACGAAGAAGGGAAAATTTACCATCTCCACGAACTAGAAAAGGGAAAAGTTTACGAGATGATTATTTCCCAGAAAGGAGGATTGTATCGCTACCGTATCCGCGATCGCATCTGCGTAACTCATTTCTATATGCACACACCTTGCTTAGAATTTCTTGGACGTAATCAGGAAATTAGCGATTTAGTGGGTGAAAAGCTACATTCTGATTTTGTCCGCGATGTTCTTAATCGTTTGCCATTAAAGGAAACATTTTTTAAAAGTCTTGTACCCGCCAAACAACGAAAAGAACACTATATTTTATTACTGGATCGAACTACATTACATCCTCAAGAAATTGCTACTCAATTAGACGCAGCGCTGCAACAATCTCCTCAGTATCGCCATGCAAGACTTTTGGGGCAACTTACGAGCGTGCGTGTACTGGTGCATTCACACATCCATGAAATTATGACTTTACATAAAACCCGTTCTGGTAAAAAGTGGGGAGATTTGAAACACGAAATTCTTTCTACCACACCTATTGATCAAGAATTGCTTGTCGAGTTAGAGAAATTAATTTAAAATTTGTATTTTTTTTACAGAATTAATGTGGAAAAATCTATGCGGGAGATAGATCCTTGGGTTACTATCCTAGTAATAGTAATATCTGTAATTGCAACAGCGATCGGTGTTTACAATTTTGAATTATTTTTAAACTTTATTTGTCTAATTGATACTCTGCCTGTCCACTAATGTAAGTTTAGAGACGCTCCAAACAGCGCGTTTCTACTCAAGTTCAAGATGATGCATGAAAATTTAATAGTGCGTAGCGCTGGCACTTTTATAGATATGAAAGTACAGCATCACGCACCTAGCTAATTTTTAACCGCGAACTAAGCGTTGAAACCAACGATTCTTCAATCCCAATCCGATCGCCAAACCAATACCGACAATCGCAGTAAAATAAGCCAAGCTAATTAACCGCACAAATAATGGTGGTGCAATACCTTCTACTTCTATTTCCCGTGCAACTTGCAAAGGTGAGAATTGCCGATTTGAACCGGGTTGGGGAGTTGCTGTCACTTCCACCTTATGGGGTGCGCCATCAAAGAATTGTTCCTGCCAAGCTAACTTGCCACTAGAATCGGGTATACCTTGATAGGCAAAGACAGTTAGATTATCTTCGAGGGCGATCGCTTTGACTTGAAAAAGTATGTCTTTTACTGGTTGCCCTGTGGTTGTATCTTTTAGCGAGACAGCAAAATTCGCAGGTTGTCCGACAGTTGCTAAATCATCTCCAACAAGGTGAAGTTCTAATCCCTGGGATTGCTGAACAGGGGATTGAGTTGCATGAGTATGCTCGTGTTCGTGGCTGTGCCCGTGAGCATCCAACAGTTCTGCACTAATATTGATAGCTAACAAGGCAGCGATCGCTACTACAATTAATCCGCTCAACAATAGGCGTACTCGTTGCGGGGCGATTTCTCCCTCCTGAACTATCTGCTGCCCGCCAATTACCACACCACCCAGCAATCCTACTCCTAGCAACACGATGACAAGTCCACCCAAATAATGATATTTAACTGGATTTTCTCGCACAGGGAGAGTAAGAGTTTGTTCGTAAGGGGTAAAAGCACCAGCCAACAAAGGTGAGACATTTACCCGTAGTTGATAATTTCCACGAATCGGTAACATTTGCTGGATTTCTAGCCTGCCTTGGGGTGCAGTTGCTTCCATTGCCAACAATTTTGTTCCTTCCACAATCGGGAAATCTGTTGTCCACCAAGGAGTAGATGGTGGCGTCAGAATTTCTAAGCCAATTTTGGCATTCTTGAAAGGTTGGCGTTGTGCATCTAAAGCTTGGAACGTCAAACTAACAGGAGATTGGGGTTTTTCAGTTGCCGCCTCAAAGGGAATCAGACTTTGCAGAGGTGGATCGGTGTTTAGTTGCACGCTGCGTGTAGGAGTCTGAGAATAACCTTCACCAGAAATAGAGATCAAGATCGTCAAGCAAAGAACACCAACGATCCCAAACAGCCTAAACCTTGCCATCAAATTTGTGTTATGAATTGTTACTAATTTGAGATTATGAGGATTTAGTGACAGGCAACAGAGAGGGTGTGATGACGTAATGAGTGAGTGCGGCTATGAGCAGCTGGATAGGTAGAGAAAAATACTGTCCAGATAATCAAAGAACTGAGGAACAAATAAAGTGTTGTCTGTACGGGCAACGACAGTGCAATCCCAATCGCCCGTTTTCTACTAGATACCTGAGAATGAGCAGTCATTTTAAATACCTCGCGCTTAGGCAAATCAAATCGGCAGATACTCTGACTAATTCACATTTTGGACTTCCACCAACAACCTGAAAGCGGTAGCGCCGAAACCCTGGTTAGCAGGCTGAACGAGAACTAGAGTCTCTGGCTCTGTGATTTGTCACAGTTGTGAAAGTTGGACTGAGAGCAAACTTTCCTTATTCCTTCTGGTGGCTGCTGAATTGCAAAAGAGAATTTAAGAGTTGAATTTAATACAGCTTTTGTGTTTTGACAAGTAGGTTCAATTTGATTTTAGTGACCTTAATTATACGTGCTGAATACCACCGAAACAGTGGTGAGTTAGAATTATTTTTCTCAGTCCTCTCATTCAGCACTACTGAGTGTAGCTCACTAAAATATTTGTAAGGGCAACGATTAGTTTGAGCTTGAAGAGTCACACACTGACGTGTGAAGGGGAAAGAATGATGCATATCAAGCAAGCAATTGCCATCCTGGGAATAACAAGCATGATAGCTGGAATACCTGCTATTGTGTATGCACAGGCACCACAAACGCGCGGCACCCGAATTAGCTATCAACAATACTACAATCAGGGAGTGCAAAAGCTTGAGCAAGGAAACTTTAGTGGTGCGATTGAAGATTTTAACCAAGCAGTGCAACTTAACCCTCAACTATATCAAGGTTTGTGTCTGCGAGGTATGGCTAAATATCAACTAGGAGACTTGCAAGCAGCGAAAGTAGATTTTGAACAAGCGCTCAAAATTAATCCCAACTATGCAGATGCTTACAATAGTAGGGGAATTGTATCGGCAGAAATGGGAGATACTCAAGGTGCGATCGCTGATTTTAACAAAACACTGGAAATCAATCCGCAGTTTGTCGATGCCTACTACAATCGCGGGCTTTTAAATCACAAACAAGGCAATCACAAACTAGCCATAGCAGACTTTAATCAAGCGCTTAAAATCAACCCCAAGCTAGCCGATGCTTACGGCAACCGGGGAATTGTTCAATATACTCTGGGAAATAAGCGCGGTGCTGTTACAGATCTACAAAAAGCAGCAACACTATTTCGCGAACAAGGAAACAGCGAAGGTTATCAACAAACACAATTTCTGATCCAGAAGGTTCAGGAGTAGCTACTACAAAAAGACAGTTCCTATAGACTTTCCACATTCCTAAGCATGAAAAAGGGCATTAGGCATTCAACCCTTTTAATTTTTGATTGTATCGGTGGGCAGCAATGTCCACCTTTTTTCGGCACTGAACATACAACAAAAAACAGAGACTTCCCCTCATCAAGAGCTAGCTTGACACATTTTCAATTCGACATCAGTGCATGAATCAATTCTACTTCTGTTATTCAAAAATAACACAGGTAAAAGTCATTAAAAAATGCTTATGCTTGTTTATATTTATGTGAAAAACATCTCCGATTATGTAACTTTTAATTAAGATAATCTTAGCAAATATCTATATTTGTTTATAAAGTCCAAACAGTAAGGTGGGTACTGTCTAACTTTCCTCAAACCCTTATTTTGACGTTATGGATAGTGCCCATCCTACAAAAATTGCTAAAAAAGCTCAGAAGTTATACCATTTCACATTAATTACGATACATATGAATTTTGTCCAGCCGCGATATATCGCGGCTCTACACAGTCTGTATTGGTATCAGATTTTGTGTGAAATAGTATTAGCGCTACGGCAAAGAATGGAAAAAAGTACCATATTGCAAACCAGGAAATAGATAATTCAACACAATCAAAATCACAGAAACAATCACCAATGCTAATGTAGCTATTACAGGAACAGTGGAAAGATATCTGAATAAATAACGTGCTTCCATGGCAGTTTCTCCAAAATCAATTCAAGTGAAATTTATCAAACAGAATTTAGGAGTCAGGAGCCAGAATAAATTCTTCATTCTGAATTCTACATTCTGTATTCTGGATTATTATTCAAATTTTTGTTCGGGTTTTTGAGAGGATATTTTTGAACTATAGAAAATTTTCAGATATCCTCTTATGACTATTTCAGCGAACTGAAATAGGAATTTCTTCATCTTTTGCAACTAATTCACCGGCTAATAATTCTTTGATTGCTGCCGCGGGCCAAAATAAGGCCATCACCATACAACCGATGAACAATGGTACATCAATAAACACTTCTTTTTCTTCTGCTTTCTCTTGTTTTTTAATTGCTTGCAGATAAGACCGACCGCTCCAGCCAATAAAACCAGCAGTGTACAGAAATATGGCGATTGGAATTGCTGCATCAACAGCAAAGCTAAGGCGATCAAGAGCGATTCGAGGTAAACCATCATCACCACAAAGCAACTGCGAATAAGCTTTTAATGGCTTTGTAGTGTAATAACTGTCAGGAGCATTTTTCATCCTTTCTACAAATGCAGCTGATTTGTAACAAGGCACCAATGTAGTATTTTCTGCCAATGCAGTAGAAACAGCACTAAACCAAATAAAAATGGTGAGAATCAAAGCAAATATTCTTTTCATATCTTGTTGATTGTTGAATTTTAGTTATTAGTGGTTATTTTTTAAACAATTACCTTCGATTTGCTGGATAAGTGTTTGCTGCATAAATTATTACGAGAGCGCAAAATGACACAGCTGTTATCAAACCAAAAAGAACTCCGGTTGCTGTTGAGGCAAATTGTCCCTCACCATACGCTAAAAACATGGATTGCATTTAAATACCTCCGTTTATTGGTTAGTCATTAGTCATTGGTCATTTGTTAGTAGCTAATAGCTAATGGTTAGTGGTTAATGGCTAATGGCTAATAGTTATTAGTTGGTTTATTACTCTCCTTTTCCCCTTGTCTCCGTGTCCCCTTTTCCCCGCGTCTCCCCACGTCTCAAGCTCCCCATGCTTTCCACCTGTGATTAGTTGCCCAAACTTGTTCAATTCATATTGATTCCTTCAAGCAAAATTGAGGAATTGACAATCTCTAAAATCATTAATAAAAAAACAAACAACAACAGCATCAAGCTAGCCATGAGTGGTGTAGTACCCCAACCAGGGGTAACCTTCCCTGCCTCAGTATTTAATTGTTTGAGTAGATATTGTACAGGTGCGACTTTTTTAGGTTGAAACTTTTGTGCTTGCATGGATTCCTCCGACTATATTTTGATGATATTTTTCGTAAACATTCAGTGTTGTTTGTAGTAAGCGCTGAAGCGCTCACTACAAACTTAAATATTTAGAAAACTGCTTGCTTCTTGCGTGTGGTTGTATCTCCCACTTTCTGGAAAACACCAAACTCTACTTGTTCATCAAGCTCTGGATCGATGCCAGCAAATACATCACGGTAGATGGTACGAGAACCATGCCAGATGTGTCCGAAAAACCACACTAAAGCAAAGCAAGTGTGGAAAAAGGCAAAGAAGCCCCGGTTACTAGTTCGGAAAACTCCATCGGAATTGTGGATTGTGCGGTCAAATTCAAAAGGTTCACCCAATTGGGCTTGACGTGCATACTTCTTCACCGTCATCGGATCTGTAAACGTTTGACCATCGAGTGCCCCGCCAAAGAAGCTGACATTCACGCCTGTTTGCTCAAAGCCATATTTTGCCTCTGCTCGCTGGAAGGGAATATCTGCACGCACTACACCATCTTTGTCAGTCAGAACGACTGGGAAGGTTTCAAAGAAAGTGGGCATTCGACGAACTGTCAATTCCCGCCCTTCACGGTCTTGGAATACTGGATGACCAAGCCAACTTCGAGCCACTCCATCTCCATCGACCATTCGACCAACTCGGAATAAACCACCCTTGGCAGGATTATTGCCAATATAGTCATAGAAAGCTAATTTTTCTGGGATAGCTGACCAAGCTTGTGAGAGAGTTTTACCCTGGTCTAAACCAGCTTGCACCCGCCTATCAATCTCTTGTTTGAAGTAGTTTTGATCCCACTGATAACGAGTTGGCCCCCACAGTTCAATTGGTGTGGTGGCAGTTCCATACCACATACTGCCAGCAGCCACAAAACCTGCAAAAAAGAAAGTAGCCAGCGCACTGGCAAGGACGGTTTCAATATTTCCCATCCTTAATCCCCTGTACAACACTTCAGGGGGTCGAACAACTATATGGAAAAGTCCGCCAATAATCCCCACAATCCCCGCTGCAATGTGATGGGCAACAACTCCACCAGGATTTTGAGGATTAAAACCCTCTGGTCCCCAGACTGGTGCAACTCCTTGAACGTGACCAGTTAGCCCGTATGGGTCAGAAACCCACATACCAGGGCCAAAAATACCGGTGAGATGAAAAGCACCAAATCCAAAGCAGAGTAAACCAGCTAAGAATAGGTGAATGCCAAAAATTTTGGGCAAATCTAAAGTTGGTTCGCCAGTTTTGGAGTCGAAGAATGTGGCGAGATCCCAGTAAAACCAGTGCCAGCAAGCAGCCAAGAATTGAAGACCTGAAAAGATTATGTGAGCTATGGCGACAGTTTCAAATGTCCAAAAACCAGGATCTGCGAAGTTTTCACCTGTGACGCTCCAGCCTTGCCAGGAATTCGTCACTCCCAAGCGTGCTACGAACGGCATTAAAAAACATCCCTGCCGCCACATGGGATTGAGTACTGGGTCGCTAGGATCGTACAAAGCTAGTTCAAACAAAAGCATCGAACCAGCAAAGCCTGCACAAAGAGCATTGTGCATTAGGTGTACAGCAATCAGTCGTCCTGGGTCATTTAAAACCACTGTATGAACTCTATACCAAGGTAATCCCATTGATTGTTCTTCCTTAGTCAAAAGTCAAGAGTCGATAGAGACGCTTCGGTTCCTCGCGTCTGTACAAGAGTGATGAATGCAATAAACACTCATCTGTTTAGAACAAAAGTCGTAAGTATGTACCCGATGCTGAATCAGGAAAAAAATTTTTCAAAACAAACAAAATCACACAAAAAAACATCAACAAAGTTATGTGAACTACAGAGTCAATGATTTGATTTTTGAGCAAGTACTGCATAGTCAGAATGGGGATTGGTGATTGGGGATTGGGTATCGGGTACTGGGATTTCTTTATTCCTAATCCCTAGTACCGAGTCCCTAGTCCCCTTCCGATCGCCTACTAATCTAATGGAGGCATGGACAGAACTGGCTCATCTTCTCGGTCTATACCTCTTTCAAATCCTGCTGCGGCTGCTCTGGCGCGACCAGCGTGCCAGAGATGACCAACTAAGAAAAGCAGAGCAAAGACAAAATGCGCAGAAGCTAGCCAGGCACGGGGGCCGACAAAGTTAAAGGAGTTGAGTTCGGTTGCCAAGCCACCGACAGAATTCAGGGAACCAATGGGCGCATGGGTCATGTACTCAGCAGCACGGCGAATTTGCCAAGGCTGGACATCATGCTGAAGTTTGTCAATATCTAGACCGTTTGGGCCGCGCAGAGGTTCTAGCCAGGGAGCTTTGACATCCCAAAAGCGCATGGTTTCCCCACCAAAGATAATTTCTCCGGTTGGCGATCGCATCAAATATTTCCCCAGACCTGTTGGCCCTTGTGCGGAAGCGACATTCGCTCCTAAGTTTTGGTCGCGCACGAGAAATACTAGCGCCTGAGCATTGGAAGATTCAGCAACTGTCGGCCCGTAAAATTCGCTGGGATAGGCAGTGTTATTAAACCAGATGAACATCGTAGCAATAAATGCTTGTCCGGCTACATTGCCCAAACTTTGCGAAAGATAAGCCTCTCCTGACCAAATAAAGGCTTTGTGAGTCCACTTAAAAGGCTTAGTCACAATGTGCCAAATACCACCTAGTATTAGCAGCGAACCGATCCAAATATGACCGCCGACTAAATCTTCTAAGTTGTCAACACTAACAATATTACCTGCTCCACCTGTAAAACCTTTGAACAGATAACCAAAGATGATTCTGGGGTCAAGAGTAGGATTAGTAACAAGGCGTACACCACCACCACCGGGTGCCCAGGTGTCATACAACCCGCCCCACAACATTGCCTTACCAACAAGTAAGAAGGCGGCAACACCCAAAGCAATGAGGTGATATCCCAAAATGCTGGTGACTTTATCTTTATCGCTCCAATCAAAATTGAAGAAACCAGGAAGTTTTTGCGGCCCTTTGAGGGAGTGATAAATGCCACCAAAACCCAAAACAGCAGAGCCGATCAGGTGAAATACAGCGATCGCAAAAAATGGAAAAATATCTACTATCTGACCTCCTGGCCCCACACCAAAACCAAGGGCGGCAATGTGAGGCATTAAGATCAGACCCTGGTCATACATCGGTTTTTCCGGGACATAGTGAGCGACTTCAAACAACAGCATCGCTCCTGCCCAGAAGGCAATCAGCCCTGCGTGGGCAACATGAGCACCCAAAAACCGACCAGATTGGTTAATAAAACGAGCGTTACCAGCCCACCAAGCATATCCAGTCGAAGCTTCATCACGACCTTCGCTTGGTGAATTAACGACATAAGCAGGTGTTTGAACCTCGTCTTTTGGTTTTGCAACTTTAGAATCAAAGGGCGTTTCCACGGGGCATTACCTCTTCGGGGAATTCAAACTTTTCATGGGGTTGATCTTGAGCCGCCATCCACGCTCTGGCACCTTCATTGAGTAGGATGTTCTTGGTATAGAATGTTTCAAATTCTGGGTCTTCTGCTGCGCGTATTTCCTGAGACACAAAGTCATAAGCCCGCAGGTTAAAAGCTAAACCCACCATGCCAATAGAACTCATCCACAAGCCTGTCACTGGCACAAACAACATAAAGAAATGCAACCATCGTTTGTTAGAAAAGGCAATCCCGAAAATCTGTGACCAGTAGCGGTTTGCAGTTACAAACGAATAGGTTTCTTCTGCTTGGGTAGGAGAAAATCCCCTGAAAGTGTTAAAGCCTCTGGTATCTCTAAACAAAGTGTTTTCCACTGTTGCACCGTGAATAGCACACAACAGCGCACCTCCCAATACACCGGCGACTCCCATCATGTGAAATGGGTTCAGCGTATAGTTGTGGAAAGCTTGGAAGAATAGTAAGAAACGGAAAATTGCAGCAACCCCAAATGAGGGTGCAAAAAACCAGGAAGATTGTCCTAATGGATAAATGAGGAAGACAGAAACAAATACAGAAATGGGAGCAGAAAAAGCGATCGCATTATAGGGTCGAATCCTAACACTCCGAGCAATCTCAAATTGGCGCAGCATGAAGCCGATTAAACCAAAAGCACCATGCAAAGCGACAAAAGTCCACAAACCACCAATTTGACACCAACGGACAAAGTCCCACTGCGCCTCAGGCCCCCACAGGAATAATAGGGAATGTCCCATGCTATCAGCAGGAGTGGAAACAGCCGCAGTCAGGAAATTACAGCCTTCCAAGTAAGAACTCACCACACCGTGAGTGTACCAAGAAGTAACGAAAGTCGTACCAGTAAACCAACCCCCAATCGCCATATAAGCACAGGGGAAGAGCAACAAACCCGACCAACCGATAAAAACAAAGCGATCGCGTTTCAGCCAGTCATCGAGGGCATAAAACCATTCAAACCCCCTTGTCCGCGAGGGTCTAATTGCAATGGTCATAATCAATTATCCTTTTGCTAAAAAACTTTGTTCACCAATCCAACCGACCATCATTCATAAAATAAGGAGCGCCTGGAAAGGAGAGGGTTTGGATAATATGGTCGAAATAAGGGGTGACTTCTGCAGCATCTTCATCACCAAGCAGTGCTTGAGCTTCTTCTTTAATACAGCGCACTGCCTCAACCCAATTAGAGAGTGGAATTCCTAAAGATTCATACATTTGTTGCATTCCTACTGTGCCAATTTCTGTTAATGGCTGCTCACTCCCTGCTAAAACACAATAGGCAACTAAACGGATATACCAACCTTGATCGCGTTGACAGGAAGCTGTTTTCCTCATATTGCCGCTATTACTGGGCGTGATCGGACACCGCTTCCAGAATTTTTGACTAGCTTTTTCTACAAGCCTATTTTGGTTACTAGCCAAAACTGTAGCAATGCGAATCCGTTTATCTCCCGAATGGCAAAATTTTTGAATCATGCGGATTTCTCCGGGAGTAGGATAGCGCATTTGTTCGTCAGCGTTTTCAATTACTTGTTTTACGAGACTCATATCAATTTTGGATTTTGGATTTAATGGTTATTAATCTCGTCTCCTTTCTCTATAAGAGCCAGAGGCTCTAGTTTTCGTTACCAGGTTGAACATGGTAACGAGATGGTGGGCTGCTGCCTCCGGGCTATCACCAAAACCAAATTTTTCCCTATCAGGCAGGATTGGCATAGCTGTCTTCACTTTCAGACTCAATCACTGGAGCCGCTTGCACGTATGTTAATTCTGGTTCCAGCTTTTGTTCTTGGACGTCAGCCTCACACCCATTTACCAACTCTGATAACGTTTGTGTTTGTCCGTTGCGGTGGTTGGGAACAAACCTGTCTAATTCTGATGTTGACGACAGCAAAGATTTTGCCGACAGATTTACAGCGTAAGATGATTTAGGCGATCGCATTGCAAAACCTCTGGGTGTAACATAACGTTCATAAGGAACCGTATCTTCCCCAAAAGTTTGCATATATTCTGGGCTATTGATTATTTCATCAATCAATGCGTAAAAGCCTTGATTTGCAGAGATGTCGTAGTAATGATTCATTTCTTGTCGCCCGTAGGTAGGACGGCCTAACAAGCGCCGATGGATGTATTCAATCGCCTTGGTTACGTACAGTGGTTCCCAAAACATACTGCGGAATAATTTAGATTTGGCTAGCTGGCGGATAAACTCCCGCATCGTAATTGCACCACTTAGTAACGCTGATTCTGCGACTGTTATACGCTGACCTTCAAAGACATCGCGCCCAAATACCTGCCGATAAGCTCCCTGAATCACTGCGGGCAAGGAATTTTTCGTGAGGCTGACATTGGGTGGTGTTTGTTTGCCATTCACCAGAGATGTTGTGTGTAATTTCTCTGGATGATCTAACTTAATTACCCTTCCCAAAGTGCCTGGGACTTGTCCCAAACCATTCGAGCTAATCAGAATGCGGCGGTTATCTCTACCAAAGGGTGCAGGACTGTGGAGAGTCGTTGCGGGTAAAGTATCTACAGGAAAAATTGCACCAAATTGAATTTCTAGGGGGTCGTTACCAGAACCGTAAGGATGCTGATTGGGTAAAGGTTTGGTATATTTGCCAAACAGTGTCACAAATTGGGGTACTTTGTGCACAGCAGCACTGTACTTAAACAAATCTATCTGCGGCCCCCAATTACGGCACTCTTGAGCTTCTTGTCCCAAACCACGCAGATATGGTACTGTTTCCTCGCCAAAGTAGTCAGCGTATTCTTGGGAATCTACCAAAGTATCAATTAGTTTAGGTAAACCACCTTTGGTAACTACAGCAAAGTATGCTTGGAACTCTTCGAGAGAACTTAATCCCCGCCCCAAAAAGTGACGCATTGCCAGTTCAATCACGCGGCTGATAGTATACGGTTCCCAGAAAAGTCTGCGGTAGAGGCGAGATTTACCCAAACGACGAACAAACTCCTTCATGGAAATTTGTCCACCCTTAACTTGGGATTCCAATTCATCTACAGCGAAACCATAACTAGCAGTAACATCACGCTCAAAAACTTGGCGATAGGCAGCTTTAATTACGGCTTGCTTTTCTGTCTCTGGTAAAACTGACTTCATTACATATTTGAGTCGCACGAGTGAGGCGATCGCATAACTTTGAGGCAATACCAAACCCTGCTGCTCGTTGGAAACGCCAATTCTAAGTTGGGCTGGAGGTTTTTCAACAAGATATTCCGATATCAATACTTCAAAATTGTGCTTAATAATTTCCTGCGCCTCAGCATCATTTGCAAAGTAGCTGAGAGATTGACGTTGCATTTCCTTCAGAGCAACTACAGTAGCATCTGTTACATCTTCTGGGATGACTCCGCGCAATCCTCTAGCATTAGCTGACAAAATACTAGTATCACCAGCAACAATTGCAAAAGTTATATACCGTAAAAACCATGCTAAGTCTCGCATAGACCGTTTCATTCTCGTCGGCCCGTAGCGAGAAATATTGATAAAACGGAAACCCTCCGGTAGTGGCTCTCTATCAGTGAAGAGGGTACGCGCTTGTTCCCACCAAGCGCTTAAAGGATTGAAAAACCTTGGCGTTGGTAATAAATTTACCCGTTCCTGATCCGGAACATAACCATTTCTGCGGGCTGCACTCAGGAAATCCTCACCCACATAATAACCAGAACCAGGCAATCCTAAAGGATCTTGGGGTTTTTCCAAGTAATCCATTGGAAAACCGCCAACAAAAATCCGATTTGCCCCCACAGATACAATTTCGTCTGCATTTTTAGTTAGCGTTTCTACAATTTCTAAACGCTTATTACCAGAACTAAAAAATGAATTGAGTACTTGAAGTTCAGTACGCTTTAAACAGCGGTCTTGTTGTTCTGCTTGTGAAATAACTGCAATAGGTACAGTTTGATATTGTTGTGGATGAGCAACTGAACTATTACTACTTGCTTTAGCACTCATTTAACTTTGTCCTTTGTTATTTGTTATTTGTTATTTGTCATTTGTCATTTGTTATTTTTTATGTTTTGCCGTCAGTTTTACTAACTAAGTCAATGACCAATGACTAATGACTAATGACCAATCAAGGCATCAAACTCTGAATCAAATAGTCAAAATAAGGTGCTACTTCGGCAGCGTCTTCTAAGGTAAATAAGTCTAAAGATACTTCTTTGAGGCAACGAATTGCTTCCACTAGATTGGGTAGGGGAATTTCTAGAGAGTCGTACATTTCTTTAACTCCAATAGTGCCAATTTCTGCTAGAGGCTCTACATCTCCCACTACCAAAGCATAAGTAATCAAACGAATGTACCAACTTTGGTCGCGCAAGCACGAATTCCGATACATTCTATTGCCGCTATTACTAGGCGTATTTGGACAGCGTTCCCAAAATTTTAGACTTGCCTTTTCTACAATTGTTTTTTCATTTTCCGTCAGAGTCACGGCAAAATTCAGCCGAGAAACTCCATTTTCATAAAATTCTTGGATTGCGCGTAACTCACCAGCGTTGAGATATCGAGCTTCGCGATCGGCATTAACAATTGATTTTATAATAATGCTCATTGGTAATAGAGAATTGTTAATTGGTAGTAAAAAGTATGAATTGGGAACAGTTATTCAGTTATCAGTTACCAGTTATCAATTTTTTCACTGTTTACTGTTCACTGTCCCCTCGTTTTTGGTTTTTAACTCAAGCCAGAGGCGATGTAGTCGAAATAGACACCCATTTCTTTACCTGCCTCAGCGCCTACTATACTATTAGTTACTTCCTTCATTGCTTGCACTGCTCGTATAGTTGCACCAATGGGAACGCCCAAAGAGTTATAAGTCTCCCTCAAACCATTCAGAATGCGCTCGTCTAGAATTGAGGGGTCACCAGCCAACATGGCGTAGGTAGCATAGCGTAAAAAGTAATCTAAATCTCGAACACAAGCAGCATAACGACGACAGGTATACATATTGCCACCAGGAGCGGTGATATCTGTATAAAGCAGAGATTTAGCTACTGTCTGAGTAACGATAGTTTTGGCATTTGCACTAATCGCAGTAGCAGCACGCGCTCGCATATCACCAGTGTGATAGTAATGTTGTAGCTTGTCTAAAGAATTGTTATCCAGGTATTTGCCTTGAACATCAGAAGAATTAATCAAAGAAGTAATGGCGTCTTGCATAACCTTGTGTCCTTAATTTGAGTTTTCAAGTAATCGGAGTAATAAATTTTTAAGAAAAGACGAAAAATGAAGTATAAATTTATCTTTTATTTTTCATACTTCATTCTTCATTGGCTTATCATTTCTATGACAAAGCTCTAATTATGTAATCGAAATATGGCCCTACTTCAACAGCATCTTCCTCACTCATCATGGATACAGCTTCTTCTTTAATACAGCGC
This sequence comes from Chlorogloeopsis fritschii PCC 6912, assembly GCF_000317285.1. Taxonomy (GTDB): domain Bacteria; phylum Cyanobacteriota; class Cyanobacteriia; order Cyanobacteriales; family Nostocaceae; genus Chlorogloeopsis; species Chlorogloeopsis fritschii. Next base: position 35,111 of record NZ_AJLN01000044.1, on the reverse strand, counting down.
ATTGCTTCGACTATATTTCTGAGTGGAATCTCTAAATTGTTATACATTTCTTTAATGCCAACAGTGCCTATTTCTTCCAAGGGTTTCTCACTACCCGCCAAGACTGAGTAAGCAACTAAGCGAACATACCAACCTTGATCGCGCTGGCAGGAAGCGGTTTTCCGCTCGTTACCACTATTACTGGGAGTATTAGGACAGCGTTCCCAGAATCTTTGGCTGCCACGTTGCACAATGAGTTGTTCATTGTCTGACAAGATTTTTGCAATCCGAATGCGTTGGTCTCCTGTTTTGACAAAGTCTTGAAAAATTCTTAGCTCTTTAGGAGCAGGATAACGAGATTCACTATCAGCATTGAGAATTAATTCGGTAACGACGCTCATAAATTACTCCTGAATTTTTTAGTTAGTAGGGGCGGGTTTTGTTGATGATATTTGGGTTAAAACCGACAATTTATCTTTTAAACCCGCCCGTACAGTGGTTAGTAGTTAGTGGTTAGTAGGTTATAAATAACAACCAATAACAACTAACTAACAGCCAAAACAAATTGATTAGGAAATGGTTCAGTTGTCAGGGAGGAATCAAACTGACAACTGAAAACCAACTAGGCAGTGATGGAAGGTGCTGTGATTGCGACGGGAACAGCTTCACCACAGGCAAGATCCAGTGGGAAATTATGAGCATTCCGTTCGTGCATCACTTCAAAACCTAAGTTTGCCCGGTTCAAAACATCAGCCCAACTGGGGAGTACACGTCCCTGGGAATCAAGAATGGAATTATTAAAGTTGAAGCCATTCAGGTTAAACGCCATTGTACTGATGCCTATAGCAGTACCCCAAATACAAATCACCGGCCAAGCTGCAAGGAAAAAGTGCAAGGAACGGCTATTGTTAAAGCTGGCGTACTGGAAAATTAGGCGACCAAAGTAACCATGGGCTGCAACAATGTTATAGGTCTCTTGTTCTTGACCAAATTTGTAACCGTAGTTCTGCGATTCTAATTCTGTCGTTTCACGGATGAGACTAGATGTCACTAGCGAACCGTGCATTGCACAGAACAACGAACCTCCCAAGACTCCAGCGACTCCAATCATGTGTAAGGGATGCATGAGAATGTTATGTTCGGCTTGGAACACAAACATAAAATTGAAAGTGCCGCTAATACCCATAGGCAGCCCATCAGAAAAGCTACCTTGTCCAATTGGGTAAATCAAGAATACTGAAGTTGTCGCAGCAAGAGGAGCGCTGTAGGCAACTGCAATCCAAGGACGCATACCTAGACGGTATGATAATTCCCATTCACGCCCCATGTAGCAAGCAAGGGCAGGAATGTAATGGAAACCTATCATCTGATATGGCCCGCCATTGTAGAGCCATTCGTCCATAGAAGCTGCTTCCCAAATTGGGTAAAAGTGCAATCCAATCGCGTTGGACATGGGAACTACGGCGGCGGTAATGATATTGTTGCCGTAGAGTAGTGAACCGGATACTGGTTCGCGAATGCCGTCAATATCCACTGGGGGAGCGGCAATAAAGGCGATCGTAAAGACGCAGATCGAAACACCTAACAGAGGAATCATCAAGACACCGAACCAGCCAATATACAGGCGATTTTCGGTACTAGTGACCCAGTTGCAAAACCTGTCCCAAGTTGGGAAACGGCTTGTTGGTCGTGTGGAAATAGTAGTCATAAAAAATTCCAAATTGAAAATTCAAGATGCCTACTTCCAAGGCACTACTTCACCTGCTGTTAAGTTTTCAGGGAAGTCATAAATATGGCGTTCATCTAAAACTTTTATCCCTAAAGAAGCCCAATCAATTGTGTCTGCCCAAGTGTGAATAATCTGCCCTTGGCTTTTGAGCTCAGGCTGATGAAATTGCAAGTAGTCAAAGTCAAAGGCAGCAATGTCTACACCTAAAGCCGCAGACCAAATTCCTGCTACTGGTAAAGCTGCCAAGAAGAAGTGCAATTTGCGAGAGTTAGGAAAACTAACACGCTGCCATATCAAGTGCCATAAATAAACTTGGGCAGACCTAAAATTATAGGTTGGGTGTTGTTGACCAAGTTTGTAGCCTTTGTTAATTGATTCAGACTCGCTGTGATTGTGACTGCGAATGAGGGTAGATGTGACTAAGGAACCATGCATTGCAGCCGCAAAAGCACCGCCCAAAACCCCAATCACTCCTAATTGATGCAAAGGACTCATTAAGATGTTGTGGTCGGCTTGAAACTGCAACATGAAGTGAAATGTGCCAGATATTCCTAAAGGCATTCCCGCAGATAAACTACCTTGTCCAACTGGATAAATTAACAACACTGAAACGGATGCGGCGACGGGGGCGGTAAATGCTAGAGAAATCCACGGACGCATTCCCAAACGGTAACTGAGTTCCCATTCCCGATCTTGATAGGCAATAATGCCAATCAAAAAATGCAGCACAATCAGTTGATATGGCCCGCCATTGTAAAGCCACTCATCAATGGAAGCTGCTTCCCAAATAGGATAAAAATGCAGACCAATTGCAGCCGATGTTGGTACAACAGCGGCAGTGATAATGTTATTTCCAGAAAGTATTGAACCGGAAATGGGCACACCTATGCCATCCATGTCTACAGGAGGAGCGGCGATAATGGCGATGATAAAAACAGTTGCTGCTGTTAAGACGCAAGGAATCATCAATACACCAAACCAGCCAACATATAATCTGTTTTCTGTGCTGGTAACCCATGAACAAAATTTTTCCCAATAATTAACTTTTTTGCGTCTTTTTGAGAGTTTGTTTGCTGTTGGCTCAGAAGTGTAATCGCTACTATCTGAGGTTGCAATTACATGATCTGACTCTAGCTTCATACTTAATACATCCTTACGGAATGGGCAGGAGTTTCCATCGCAGCGCACTCTCACACTAGAGGCGATGGGCTATATGTTTGCAGTCAAACCTTCATCAGCTACGACGAAAATATTGTTCAAGATTTATGAAAAGCACAATAGTGAAAAAACATGAAGAACTAATGAAGAAATAAGTAATCTTTACAAAACTTTACTAACTACTTGTCGATAAGTTAATTTGAGCAGGTTTGAGATAGTGGTTCGCAGTCAGAACCTTAGTGGTGGCTTTGCCTTGACACGCTACAAAAGGAGATCCTTGACTTCTTGGAGAAGTCGGGGTTCTGTAAAAAGCGCTCTAGCGTTTATAAAAATACGTAAAGAAACGTAAATATTATTAAAGCTAAGTAACTAAGTTTGTGAGATATCTGTTAATAATGAGTGTTAATCTCAAACAAATATACTTAGTCGCTCAGTTCTTCTAGAATGGGGCAATGCTAGTAACATTTGTTGTGAGCAATCAGTTATTTTTTATTAACCAAATTTTTTGATTTCCCTGATTTTGATTTTTTGGTGTTTAGCTCCGAATTAATTTGTCGCTGACGCATTTTAACAACATACATTCATTGTGTAGTCCTAGCTTTTCCAAAGATTGTGGAGCGATGCTCCGTTCGCGCAAGCGTGCCGGAGGCATTAGGAGCCGCTCCGCGATCGCATGGCAATTCTGAAACGCTGCTTGTTAAAAAATGAAAGATAAAAAGGTGAGTATTCCCTGTTTATCTTTCTCTTAAATGCTTTATTTAACATCATCACAAGATGTATGGAAAAGTCAACTGAATTAATTACGAATATCACGCTTGAGCAATCGGCATAGAAATTGTCAAATCAGTGAACAGTGAACAGTAAACATTGAAGAAATTTATAACTGGTAACTGATAACTGATAACTGTTAAAGTCCAAAACCCAAGCGTGTAATTCCATATATTCCGATTACTAACAGGGCGATATTTCATGAGACTTTTACTAGTAGAAGATGACGAGTGCATTGCGGATACTCTAGAAAAGATCCTTGGGAATCACCATTATGTTGTCGATGTTGCAAATGATGGGGAATTGGGCTGGGAGCTTGTAGAGGCTTTCAACTATGACTTAATTTTGTTGGATGTCATGCTGCCGAAGTTGGACGGGATTCAGCTTTGTCAAAGGTTACGTTCTCATAACTATCAGGCTCCCGTGCTGCTATTAACAGCGCAAAATTCTAGCACTCATAAAGTGATGGGATTAGATGCTGGAGCGGATGATTATCTTGTTAAACCTTTTGATATGTCAGAATTATTAGCTCGAATTCGGGTTTTATTGCGACGGCGGAATTCACCTATCCAAACGGTTTTGGAATGGGAAAACCTACGTCTCGATCCTGGTAAATGTGAAGTTCTCTATAACAATCATCTTCTAAATTTGACTCCCAAGGAATATCGTTTGCTAGAGCTTTTTCTTCGCAACGGGCATCAAGTTTTTAGCCGCAGCGACATTTTAGAACACTTGTGGGCAACAGAAGAAGCTCCCCAAGAGGATACAGTTACGGCTCATATCAAAGGTTTGCGACAAAAACTTAAACAAGCAGGAGCGGAGAATGATTTTATTGAAACGGTGTATGGACTGGGTTATCGTCTGAAAGTATTTACATCTTCTCAAAAAATGTCACAAAAAACAAAAGAAAATCACAGATTAAATGGTGCAAAACCAAGTACAAAACAACAGGCAGAAGATTTATTTTATGAGGTTCAAGATTTACATAATGGTATACAACAAACAAAAGCAGCGTTAACTAAATTATGGGAGAAGATAAAAGATAAGAGTTGCGATCGCATTATCATTTTAGAGCAAGCCACAGCAGCATTATTAGAAAACAACCTGGGCGACGAATTAAGACAAAAAGCACAACAAGCAGCACATAAACTGGCGGGGGCTTTGGGCATCTTTGGTTTTAGCAAAGGTTCGCGTTTGGCTTTTGAAGTTGAGCAGATGTTGCGATCGCAAAAAAAAATTAATCAAAATCAAATACTACATTTGTGCAATTTGGTTATAGCCTTGAAGCAAGAAATACAGCAGCCTGCGTTTGCAGAACTAGAGAAAATACTTTGCCATGATGTTTTAGATGATGCCATCGAACAATCCCCATTCAAAGGCGTTAAATGACACTAGCAATGCTGGTGAAAAGCAAATTACTTCCTTGGAAGTTTTGCTATATCGGATGATGAATCGCATCCGTCAATCTGTAGAATTGCCAGCAATACTGTCAGTAACTGTTGCCGAAATCCGTGGATTTTTAGAGACTGACCGCGTTAAAATATATCGATTTGATACAGATGGTAGTGGTGAAGTTGTAGCAGAGTCTGTGAACGAAGAACGCTTACCATCCTTGTTAGGGCAACACTTCCCGGCTGAGGATATCCCATCTGAAGCTCGTGAGTTATTTTTGTTGGCTCGTCAGCGTTCAATTGTAGATGTAGCAGCGCAACAAATTGGACTGAGTCCGGTTCCAGAAGCTGAAGAATCTATCGAACTCAAACATGACATTCGGTTTCGAGCAGTAGATTCTTGTCATGTAAAATACCTCACCTCAATGGGAGTGCAATCTTCTTTAGTCGTGCCAATTTTGCATCGTGAGCATTTATGGGGTTTGTTAGTTTCCCATCATAGTTTGCCACGTCAAGTCACAGAGCAAGAATTACAGGTAGTGCAGTTAGTAGCAGATCAATTATCAATTGCGATCGCTCAAGCCATCCTCTTAGAGCAAAGCCGCCTTCAAGCCCAACAAGAAGCCACAATTAATCGTGTTGCCAAGCTGCTACACTCTATGACTGAGATGCAACTGCAACAAGCACTAGAGTTAACTGTATCAGCCCTACAAGGTGCGGGCGGCAGAATTTGTATCACACCCCAAAACCCTGCTGAGAAAACACAGTTGTTCACTACTGGTAAACAGCCGATTTCTGCTGTTAAAGACAACAGCGGGAGAAACGAACAAGGAGAACAATCTTCCCCCAATTCCCCAGTTCCCGATCTCCTCGAAGAACATCCTAGCTGGCGAGAATGGTTAAGAATGGAAGCAACTGTTGCAGAGGGAAAGCAAGTTTGGGCTGTTGATGATTTGTATCAAGCGGCACTGCAATCAGATTTAGCGCAGATGTTTTTGGGGGCTGGAATTCGCAGTTTACTGATTATTGGCTTGCAGTATCGACAGCATTTTTTGGGTTACTTAAGTATTTTTCGTGATGAAATTGACATAGAAACTATCTGGGCGCGACGACCAGACCGCAACGATCAAAGACATCTGTATCCGATTATATCCTTTGAGACATGGCGAGAATTGAAGCGGGGTCAAGCCCAACCATGGCAAGCCACAGAAATTGAACTTGCCCAAGCTTTGGCTAGCCACTTTGCCATGGCAATTCATCAATATCAACTGTATCAGCAAGTTCATGCTCTCAATGCTGACTTGCAGTGCGATATCGAAGAGCGCAAGCAGGCTGAGAAAAAAATTTCTGCATTGAATGCCGAATTAGAGCAACGAGTCCACGAACGAACAGCAGAGTTACGAAGAGCCAATCGGCGATTGTTGCAAGAAATTAGCGAACGAGAACGCGCACTTCGCGATCGCAAGCAAACACAAGCCTCACTAGAACGCCTCAGTCGGCAAAGCGAGTTAATTTTAAACTCAGCTGGCGAGGGAATTTACGGTTTAAATTGTCAGGGCAAAATCACTTTCGTGAATCCAGCAGCAGCAAGAATGCTGGGATATACAGTCAAAGAACTAATTAATCTGTTTATGCACGAAATTGTTAAGCATTCTCGACCCGACGGTATCCGTTATTTTTTTGAAGACAATCCCATCTATGCCACCTTACAAGATGGGACAGTACAGCATATTACTGACGATATTTTTTACCGTCGCGATGGCTCAAAATTTCCAGTCGAGTATGTCTCTACACCGATTCGAGAACAAAAAACAATTGTCGGTGCTGTAGTTATTTTTAAGGATATTACCGAACGACAAATCATAGAACGGATGAAGGATGAATTTGTTTCTGTTGTTAGCCATGAATTGCGAACACCTCTGACTTCAATTCGCAGTGCTTTAGGTTTGTTGGCGCGAGGTTCCTTAAACAATCAACCCGAAAAAAGTCAGCGGATGTTAGAAATAGCCTTTGATAACACCAACCGTTTAGTGCGTTTGATCAATGACATCCTTGATATTGAGCGCATCAATTCAGGCAAAGTGACGATGCACAAACAGACTTGTAACGCCGCGGACTTGATGATTCAGGCTGTGGATGAAATGCGAGCAATGGCTGAAAAAGCAGAAATTCACCTAGAACTGACACCAGCATCAGTGGAATTATGGGCAGATCCAGATCGTATCATCCAGACAATTACTAACTTACTCAGCAACGCCATTAAATTTTCGCCTCCAGGTAGCACTGTCTGGCTGAGTGTTGAGCTTCAAAAAGAAGGGGAAATGAAGAAAGTGGGTGATGTGGAAGAAAATAAACTTATCACTTCTTCTAGCCCCCATCTGTTATTCCAAATTCAAGATCAAGGGCGAGGTATTCCTGAAGATAAACTAGAGACAATTTTTGACCGCTTTCAGCAAGTCGATGCTTCTAACTCCCGTCATCAAGGCGGTACTGGTTTGGGATTGGCGATTTGTCGCAGTATCATCCAACAGCATGGAGGCAAAATCTGGGCTGAGAGCAGTTTAGGGAAGGGTAGCACCTTCTATTTTACGTTACCTATTAGTTAGCGATCGGGGAGCAGGGATTGGGGATTGGGGGACAAGGAGACAAGGAGACAAGGGGAAAGCTAACCACTAACTACTGTACGGGCGGGTTTAGAAGATAAATTATCCATTTGAACGGCAAGATTATCAACAAAACCCGCCCCTACTAACTACTAACTAATGACTAATAACTAATGACAAATGACAAAACGCATTTTGATTATTGATGATGAACAGGATATCCGAGAAACTACTCAGATGTGTTTGGAGATAGCTGGCGAATGGGAAGTCCTCACAGCAGTTTCTGGTAAAGAAGGTTTGGTCAAAGCTGCTGCCGAACAACCTGATGTCATTCTCTTAGATGTAATGATGCCAGATATGGATGGGTTGACAACCTTGCAAAACCTCCAGAAAAATCCTCAAACTAAGAATATTCCGGTAATTTTGCTCACAGCAAAAGCACAAGCTGCCGAACAACGTCAGTTTACTCAACTCAAGATCGCGGCAGTCATTACCAAGCCCTACGATCCTTTTACCTTATCCGATCAAGTGCTACAGGCATTGGTTGATAGGTCAGTGTGAATATATTTCAGCCATACCAAGGTTTGGTAGGCGGCTTTACACCACACTGTTTCGAGCGATTACCTCTCGATAGAACGATGCGCTTAATTTCGGCGTGCGTTTCAGCGTCGTATAATCCACATAGATCGCTCCGAAGCGTTGGGCGTAACCAGCAACCCACTCAAAGTTGTCCAGCAAACTCCAGAGGAAATAGCCGCGCACGGGCGCTCCTTCAGAGGTTGCACGTTGCAGTTGCGTCAAGTAACTACGCAAGAACATAATGCGATCGCTATCATATACTTGGCCGTCTTTAGCCACTTCGTCGCTGGTAGCGCATCCGTTCTCGGTGATGTAAATTTCCTTCACATTCCAGAGTTTCTGCAATAGACGTGGTGCCCAATATAGCGTTTCCGGGCCGAGCCGATGCCAGGACGAAACCATTCGTGGGTGAGATTTGTTGAACGGAAGGGATTGATAACCAGGAGGTTTGTTACTAGCACTGATGTAATAATCCGGCGTATAGATATTGATGCCGACGAAATTTATCGGGGAAGCGATGGCTTTCAAGTCTTCGGAGGTGAATTTGGGTGCATCCGCTCCTGCAGCTTTAAGATACGCATCGGTATAACGACCTTCTAGCATGGCGGTCAAATAACCTGCATTCAGCTCGCGCATGGCAATCTCGGTTGCCTTGATATGTTCTGGTGTCTCAATGATGGGTACGACAGCGAAGATGTTTTCTGCTGGCCCCACTTTGGTTCCCCGACGCGCCTTGGCGCGAATCGCCTGAACTGCGAGACCATGGGCGAGAATTGCATGATGCCTAACCTGATTCAATCGGGCAGGCGGCAGTTTAAATCCTGGTGCGAGGATGCCGGATTCATGTCCCCGATCTACGAAGGTGCGGATTTCGTTGAGTGTGAAAAAGCGTTGGACGCGATCGCTCAGTTTTTCGGTGACGTAACCCGCGTAATCGGCGAACGCCAGAGCCGTTTCGCGAGATTCCCAACCACCATATCGCTCTTGCAAAGTCTGAGGCAAATCCCAGTGATAGAGGGACGGAAATGGTTCGATACCGTTGGCGAGTAGTTCATCCACGAGGCGATTGTAAAAATCGAGACCCTTTGGATTCACCTTGCCCTTGCCCTCTGGGAATATACGGGGCCAGGCAATGGAAAAGCGGTATGCCTTCGTTCCCATCGCCTTCATCAACTGTACGTCTTCTTTGTACCGATGATAGTGGTCTACGGCAACATCCGCGTTAGTTCCATCGAAGATCTTGCCAGGTGTGTGCGCAAACCGATCCCAAATAGATACACCGCGACCATCTTCCTTAACAGCGCCTTCAATCTGATAGGCTGATGTAGCGGTTCCCCAGACAAATCCCTTCGGAAAACTGCGGGCGTTGTTTGCAGCGGCAGGTTCGGGCTTTGCAGTCTTTAATACTCCGCTCCCTTCCTCACCCGCGACTTTCACAGGAATTGCAGTGGCTAAACCGCCCAACGCAGTCTGCATCAGTTGCCGCCTATTCATAAAAACATCTCCTGTGCATAACTTACCTGAAGTTTGGTATCAGATTTAGACACTAATGTTATGTTGCAAATAAAGTCGTCAATAGTCTCAATGATTACAAAGTCTTGTCGATACTTACCCTGGACAACTAGATGTTCTGTTATATACCTAGTTGCAACGTGGAAATCCTGAAATTTTAACAGGGTCATGTTTGTGTCTCCAATGATTAAAAAACTTCCAATTGCAGACCCAACCATTTATTGTACAGATTTTGGCAAGGTTGGGTTTAAACCAAATTTCGATAGGTAGATGCTCCCAAAAGGCTGACTCTCTTCATTGGTTATTCAGATTTTTTGCCTACTCTACAAGAAGCTGGAATTGTAATCTGCCAGCTAATTTCAGGCAGAAAGGTAAATCTTAGCAGTGATAACCCGGCGCATTTTACTGATTGAAAATGAAAACGTTATTCGGGAGTTAACCCAGCTTTGCTTGGAAACAGAGGCAGGCTGGGAAGTGCTGACAACAGCATCCAGTTATGAAGCGATTGTTAAAACTGAGACAGAGCAACTCGATGCCATCCTCGTGGATGTGGACGCATTCGTTTGCGAACAGGATTTATCTGTAACCTTGCAACAGCTGCAGAGCAATCCTGTAACCTATCATATCCCTGTAATTTTATTAACAACGTTAGCGAATGGAGAGATATCCCAGATGGTAAAACTTGGGGTGAGGGCTGCGATCGCTAAACCTTTTGATTTAATGACTCTGGCTCAACAAGTAGCTGAAATACTAAATTGGAAATATTAAAAATGTAATATTTTGTTAAAAACTAGCTTCCTTCATCAGTTCTTCATTTTTTTTGCTTATTCTCTACTCCAAGGGTTATGTAGCTAATAGTTAATCCCCTAACGAACAACTAACAACAAACTTAAATACAACTACTTTGAGTAAAGCAAAGTTCTCATTTCTTTAATAGAAGAGGGAGAGTTCAATGACTCTTACGCCAGAGCGAGAGCAAGAGGCGAGGGTTGTAGTTGATAACGATCCAGTAGCAACTTCTTTTCAGAAGTGGTCGCAGCCAGGACACTTTGACCGCACCCTTGCTAAAGGTGCCAAAACCACAACCTGGATTTGGAACTTACATGCTAACGCCCACGATTTCGATACTCATACTAGCGATTTAGAAGATATATCGCGCAAGATTTTTGCTGCCCATTTTGGACATCTAGCGGTGGTATTTCTTTGGTTAAGCGGGATGTATTTTCATGGTGCTCGCTTTTCCAATTTTGAAGCTTGGATGACAAACCCAACTGGTATTAAACCCAGCGCTCAAGTTGTTTGGCCCATATTTGGCCAAGAAATTTTGAATGGAGATATGGGTGGTGGTTTCTACGGCATTCAAATCACATCTGGGCTTTTCCAAATGTGGCGTGCTGCTGGTTTTACCAATACATTCCAATTGTACTGCACTGCAATTGGTGGTTTAGTGATGGCAGCGCTGATGCTGTTTGCTGGTTGGTTCCACTATCACAAACGCGCTCCCAAACTGGAGTGGTTCCAGAATACTCAGTCGATGTTAAATCATCACTTGGCTGGGCTGTTGGGTTTGGGTTCGTTGGGTTGGACAGGACACCTCATCCATGTTTCTTTACCAACTAACAAGCTGTTGGATGCTGGAGTAGCTCTTGAGGATATTCCTTTGCCGCACGAGTTCATCTTGAATCCCAGTTTGATGAACGAGTTGTATCCCCGTGTAGATTGGGGTTTTGTGAAGGGTGTAGTGCCTTTTTTCACCTTGCAGTGGGGACATTTTGCTGACTTCCTCACTTTTAAGGGTGGTCTTAACCCTGTCACAGGCGGCTTGTGGTTAACAGATGTTGCACATCATCATTTGGCGATCGCGGTAATGTTCATCGTTGCCGGTCATATGTATCGTACCAATTGGGGTATCGGTCACAGCATCAAAGAAATGCTGGATGATGCCAGAACTCCTAATATGCTGCCATTCTTGAGCTTTATCGGGCCTGTCGGTCATAAGGGTCTATTTGAAGTTCTGACGACTTCCTGGCACGCTCAACTGTCAATTAATTTGGCAATGTTGGGTTCTTTGAGCATTATCATCGCCCATCATATGTATGCGATGCCGCCCTATCCCTATTTGGCAACAGACTATGCAACTGTGGTATCTCTGTTCACTCATCATGTGTGGATTGGGGGTTTCCTGATAGTTGGCGCGGCAGCCCATGCAGCGATTTACATGGTACGGGACTACGATCCAGAAGAAAATTACAATAATGTGTTGGATCGGGTACTACGCCATCGGGATGCAATTATTTCTCACCTGGTTTGGGTGTGTCAGTTCCTTGGCTTCCACAGCTTTGCTATGTATTGTCACAACGACACCATGCGGGCTTTTGGTCGTCCTCAAGATATGTTCTCAGATACAGGCATTCAACTACAGCCAGTGTTTGCCCAGTGGTTGCAACACATCCATACGATGACTATAGGCAATCCAGCTCTGCAAGTTGCTGCACCTTTGGGTCATGCTTTTGGCGGCTTGCGAAATCTAGAACTAACAGGATTGGGAACCGCAGCTCCTAATTTGCACGAGCCTGTCAGCTATGCTTTCGGTGGTGGTGTAGTGGCTGTAGCTGGGAAAGTGGCAATGATGCCCATTACCTTGGGTACAGCAGATTTCTTAATTCACCACATTCACGCCTTCACAATTCACGTCACTGTTCTCGTACTGCTGAAAGGGGTTTTATTTGCCCGCAGTTCTCGGTTAATTCCAGATAAAGCTAATTTAGGCTTCCGCTTCCCCTGCGACGGGCCGGGACGGGGTGGTACTTGCCAAGTATCGGCTTGGGATCATGTCTTCCTGGGTCTATTTTGGATGTACAACTCTCTGAGTATGGTGATTTTCCACTTCTTCTGGAAGATGCAGTCAGATGTCTGGGGGACGGTAGGAGCAGATGGGGTGGTTACTCACATTACTGGTGGAAACTTTGCGACTTCGTCAATTACGAATAACGGTTGGTTGCGTGATTTTCTTTGGGCGCAATCACAACAGGTGATTACATCTTACAATTCATCACTTTCGGCTTACGGTTTAATGTTCCTGGGCGGGCACTTTGTCTTTGGCTTTAGTCTGATGTTCTTATTCAGTGGTCGCGGCTACTGGCAAGAACTGATTGAATCGATAGTTTGGGCACACAATAAGTTGAAAGTTGCCCCAGCTATTCAACCTCGTGCTTTGAGCATCATTCACGGTCGGGCTGTAGGAGTTGCTCATTACCTTTTAGGAGGAATTGTTACTACTTGGGCTTTCTTCCTGGCACGAATGACAGCACTTGGATAGTAGTCCTGAGTCATTAGTGATTCGCAAATGACAAAGAACTAATGACTAATGACAAAAAACAATAAATTGACAAGCAAAACGGCTATCTAAATTATGGCTACTAAATTCCCAAAATTTAGCCAAGACCTTGCTAGCGACCCGACAACGCGGCGTATTTTCTATGCGATCGCCACTGCTCACGATTTTGAAAGTCACGATGGGATGACGGAGGAAAATCTCTATCAAAGGATTTTTGCCTCTCACTTTGGTCATCTAGCAATTATCTTTCTGTGGGCGTCGGGGATTTTGTTCCACGTTGCTTGGCAAGGTAATTTTGAGGTCTGGATTAAAGATCCTGTGCATGTGCGTCCTATTGCCCACGCAATTTGGGATGCTCAATTTGGGCCGGGAGCGATTGAAGCTTTTACCCAAGCAGGAGCGAGAAACCCTGTAGATATCTGCTATTCTGGCGTCTACCACTGGTGGTACACGATCGGATTGCGGACAAATACTGAATTGTATGTTGGTGCATTGTTCCTAATTCTGCTAGCGGCAGTTTGGTTGTTTGCAGGATGGTTGCATTTACAACCTAGATTTCGCCCGAACCTGGGTTGGTTCAAAAATTCAGAAGCTCGCTTAAATCATCACTTAGCAGGTTTGTTTGGTGTTAGCTGCCTAGCTTGGGCTGGTCATTTAGTACACGTTGCTATCCCCGAATCTCGCGGTCAACACGTTGGTTGGGATAACTTTTTGTTTACTCCACCCCATCCCGCTGGTTTGTGGCCATTTTTCACGGGTCATTGGGCAGCATACGCTCAAAATCCTGATACCGCCCAGCATATATTTAATACCTCTCAAGGTGCAGGTACAGCAATTCTCACATTCTTGGGTGGTTTCCATCCCCAGACGCAATCCCTGTGGCTGACGGATATGGCACACCATCATTTAGCGATCGCAGTCTTGTTAATTGTTGCGGGTCATATGTACCGCACTAACTGGGGTATCGGTCACAACATCAAACAGATGATGGACGCTCAGACTTTCTTTGGTAGAAAAGTTGAAGGGCCATTTAATCTACCCCACCAAGGGCTGTACGAAACAGTAAATAATTCTTTGCATTTTCAACTCTCTTTGGCACTAGCTTGTCTGGGCGTTGCCAGCTCTTTGACAGCACAGCATATGTATTCCATGCCGCCTTATGCTTTTATTGCCAAGGACTTTACCACGATGGCGGCCTTATACACGCATCATCAATATATTGCCGGGTTCTTAATGGTGGGGGCATTTTCCCATGCAGCCATCTTCTGGATTAAAGATTACGACCCAGAACAGAATAAAGGTAATGTCTTAGAGCGAGTGTTGAAGCACAAAGAAGCGATTATTGCTCATCTAAGTTGGGTATGCCTATTCTTAGGCTTCCACACCTTGGGTCTGTACGTCCACAATGATGTAGAAGTGGCCTTTGGCGCGGCTGATAAGCAAATCTTGATTGAGCCAGTGTTTGCTCAGTTTATCCAGTCGGCTAACGGTAAGGTTTTGTATGGATTTAACACACTACTATCAAACCCAGATAGTATCGCTTTCACAGCATGGCCTAACCATGCCAATGTCTGGTTACCCGGATGGTTGGATGCAATCAACAATGGCACTAATTCATTGTTCTTGACTATTGGGCCGGGTGATTTTTATGTTCATCACGCGATCGCTCTCGGTTTGCACGTCACCACTTTGATATTAGTAAAAGGTGCGTTGGATGCTCGTGGTTCCAAGCTCATGCCCGATAAAAAAGACTTTGGCTATGCCTTTCCTTGTGATGGGCCTGGTCGGGGTGGTACTTGTGATATCTCAGCTTGGGATGCATCTTACCTTGCCGTCTTCTGGATGCTGAATACTCTAGGTTGGGTAACGTTCTACTGGCATTGGAAGCATCTATGCATATGGCAAGGGAATGTTGCTCAATTCAACGAATCTTCTACCTATCTCATGGGTTGGTTCCGAGACTACCTTTGGGCAAACTCCGCTCAGTTGATTAATGGCTATAACCCTTACGGAACTAGTAACTTAGCTGTTTGGGCTTGGATGTTCCTGTTTGGACACTTAGCTTGGGCTGTTAGCTTTATGTTCCTAATTACATGGCGGGGTTACTGGCAAGAGTTAATCGAAACTCTAGCTTGGGCACACGAACAGACGCCTCTATCCTTTGGCTACTGGAGAGATAAACCCGTTGCTTTGTCAATTATTCAGGCTCGTTTAGTCGGCTTAACTCACTTTACTGTTGGTTATATCGCTACCTACGGAGCCTTTTTAATTGCCTCAACGGCAAGTAAGTTTGGTCAATAAATCAACTGTTGACAGTTAAATTTTAGCTGTCAACAGTTAACAAATAAATATCAGTTTTCAAGGTTATACTTTATTATTTTTATTTCAAAAATCCAATTATTAAAAATATAAAGTTTCGACCTCCTCTCTTGCTTGACTGAGCAAGAGACTTTTCTATTTCTGTTTATATAATTTGTTAATTTTATTATTAAAAATCTCTAAAATTGGATTTGATAAAATCAATAATTGATATATTTGTAATTAAGTTAAAAATAAATCTGTTTAACACAAAGGATAATAATAATGTCTAATACAGTTGACACGATTGATACAGTTGATACAGATATAATAAAATCCTTCAAAGGCGATCCTTGTCTTGGTAATCTATCCACCCCTATTAATGATTCTCCTTTAGCTAGAGCTTTCATTAATAATTTACCTGCCTATCGTAAAGGGTTAACTCCTTTCATGAGAGGACTTGAAATTGGTATGGCTCACGGGTATTTTCTTGTCGGGCCAGAAGTTGTAATTGGCCCTTTACGAGAATCAGCACATGGAGCAAATCTCAGTGGATTAATAACTGCAATATATATAGCTGTGTCTGCTTGTTTGGGAATTTCCATTTTTGCGATTACAACATTCCAAGGAAATCCGAAAGGTTCTTATAGTTCTTATTCCACAGACTCATTAAGACCATTGAGAAGTCGTGAAGAATGGAGTCAATTAAATGGTGGAATTTTTCTTGGTGCAATGGGTGGTGCAGTATTTGCATATTTGCTACTCGAAAACTTTGACTCTTTGGATGCCATCCTTAGAGGAGCAGTTAATGTTAGCTACCTACCGTTTTAATTCCACTAATTTTACTTTGGATAAGTTGGAGTTTCAATTTTGAATTGTAGAGGAGTACATCATGGTAGATATGACACAACTAACAGGTGACTATGCTGCTTCATGGTTACCCTGGATCATGATTCCCCTAATTTTCTATATTTTGCCTTTTCCCGTGTTTGCCATACTATTTTTATGGATTCAAAAAGAAGATTCCGAGCAAATTCAAGAAACAGATAGCAATCTTGCAAAAGTTGGGGAGCTTGAAGCGCCTAAACCGTAAAAGAGTGTTTCTTGAAAGTGACATTTTCACGGGGGTGCTAATTTAGCTGTCAATAAACCCTCTTTAATGAGAAGAACTTACTCGTACACACTGCTCAAAGCTTAACACTGCAAGCGTTTCGCGGGGGACAAAGAAAGAATAGGTGTTTGGGCGATCGCCATATCCTCGCGAAAAATTTACGTATAGAAAGTAACAAGAGGTACTCTTCTTTCTAATTGGAAACTTAAAATTAAATTGTCAAGGTTCTGTTTTTTCCTTTGAGGAGTACAACAGATCACTTTTGTATTTTCAAAGCCCGACGCGCCAACTTAGCATAAGTTTTTACAGTTTCATAAGGCATCCCCAAATCCTGCGCTACCACCTGCAACGATTCCCCCATTTCCCGCCGCGCTAAGATTGTCGCCCATTTTGAGGCTATTTCATCTGCACGTTCTCCCCCTGTACGCTTGCGTTGTGCCTTAAAAATTTCTGTCAAATCCTCAATTCGTTTTGCCAGCATACTTTGTACATCGGGTATATCTTGTACAACCTCAGATGTCCACCCCAAACGTGTTTGTCCCAAACCAAAAGTAGTTTTATGACCTGTACCGCAGTAGGGTGCAAGTTTCCCCAAAGCATAAAATAATTGTTGAAACTCTGACTGATGAGATGCTTCCTTAGTCAAACCAAATTCAATTGCCCCAGTAAATCCTGTAACTGCGCCTTTTTTACCAGCTAATACTTTCATAGTTGTAAGTTGACAGCGAGTAATTAATACGCAACTATCCACCCAATCGAGAAATGCATCCTGATCGACAGGCATTCCTGAAAAGTCATTCCAGCGCCGCAAGTAGCTGTGAAAGACATTTACTGGTACTGGTAAGGGAAAGTGATGGCCTTTACGACGAAAACTGGTAGGACTCAAAAATTTCAGAGTCAGTGTCTCCCCATGCTCAGAATTTAGCAGTTCGGCATAGGTCGTGGGAACATGGGCAATTTGACAAGAACGTATTTTTAAGGGTGCATTTCGCAAATCAACTACACTTGGCAAACTTTCTACCCACTGCGCCAGCCACTCTTGCACTCGACGAGATAAAGCTGTGACACACCAGCGATAGGAGGTGCTGGCAGATAGTTTTACCTGTCTGCCGCTACTGGTTATTTCTCCATCTAAAGCAGAAATAGTAAAAGGTTTTTCTGATTCACCATCGTGGAGATAAGCAGAAAGTTCTGGATCTTGTGAACGCACTTGATCGAGAAACCAAGCGTGGAGTCCTATGGTGTACTGCGGATAAAGGTAAGCATCTTTTTCGGGAACTAACTCAAATTCTAAGCCGATTAACTCCGTCTGTGGTGACCATGTAAGGCGAGATGGAGGTGTATTTGGTTTTTTTTGAGAGCGTCGGGGCATGGTATCATTTGAGCCATGTTTTTTGTATTTTATCTAGTTTTCATCCCCATATGGGGATGAAGGTATGAATAGTTGCTAGTTTCTGAATCGGGCATGATTGCACTATTAGCAAGCACAAATAATTCTTCATAACTCGATTAGCTCAAATTGCAGTACGAGAGCCAGAGGCTCCAGTTCTCGTTACCAGGTTGAACCTGGTAACGAGGGTTTGTGGGCTTGTGCCTCCAGACTGTTGGAACTGGCGCAAGATGTGAAGTAACAAAAACACAGCTTATAAAGATGTAAAGACTGTGCTACCCGCAACTATTCGTTACCGTGAATAATGGGAGCAACTTCAATACCAATCGGGTTAATTTCACCAACTGGCAATGGATTACCTTGCCAGTCACGTTGGGCATCCATATATTGCATCCGTCGCTTAGGTGGAATACAAGCCATAGCTAGCGCCATAGTCATCATCTTTGTTCCACCTGTAATGTCAGCAACTACAGCCTCGTCTTTGTAATCTGATTCGCGGAAAATTTTATCTGCCAAATCCCAAAGTTTTTTGTAATTCCAATCCTCCACACAAAAACCTTGGGAATGGACTTCCAAGCGCTGTCCGTATTGAAAGCTTAAATAGTGTAACAAAATTTGTGCTGTAATTTCAGAACCTTTTACTTGATCGTAGCTTTGGCTGCTAATTAACCAAACATCCCGGAGGTTACCTTTCTCGATATGGTATTCTACAGCTTTTATCTGCGGAAAAAGATTGGAGTTAAATAAGTCGATATTTTGAAAATCTGCAAGTTGCAACTTTTCAATAGGTGTATTGATAATATGTTCTACAAGTGGTTTTAGCTGTTTTTCATCTCGCAACGACTCTTGACGAGGCGAATAGGGACTAAGCAAGAGAATAAGTCCTTTAGCGCCTTTGGGAGGTTCTTTATCAACAACAAACCTTAATCTTTGAGATAGCTTTTTAACGCGCCGACGGTCTAACCACAACCAGTAAATAAACAAAACTCCTACTCCTAAAAATCCGAGGGGATCTGCGCCAGATAGTAAATTAATAATGACTCCAACCACTGCAAAACCTAAAAAATCTAGCGGAGAGCGGGGAGAAAATATATTTTCTAGCGGAGAATTTTGGTTCTGTTTGGGTGCAAGCATTTTGGTTTTTTAGAATATAGTTAACTGAAGCTCTGGCAAATGAATTTGCGGCTACACAAACAAACTTCGCCGACGCGAACTAAGGCAAAATCAAGTACAACAAATAACACTTGCTTTTTTCGGCATTCGGAAGGTTTTAGAAGTAAGAAAACATCATAGTAACTCATATGTAGAACATAGGCTCATTCAGTCTGGTAATTTGCTAATTCTTGCGTCGCCTCTGCTGTCATTTGTTGCCGAATCGATAGGGGTGCAATAAAAAAGTAGGGTGACTGTAGGCAAATAAGCGATCGCCTGATAGAACCGCAGATATAAAAAATCTAGAACTGCCCTCAGTGCATCAGTCGGAACCATATTTAGAAATTACTAGCGGTCTTTAGGTGCGGCGGCAGGTAAAAACTGTTTATGAAAATTTACTTAAGCAAATCAAATAAATTTTTGTATCAAAATTATAGTTAATTTACTCAAATATTCGGAATTTACTGTAAAAATAGATATCTAGTCCCTTGTTATCATGATAAGTTTGCATAATACGTCACATCTAGAAGCTTTAACTGTCATTCAACAAGCAGTATCATATTTAGCTAACTGGGCAGGCTTGCAGTTACCTAGACCTGCTGATTCTAGTGCTATTGAAAAGGCTAGAGAGTATTTGCAATGGCCAAGCGATCGCACACCCAAACCGTTAAGGTTATTATTTGATTTTGTTAAGCTAGAGCCGTCGCCAGGTCAAAATAAACAACATTTTTGGCAACCAAATCTCATTACAGATAAATACCCTACTATTCCCTACCCACAACTTCAAGAACCAACAAAAACTGAACTGGAAGTTTTACAACAGCAGATAAAAAAAGAAATAGGTTTTTTGCAGGACAGCCCGCAAGACAGGGAAAATCTTTCGCTGCTAACGCTAATTCTAGAAAAATTTGGTTCATTCATCAGCTATGGTGAAGAAAATGTGGCATTAATTGATATAGCAAGAACTACAGCTGCGGTTGCGGCTGCCATAGTAAATACAGAAGATTTAAAAACAGCCAAACTTAGCATTGTTGCTGGCGACTTATCGGGAATTCAAAACTTTATTTACACCATATCTTCTGACGGTGCGCTCAAATCATTGCGGGCGCGTAGCTTTTATTTAGAATTAGTTACAGAGGAAGTTGTAGCCCAACTTTTGACACACTTAAACCTTCCCCGCACTAATGTCATATATGCAGGTGGCGGCAATATATATATACTTGCTCCAGGTAATGAAGTGACAAAAAACACTGTAAAGCAAGTTCGGTTGCAGTTTAACCAATGGTTGCGAGAGAAATTCCAAGGAAAAATTTATCTTGCTCTCGATAGTTCAAATGAATTTCCTGTTGCAGATATAGGTAATACTGAATTTAGTAAACATTGGTCGGAAGCTACTAAAAAACTTGCTGCTTATAAAGCGCGTAAATTTGGCGATCACGTTGATGAACTTATCGCATTAACTAAACCATATTACGCCCATACCCCTTGCAAAGTTTGCCATCGTGATGACGAAGAAGTTTTAGAACCGCTAAATAAAAATGAACCAGGTTCGCCGATGGCTTGTAGTACCTGTCGCACCATGTTCGGGTTAGGAGAAAAGCTATTTCGCGTTGATGCCATTGTGCGATCGCAACCGCAAAAGGTGATAGGTAAACAGAAAGATGAGGAGGATAAGCTCTGGTTTCAGCTAGCTGCAAGCGATGGACGTGAAATCAATATTTGTTATCAGCTATTTAGCTATTGGAAGCAAGTAGACTCTAATTCCGATAATGTTTTATTAGTTAATGATTGGAATTTAGAGCATTATAAATTCCGTAGTTTTCGTAATTGTGCGCCAATTCTCCTTGGTAATTATGGCAAGAAAGCGAAAGACGACAATCGTTTTCTGCGTGTCGAAGAGATGGCAGATATTTCTCAAGGTATCAAACGAGTCGGTTATTTACGAATGGATGTTGATAGATTAGGTCAAATCTTTGCTAAGGGTTTGAAGGACAATCAAACATTGCCAAGATTAGCTGGATTATCACGGCAAATGAGCTATTTTTTTAAAGTATATCTCAATAGTCTGGCTACTAATCGCAGGGATAATATTCCAAGAGAAATTAAACAATTACCTAATAGTAGTAAATCACCAAACAATAATAGTACAGACAAAACATCATCTGACGATCAGGGTAAAAATATACTTTTTATCTACGCTGGAGGAGACGATTTATTTGTTAGTGGTGCTTGGAATGAAATTGTTGATTTTTCCTTCGATATTTACCAATGCTTTCGTGCTTATACAGGGCATCATCCAGATATTACACTTTCAGCAGGTGTTAGTATTGCCGAGCCTAAGTTTCCTCTTTATAAAGCGGCTGAGGAATCAGGAGATGCAGAAAAGCAAGCTAAGAATAACGGACGCGATAGTTTAAGTTTATTCAACCAAGTATTTAAATGGGATGAATGGTTAGGAATTGAAATAAAAAATCTTCAGCATTTAGATGAAGAAGATGAAGTACAAAAGAAAATTATTGGATACCTTAAACAAGAAGATAACCCAGCCATTTGGGGTATATTACCTTTTGTAGATAGATTAGAACGCCAAAATATTGGAAAAGACTTTTCCCGTAACTTTGTCCGTAATTTATTGATTACAGCAGAACTTCAAGAGCAAGCTTTAAAAAAGATTGAAGACAAAAAATCAAATTATGCAATAGAAACACGTTATTATCTACACCTTCCTAAAATAGCCTATACGTTAGCAAGATTACCGCAAAACGTATTAGAGGATGATGAATTCCGCACTTCCTTGAAAAACCCACATAACGCTCCTTACTTTCGAGCGATCGCAACTTGGATTGAACTACTAAATCGCAACTCTTAAAATATGTCACAAACCGATATTCAAAAACCAATTGTTGACCAAATCAAGATAACTATTACAGGATTGAAAGATGGGCTAAAAACCTATCCCATACGTGACTTAGTTAAACACGCCGAAAAATTTGGCCCGTATCTCAAACAACAGCGTCTGGAAACCAACCAAGTTCGCAAATTTCTAGATGCCATTAATCAAATAAAAGCTCTACTTGCACAACAAGATGAGGATAAAAATCTGCAAGAAGAATTAGAAAGCATTCAAAGACAAGCAGAAAAAGAAAAGGAAGAGACTAAGAAAGACAAAAAGATTACGGAAGATAATTTGAACGTTAAACTCCAAAATATCCAAAAACAAGCTGATGACAAGAAAGACAAATTGATTTTTGCAAAAATAGAGGCTGATGTTGTATTACTAAAACCCAAACTTGCTTATGCAGCCGCACGCCAGCGTTCCGCCAAACCGTTAGAAGAAGTAATTTCAGTAGCAATTGATAAAGTTGAAAGTGCAAAAGATTTTGAACGCCTGGTTCAATTAATCGAATCAATCATTGCCTATCATAAAGCCGAAGGTGGAAAATAATTTATGCCCGCATCCCTCGAACAAAAATCCTTAGTTGGTAAATTTATCCTAAAAAGCCAAATAGAGGTCAAAACCGGCTTGCATATTGGTGGAGGTGGTGAAAACCTGGATATTGGCGGACTTGATAAACCTGTTATACGCGATCCTTTAACGCAGTATCCCTATCTTCCTGGTTCTTCTATCAAAGGTAAGTTACGTGCGATTACAGAAAGGTTAACAAATAAACCTCTCAATCGCCCTAGTGGTAGTAATACTTATCGCTATGAAAGCGATGATTTAGCGGATGGATTTAGCGAAGTCGGTGGACTCTTAATTCGTTATGAAGGTGCGTCTACTTGTCTAGTTTCTCGATTATTTGGTTCGACAGGTACTAATTGTTGGATAGATACAGATACAGTCGCATCTCAAGGATTGGAAAGCGTACAAAATGCTCAACGCCGACATATTGCTTGGGCTACTAATAGTCGCACGGGTAGGTTTGTTGAAAATGCTAACAATCAATTAAATGCAGGGGAAACAGTTGGAGAATACATCAAAGTCAAAGGACGCAACTGTCCAGCACGCTTAATTGTCCGCGATTCCCATTTATCACCCCAATCAGCCGAACAACTCAAAAAAGTAGACACAGGTCTATTTATGACCGAATGGAAATTTGAAAACGGTATAGATCGCGTTACCGCAGCAGCTAATCCTCGGCAATTTGAGCGTGTTCCCGCAGGTTCGATATTTGAGTTTGAGCTTGTTTACACTGTCGAAAATCCTGAACAAGCCATTAAAGATTTAGAAAATATTGCGATCGCTCTAGCAATTCTTGAAGACGATGCTTTAGGAGGTCACGGTTCTAGAGGTTACGGCAAAGTAGAATTTAAAAAATTCAATTTCTTTTACCGGGATTTAGAGTATTACCGTCGAATTACCAATACTCCTAACGATAGTTCAGAGACAGAAGAAATTCCATCTGCTAATAATATCCAAGAACTTTTAGATAACTTTACTGGGTTAAGCGAAAACATCCAACGGCGATTACCAGGGAGCTAAATATGGGTAAATGGCAACTTGTCAAACTCAACTTCGGACTGTCAAGCGTCCATTTCGGGGAGCTGGGTATCGGCATGGAAGAGTCAAAAGAACGAGTACGTTCAGATACTTTGTTTAGTGCTTGGGTAAGTAATTACGCACGGCTATTTGGGAAAAAACCCGTTGAAGAATTGTTAAAAAAGTTTCTTCAACCCAAACCCCCGATGCGAATAAGTTCGACTTTTATCTACCGCGAATGCAAGAATAATACCAAAAATTATACTATTTTCTACCTTCCCCGCCCCTTGAAATTTCCTATTAATTATCCACATGGTGGTGATTTAGATAGTAAACAAGATGATTTAACCTTCTTTAAAACCTACAAATCTCTTAATTACTTACCGCTTGATATTTGGCAGCGTTGGTATCGGGGAGAAGGGTTTACTAAAGAAGATGCTCAAGAACTGACTGATAAAACCAAAGGTAACGCTAAAGGTAAACTTAAAGAAGCTGGTACGTTTGATTACAAAGAAGCATTCAAAAATCACAAACTTCCTAAAGTTGCCATAGATAGGACAACTAGCACCACTAATTTTTACCATACAGGATACGTAAAATTCAATTGGGAGCAAAATGGTAGCAGTATCAAAAGCTTATCTGGGCTGTATTTCCTAGTATATTTCGAGGATAATAACCCCCAACTTATTACAGAATTGAAAGCAGCATTGGACTTGCTGGGAGAAGAGGGGATTGGGGGAGAACGTTCAAGCGGTGCAGGGCTATTCAAAG
This sequence comes from Chlorogloeopsis fritschii PCC 6912, assembly GCF_000317285.1. Taxonomy (GTDB): domain Bacteria; phylum Cyanobacteriota; class Cyanobacteriia; order Cyanobacteriales; family Nostocaceae; genus Chlorogloeopsis; species Chlorogloeopsis fritschii. The sequence goes on along the minus strand of NZ_AJLN01000044.1, from coordinate 10,853 downwards.
CCGAATGGTTAGATTTAAAGGATGTTTCCCCTACTTGGGAAAATATCGTCAAATCCTCAGATGAATTAGCTTATCAGTGCTTAATTAGTTTGTTTTGGGATGACGATAAATCTATCCTTGAGCAATTAATGAATTCTCACAGCAGCTACGACATCCAAGAACGGGGTGGATGGTTTTCTGATGGCAATATTCGCCGCCAGATGGTAAGGATGTTTGCAGAAGGTTCGGTGTTTCCAATTGCACCGCAGGGAAAACTAGCCGATGTAACTCCCAGTGAATTCAAAGCACACAAAATATATCGTAGTGGAATTGGTTTAAGTCTTCCTATCAAAGTACAAATCTAAAATTTAATATCTAAAATGCTTCCTTCTATTGCCCTCAAAAAGCCCGAAGTTTACGAGTCAAAAAAAATACAATTAACTAGCCCTATCTTGCATATTGGTTCGGCAGTATCGAGGTTAAACCCTTTTGAATACGTGCAAACATCCAAAAAAGTTTATCTTCCCAACCAAGATGCCCTTGCCAAAGCCCTGCACAAGAAAGGTGGTAGATATCTCAATGACTATATCCAAGCAATTAGCGATCGCCAAGATATCAGCAACCTACTTAAAGATGCGTTTGGGGAACAGTGGTGGAGTGCGACTGATAGCAACGGAGAGTTGATTTTCCCGAAAAATGCCATTAGCCAAAAGCTGACAGACGATCGCATCACCGATTTGCGTCCGATGATTCGTAATGGCATGGGGCAGCTATATATACCAGGTTCGTCGATTAAAGGGGCAATTAGAACTGCGATCGCATATTACTTGCTCAAACATGGCGATCGCTACAACGTACCCAAAAATCAAAAAGTTAGCGACATCGAAAAGGTTTTAAGAAATAAATTAGGAACTCTTAATAAGTATCAGCAAAAATCTGCTGATGACGATATATTTATGGACACTTTATTCTCAGAATACACTCTTATATATCAAGGTAAAAGATATAACGGTAGCAGTCAAAACACCGATTTTTTTAGAGCGCTAAGTGTTAGTGATTGCGAACCTCTAATTGAAGGTAAGATTACCACTAAAAAAGGACAATCAATCCCCATTAACTTACCCGTTGTTGCCGAAATAATTGTATCCAGTCGCTTTCCTGATTATCTAGCAAAGTATAGAGCATCTCTTTACGTCGAGATGGTACGAAATGTCCAGACAACATTTACCGTGACACTCGATACAGAAATGCTTTCTTGGTTTCAGCATAAACAAGGAATGAAATTACCATTTCAAAATCTAGACGAACTTATCAAAATTTGTCACGAGTTTAGTCAAGAACAATGGGATTATGAACACGATTATTGGAACGATATTATAAATAATCCACATGCAGCAGGAAGGGATTTAGATTTTAATGACATTCGCCAATTTTACGAACCTGAAGAATGCCCATTTACCATACGATTAGGTTGGGGTAGTGGAATGATGGCAACAACTATTGGTTTATGCCTTGACGATGAAGTAAGAGAAGAAATTCGTAATACTTGTGGTTTAAAAGCACCGGGTTTTGAAGCTCCAAAGTCTAGACGATCAGTAGTGAGTTCAAATGGCAAAATTAAGTTTACACCAGGATGGCTTAAGCTCAAAGTCTTATAGTTATTATTTTTATTTAATCTTATGATTGGAAAAATAATTCGTGAGCAATATAAGCTCACATACCTTTTGGGAGGAGGAGGATTTGGTCGTGCTTATCTAGCTAAAGATGCTAAGTCGTATGATAGTATTTGGTGTGTTGTAAAACAACTTTATCCTTCAATAAATCCATTCAATCCAGTAGATTTTAAGACAGCTAAACGTCTATTTTACACTGAAGCCGAAACTCTTAAACTTTTAGGACAGCATGATAGAATTCCTAAACTATTTGACTTTTTTGAAGAAGACAACCAATTATATTTAGTAGAAGAGTTTATAGATGGATATGAATTAAGTGAAGAGTTAGAAAATAGAATTTTTAGTGAAAAAGAAGTATATGAGTTAGTAGTAGATATTCTTGAAATACTTCAATTCGTACAGATAAATAATGTAATTCATCGTGATATTTCACCTGATAATTTAGTTAAAAGGAAACAAGATAACAAATTAGTTCTGATTGATTTTGGCTCTGTAAAACAGGTATTGATTGATAATGATGGTCAACGAAGGCGCACTAAGACAATTACAATTGGTAAAAAAGATTATATGCCAGATGAACAAGCAAATGGTAGACCAGGGTTTTTTAGTGATGTATATGCTGTGGGTGTAATTGCAATTCAAGCCTTGATTGGTAATGTACCATCACGAGATTATGAGACTGGTGAAATTATGTGGCGCAATATTATAAATATTAATCAAGATTTGGCAGACATTTTAGATAAGATGACAAGTTGTTATTTTAAACACCGTTATCAATCTGCATCAGAAGTCTTGATTGATTTACAAAAAATTTCATCTAATTATATCAATTTAGAAATTATTCGGTCACAAAATTTCAAATATAGTTATAGTCAACAATGGTATATTAGAGGCAATTATCTTAAAAATAGAAAACATCATGAAGAAGCTATTTTGCTATATAAAAAAGTTCTAGAAATAAATCCTACACATTGTAAAGCTATTTTTAATATAGGTATTGCACATAGTTATTTGAAAAATTATAGTGCTGCAATAGAGGTATATGATTATTTGCTAAATATAAAACCAAATTGTATCGAAGCTTTATCGCATAAAAGAATAATTTTAAATAAATTAAGGTCATACGAAGAAGCTATCATAACCTTGAGAATGGTAATTCATTGTCAACCCAACCAAGCGCTCTATTTTATCAGGCACTTGTGCTAAAAGAAATCATCGAGTAAAAAAGCTTTATGTAACCATCAAAAAGCAATTAAATTAAAATATATTTATACAAATCTTCTTACTTGAATAGTTAAATAAAAATATTATTAACAATGGTAATTTATTCAACTTGGACATTAACCGTATCTGAACCCACTATTTTACCGCGTTCTTACAATCTAGAACTCGTCAAAGTCTTACATAATCAAATAGGATTAGAAATTGGAACTGAAAAAATTTCCTCAACATCATTTTCTGGAATATGCGGTCATTTTTTCACAGAACAGGATTTTATAATTTTTGAACCACAAAAATTTTATCAATTATCTTTATGCGGTTTAAAACAAAACTCAAGTAAAACTATTGCTGAAGTAAATCTCAACGAATACCTCGAATTTCTTGGTGCTAAGTTTAATATCATCAACCGTGAAGATAAAATTACCAGCTACGAAGAACTTTATACTCAATTAGTCGCAAACGAACCTGAACCAGTACGTCGATTTGATTTGCAATTTACAACTCCAACAGCCTTTAGACAATCTAGTGGTAGCCTACCTTTACCGTTACCTTCTTTAATGTTTCGCAGTTGGTTGGAACGCTGGAATAATTTTGCTCCTATTTATTTAGGTGGAGATGAATTAATTGCCTATTTAAGTAATGCTGTTCTCCTTAAGCATCACAAAATTCAAACACGCAGTTGGCAATTACAAAAGGGTTATGTCAATGGATTTGTGGGTGATGTGACTCTACAAATTTCTCACCGCACAGATTCTTTACTAGCAAATGTAGCAAATTTGTTGGTGCAATATTCTCAATTTGCAGGAACTGGTATCAAAACCAGATTAGGAATGGGACAGACACAAGTAAAAATTAACAAAATTTAAAGGTGTTTTTACTATGCGAACTATCATTACATTTCTTAATGATAAAGGTTTGAAGTCAGGAACCGTTTATAGTTGGCAAGATAAAGAATATGAAGGTGGTGTATTTAGCCTAGCACTGCGTCAGTTTGTAGAACATGACCGAATGTTGGTGTGCAATACTCCAGAAGCTGAAGAGAAAACATGGCCTGCACTACAGGCTTTAAATGATTCCCGAATTCAACCCATCGCAATTCCTAAAGGGGAAAATACAGCCGAAATGTGGGAAATTTTCAACGCTATTACTGCACAAGTTAACCACGGTGAAACAGTAATATTTGATATTACCCACGGGTTACGATCGCTTCCGTTTTTAGTATTTTTGTTTGCTGCTTACCTCAAATCAGCTAAACAGGTAAGTATTGATGCTATTTATTATGGTGCTTTTGAATTAGGTAAACCAGCCCCAGTTATTGATTTATCCGAATTTGTCAGTATTATTGATTGGCTGATAGCTACCAATCAGTTTGTAAAAGCAGGCGATGGAGAGGTGCTTTCTGATTTATTAAAAAAAGGAATGCCATCCAGTATCGAACTACGCGATGATATCGATGATGCACGAAAACTTAACAATCATCTTAAATCAGCATCTACAGCTATTGAATCTATTTCTTTAGCCTTACGCCTGACTCGACCAATAGAAACGATGCAGCAGGCAACTAAACTAGAAAAAGCTTTAGAAAAAGCTGCCCCTAGCATTGCCAAACGAGCGCAACCATTTAGTATTTTAGCCAATCAAGTAGTTCAAGAATACGGTCAATTTGCACTTGAGAAACCAAGAGATAATTCACAATTAGCTACCAATTTACGGTTACAGCTAAACATGATTCAATGGTATCGTGATAGACAGCAAATAGTACAAGCAGTAACTTTAACACGGGAATGGATTGTTTCTGTTTTAGCCCTCGAATTTGAAGAACCAATGTTTGATAATAGAGATGGACGGGCTGAAGTAGAACAAGCTTTAAATAATGGAGTAAAGAAAAGGCAGAAAAAAGCAATTGATAAGCCTAGCCGTTGTGATGAAAAGCTTGAAGTCTTACCAGATATAGATGAATTAATCAATCGTTGGCAGCAAATTACAGAATTAAGAAATGATATTGCCCATGTTGGAATGAATCTTTTCCCCAAAACAGCCCAACAACTTCAAAATAGTTTTGAGAGAATATATCCATTTCTTCCAGAACTAGCACAATCGCTGTTATCAGCACAATAATACATTATTTAACTTCATTGGTTAAAACCATATTTTATTGTATTTATGCCCAAAATCCTCTTCGTTCCCGTCGGCGGTTCCTTCCAACCCATCGTCACCGCCATCCGTAGCTTACAACCCGATCGCATAATTTTCATTGCCTCCGATGGCGAAAAAGGTAGCAAGTCACAAGTCATCGGCGAAGGAACCCCTTGTGAAGTGCGTAGAGGTGCAGAAGTTATTGAAAGATTACCCAATATTCCCACACAGTTAGGGTTAGGCGATCGCTTTCAAGAACAACGGGATTTAATTTTGGTACAAAACCCAGACGATTTAAGCGAATGCTATCCTAAGATTCACGCTTTCATCCGCAATTTGCAGCAACAAGCAAGCCATGAGATTATGGCTGACTACACTGGTGGAACTAAAACTTTATCGGCGGCGTTAGTAATGGCGGCAGTTGATTGCGGGATTTCTCTGTACCTCACCATTGCAGCAAGGGATAACCTGGTGAAGGTTGAACGGGGAGAATTGACGCAAAGAGTAGACACGAGTTTTCGCCGCTACAGTAATTAAATGCGATCACATTCTCACAGCCAGCATTCCGTTTTTGCAAAAAGCCCTGCATTCTAGAAGGGTGAGGCTATACAAAGCAAACCCACATAGGCGGGCTGAAATATATTAGCCCACGAAGGTGGGCTTTGTCTGTGTAGCGATACCCTTCTAGGGTATTGCGTCAAAATAGAGATGCTTCCTGCTTTTCAATTGAAAACTTAATGTTGATCTAATATGTAATTGTCAAGGTTCTAAATTTTATTCCCAGCAGTGTAACAGATTACTCCTTAACTTTCTACCAGCGATCGCATCTTAAATGATTGTAGTGTGATGCACACCTTAACTGGTTCAATCCCAAAAAAATCCCTCGAATCGATAAAGTATTGTCGGCGTCAATTTAATGTACAAATGGAGAATACCGGATTTGAACCGGTGGCCTCTGCGGTGCGATCGCAGCGCTCTACCAACTGAGCTAATTCCCCAAACTGCCAGTGTTTTCCGCCATTAGCCATTCTAGCATTCACTTGCTGTAGGTTGGCATTGGCGCTGTAGGTAAACTTCCTGTACCCGTTCTAGTTCCAAGTCAGTTAGATAATCTACAGTCCAGTTTGCCTGACGCTGAAGCATATGAAAAGGGTAAGTATTCGCTACACCCACTACTTGCATCCCAGCTTGTTTTGCTGCTTGAATTCCTGCGGGAGTATCTTCTATCACTAAACATTCATTTGGTTGAAGATTTAGTTTGGGATCTGCTTGATTAAGGTATTCCACAGCTAATAAATAACCGTCTGGCTCTGGTTTACTAGCAGTAATATCATCTCCAGCTACGATTACACAAAAGTGTTGAGCTAATTTAGCGCGTTCTAGTACAAGTTCTATTTCTTTACGGATTGCACCACTAACTAAAGCTAACTTTAAGTTACGCGATCGCACTTGAAATATCAAATCATCTAAACCAGGATACAAAGGCAGTTTTTCCAGCTTTTCTAATTCCTGCACGTACAGATGTGCCTTCTTTTGCAACAACTGAGTTAAATATTCTTCACTTACAACTCGACCGCGATTTTTGAGTATATCCCGCACACAGGCGCGATCGCTGCGTCCGAGGCAAATTTCTTTGTACTCACCCGGTTTGAGAGTAAGATTTTCTTCGATTAGGATTTGCTTAATCAGTTGTTCGTGGATCGACTCATCATTAATGATGACGCCATTAAAATCAAACAGAACTGCCTTTAGAGTCATGCCGTTGTATTGAAAGCTGGAGAGGGAAAGCCCTGCAAATCTTTGTTGTCTAATGTTTTATTTGTTGGTGTAGAAGTGTACTGCCGCATATTCACTTCAGCAACTTCTTCTGCTGTTGGTATCGGTTTTATGCCGCTAGAAACTTGATGTATCCACCATACATCCTGGGTTTGCACTGCTTCAAATCCTGCTGCACCCATCCATGCATCCATATTGCCAGCTGCATACTCACGAATATACGGCTCCTCAAACACATCATTGAGCCATTCTAACTGACTTAGGGTCTTTTGATTACCATCGAGAATCAGTACTTGTCCACCTACCTTCAGCAATCGGAAGCTTTCTTGCAGAATTGCCTGTGATACTCTTGACGGTGTTTCGTGAAATAACAAAGCAGCCGTCACTAAGTCAAAAGAATCGCGAGCAAAACCTGTCTTTTCGGCATTACCGTATCGCCAGTGAATATTTAAAGCTGCACTTTCGGCTTTATGGCTAGCTCTTACTAGCATATAAGGCGACAAATCTAAACCAATAACTTCTGCTTCTGGGAAAGTTTGCTTGAGCATTAATGTTGTCGATCCTGTACCGCACCCTAAATCCAGAATGCGACGTGGCTGTACTTTGACAGCATCAATTAAAGCCTGGCGTACCCAAACCTCATTTGGTGGTAGTACGTACTGAGTAACAGCGTCGTAGGTAACCGCCGCGCCAGATTTTAGATATCCGCCCTGAATGCCGTGAAAGTTTTGAGTGCTGTAGTAAGCAGGAACTGTAACGTCAGCACGTCGGAAGCGATCGCTTTCCTTCTCCCAATCCACACTCTCAGCGTAGCGCCGCAACCCCTCTTCATCGATGAAATAACGTACTACAGGAGACAAAAAACGCTCCCAAATTGTATCTTGACGAACTGCCATAGGATTGTTTCAGAATGGATGACTGTTTCTACTACAGTCATTTTCTTTACATATTTTAATATATCTGTGCGAAAGATACTTTCCTCCTTTAGGGATAGGCTTGACATTTGTTAGCTTTAATAATACATTAATAATACATACACAATACATAAATTACTGCCTCTCAAAAAGAAGGAAGCAATTTAAATTGTTAATTGTGTTTTTATTAGTAGTTAACCACCAAAATCTTATATATGCCTTACGAAGAATTAGAAATTTCTACACCATCTCCAGTTTTATCTTGGGCAAATCACCCTTTAGGCTCAGAAGAAATTAAGATGGCAAAAAATGTAGCATCATTGCCATTTGTATTTAAACACGTAGCATTAATGCCAGATGTTCACTTAGGAAAAGGAGCTTTAGTTGGTTCTGTAATTGCTACAAAAGAAGCTATTATCCCTGCGGCTGTGGGTGTAGATGTTGGTTGCGGTATGGGTGCAATTAAAACTCCATTCAAGGGTGAACAACTAGAAGGAAAATTAAAGAAAATTAGGCAAGATATTGAAGCAGCAATTCCTACTGGTTTCAATGAAAATAAAGATGTAGAAAAAAGTGTTACCAATTGGCAACGATGGCGTGATTTTCCTGACTTGCATTCAGGAGTGCAAGACTTACAAGGCAAAGCCATGAGACAAATGGGTTCTCTCGGTGGGGGTGAAAGATTGCCCCTTACTGTAGTAATACAGTAATCAAAACTCGTCCAAATCGGTGAAAGCTGAGATTGCTAATACCGAGGGAAGCGGTAAAACGCCCCGTAGAGAGCAGAGGGACTTGGGCATCCTAAAATCATTTAGGATGAAAGTGTGCTCCGAACTATACCGAATCGGAAGGTATAGAATCAAGCAGAAATGTCTTGGTCGATTGCAACTTTCATTCGTGATATTGGGGAGTAATGAAACCACAAAAATTTTTGGACACCTGAAGAAGATAAATTTATTACTACCCATTCGGTTGAGCGTTCGATGAAAGTGTTAGGTAGAAGTCGAAACAGTGTTGAAATGAGACTGTGGAGACTTGGCAAGCTTAACAAGCAATTAGTAACAAATTGAATCATTTTATTGAAGTTTGTCTCGATACAGAAAACCAAGTTTGGCTGATGTTGCATTCCGGTTCCCGCAATATCGGTAATATGCTTGCTCAGTGCCATATTAGTACAGCCAAGGAATTGGCTAAGATGGCAGGTAATAAATTAGCCGATCCGGATTTAGCCTATTTTGTAGCTGGTACGCCGGAATTTCAGGCATATTGGCGAGATTTGCAGTGGGCGCAGGACTATGCGCGTTTCAATCGCAATGTGATGATGGCCCGTTTCAAGCACATTATCGAGAAGCACCTGGCGGGTGGAAAGGCAACTAAACCCTTATTAGAAGTGAATTGCCATCACAATTACGCCGAAAAAGAAGTGCATTTTGGCGAGGAAGTATATGTAACTCGCAAAGGTGCAGTCCGCGCCCAACAGGAAGATTACGGCATTATTCCTGGTTCAATGGGGGCAATATCTTATATCGTCAAAGGTAAAGGTCATGCCCATAGTTTTTGTTCTTGTTCTCACGGTGCAGGACGTTTGCTATCAAGAAATAAAGCAAAAAATGTCTATACTCTTGATGATTTGATAGAGCAAACAAAAGGTGTTGAATGTCGAAAAGATACGGGTGTTTTAGATGAAATTCCTGGAGCTTACAAACCAATCGACCAAGTTATGGAAAATCAATCTGATTTGGTGGAAATTGTGGCAACTCTCAAGCAGGTTGTTTGCGTGAAGGGATGAATCAACACTTTACTGAAGGCAGGAGGAAATATAGCATCAGTCTCTGTAACGCTTTGACTGATTGTGTAAAGTAAACTTGACATTAAGAAAAGTTTGCTTTACTATAGCCGTGTAGCGGTAAAAAAGAGCTATGCAGATAAATTCGTTTGCAAGTAATGAAAAACCGTCTACGCATTCTTAGAACTGAGCATAATTGGTCACAAGCAGAATTGGCAGAACGCCTGGGTGTGAGTCGCCAAACCATTAACGCTATCGAGACGGGCAAGTACGATCCAAGTCTTCCGCTTGCTTTCCAAATTGCCCAGCTATTTGACTCCTCAATTGAAGAAATTTTTTTTCCAGAGGAAGGGGCTATGTTCCTACAGCCACAATCACTAAAAGCTGAACAGCTACTTAAATCTCCGTTTGTGAGATTTACGCCTAAAGCAGTAAGAGTTATTGAGCTTGCCCAAGAAGAGTCTCGCCGTCTAGGTCATAATTTTGTCGGCACAGAACAAATTCTGATTGGATTGATTTTAGAAGGAACTGGAATTGCAGCCGAAGTTCTGAGAACATTTGGAGTAACGTTGGAAAATACCCGCGCGGAAGTAGAAAAAATTATCGGTCGTGGATCTGGGATTTTTTCTGTAGGGATACCTTTCACACCTAAAACCAAACTTATGTTGGATTTCGCTGTTGAGGAATCCGACACATTGGGACATTACTACATTGATACGGAAAGTCTTTTACTAGCCTTACTTCGGGTAACTGATGGGTTAGCGGTGAAAGTCCTGAAAAAACAGGGGGTAGATCTAGAACATCTGAGGCTGAAAGTTTTGGAAGTAGCGCCAAGAGGCTCGGATATACAAATAGGGAAAGCGATCGCCGCCCAAATAAAAAAAGGAGGACAATATTTGGGTGAAACTCCCATAGATTTTACCTCTGGGGAAATTAGCGCTAGATTTTGTGCATTGTTGTTTGCTTGGGTGGAACCTCGGAAATTAGGCCATGTGATTGGCTCTAGTACTGGATTCCAGCTGCCTAACGGGGATGTATTGGCTCCACGAATTTCTTTTGTGTTGCGCGATCGCCTCAAACGAGCACCGCGAGTTTATCCAGAATTAGTGCCAGATTTAGTAGTAGAAATTAAATCTGCGTTTGATCAATTCGCACCTTTGCAAGAAAAAATCCAACGGTTTTTAGAACTGGGAGTGCAGGTAGGATTGCTAATTAATCCAGATGAGCGGACTTTAGCTGTTTACCGTGCTAACAATCAGGTGACAGAATTAACAGATGAAGACAAGCTCGCTATTCCAGAGTTGTTACCTGAGTGGGAACTTTCAATATCTCAACTATGGCCACCCGCATTTAAGTGACGTACGCAAC
>NZ_AJLN01000043.1 GCF_000317285.1 Chlorogloeopsis fritschii PCC 6912 | reverse complement strand
AAAACGGAGTTGGAAGCGGTTGACAGGAACTTGATTTTATTTTATTGTTTATTGCAAATAAATTTCATTTATTAGGTGTAAGTGTGGCTGCGATCGCAGGTGCTTTTACTACCTAAATGTTGACTTTTAGGAACATTTATGCAGAAGCACGCTTTGTCTGATATTTGAGTTTTGTTTGCAATTTACAATAACTTTTATGTTTGCTATTTCGCAGTTAAATGTTATTAAAGATATTTTCCATTCTGGGAACAGGCGCTATACAAGTAAATTTTTTCATAAAAAATCTTTCCGTATCTTAGCCTTTATTCTTAGTGCTTTACTTGCCTTAGCTTGGGCAACTCCAAGCCTGACTGTATCGCTACGAACTACAGAAATACTTTGGGATACTTACGGTGTTCCCCATATTTACGCCAAGGATGCTGCCAATGCTTTCAAAGCTTTTGGTTGGGCACAGATGCAAAGTCACGGAAATTTGCTTTTGCGCCTGTACGGTCAAGCACGGGGCAGGGCTGCTGAATACTGGGGAGAGGAATATTTAGAATCGGATCGATGGGTTCTGACGGTGGGAGTTCCAGAGCGATCGCGCTCTTGGTACAAGGCACAGACTCCTACATTTCGTAGTTATTTAGATGCTTTTGCGGCTGGTGTAAATGCCTATGCCAAAGAACATCCCGATTTAATTGATGATGAAGTAAAAGCGGTACTACCAGTGAAGCCGGAAGATGTACTGGCTCATCTGCAAAGAGTGCTGTATTTTACTTTTGTAGTCAGCCCAGAACGGATTGCAGGTACGACAGAGAAAGAACAAAAACCGGGATCTAATGGTTGGGCGATCGCACCGAAAAAGTCTGCAAGTGGTAAGGCAATGTTGCTAGCAAATCCACATCTACCTTGGGCAGATTTATTTTTGTGGTATGAAGCACAGATTAATGCACCAGGAATTGATGCATATGGAGCAACACTTGTAGGAGTTCCAGTTTTAGCGATCGCCTTCAATGATAATTTGGGCTGGACGCACACAGTCAATACTCATGATGGCTGGGATGCTTATGAACTAAAGTTGGCTGGTAAAGGTTATCGCTTCGACGGACAAATTCGTCCCTTTCAAACAAAAACCATTTCCTTAAAAATTAAGCAAAAAGACGGCACTTTGCGCGAACAACCGCTAGTAGTGAAAAGTTCTGTTCATGGCCCTGTTGTCAGCGAAAAAGATGGTAAAGTTCTAGCGCTAAGAGTTGTCGGGCTTGATCGTCCAGGTGTACTGGAGCAATGGTGGGACATGGCACGAGCAAAAAACCTGTCTGAGTTTGAAACTGCGCTCAAGCGTTTGCAACTGCCAATGTTTACAGTGATGTACGCAGATAGAGCCGGAAACATTATGCACCTATTCAACGGACAAGTGCCAGTGCATCAAGAGGGCGATTTTGAATACTGGCAAGGCACAATTCCGGGCAACACCTCTAAAACTTTGTGGACAAAAATTCACCCTTACCAAGATTTACCCCGCGTACTTAACCCAAAAAGTGGCTGGTTGCAAAATGCTAACGATCCACCTTGGACAACAACATTTCCGGTAGCTATCAAAGCAGATAATTATCCATCCTACATGGCTCCACAAGGGCCGATGGATTTCCGGGCACAGCGATCGGCAAGAATGTTGGCAGAAGATCCCAAAATATCTTTCGATGAAATGGTCGAATATAAACATTCAACTCGGATGGAACTTGCCGATCGCATCTTAGATGATTTAATTTCCGCAGCACAAAAGCAGGGAAGTGAATTAGCACAACGAGCCGCTAAGGTACTGGCAGCTTGGGATAGACAAGCCAATGCAGATAGTCGAGGTGCAGTTCTTTTTGCTACTTGGGCAGAGGAAATGGACTTAGAGCAAGCATTTAGCCAACCCTGGAATGACAAATCTCCACGCACTACTCCCAAGGGTTTGGCAAATCCTACAAGCGCAGCAGCAACCCTCGAAGCAGCAGCAGTCAAGGTGGAGAAAGCCTATGGAAAGCTAGATGTACCTTGGGGAGAAGTTTTTCGACTGAAGTATGGAAATGTAGATTTACCAGCCAACGGAGGATATGGAGAATTGGGTATCTTTCGCGTAGTTGACTTCGTTCCCAATTCTGATGGAGGCTTCCAATCATTTGCAGGCGATTCTTATATTGCTGCGATTGAGTTTTCTAATCCTGTACGAGCAATGGCACTTACTAGCTACGGTAATGCTACTCAGCCGAATTCACCCCACAAGGGCGATCAATTACAGATGTTTGCCCAGCAACAGTTACATCCAGTTTGGCGAAATATGAAAGATATCAAAGCTCATTTAGCTGAACGTAAGGAATTGTAATCACAATACTAGGTGGACTTTGTTTGTATAGCCGTAGACGCTTTCGCCGTTGTCAATCAGGTATTCCTACCAATTCTCCTGAGCCAGTAATTACTTCACCGATCGCATAAGCCGCTATATTTTGCGATTCAAAGTGAGAAATTGCTTGCTGCGCTTGTTGAGGGGGTACAAGTAACACAAAACCAATTCCCATATTGAAGGTGTTATACATTGCTTGGGGGCTAACCAAACCAACCTCCGCTAGCCATTGAAAAACAGGTGGAATTACCCAACTATTAGTATCAATTTGAATTGCTTGCCCTTGTCCCAAGCACCGAGGTAAATTTTCTGGCAATCCACCGCCTGTGATATGAGCCATACCGTGAATTTCTAACCCTGCTTGGCGTGCAGCTAGAACGGGTTTGACGTAAATGCGGGTGGGGGTGAGGAAAGTTTCTCCCAAAGTTTTGCCACCAAGCAATTCTGGCTGTTCGCTCCAAGAAAATCCCCGATCGCTAATAATTTTTCTCACCAAACTATAGCCATTGCTGTGAACACCACTACTCGCAAGGGCGATCGCTACATCTCCTACTTGTACTTGAGAACCATCTAATAACTGGCTCTTTTCCACAATTCCTACACAAAATCCAGCCAAGTCATACTCACCCACTTGGTAAAAACCAGGCATTTCTGCCGTTTCGCCTCCCAACAAAGCACAACCTGCTTGTTTGCATCCAGAGGCTATACCCGCAACTACCTGAGTTAACTGCTCTTTGTCTAGCTTACCAGTAGCCAAATAATCTAAGAAAAACAAGGGTTCTGCGCCAGATGTCAATACATCGTTCACGCACATTCCTACTAAATCAATACCAACGGTGTCATGACAGTTGAGAACTTGAGCAATTTTGAGTTTTGTACCTACACCATCAGTTCCGGAAACCAAAACTGGTTCTTTAAAGCCTGTCGGTAGTTGAAAGCAACCACTAAAACCACCCAATCCACCAAGTACTTCTGGTCTAAAGGTGCTGTGAACCAAATTGCGAATTTGAGTTACAAACGCTCGACCAGCCTCAACATCAACTCCTGCGTCCTTATAATCCATTACTCAAAACACCGTTATCAATGCACCAACCACTCAGGTTATCTATCATCACACATTTTGTCATTAGTCATCTATCATTAGTCAATTGTGAAAGACCAATAACAAATGACCAATAACAAATGTCGATTGACCATTGACTAATTAAAACACTTCATCTTCGATACCGTGCCACCATTCACCTAGATTCATTAAATCCTCGTGAATGTCTGCTAAAGCATCAGCGTACTCATTTTCAGACAGTGTATCTCGATGTTCTTGGAGCTTCTTCAATCGTAGCTGTACTAACAACCATGGTTTAGCGAAGCTGTTAGTTGCTTCCAGATATTGTGCTAGTTCTGTGCTATCCATATACTGAATTTTGGATTGAGTTTTGAATTAGTCATTGCTCCTCACACCCTTATTTGTTGAGTAGAAGCCTTTGCAAGCTCTTACTCAAAATATAGATTGACTTGGCTAATGCAACTCGCATCTTTGCAAAAACAAATCAAAAACAGTCACGATACTAGTCGTGACTGCTTTTAACTATTTGAGCTAGAAAATACCAAAGACTTGAAGAGTTAGTTAAATTTTTGATTGCATTAAGCTTTGGTATATTGTTCAGCTGCAAAGTCCCAGTTGACTAGATTATCCAAGAAGTTCTTGATGAATGCGGGACGAGCATTCCTAAAGTCTATGTAGTAGGCATGTTCCCAAACATCCAGTGTCAGGAGCGCTTTTTGTCCATGAACAAGAGGATTTTCTGCATTGGGAGTTTTAGTGACTTTTAAAGTCCCATTATCATCTACCAACCAAGCCCAACCGCTACCAAACTGAGTTGCAGCAGCATTAGAGAACTCTTCTTTAAACTTGTCAAAACTCCCAAAATCTTTTTCAATTTTGGAACCTAGTTCACCTGTAGGTTGTCCGCCACCTGAGGGTTTCAAGCAATTCCAGAAGAATGTGTGGTTCCAAACTTGGGCAGCGTTATTAAAAATACCCGTTTTTGAGGAGTCTTTAAAGGAGATTTGGATTACCTCTTCTAGAGGCTTATTGGCAAGTTCTGTCCCTTCAGTCAGCTTGTTTAGATTATCTACATAAGCTTTATGATGTTTGCCATAGTGATACTCGAAAGTTTCAGCTTTCATCCCATGTGATTCCAAAGCATCCATAGGAAAAGGAAGGGGGGGCTGTGTAAATGCCATGTGAAATCCTCTCTTGACCGTATTTTAGTTTCCAGCCTCTTGTTAAGGAAGCCGACAAAGTTATTAGCTCAGTGTTTAGCAGTTTGAAATGCTTCACACTGGCACATAAAACTTAACACTCTGATCTTACTAGAAAATGCGGCATTGAGAGCGTTAACTAGTATTAGTAACAAGGATGAAAATACTACCAAACTATTCGCTCATCAAACATTAATCATAAAATCTATCGCAAGTAGGTTTACAAGCTCAGAGTAAGCATTACAAAAAGTTAGCGATCGCGCAAATCCCACTAGTTCAGCTTCAGCACGAATCTAGGTATTAGTTCTATTAATCACTAAAATTTTGAATCATTTGCAGGCATGAGGATGTCAACTAGTTGTATCAAATATGAATAGTACAATAATGACAATGCCAAAAAATTTAATTATGAGTACATCCAAGACAGTACAACAGTTGCAGGCACAATGGGTAACGCCAGAAAATTTTCGCCGTTACGGACAGGTTATTTTTCCCAGTCAAGATGGCAAAGTCTTTGATGCAGAAGATGCCTATTTAGTGCTAGACAAAGGCACACCCCGTTTTTACATTATGCGGTTGGAGCGTCGAGGGCGAAAGTTTCATAAAATAACTCGTCATGTGCAATGCACTCAATGTCTGGGTTCATTGGCAGGAAAAGACTGGTTGATTGCAGTTTGTCCTCCCAACAATGATGTGGATGAACCAGATTTAGCAAATATTGCTGCTTTTCGCATTCCAGGGAATTGTTTTATTAAGTTAGAGGTGGGAACTTGGCACGCAGGGCCATATTTTGAGCATGAAGTTGTGGATTTTTATAATTTAGAATTGAGTGATACGAATGTGGTGGATCATTTCACTCATGATTTTTTGCTGAGTCATCAAATAGAGTTTGAGATTATTTAGGTAAGACTAAGGTTGAGATCGGACAGTTGAATAGGTAGTGTTTACACTCTAGTTATTTTTCCCATTGCTAGAGCCGACCATATCACGATCAGCAACAGGTGAACTTATTGAGTCTATTTCATTAGATTCTTTGGCTGCTGGAGGTTTGGATCTAGCTGATTGACTTTTATTCTTGGACTTTTTTCTCTTCACACCCGTAACTCTTTCTCTAATTGCCTCTAAATCTTCTGGCTTTGCCCACTCTCGACTGTGAGTTATTCTGTACTGATCTGTCCGTCCTTTGCGCTTTTCCTGAATCAAAAAACCTGCCTCGCAAAGAAACTTCAATGCATACTGGGCTTTGCGAACGCTCATCCGGCATATTTCTGCTGTCTTACTTAGGCTAGCAAAGTACTTACCATCAAGCTTTCCCCCTGTTCTGCGGCACTCAGAATAAAAGCTACACGTGAAGAATTTAAGGCCGCTTGTGCTGATGGCTGCGTCTACGGAGAGATAAGAGGTAAGCGAGGCCTTTATGTTTATGCCGAGCTAGGAGCAGAACAACAATACGCGCCGTCACCGAATGATGATCAGATGACAGAATACAGGCTTTTTACAGGTTGTAATGTTTACTTTGCTAAAACCAAAGAGCAACTAGTCAGTGGAGAGTTTGAAGCTGAAGATTTGCCTAACATAACGGTAATTATTTACTGTTAGTAGAAGGTGTAGCACTATCGACTGGCTCTCTACGCAGTTTCTTACGGCGAGTCTCAATACGATCCTGATTGTCATACAGGTAATCTTCTAAGCTTTCTATACTCACCTGTATACTGTCTCCACCTTTTAGATAAACAGTAGGCATAACGTGTCTCCAATTGCCTCTTAACTTAATTTTATTTATATTTGGCGTTGCACGCAAGAAGGTAGTTAACCAAG
Organism: Chlorogloeopsis fritschii PCC 6912; assembly: GCF_000317285.1. Lineage (GTDB taxonomy): Bacteria > Cyanobacteriota > Cyanobacteriia > Cyanobacteriales > Nostocaceae > Chlorogloeopsis > Chlorogloeopsis fritschii. The sequence goes on along the minus strand of NZ_AJLN01000043.1, from coordinate 44 downwards.
GCAGGTGCTAGGTTAGATCAAAATCTTGTTGAATGAAATATCCC
>NZ_AJLN01000042.1 GCF_000317285.1 Chlorogloeopsis fritschii PCC 6912 | reverse complement strand
TCTGTGTAAACGGATAACTTGACGCAAACTCAAAGTTTCTTCAGTATATTTTACAAATACGATCATATGAGAAATAAAAATAGATTATACACAACTATTTGCAAAGTTAGTTTCTTCACGATTTGTTATTCACTCTGAATAAGCCCGGTAGTAAGTACTTAGCGACTTACCAAAAAACCCTGTTAGCTATGTCAAATTCAAGACCCTAACTTGGATGCCAAGACTATACTAAGCCCAAGCGCGGTAAAATGTGCTATCCTGCCAAATTTTAGCCGTGAGTTTCTCAATCTCTGCTAACTGTGTATTGCTCAGTGGCTTAAAAGTACTGGCTACCTTGACATTTTCTTCTAATTGCTTGGGATCGTCTGCGGCAATTACACAACAATGCACCCCAGATTGGGATAGCGTGTAACCCATTGCTTGCTGCATTCCCCTTAAAGCACCTGCTTGAAACAACTTTCCATAAGCAGGTACCTTCATTGCTATGACGCCTACATTTTGTTTCTGAGCTTCTAACAAGACTGGAGGAAAGAATGGTTGAGGATGATTTTTTTCTACCGCATTTACAGGAATTAGGGTGGTGTGGAAAGGATAGCGACGTAACCCTTCAATAATTACTTTTGGATCGTGGTGCCCTGTAATACCAGTAAAGCGCACGAGTTTCTGCTGTATAGCTTCTTCTAAAGCTTGAATTGCTCCTGATTTACTAAAAATAGTGTCGAGTTGTTCGGGATAAGCAACAGAATGCAACTGCCACAAATCTAGATAATCTGTATTCAGGCGTTTGAGCGATCGCTCTAATTCTCGCCATGCTCCATCCCGATCTCTTTTATCTGTTTTGGTAGCTAAAAATATCTGGGAACGATAGGATGGCAGCACTTTACCAAAATGAGCTTCACTAGAGCCGTAGTTAGCAGCGGTATCAAAATAACGAACTCCTAGCTCCAGTGCTTTTTCAATAATAGCGACAGCATCACCTTCTCTATCTTCTTTGTCTAGTGGTGTTTTTGAACTTGCACCTCCCAAACCAAAAATTGGAACTTTTACTCCTGTGCGCCCTAGCACTCGTTCTGGCATCGGTGTAGTACTAACGGAATTTTGTTGCAAGCTGTTTGCTCCTACAATACCGCCAGCAGCAGCCACGCTGGTAATTAAGAAGTTGCGCCGCGTTGTTTTTTCCGCCATAGTTTTTAATAATTACGCACAAAACAGAACTTGTATAATTGGAAATTATTTGTACAAATATCATTTATTACTAAAGATAGATATTTTGACATTTATAAAATAAATATTTTGTATCACTCAACATAAATAAACTAACAACATAGATCCCCTACTTCTCTAAGAAGTAGGGGATTTTATAGAGTTTTCTACTTGTTCTAAGCGTATTGATTACTACATTTTATCTATAATTGAAAACTAAGCGATCGCCTTCCGTAGTTAAAACAAAAAGCACCTATTAAAGTAAACTATTTAAAACTGAATTCCTAGTTGGACAGCAATTAACCACTTAGCGATCGCCTCATTCACTAACTCAACAAATTCTGCCATAACTAGATGTCCTGCATCTTTAATGTGTAAATGGACGCTGTTGGGAAAGTAGCCTGCTAATTCCTTACCCATTTCCCGTGTAAACATCAAATCTTTACCACCAGTAATTACTAAAGCGGGGATGTGTAAATTTTTGGGCGCAGGGTGACGGGCAAAAAAGTTATAATTCCAAAAAACTTCTAAGCTTTTGTAAGCATATAAATCTGTTGGTACAAAACTTTCAGCAACAAACTGTTTTATAAACTGGTGATGGTAGGAGATTGAGAAAAAGTTGCTTAGTGTGTCTGCCACAGGCAACTTGTAAAAATATCTACCTCCAAAAGCCATAAACTTCATCAAAGGAATATGCCACCAGGGTGTTAAGTTATGAATACCGCCAGCAATAGCAATGATGCCGCTGATTGGACGGTACTGGGCAAACTCTAAACCAATAGAAACTCCAGAGCCGTGGCAGCACAACACTGGTGAGGAAATGCCAAAACGATCCAACAATCGCCCTAAATCGCGACAATGCCGCCCGATAGAGTAGCGCTTGTAAGGGCTAGATTGTCCGTTTCCTGCCAAGTCGTATGCCAAAACGCGCCAACCTTGTATTTTGCTAAATTCATACTGAAAACGGAAGTTGAAGCGGTTTCCCATTTCTCCATGAATAAATACGACAGCAGGATTTGCACCCTGGGCGTGACTAACTTGCAAAGTTACCCCATGTCGCAGATGAATGCTTGAACCGACTAAGGCATCTTGAATCATAGTTATTTAGCTAGCATTTGGCGATCGCAATAGTGGGAATGGCAGGGCGGGCGAAGCCTTCTAGCCGAAAAAGCCCGATTTTTAGCAGAATTTTCCTGCTATGAAAACCTTACACAAGTTGTGTGTCTATTTTGTGTCCCAGCTGTGTCTATTGTTTGTCAACAAAAAGCCTGTAAGGAGAAAAAAATGTAAAATTCGTTGTCTTTATGTCATCCGAGTCTGATAAGTTAATTAAACTAATATACTGGCAATCTTTTTTTAGACTTCTTTATTCAGCGCGGGTGTTGATAAAGCAAGCACGATTCATCTAGTTAAACTTATGGCGCTCATAGTTCAAAAATTTGGTGGTACATCTGTCGGTTCAGTCGAACGCATTCAAGCTGTAGCACAGCGCGTTTACAAAACCGTAAAAGCAGGAAACTCTATTGTGGTGGTGGTTTCCGCAATGGGTAAAACCACCGATGGACTCGTAAAACTGGCTGCGGAAATCTCTAAAAATCCTTGCCGTCGGGAAATGGATATGTTACTTTCCACAGGTGAGCAAGTATCCATTGCCCTTATGAGCATGGCGTTGCAGGAACTTGGACAACCTGCAATTTCTTTGACTGGTGCTCAAGTAGGAATAGTCACTGAAGCTGAACACACCCGCGCTCGCATTCTACACATTGAAACAGAGCGGATCGAAAGACATATCCAAGAGGGTAAAGTTGTTGTTGTTGCTGGTTTCCAAGGTATCAGCAGCACAGAGAAATTGGAAATTACTACCTTAGGGCGTGGCGGTTCGGATACTTCCGCAGTCGCTCTTGCCGCTGCCTTACGAGCAAATTTTTGTGAAATTTATACTGATGTGCCAGGGATATTAACTACAGATCCCCGCTTAGTTCCCGAAGCGCGGCTGATGGACGAAATCACCTGTGATGAAATGTTGGAACTTGCTAGCTTGGGAGCCAAGGTGCTGCATCCTCGTGCGGTGGAAATCGCTCGCAATTATGGTGTTCCCCTGGTAGTGCGCTCTAGCTGGACAGATGAACCCGGTACTTGGGTAACTTCACCTCCCGTCAAAGAGCGATCGCTCATCAATTTAGAAATTGCCCGCTCGGTAAACGATGTACAATCCGACACCAATCAAGCCAGAATTTCCCTGTTGCGAGTACCAGATCGGCCAGGCGTTGCCGCCCGCCTATTTGGAGAAATTGCCCATCAAGATGTAGACGTAGATTTGATTATTCAGTCGATTCATGAAGGTAATACAAATGACATTGCCTTCACAGTAATGACACCAATTTTAAATAAAGCCGAAGCCGTAGCAGCAGCGATCGCCCCAGTTCTGCGTACTCACAAAGGTGCAGAAACCACAGAAGCAGAGGTAATGGTACAGCAAAATATTGCCAAAGTCAGTATCGCTGGTGCAGGTATGATTGGACGTCCTGGAGTTGCAGCCAAGATGTTCGCTACCCTAGCAAAAGCAGGCGTGAATATCCAGATGATTTCCACCAGTGAAATCAAAGTCAGCTGCGTAATTGATGCTGAAGAATGCGATCGCGCCGTTGCTGCCCTCCGAGAAGCATTTGAAATCGAATCTTCCCCCCCCTCTCCCACTCCCCACGGCAGTCCCCTCAACGGAGGGAACCTCCGCACAGGGCTGCCTCTCCTCTCCCACTCCTCCACTCCTCCCGTTCGCGGTGTCGCCCTTGACATGAACCAAGCCCGTCTTGCCATTCGCCAAGTGCCAGATCGTCCAGGGCTGGCGGCGAAGTTGTTTGGACTGTTGGCAGAAAAAAATATTAGCGTAGACATGATTATTCAGTCGCAGCGCTGTCATGTTGTTAATGGAGTGCCAAGGCGAGATATAGCCTTTACTGTGGCGCAAAACGATGCTCAAGAAGCTCAAAAAATGTTGCAGCAGGTAGCAGCAGAACACGGTTGGGGTGAAGTAGCATTAGATCGGGCGATCGCCAAAGTCAGTATCGTCGGTGCTGGCATGGTAGGGCAACCAGGCGTGGCAGCAAAAATGTTTGCAGCGCTGGCACAGCATCAAATTAATATTCAAATGATTACTACCTCAGAAATAAAAATTAGCTGTGTAGTAGCCCAAGAAGAAGGTGTAAAAGCTTTGCAAGCCATTCATGCAGCATTTGAACTAGCAGGTAGCGAGAAATTCGTAGTACCAGCTTAGAAACCTTACGGAGGTTTTGAGGTGTTCAATCATCATTTTTTCGAGTGCTTCGTTTTCTGGCGCACCAGTACAAATCGGCTGCTCAGTACTTAAATGAGGTACGTGGGGTATGTGTTCAGAACGCTGAATGAAGTTTTAGGTGATCGCTGGCACTACTATAAATAATGCTTGTAACAATTGTTCCTCTCGTCAGTTACTTCAAAAGCCTAACCATTTGTTCAGCAACACCGATCGCTGAAGCAGGATTTTGTCCAGTGACTAGGCGATCGCTAACTACAACATGGGCTTGAAAATTTGGGGCTTCGGTATGTTTAGCGCCACGTTCAATGAGTTTTGACTCTAACAAAAATGGCATGATTTTTGTGAGTCCGACTGCTGCTTCTTCTTCATTGGTGAAGGCTGCGACTGTTTTACCAGCCACAAGATATGCGTCATTGGAGAGTTTCACATTTACAAGTGCAGCAGGGCCATGACATACTGCACCAACAACGCCGCCTTGTTCATAAATGGCCGCCGTTAGTTGAGCGAGTTTTTGATTATTAGGGAAATCCCACATAGTACCATGTCCGCCTGCAAAAAAGATTGCTTTGTACTCCGATGGCTTGACTTCTTCAGGAGACAAAGTGTCTTCCACCTTTGCCATGACTTTGGGATTCTCGACAAACTTTTTATTGAGAGGATCGTTAAGTTTGTAGCTCTTGGGATCTATCGGAGCGGCTTCTCCTGTGGGACTAGCAAAGTCTACCTCAAATCCGGCTTGGGTAAACACAGCATGAGGATGAGTAGCTTCATCGAGATAAAAACCTGTTTTTTGTCCTGTATTTCCCAGTTGCTCGTGATTGGTTAAGACAATCAAAATTTTCTTGGGAGTAGGAGTATTAGAAGTGACAGGAGCAACCCTTTGAGCATTGACTCCTATACAACCAGTCAAAGTTATGGCTGCAAATAAAAGTGTCAAACTTGTTTTGAGGTTAAACATTGTTTAAATCTTCAATCAAGAGAGATAAGTGTTATTTTTGACTTCATCTAGACAGCTACTGCTGTGAGTAACTTCACCATTTGTTCAGCAACACCGATCGCAGAAGCAGGATTTTGTTCAGTTACTAGGAGATCGTTCACAACTACGTGCTTTTGAAAGTTTGTTGCTTTGGTTTGGGTTGCACCTTGCTCAAAGCTAGATGAATAGCGAGCTTTAAGCATTACCGATTTGACCTAGTTTCATACTAAGAGCAACTTCTCTAAAATACAAATTATAAAAATTGGGTTTTGCTATAAATATATTTATGGTTAGTTTTGAGTGGTATCGGAGCTTTATCGAAGTTTATCGAGTGGGAACTGTATCGGGTGCAGCGCAAGTCTTGCATCTGACACAACCTGCTGTGAGCCAACACATTACTGCTTTAGAATCGGCTTTAGATGCACCACTGTTTCAACGAATGCCCCGGCGAATGTTGCCCACGGAAGCAGGAAAGCGACTATATAATCGCATTGCTTCAGCGATCGAAACCCTAGAATCTGTTTCTGCAAATGCTAATCTAGAAAATGCGTCACTCTTGATTCGCCTGGGAACCCCCCAAGAATTCTTCGCCGAACAGATTTTAAGCCGCTTGAAAGCTCAAAATACTCTGTTTTCCATTAAATTTGGGTTAGCTCAAGACTTAATCGAACAACTTTTAAATAATCAATTAGATGGCGTAATTGCCACACAAAAAATTGCCAAATCAGAATTGGAATATCAACTGATTTTTGAAGAGAGCTTTTGGTTGGTAGGGCCTCCACAGGAGGAAATTCCCATTGCTCAGGATGTACTTCAGTCTGACTTATCATCTCTAGCGGCTTGGCTGATTCAGCAACCTTGGATTGCCTATAGCGATGATTTACCAATTATTCGGAGATTCTGGAGAGTTGTATTTGGGTGGCGCTTAGATGTCAATCCCCAGTTTGTCATTCCAGATTTGCGGAGTATTCGAGCAGCGATCGCTCATGGGCTGGGCTACAGCGTTTTACCAGATTATTTGTGTCGTGATTGGATTACCGCAGGCCGGTTAAATTTAGTACTGCAACCTGCCAAAGCTGTGACTAATCAGATTTGGTTGACCTATCGCAAGTCAGAAAGACTCTCACAACAGATCGCTACGCTTTTCAATTTGCTATCATCTTGAGGCTCTTTGACAATAAATCTGATAATTCCTAAGTACACATTATGATCGTTGATATAGATGGTTCCTATGGCGAAGGTGGAGGGCAAATTCTTCGCACTTCCCTAAGTTTAGCCGCTATTACAGGTAACCCCATAAGTATTTATAACATCCGCGCTCAACGCAAAAAGCCAGGGTTAGCAGCTCAACACCTAACAGCAGTTCGCGCCGCTGCAACAATTTGCAATGCCCAAGTACGGGGTGATGCTTTGGGTTCGATGATGCTGGAATTTATTCCTGGTGGTGCTGTCAATGCCGGGAACTATACATTTGACGTTAACGAAGCCCAAGAGGGTGGTTCCGCAGGTGCCATTACTTTAGTATTGCAGACAGTTCTCTTACCTCTGTCATTAGCAAGTGGTGACTCTCATGTGACATTACGAGGAGGAACTCACGTTCCTTTTAGCCCACCCATGACTTACATTGAAAAAGTATATCTACCCATACTTCAGCGGATGGGCGTACAAGCGAAGATAGAATTAGGTGCTTGGGGATGGTATCCCCAAGGCGGGGGTGTGGTGCAATTGCAGATAAATGGTGGTCAAAAATTTAACGGCATCAACCTTAAAGAGCGCGGTAATTTACAACAGGTACGGGGATTGGCAGTAGTGACGGAACTGCCTTCTCACATTCCTCAAAGAATGGCTAGTCGGGCTGAGAATTTATTGCGAGCAGCAGATTTGCAAGCTGTTGTGCAACCATCACGAAATAAAGGCATAGCACCGGGAGCAGGTTTATTTCTCACTGCTGAGTATGAAAATAGTTTAGCTGGGTTTGGTGCCTTGGGGCGTTTGGGTTTACCAGCCGAAAAAGTAGCCCAAATGGCTTGCGAAGAACTGTTAAAATTTCACCAAACTGGTGCAGCAGTAGATGAACATCTAGCAGATCAGTTATTGTTACCAGCTGCTTTAGCTTCGCACTTAAGTGAGTATCAAACAGCAAAGGTAAGTATGCACTTAAAAACTAATGCCTGGGTAATTGAGAAATTTGAGTTGGCAAAGATAACAGTAGATGAAGTACAAAAGATGGTGAGAGTACAACCTTCTCTACTTTTGCCAAGTTAAGAGAAAATATTTATGGCTAAAAAGCGTCTGAAAAAACTATTATTTGGTGATTTTACTTGGAAAAGATTGATTAGCTCGCTCGTATTTATCTATATATTTTTCGCTGTTTATGTTTTTTTCGGGGCAGATAGCATGATTTTTCTGCCTCAACCATCTAGCTATCAAGATACAAATGAGATTATTAAGTTGACTAGTGCAGATGGAACAAAACTTTCAGCTATTTACTTATTTAATCCTCAAGCTAAAAACACTATTCTTTATGTTCACGGTAATGCTGAGGATTTAGGAGATATTAAATTTGTACTCGAAAAATTACGCAATCTCGGCTTTAGTGTGTTTGCATACGATTATCGGGGCTATGGCACAAGCGAAGGGAAACCTACAGAAAAAAATGCCTATCAAGATATCGATACTGCTTACAATTATTTGACGCAACAATTAAAGATTTCACCACAGCAAATCATTGTTTTTGGGCGTTCGGTTGGAGGGGGTTCTGCTGTTGATTTGGCTGCACGTAAACCAGTTGCAGGTTTGATTTTGGAAAGCACTTTTATTTCAGCGTTTCGGGTTGTTGTGCCTTTGAGAATTTTACCTTTTGATAAGTTTGCCAATCTGGATAAAATCAAAAGAGTGAATTGTCCAGTATTAGTGATACATGGTAAGGCAGATAATATCATTCCTTTTGCGCATGGGAAAACGCTATTTGCTGCTGCACCATCACCAAAACTTTCTTTATGGGTAGACGGTGCAAATCATAATAATTTAGCTTGGGTGGCAGGGAATAAGTATGACGAAATTTTACAGGAATTCGAGCAGCTAGTAAACAAGAATAGATAAATTAAAATAGCAAGCAAAGATTATGTTTTAGAAATCGACCACAGATTAACACAGATGCACACGGATTATTTATCTCGTGGTTTATCTGTGTCCATCTGTGGTCATTATCAGCTAAAACTTGGATTTTACAATTAATCTATTATTTCTAATATTTACTGCGACTCAAGGTGAGTTCGGCTAATTCACATTAAGACATAAATTGATAGTTGGAAGAACTCAACAAATTTTAACAATCGCCCCTCTCATTTAAATAATGATATAATAATCGGATTGCATAAATAAAGGGGGTGAACATACTATGCTACCCAAAGTTGTACCTAACTTAGAAAGTGTAGTCGAAGACTTTGGTATTCCTGGTATTGTGGCGATAGTGATTCTGCCTTTAGCGATTCCGGTTGTCGCACGTTTTGGTAAATCCTTAACCAAGACAACTATTAAAGGCGGAATAATCCTCTATGAAAAGAGTCAAAGAGCGATCGCAGCAGTTGGTGAAAACTTCGCAGATATAGTCGCTGAAGCCAAGGCAGAACTTGCTGTAACTGATAGTACGCGCCTGAGAAGAATTAGGTAAGATAGTTCGTGGTTAGCTGCACAAAAAGCATAGCGCTATCATCCCTAAAAATATAACTTCTACCAAAAAGCATAATATTCCCATCGGTAGTATCTAAACCCGATCGCAAATTCATTAAAAAATTGAAACAAGTTGCAGTTCAAGGAGAAATTTGATGCAAACGAGGAATAACACGGCAATGTGGATAACAATCAAATACATTTACCGTGTTGACCGAAGTTTGTATCTTAGTATCAGTCCCCACAACTGAGTGCAATTTGGCAGGCATTAAACATAATTTGCGAATAACATCACGTAGGGGAAATCGTAATTTAACAACGATTTAAACTCAGCGATTTTGTTGTTGATTAGCGATTTCTTTTCAGTTCGGAATGGGTGTGCCGCAAATTGATATGCCTGAGTTTGGGGTGCTTGTCATACCTGCTTGCACTACTGCAACTATACAAGGGCAACGGATGAGCAATCTGTAAAAGTCACAGAGCAACCATCCGCTTGCTTTTGTTCTTGTTCTCTTCTATATCTACCAACCCCATCACAGTCGAGGAGGCGTAACATGAGCAATTGGTACAAATTAGACGCCCAAAAAGTCCTGCAACGACTCGGCAGCGATGTATCTTTTGGATTAAGTGCGGTCGAAGCCAGTCGTCGTTTAGAAAAGTATGGTTTTAACGAATTAATAGAGCAAGGACTAAAAAATCCTTGGCAAATTTTGTGGGAACAAGTCACTGCTAGCTTGGTAATTATTCTGATTGTGGCTGCGATTGTTTCAGGCTTGTTGGGTGACTATAAAGATGCCGTAGGTATCATCGCCATTGTTGTGCTGATTGCTTTTTTGGGTTTCAGTCAAGAGTACCAGGCACAAAAAGCGATCGCCACACTCAAAAAATTATCTTTACCCGATGTAAAAGTACTTCGCGACGGACGCTGGGAAGAAATTTCAGCCCGCTATCTGGTGCCGGGAGACATTGTGCAGTTAGAAGCAGAAGATATCGTTCCGGCTGATTGTCGTGTGTTAGAAAGCTTTGGTTTGCGAATCCAAGAATCAACTCTGACTGGTGTATCCGAACCTGTAGATAAAGATTCTCAGGCACTCGCTCAAGCAGATTTACAACTGGGCGAACACCACAATATGGCTTACATGGATACTGTCGTCACCTACGGACGAGGGTTGGCAGTGGTGACGGAAACCGGGATGAACACCGAGATGGGGCACGTTGTCTCAAGGATTCAAGCAGTGGAGGTAGAACCAACTCCCCTCCAAAAGCGCTTAGATCGCCTGGGACGAGGATTAGCATTTGCCTCTCTGGCTGTGGTGGCAGTAATTCTGATTTTGGGAATGTTGCGGGGAGAAGACTTAAGGTTAATGTTCCTAACTGCTATTACTTTAGTAGTGGCAGCTTTACCGGAAGGCTTGCCAGCAGTAGTAACAATTGCCTTGGCTTTAGGGGCGCGACAGATGTTGAAACGGCGAGCGCTGATTCGCAACTTACCTGCTGTGGAGACTTTGGGATCGGTAACGGTGATTTGTTCTGGTAAGACAGGCACCCTCACCGAAAACCGCATGACAGTCAGCGTTCTCGACGTAGCGGGGCAACGCATAGATTTGACTACCCGGATGCGTGCCCCTGTAGGAGACAAAAGCCGAGACAGACCATTTTTACTATGTCAACCGCCGAGCGTAGCTCTACTATTAGCTAGCAGTACTCTCTGTAATAATGCCTTGCTAGAACCAGATCGAGATGAACCGCTCTACTTTCGTGCCGTCGGCGATCCCACTGAAGGTGCTTTAGTGATGACTTCAGCTCAACAAGGACTGTGGAAAGGTGACTTAGAATCTTTGCTCCCCCGTGTCACTGAAGTTTCCTATACATCCCAACGTCAGCGGATGACTACCATCCACAAATTCCCAAATAACCCATCTAGAATTCCCTGCGTTCTCGAAACGGTTTGGCATTGGAGTGAAAAAATCGGGGGAATGTCCTACATTGGCTTTACAAAAGGTACGGTGAACAGTCTTTTGGATGTTTGCAGTCATATTTGGATCAACGGACAGGCAAAGCCGCTCACTGAAATTTGGCACAGACATATTTCTGTTACCTATAGCCAACTAGCCAAAAACGGTTTGCGAGTCATGGGTGTAGCGTTTCGACCTTTACAATCTACCCAAGCATGGGAAGATGTAGAGCAAGACTTGATTTTTATCGGCATGGTAGGCATGAACGATCCAGCCCGCCCGGAAGTTAGAGATGCCGTACTCACCTGCAAGCGTGCAGGTATCCGTCCGGTGATGATTACCGGGGATCATCCCCTCACAGCCCAATTTATCGCCCGTGAAGTAAGTATTGCTGACAGCGATCGCATCCTCACCAGCGATGAACTTTCGCAATTACCAACCGAAGAATTAGTAGCCATTCTAGAAGATATATCTGTTTATGCACGAGTGTCCTCAGAACACAAGCTAGAGATTGTGCAGACATTGCAAAGACGGGGACATATCGTCGCCATGACAGGTGACGGCATTAATGACGCACCTGCTCTTAAGGCAGCGAATATCGGTGTGGCAATGGGCATTAGAGGTACAGATGTAGCCAAAGAGGCAGCAGATATGGTGCTGCTAGATGATAACTTCGCGACTTTGGTGGCTGCTGTCAAAGAGGGACGTGTCATTTACGACAATATCCGCAAGTTCATTAAGTATTTGTTGAGCAGTAATGTGGGCGAAATTTGGGTAATGCTGGTAGCTCCTTTTTTGGGAATGCCGTTACCGTTGTTGCCACTACAAATTCTTTGGATTAATCTAACAACCGATGGTTTACCAGCTTTAGCTTTAGGTGTGGAACCAGCAGAACAAGACACCATGAATCGTCCCCCTCACCCTCCCAACGAGAATATTTTTGGTCGGGGTATGGGCAGAGATATTATCTGGATCGGAATACTAATGGGAGTAGTCTCTCTTGGCACAGGCTATGCGTACTGGAGAATTGGTAATCCTAATTGGCAAACGATGCTGTTTACCACCCTTACCCTTGCACAGATGGGTAATGCTTTAGCAATCCGCTCGGAACGAGACTCACTGTTTCAAATTGGTTTACTGTCTAACAAGCCACTTTTGGGAGCAGTAACTTTGACGCTGGGATTACAGCTGATGGTAACTTATGTTCCCTTCTTCCAAAAACTGTTTACAACCTTACCTCTATCAGCAGTTGATTTAGCTGTTTGTTTGGTTGTAGGTAGTGTAGTTTTCTGGTGTGTGGAACTGGAAAAATGGCTGCTGCGTCGCCATCAGCCTCGGATCGGCAAATTGCATTTAGTTCCAGAAGTTGATAACAAGAACCACGTTCAACCGCGTGGTGTTACTGCATCTTCCTTCACTTCCCCACGGCTGCACTTATGTAATGCCTCGAAGTCACGCGATCGCGCTGCTTCTTTACGTCTGCATTTGCGGTTAAAAGCGAGTGGGTATAAACGAAAGTGAATAGCTTGAACGTTCTTGTCACACCACCCGAAAGACAGGCAACGATGCAACTATATGATGGTCGTAGGCTCGCGTGGTACGAATGGGGAGCTGTTGACGCCCTGCCAGTTTTGTTTTGTACTGGAGCTGGAATGAGTGGATGGCTTGGTTTTGGCACAAGCTACCTCCCAGATCTCGGCTTGAAACTAATTGCCATCGATCGCCCTGGCTTGGGTTCGTCCGATCCCCACCCGAACAAGACGCTTTCCTCTTGGGTGGATGACACGCGGGAGTTTATTCAGTTTAATAATCTCCATAACGTTCTCGCCGTTGGTTTCTCCCAAGGCGCACCGTTTGCATTCGCTCTAGCAGCACAGAATCTCGTTCAGGCTATAGCAATTGTATCGGGACAGGATGAACTTGCCCATCCACGCCTAAGACCGCTCTTGCATCCGGATGTAGAAGGCATGATTGCTGCTGTTCAAAAAGATGCTGTAGGGTTCGAGCGGCACTTTTCGCAGATAGTCACGCCGGAAGTATTGTGGCAATTAATTATAGGGATGAGTGGGGAGCGCGATCGCCTATTGTATGAGAGTGACACCTTCAGCAAAGCGTATCAGCGAGCCTTGCAAGAGGGTTTCGCACAGGGTGCTCAAGGATACGCGCGAGACTTGGTTAACTCACTCAGTATATGGACTGTAAAGCTCGAAAATATTACCATTACTGTTGATCTCTGGTATGGTGCTTTAGATACAAGTACAGTTCACTCCCCTGATTTTGGCGCAACCTTGGCTTTGCGCCTGCCAAATGTTTCGCATACTGTCGATTCAGAAGAGGGGGGATCAATTCTCTGGACGAGAGCTTGGGATATTTTGGCAAAACTCAAGTCTCATCCTTCCTAATTCCGAGCCAGTTGGATTTTGTAATTAGAGTTTACATTTTCATCCAAAAGATATTTGAGAGTCATGAACTTTCTTCATAGCTTCTTGTTCTGCTCTCAATTTCCGCAACCGGAGTGCAGATGGGGAGGGGTTGAGTTGCTGTGCTTTTAGTTGCTGGTGACTCCACTCTAACCAGTCAGCAACATATTGGCTGACTGCTTTTTTATGATGTAAATACTAAAGAATAGTAGCGTAGACCTGCTCTAGGCTTAGGGATGGATGGGTTTAGGCAATTTCCTCTGGGGTAGGGGCGCGATGGATATAATCATAGAGAATTGTTTCTCAACTTATCCGCGTGCCTTTGAGCCGAATATCATCGGGACGCAGAAAGTCAAAATCATCTTCTAGTTGCATTTTATATATTTATATTGCTTGTCATAAATAAAGCAACTTTATCGTAACCGTTTTCCAGCACAATCATCTCATTACAATCTCGAATTGTACTTACAGCGGTTTTCTGTAAGGTGGGCATTGTTCACCACTATCTAAAATGTTTACTACATAGGCGACGGGCAATGCCCAACGCCAGTTGCTCCACTTGGGGAAACCCCAAGACCGCACTGGCTCCCCTACGATTTGTGGTCTAATCATGTGAAAATGGCTGTAAGCGTTGCGCTACCAAAATACAACTACGCTTGCGTCATCACAGACCTGTCCGAAAATTTGTAGTATAGATAAATCAGCCCTCTTAACATTGACAAATAGCACCTTATGTAGGTGTTGCAATCAGGTAGACCTAGAACCGCACTCAACAACCAGGCAAAGGGCATGAGCAAGCAACTATCACTTGAACAACTTCTTAACTGTGGTTTGGAAACAAACATAGCCTCGGCAATACTACCGCAAGTTAATCAATGGCTTGCCTCCCTTCCTGCTACCCATTGTTGGCAGTACCTTGTTCAATATATTCTCAAGTCTTGCCATCCCTTTGCACTCCACGAACTTCTCTATAAAACTACCTTCTCTGATTGGGATATTAACCAAGGGCAACCTCCAGCCTGGTTTCCTTCTCCTGAGCAAATTCAGGCGACTAATATCGCCGCATTGATGAAAGAGCTTAAGCTGGATTCTTACGCAGAACTTCACGCTTGGTCGGCACAACATCGAGCTGAGTTTTGGGAGATGATGATTAAACGACTAGGTATCTGTTTGCAAAAGTCATACACTCAAATTGTTGACTTATCGCAGGGTGTGGAGTTGCCCCAATGGCTGGTAGGTGCGCGTCTTAATATTACCGATAGTTGTTTTCAAGCACCTGCTGACAACCCCGCCATTATATTTCAGCCGGAGGGCGGTGCCCTTACTACCTGGACTTATGGAGAACTTCAAGCTTTAACCAATCGAGTTGCTAATGGGTTAGTAGAAGCTGGCTTTGTTCCTGGGGATGCGATCGCTATTGCTATGCCGATGACTGCTGAATCTGTGGCGATATATTTGGGAATTGTTAAAGCGGGTTGTGTCGTAGTCTCGATTGCCGACAGTTTTGCTGCCGATGAAATTGCGACACGCTTGCGCATATCTAAAGCAAAAGCAATTTTTACCCAGGATTATATTCGGCGTGGTGGAAAGCAGTTACCTCTTTATGCCAAAGTTGTTGATGCTAAAACACCGAGAGCGATTGTGTTGGCTTCGTCTCCATCAATTACACTGCGTCTTGGCGATTTAACTTGGGAGAAATTTCTTAGTTCCAATGAGAAATTTGATGCTTTCTCTGCTCATCCAACTGCTTACACTAATATCCTATTTTCTTCAGGTACTACAGCAGAACCAAAAGCGATTCCTTGGACGCAGACAACCCCAATTAAGTGCGCAAGTGACGGGCATCTACACCATGACATTCACCCGCAAGATGTGGTAGCCTGGCCGACTAACTTAGGATGGATGATGGGGCCATGGTTAATTTATGCCAGTTTAGTAAATAAGGCAACTATTGCCCTTTATTACGGTGCGCCTACAGAACGGGGATTTGGTGAGTTTATTCAGGATGCTCGTGTCACTATGCTGGGCTTAGTTCCCAGTTTAGTCAGCAATTGGAAAACTACTGCCTGTATGCAAGGATTTGATTGGAGCGCTATTAAAGCATTTAGTTCGACGGGTGAGTGTTCCAATCCGCAAGATATACTGTTTTTGATGTCCTTGGCTGGCTACAAACCGATTGTGGAATACTGCGGTGGTACGGAAATCGGTGGGGCTTATATCACGGGTACAGTAGTGCAACCTGCGATTCCCTCAACCTTTACCACACCTGCTCTAGGTTTAGACTTTGTGATTCTCGATGAGGAGGGGCATCTCGCGGATAAA
Source organism: Chlorogloeopsis fritschii PCC 6912 (assembly GCF_000317285.1). Classification (GTDB taxonomy): domain Bacteria; phylum Cyanobacteriota; class Cyanobacteriia; order Cyanobacteriales; family Nostocaceae; genus Chlorogloeopsis; species Chlorogloeopsis fritschii. Next base: position 22,644 of record NZ_AJLN01000042.1, on the reverse strand, counting down.
GGCGAGGCGTTTATCGTTCCTCCTTCGATTGGACTTTCTACTGAACTGTTAAACAAGGATCACCATCAAGTTTACTTTGCTAATGCTCCCTCTTTAGGGCAGGCACTACGTTGCCATGGCGATCAAATAGAGCAGTTACCCAACGGCTACTACCGCGCTCTCGGTCGTGTTGACGATACCATGAACTTAAGTGGCATCAAGGTTAGCTCGACGGAGATTGAGCAAATTCTCAATACTGTAGAGGGAATCTGCGAAACTGCTGCGATCGCTATTTCTCCTCCCGAAGGCGGGCCAAGTCTACTAATAATTTATGCAGTGGTTGAGTCTAATGTAAAGGCTGACAAAGAAGCACTTAAAGCTTCTCTACAAACGGCAATTAAGCAACGCCTCAATCCATTGTTTAAGATTCATGATGTTGTCATAGTCGAGTCTTTGCCCCGAACTGCCTCTAATAAAGTGATGCGTCGTGTGTTACGCGATCGCTACAAAGTTGCAGAATCTGTTAATGGCTAATAGTTAATAGTTAATTGCCTTTTTAAGATTAGCTAAGTAGCCCAAACAAAATACTTGTACTATACCCATCTATTTATAATTTTTGATGTAAAAATTATGACAAGCATTAAACTAAAACAAGAAAATATAAATCTCCTTAGGCTTGAAGATTATGATGTGAGCCGAGAATGTGGTTTTTTACCAACCCATCCGCCTGCTAATGTTCAATTGCCGGAGGGATTTTGGCAAGTACAACAAGCTGCTGCCTTACTACCCAAGTGGCTGACTACTGGTAAAATCCGGCAAGTTGTAGAGAAACTCCCAGAAGTAGACGTAGAACAAGCAACTTTAGACGAGATGCAGTTGCGTCGGCTCATGCAGGTGTATTCTTACCTAACCCATGCCTATGTTTGGGGTGAAGCTAAACCTGTAAAAGTGCTGCCACGCAATATTGCCGTGCCTTTTTACAAAATTTCTCAAAGCATAGGTAGACCTCCAGTATTGTCTTATGCTTCCTATGCCTTAGACAACTGGGTGCGAATTAACGAAACTGAACCGATCGCAATTGGCAATATCATCATTGCGCAAAACTTCTTTGGTGGATTGGATGAAGACTGGTTTATTCTTATTCATATTGATATTGAAGCTAAAGCTGCACCTGCACTCTGTGCTATTCCTGATCTTTTAGAGGCAATTGCTCAGGGTGATATTAACAAAGCGATCGCTGCTTTAGAAAACATCAAGAACGCATGGACAAACATCAACACCACCATGAACCGAATGCCAGAAGGCTGCGATCCCTATATTTATTACAACAGAGTGCGTCCTTACATTCATGGTTGGAAAAATAACTCTGTACTACCAGAAGGACTCATATACGAAGGCGTAGAAGTTTGGGGCGAAAAACCTCAGCAATTTCGTGGCGAGACGGGCGCACAAAGCAGTATTGTACCGACGATGGATGCTCTCTTCAATATTTCTCACGAACACGATCTACTGTGGGAATTCTTGATGGAAATGCGGAATTATATGCCACCAAAACATCGTGCTTTTATGGAAGAAGTGGAAAGGCGCTCAACACTGCGCGATTTTGTTAGAAATAACATGGATCAAGTACCAAAGCTTAGAGATTTATATAATGATTGCGTATCTCTTATAGAAAAATTCCGTACCCAACACCTAGAATTTGCTAACCGCTACATTCATCAACAAACTGCAAAGTTCAGCAACGATACCAAAATTGGCACAGGCGGTACACCATTCATGCGGTATTTGCAAAAACATCGTGATGAAAGCCGACGACATCTTTTGGAATAAATGTTCGAGTATGGGAGTTGTCGATTCTTGACATTCAGCAACGCACTTTTAGCTTTCTATAAGGTGGGCATTGCCTGTCAAAGCCTATAAGATATTTGAGATATAGATGAGCAATGCCCACCCTACATTAACTTCCTTGAATTTTCTTGTCATAACCAGCCTACTCTTTAGCACGCAAAAGATACTTTTGAATTTTACCAGTGCTAGTTTTAGGTAAAGAACAAAATTCCACAGCAGTAGGACATTTAAAAGCTGCTATTTGACTGCGGCAAAAATGAATTAATTCATCTGCGGAAACGTTTGCTCCTTCTTTTAAAGTCACAAAGGCTTTAGCAACTTCTCCTCGCTTGGGATGAGGAATGCCAATAACCGCACACTCTAATACTGCTTCGTGGCGATAAAGACATTGCTCGACTTCAATACTGGAGACATTCTCGCCGTTGGTAATAATGATATCTTTCATGCGATCGCGCACTTCAATATGGAATATAACCAATCTGCTAAATATAAGTTTACGTAGCCAAATAATGGATTTTGCAACTTTTATTAAAATTATGTAAATAACATTTAGAATTTTAGAAATTTCCAGTAGAATTATGACTTCTTGATACTATTTTTGTTTTTGATGCATTGACTTAAAAAATCATGGATAAGCATCAGTATCGTTCTTATTGGCGTGCCAATACAACTTTAATTCGCAATCTTTTAATAATCTGGGCACTAGTTTCCCTCGTTTTTAGTATTTTGCTGGTACAACCGTTGAACGCAGTACGTTTTTTTGGCGTACCTTTGGGTTTTTGGATGGCGCAGCAGGGTTCAATTTTGATATTTGTAGGGCTGATTTTTACCTATGCCTTTCAAATGGATAAGTTAGATCGCAAATATAATCACAAGAAGTGAGGAAAGGCTGTGTCAGTAGAACTTTGGACAATTGTAATAGTAGGGTTATCTTTTTTAATTTACCTTTACATAGGCTGGCGATCGCGAGTCAAAGATAGTGAAGGTTTTTTTGTAGCAGAACGAGGGGTTCCCTCAATTGCCAACGGTGCTGCTACTGCCGCTGACTGGATGTCTGCCGCCTCGTTTATTTCGATGGCGGGGCTGATTTCTTTTATGGGCTATGACGGTTCAATTTACCTGATGGGTTGGACTGGTGGCTATGTGCTGCTGGCATTACTGCTAGCTCCTTACTTACGCAAGTTTGGTAAGTACACAGTTCCAGACTTTGTCGGCGATCGCTATTACTCTAATCTCGCCCGCTTGGTAGCTGTAATTGCCGCTATTTTTGTTTCTCTGACTTATGTAGCCGGGCAAATGCGGGGGGTAGGAATTGTTTTTAGCCGCTTTCTGCAAGTTGATATTAATACCGGTGTAGTCATTGGGATGGTGATTGTTGGCTTTTTTGCAGTCTTGGGTGGTATGAAAGGCATTACCTGGACGCAAGTAGCACAGTACTGTATCTTAATCGTTGCCTACTTGATCCCGGCGATCGCCCTCGCTGTATTGCTGACAGGTAACCCCATTCCCCAATTGGCATTTACCTTTAGTGACATCGCTGACAAGCTCAATCAAATCCAAGTTGACTTGGGATTTAAGGAGTATACCCAGGCCTTTGTCAACAAACCAATGATTGATGTGCTGTTCATCACCTTAGCACTAATGATCGGCACTGCTGGTTTACCTCATGTTATTGTACGTTTTTACACAGTACCTAGTGTACGTTCCGCTCGTTTTTCCGCTGGTTGGGCACTATTATTCATTGCAATTTTATATACAACTGCTCCTGCCCTTTCCATGTTTGCCCGCTACAACTTAATTACATCGCTGCACAATCACACGATTGCAGAAGTGCAACAGCTAGACTGGGTAAACAAGTGGGAAAACACTAAACTGCTAGCCTTTGAAGATAAAAACGGTGACGGGCGTTTGCAGCTAACTCCCAGCAAAGACACCAACGAAATTACAATTGACCGAGATATCATCGTTCTTGCTACCCCAGAAATAGCTAAACTTGCACCTTGGGTAATAGCTTTGGTAGCTGCAGGTGGCTTGGCTGCTGCTTTGTCCACGGCATCGGGATTATTACTGGTAATATCAAGTTCCATTGCCCACGATGTCTACTATCGTATTGTCGATCCGCAAGCATCAGAGCAAAAACGGGTGTTTGTCGGGCGCGTGATGGTTGGTTTATCGTTAGTTGCGGCTGGGTACTTTGGCGTCAACCCGCCTGGGTTTGTGGGTGAAGTGGTAGCTTTTGCCTTTGGTTTAGCTGCTTCTAGCTTCTTTCCAGCAATTATCCTCGGTATTTTCGACAAGCGTACCAACTCTACTGGAGCGATCGCCGGGATGTTAACAGGTTTAATTTTCACAAGCATTTATATTATCGGCGTCAAGTTTGTAGGTATGCCAGCTTGGTTCTTTGGAGTATCCGCAGAAGGCATTGGCACGCTGGGGGCGATTATTAATTTGATTGTCACTTGGGTAGTTTCGCGCCTGAGCGCACCACCACCAGTAGAAATTCAGGCATTGGTGGAAAATTTACGTACCCCCGATCTTGAAGACAAACAAGCTGTAGCAACATTTGAAAACTGATACCACAAGGATGTAGGGGAATATTGTAGAGACGTGCCATGGCACGTCTCTACAAAAAGATATTTTTATGATAACGACCACAGATGGACACAGATGAACACAGATAAATTATCCGTGTGTATCTGTGTTTATCTGTGGTCGATTTCTAAAATATGATTTTTGCTTGTCTTAAATTTTCTACTTTTGCAAGCTGCGCGGATCGAGTGCATCTCTGAGTCCATCGCCTAGTAAGTTGAATGCCAACACTGTTAGGATAATTACTAAGGCTGGTGGCCAGATTAACCAAGGTTGCAATACCAAAATTGAAGCATTAGTTGCTAGTGATAACATATTGCCCCACGATGGATCTGGTTGTTGAATTCCCAAACCAATCAAACTAAGTACTGCTTCTGCACCGATAAAACCAGGAACAGCAAGGGTTGCAGAGATAATTATGTAGGTAGCAGTTTGGGGTAAGATGTGGCGAATAATAATATAGAGTGGTTTTCCGCCCATTGCTTGTGCAGCTTGCACAAATTCTCGCTCTTTGATGGATAGTACCTGTCCGCGGATGACTCGTGCTAAACCAGCCCAACTAATAAACGATGTAATAAACACAATTAGCACAAAGCGTTCAGTACTAGAAAGCCCTGCTGGTAAAACAGCGCCCAAAGTTACCAAAAGATAAATGCTGGGAAAAGTCATTAATACTTCAGCCAAACGCATGGTGATACTATCAACCCAGCCTCCAAAATAGCCAGAAATTCCACCAACAATCATTCCTAAGGGAAAAGTTAAAGCAACTCCCACAATCCCAATAAACAAACTAATCCTACCACCGTGTACTAGACGACTAAACTGATCGCGCCCTTGATCGTCAGTACCCAAAATATTGATTTTTGTTTGATTAGTGGTGCCAAACAAATGCCAATTTAAGGGAATGCCAGGGATGATAGTTACTTCATCCCAATTTGGTGGCAGTGGCAAATTTAACTGAAACAGACGGTATTCAGCACCTTGAACAAATAGCCGTACTGGAGAGGGCTTGGTTTTGTCTACAATCAGTTCGCGATCGCCTGTTTCTAAATTTGTCTCTCCCTGAATTGTCGGATAAACATGAGGGCCAATAAACTGCCCAGAGTTTGAAAACCAGTGAATTGTGGTGGGTGGCAGTAGCGAACCGTTTGGTTGTGAGGCATAAGGATCGTAAGGAGCGACGAAATCAGCTGCAATTACTACCGCATAGAAGACTATTAGTAAAATTGCTCCAAATTGCGCCAAAGGATTTTTCTTTAGTCTTTGCCACCAATTCATAGTTGTTATTTGTCCTTTGTCGTCTGTCCGAAATCAATGACTAATGACTACTATATTAAGCATGTAGTTGCTCAACTAAATACAACTTGTCTTCTTGAGGCATTTCATGTTCCACAACAAATACATTCGAGTAAAGATTGGCAATAAATTGTTTTCCTTGTTGCGTCAAAGATAAATAGCGCAATCCATCTTGGATATACGGATAAACTACATTCCAATAGAACTTGGCGTAGTTTTTGCGTAAATCAGCGGGTGTTTGGTACCCCAAAACTTTATTCATTCCCGTTTCTTCAAACTCGTAGAACAAAGAAGTAATTTTCTTTAAATAGCGAGGATCGCTTAATTGCCCAATCAAGTCAGCAGCACGCACCAAACTTGCATAGCTATCAGTACCTTGATGATCGTCGGCTGCTGGTACTGGAAAACGAGTCAATTCTATATTGCTTTTAATTACTTCAGAATCTATCAGTTTGTGACCGCCAAAGCGTTCATTAATAAAAAGTTTTGCCCTATCTACATGATACGGTGTCAAACTAGCATCAGAAGCTCCTGGAGCCAAATGAATCATAATGCTGTCTTTACCTGTAGCATACAAGCCTTCTAGCTCTCGATCTTGACGGCACACACCTTTAACATAGCCAATATCATGGCACACCAGGGAAATCATAAAATGCAACCAGTCTTCGCTGGAAACTCCTCCCTCCCGAATGTGTTTACCACGTAACATCTCTTGTCCAACCAAGGTGACAAGAATCGAGTGTTCTACATTATGATACAGAGCGTCACTATTGGCTATATTTTCTAAAGCCATGTTGCCCGCCCAAGCAATAATGTCTTGATAATCACTTTTGAAACAGCCGTAAGTACGGTAGTAGCCTTCTCGAATTTGCTTGACAAAAGCATCTATTAATATTTCCGTGGCATTAAACATACTAGTTTCTTTGTCGGACAAGTTTATATCAAAATTTCTAAGTACCTTGACGTACAATTAAAGTCAAGCACAATTAATTTATGGTTGTATTTATTGTAACATTGTCTTTTTAAGTATTGCCCAAATGCGATCGTGACTGACGACTGCTGATTTACGCTTCTACATCTAATTAGTTTTTCACATCAACGTTATTATCAGTTGCGATCTAAATTATTTCTCAATGATGATGGAGTGGGGCAAGTTTTCGATGAGCCAAGCTTGAATGAGATAAATTACCGCTCAATACAATCTAGGAAACTGTGGTTGGCTTTGTGAATAACTTCAAGACGAGAACCTTCACTCAGGTAACGTAAACCCTGACGCGATCGCTCTAGCAGTTGCCAAAACCTTTAAAGTGTGCATTATCGATGGCAATGCCATATCACATTGTACTAGATACCAACGTACTACTAGCCGCTCTACGCTCCAGTCGTGGCGCATCCTATAAATTGTTAACAATACTTAACGATTCACACTGGCAGTTAAATGTTTCTACCGCCTTATCAGCACAAGTTTCAGCATGGATGACTAAAAATTGTATAGAAGAAAAAGCAAAACGCGTTAGTTGGGATAAATTTCAGCAAGTTTTAAATAAAGTTCCTGATGTAGAACCAGAGGATTATGACAAATTGTAGGGGTTATTTGTCTATATTATTTCAAACGGTAAATAATTAATGCTTCCACCGGACGTGCAGAGATTGAATGATGGCACTAATAAGGGTGAGGCGATCGCTCACTATGATATATCTTAATCTGTCAGTATTTCCACTGGTTGAGAATAACAAATTGATTTTTAAGTGTATAGCCTGATGTTTCTAGATTCGCAATTGCTTTCACAATTGCCTGATAACTCATATTCTTAGATGTATCTGAATCTTGATAAACTGCCAAAATTCCTGGATGGACTGGGTTTGCTTGATGTAGTTCCTGAAAATCATCACAGTTGCGAGTAAGCAGCACTCGCCCGTCTTGTCTAGCATAATCAAGCACGACTGAGTCTGAACGATTCATCAAGCCTACTGCATTAACTGTGATTACATCATGTTCTGCTGCCTGAAGAAGATAGACCAAATACTTCGCTTGAGAATCCTCATCAAGCAGCATTCGTAGACTCAAGTGAAACTCCTTTTTCCTCCAAGCGATAGTGTTCTTCGTCAGCTTCTAGTTTCAGTAGTTCCTGGTGACTCTCACAGTAACGAATTGTCTCGTGGATAGCAGATAGTGGCAAATCCCAATTTTCGGCTGCCTGCTCTGGCGACATCTGATTAGCAATCATATCTTGCCAAACAGTTGAGGCAAGTAGTTTACGCCCTTTTATATAAAGCTGTTTGCGCCAAGGGTGAGGACGAGCTACTAGATACTGCCAATCCTCAGTTTGGGATGTGTCTTGCAGAGATTGAATGATGGCACTAATAAGGGTGAGGCGATCGCTCACAGAGAGCTTACAGGCTTGCTCTTTAAGCTCTTGCAGGGACATGAAAACTACTCCAGTAGAAGCTAATATCTGAACTCTATTATGCCTGATTTAACAAAGCATAAGATGTGATGAGATATTATGCTACTTGATATATAAGTATATATAAGTACTAAGCAACAGTGGGTGTAAGATACTTTACTTTACTCTAGACAAGTGTTAGTCTGCTGCGATCGCCTCACTGATGGGAAGTAGGCAACCGCAGCCATATCCACTCAATGCTGACTTCTATACAAGCAACCCTTCTCTGTGGTGTTAGACCAGCATTACAAACAAAAATTTCAAAATTCATAGCTTAAATAACGCCTCTAGTGTTAAATCTAAGATCGTTGAGCGGTGAGAGATCAACGTGAAAGCACAGGTATTTAGAGGCGTCAATCAACTTTCTTACGAAGATATCCCCGAACCCACACTCCAAGCAGATGAAGTGCTGGTACAGGTGCGGGTTGTGGGATTGTGTCAGTCGGATATTAAAAAAATTCGTTATCCCTTATATGAACCACCGCGCATCTTTGGACATGAAACTGCGGGAACCATTGCAGCGGTAGGCACAGAGGTAAAAAATTGGCAAGTTGGGCAACGAGTAGCGGTGATGCACCACATCCCCTGTATGCGTTGCGATTACTGCCTAAATGACAATTTCTCGATGTGCGATACCTATAAAAATATCTGCACAACAGCAGGATTTGCACCCAGTGGGGGCGGTTTTGCCGATTATGTGAAGGTTCCCGGCCATATTGTCCGCAATGGTGGGCTAATTCCCATCCCCGATCATATCAGTTTTGAAGAGGCAAGCTTTGTTGAACCAACTAATTGCTGTCTCAAGGCAGTGAAAAAAGCTCAAATTGCACCTGGACAAACTGTTTTAATTACTGGGGCGGGGCCAATTGGGTTAATGTTTGTGATGTTGGTGAAGTATTTTGGGGCGAAAGCGATCGCTACCGATTTACTACCCTCGCGAATTGACAAAGCTTTGGCTGTAGGTGCAGAAGCGGCGTTTGATGCTCGTGATGCCGATTTACCAAATAAAATTAAAGCACTCACTAATGGTATGGGTGTAGATGTGACTCTGCTTGCCGTACCTAGCGAAAAAGCTTTCTTCCAAGCCCTAGATTGCACTCGCAAAGGCGGTAAAATCCTCTTTTTTGCCGAGTTTCCCGATGAAATGGAAATTCCTCTGAATCCAAATATCCTCTACCGTCGAGAAATTGACTTAATGGGCAGTTACAGTTCATCCTACCGCCTGCAAAGTCTCTCGGCAGATATTGTTTTTAATCGCCGCATTGACGTGCAAGCATTAATTAGCGATCGCTATCCATTAAAAGATTTATCTCAAGCTGTAGAACAAGCGATCGCACCTACGCCAGATACGTACAAGATTTTGATTTATCCACAATAATCTAGGTATTGGGGATCGGGGATTGGGAAGAGACGCGGGGACAAGGGGAAGGATTGTGACTCACGTCTTCTCCCCTTGTCTCCCCTACTCCTTGTCCTCTTACTAGCCCCTAGCCCCTATGATTGTATTTGCCTTACTAGCCTTCTACCTCGCTTTTAACCTTGGTGCCAATGACGTTGCTAACGCCATGGGAACGTCTGTAGGTTCCAAAGCTGTTACTCTCAAACAGGCATTGATAATTGCTGGTGTATTAGAATTTACGGGTGCAGTTCTTTTTGGACATCAAGTTTCGGAAACTCTAGCCACAGAAATTGCTAACCCTAGCTTATTTGTCGATACGCCGCAAATGTTAGCGATCGGGATGGTGACGGTGCTGGTAAGTTGCGGTTTATGGCTGCAAATTGCCACCTCACGAGGTTTACCTGTTTCTTCTTCTCATGCTACAGTTGGCGCGATCGCTGGATTTAGTTGGGTAGCTTTTGGCATCAGTGCAATTGATTGGCCATCCATTGGACTCATCACTCTTGGCTGGATTGTCACACCAGTGATTAGCGGCACAATTGCTGCTTTATTCTACAGTCAAATCAAACACTGGATTTTAGAACAACCGCATCAATTGAAACAATTAAATGAGTGGATTCCCTGGTTGAGCGCCATGTTGCTAGGAATATTTGGCGTGATTGTCTTACCATCTGTTACTCAACCGATCGCCAATTTTTTGATTGAGGAAGTAGGTATAAAAATACCTGCTCATGACATTCCATTGTTTGTAGGAGGATTTGCAGCAGTTGGGCTTAGTCTCTACAGTTGGCGACAGTTAGATAAGAGTAGGGGCAGTGCCTTGTGCCTGCCTCAAATAGAGATAAAGGAAGAGAAAAGGAGTAATAAGCTACCAACCACAAACAATCCCATTGAACATCTATTTGGCAAATTTCAGTTACTAAGTGCTTGCTTTGTTGCTTTTGCTCATGGTTCTAATGATGTCGGCAATGCGATCGCTCCTCTAGCAGCAATTGCTTACATTAATACTACTGGTAGCGTACCCATCAGTGGCATTACTATTCCCATCTGGATTTTAATTTTAGGTGGTGTTGGCATCGTTACTGGCTTGGCTATCTGGGGCAAAAAAGTTATCGCCACAATTGGTGAAAGTATTATTCCCCTGCAACCTAGTAGTGGATTTTGTGCTGAACTTGCAACCGCCACCACAATCCTACTCGCCTCCCGTCTGGGGCTACCTGTTTCCACTTCTCATGCTCTTGTCGGTGGTGTCGTTGGTATTGGATTGGTACAAAACCCTCAGTCTGTTCAGTTGAAAACTCTTCAAGGTATTGCTGCTGCTTGGCTTGTGACAGTTCCTGTTAGTGCTGGACTAAGCGCTGCCATTTTTAGTATTGCCAGAATTTTAGATTTAAGATTTTAGAAGCAGAGTGAAATAGAATTAAGCACTTCAACAAAATAATTACCATTCTTCAATCTGTTCCCTATCCCCTATCCCCTACCCCCTGTGTTTCTTAAAAGTATAGGTAAGTTCCACAAGTATTTCTTACCTAATCATTATTTTTTTCAATCAATCTTGATACTTTCACTAATAGAGCAAAAATCTGTATTAAAAATTACATTTTTAATAGTAAATTTATTGAAAATTTATGCGTTCGCTGCATAAAATCCTCATAAACAGAAAACCTATTTCCCACCGAAACCTATTGCGGGAAATTTTTCAGGAAGTGAGAACTAAAATTACCAAAAATTTTTCAAAAAACGACGTGATAAAAATAATACTTTGAAACTTTACATAACAAGTCAGAAAAAACATGGGTTAATGTGATATTTTTTATCATAAAAAACAATACAGAGTAATCGTTGATATCAACCGAATGACTTATCTGACACAATACAGGAAATATTTAAGAAGTAAAAACAGCGATTAAGTGAACGAAAAACAGCTTGACTGTCAAGGTTCAGAGGTAAAAATCAATGGGGCGATTTGAGAAGCGAACGGAAAACTCACGAACACAAGGCGATCCATTTGGAGAAGCAGATACTGCTTTACAGGCTATCACTGAGGAATTGCAAATTATTCAGCGGACTTTACTCAAGTCTTTACGGGAAGATGTCAAACAACTGCAAGGGGATAAAATTCGCCTAAGTGAGGATGTCAAACGTCTGCAACAAGAAAAAGAAGAACTGCTTCAAGGTTTGCAGGCAAGTGAAATGCAAGGATTGTTGCGTCAGTTAGCTCAAGTTTTGGCAAGCCATATTTCCTCACAACTCCAATCCTCGCTAGAAGCTTTCGCTACCAAAGCCCTTGAACCAACTAGTGAGGGCAGCAGCAACAACATAACCGAACATGAAGTTAAGCAACTTCTTGGATCTTTAGACGATAGTCTTACCATCACTTTTCACACTCTCCAACATGAGTTGAAGAACTATCAAAACAGCCTTTCCCGACAGTTGTCTCAAATGTCAATGCAACAACGACAAGGGGAAGAAATCTTAGCAGAGTTAGTAAATCGTTTACGTACAGAACTAGAAAAAACCACAACCGCATCTCTGCCTACTGTAATCCAAGCAGGTACTGAGAACGAAGTTTTTGAGGAGAAGCAGCAAGGTAAATTTGAGGCTGTGACAAAATTACAGCAAGACACCATCATCGTAGAACCAAAAGCGCCACAAACAAGTCTGCCGCCCACACCCTCAACTGCTAGTTCTCTTGTACCAAGAAAGCTTCAAAAGAGTTATAATACATCGCTCTCATCTACTACAGTTACAATTACACCATCCCTACAAAAATCAACACCAAAGCAAAAAACTACACCAATACCATCAGCCTCCACGCAGGTGACAACAGCATCGTTATCAGTAATTGGTATTTGCTTGTTAGCTTTATCTACCGTAGTTTCATCGCTATATAACATAGCCATTAAAGTAATTTTCCATTCAGATACTCAGATTTTTGGAATATTTGAGGTAGAGCAGCTGTTACTGCCAACACTAGGTAATATCTTGCTGATTTTAATGCTGAGGATGTTAGTAGTTGTACCGATGATGTTGGTGTTAGCTCCGATTCTGCACTCGCAAATATGGGAAGATTTGCAAAGCTTGATCGAGTCCTTACAAAAAAAGCGTCACAACACTCATAGTAAATCCAAGCAAGTATTGCTTTTATCAATACTGAGCGGATGCTTTTTATTTTTATCGCAAGTATTAATCTACTCTGCTATTAGTCAAATTGCCACAGGAGAAGCGATCGCATTATTCTTCATTTATCCGGCAATTGGTGGACTTTTAGGCTGGTTTTTATTCCGCGATCGCCCTACCTCTGCTCGTGTAGCTGCGATTGTTTGTATTGGCTTGGGGCAGATGTTGGTTTTATCAGGCTCTACAAGTATTGAACTCGCTAATCCTACTTTTGGTACTACCACAGCGATCGCCTCAGGAGTGGCTTTTGCTATCTACGTGACTCTTACCCGGATCTGTGCTGCCAAAATACATCCTGTCACTTTTACGTTGATTAACTTCGCTACTATGCTCCTACTATCCTTTGTTAGTTTGTTACTCACTCTACCTACTAACTGGAGCCTTCAACCTAAATCCAGCAATTTACTGGAATTGGTTCTCAGTGCTTTTATTTTAGGTGTATTTACCCTGTGTGGCTATTTGTTTAATAACATTGGTATTCGCAAAGTAGGAGCTTCGCGTTCAGCACTTTTAGGCGCAACAGTCCCTGTTTTAACAGCAGTTTTCGCTGGTTTGATTATTCAAGAAAATTTGCAATTAGTACAAGTATTAGGAGTTGCTTTTGTGACTTGCGGCGTAGCCGCATTCAGCTATGAAAAAATGCGAAATACTATCAAAACATCTCAGACAACCAGTTAATCAAAAATCTAAAGAAAAACTAAAATTTTGCGGAAAGGGTTTAAAAGAAAACAAAAATTTTCCTAGAGTTAAACATCCATAGAGTTTTCAGCCATTTTAGAAAAAAAATTTAACTAAAAAAGCAAATCTGTAAATGTTTTTACATATGGGTTGAATGAAAATTGCTAAGATAACCAAAAATCTTCATCAAAGATAAAAGGTTTCTTCTGCGTTGAACGATCACCTTGATTTGAGGACTATGACCTTTCCTCAAAACAATCCACCTTAAAATCAAAACTTCACCGGAATTTTGCCAATCCAAGGCAGTTCGCGATACATATTGTGTTCTGTTCTTGACTGGAAGTATTAATTTCCAAGAGGTATTCACCTCAAAGTTTGGTAAAAATGGAAAACTTCTTGTTGTTTTATCCTCATACTTGACCAAATTGCTATGATCTTCTGACAAAAAAAATCTCTTCAAAGAAGAATTGTGAGCTTCTTATTACACATATTGCCCAAGCATCCGTGTTTGGGCAAAACTTGCTTAAAATGCTTCTCACAGAAGAAGTTTAATCAGGTAGACAATTCTGCCAAATTGCCAGAAAATACTGATTAAATAACTATTATGACTACCAATAATTCACGTTATTAAAGCATAATAGATCATCTGAGTAAAAACATTGCTTTCAGTCGGGTGTATATTACGTACTTTTCATTGACCGAGAACTGTAAACGTGCTAATCAACTGTCTGTAAATATGAGTAACGACGTAGATCTGATCAAACGCCTCGGCCCCAGTGCGATGGATCAGATCATGCTTTATCTGGCTTTTAGTGCCATGCGGACGAGTGGGCACAGGCATGGGGCATTTTTAGATGCAGCCGCAACCGCAGCTAAGTGTGCCATTTACATGACCTATTTAGAGCAGGGACAAAACCTGCGCATGACAGGCCATTTGCATCACTTAGAACCGAAGCGAGTAAAAGCCATTGTCGAGGAAGTTAGACAGGCATTGACTGAGGGCAAATTGTTGAAGATGCTCGGTTCTCAAGAACCGCGTTATCTGATTCAATTTCCTTATGTCTGGATGGAAAAATATCCTTGGCGTCCAGGACGTTCCCGCGTTCCCGGCACAAGTCTAACGAGCGAGGAAAAAAGACAAATTGAGCAAAAATTGCCGCAGAATCTGCCTGATGCTCAGTTAATAACCTCCTTTGAATTTCTAGAGCTAATAGAATTTCTGCACAAGCGATCGCAAGAAGACTTGCCAAAGGAACACCAAATGCCTTTGAGTGAAGCGCTAGCAGAACATATTAAACGTCGCCTGCTTTATTCTGGTACAGTAACTCGTATCGATTCTCCTTGGGGAATGCCCTTTTACGCTTTGACTCGCCCTTTTTATGCCCCAGCTGACGATCAAGAGCGCACTTACATCACAGTGGAAGATACAGCTCGTTACTTCCGTATGATGCGAGATTGGGCAGAAAAAAGACCCAATACCATGCGAGTTTTGGAAGAATTAGATATTCCACTAGAAAAGGTGGAGCAGGCAATGGAAGAACTGGATGAAATTATCCGCGCTTGGGCAGATAAATATCACAAAGACGGAGGAGTGCCAACAATTCTACAAATGGTTGTTGGTAAAAAAGAAGACTAACTATCAAATAACGCAGAAGCTGTCTTTATATTTATATTGGGAAATTGATAGCAGTAAATACCTGTACTTTGAGTCCACCAGCTGGTGGATTCAAAGCTAAAAGGTTGTTCCTAGAGAAAAAGTACTAGTTGTAGAGCAACATCCCAGTCAGATCCCCCTTGACCCTTCAGATACTAGTAGGATTAGGGGAAGCTGAATTGTTGTCAAGACAATAATATTTACTACTATCTGGGATCTAGAGATTCTCTGGCGGAATTGTGCTTGGTTCTACCGGAGTTGTGTTTGGATTTGTTGGGGGGATTGTGTTTGGTTCTACTGGAGTTGTATTTGGATTCGCTGGGGGGATTGTGTTTGGCTCTACTGGAGTTGGGGTAGTTTCAAAACTGGGTTGAAATGGCGTATTTGTGGTGTTGGCAGGGATAAAAGATGGTAAAAAGCCAGTAATGCCAAAATCGCTACCATCTATACAAGTATCCAAAGCCTGAGAAGGATCTAAGTTTGTTGCCAAACGCAAACCCACTACACACTGAGCAAAGCGTACTGGCAATAAACTGCGACCGCAATAATCTAACACTGCTGGGTTAACTGTTTCCTTAGTATTCTGGCTAATAGAAACTACGCATCTGCGTAAATCCTCAGGACGCCGTGCTTGCCTACAACGAGAAAGTGCGTCCACAGCGGCGATTTGCGTCTGTCGTTCAATTCTAACTACGCAAGAAGATAAATCTCTAGGACGCAAAGCACTTGCACAAGCCTCTGTTGCTGGTTCTGTAGCGATCCCCGCCTTTAAAAGTTGGCTTGCACAAACACGATAATCCTGAGGATTCCCGTAAGACTCGTAGGAAGCCATACTGGGCAGAGCCATTGCTAACCATCCCAGCATAGTTAACGTTGGTGCAGTTATGGCAGTACCAACAGCCCTCCAAGGGGCTGGTTTAGCTTTGAGCATGGATTTATGTGGATATTTGCTGTTTCTTCTTTCTGGCATTTCCGTTCTGCTCCAATCACCCAATGTTATGCTATCCGATCTTAAAAGTTTGCTTTCGCTCCTTCTATTAAGATAAATAGTATTTCGGGAGAAAGCTTTAGAGTATGCCAACCCGCCAATAAAACTGTAATTAGATCGACAAGATTGAAGACACAAAATTTTGAACTAGATTAAAGTGGTGATGAGCACTATCACTGATATAATTATCATTTGGAGTTTTCACTCTCAAAATACGTTGTTAATGCTTGCCGATGCCTTTGAGTCTTTAAGACTCAGGCTATCCCTTAGCTATAATGCGTAATAGCAACCTAAAGCCTAAACCGAAAAGTATTGTAAAACTAACACTTGAGGTTTATACAGTACGACAAGGCAGGTCGAAACTGGCTCTTATTTGATAAGAGTAAACGCTTGGCAGGCACTGTGTTGGGGAGGTAGTCAATTACCCGGTAAAAATTCTAAGTGGCAGAAATAGCCCCTAAGAAATTCAGAGGGTTTCCTCCGTTGCAGAAACTATCGTTGGCTCCGTTCAGCGATCTAACCAGTGCTCTAGACAAAAGCAACTTTGACATAGTGTAGGCAACTACACGAGTTTGAATTTGCCCAATCAACCAAGAATCTCTGGCACTTTTCGTCAGAGAATGTCACAATAAAAAATTTGGCAACATTTGAATCAGGATTAAATTAAGGAAACTCATGTCCCGATATAGAGGACCACGTCTTAGAATTGTACGTCGCCTGGGTGAATTGCCAGGATTAACTCGTAAAAGCGCCAGACGCTCTTACCCACCCGGACAGCATGGTCAAAACCGCAAAAAGCGTTCTGAGTACGCTATCCGTCTCGAAGAAAAGCAAAAACTTCGCCTCAACTATGGTTTGACTGAAAAGCAACTGCTGCGTTACGTGCGCAAAGCCAGACGTGTGACTGGTTCTACCGGACAAGTGCTGTTGCAATTGCTAGAAATGCGCTTGGATAACACAGTTTTTCGTTTGGGTATGGCTCCCACTATCCCAGCCGCCCGCCAATTGGTAAATCACGGTCACGTCACAGTTAATGGCCGTGTCGTTAATATTGCCAGTTATCAGTGCCGCCCTGGAGAAGTCATTAGTGTTAGAGACAAAGAAGCATCCAAGAAGTTGGTAGAAGCTAACTTGCAATATCCCGGTTTGGCAAACCTGCCCAGCCATTTAGAGTTTGACAAAAACACTTTAGTTGGCAAAGTCAATGGCGTGGTTGAGCGCGAATGGGTAGCGTTGAGTGTTAACGAACTGCTCGTGGTGGAATACTACTCACGACAGGCTTAAGGAAAGGATGAAGGATGAAGGATGAAGGATGAATGATGAAAATCTAATATTTCAGATTTCAGACTTCAAACTTCAGACTTTATTTACCCGCCAATTTGAGACATGGTGCGAGTATAAGCACCTGTCCTAGTACCGGAAAAGCGCTGTTTAAAATTAATTTCTGGCTTAATTGCTAGTAATTCCCTCACCTGCTCCCGTAAGTCGGCAGTACTAATACCTGCACGAAGAGCAGTTTTTAAGTCTATTTGCCCAGTTTCATTTAATAAACACGGACGCAGCCAACCATCAGCAGAAAGGCGCATCCGGTTACAACGATCGCAAAAACACTCCGACATCTGACTGATAAATCCCAGTGTTCCTTTTGCTCCCGGAATTTGAAATACATCTGCTGGCCCATTACCACGTACTTGACTTTCTGTCAATCCCCAACGTGTGCGGATGCTTTGCCGTAATTCTTCAGAAGAGATCCAACCGCGATCGCCAAACAATTGACTATTGCCAATCGGCATAAATTCAATAAATCGGACGTGCCATTGCTTATCAATCGTTAAGGCTGCCAGATCTAAAACTTCATGGTCGTTGACATTGGGGATCACGACTACATTTAGTTTTAGGGGATCGAAGCCCACACGATAAGCTGCTTGAATCCCATCCCAAACGTCTTGCCATCGCGATCGCCCGCGATTGCCGATAATTTGGTCAAAAATCTCAGGTTCGAGAGAATCCAGACTGATATTAATGCGCCGCAAACCAGCATCGTAGAGGCTTTGTGCCATTGGAGCGAGTAAAAAGCCGTTAGTCGTCATTGAGAGGTCTTGGGTTTGGGGAAAAGAAGCGATCGCTCTCACCAACTCCACCACCCGCGGGCGTAAGAGCGGTTCTCCTCCAGTCAATCGAAACCGGGTAAATCCAACAGGAATAAACACCTCTTGAATCAGGGTGAGCAGTTCCTCATCAGTCAATAAATTTTGCTTGAGAATGTAGTCAAGCTCTGCGCCCTCTGGCATACAGTATTGACAGCGGAAATTACAGCGATCGATTAAACTAATTCGGAGGTAGTCTACCTGGTTCATGATTTAATAGAGTTATCTTATTGTCTCTATAAACAAAGACATGATTTTGTCAAGCTAAAATTTCTAGTTATTTTGTAAATTTTACTGACTTTCTTTTAAACTAGCTTGAAATTTGCAATCTAGCTAATTTAGGTTTACTCAATAAAAATATGAATTATGCGATCGCTGCATACTTCTGAACGCTGAACCTCTAATTTTGCTTATATTCTTTTAAACAAGCGTGTGTTTAATCTGGCATGATCGTTCCATTCGCTTCTAATTTTTTATTGAATATGTACAGACCCGGTTTCTGATAGGAACCGGGTTTATTGTCCCCCATTTGTGATTTTGCAACTTCAACCTATGTCAGCAACTCTTACTCCTCCAACCACCAAACCAAACCGTCCGCATTTTTCCTCAGGCCCATGTGCCAAACGTCCTGGCTGGACTGTTTCTGCTCTGCAAGATGCGTTTGTAGGGCGCTCTCACCGATCCGAGGGTGGGAAAGCCAAGCTCAAAGAAGTAATAGAGCTATCTAAGAAAATTTTGGGTGTACCCGCCGATTATCGCTTGGGTATCGTCCCTGCTTCCGATACAGGTGCAGTGGAAATGGCATTGTGGTCAATGCTGGGAAAACTGCCCCTAGATATTTTGGCATGGGAAAGCTTTGGTCAAGAATGGGTAAAAGATGTAGTGGATGAACTACAGTTGCCCGATACTCGCATTCTCAAAGCACCTTACGGAAGTTTACCGGATTTAGAGCAAGTCGATTTTAGCCACGACGTAGTATTTTTGTGGAATGGAACTACTTCCGGCGTTCGCGTGCCGAATGGCGATTGGATTGCAAGCGATCGCGCAGGGCTAACTATCTGCGATGCCACATCAGCAGTTTTCGCAATGGACATACCTTGGGATAAGTTAGATGTAGTCACCTATTCTTGGCAAAAAGTCTTGGGTGGAGAAGCCCAGCATGGCGTCATAGTCCTTTCTCCCCGCGCTGTAGAACGTTTAGAAACCTACAAACCACCACGCCCCCTGCCCAAGTTATTTCGCATGGCCCAAAAAGGCAAGTTGATTGAAGGGATTTTTCAGGGAGATACCATCAACACGCCATCAATGCTGTGCGTAGAAGATGCATTAGATGGGTTGAAATGGGCAGAAAGTATTGGTGGACTTCCTGGTTTAATTAGCCGCAGCCAAGCCAACCTCGCAGCCATTGCTAAATGGGTAGAGCAAAGTAGTTGGGCGGACTTTTTAGCCCAAAAACCAGAAGTACGTTCTTGTACGTCAATTTGTCTCAAGATAGCTGATGCTTGGTTTACTGAGTTAAGCCCAGAGCAGCAGGGACAATGTGCGAAAAAACTAGCTAAACTCCTCGAAAAACAAGAAGTAGCTTATGATATTGCTGCCTATCGGGCGGCACCTCCCGGAATCAGAATTTGGGGTGGTGCAACAGTCGAAACCGCAGATATTGAAGCTCTGTTACCTTGGCTAGATTGGGCTTATGCTACTGTAAAAGCCGAGATGAAAGAAGCAGTATAGGTAAAGTAGGTAACAGGGTACAGGTTACGGGGAACAGGTAAAGTTGAACTAATCTGTCCCCTGTATCCTATCCTCATCCCAAGAGTGCGATACTCCTTGCACCCTTGATAAAATTGTAAATACTGCCTTCCAATACATTAGAGGATTTACATCCCGTTGCAAGAAGCAGGCAATGCAGAGCTAGGTATACCTGATGAGGAGGTATTGGCATTTGCCATCAGCTAAGAACGCTCGATATTAACTGTGACAGCAGAGGGAACTTTACAAGGAAAACTGATTCGTGTGGTACGTCTAGCCAATTGAAGAAGGCAAGCTGCGATCGCCTTCTTGCGATCTGTCATGCTTGTATTGCAAGTGTGACAAGTAAAACCCAGTAATGATATCGATTTTTAAATTACAAGATTATGTAATAATAAGCCGTCGCATACATTAATTACTTTCCCAGCCGTGCAATCAACCGATAATTTCGATCACATAGCTGCTGCTTTACAACAACCTGTAGATTTGGATTTTGAACTCCCCGATCCAGAGGATGAGGAAATTCCAGAAGTCGAATTTCAAAAGCAACTGGATATAGCTTGGCAGGTGTGCGATCGCTTTGATTTACAAACCGAAATCTGGCGGGGGCGAATTCTACGGGCAATCCGAGATCGAGAGAAAAAGGGTGGAGACGGGCGAGGCACGGGATTCCTTAAATGGCTAAAAGAACGGGAGATTAGTAAAAGTCAGGCTTATGCTTGGATTCAACTAGCTAATAGTGCGGATACCCTCTTAGAAGAGGGAAAGCTAGATCCAAACGCGATCAACAATTTTTCCAAACGGGCGTTCGTAGAAACCGCCAAATCATCGCCGGAGGTGCAGGTAATGGTGAGTGAAGCTGCACAAAAAGGCGATCGCATTACCAGAAGAGAAGTACGTCAACTTACTGATGAATGGACAGCAATGTCCTCAGAATTGTTACCCGAACCAGTGAAGCTAAAAGCAGCAGAAAACGCTCTTCCTCCGCGTTACATAGCGCCTCTGGTGAAGGAAATGGAGAAATTACCAGAGTCACACCAAAAATCCCTGCAAAAAGAAATTGCTCAAAATCCTGATGTAGACACTGTTAAACAGGTAACTGCAGATGCGCGGAGCTTGGCAAAATATCTCAAAGCAGCTGCTCAAGTTCAAGCCTTGAATGAAGAAGAAGTTGATATTGAAACCGCACTTATAGAGGCACAAAGAGTTGGTTGTTTAAGCATTGCTGCTGACTTGGTAAATCAAGCATCACAGCTAGAGCAAACAATTGGCAAATTGTACATGACTTGGAAACGGATCGGCAATTTAGCAGATCGGCTTTACGTAGATACTGGTGCGAGTACGCCGCAGTTGCGATCGCTGTTGAATTGCTTAGAACCTTTAGGTAGCGAAGTGATGGAATTGCAACTTGGTAGTGTTGGAGAACGAACTATCCGCCTGCAAATTCAGGAAACGGTATAAATTGAAAATGGTTAGTAGTTAGTCATTTGTCATGGGTTATTTGTTATGAGTCAACTGAAATACCAGGCTTAGAGCTACTGTTCGTTAAAAGTGACTAAAAACCTTATCCAGTCTACTTGAGTAGACTTTAACTTTGCAGCCTTTGAAATTTATTTTTTGGCGTACAAGAGCTTAGATGCAAGATATAAATATCTCTATCTTGAGTTAAACCAGACAATGGTTGTAGTCCGCAAGCTAGATGTAGTTTCTGATAGTTGGAGCAAACTAAGTAATAAATAGGCACCAACAACAAAAGCCATGGCAACAGACAAAACTAACAATCCCAGTAACACCCCAAACCAGGGTGAAAGCAAACAAGAACTCAATCAAAAAACATCGGTTCAATTTTCGATTAGCCTGATCGTAGGAATTTTAGTAATTATCATTCTGGCTATCAGTGGCTATTACGGAATTGTAGGATTCTAAGGATTGAGTTGTAGGTTATTGGTTAGAGTGAATAATAAATAGCTAATAACCAATAACCTTCATAATTGTGTTTATTCACACTGTATTAATTTGTAGAATTTATAAATAACCGTAGGGTGTGCACTGGAAAAAACGTAAAAATCAGGTTTTGGACAAAAGCTTAAAAGTGCCCACCTTACAGAATTTGTCATCAAGCAACTGGTGCAAGACAGTTATGTGATTAAATCACACAACGAGGGAATGAAAATCTCTTTTCTCTAGCCCCTAGACCCTAGTCTCTAGCCCCTATTTAAGACGGATATTTGTAGAATAAACCGTCATTTTTTGGTTCGGTTAAGCTCACTATTCTTAAGCAAAGAAGTTGGTAAATTTATTAATAAGAGTTGTGTAAGAGCGTATCCATACTACCGTGAATAATCTGTCTAACCACAGCCCAGAATCTTTTGGCAGTGAGGTATTAAGCAGCAACTTACTTTGGCAATACGTCAAATCCATGAGTCCCGAAACAGTTGCTCAACTGTCTAAGCCAACTTCGCCGGAAGTATTGCAGGCAATCGAACACACAATAATAAATATGTTGGGTGGTTTACCTTCAGAAAACTTTAATGTGTTGATTACCACTAATCGGGATAACCTGGGAAGACTTTTGGCTTCTGCAATGATGAATGGTTACTTTTTGCGTAATGCTGAACAGCGAATGGAGCTTGAAAAGTCTTTGCAAGTAGTAGAAGCCGATGCATCGGATTCTCAGTGACGTACCCAAC
>NZ_AJLN01000041.1 GCF_000317285.1 Chlorogloeopsis fritschii PCC 6912 | reverse complement strand
AACAAACTGAATATGGCCTTATTCTGGAAAAAACCTCAGTTGAGAAGCTGAGGTTTTTTAATAAGTAAACAAAAACATAGATTCCCACTTCTCTCAAAAGTTGGGAATGTTACAGGGCAAATTTTACGTTTATTCTGATGTTCTACTTACTTATGCTTCATCGAGAGCGTATTGCTTCAATTCATCTAAAGAAGCGTATTCCAAAGCTGATGCGTGAGTTGCTGACAAAATTACAGGTGGTGCAACTCCAGCATCTAGTGCTTCCTTCCAACGAGAGGCGCACAAACACCAGCGATCGCCTGGTTTTAAACCTGGAAAATCAAACATGGGCATGGGTGTACTCAAATCGTTTCCCCTTGACTTGGTAAATGCCAGGAATTCTTCTGTGAGTTGTGCGCAGACAACATGAGCACCAATATCACCCGCACCTGTATTACATATTCCATCTCGATAAAAGCCTGTCATTGGCGAGGTGCAACAAATCTGTAATGGTTGTCCAAGGACATTATTCGTCATAGCAATAACTTGTTAATCCAATGCTTTCAATTGGTACATTACCGAGATCTACTGCTTACAGACAAGATTGACATGAGCAGAGTTAAGCAAACATCAATATAAACAATTAGTTTCGCGCAGCAAGTCTCCTAACAATCCTTGCTCTCGAATTATTTCTAAATCAGGATCTGTTTTCAGCAGTGCTTGAAAATTAGGATTAATCAGCAGTGCAGACTCAAGGCATTCTGTTGCTAATGAGATATTTCCTAATAGAGCTGCACAGCAAGCACTGTTATACCAAGCGTATTCATCATCTGGTTTGATTTCAACTGCTTGTTGATAGCTTGTCAGCGCCGCTTTATAACGCTCCACATATCTCAAAACATCTGCTAGTTTGTAATTAGCCCAGAAATCATCTGGTTCTATCGCTAAAGCTTCATCGTAACTTTTAATCGCATCATTGTAACGACCTAAATGTCTCAAGGCATCTCCACGCCGAAACCAAGCCCAATAATCATCACGACGAATCGAT
The DNA here is from genome assembly GCF_000317285.1 of Chlorogloeopsis fritschii PCC 6912. Classification (GTDB taxonomy): domain Bacteria; phylum Cyanobacteriota; class Cyanobacteriia; order Cyanobacteriales; family Nostocaceae; genus Chlorogloeopsis; species Chlorogloeopsis fritschii. Next base: position 12,203 of record NZ_AJLN01000041.1, on the reverse strand, counting down.
AAAGCTAAATCGTAATCAGCGATCGCCTCTTCGTAACGCCCTAATTGACGTTTGGCGTCTCCTCGACGAAAATATGACCAGTAGTCTTTGGGGCGTATTTCCAAAGCCCGATCAAAACTTGCGATCGCTTCTTCAAACAAATCTAAATCTTCTAACAAAATACAGCCTTGATTGTACAAAGCCCAATAATCATTAGGGCGTACTATCAATGCTCGCTCAAAACTAGCTACCGCCTGTTCATATTCACCTAGTTCCCGTAAAACGCTGCCTCTGTCGTACCAAATCCAGTAGCCATCTAGACAATCTGCTAAAGCTTTGTCGTAACATACAATTGCTTCTTCATAAAGCTCTTGATTGTCGAACTGCTTGCCTTGTTCGTACCAGTACTGTCTGTCTGTTGTACTTAGCGTTAGAATATCTGCCCTTGCCTCTGCTGCTTGACTCATCTTTGTTGCCCCAAAAAGTTATTGCAGCTACAGAAAAATTTACCCTCATATATTACCGCGTCTAAGCTTGTTTGGTAACATATTTGATGCAATAATTGACGCAACAATCTTCAAATCACAAGCAAGATTCTCGTAGCAAATTTAGAAGACTCTTCGAGCCTAATTTTGCTTTGATGATCCTACAAATGGGTAGCAGGCATTATAGTAGCAGCAATAGCTTATGATTCTCCTTCTTGAGATGGGGGAGAAGGTAGCTGAAGGAGAGATTTCCAATCTGTGATTGCTTGCTCTGGCCATAGCCAATTGTTGGCTAATTTATTAAGTTGAAAATGACTTGGATCGTCTTTGACTACCATTTGGCGTAGCTTGATTGCTTCATTAAAATATCGCTCTCGTTTAGAAACTGGTTGGCTAAGAGCAGATTTATACAGTCCAATAGCTAAACCAGCATAGGCAGTTAAAGCATCGTGATTAACTTCTTTTGGTGTGGGTGCTATGGCACTGGCAGATGTATTTTGTTGTTTGATAGCTGCATTCAACGCCTTGAACCAAGCATCATTAGCACGATTAATATTACCTTCTGCATAGTAAGCAAAACCTAAGGCATTAGCATATAAAAGCGAATCTGGTTCAGCTTTGACAGCACTTTCCCAATAACGGCGGGCATCATCAATACTATAGTTTTTATCTCCTGTTTGCACCGATTGCCACGCTAACCGCCCCTTGAAAAAGTTCACAGATGGATCGTCAATTTTACTATTAGGAACTAGAGCCAGAGCCGCTTTAGCATTAGAAAGAGCATTACGATTTAGTAGTTCTTCCACAGCTACCAGCCCATTTTGCAAGTCTCCTTTGCTTACTTTTTCGATCGCATAGGCTGTAACAATTCCGGTTTCCTCTGTCTTTAAATTACGTTCAGAGGAATTTAGGCTAGGTTGAGACTGGGCAGTAGAAGTTAAGGGTAGATCGGGTGATTTTGACTTTTGTTGATTGTTCCACAAACTTAAACCGATAACTGCTGCGATCGCACTTACTCCTACAACCCCAACTTTAGACCAAAACCGACTTTGAGGACGTCGTTGTGAATTAGTTTTTTGGGATGGGGTAACATGAGTTGATGGAGAAGAATTCTGCGAATTTCTTGGTAAGTTGGCATCATTCACCAATACATGACGTTCTGTCTCAACTTGCTTGGCTTTACCAGTTTCCTCTGTTAGCTCTCCCCGCAAACTACTGCTATCATCACAATCTGGCGATTTTATCTCTTCTGAAACCTCTTTTTTGTCAATATTATCTTTCTCAACGTGCTGCGTTACTTCCGGTGCGATCGCTGTTTCCTCATTTGCAACCGTTGATTGCTCAAGTTCGCGCAACAGATCGGAAACTATCGCAGAATCTTCTGCATAGCCCGGATCGTCATACTCAATTTCATCTACTAAATCGCCCCAAGTATCTTCACCTAACCAATCCTCCTCAGAAGAATCATCTGCCAAACCCGGAGGCATAAATTCATCAATGGGTAAAGGCATATCGACATCATCTGCCCTTGTCGAGAATATAGTTGAGGTGGAGCTTAGAGTCGGATCGTACTCATTATAGAACTGCCCCATTTGGGGTAAATAAATTTCTGGGTTGAGATAACCGTCAAACTCACGCTGGAGATATAAAATTGGTAGTGCCCAATACAGCTGGTGCGAACCATAGGCAGAAATTAATCCTTGGCGCACTCGACTGACACACAAATCCACTGGATATCCTTGGGCAAGATTCCGATAAAACAATTGTGTAAGTGTCAGCGCTACTTCATCGGGAATGCGCTCTGACATTGCCAAAACGCCTCTAATGCCCTGCTTTACCAAACTTTCCGTCAAGTTACGTTCGCCTGTTTCTCCCTGTAGGTTAGCAGTGGCTGGGTATGCTCCCAAGCAGGAGTTAAATACAGCTATTTGAATATTATTATTAACAAGCAAACCAGCTAAATCATCACCACTGAGAATTTCTGTTAAGCCAGTTCTCCTACTGACAAGATAAATTTCACCGCCATTAGAACCAACATTACTATGACCGGAGTAGTGGAGAACATGGAACCTTCCTTGTTCTAGGGCTTGTGTTAATTCCTCCCGCCCCGGTTGTTCCAGTAAAGTAAGTTCAATTCTCGGCAGAAAATGGCCAGTTTCGCTAATACGCGGTGATTGACGGTGAAGCTCCTCTTGCAGCTTGATCGCTTCTTGTTTAAGCAAATTTAATCGAACTTGATCTGTGGGAGAAGAAACAATCATCAATACTCTGATTCCACCTTCTTCTAGAGGTATGGGCATATTTGTGGATGGTAGCCTCGATACCCCATTCATCCCACTTTGATAACGTGAAAAAGCGATGTAAGGGCCTGTTGCTATGGGGCGATCGCCTGCGTGCATTACTTCCCAAGGCAGACGTGCTAACCTGGTATCTTTTAGTCCCAAACGCAAGCGCAGTACTTGTTGGTGATTTTGAGCGATACCCTGGGCAGTAATCCAACTATCTCTGAGAGTGCCTTGAAACAGTGTGTTATAAAGTTGCTGACCTAATGCCACCAAGTTGACATTGAGTGCGATCGCATCTCCCTGCAACATTGACTTCAAAGGATCGTTCATCAAATGTCCAGCAGCCTTCAACCATTCAGCTACAGGCCAAGTCACTAATTCTTCTGCCAATGGCACCCCAGGCGCGACTTGCTCTGTCCGCACCAAGTAGTCACTTTGCCCTACTGGCGTCACCGAAAGGTGAAATTCCTGGGTCACAACTTCTCCTGTTTGCCTCCTCAAATTTGGTTTCCAACGCTAACAGCAACTCTATGTATAGCCTGGTCTAATAAAATTAGATGCATCTTGTCACTGAGATGTTTCTAGATTTATTTATTTTAGTAACTGGCTTCTACAACTTTAGTCCGGATTTCAACTACGGTGCCTAGAACATTTTTATTGGTAGATGCACCTTGAACTTTAACTCCCCTGCTTGACTGATAAGCTCAGGGGAGTTTCTCTATAAGATTGAGCAAAATTTATCCTGAGGTTGATAGTTACAGTCAGAACATACTTATTAGTAGATGTACCTTGATTACTCAATTCCCTAGCTGGTTGGTAACCAAACCACTAGGGATTTACTTTAATAGCGCGATCGCCTCCTAAATAGCTCATTTGTTTTCTGAAGATAGTAATAAATAAAATTAGCTTAATCATTCTGTTTGCTAGCTATTAGCTGCTTAAAACTTTTTATTATTTCTCAAACTATTTACTCTCATTTTCATCAATTTGTCCGGAGCATACTGGTTGCTGATAGAACGTAGAGATTAGTAGATACACCCTGATAACTAATTCCCCTCGCTAGCTATTGGCTGATGGGGAATTTTTTCTATACAAAAATAAACATTCATTTATAATTTATACAAAATTTGCACAAATTTATCCGGAAACTACTGGCTAGTCTTATAACATAGAACTTGGTAGATGCACCCTGATAACTAACTCCCCTAGCTAGTTGTTGGCTAATACCAACACCTGGGGGATTTTTTCTTGTCAAAAAACATTCATTCAGAATTTGTCCAAAAAGTGCATAAATTTATCCGGAAACTACTGGTTATTCCGAGAACATATAATTTGGTAGATGCACCCTGATAACTAACTCCCCTAGTTGACTATCGGTTGCTAGGGGATTCTTTTATTTATTCCTATTAAATGCAAACTGATTTATTTTATCATTTTTAAATACTGCTAATGCTCGGTTGTTTTCATCTCTCTACCATTAATAAAGCTATTTGCGGATAGGCGCAGATAAGTAAGGTACAAAACTTCTTCTCTAAAAGTAGATATCACGCCTGTTTTACTTCTGTCTTTACGGTTGTTCTGCTGGATTTTAAAGATGATTTGGTGTGGGAGGATGTCACTTTTGATATGCTAGTATTCGATACTTATGTAAATAGTCAGACAGTTGCTAGTCCATGCCGTTAACTGTGATTAAATTCTCCAGTGAAGACTGCGGTTTATGCCACAAAATGTCTTTTTATGACCAAAAGGTGGCTCAAGAACTGGGTTTGCAATTCATTGACGTAAAAATGCAAGATACGGCGATGTATCGTAAATATCGCCAAATACTGTTAGCACAATATCCAGATAAATCAGAAATGGGATGGCCCACCTACATTATTTGTGATTCCCCAGAAGGAGAATTCCAAATTGTGGGTGAAGTGAAAGGCGGGCATCCCAAAGGCGAATTTAGAAATCGATTGCAAGCAGTTCTAGATTCTACAGACGTTAGTCAGAACTAAGCAACTCAAAGGATTTAACTTCTAAGGCAGGGCCAATCATAGCCATTGTCATTACATCTTCACGTACCTTGCCTGTGACTTTTGCTTTTTGTCCTGGGTGAAGTAACTTTTTGTCAGCACCTCTAAGGATTTCGTAGGTAACGCCTTCGTCGGTGACTAGTGCCCAAGCACCAGTACCGATATCACGGCGTTCTATTGTTCCTTGAACTGTGATACTCATAGTTGTAGAAACTCCTAAGACCAGAAAAAAATAGGACACGAGGACACAAAGAAATTCTCTGCGTCTTCGCGTCTGGTTGTCTTCCCATCTTTTAAGCGGGTTGTTCCTCATTGTTCACTGCTAAACGAGCTAGTCCTAAACAGAGTAGGGCATTGATGATTAAGAAGATTCGAGCTATCATGCCACTTCCAAGTCCCCAAACAGCGGGATCGAAAACGGCACTCACTCCTAAGCAGGCTGCTACACCTAAAGTTGTACCGATCGCAAACCACTTCCATTGCGGATGTCCGAGCAGTAGTGCTACTAACACAAAAGGAATGAGAACGCTAGCAAACAGAGGGTTAAAAGCATTAGTTCCCTGAAGTGTATTGCCAAGTTCGGGAATCGAACTGCCCAACAACCGGAAAGGCCACTGCGGCAAGTCAAAAATGTAGACTGGTTTCAGGAAGAATAATCCTGAACTGCCAGCAATCAAACCACTCGATAAACTCCAACTCCAGGTAAACGGAAAGTAAACTCGTAAAAACCAAGCCAGCAGATAAGAACCCAATACCATCAAAATCTTAGGCAACAGTGCCACAGCACCGCCATCTATCCAAAAGCGAGGATTGAGATAGCCGTTATCCCGCAGCCAGCGGAAAAAGTCTTGGAAACTAATTTGCCCTTGTGAGGCACGTGTAACTGCGGCTTCGGCATTCAATTGTCCAGCACCGTAGTAGTTTAAACTATCGTCCTGGATTTTTCTTGCCGACTCTTGAAGTACTTTCAAAACATCATCTGGTTCTTTGACACCAGTTGCTTCAACTAATGCGGCAACACCAGCAACGTGGGGTGAAGCCATGCTTGTACCCTGCAAGCCCAAAAATACAGCCTCGCCAGTTTCGGGATCGATGGTTTGTTGCAAAACTTTGCCCGCTTCGCTACCACCAGGAGCCGAGATATCTACCCCTGCACCAAAGTTAGAATAGGGGGCTTTTTCTCCATCGGGGCCTAATGCCGAAACGCCTATGACACGGGGATAACGCGCTGGATAGGCAGCAGAATTCTGACTTTCGTTTCCAGCCGCAGCAACGATAACAACACCTTTTTTGTGGGCGTATTCTATCGCTTCTTTCATTAATTGACTTTCACCGCCACCGCCCAAGCTCATATTAATTACATTTGCGCCGTTATCAGCAGCAAATTTAATTGCTTCGGCTATATCGGCAACGGTTCCGCCGCCATATTCATTCAACACCTTTAAAGGCATCAAATTGGCTTCATAAGCAATTCCTGCTACACCATAGTAGTTATTGGTAGCTTCAGCGATCGTCCCAGCAACGTGGGTACCGTGTCCGTTATCGTCCTTAGCTTCTTGGCGATCATTTACAAAATCGTAGCCTTTGACAAACTTTGTTTCTACCAAGTCGCGCACGCGAGTCACACCAGTGTCAATCACTGCTACTGTTATGCCACTGCCTTTAGTTTGGTTCCACGCGCCGACAACACCAATGTTGTGCATATGCCACTGCTTGCTGTACATGGGATCGTTAGGCTCGCCAGCAGTGGATCTTGTGGTGTCACAATCTCCAGGTGAATCAAATTCTGCTAGGTGTGCAATTTTGCCTAGTTCAGGAATTCTGTAAATATAATTTGGCTCAATAAATTCTGTCGCTTTGGCAATTTCAGACTTTCGCAGTTTCTTAAGTCGTTTTTTATCGCCTTCGATAATGTATACATTATCTCTAGCTGAGAATTTATTATCTAGTCGGGGTGTAACATTGTACTGTTGAGCGATCGCCTCCAGTTTTTGCTGCACCGCCTCCTGAGGAAGATCTTCCCGAAAATCTAGTAAAATTGTCTCGAATTCACCTTTAGCTGCCAGTCCCTGAAAATTCAGGAAACCAAATATCGCAGCACTTAACCCGATGACAAACAAGCAAAATAATAAAAACCTTCTCATATCAAGTCATCACCGCTTTTTGCCAGTTGTTCACTAACATAACTTATACAGACTCCAAGAAGCTCTATATTTGCAGAATAGTTACAGAAAATATAAAGATGAGAATGTAAAAGTTCAAAAAGTGATTTTTTTCTTTTACCTTCTGCTTCTCTTATTCATGTTTCTCTAGAGTTAAACTTCCAATATGGAACGTGGTCTTTTATGGCTGCCTCTATTAGCAGCATTTTTCTGGTTAGCTTGGCAAGGCTCGAAAGAGTATCAAAAAATCGAAGCTTATCGTACCTGGGCAGAGCAATTTGAACGAGCAAAGTATGATATTTATGCTGTTTTAGGTCAAAAAGGTAACACAATTACTTGGGGCAAACCCACACCTCAAGGCCCGATCAAGCTAGAAACCTTTTCTTTGAATGATGTTCAAAATATCAACCTTATGGTGGATGGCAATATTATTGATGTAGAAAATCTACCACAGAAAGGCCGGGCTATTGAGTTGGAATTTGTCTTCTTAGAACCTGCTCAATCAGTGCGAGTTCCGTTCACAGAAATTCCTTTAGCAGCAGAATGGGGTAAGTATTTGCAAGGACAATTAAAACGCTTAAAATCGGAACTAATTGAATAAATGTAGTGTCTAATAAATTAGATTAATTTAGGAGTAATACTCACTAAACTTGCATGGATTTAAAAAATTTGCAGGTTGGTGAGTATATTTTGTCTATGAAGCGTATTGTCCAGATTTTAGGTTTTTTATTACTACTTAATGCTTGCACTGCTCAGGTTATTGAAAAAGATACTCAAGCTGCAAATGGAGAAATTAAAAATTGTCCCCAATCTGTACCTGTTTCTTTAGCTGTACCAGGAGAACAAGAAAGTTTTTACGAACGGTTTGATTTTCATATTCGTAATATTATATTAAATGCTGATATTATCAGCTTTCAAACATCAAAATATGATTTTGTTTTCTGTCGAGGTAATAACTCTTGGATAGTCAAAACTGGAACTTTATCTAAAGAATTAAAACAGCAAAATTATCCAGAATATTCTCAAAATTTCCAAACTATTAAATTTCAAAATCAAAACTATCAGTATCGAGTTGTTAGAGAACCAGCAACACCAACTATTCCAAATCCAAACAAAGATAAAGTTGTTTTTGAATTAATTACGCCTAATAGTAAAAATCCTCAACGGCAAACTCTATACACTCTCAAAGCATTACAACAAAAGACCGATACAAATATAGGAACTCAAATAGGACTTTCTCGAATTACTGCTGCTGTAATTTGGGAAAATCGCATTTGGTGGTCAGTTGCTTTTGAGCAAGGAGAGGGCAATGATGGTATCGCTACTATTGTTAGTTATGAACCACAAACAAATAAAATTACATTAATTCAACCACCAGAACTTGTGTCGCATCAAATTACAGATTTAGCAATTACAGGAGATGCTAATAATCCCACATTTTGGATGGGTACAAAAAGAAGTGGAGAAGGTAATTTATACATACCTGGGCAAGGATTAGTGGCTTACCGTCCTAATTCCCAAAATCTCAATTCTGGTACTTTAACTTCTTACAATGTCAACAATAGTCCTTTAGTTGGAGCAATCCCTAACAAACTTCTGTTGGAAGATAATACACTTTGGGTTGGCACGGGTAACGGCGTTTGTCAAATTAAATTGCAAACTGCTGATAATCCTGAAAATTGGTCTTGTTGGCGGTTTGCAGCGATGGCTAAATTACCACAAGCAGGTTTACCAGTTTACAGTGAATTATCAAATCAAACTCCTGCTTTGACTTTATCTCCTACTAACAATAGTGAAACAGTCGAAGTACTTTGGTGGAGTCCCGTTGACTTTCAAACTCGGAAAGGACGTTATGAAGTAAGAACAGAAAAAGGCTTTACGGCAAAGCTGGATCAAGGTGCAAGTCTGGAACAGTTCCAGCGATTGTTACCACCAGGAAAACCACCAGTATATTGGCCTGGTTTTGAATGGCATTGGAATGGAGAGCGCTTCGTGCGAGGATTTGACGAAGTTGCGATGAATGAGTTTGGTGGTGGGCCTTGGGGTATTGGTGTTACTTTTGATCCTGCTAGTGGGAAAAGAACTGCAAATGCAATTCGCGGCGATTTGGAATTACTAGAAATTTCACCAAAGTTCACAAGCGTAAAATATTACTCTGGTTGGGTTGATGAAACCCAGTTAAATCCTTACTTAACAGTTTTGCCACATACGCAACCCCAAAATTTGCAACCTAATCCATTAGAAGCGATCGCTAAGAAAATAGGGGACAGAGAACAGGGGACAGGTGATAGGGAAAAACTGTAACCTATCACCTGTTGCCTTTGTGAATTACCCGAACTCACTTTGAGTCTTACCACATCATAGATTGATTGCAAAATCCAATTTTATGATGATAATGACCACCGATAAACACAGATGCACACGGATGATTCATCTGTGTTTATCGGTGTCCATCTGCGGAAAGTTTGTAGACGCCGAAGGCGGCTTCCCGTTCGCCGTAAGGCGTTCCCGTAGGGTAGGGTGCGGAGGTTTCCTCCGTTAGCGTAGCTCCTCGCGGAGCGAGGCTCAAAGCTTTCCAAGACAGTGGTCGATTTCTAAAATATGATTTTTGCTTGCTGTCTTAATTCACATTAGACGTGATTTACAAATTCATCAAGAATTGAGGTGGGTATTGATGCTGCAGAAAGGTTTGTGTAGTTAAATAATCTGGGGTTTAGTTCCTCAACCTAATTTACAAGATAAGCGATCGCACTAATCGCACTATTAGTGCGGCTCAATAAACACTTCTGCCGCACGCATCGAATCCTTAATAATGGTGCGTTACTACGTATAATTTCATAAATACAACTATTTTCCTATAGATAGTTATAAAATGGGAATTTCAATTAAAAACTCTGCTCCTTTTCCTGGTTGAGAATAACAGTAAAGCTTTCCATGATGCTTTTCGGTAACAATTTGATAGCTAATAGCTAAACCCAAACCAGTGCCTTTTCCAATAGGCTTTGTAGTAAAAAACGGATTAAATAACTTGGAGCGTACTGCTTCATTCATACCAGAACCGTTATCTTTAATACTAATAGTAACAGTACTACCTTTAGCTGCCGTCGAAACTCGAATTATACTAGGTTGGGCTTGAATCTCCTCTAATGTTCGCTGGCGATCGCGCTCTTCCAATGCATCAATAGCGTTGCTGATAATATTCATAAATACCTGATTCATTTGACCAGCGTAGCACTTTACTAAAGGTAACTTACCATACTCTTTAATTATCTGGATTTCGGAACTATCTGGTTTTGCCTTCAAGCGGTGATTTAAAATTACGAGTGTATTATCTATGCCTTCATGAATATCAACTTCTTTTACCTCTGCTTCATCTAAACGCGAGAAGTTTCGCAATGACAGCACAATTTCACGAATGCGGTTCGTTCCGATTCGCATCGACTGGAGTACTTTAGTTAAATCCTGTTCCAAAAAGTCAAAGTCAGTTGCGACAAGTTCTTCTTCTATTTCTTTTGGAGGTTCGGGCAAGTACTTTTGGTAGAGTTGTACCAAGCGCAATAAATCCTGAGTGTACCCATCAATATAGGTGAGATTGCCATGAATAAAGTTGACTGGATTGTTGATTTCATGGGCAACGCCTGCTACCATCTGACCGAGAGCTGACATTTTTTCACTCTGCACCATCTGCGCTTGGGTTTGGTGTAACTGAGCTATTGTTGCTTGAAGTTCAGTTGTCCGTGTTTCTACCCGCTCCTCTAGTTCCGTGTTAGCCTCTTCCAATTGTTGGTTAGCTGTTTCGAGCGCTGTAAAGGATTCTTGCAGCTGCCTAGCCATATAATTGAAGGATTGTCCGAGTATCTCCAACTCATCAATTCCTTTCACTTCCACCGAACGATCCAAGTGTCCTGCGGCGATCGCCTGACTTGCCTGAATTAAACGTAAAATTGGTTGGGTAATCCAACGAGATGTGTAAATACCTGCAATAGATGCTACTCCTAAAGTCAGCAAGCATAAGAAAAATGTAGTGCGGGTGTTAGCGTAAATTTGCCCCATGAAATCAGATTCGGGCACACTCACAACCACAAGCCAATCCAACCCGAAGCGATCGCGCCAAGGAGTAACTTTGACAAATTGGCGATCGCCCTTGAAATCAAATGTTAATTGCTGTTGGTTTTGAATCTTGTCAAAATCGCCCAGCTTTTGCTGTAAATATTTGCTAGTTGCTTGAATCAGGCGATCGGGGCTGTCAGTTGCAGCCAATCGTTTAGTTTTACCGTTAACAATCACATAGGGTTTTTGGGAACTGGAATTTGCAACCAATAGCCCATTGCGCTCAATAATAAAAACACTACCATTTTGACTGACGTGAATTTGGCGAAGAAAATCACTGATACTCGACAGCAGTACATCAGTACCAAACACAGCGAGCAATTTACCGCTTTTTTCATATATGGGATAACTGGCGGAAGCGGCGATATAACCAACCTCACCATCCCAAGTACTTATACCACTCCAAATCGGTTTACCAGCTTTTACTGCTTCTACATACCAAGTTTGTTCAAAACTGTTGTAATCATAAGTATTGATTAGCTTCGTCTTATTCCCTTGGGCATCTGTCACATAGGAAGAAATTTTAGAAACTCCTTTGACAGCCACAAGAGGATACAGTTCTATCGTGGTAGATTTGCTCCCCGGATAATTGGCAGAGCCTACCCCTTGCCCTGTCACAAGAGTATAGCCGTTGTAGGCGAAATTTTGATAGAGCTGCGTCTGTTTCCAAAAGTATCTTCCTGCTTTTTCAAAGTCACGTAAATCGAGAATTCCCGTTTCTATAGCGTCTGCATTTAATTGATTAATTTGATGTGGTGTTGCCAGATAACTATTCAAATGCTGATTCACCAGATCGCTGGTTTTGCCCATCACTTGATCGGCTAAGTTGTTAACTGCCTTCTGTCCATTTTTTAAAGATAAATATCCGACTAAACCAACCGAGATAGAAATTTGAGCTACAAAGGGAACTATTAAGAGGGCGCGTAAAGGTACTTTTATAAAGCTTTTAGAATTAAAGATCTTCATAATTTGTAAACTTATTTATACAAATTAAACTAGTTATACAAATCAAACTAGTAGTTAAAGTTAGTGTTCCCATATTTGTCGGTCAAAATTGATGCTCTAGAAACGCAGATACTCGACTTCTCTAAAAATTCATAGATTTTACAGGGCTTTCACATTTAGTTGACAGAAAACACAAACAGCTTCAAAATTCGACACAAT
>NZ_AJLN01000040.1 GCF_000317285.1 Chlorogloeopsis fritschii PCC 6912 | reverse complement strand
CTAGCTGTTTGATTTCTAACCTTGACTCAACTCAACGAAGTGCCAAAGAACCTACAAGAAACACACCTCAACCGTGCTCGTGCTAGTCTTAGACAAGCGCTCTCTTGGTATGGCAATCTCCGTAAACCCGGACAAACATCATCAAATCCACAGTTAGCAGGTTTAGTCAAACCAGAATTAGAAGTTTTAAATGCTACTCTCAACAAACTAGACTACAATGTGATTCGGATCGCCGCCTTTGGTTTGGTGAGTCGTGGCAAGTCAGCAATTTTAAATGCTTTACTAGGACAAAAAATTCTCCAAACAGGCCCCCTTCATGGCGTAACTCAGTATCCTCGTTCTGTAAGTTGGAATCCTGGTGGCAAAGTACAAGTAGAGTTAATTGATACACCAGGACTAGATGAAATTGCGGGAGAAGCGCGATCGCAAATGGCAAAAGAAGTCGCACGTCAGGCAGATTTAATTTTGTTTGTCGTTGCTGGGGATATTACTCGCACTGAATATCAAGCTTTATGTGAATTGCGCTATAGTCAAAAGCCCCTGATTCTGGTGTTTAACAAAATAGACTTGTACCCAGATACAGATCGAGCAAAAATTTACCAAAATCTCCAACAACTTGGTGCGGGTAATCTGCAAGCAAAACCCCTACAACCTGATGAAATTGTTATGGTAGCGGCGGAGCCAGCACCTATGGAAGTGCGGGTTGAGTATCCTGATGGCAAGGTAGCTTATGAATGGGAGACGCCACCACCACAAATAGACGAACTCAAACAGACAATACTGAAAATTCTCAACCGAGAAGGGCGATCGCTTTTGGCTTTAAACGCACTCGTACAAGCAAGAGAAGCCCAAGAGGCGATCGCATCCAAAACTGTCGATATCCGTAACCGAGAAGCAGAAGACTTGATTTGGCAATTTACCAAGTACAAAGCTCTAGCAGTAGGATTAAACCCCATCGCTTTCTTAGACGTATTAGGCGGAACTGTAGCCGACTTGGCATTAATTCGCTCTCTTGCTCGGCTTTATGGTTTACCGATGACTGGCTATGAAGCGAGTAAGCTTTTGAGAACAATCTTATTAAGTTCTGGCGGTTTGCTACTTGGAGAATTAGGCAGCAGTTTTATTCTTGGTTTAGGTAAAACAACAGCTGCTGTTGCCTCTGGTGATAATCCTAGCAATATTACCGCTTTCGCTGGCAGTGCGATCGCGCAAGCTGGTATTGCCGGTTATGGTGCATACAGCGTTGGTAAAGCTGCCCAAGTTTATCTCGAAAAAGGTTGTAGCTGGGGACAATTGGGCGCTAGCACGGTAATTGCAGAAATTCTTTCTGAAGTGGAACCCAATACAATTTTGTACCGTTTGCGACAGGAATTGGGACAAAACTTGGGCATAATAGATGACTAACTTACTTCCGCATCTTTCTGGCGTTCATACTTCCATTTCTAGAAATTAACTGATTTATGTAAGTCAAGCGTTGGTGTTTTCTTAACCACTCTTGACAAACTTCTTCAGCAAGCCGTATCTCTTCGTCAGTTAAAAATTCATCTGACATCTCAGACACTAAAATCTTAGCAACTTTAGCAGCTCTTTGATAATCGATGCCATACTTAACTAGTTCTGTATGAAAAAATACCTCTTTTTCTGAAGAAACCATTTTTGAATTAGTAGCTAAGTTTGTTAAGTTTTCTAAATTTTCTAAAATTGAGGAGTTAATCGCTTCTTTCTCTAGATAGATGAAAATATATCTTTATTATTCCTTAAGATTTTATTTTAATCTATTCCATAAGCATTAGTGTTGTGGGGCAGTTTCTCTAGCTTGAGTTTAACTTGTAAATGATACTCGTATTATTTTTTGTTTTTGAAATTTAAGTATTAAATTTGACTTATTTTTAAAATTGTAAAAATGCCAAACAGTCACTTACCTATATTATTAAAAATCTCGTAATTTTAAATCTATCCTAAGTGTTATATATAAAAAGTGAAAATATAAATAGTTTATTACCACTATTTACTTAAATTATATTTGGAAAATTAGTTAATAAATTTATTCTCAAAATTATTATTTTGATTACTGCTTTCTTTTAAGAAGTCTATATAAACTAGAAGTATAAGCTCATGAATTAATCTGAGCTTATAGCCAACTTCTATTGCATCATACAAAACATAAAAACTATGGCGAAAAGTTTAGATGTCATCCAAACTTCTGTTCCTTTTGATATTGAGCAAGCTATTGCCCAAGCTGTTGCTCAAGCCCATACAACCTGTGAGGTAAAAGGAAAACACTCTAGTGACTGTGCTGTAGCGTGGGAAATTGTTGAAGAACTACAAGCCGAGAAATTTCATCAATTGATGACTGCAAAAAATAAAACTGCACTAGAAATTTATTGTGAAACTCACCCAGATGCAGCTGAGTGTCGGATCTACGATGTTTAATTTTCTTTAAACTCAGTTACTGTTGATTTTGTGATTTCCTGAATGGTTTCTAAATTAGGTGATGGTGTTTCACTTTGCATTCCCAGCCACAAAAGATACTCAATATTTCCAGCTGGCCCGGTAATAGGTGAATAAGTCAAACCTTTGTATTTCCACCCTAATTCTAGAGCACTTTGCAACACCTGAAAAATAGCATCAGCATGATCTTTCGGATCGCGCACAACACCTTTTTTACCCACACGATTTTTGCCCACTTCAAACTGTGGCTTAACTAACAAAACCGCTTCACGGGGAGCTTGCAGCAGTAGCCACAGTGCAGGCAAAACTTTAGTTAAAGAAATAAACGAGACATCTACCACGCCAAAATCAGCGTAAATTCCCCCTGTTTCTTCAGGGGGTGCACCGTATAACTCATTGGGTGTAAGATGCCTTAAATTCGTGCGTTCTCGTAAAATGACTCGTGGATCGTTACGTAACTTCCAATCCACTTGTCCGTAACCAACATCAACACCATAGACTTGTTTTGCTCCTGCTTGCAAAAGGCAATCAGTAAAACCCCCTGTAGAAATACCACCATCTAAGCAAATACGTCCTTCCACAGGAATAGCAAAAGTTTCTAACGCCTTTGCAAGCTTTTCGCCACCTCTCGAAACAAAACGCGATCGCTCTTTAACTTGAATTTGAGCCGAAGTTTCAACTTCCGTTCCTGGCTTATCCAGCACCTGCTGATTCACAGTTACCTCACCCGCCTGAATTAACCGTTGTGCTTGCTGACGAGAAGTACACAACCCCAAATCCACCAACAAAGTATCTAATCGCTGCTTAACCAATTTTTTGTTCTACTAGTGTTTTTGCTTAGTGTCTTATTTCTTTTCTAATTATCTGAGTTTTTACCTTTTCCTTTAATGGGAAGGAAGTAATTCATTTTTGGTATTAAAAAAAGTAAACGCACCTTGTCAATCAAGCCAAAGTGCGATGTCGGTTGCTAAATTCGGGGGTGAATTTTATCTCACGCAGAGGAGCCAGTGCGCCCTTGCGGTTTAAGCGCGTTGTAGCAACTGGCGTCACACTAAGACGCAGAGAGTAAGAGTTTTAATTTACTGCGTTTCTTAATTTCATACTTCATATTTAGCAACGCTGTGTGATCAATCAATTTTCTTAGCTCTAGAGATTGACTACTGCAACGTGACAGAAAGAACTAGGCAAAAAGCACGATTGTATAAGCATTAAAACTTCCGTTCTCTTGCCTCCTGCCTTCTGCCTTCTGCCTCCTGCCTTCACTAAATATCCTTCTCGCTCAATTCCCTAGTCATATAGTCAAACGGCTCGTCTACAAAGCTAGTATCAGCAATACCAGCCGCCTCCGCTTGCTCCTTCGCAATATCCTTCATAATTTGAATACCGCGTACTGTAGGGCCAATGGGAACCCCTAGAGAATTGTAAGTCTCCCGCAAACCTTGCAAAACTCGCTCATCTAGCACATCCATGCTGCCAGCTACGATCGCATAGGTAGCATAGCGCAAGTAGTAGTCCATATCGCGCAAACAAGCTGCATACCGACGAGTTGTGTAAGCATTGCCGCCAGGACGAATCAACTCTGGCTGTTCTTCAAATAATTGAGAACCAGCCTGCTTGACAATTGCCGCCGCATTGGCATTGATAGCTCCTGCTGCTTGCACGCGCTTCGTGCCACTTTCAAAATAAGATTTGAGGCTGTCGATCGCATTCCGATCAAAATAGCGCCCAGCAACGTCATAATTCTTAATTAAGTTTGTGACTGCGTCCCGCATTCCTTTTTCTCCCAATCGTTCCTATCTATGGTTTGATATTTATTTGACTGTTTTTAGTAAGCTGCTAATTTTTGTGCCAATAAATATTTTTTTTAAGAAACCCAGGCACAAAAACAATGTATGCGCTAATTAAGGATTCTAAGCCAAAGTTGTCCCTATGAGATGAACTGTCAAGTTTTGTAGAGTTGGTTAGCAAAGGTTAATATAAGCTTTAAACCTCAAAATCGTAACAAATGATACAAAATACACCTATTTTATCTCCTTAGGATATTGCAGGGTGTCTCTAGATTTGGGTTTATCCGAATAGGGTCAGCGTGCATTAACTTTGTGGTTTACTGTACTAAAACGGTACTAAAACGGTAGAGAAGGAGTAACCATGACAACCCCACAAGAAGTCCTGAAACAAATTCGGGACAAAAATATTCAGATGATCGATCTGAAATTCATCGATATGCCTGGCATTTGGCAGCACCTGACAGTGTTCCACAACCAAATCGATGAAAGTAGCTTTACAGACGGTGTGCCTTTTGACGGTTCCAGCATTCGGGGTTGGAAAGCCATCAACGAATCAGATATGGCAATGGTTCTCGATCCAAACACTGCTTGGATCGACCCTTTCATGCAGGAACCGACTCTTAGTATTATTTGCAGCATCAAAGAACCTCGCACAGGGGAGTGGTACAATCGTTGTCCTCGCGTCATCGCCCAGAAAGCGATAGACTATCTGGTTTCCACAGGCGTTGGTGATACAGCGTTTTTTGGCCCAGAAGCGGAATTTTTCATCTTCGACGATGTCCGCTTTGACCAAAACTCTCACGAAGGCTACTACCATGTAGACTCAGTAGAAGGTCGTTGGAATTCCGGTAAAGCAGAAGGCCCTAACCTGGGTTACAAACCACGCTACAAAGAGGGTTACTTCCCAGTTTCCCCCACTGATACTCTGCAAGATATGCGGACAGAAATGCTGCTAACAATGGCAAACTGCGGAGTACCAATTGAAAAGCACCACCACGAAGTTGCAACTGGTGGTCAGTGTGAATTGGGCTTCCGCTTTGGTAAGTTAATCGAAGCAGCTGATTGGTTGATGACGTATAAATACGTAATCAAGAATGTAGGTAAGAAATACGGCAAGAGCGTTACCTTCATGCCCAAACCAGTCTTCCAAGACAATGGTTCTGGGATGCACACCCACCAATCTATCTGGAAAGATGGTCAACCTTTATTCGCAGGCGATAAATATGCTGGTTTGAGCGAAACCGCGCTGTATTACATCGGTGGCATCCTCAAACACGCGCCTGCACTGTTGGCAATTACCAACCCTACTACTAACTCCTACAAGCGCCTCGTGCCTGGATATGAAGCACCAGTAAACTTGGCTTACTCCCAAGGTAACCGTTCTGCTTCGATTCGTATCCCTCTGTCTGGCACCAACCCCAAAGCCAAGCGCCTAGAATTCCGTTGTCCTGATGCAACATCTAACCCCTACTTGGCATTTGCTGCCATGCTCTGTGCTGGCTTAGATGGTATCAAGAACAAAATTGATCCTGGTGAACCTTTGGATAAAAACATTTACGAACTCTCTCCAGAAGAACTGGCGAAAGTTCCTTCTACTCCTGGTTCTTTGGAATTGGCATTAGAAGCGCTAGAAAACGATCATGCCTTCTTGACTGAACCAGGCGTATTTACAGAAGACTTCATTGAAACTTGGATTTCTTACAAGCTGGATAATGAAGTGAACCCCATGCGTTTACGCCCCCATCCCTACGAATTTTCTCTCTATTACGACTGTTAATGAAAGGGGCTAGGGACGCTTAGGCTAGGAAGAGAAGAGGGAGAGGGGGAGATGGGGGGACAAGGAGAAAGATTTTCCCCTTATCGCCTTCCAGTCCTCTCTACCCAGATCCCCGGCTTCTTAAAGAAGTCGGGGATCTGCTAGCCAAAACTAGTCCTAATAAATGCATAAATTTAGCCACCCATTAGGGGGTGGCTTTTTTGGATTTTTATTTGTTGGTTGTTGGTTGTTCATAACAACTACCACCTATCGACTGCCAACCATCAACCTCTAAATTATTTAGCTCATTGCCGCGTTGCTGCGATCATAAGTCATCCGAGCATTAGGATCTATTTTCCCTTGAATCGGATTCCAGTAATGCGATACTTCTCCAGGAAGACCGATTTCTTCGCCTGTGCGTTCTAGCATCGACTGTTGACGATTTTTAATGAGTTGATAATGACGCATCATTAAAGCACGAGCTCTTTCTTGAGTAGACATAACCAAACTTCTCCCTGTTATTCTATATATTTTTTCTCCTCTGTTAATAATTTATCAAATCAATTCTGTATCTGTTGTTACTGTTTGATACATTTTCGTAAAACTTAATATTGTGTGCGATCGCAATCCAGCGCAAACGCAATAGTCAGAGTTGGTTGTAAGACTAAAGGTGCTATAAATCCTCCCATCTTGCTAAAAAGCAATTGATGAATAACATCCCTCTTGAGATTTGTTTAACTTGGAATACAAATCCTTCTTAAGGTGAATGATCTATCAGTTAAAAATATTAAATATAGATAAATAAAAGTAAACGGAAACTATACTATTTTTGTCTCTGATATTTGTATCAAGCTGAATTTAGGTAACTTGTCAGCATAGAAAGTCTACTGTAAGTTTTATAACAAAAGATTAAGCTTGTCACTGATAAATTCATTTTTCCTACGTTAATATTAGAAATAAGTTTTACAAAACTTCATAAAAGCAGATGACTGTCGCTTACCCACGGAAATTTCAGAACACTTTGAGTGCGAGGGACATTTTGAAAGGAGTGATCGGCGATCGCGAACTCCATCTCATCACGCTCAACCGTTATCGCTACAGCGAACAACGCAGTTGTAAAGATCTCACAGAATTAATCGAAAAGCTTGATGGCAAGCCAGCTGAACTGGTGCGGGACTTATCCCATCACATTAGTGATGAAGCTCGTCATGCCATGTGGTTAACTGACTTATTAATTGAGTTGGGAGCCAATGTGGGCTGTCCCCCTGGAAATTCATATATCGATGAATTTGAACGGTTGCTCGATCATGAACAAAAAGATCCAACCAAAGATCTTGACGATTTTGTAATTTCTGCCCTTGCCGCTATTAACGTCACCGAAAAACGCGGTTGTGAATATTTCTCTGCCCACATTTACGCTCTCAAGCAAGGGCCACAGACAGAAGAAAATATTAAGATTCGCGAAACAATTGAAAAAATTTTGCCCGAAGAAGCAGGGCACGTTCGCTGGGGTAATCGTTGGCTAGGGCAGCTAGCAGACAAAAGTCCAGCACATAGACAAAAGGTTGAACAAGCCAAGCACAAGTACGCTGCCATTGAACAAGCAGCGTTTGAAGCCGGAATGGATATCACGCTGGGAGCAGAACTGCGACGACTTGCTAATTTGGTAGAAGTAGCAAATACAATGCCGCTTTGGCAGCGCCCTCAGTACCTAATAGAGCGCTTACCTCAAACTTTGCTAACTCCTGAGTTACAATTCACTAGAATTGAAGTAGCACAAAGAGTTTGGCGGCGAGATCCACAAGCTTTTATAGAGAAGTTTGTGCCAATGTTTCTCAATGGTTTAAAGGCAAAAGACTACAACCGTGAGAAAACAACTGCTTAAGACAGGCAAAGCTAATCTATTCCCATACAGAATTGAGTAGATGAGGGCTGACGCGGAGAAATTCTCTGCGTCTTTTTCTCGTTACCAGGTTCAACCTGGTAACGAGAGTTGTGGGGCTGCTGCCTGGTGACTTTTGCTAGGAGTGCAACACAGATTTTATCGGTGTACCTTGCGGGAAATCGTAATAAACCTAGACGGTGATGTGATTAAATCACACAATTGGGGAATGAAAATCTCTTTTCTCTAGCCCCTAGCCCCTAACCCCTAATAGTTTAGCTATCAATATATTCCACTAGTAACCAGTTACCTGCATAATTTAGCCGCCCCCATAATTTCAGGGTTTGCTGGTTGTAAAGACTACTTTGTAATTGCTCATCTACGTGTGATCGCAAAGTTACAAGCTGCCAAGTTTGCCCTTGATATGGGGCTGGCACAGTAATAGTAAATCTGTATTCTTGCGGTGCTAATTTGTGTAAAATTCCACTGAAACAGTTAGAGTATTTTTCTTGAAAGTACTGAGCAGGTAATGAATCAGGACAATTGCCACTCACTGGATAAGTCTCTGGGTTGTCTAGGTAATGTAGTTGCCAGTACAACCAATTAGGATGCAGAGGTGATAGGTTAAATAATGGAATAATTGCTGCGGGCGATCGCCGATCTCGCAATAAAGCTTCTTGCAAAACTCTGACAGGTAAATCCCTCGGTTGGCAATTCAACTCTATACATAAGGCAGCAGCCATTCCAGCCGCTTGACCAATACCCATAACTACAGGTTGCAGTCTTGTTGCTCCATTAGCAATATGAGAAACGGAAATATTCTTTTCACATACCAATAAACCATCAGTCTCTACTGGAATGAGACAACGGTAGGGAATTGTAAAAGGAGTACCAGTTAAACGTCCACCCCAACGAATGGATTTTGGTTGCAACTCAAACTTTATACCCGGATAATGATGGTCATTAGCGTAATTACCAATAGCGATCGCATCTTCTTTGAGCGCTGCAACCCTAGCTCCTGTTATTGGTAAAATATCTTGTTCTGTTACAGTCGTTAGCCCTACTAAGCGACGACTTTCCCGGTAGTAAGGATGAAGAGCGAAAGCGCCTGTTTGATTTGGAATTTGGGGAAAAACATTATTTGCCAAACCAAAGCGACGACCTAATTGTGATTGAATAAAATAGGCAAAATTTTGACTATGGTAGAGGCATTCTGTTCCAAACTCACCTCGCGCCGTTTCTGACTCAATTAATCGTGCCACTCCTTCACCATAGTCATTGCCACAAATAGGCCAATTAATCATAAACAGGCCCCCTGGCAATCGCCCATAATTTAAAAAAGCCTCTGCACCGTAGTTATCCCAAGCGCCAGCAAACCGTGACGGATCGTAGTTAGGTGCAACCTGTATTTCTGGGGCAACAACTTCACCATAATCTTGTAACAAGACTACCCAAGTAGGAGCTTGCACTGGATATTTTGCTGTTAAAGCATTCAAACTAACTGGAGCGCTGGGTTCTCCCCACTCAGACTGTAATTCCCAACCCCAACGGTAAGGTATTTCAGCCAAAGCCAACAAATCTCCCAATTCCGTGGCATCGAGAATTACCTTAGCTTGAACAGTAAAATCTTGAAACTCAACTCCAGTGATACAATTTCCTTCCTGAAAAACTGAGCGCGGCACTTGCCCAGAAATCCAATTCAAATTTGGCAACTCCTGCACCCAATCTGCAAAAATCTCCCCACCAACACGCGGATCGTAACTAAAAAAGCTTACCCAGCTGTTGTCTAATCCTCCTAATTGTCGTTGCTGCAATTCCCGTAAAAACTCACCCCATAACCCCGTTTGAAAAGCTTCTAACTCATTGCCATCAGGTGCAGATACTCCAGCAGAAGTTAGCATTCCTCCTAACCACGGAAATTCACTTACGAGGATAGTTTTTGCCCCCCGTCGTGCAGCTTGAATCGCAGCAGCAGTTCCCCCTGTTCCGCCGCCGACAACTAAGACATCAACTGTGTATGTCTGATTCATCATCTCGTTTTATGTGTTTGAAACAAGCTATTTTTTTCTCCAAATGCAAAAGTAAGCAAGCTCAAATCTTGCACACTTCTCTATAAGAGCCAGAGGCTCCAGTTCTCGTTACCAGGTTCAACCTGGTAACGAGGGTGGTGGGCTGCTGTCTTCTGCCTTCTTTCTTGAGAGTATTGAAATCTTATATATAATATTGGTTAATAACTGTTTGCGGGTGTAGTTCAGTGGTAGAACGTCAGCTTCCCAAGCTGAATGTCGTGGGTTCGAGTCCCATCACCCGCTTCAAACTCAAAACCATTCAAAATGCCTGTCATGGGTGATTCATGAATCAAATTAAGGAAGGGGGGTACAGAACATTTCCCCTCCAAACTAGAAAGAATGTTGTGGGGATTAGTCAAATGTAAATGGTTTACTAATCCTCATCATTGCAAATAAGGGTAACAAGTCCCCACTCGCTGGGGAACTAATTGAATGAAAACTTAGCGAACTCCCGCAAAACCAGCTTGCTCGATCGCTTGTTGCCCTTGATCGGTTAGTAAAAGATTGGCATAAGCTTCTCCAGCCTGCTCTTGTTGCCCATTATTCTGTTTAATAATCACAAACAAGTTAGTAGTGATTGGATAGCTACCATTTTTGATCGCTTCAGTATTGACTTGGTTGCGTTGACGCGGGCATTGCTCTGGTGTAACTAAAGGTTCGCGGTAAGGAGAAACTAACTCAGTAGGATTATTGCCAAGTGGTAATGGCTTGACGCTACATTGAGGCACTACCGCACGGGCAGAACCATAATATATACCTCCAGGGGTTTTACTAACTTGCCGCAGAGCCTCTGTTGTGGAATCTACATACTTGACATTAGAACCAAGCTGTTGTTTATTCACGTCTGTCTGAGCAGAGAATATTACTGGATCTGTATACTCCAAATTGAGGGAGAAAGGAGTAATGGGTAAGTCTTGCCCACCTACCTGTTTCCAGTTAGTAATTTGTCCTAAATAAATTTGCTGCAATTGCTCAACTGTTAAACCCGGTACTTGGAGTGATGGGTTGACTACTACCGCAATTCCATCAATGCCCACCTGGCGTTGCTCAAGCGTGAAGCCTTTTTGTTTTGCTAAAGTGTATTCTTCTTCTGTTAAGGGACGAGATAATTGAGCAAAGTCCAATTGCCCGTTAAGTAACATCCGAATACCTGCACTAGAACTAGGACTACCTTCAGTAGGACTTACGTAACGCAATTTTAATTCTGGGCGATCGCTTTGAATCAGAGAATCTACCAATTGACGGATCGGTGCCCAAGCTGTACTGCCACCATAGTTAAATGAACCAACTGGAACATTTGCAACACTGTTAAAGGTAGATCCAGAAACCAAGGCTAGATTTGAACTTTGCCCAGAGACAGCGCTCCTGCGTACCAAAGTATATGGTCTTAAAAACCACCATAAAAGTCCACCGATGACCACAATCGTCATCACTTTGCCAATGATCAAGCCTCGAAGTAAAAGTGCAGTTTCTTCGTTAATTACAAATTTTCTTCGATTTGTATTGTCCATATGTTTGTTTTATTTGTATTAATGATTCGGAACTAAATCAAATGATTAAATATTTAAATATACTATTTTGGCCGATTACAAAAAAATTAATGGAAACAACTTACTAACACTTAATCATTAAACCGGGTCATCAATTAATCAAACATCTATGGATAGAAGTCATGCTACTTAGAACTTTATTTCTATGGTTCTATTGTTTTTTTAGCTCACCAATAGTATTGTCTCCTATTGGACAATTCATTAAAAGCATTAACTTATTACGAATTGGTTCCACAATTTTTTCTA
Organism: Chlorogloeopsis fritschii PCC 6912; assembly: GCF_000317285.1. GTDB lineage: Bacteria > Cyanobacteriota > Cyanobacteriia > Cyanobacteriales > Nostocaceae > Chlorogloeopsis > Chlorogloeopsis fritschii. The sequence goes on along the minus strand of NZ_AJLN01000040.1, from coordinate 134,589 downwards.
GAAAACTCTTTGATTGATTAGGTTGATTTAGAACTATTGTACTTGTCTGAAGAAATATATAAAATAAAACAACCACTACCAAACTTGTGGTAGCGCCAAGGCTCACCCCAAGTAGTAAGACAGATTTTTTATAGGGCAATAAAGAATTAAAATCGATATTTGTGCCTATTGGTACAGGTTGTAAAGTCGATGGCAACTCCCGAACCGCAAGAAGCGCTTGCAAAGCTTCTGCTGCCGACTGGTAACGCTGATTGATGCGTTGGCGAACCATTGTATCTAAAACATTTGCTAGAGCATTACTTACTTGCGCCTTATCGCGCCAAATTACTTCTCCTGTGTTCGGATCTTTTGGTATTTGATCGGCTCTTAAACCTGTCAGAGCTTGAATGCCAATCATTCCGACTGCGTAAACATCGCTGCTAAGTTGTGGCTTTCCTTTGGACTGTTCGTTCGGCATATAGCCAGGAGTACCAATAGCAACATTGATATTGGTTTGTCCCTGCTCATTCATACCCAGAGCGCCAATTTTCTTAATACTGCCAAAATCAATCAGCACAATCTTGTTATCCCAGTGCCGTCGCATTAAATTTTGGGGCTTAATATCCCGATGAATGATATTGTGTTCGTGGACAAAAACTACTACTTCTAGGATGTCCCTTAACAGCTCGAAGACTACTTCTTCGCTCAAACATCGAGATGGTAAGATTTCTTTAGTTAAATCATGACCATCAATAAATTCTTGAACTAAGTAGAAATCTCCATTTTCATCAAAATGGGCAAATAATCTAGGAATTTGGTCGTGATTGTTGCCTAGTTGATATAAAACCTCTGCTTCACGAGCAAACAAGCTTTTAGCTATGGGTACAAAATCAGTATTGAGGCTTTTCGGTTTGAAGTGTTTGACGACACAATGGGGTAGCCCTGGCAAATCCAGATCGACAGCCAAGTAAGTATCGCCAGAACCTCCTCTCCCCAGGAGTTTGACGATTTTGTAACGATTGCGGAGCGTTTTCCCAATTTGAGGGAGAGGGTACTGGTTCATAGATTGCATTCTATAATGCTATGTTACTGACCAGTTCAATTCCAGATGAATCTACTCACTACTAACTGCTTAAGTTTGTGGTGTTGACCACGGTAGTTTTTTAGAGTTGGTAGTTGGTGTAGGGGTAATTCTACAGAGATTCACTTGATTGGCTCAGTCAATATTTTTCCTAAATATCCTTATATTATGAAGTTTCTGTAATAATTTTAATACGGTACAAATATACCTTAAGCTTAGTTTTTAAGTAAATTTAACACTAAGTAAAAAGGGGATTAGGGACTAGGGACTAGGGATTAAGAAGAGGACACGGGGACGAGGGGATAAGGGGACAAGGAGAGACAGGAAGCAGAGGGGGAGATGGGAGAGATGGGGAAGATGGAGGAGATGAGGAAGATGGGGGAGTAACAGACAATTAACTACTAACCACTGTACGGACGGGTTTAGAAGATAAATTGTCGATTTTAACCCAAATATTATCAATAAAACCCGCCCCTACTAACAAATTACCAATGACTAATGACCCATCCCCAGTCTTCAACCCCTATTCTTTCGTTTCAATAACCAAGTTGGGCAATCCCTCTAATTTTTCTACGGGTGAAACTTCTTCTACTGTTGGCACAAAAATCTTTAAACTTGCTGGCAGACATTTAATCTCCACAGGAGTTTTACCCAAAATTTCACCATCAACAGCAACTTTTTGGGCTGGATCGGTTGTTATCTTGAATTTTTTAGCCCGCAGATAACCAATATCATTTCTTTCTACTGCATTTCCTGTAGAAGCAGTCTGAAACAAGTGAAAGGCAGCCGCGATCGCTGCTGCTTTATTAGCAGGAGCTACGATTGTTAAATCTAGCAATCCATCATCTACAACAATACCTGCCGGGCCTTGTGCTAACACGGAAGTTGGAGGGGCTGCATTCGCCACAGTTACTGCTGCGGCTGAGGTTTTTATGATCTTGTCTTCTGTTTCAATTTCTACTTCAAAAGGCTGTAATTGCCGCAGTTGTTGCAATCCAGCAAGGATGTAGGCGATCGCCCCAAAACGATTTTTTGATTCCCGATCTGCTTTTTCTACGGTTTCAGCTTCAAAGCCAATACCTGCTAGCAACACCATCGGAGTGCCGTTACATTCAGCTGCATCCACAATTCGAGTTGTACCCTGCAAAATAGTTTGGCAAGCCCCTGCAATTGTGTCAGGAATTCCTAAAGCCGCAGCAAAAGCATTTGCCGTTCCTCTAGAAATAATCCCGAAGGGAATATCTGTACCTACTACAGCAGCAGCCGCCGCAGATAGAGTGCCGTCTCCCCCGGAAGCAATAATGGCATCTACTCTCCTTTGAACTGCCCCATGTGCCAACTCATCAGCGCAAGTATCTTCTGTTGTCAGTTGAATATCTAGGTCAAATTCTGGCTCTAACATTGAGCGAATTTGTACCAAATCTTGCTCTGAGTCACCCTGACCCGCAACTGGATTAAAGATGAGGCAGGCTGATCTTTTCATATGCTAAAAAGTTTGATTAGTAAAGTTTCCTACTTAATTATTAACGTATCTATTGGTCTTAGTACGAATAGCACTTGGTTAAGAGTAACTGGTTTCTTATGCCCGCACTCAAAAAATGGCAATTGACTACATAAGTAGAAAGATACTTTTGCTACTTATATTTCTTTTCAGTATTTTCGCAACTTTACGGATGCATGAGTTTGATACTTAAGTCAATAAATTATTAGTAATTCAAAACTAAAGCCTTGTATTTATAAAGATTTAATAGAGATTGAGGATTGTATAAGAAGATAAATCGATACATCTTTTGTTGAGCTTGCCATTTACTCACAAACTTTAGTTTGTAAAAAACTATAACAAAAAAATGTTATCTGGCATACAAACAAGGAATCATAACCACAAATAGCCAGATGCCAATTTTGGCAATACTGCTTAAAAACAAAGAAAAATGAAACATTCTGAAGCAAACAGATACAGATATCGCAGCGTGTCTGAGTCAGAAGAGTTCAAATATGAAACTCAGGCAAGTCAGAGGAGTGAAAGTAGTACTGTATTTAGGCGTTTAATTTCGGTTTTTTTAAAGTTAACTAAAATTCTTGCTCTTGCCTTTTCGGCAATCAGAATGCTCACAAAGCCGTTCCAGTTCGCATCTGGGTTGGCTAAAAGCATCAGGCAAGGTACGGCTATAGTTGCGCTGGTAATAGTTGCAATCCTTGCTGGGCATCTTGCTTCGGCTCAAGTAACGTCACCCTTACAACCGTTGAGTAACATCACGGTTCCACAACCAGATAATATCGGGGACTTCATTAGGGATAAGACAGCCGCGATCGCTCTAGGGAAATCTTTGTTTTGGGATATGCAACTTGGTACAGACGGCGTTCAAGCCTGTGCTAGCTGTCATTTCCATGCTGGAGCAGACAACAGATCCAAAAACCAAATCGATCCGGGGCGATTGCGTGTCAATGCCGATAGAACTCCAAACCCAGATCCAACTTTCGATACAGGAGGCAGACCAAACTATCAGTTACAGGTAGGAGATTATCCATTTCATAAGTTATCAAATCCAGGCGATCGTACTTCGACAGTTTTGTCCGACAGTAACGATAGCACTGGCTCTCAAGGAGTATTCAGGACAAGATTTGTTGATGTCATTCCTGGCAGCGACAGAGACAATGTCACTCCGCTTCCAGATGAGATTTTCAATGTCCAAGGCACCAATGTCCGCCAGGTAACGGCTCGTAACTCACCTAGCACAATTAATTCAGTATTCAACTTCCGCAACTTCTGGGATGGAAGAGCGCAAAACATATTTAATGGTGTAAGTCAGTTTGGGTTAAGAGATCCTAATGCTTACGTCTTAAAGGCAAGTAAACCTCAGCTCCTTGAAGATGTAAAAGTTAGTATCAATAATTCTTCTCTAGCTTCTCAAGCCGTTGGCCCACCACTCAGTTCTTTAGAGACAGCAGCCGAAGACCTTCCCATCGCACCATTTCGAGTAGATGCATCGGGAAATAATGACCGGATTGTGGTGTCCGATGTCAATACTGGTCAACAAATTGCAGTACTAAATCCTGAAGGTGAGACTGTCAGTGGCAGGACAGACTTAATGCCAGCACAAACAGAACCACTTCCAGCCAATAATCAGCAGTTTCAACGCATAGGTAGAAAGCTGGGTAAAAAACTACTTGCTCTTAGACCACTCAACAAGCAGCAAGTAGCTAGAGATGACAGCGTTCTCGGTCGCTACAGCCGTTACCCTAGAAGTGGTCTGAATCCAAGTTACGACAATCTAATTAGGCAAGCCTTCAAGCCGGAGTGGTGGAACTCTAATATCATCATCCACATTAACCCAGAAACTGGCGAGCGCAGATTCATGCAAAGGCAAGGAAGGCGTCCTTTAAATACCAACGAATACACGTTGATGGAGTACAACTTCTCTCTATTCTTTGGGTTGGCAGTTCAGGAATACGAATCTACTCTGGTTGCGGATCAAACACCATTCGACCAGTTTCTTTCAGGAAACAATGGCGCTTTGACAACACAGCAACAGCAAGGATGGCAGATTTTCCAAACTAAGGGTATTTGTATTGGCTGCCACGGTGGCTCAGAATTGACCGTTGCCTCAGTTAGCAGCGCTACCAGTCAAGGAAGAATTAGACGTGCGCCAACCTTTGCAGGAGGAAGAGTGGAAGATGCTGGTTTCTTTAATATCGGTGTTAGACCTCCTCTAGATGACCTTGGCGTCGGTAGTAATGACGCATTCGGCAATCCGCTTTCGGAATCACGCCTAGCCTTGAATGGGACATTTAAGGAGTTACTCGGTGAAGAGCCACCCGTTGTCCCTAACAGCGAACAAGATTTGGTTGCAGATGGAGCTTTCAAAACACCGGGACTCCGCAATGTGGAACTTACTGCTCCTTATTTCCATAACGGCGGACAATTAACCCTAGAACAAGTGATTGATTTCTACAATCGCGGCGGGGACTTTGGTCAGAATTTGCCACCACTGAATCTAACCACAGAGGAAAAACAGGCACTAGTAGCCTTTCTCAAAGGTTTGACTGATGAGCGAGTTCGCTTTCAAAGAGCACCTTTTGACCATCCACAATTATTTGTTCCTAACGGTCATCCTGGCAACCAGAATTCTGTCGCTATTGACCCCAATGTCAGAACCCAAGACAGTACTACACAAGCTAGGGATCAACTCCTAGAAATACCTGCTGTTGGTCGCAATGGCGGTAATCCACTATCGAACTTCTTGGGAACTTAGTTGGCAATAAGGTAAGAGTAATATCCCCGACTTCTTTTGAGAAGTTGGGGATCTGTGTTTTTATTCGCCTTCTGCCGTCTGCCCTCTGCCGTTTGCCTTCTACCTTATTTTCAGAGTAGGCATATATACAGAAGTTAGTTTGTGAAAGCGCCACAAAAAAATTACTCCTGCGATCGCTACTCCAATCGACTGTCCGATCCACAATCCAACACCGCCAAGAGCAAAGTAGAACCCTAGCAGATAACCACTGGTTAACCCTACACCCCAAAATGCCAGTAAACTGAGCAGCATCGGTACACGTGTATCTTGAAGTCCGTATAAGGCACCCATTGCCGTCTTTTGTACACCATCCAACAGTTGAGCCAAGGCTGCAATCATGAGCATTGGTACAGCCAGTTTGAGTACGTTGGCATTTTCTGGATTATGAATATCCAAATATATTCCAACCACTTGCTGGGGATAGGTGAGCAGTATAATTCCTGTTAGTGTCATAAAGACTACCGCCATTGAGATACTGATATACCCTGCTCGTCGTGCACCCTCAAGATTTTGCTGTCCAAACCATATACCAACTCTAGCAGTCGTAGCAAAAGACATACCTAGAGGCACCATGAAAATTACGACCATAGTTTGAAAGACGATTTGGTGTGCCGCCAATACTTCGGTTCCCAATAAGCCCATAAAGTAAGTTATCACCGTAAACAGCCCAAACTCCAAGGTAATAGTTACTGCGATCGGTATCCCAACCCACACCAACTTCTGGAGAATTTGCGGTGTGAGGCGATGGAAATTCTGTAAGAATTGGTAATCCTTCAGTTGCTGGTGTTTGAGTGTGTAACCAAGTAAAAGCAAGAACATCACCCAGAAACTTAGTGCACTTGCCAAACCTAATCCTGCCAGATCCATCCGTGGAAATCCAAACTTGCCGAATCCTAAAATGTAATTGCCTGTGACATTAACAAGCGTTCCTAAAATGACAATCGTCATCACCGGGCGGGCTTGGGAGAGTGCAGAGACATAACTTCTAAGCATGGCAAACCCCAAAGCTGGGAAAGTTCCCCACAAAATGAAATCTAAATATTCATCTGCTAGCGCCACAGTTTGTTGTGCTTGCCCCAGAAGAATCATTACCGAATCTAGATGCCCAATCAAGAACATCATCGGGATGCCAAAAAGTAGCGAGAGCCATAGTCCTTGACGTGCAATTTGCTCGATTTGCGTTTTTCGACCTGCTCCATAAGCCTCAGCAACAAGCGGACTGACTGCCATGACAACGCCACCTATAGTATTCAGCAAAAACTGAAAGGTAGTCGATGCTAATCCTCCTGCTGCCAAGGTTTGTTGTCCTAGATGCCCCATGATCAGAGTATCTGCAAATCCTACAGCAGCTTGGGCAACTTGAGCACTTGCTAAAGGAACAGCGAGTTTGAGGAATTCTTGAATTTCGATTCGGATATTCGATTTAGCAAACGTTTTAGGAGCCATTAAATTGCCTCTTTGCCGTAAATTTGATCCATGGCTTAAAATTTAAGAAAATTTAATAATTTCAGACTACTCAAACCTTGCGCGACTCTCAGAATCTTGCGGCGAGTTGTAAAAGGGACTGGGGATTGGGTTTAAGCGGAAAATTTATGGAAGGGGCTTTTAAACTCCTCCCAAATTTTGCAACAATTTCCCAGTACCGGGAGCCAAAAGTCCTGAAAATTCAGTGTATAGAAAGCCCGATCGCCAGATGCAAACATTAGTAACCCCATCTACAAAGATGGTTCATCTGCCACAAAACGGACTCCATCCTCCAATCTATTCCAGTGAACCCCTGGGTTGGAAAAACATTGTGGTTGAAGAATTTTGCCAACCACCAGGACAGGAGACGTACCAAAGTCAAACAGAGCACACGATCTGCATATCTCTAAACAATCGTCCGTATCGCCTGTTACAAGTGATGGGCGATCGCCGCTATACTGGTCTTTTCACTCAAGGTGATATCGCCATCGCTCCTGTTGGAGAGTTGTTCTTTTGCCAATGGAGCGAACAGGACAAATACCTGCGTATCCGGATTGCTTCGCAGTTTCTCCAACAAGTTGCCCAAGAAGCCTTAGAAATTAATCGCGATCGCGCAGAACTATTGTCAGAGTTTCGAGTCCGCAATCCCCAAATTGAAGCGATCGCTATGATGCTTCTGACGGAACTTAAGAATGGAGGGCTAGCAGGACAGCTTTACGTTGAATCGCTAACGAATATACTAACCGTGCATTTACTTAGAAATTATTCTGCTGCTCAACGTTATGTTACTTCAGATTATGGAAAATTAAGCGATCGTCAGCTACTTCAAGTTACTGATTACATCAACAATCATCTGGCTCAAGAGATCAAACTCTCTGATTTAGGTAAATTGCTGGGCATGAGCCAATTTCACTTCGCTCGGCTCTTCAAGCAATCAATCGGAGTCGCACCTCACCAATATGTGCTTCAGCAACGGCTAGAACGGGCAAAGCACTTACTTAAAGAAACAGAACTACCAGTAATGGAAATTGCCATGTTGTGTGGCTTCAGCAGTCATAGCCATCTCGGTAAATGGATTCGACAGCACACAGGAATGGCTCCTAAAGACTATCGCTTAAAAGGGTTGGGGGAATAGGGAATAGGGTAATCCCCAGTTCCCAGTCTCCTTTGATATGTAAAGATACGTGAAGCCTAAAAGAATAAACTTGATTGCGATCGCGCTTACTGGAACACCGAAGCGTCACCCACTGCGGTAGGCTAGATCGAAGTGACTTTATCTCTGCTTTTTGACATACTGCATTTATGACCTCAGTTGTTTCCAGCCCCCCCCGCACGATTCGTATCGGTTCTCGCAAAAGCCAACTTGCTCTTGTTCAGACTTACTGGGTACAAGAACAACTTCAAAAAAGTTTTCCTGATATTACTTTTGAAGTTCATACTATGTCCACCCAAGGCGACAAAATCTTGGATGTTGCTTTAGCCAAGATTGGTGATAAAGGATTATTTACCAAAGAACTCGAATTGGGGATGATCAATAAGGAGATTGACTTTGCCGTTCATTCTCTCAAAGATTTGCCGACTCGCTTGCCAGAGGGGTTAGTTTTGGCAGCAGTTACCGAAAGGGAAAATCCCGCCGATGCTTTGGTGGTACATGAGAAATACAAAGATAGGCAAATCGATACCTTGCCAGAAGGTGCGGTGATTGGCACATCTTCCCTACGACGATTAGCCCAGTTACGGCATCGTTTTCCCCACTATACCTTTAAAGATGTACGCGGCAACTTAAACACGCGCATGGCGAAACTCGATGCGGGTGAATACGACGCTCTAATTTTGGCAGTAGCTGGATTGGAACGTTTGGGAATGGGCGATCGCGTTCATCAAATTATCCCCAAGGAAATTTCCTTACACGCCGTTGGACAAGGAGCATTAGGTATCGAATGCCGTGCTGAAGATGCAGAATTGATATCTCTGCTGAAAGCGATCGAACACCCCGAAACACGCGATCGCTGTTTGGCAGAACGGGCTTTCTTACGAGAATTAGAAGGTGGCTGTCAAGTTCCCATTGGTGTAAATACTGAGATTCAGGGTAGTATTTTAACCTTAACGGGTATAGTCGCCAGTGTGGATGGTCAAAAACTCGTTCAAGATACCGTTAGTGGGGAAACCACAGATGCCGAAAAGCTGGGCACAGAGCTAGCACAGTGCTTGCGCGATCAAGGAGCGCAAGAAATTTTAGACGAAATTTTTGCCCAGATTCAGCGTGGTTCTTGAGATTGAGCACCAGCAAATGTGATTATATGAAGAAAGATTTCAGTGGCTGAACAGTTCTCAAGACGCGTGAGTTCGCGCCTGAAGTTTTGTTAAGTCAAATGAAATTGAACATATAGGCAGAATCGGGGGAAACACTAATTACCATGCGGATTCTATTTGTTGCAGCTGAGGCAGCTCCCATTGCGAAAGTTGGAGGCATGGGTGATGTAGTTGGGGCTCTACCAAAAATCCTGAGAAAAATGGGGCATGACGTGCGGATTTTCCTGCCTTACTACGGCTTCCTGCCAGATAAAGTGGAAATTCCCAAAGAGCCGATTTGGAAAGGATATGCAATGTTCCAGGACTTTGCAGTTTACGAAACGGTTCTGCCTGGTACTGATGTTCCCTTATACTTATTTGGACATCCGGCTTTTTCACCTCGCCGCATCTACTCTGGAGAAGATGAACATTGGCGCTTCACTTTGTTTGCCAATGGTGCGGCTGAATTTTGCTGGAATTACTGGAAGCCGGAAATTGTCCATTGCCACGATTGGCACACGGGTATGCTTCCTGTGTGGTTGCACCAATCTCCTGATATTACCAGCGTGTTTACGATTCATAACCTAGCTTATCAAGGGCCGTGGCGTTGGTATTTAGAGAAAATTACCTGGTGTCCCTGGTATATGCAAGGACACAACACAATGGCAGCTGCCGTGCAGTTTGCTGACAGGGTGACTACAGTTTCCCCGACTTATGCCGAACAAATCAAAACAGCTGCTTATGGTGAAACCCTAGAAGGTTTAATGTCGTTTATTAGCGGCAAACTATCTGGGATACTCAACGGTATCGATACAGAAGTTTACGATCCAGCAACTGATAAATACATTGCCCAAAACTTTACTGCCGATTCCTTAGAAAAACGCAAAGCCAACAAAATTGCTTTGCAAGAGGAAGTGGGGTTAGAAGTCAACTCCGGTGCCTTTTTAATGGGTATAGTAACGCGGTTGGTAGAACAAAAAGGTATCGATTTGATATTGAATATTTTGGATCGGTTTATGTCCTATACCGATGCTCAGTTTATAGTACTGGGGACAGGCGATCGCTACTACGAAAGTCAATTATGGCAGATGGCATCCCGCTTCCCCGGACGGATGAAAACTTATCTACTCTATAACGATGCCTTAGCTCGCCGCATCTATGCTGGCTCTGACGCGTTCTTAATGCCCAGTCGTTTTGAACCTTGCGGAATCAGCCAAATGATGGCTTTGCGCTATGGTAGCGTGCCAATTGTTCGCCGCACTGGCGGGTTAGTTGACACCGTATTCCACCACGATCCAACTAACCATACAGGCACTGGTTATTCTTTTGACCGCTATGAACCATTAGATTTGTTCACCTGCATGGTGCGAGCTTGGGAGGGCTTCCGCTATAAGGATTATTGGCAGGAGCTACAAATACGCGGTATGAATCAAGACTTTAGTTGGTATCAATCTGCGAAGAAGTACGTCAAGTTGTATCGCTCGATATTTGGCTTGCCTGAAGAAGAGGAAGTGATGCAACAGCCGGAATTAACTGCAAACGAGCCTGTTGCTAAATAGCAGTAGAATTTACACACGAGTCACAGAGTACACGGAGGAATAAGAGTCTTGCCCAGAACTGAAGTTCTGGGCTAATAACGCAAGTCCACTTCTAGGACTGAAAGCAGTGAGTCTACTTCAGTAGACTTTAGTTATTAGCCAGAGAATTGATTCTCTGGCGCTATAGCAACGCAGCGGAGATGTAAAAGATATGGTTAACAACAAGCCTTCCAGGGCTTGAGTAGTTTACATCACACCATTCCCAACATTCTACTAACTTGTTCCGGATTTAATGGTTGGCGTTCAATACTTTGGAAATTCTCAATCTTTTGCAGTTCACTACGTGCTGCTTTAAAGTTACTCAAATTCAGTAACACAAAATCTTCATAAACAGAGGCTTGGGGAATTTCTATCGCTACAATCAAATCTTGTAATTTATTTTGTGTAATTGCTAGTTTAAGATATTTCAAAAAAAAATCGCGCTTTTTAGCACGAACACTAACTAAATACCAATTACCATTAACACTTTGAGTGATTTGAGGTTGAGTTTTCTCTGATTCAGGAGTTTGCATAACAAATCTATAGTTGTTTCCTAGCCATGTAGCTCTAAAATTCCACCTGCGATCGCAATTATCAGCAACGTGTATAGAGATTATTCTATTTTAATTATCACTTCATTCTTGAAAAATCTCTAGATTCAAAAATCCCCAGATTTTAGAGTTCAATACTACCTTTGGCGATTAAGTTTGATAGGGCAGATTCCGGCGATCGCCTGATTGCTAAATTGCTTACTTCTGTCTTTCGCCTGAGGTAGATAAATAAAATACAAGCTATACCAATGGTGCAGTGGCGATTCTAATTAGGCGGACTACCTGCTTCTATCCGCTACGCGTCTTCTGCCTTCTACTTAAACACTTGCGAATTAGACGGCTTGACGGTTGTAGTTTTACTAGTCTAATACTGAAACAACGCATAATCAAACACTGTCTAATTGGCGAATAGAGCCTGAAAAATTGTTATGTAAATTTAGAAGCCATGAACAAAGCCACCCTTTCTCGATTCCATACCTATGGCTTAGTAGGGTTAGGAATTTTCTGTAGCATCATGTTAAGTACAAGTTCTTCTGTTTTAACTAAAACACCAAACCACTCTCCTACGCCACAAAAAACCTCTGTTTCTAAGTTTATCTGGCCGACTCAAGGCATTGTTTCTCAAGGTTTCCGTAAATACGATCATGAGGGAATTGATATTGCTGGCGCACATGGAACTCCTGTTGTTGCTGCCGCAGCCGGTACTGTTATTAAAGCTGGTTGGGATGATTGGGGTTTAGGCAAAGCCATAGCAATTAAGCATTCTGACGGGAAAGTTACAGTCTACGGTCATAATAGCCGCCTTTTAGTAAGTAAGGGTAAACAAGTTACTCAAGGTCAAATTATTGCTGCAATGGGTTCTAGCGGTAACAGTACAGCGCCCCATCTGCATTTTGAAATACACTCTCATGGCGGTTTAGCAGTTGATCCCTCTAGCCTGTTGTCGTCTACAATCGCTGGCAAAACACCACCACAGCAGATCGCAAATTCTGCTTCTAAAAAAGTTGTTTCTCAAGTAGTCTCTTCATCCACAGTCTCGCCTTCCCAACCTATTCCCGTAACCGTTTCACCCAAGAGTACTGATGCAGAATGCAATGGTAACACAGTAATTCAAGGAGAGACAGCGAATGCTTTTGTGAAAGTCTGTCAAGAAAATGGTCAATTATTTTATATCGGGCAATTAAAACAAGAACCAACTAAGCCGATTAGATTACAAGCTATCAATATTGCCACAACTAAATATCGAGCAGACAATGGTAGTTTTTCTTACTTTGTTACCCCTAATGGAGTTGAAGTTTGGCGAAATGGTAGTCTAGTACGCTCCGATCATTTTTACACCGCAAAGCGATTACCCAGCTAAATATTTTCCATCTTCAAAATAGGCAAATGATAACAATTTCAAGACTACATGACCTATTTTGACAGACAAGTTTGCATTTAGTAGTTATTGCATAAGGATAGTGCTCATTTCTTACCCGGACATTTGTTAACAAACTTATGTTTTCTTAATTCAATTCTCAATAAAAATCTCGTATGATTATTACGTAATTTAAATTACACTTAAGCCATTCTCAGTGAAAAGCGAAAGAATTCTCCGCTTTTATCTGGTGTTGCTTAGTAAAGGAGATTATTGTGGAGTATCTTGCTTATTCAGAAATGGCTCTTGCCAACGCAGAGCCAAATCTAGACATTAAACTTCGCGTGCCTGAAATTAACTTCAAGTTTAATTGGCACAAAAATTTCAAATCTGCTGGATTAATTTTCGCTAGCTTAGGTGTTTTATTTTCACTTTTAGCTCCTTTAGCTCCGATTCAAGAAGCCTCAGCTGCATACTATGGGCCTGGCACATATTATGTCAGAACAAATGGTCGTTGTCTGAATGTCCGCAATGGCCCAAGCCGTTATTTTCGATCTATTGCTTGTTACAGAAATGGTACTCGACTACCAAGGGTTGTAGGATACAGGAATGGATTTGCCCGGTTATCTACAGGTTATTATGTTGCTTCCAATTGGATTAGCACTAGACCTGGCACTAGGTATACTCCTGGTTTAGGAGTAGGTGGTCGATATACTCTCACAAGAGGCTCTAGAGGTTCAGCAGTGGCAGCCGTTCAAAGAGCTTTAGGAGTAAGAGCAACTGGATATTATGGCCCTGTAACTGCAAATGCCGTCCGAAACTACCAAGCAAGAAATGGTTTACTTGTGGATGGAATCGTCGGGCCGCAAACACGAAGAGCATTAGGAATATATTAGTGGCACTATTTGTTCAGTTAATTCTGGCTGCCTGTAGTAGACAGCACAAAGAAATAGTTTGGTGCCTTTTGCCTTCAGCATAGCTAACTAATATTTCAAGTCCGCCCCAAGTAATTTTGCACAATTTGCAAAATTCGCTCTGCTGCATAACCATCCCCAAAGGGATTTATTGCGTTTGCCATTGCTTCATAGGCAGCGGAGTTGCTTAAAAGTTCGGCGGCAGTGGAGACAATTGTCTCTGGTTTAGTTCCCACAAGTTTCGCTGTACCAGCAGCAACAGCCTCTGGCCTTTCTGTCGTTTCTCGCAGAACTAAAACAGGTTTTCCAAGACTGGGTGCTTCTTCCTGCAAACCACCAGAGTCTGTTAGTAGCAAATGCGATCGCATAATTGCTCCCACTAGTTCTGCATAATCTAAAGGTTCAGTTAAAAAAATTCGAGGATGATTTCCTAAAATTGCCTGCAACGGCTCTCGCACCGTAGGATTGCGGTGCAGCGGTAACACCAACGCTGTATCAGGGAACTTATCTAATATCTGTAAAAATCCTTGAGCGATTCCCTGTAGTGGTTCTCCCCAATTCTCTCGCCGATGCACAGTTGCCAGTAGGACGCGATATTTTTCCCATTCCATTCCAGGTATGCGACAGACTGGTTCACTCCTCGCCACATTTAGTAGTGCATCAATTACCGTATTACCTGTGAGGTGAACCTCACCCAAAACACCAGAATGTTTTAGATTTTCTACAGCCAAAGGCGTTGGTGCAAAGTGTAACTGAGTCAGTTGCGAAATCAACCGCCGATTCGCCTCTTCTGGATAAGGATTGAATAAGTTATCAGTTCTTAAGCCAGCTTCTACATGACCGACAGGAATTTGTTGATAAAATGCTGCCAAAGTTGCCGCAAACGCCGTGGTAGTGTCTCCTTGTACCAGCACTACATCTGGCCTGCTTTGTTTAAATAATTCTTCCAGTCCTCGTAAACTGCGGCAAGTAATATCAGTCAAAGATTGCTGTGGCTGCATAATTTCTAAGTCACGATCTGCCTTTAACTGGAACAGCTGCATGACTTGCTCAACCATCTCGCGATGCTGTCCAGTCAAAATTACCTGTGTCTGGAAACCTGGAGACTTTTGAAATAGTTGAATCACCGGAGCTAGTTTAATCGCTTCCGGACGAGTACCCAGAATAATATAAATACGCTTGTCAATAGTCATTAGTTAATATTCATAGGTTAATAGTCACTAGTCAATAGTCATTAGTTAATCGTCATTAGTCAATCGTAGGGGCGGGTTTTGCTGATTATTGTTCGGCTGAAACCGACAATTAAATCTTCTAAACCCGCCCGTACTTATTTGTGAATGGCAAATGCTTAATAGTCAAGGATTATTAACCACAAATAATAAATAAAAATGGGCAGAAAAGCATGAAAAAACCCGGTTTGACCGGGCAGATGCACTGTTTGTCGAATTTAGCAGGCTTAGGATTATAGTTTAATGTCACATGTCAACGGACAAGCGGCATAGACGGTTTTTTGCATTTCTTCTGTTTCTCCATGCAACCAGCTTAACCATTTAACTTCTTTGGGGTGAATTCCCTTAGCAGTTAGTACACCTGCACCAATCACAACCGCCAAAACATTAAACAAAATTAAGCCACCTGCTACAAGCAAAACAGCGCTAACCGGCATTACCGATTGCAATACAATCGACAACAGACATCCAACCGTAGCCATCAAGACAACTAAAGGAAAACCGACAACCAGCAAGCATACTGCCAATGTAAAAGACCATATTAAAAAGCTTTTGAGCATCAACAAAGAGTAACTCTTACCAAAATCAGATGTTTGTGACAAAGTCATGACTTTTTCTCCTAAATACGCAAATTTGATTGGGATTCAGAAGCAACTCGCAGAAGCTGATCTCTGAAGGGATCAACAATTAGTGATGTTCAGTATATAAAAACTAAATAATAAGATGAGCATTTATTTAATAAAATTTACAGTTAAAATTTCGTAATTGACGAATAAACAATGATTTTGAGGCTTGACAGAAAATCAATAATTGCCATCTATCTTTTGACAGATAAGCTAAAAAGCCCCAGCTAGCTAACTACTTGAATAGACTGGCTTTCTAGTGTTCTTAATATTTCTTATAAAAAGCAAAGACTATTCTCATAAATTCTAGATGCTACCGAAGGTGACACCCTTTTGTTTAAGCCACTTGCGGTAAGCCACAGAATCGCGATCGCTTGGCAAATGTACCTCTTGCTTGCAAGTTCAAAGGAAGGCGTCGTGGTCGCTGCGATTCTACAACGGCAATGTCTTGACTTATAATCTGGTCTTGCACCATGAAGATTGTACCCATCGGGTGAGTAGAGATCATGATAATTATCTCATCACAAAAATTGCAATCAATGTAGAGAAGTGTACGCAGTAGGGGTTGTTGAAAGTAGTTTCGCGTCTCTAGTGCTGCAAGATGTGAAGCAACGTGAATTACCCGGATATTTGCTGAAAGTACAAGTCTGATTCAAATATATAAATATATTTTTATACTATTAAATCTAGTCATATTCACTAGCTATAGATAGGGAGCCTGCTGTGTTAAACATATTGGTAGAAGCGTCGAGTAAATTGTGAGCAGAGGTAATCCTGAGATAATGTAAAAAAAATATCAGTAATTGAACTTTCCACTCGCCACACTCAAAAACGAATTTTTGTATTCACAGAGCGCTTCTCTCAACAACAGGAGTGAAGCTTGTATGTATTTATCAAAAAAATTATGACAGAATCACAAACCCCATCAACTCCGACTGTACCTCGCGGTGTTCCTCCACTACCCCCACCGCCACCAACGATCGCCACTCAGCGTCAAGCTACCCAAACTTTAGATATGTCGGTAGAAAGAAGTACTAATCGTACTGCTCAATCGGTGACAGCACCGCCACCACCGCCAGCTCCTTCAACCAATGCCGCCCATCGCCCTGGAACTCCACCCCCCATGCCTAGTTCCGTGCGTCCAAAAACCACCAGTTTGCAACTAACTTTAGAACAATTGATTAAGGAAGCCTATGATAAGGGATATTCTGATATTCACTTAGGTGTGGGTGAAGTGCCGCGTTTCCGCAACCGAGGAGAAATGCAGCTTACAGACTATCCAGAAACGGATAGAGAGACTTTTATGAGTTGGATGCGGGAAGTGCTGACAGAATCAGAAATTCATCGCTTTGAAGAACAACTGGAATTTGACGGGGCAACTCAATATGAATTTGCCCGCGTGCGGATTAATATTTTTGATTCCCTTAAGGGCTATGCAATGGTAATGCGGTTGATTCCGTTAAAAATCTTAACCATTGAACAGTTACGCCTACCTCCTGTTTTTCGAGATATTTGCCACTATCACAAAGGTTTGATTTTGGTGACAGGCCCCACGGGTTCTGGTAAATCTACCACTATGGCGGCGATGATTGACTACATCAACAAAGAGATGCCCAAGCACATCATCACCATTGAAGATCCAGTTGAATTTGTTCACAAAAGTCAAAAATCTTTGATCAAACAACGGGAAGTGGGAATGCATACCCGGAAATTTGACAATGCCTTAAAAGCAGCCTTGCGGGAAGATCCAGATTTGATTCTGGTGGGAGAAATGCGGGACAAAGAAACTGTGAACACCGCCCTCAAAGCCGCTCAAACTGGACACTTGGTCATGGGAACCCTGCATACTAACAGCGCCGTTAAAACAATTGAGCGTATCCTCAATCTCTACTCAGGCGAAGAACAGGATGCAATGCGCGTGGCATTGGCTGAATCTTTAGTCGCAGTGATTGCTCAAGGATTGTGTCGCACCACTGATGGCAAGCGTGCCGCCTTCCACGATATTCTCATTAACACTGATGCAGTCAAAGATTGGGTTAAAGACGGTAAGTATGATGAAATTACCGAACTGATGAAGCAAGCCAGTTTTGATGGCATGATTACTATGAACCAATCATTGTTTAATCTCTATCAGGAAGGTCGGATCACAGAAGAAACAGCCTTGGAAATGTCACCAACTCCAAATGAAATGGCTCAAGCACTCCGAGGTAGAGTATAGGGTATAGGGGATTGGGTATCGGGGATCGGAAAGAAGAAGACACAGGGACACAAAGACGCGGGGACACGGAAAATCGTGAATTACGTTCTTGCTCCTCTGCTCCTGGTACTTCTTTCCTAGTCCCTAGTCCTAGTCCCTAGCCCCTAACCCCTAATCCCCAATTATCAGCCTTGACTCCTGACAAACCACCATTACCCCAGTTGTTCAAAGGCATTGCCCTATTTACGCCTGGAGGAGATTTAATTTATTGCATCGATCCCAGCAAACAAGGTCGATGGCATTTGCATTTGTGTGCTACCTTGCAGGAAATTCTGGACTTGCCAGAACCGCCTCACTTTTTAGTGCCCTGTTACACGGCGACTATCGATCATTGGTTAGATCCGCGCACTCAACAAATACGGACTTTCGCCGAAGCTTATCCAGCAGTGATGAGATATCAGCCTGTACTAAACGCTATTTTTGGCACGGGGGAATTGGTTTGGCAGAGCGCACCTTGGCAAGAAGGATTATGCGATCGCATGGTTTTAACAAGCTATCGCTCTTCATTTCCGCAACTGTGGGAAGATCACGATTTAATTTTGCGTTTAGACCCTACCGAAGCTGTCTTATACTATCAAGAGACCGCAACACAACAATCACAACTAGACACCCAAGGCTATGTCCTCCGCCTATTTATTGCCGGGCATAGTCCTGGTATAGAACGTATTCTCGAAAATCTTCACGAACTGCTAGAAAAGTACCTGGGGCAACCGTACACCCTAAAAGTCATTGATGTTTTTACTCATCCAGAACTAGCTGAAGCAAATCAAGTGACAGCAACTCCGACTCTGGTAAAAGTTTGGCCGCAGCCGATTCGGCGTATTGCTGGAAATTTAGAGCACGCAGATAAAATTTTACAGATGTTAGGAGCTAAGGAAAAATATTAATAATAAAGTATTAAGGTCTAGTGGTAGTGTCTATACTCATGGAAAACCAACAAAATCTTAATAATGGCAGCCATGCTTTAGTAATTGGTAGCAGCATGGCTGGACTGCTAGCAGCTAGAGTATTAGTAAATCACTTTGACCGCGTGACTGTGGTTGAGCGCGATCGCTTGCCCCAGCAACCTGAGTTACGTCCAGGAGTTCCCCAAGCCAATCAAGTCCACGTGTTACTTACCCAAGGACAACGACTTTTAGAGCAGCTTTTTCCTGGCTTAGAGGCAGAATTAGCCACCGCAGGTGCGCCAAAGGTAAATTGGACAGCTGATTATCCCTTGCTAGGAATTTGGGGTTGGTTTCCCCGCGTTGATTCAGACTTAGTTACTCATACTTGTAGTCGTTCTTTACTAGAATGGTTGGTTCGTCGTCGCTTAAGTGCCTATCAAAATCTGCAATTTCTTGATCAAACTCAGGTAACTGGGCTTTTGAGTGACAATAGCAATTCTAAAGTTACAGGAGTAAAATTGCGTTGTCGCAATCCTTCTGAGCTAACAGAATTAACCGCTCACTTGATTGTAGATGCTAGTGGACGCAACTCCTCATTACCAAAGTGGTTGGAAGCTCTAGGCTACCCATCCCCCAAGGAAACCATAATCAACTCTTTTTTGGGCTATAGCTCCCGGTGGTACGAACGTCCAGATACTTTTCAAGCAGACTGGAAAGTCCTGACTGTGGTGCAAAAACCACCCTTTGAGCGGCGTGGTGGGGTAATTTATCCTGTAGAAGGCGATCGCTGGGTAATTACCGTAGCGGGTATCGGTAGAGACTATCCACCTACTGATGAAGCTGGTTTTCTCGAATTTGTTCGCAGTCTACGTAGCCCCATCCTTTATGAAGCGATTAAAAACGCTAAACCCCTTTCCCCCGTATATGGCTATCGCCGCACAGAAAATCTTTGGCGTCACTACGAGCAACTGCCTCGAATGCCACAAGGATTGGTAGCACTAGGGGATGCAGTTTGTAGCTTTAATCCTGCTTATGGCCAGGGTATGACTACTGCGGCTTTGGGTGCATTAGCTCTTGAGCGTTGCTTACAAGAGCTAAGGCTCACAGGTTTAACTCGCCGCTTCCACAAACAACTTGCTCGCGTTTTAGAAATTCCCTGGATGATGGCAACCAGTGAAGATTTTCGCTGGGAAACTACCGAGGGTGGCAAGCCCGATCTAATTACTAGACTCATGCACCGCTACATGGATCGAGTCATTTTGCAAGCGGTAAATAACCCTGAGGTGTATCGGAGATTTGCAGAAGTTATCCATATGGTTAAACCGCCATCTGTGCTTTTTGCACCTGATATTTTGGCAAAAGTTTTAGCACAGGTAATCAAGGTTCAACAAAATACAACTTCATCTGTTAACGAGGTTAATACTCCACCTCCACAGCTTACTAAATTGGTATAAGCTACTGTGACCATCACAACTTATAAAGGCTTCAGCATATACCAATATCAACATGGTTACAATGCAACTAACTCTACGGTGCCTTAAATATTATGACTATAGCTACCGCTAAACGCTTTACTATAACTGAATATGACCGTTTAGCAGAACTCGGATTCTTTCATGAAGATGACCGAGTTGAGCTAATTAACGGAGAAATTATTTCAATGGTATCTAAAGGCAAGCTGCACTCTGTGTGTGAAACCCGCTTAGAACGAGAATTATTTAAGTTAGTAGGAGAACGAGCGACACTGCGAGGACAACAACCGATAATTATTCCTGACTACAGCGAACCTGAACCAGATCGAGTGATTGTCAAAAATCGCGCTGATGATTATCTCAGCACTCATCCCACTCCAGCTGATATTTTACTGTTAATTGAGATAGCTGATTCTTCTTTGAAATATGACCAAGAGGTAAAATTACCACTTTATGCAGAAGCGGGAATTTCTGATTATTGGATATTGAATTTAGTAGCAAATTATTTAGAATCTTACAGTGAACCTTATCAAGATTTGCAAGGTAAATTTGGTTATCGAAAAAAGATAATTTTTCTGCCCAATGAATCAGTTAATCTGCCATATTTTCCTGATTTAGTTCTGGATTTATCTAGAGTTTTTCCTAAAATTATTCCTTCGGATTGAGGGAGTGAGAAGGAGGCGATCGCCCAGTTCACTCTCCCTTTACAACTAAACTTTCCATCGCCTGCTGCAAATCTTTCGTTAAGTCAGCCACAGCTTGTTTAGCTCCTTGACGACTGGCTTTATAAACCGGATACCTTTGTGAAACAGATAGCGGTTCGCCTATAGTAATTTTCACCCGTTGCTTACCTAGTGGCGGAGATTTAAATGGATTACCGCCCCTAATCCTAGTTACCATATCCCGAATCAGTGAAGTTGTCTCAGCAAATCGTTCTGCTGTGGGTTTTTCGCGCACGTACTTGCCTGTAACAGCAACGAAACTTTCTACTAATCGCATATGCCACATCCGCAAATTGGCTTCTTCGGCAACGCGATCGCCTAATGCTTTTTCTAATGGTGATAGTGCTTTGATATCTTTGTATTCTTCTCTAAAAATATAATTCCAACCAGCCTGTTCGACACGCCGACAGCGATCGCTAAAATTTCCTTTTGGTTGTAAATCAAAATACTGCTCTGCTACTTGTAAAACTACATCTAAAAGCACGTAAAGACGAGCAGCTATTACCTCGTTCGCATCTTCGGTTTGATTTTTTACTTCTGGCAGTTTTTGATGGTAGAACCGCGTGTAAAATTGTTCCATCAAAGATAGCAAGCGTTCAGATAACCGCAACAAGCGAGGATAGAGCGACTCTATTGGAGAAATATTGTTGTATACTTTTGTATCGCCAGGTAAACCGCTAGCTGCTTCTAATTCACTTAAAAGTTTGGCGATCGCATTCCAAGGCGCTTCAACGTAACTGTATTTGATGCCAATTGGTACAATGAGTACCTGTTGATCTCGTCCAGCTTTGTGCAAGTCTTCAGCGCACCAAAAGCCCAATTGTGCGATTCCGGGTTCAAGTGGGTTGACTACCTCCGAAAGTCCGTTAGTGGCTCCTTCTGGCGCTGCTGCCATCGGGAAACGCCCATTAGCAAACAAGTCACGAGCTGATCGCAAACCTGTCCAATCAGCCTTACCGCGTTGGATTGGGGTGCCACCCAGGCTAGAAGCGATCCAGCCAATGTGTGAGCCAGCCCACAAAGGAATGCCGCGATCGTAGATAAAATGGGCATGAATTGGGTGCTGTAGGGATACTCCCATCTGTCGTGCTACCTTTGGCACGATTTGGGAAAACAAGTAGCCCAGGCAAAATGGATCTTGTGTTTTAGGATGACGAAATGCTATCAAAAAGCGGATCTTTCCCTCCTGAAATTGACGATAGAGATCCACCAAAACTTCTACGTCATCTGCTTCAATTTGGCTAATTGCTGATTTCCAGCGTAGCCAAGTGGGTAGCAACAGATGAACGGCTTCTAAAAACCAAGGCTTGAATGCTGGCGGGATAAATTCTAGGGGTGGCTGTGCTTGATAAATTAGATTGGGCAAGGTGGTTTCCTCCTGAAAAGAAGGATGAAGGAAAAAGAACTCAGAACTCAGAACTCAGAACTCAGAATAAATACTTTTGCGTTCTGGATTTTAAGTTTTTATTGATACCTTTTTCATACTTCATACTTCAACCTTCATTTAGACTTTAACTGAGTTAGCAATTAGCGAAACGGGAAAGGGGACAAACGATGCGACTGTCACAAATGTTATTTGTTACGCTCCGGGATGATCCTGCTGATGCAGAAATTCCCAGTCATAAATTATTACTCCGCGCAGGTTATATTCGTCGCATCGGTAGTGGTATATATGCTTATCTCCCGCTGATGTGGCGGGTATTGCAAAAAGTCTCCCAAATAGTAAGGGAAGAGATGAATGCTACGGGCGCGCAAGAGTGTCTCTTACCCCAATTACAACCTGCCGAGCTATGGCGCGAATCTGGCAGATGGGATACTTACACTCAAGCAGAAGGTATCATGTTTGCCCTTGTAGATCGGCGCGAGCAAGAATTAGCATTGGGGCCAACTCACGAGGAAGTAATCACAACGATCGCTCGTGATCTGATCCACTCTTACCGTCAGCTACCACTACATCTGTATCAAGTTCAAACTAAGTTCCGCGATGAAATTCGTCCCCGCTTTGGTTTGATGCGCGGACGAGAATTTATCATGAAGGATGGCTACTCGTTCCACGAAGACGAAGAAAGCCTAAAAAAAACTTATCAGGATATGTACCAAGCCTACAGTAATATGCTGCGGCGCTCTGGTTTGGCTTTTCGTGCTGTAGAAGCAGATTCTGGTGCCATTGGTGGTTCTGGTTCTACAGAATTTATGGTGTTGGCGGAAGCTGGCGAAGATGAGGTTCTCTACACCGAAGATGGACAATATGCTGCCAATGTGGAAAAAGCTGTATCTTTAACGGCAGATGCTGAAACTTCACCGTTTACAAGTTATGAAAAACGGGAAACTCCCGGAACAGAGACAATTGACAAACTCTGTGCTTTCTTGAAATGTTCTCCAACTCAAATAGTCAAAAATGTCCTTTACCAAGCACTTTATGATAATGCCACAACGGTTTTAGTCTTGGTGAGTATCCGAGGCGATCAGGAAGTTAACGAAGTTAAGTTGCAAAATGAACTGACAAAGCTCGCTTCCCAATACGGTGCTAAGACAATTTTGAAGCTAACCGTACCAGATGCAGAGGCGCAGAAGAAATGGGCGGCTAAACCCTTGCCTTTAGGTTATATTGCTCCTGATGTTGCAGATGACTATATTACCCCCTTAGCAAGGGGGGAACTGAGGGGGATCAGTCCATCCTAAGTTTTTGCGCTTAGTAGATAAAACTGCAACTGATTTAAAGAACTTTGTGACAGGCTCGAATGAATCTGGCTATCACGTAGTCGGTACTAACTGGAATGAGCAATTTAAATTACCAGATAATATCGTAGATGTGCGTAAAGCCAGACCAGGCGATCGCGCAATCCACAACCCAGAACAAACTTTAAAAAGCGCTCGCGGCATTGAAGTTGGTCACATTTTCCAACTAGGGACAGAGTATTCTCAAGTAATGGGAGCAAATTATACCAACGAACAGGGTGAAGAAAAACCACTAGTCATGGGTTGTTATGGTGTGGGAGTTTCACGACTGGCACAAGCAGCAGTAGAGCAATCCTACGATAAAGATGGAATTATTTGGCCTGTTGCGATCGCGCCTTATCATGCTATTGTGACAATTCCAAATATTAACGATGCTCAACAAGTAGAAATTGCCGAGAAACTCTATACAGAACTCAATCAAGCCGGAATTGAAACTCTACTCGACGATCGCAACGAACGGGCAGGAGTGAAATTTAAAGATGCGGACTTAATTGGCATACCTTATAGGATAGTCACTGGACGAGCGATCGCCAATGGCAAAGTCGAAGTAGTTGAACGCGCTACCCATAATTCTCAGGAAATTCCGATTGCGGAAGTAGTGCCTACTATCAAGCAATGGATTGTTCAAGCAATAGAGGCTAAAAATTAAACAAAGGCAGAGGGCAGCACTTCGACTTCGCTCAGTAACCAGGCAGGGGGCAGGAGGCAGAAGAAGACTAGGAGAGTGGGAGAGATAAGGAGAATCCTTTATTTCTTTCCTGTTCCCTGTACCCTATCCCCTGTCCCCTGTCCCCTGTCCCCTTTTAATTTCCAAAACATATGGAACTTCTGACAATCCTCGTATCTGGTTTGCTGGGTTTAATCGTCCCTTTGGGGCTAGTAATTGACACTACTGCTGAAAATGTCATTCGTTCACAACTCGCTAGAGCAGAACAATTACAAGTGCGAGTTGATAATGCTCCCACTCATCAATTGCTACAAGGTAAAGTAGAAAGTGTACAAATTGCAGGACGTTCTTTGCAATTAAAACAACAGAATATTAACATTGCTGTTTTAGAATTGGAAACTGATGAAATTGAATTAGATCCAAGTAGTTTTAGGCAAAAATTACCTAAATTAAAACAACCTTTACAGGCTGGTGTGCGTTTGGTCTTAAATCAAGAAGACATCAACAAACTTTTACAGTCGCCGGAATTTCTCAGCCGACTGCGGAAGTTTAATATAGGAGGTTCTTCAGAATCTGAATCATCTTCAGTCTACAATTTTATCAATCCCAGGGTAGAAATTTTAGCTAATAATCGTCTGATTTTCCAAGTAGAATTACAGGAGGAAAACCAGGAAAAAGCACTTGCAATTAAAGTTGAATCAGGATTGAGTGTAGTTGCTGGGAGGCAGTTTCAGCTAATTGATCCAGTTGTGTTAGTTGATGGAGAGGAGTTTCCGCCTCAATTTTTGAATAATGTTGTGAATAACATTAATCAAAGATTGGATCTACGTAACTTGGAAGGTGACGGACTCCAGGTACGAATTCTAAAATTAGATATGAAGCCATCAAAATTAGAGATTGCGGCGTTTTTAAGGATTGAGCCATCTTCTAAGTTCTTGGAAACTCGCCGTTCGTGAGTACCGTCGTTAGCTAGACTTATCCTCTATAAATACTATATAAGAGCCTTAAGGAAGGTTGTTAATATGAATCAACAACAAGGATCTAACCGTATTTCCTCAGGTTTAATAGCTGCTATCTCAGCGACGATTGTGGCAGTGGGAGGAGGTGTAGCTTGGTTCGTCTCGAATTCTAATAACCAGTCAACAGTACCGTCTCAACAGCAAACAAATACGCCCACTCAATCTCTAGTCGGAAATGAAAAAACAGCCCAAATCTATTGGCTGCAAGATAGTGGTACAAGTTTTAAATTGGTTCCCCAGCAAATTCAGGTTGCAGCGAATCGCAACCAGCCCGATCGCTTTTTAGAAGCAGCATTCCAACGCTTGCTAGAAGGTAATGCACAAGGAGATAATTCTACTACCATACCATCGGGAACTAAATTGCTAGGTGTAGATGTAGAAAATGGTAGTGTGCGCGTCAATTTATCTGAAGAATTTAGCAAAGGGGGTGGAAGCGCCTCTATGATGGGTCGCGTAGGGCAAGTTGTTTACACTGCTACAAGTTTAAATCCGAATGCCAAGGTTTATATTGATATCAATGGCAAACCTTTGGATGTTTTGGGTGGTGAAGGTGTGGAGTTAGAACAGCCTCTCACCCGTGAAAGCTTCAATCAAGACTATCAGCTTTAGTTATTAGGAGCCAGCGCGTTGGGGAGGCAGCGCGGTGGTGAGGCAGCGCGCCCTTGCGCTTTGCCGACTTGTAGGCGCGAAGCGACTTCCGAAGGTAGCGACTGCCGTAGACACGTAGACGCGGTAGACGCGTTCGCCGTTAGGCGTTGCGTAGCTAGCGGCTTCCGTTCAGCGTTGGGCGTAGACGCAAAGCGGCTTCTCGCAGAGTAGCCCTTCCCGCAGTCTTTGCTGTTCCCGTTCCCCGAAAGGGGTTCCCGCAGGGTAGGGTAGGTACGGCTTCCGTAGGTAGTGGATAAACGAAAGTAAGGGTTTCCCAGCATAAAGCGACTGCCGTCGGTTTTGCCGACTTGTAGCGACTGGCGTTCATTAGTCATTAGTCAATGTAAAAACTAAGGACAAATGACACAGCAGTAATGACTACCTACTTATGACTTGCCATTCAAGACGCGAAAATTGCGGGCTTGTTGTTCTAACCTGGTGGCAAGGCGATCGCAAACTCGATTGCACAATTCAAAAATCATTTCATCTTCCACCCGATAGTAGGCACAGGTTCCCTCACTGCGGCGGCTAAGAATTCCCGCTTGCCACATTACCTTCAGGTGTTTTGATACATTTGCCTGAGACGTTTGGGTTGCCTCTACCAATTCTTGTACGCATTTTTCTTCATCCCGCAATAAATGTAACAACCGCAGGCGCATTGGCTCACTCAACAAGCCGAAATATTCAGCCACTTGTTGTACAACTTCTGTTGGTACAGGCAACGTTTGTTTCATCAGGATTGTCCCGGAACAAATGAACAGAAAAATTTTAACAATCGGATATTCCTTATATAGATTAATACTTAATCTGGATTAATTCGCATCAGAGGCTGACCATATTCTACAGGTTCGCCATTTTGAACAAGAATTTCAATGATTTGCCCGGATACTTCGGCTTCAATTTCATTCATCAGCTTCATCGCTTCAATGATGCACACTGTTTGTCCGCTACGGATGCGATCGCCGACTTCTACAAACGGTGCTTCACCAGGTGCAGAGGCGCGGTAAAAGGTTCCCACCATCGGAGAAGTGACTTCTACATATTTTTTTTGCTCAATTGGTGATGGGGCTGGCGCTGTGCTTACGCTTGTTGGTGCTTCATAGGTGCGGCTCACTTCCGCAGTTGGAGGCGGCGCTACTGGGGGTGCAATTGGCGAAACAGATGATAATCCCGTACTAACTCCAGCACCTGTAGCGGCGATCGTAGCTTTACGTACTGTGATTTCAAAATCGTCGCTTTTAAGCGTTACTTCTGTAATGTCAGTTTGTGCAATAGTCGTCAATAACTGACGAATTTCATTAAAGTCTAATGGCACAGCTTTTATGACCTCATAATTACAATACGGATAGTAGATAAAATTATGGGCAGTGTTTAATATATTACACGGGGCAGGGAGCTAAATCCCCGTTAGCGATGGAAATCAGGATTTCCATCTTTTTTGTGTTAAAATTTATTCCCTGCCAAGATAAGTGTCATTACGGGTATCAATGCGGATACGTTCTCCTTGGGTAATAAATAGAGGAACCATGACAATTGCACCAGTTTCCAATGTTGCAGGTTTGCTGCCTCCGGTTGCAGTGTCACCTTTTACACCAGGGTCTGTTTGCACCACTTCTAATACCACAGAGTTAGGCAGTTCTACTTCTAGCACTTGATCGCCCCAACGAACGACGTTAGCTTCCATACCTTCTTTAAGGTATTTAACGCGATCGCCAATCTGGGCTGCACTTAATCTGCCTTCTTCATAGGTTTCCATATCCATAAAGACGTATTCATCACCCTCTTTATAGGTATGCTGCATCGTGCTTTTTTCGAGAGTAGCTTG
This sequence comes from Chlorogloeopsis fritschii PCC 6912, assembly GCF_000317285.1. Classification (GTDB taxonomy): domain Bacteria; phylum Cyanobacteriota; class Cyanobacteriia; order Cyanobacteriales; family Nostocaceae; genus Chlorogloeopsis; species Chlorogloeopsis fritschii. Next base: position 106,994 of record NZ_AJLN01000040.1, on the reverse strand, counting down.
CGGTACAGTTTCCCCTGCCCGGAACGTTCTTTCCACTACGCTCCCAGTCTGAACATTTTTCAATTTTGTCCGCACAAACGCGGAACCTTTGCCCGGCTTGACGTGGAGGAATTCCACTACTCGCCATACAGATCCGTCTAAAACAATTGAGACACCAGGTCGAAAGTCGTTACTGGAGATCATGAAGCTTTAAAACTTTGGAAGACAATCGGCATTTATTGTACCCTTCAACAGGAGAAATTAATCATTAGTCATGATTTATTAGTCATTGGTCATTAGTCATTAGTCATTAGTTGTTCTCCCCATTTCCTTGTCTGGTTGTCGCCTTGTCCCTTATTCCCTATCCCCTGTCCCCTATCCCCTATTCCTGTTCTTCCTAAATTTGCGATCGGGCTTTTACTAACTTTCTGCGATCGCCAGCTGAATCCGAAAAGTTTCCTGACTTCACATCTTGCGCCAGTTGCCTGATTGCAATTTTTGTAGGGTGGGCACTAGCTAACTTTTCTCAAACCCTGATTTTGACGTTGGGGACAGTGCCCATTTTACGGTTGTTAAAAAATGACATCAATTTAGAGGCAAGCTTTTGATTTTGGTGAGGTTGAGGGGAACTCTAATAATTAAAATCCTCTCAAACTAATCCGTATGCGACACAAAGTCAGCTTTCTAAAGCGATTTTATGACCTTCCGATTAACAGAAAACAGCTAATTGCGCTATGTACCTCAGAAGTTATCTCTATTGTTGGGCTAGTTGGGGTTGGGGCATTCCTGATTATTGCTGGAGGGCGAAGGATGCTAGTTAACCAAGCCCGATCTGAGTTGGCGGTGACAGAAATCAACTACAACATCAAAATCAATCAAATGGGATTTGGCTTTAGGGGGCAATCTGATAATGCTGCTATCATTGCCGCAGCCAAAGCTCATGCAAATTCCCAAAGGTTGGACTCCACTTTACAGCGACAAGTGAAGCAGATTCTCCAAAATGAAGTCAAAGCTAGGGAGATTGAGTATGCAACCTTGGTTGGCAAAGATTTACGAATTATTGTTAATGCTAATGCCGATCGCATCGGTGAAATCTTTAATCCCAGTAACTTGGTGGGTGAGGTTCTCAAAAATCCCCAGCAGATTAAGACAAGTGAAATTGTGAGTAGGGCAGAACTTGCTAAGGAAAAACCGCCTTTGCCTGTGGGGATAGAGGGTTATGATGCTTTGATTCGTTATACTGTGACACCTGTGCGCAACCCGCAAACCCAAGAAGTACTGGGGGCTTTAGTTTCTGGGGATATCGTCAACGACAAACCTCCAATTGTGCATCAAACCGTTGTTACCCTCGGCGGCGGATATAGTGCTGTCTATTCGCGTCAACCGAATGGAGAATTTGCCTTAGCCACAGCAGAACAAGACACAAACACCGACAAACAGGGGCAAGAAAATCAAGGTGTTCGCTACGTGTCTTTGCCCGATACTGCGTTGTTGAGTGCGGCTGTTGAAGCAAGAGGTAAGCCAGTCACCCAAAGGATTGCCGTAGAAGGACAAACTTATACTGTGGCTGCAAGGGCATTATTAAATTTTGCTGGAGAAACAGTGGCGATTTTGGTAAGAGGAACGCCAGAGACGGCATTGAATGCCTTACTAAGACAAAGTTTACTGCTACAAGGGGGAATTGCGGTATTGGCGTTATCGGTGGATGTGTTATTGGCAACTCTGCTAGCACGGGCGATCGCTCGTCCGATCGGGCATCTGCAACAAGTTACTCAAGCCTTCTCAGGCGGTAATTTTCAGGCACGAGCGCAAGTCTTATCCGCAGACGAGATAGGGCAACTGGCAGCTACTTTTAATCAGATGGCTGATAGCATTGTCTCTACCTGGCAAATTGAGGCGATCGCCCAGGAACAAGCACGGCTGAATGCTCAATTACAGCAAGAGATTGCAGAGCGCACGCGCACAGAAGAGGCACTTCAGCAATCTGAAACGCTATTGAGGGAAAAAAATCAGATTCTGGAGCAAACTTTGGCACAACTGCGATCTACTCAAGCGCAGATGGTTCAGGCTGAAAAAATGTCAAGTCTTGGTCAGTTAGTGGCTGGAGTTGCCCATGAAATTAACAATCCAGTCAATTTTATTCATGGTAACTTAACTCATGCCCATCAGTATACGCAAGATTTAATGGGACTGATACAACTCTATCAGCAACACTATCTCAATCCTCCTCAAGCAATCCAAGCAGAAATTGAAGCGATCGAGTTGGACTTTCTGATCGAAGATTTGATTAAACTGTTCAAGTCGATGCAGGTGGGAACCGAGCGTATTCAAGAAATTGTGTTATCGTTGCGAAATTTCTCTCGCCTTGATGAAGCTGAATTCAAAGCAGTAAATATTCATGAAGGCATCGACAGCACTTTAATGATTCTGGGAAACCGTCTGAAAGCGAAACCAGAACATTCAAGCATTGAGATTATCAAAAATTATGGTCAATTGCCTAGCGTGGAATGCTATCCGGGGCAGCTAAATCAGGTATTTATGAATTTACTTACCAATGCCATTGACGCATTGGAGGAACACAATCGCCAGCGATCGCCTCAAGAAATCAAAGCAAATCCCGGCACGATTCGGATTTCGACAGAGATGATTGAGGCTGATTGGATTGCCATTTATATAGCGGATAACGGATTGGGAATGACTGAGGAAGTGCGATCGCGTATTTTCGATTCCTTCTTTATTACCAAACCCATTGGCAAAGGTACCGGATTGGGGCTATCGATCAGTTATGAAATTGTCACTGAAAAGCATGGTGGCAAACTGTATTGCCACTCCACACCAGGGCAAGGGACAGAGTTTGTAATTGAACTTCCGGTGCGGCAGCAAATCCATGCGCCCCACAATTTGATGCGTAGCGTTGCCAGCGTATAAGTAGAAGTCAGAGGGCAGAAGGAATAAATAGGGGCTAGGGGCTAGGGACTAGGGACTAGGGGCTAGGAAAAAGCAGGGAAGCTCTGAGCAGGGGAGAAAAACTTCCCCAATACCCAATCACCAATCCCCAATCCCCTTTTGAAGTGTCAAATTACTGACTGCGACTGAAAAATACAGCAGCGATGATAATTAAGCCTAAAAGTGCCAAAGGAACCCAGAGATTAGGGACATCCTGTAAAGTCATAAATACCTCATGGGAGGACATATTCCCCGCAGACTGGAAGTCTGGGGCTATATAAACGAAGTACCGCCTACGCGGACTAACATAAGTAGCCTGCATAGGCAGGCTTTGTCTGTGTAGTCGCGATTTCTAATCGCCAGGTATTTTTGAAAAATTGGGATGCTTCCAGACAGCATAGCTGCTTTCTTCTAGTTATTCCAAATCAGTTCTAAACGCTTTTGTGCTGTTTTGAGGGCTTTTTGGGGAGACTCTCCCAACATTGTCGCCTCGATCGCCCGCCCAAGACTGTCAGATAAGCGATTATAACCAGGAATAATCGGTCGAGTTCCTGATACAGCCATTTGATCCAGAAAAACTTTCATGACGGGTTTTTGCTTAATAAATTCCTGATAAGCTTGGCTCTGGGCAGATTTGATATTGATGGGCAAAAAACCAGAGCCAATACTCCATTCGGTTTGGAATTCTTCACCGATCACGTATTCTAAAAATTTCAGCGCTGCCTGTTCTTTTTCTGATGTAGTTTTCATCACAAACAGATTGCCACCAGCAATTACACTTGCTGGGTGAAGATTGGCAGGAATAGGAAGTACATCATAATCAACTTTACTTTTCATAATAAACGTCCAAGGCCCCGTCAGCTGCATGGCAACACGTCCGGCAAGGAAATCATCTTCTTCAAATCCCCTTTCCGATGCAGAGAATTTAGTAGAACCGTCTTTAATCAAGTCTTGCCAAAATTGCAAAGCAGCGATCGCACCTGGATTAACTAGATCGGGGCGATCATTTTTAACCACTGTCCCGTCACTACTTAATAAAAAAGGAAACCAAGTAAAGACAGTCCATTCTCCTTTTCCTAGAGGCATTAACATCCCAAACTGATCAAGACGGCGATCGCCATTACGATCTATCGTCAGTTTTTTCGCAACTTGCCGCAACTCATCCCAAGTTTTTGGTAACTCAGTAATTCCCGCTTCTTTAAATAAATCCGGTCTGTAAAATATACCAATATTACCACTCCACAAAGGTACTGACCAAATGTGACCTCCTAATTGCATTTCGCCAAAACAATTTGGAATAATTTCTGATTTCAGTGGCGATTTGTCCAACCAATTTTCTAGAGGTAAGATTGCCCCAAGCTCTACAAGTTGACCTGTTAGTTGTGGGTTAAAAAACAAAATATCTGGCGGAACGTTGCCAACAACTGCAGTTAATACTTTAGGTATTTGTTGTTCAAGTTGTCCAGCATAAATCGATTCAATCTCAATATCAGGATGAGTTTGATTAAATCGGTCTACTAATTTTTGAAATACATCCCGATTTGTAGGAGGATTGATTCCCTGCCATAGCGTCAGATGAATTACTCCACTTTCCTTAGGTGTAGTCGTATGACAACCAGACAAGAGTAAACAAACACTTAAAAAAAATCCTAGCAGTGAATACCTCAGTTTAGAAGTGATGAATGTGCAGATTTTCTGTTTAATTTGAAATAAGAAAAGAGTATTCATACAAATTGTTTACCCGAATTTAATTTTTATATAAGAAATATTTGAGCATCCTAAGATGCAAGTAAATTCTGAAAATGTATTTTCTCACAATTCCATTGGGACTACTATAACTTTGGAATAAAGACACTCATAATTATTAGGTGATGGCTAACAATTGACAGCTTCATAATCTTCCCAAGCTGCTTTGGCACCAGCTTCTACAATCAAACTCAAGTCACAACCATACTCTCCAGCACAACTAAAAGAACCAAGCTCTAGTACGTAAAGCTCTCCTTCTGACTCACAAATGTCTACTGTATAGAGAGATTCTGGATACCAATTCACTTGCTTTAATACTTCACTCAAGTAATCCTCTAGATCACCTCCCTTAATTGTTTCATCTACTCTTTCTTCTTCCACTAAGTAGAGTGAACCGGTGATAACTTGATTTTTATACACAAAAAATCTCCACTCTCTAGTAATTATTCGCTTACCACTTACTAGCACTAAAGTTGTTTCATCTCTCCTCAATTCACTTCCCAAAGACTGCATGGTATTTAAAACATTCAGATTAAAAACTCCAGCCCGAAACGATTTCATATTACTGTCAGGTCTAACAAATAGTTCGCCCTTAGATTTAAAATATTCAAGAATTTCTTCTCTTCTTCTAATTAATTCACCCAAAGAGAGAATAAAATATTTGTTATTAAGTAGATATTGACCAAAATAAGTGTAGTAAGTTGAACAGCGAAGATTCCTCTCATCCATATAAGCTCCGGGAATCCAAGAAGTTTTTAAGATATCTCGCCCTAAATTTAGGGTTCCTCTAAACAAAACACAATCATGATCTGGGAAATATTTATTTGCCTCTTGGGGACGAAAGTGAAGATATTTTGTCTCTTTGTAAATGTATCCTTGTCTTCTCAACTCTTCTAAAAACTGTTCTTCGGCATCAATAATATTTTTTTCAATTAACCAATTTACTTTTTTCATAACTAGTGATCTATGCCTTCTTCAGCCGCTCTACGCCATGCTTGCAGAACATTCTTTTCTTTCTCTGGCGACAATCCACTAGGATATTCTGGTTGTTCCAGTTGATCCCATTGCCAAAGATCATGAATAGTTTTGGCTAAGGGGGAGAAACTCAAACCATCTGCGATCGCTTTCCTGTTGTTCAAACAAGGAAAGGTATTTTGTAGTGATGATGGCAACCATAAAGGTAACTCTTGCCAGTGTCCTATACCTTGCGACTCTAAAAATTTTCCTGGAACCCAAATAAATTTTGCGTCACTTCCGCTCACCTGCCGACAGGTTTCTAATACCTGACCTAAGTTAAGGGAATAATCCGGCCCAACAGCATTATACACCCCTCCTTTGCGAGCTAATGCCATTCGATAAATCCATTCCACTAAATCTCGTGCATCAATGAATTGAACTGGTAAGTTAGGAGACTCTGGAGTCAAAACTTCTCCACCTTGAGCAACACGCCGCACCCAGTACGGTAGGCGTCCAAGATTATCATAGGGGCCAACAATCAATCCAGGTCGAACAATTAGCCCTCGCTCACCATAAATTTCTTGAACCACTGATTCTGCAAGAGCTTTATGAGTGCCGTATATCTCTGCGTCTGTCTTTTCGGGCGGATTTCGATCAATGCCATAACGGGGTAATGTTTCATCACCATTAGTTTTTAGTTCAGCATAAACACTGATTGTAGAGATAAAAATGTAAAATTCTACTGAATCTTTTAATAACTCTGCCGTATCTCGAACCAGTTGCTCTAAATTTGGAAAGTAGCCAGCAGTATCAATCACAATATCCCATTTTCTTCCCCGCAAAGCAGCAAGATTGCCTTTGAGGCGATCGCCTACCAACTTTTCCACATTTGGGTAAAGGCTGTTGTTAGTTTGTCCTCGATTAAAAAGTGTTATCTGATACCCATTATTAAGAGCAATCTCAACAAAATGTCGTCCCAGAAATTGAGTGCCACCTAAAATCAAAATATTCATCTTTCCATTCAGCAAATAAAATAAAGAAAACGGCGTTGCTGATTTAGGCTATGAAAATAATTTTTCGTAATGCCAAAACCCCTGCCCAGACGCGATATATCGCGTCTCTACACATCAAATTCATACCGCGATTCAGCAACGCCAAGAAAACTATGCATAAGGTGTAAGGCACAACTGCATACATCTGATTACGATTAGGTTGTAGGGTAGGCATTTTCTACCAGTATCGACTGTATCATTAATAATCAATTCCAAGCAGTGCCTGCCATACAAGTCTCTTAGATGTTTGTCTTGAAGGAGACTGCATATGGAAAGCTTTGATTATGTGATTTTAGGGGCGGGATTAGGTGGACTTGCAGCAGCTGCTTGTCTAACACGCCAGGGCTATCGAGTTGCTGTTTTAGAAAAACATTATTTACCAGGTGGATGTTGCCACACCTTTGACTATGGCGACTATCGTTTTTGTGCAGATGTTCACTATATTTCTCAATGCGGTTCTGGGGAAACTATTGGGCAATTTCTCAATTATATAGAACGGAATGTTCCCTTTAACTCTCTCGATCCAAACTGCATTGATCGCATCGTCACACCCGAAGTTGATTTTCGCATTCCTTTAGGATGGGAAGTTTTGCGCGATCGCCTTTTGGCAAGTTTTCCAGATGAGGCAGAAGCCATCAATCTATATTGTGACGAAATCAAACTTTTGCATCAGCAGATTCATGACTTGGTGCGAGAGGTGCGCTGGTACGATCAAAAATGGAGTGATTGGTTAAAGTTACCAAAGTATTGGCATTTGTTTTTAAGGCGCAATTGGACGTTACAAGATCTGTACGATCACGTTGGATTATCGCCCAAATTGCAAGCACTTCTGGCAGGGCAAAGCGGTGATTATGCCCTACCTCCAAATGAAATTGCCTTGCTTACCCACACTTCTCTGGTTTGGGATTATTCTGAAGGTGCTTACTATCCCAGGCATCACTTCAAGCATTTTGTGGACACAATTGTAGAAGCTATTACTGCTGGTGGAGGTGTAGTTAAGTTCTCAACCCCGGTAGAACACATTGAAGTGCGCGATCGCACTGTGCAATTTGTCACTGCTTTAGGAACATCCTATGCAGCGAAAAAAGCTTATATTAGCGATCTAGATCCGAAATTAACAGTCCAGTTAATGCATAATGCCAACGCCTTAAGTGCCAAAGAACGCGATCGCCTCACCAGTTACGAATACTCAGCTAGCGCCTTCAACATTTATCTAGGATTAGACAGCCGCTTTGATCCGCAACGCTATGGCATTGGCAACTGGAATATCTGGTATTATCCGACAGGCGATCTCAATCACGAATATCAGCAACAACTACAAGGCAACTTCCAAAATCCCTGGATCTTTTTATCTTGCCCAACGATGAAATCCCGCGAACCGGGAATGGCTCCAGAAGGACATCACGTGTTAGAAATTGCGACTGTCTGCCCCTATGAGCCTTTTAAACAATTGCACGAAACAGATCTCAAAGCTTACAAAGCCCAAAAGCGAGAGGTTTATCAAGCACTTATGGCTAGCGTGCGGCATTTAATTCCGGATGTGGATGCTTATGCCCGCATGAAGGTTTACGGAACGCCAACTACAAGCGAATTTTATTTAGGGCAGCCGCAAGGTAACATTTATGGTGCTAAATTGGTGCCGCGTCAGGTTGGTTTAAATCGCTTGGGCTACACAACCGAACTACCGAACTTGTTTTTTGTCGGAGCTAGTGCAGGTTATCCTAGCGTACCGGGCGTAATTGGTAATGGTATGGATGTTGCTGAACTAATTACAGGGCAATCTGTTTGGAGTAGAGCCAAGCCTGCTGAACAATTGGTGAGAAGTTAGGAAAACTCTGCCAAAATGTAGCCTGTTTCAAACTAGCCAACACCCTAAAGGGTGCACGGCAGTCGCTACAATGGAGCGGAGCCGGAGAATCCGAAAGCTCCTGTTAACCTCCAAGGGCGCGCTGCCTTGGTTATACATTTTGGTAAACATGACTCTGTACGCTGGTTCCAATGCTCAACTCAAATACCTACCGCAGCCAGCCCTCGATCACATTTGTCTGTCCATATTGAGAATTCGCTAAACTGGGCAGATGGAAATATGTCAGCAGTCAACAAATAATGTCGCTCATTACTAAAGTCGATGAATTATTCATCCAGTGGGATAAACCTGATTCTCCCGGATGTGCTCTTGCTGTTATTCAGAATGGGGAGATAATTTACCAGCGCGGTTATGGTATGGCTAACTTGGAATATGAAATTACTATTTCTCTTAATTCTGTCTTTGATATCGCTTCTAACTCCAAGCAATTTACAGCAATATGTATTGTTTTACTAGCCAGGCAAAATTTGCTTAACTTAGATGATGAATTGCAAAAATATATTCCAGAGATTCCTCAATATAACCAGCCCATTACTATTCGCCATTTGCTCGATCACACCAGCGGTTTGCGCGACTATTTGACTTTGATGTTCTTTGCTGGAATGATATTTGAAAATAAGTATTCCAATGAAGAAATTATTGCCTTAATTGCTCGACAACAAAACTTAAATTTTGAGCCTGGCACCGAGCAATTATATTGCAATTCTGGCTACATTTTACTAGCAGAAATTGTGAGACGCGTCTCTGGCAAATCTTTACGTATATTCGCTCAAGAACACATTTTTGCCCCGCTAGGGATGAAAAACACCCATTTTCACGATAACTTCAAGGAAATTGTGGAAAATAGAGCCAATGGATACGCTCCAAAAGATGGAGGTGGTTTCCAGCTCGATATGTCTTTTCACGATTTTTGTGGAGACGGACAGCTTTACACGACTATCGAAGATTTACTACTTTGGGATCGAAACTTCTACCACAATATCTTAGGTGGCTATGGACAAGATTTAATTGAAGAGGTAACGACTCCACGCAAACTCAATAATGGCGAAGTTATATCAGGTTCATTTGGTTTACAGATTGGCGATCGCGGCGGCTTGAAAACAGTTAGTCATGGAGGCTCTTGGACAGGTTATCGGAGTGACTTTATTCGATTTCCCGATTGCCAATTTTCTGTTATCTGTCTGGCTAATTTAAGTACGATTAACCCAACGAAATTAGCTTTTCAAGTTGCTGATATATATTTAGAAAATGATTATATTGAAGATATCGTTAAACCTATTTCGTGTTCTATTAGCTCTATTAATTTACCCGTAGTAGAGCTACAACTCAAAACTGGATTTTATTATAATTCCACAACTGGAAGCATATGGAAGCTAGAGATAAAAAATGAAAAATTAATGGCTAAACTAGCATGGATGTATTTTCAACTTGCTCCAATTGATACCAAACATTTTCAATCTGTTGATAATGAGATTGACTATGATATTGAGTTTTCTGAAGATCTGACTCGAATGATAGTGAAAGTAGAACTCGCAAATGGTATTACAACTTCTACTCTTGAAAAAACGCTAGATTCTCCAAATGATTTATTGACAGATTATCTTGGTACTTATTATTCCGCAGAATTAGAGTCTGAATTTCAAATAATTTTAGCAAATAATAAATTATATTTTAAGAGCAAAGGTTATTCACCATCTCATCTCAGAATTGTTGGGCAAGACCTCTTTCTTATATACCCTATATGTGCAGATATATATGCAGATAAGTTTGAATTTGTGCGAGATCCAGAAGGTCGAGTTGTCGGTTTATATCGTTGTAGTCACAGGGTACGAAGGCTCTACTTTAGTAAACAATAAATAATCAAGAGCAGTAACGAGCCTATTCAATAGATAACTGGACTTTTTGTGGAGACAGCTTGTTCGATAATATCGGCTGCTCGGTTGACTCCTCTAGTTTGGCGCATCAGTGCTTGTAATCGAACAGCATTTTGTTTATAAGATCCTTCAGTGAGTACCCGTTCGATCGCCCCTCGTAGTTTAGGAACACTTAACTGAGAAAGCGTGACTATTTCACCAGTGCCTGTCCAGGCAATTCGCGCTGCAACTCCAGGTTGGTCATCCGTGACTGGAATTGCAACCATTGGCACCCCATAGCTCAGTGATTCTAAAGTTGTGTTGAGTCCAGCATGGGTAATGTTAAGGCTAGCTCTTTGCAAAAGTTCCAATTGTGGAGCGTACTTCACAACAATAGGATTTCCAGGGAGATTTGAAAATGCTTCTGGGTCAAGTCTACCTCCCAAAGAAATGACCAGTTGAGTGTCTGGGCTAGCACAGGCTTCTGCAATGGTGCGAAAAATAAAACTAAAGCGGTTTTGCACTGTTCCCATTGAGGCATAAATGAGCGGTCTACCGTCTAATCGCTCGAAGGGAAAAGCGATCGGTTGTCTTGCGATCGACTGATGGAACGATCCAGTGAAATGAAAATGGAGTGGGAGTTGACGCGGAAACTCAAATTCAGGAATGTGACGGGTGATAATCGCAAGCTTGGAAAAAATATCGTTAGGGTGGGTGTACGCGGGTAGATTCCACATCTGACGATAGCGGGAAACGACCTGCAAAACAGGCTGTGCCATCAAGTTGAGTAGACCGTAAGCAGTGCGGTTTCGGAGTTGTGCCCACCATGCAGGACTATACTGCCAGGTTGTTGGAATCGGAGGAATGGTTGGATCTTGGTAGAAGGGGAGCATACAGCACATCGTTACATAGGGCAGATTGAGATAGTCAGCGATTGTTCCTCCCTCAAAAACAGATAGATCGACAATCAGTGCTTCTACACCCTGTTCTCGAATAATTGCTGGTGCTTTTTGGAGCCGAGTCTGTGCATTTTGAGCAAATTTTTTCAGGGTACGTCGGATGTTGATTAAATTAGTCAGTGCTCCTGCCTTGTCTGTTGAAGTTTGTTCCTGGTTATTGGTTGTATCAGACTGAAAATAAATATCGTAGAAATTGAACCCTGCTGCTTGCACTTTGCTTTGAGTATCTGGAGCACTAAAAATAGTGACGCGGTGCCCACGTTGTTGCAGTTCATGTCCTAGCGGGAACATCGTATTCAAATGACCAGTGGCTCCTAAACAGAGAATACCAAAATGAGCCATTGCTTTGCCCTCTTGAGATTGATAGAGACATCAACGGGTAATCACGATCACTCCGCAAAAAATCAGGCTTACAGCGGTTAGCTGGTTAACAGTCAAACGTTCACCGAACAGATAATGGGAAAGAATTGTAGTTAAGATGAATCCAAATCCTGTCGAGAACGGAACTGCCGTTGAAACAGGAAGGCGATCGAGTGCTTTGGCGAATAAAAGCAGTCCAGTACTATAGATAACCAGAGCGGAAAGGAACCACGGAGACAACAAAGTTTCCAGGAAGCTAGAGTTTACTGCCACCAGACGTGATTGCTTTAGCAGAATCGACCCAGCACTGTTGCAGCAAGCAGATCCCGCCATGAATAACCAGGGCAGTTGTACAAGTTGACTCATTGGATGCAATTAGGAGTTGATAAGAGTTGTTTAACAACGGCTTGCAAGGCTCGCTCTAACATCTGTTGAGGTGACACACCAGGATAGTCAAAATGACCAGCTAACTCCAGCCCCACATGACCATGAACTGTTGCCCAAATAATCCGAGCGATTTCCCAAGCTTCATCTTCAGTAATCAATCCAGGTGCAAGGCAATCTTGCACTGCCTCAACAAGGAGTTGAAAACTTTTTTGACCTAACTGACTATTTGCTTGTGAGGGAGTGTACTCCGGCATGACTTTGAGAAACATGATGGCGTAGTACGTTGAGTGGATGAGAGCAAAATTTCGATAGGCATAACACAAGGCATAAATGTAGTTTTGTGGATCACCTGAACGAGGGACAGCTTCTAGAGCTTGGCGTACCATCTCAAAGCCCCTCAGATAGAGTTCATCAATCAATCCTTGTTTGTTGCCAAACATGGTGTAAAGCACCGTTGTCGAGCAACCAACCAGTTGTGCGATCCGCCTCATACTCAGGGCGGTAGCTCCCTCACGCATTAGGAGATTGCTTGTATCATCCAGGATGCCCTTGCGGAGTTCCTGCTGATGGAGTTCTTGAGCGCTGCGATAGTTCGTAACGCTATCTTTAGCTATAACACTGTTTTTGTTCATAACACTGTTATAGCATCTTTTGAGAAAGTGATATGGGAAAACCACTGACATTTTTGGCAGTAGTAGCAACAAATCCGAAACGCCGCATAACAATCCGCTTGCACACCAACCGTATGTATAAAGGTTGCTGGTTGAGTTAGAGAAATCACTAGCGGCGGGTGGAGATGCTAATTCCCAATGCAGAAAATACTATTGCTGATATTCGTAAATGGCATGATTATTGCCTGAATCTAGAACATAATGATGGTAAGCACAAAGCTCGGCTGTTCTCATCGATTTTTGGGATGAGTGCTGAAAATGCCGAGGAATTACCAACTGCTGAACAGCAGCGCTATACCACTGAGAGCCTCCAAAATTAAGTTATTTTGAAATTGCAGGTTGGGCAAAAATTTAAAGAATTGGGTAGGTCAGAATTGGGTTGCATGATTAGCGATCGCAAACAGTATGAGTCAATTTTGCAAGGGTTCGTCGGGCGAGCCTGTCACTGTGCGATCGCGTGTAACTCCATCAAATTTAAGTCATGATGCAATCACCGCTTGGTATATGCAACGAAGGAAACGCCCAACACTACCAGTACCACTCCCGCAATTCTGATTGGACTGGCTGGATACTTTGCCAGCCCGATCGCACCGTAGTGATCCAAAAACAGTGCTGCGATCATCTGTCCTGCGATCATCAAAGCAAGCGCAAGCGCAGCTCCAATCCTGGGTGTTGCGAAAATGGTTGACCACACATACAACGTACCCAAACAACCGCCAATCCACATCCACCAAGAGGTTTGAGCAAGGGAAGCCGAAGCGGGGAGTGGATAACGAGCAACGAAGCAGATTGCAAGTGATGCTAAAGTCCCTGCCAGGTATGAAACAAAAGTAACTTGCATGGGTTCACCGACATAACGTCGCAGCAGTGTGTTAAGAGCAATTTGAACAGGTAGAATTGCCCCGCCTGCAAGTGCTGCTAGCAGGTAAATCGTCCGTCCACCCATTTTAAAACCTCTCGTCTAATTTATCTCGAAGTTAAGATACTTAATATCAAGATTATAGCAATTATTTTGATGTCAAGATATTTAGTATCAAGAAAATAGGGAGGTAAGTCTCAGGATGAAGCCTGATCCAGTCGATAAAATTTTGGCGCAATGGCGGCGTGAGCGCCCAGATTTGGACGTTTCTCCGATGGGCATTATTGGACGGATGGGACGATTAGCCAAGCATTTAGAACGAGCCATCCAAGAGACGTTTTCAGAATTCGACTTGACGGTTGGAGAGTTTGACGTACTAGCGGCTCTCCGTCGTTCTGGTCAACCCTACCAACTGTCGCCAACCGAGTTATTTAACACTCTGATGGTATCATCGGGGACGATGACACATCGTATTGATCGCTTAGAGCAAGCTGAACTCGTTAGGCGTATCCCCGATCCTCGCGATCGCCGAGGGATACTCATTGAGTTAACGGATAAAGGTTTTGATTTGATTGAAAAAGCGGTTGAAGCTCATGTGGTTAATGAACATCGTATTCTGAGCGTTTTAGCAGAATCGGAACGTGAAACTTTCACTCAGTTGCTTCGTAAGCTTTTGGTGTCGTTTGAGGAGTAGTTGAAAATAGTTGTCGATTATAGTAAATAGAGTTAGATCAACAATCCCAATGTTCGAGATAATTCATAGCTAATTCAGCAGGTGTATCATTTTTAAATGTAATCTTTTTATTGAAAGTCATATAAAGACTATTTAATATAGATATGTCTTCAAAAATTAACTGAGCGCGAATTTTTTTGCTATTTGAGGAATTTTCAGAAGTTTCTGCTGATGATGGAAGGTGTAACGGTCAAAGGGCAGTTAGTCAAGGACGTGGACGGATTAGAAGCAAGCAGACATCCGACCAAAAGACTGTTAGCTGTAGCAAGATTACTTACTATTTCCGGCTTTCTTCCTGATTATACAAATTCTCCAAAATTCTTTTAGACATTAATCTTCAATCTCCACATCTTTGCGTCCCCCTCCGGGACGGACTGCTCACCGAGTCTCCCTGTCATTATTCAATCCATCCCAAAAAACAGCGATCGCATCCAAAATCTCTCGCCCTCCTTGCATGAACTTAGCTTGATCAAAGCTTGGCCGAAAATACACTTCCTCCAATTCTAAGAGTGTATGTCCGGCGTGCTGCCCTTCAACGCGGTTGTGCCAGCTAAAGAAAGCTAAATGCAGCTGCGGATGCCGCGTCTTTTTAATCTCTGTTAATCCGTCTTCCAAATCTTGCCAAAAGCCTGCTGCAGCCCAATTTTCGACGGCAAAGCTAGCCCCCTCGGCTATATTTGGATCTTCACTGCCGTAAAGGCGAATCAATTCATCACAAAAGTGCAAAGTCGTAGAACTGCCGTGCTTGCGCTTGCCAATATCTTCATAGTGTAGCCCCAGCCCTTCAGCCACACCCAACAACCATTCAAAGTGGGCTGCCCGGAAACGACAGATACCACCATCTACCGTACCTTCAGTACTAACCAGTTCAGGATCGCCTTCTCTATCTTTTTCTTCCTCTGTCTGAGCGATAGGAGTGGCGATCACTTGTCCAGATTTGCGATAGATAACCCCTAGTTCGTTTAACAAAATCTCCCGACTTGCTCGTGACTGCTGAAGAGTGGGTGAGTTAATTTCTTTCAACAAAGCTGCGATGAGGAACTGGTTAGAGAAAACTGAGAATTGTTTGATGAAATACCGTAACTCGTCGTCTGTAGCCTTACCTTCACGAAACCAACGAGTGTAAGTATTATCAGTAATAATTCGGTGCTGCAAAAATTCACGCTCAACCTCAGCAAGGAAGTCGCGGAAATCGTCAACTTGAGCTTGAGTGAGTTCACCTCGATGCAAACGTTCTTCTATGCGAGAGGAAATTGTCAAACTACTGGGTGCTTTTATAAAAACTTGAGTCATAATTAACACCTTATTTAATAAATTTATGGCTGTACGCCGTGAATTGGTTCGTTTAATGATGAAATCCAACTGTGGGGATAATCTTTGTCTTCTAATGCCAGCGCATATTTTGTCAGCACGAGCGGATGAAAAGTATCAATCATCACTGCAAGTTCATCAGTCCGTTCTTTCCCGATTGACCCTTCATAGGTTCCTGGGTGCGGCCCATGAGGGATTCCCCTGGGATGAAGTGTGATTGATGCTACTTCAATTCCTCTGCGCGACATAAAGTTGCCTTGAACATAGTAGAGGACTTCATCTGAATCAACATTGGAATGGTTATAAGGAGCCGGAATTGATAGAGGGTGATAATCAAAAAGACGCGGTACAAACGAGCACAAAACAAATCCCGGCCCTTCAAAAGTTTGATGTACCGGCGGAGGTTGGTGAATGCGCCCTGTGATTGGTTCAAAATCCTCTATGTTGAAAGCAAAAGGCCAAAGATGTCCATCCCAGCCCACTACATCCAAGGGGTGATAGTTATAAATATAACTAGTAATTTGGTTTCTTGCTTTAACTCGTACCTCAAACTCCCCTTCTTCGTCATGGGTAATGAGTTCATCCGGTGGGCGAATGTCGCGTTCGCAGTAGGGAGAGTGTTCGAGGAATTGACCGTAATTATTCAGGTAACGTCCTGGAGGCTCAATGTGTCCGTAGGTTTCAATTACGAGCATTCGTTGTTCAATTCCTTGATCGGGAATAATTCGCCATAGCACGCCTGTAGGAATGACTACATAATCACCGCTCTTATAGCGAAGAGTGCCGTACTGACTTTCCAATACACCACTGCCTTCGTGGACGAAAATTACCTCATCACCATCAGCAAACCGATACCAATACTGCATGGGTTGCGTGGGACGAGCGACACCAATGCAGATATCTGCATTCGCCATCAGAGGAACACGTGCTTCCACTGCATCCCCACCCGCTGCTACAGTTGCCGTTTGCAGGTGATAGGGACGTAAACCTCCTGATTCTTCAAAAGGGAGTGAGAGCGATCGCTCCGGCAATATCTTCTGAATTTGAGTTGGTGGACGTAAGTGATAGAGCAGAGATTGCACCCCAGAAAAGCCGCGAATACTGATTAACTCTTCGTGATATAAAGAGCCGTTGGGTTGCCGAAATTGGGTGTGCCGCTTGTGTGGAATTTTTCCCAACTTATAGTAATAAGTCATAATTCGCCCCGTTTCTAAACGGTGACAAGATTTCCCCGACGTGCCTGTTCGCGTTCAATAGCTTCAAACAAAGCTTTGAAATTTCCTTCACCAAAACCCCGCGCTCCATGCCGTTCAATTACTTCAAAGAACAGCGTTGGTCTATCCTGCACGGGTTGAGTGAAAATTTGAAGTAAATATCCGTCTTGATCTCTATCTACTAATATTCCTAATTCTGCTAGTTTGTCTATAGGTTCATCAATTTTTCCTACTCGCTCCTCTAAGTCTTCATAATATGTTTGTGGGGCGCTCAGAAACTCAACACCTGCTGCCTTCATACGAGTCACTGTCTCAATTATGTTCTCGCTTGCCAAAGCTACGTGTTGAACACCAGGGCCATAATTATGTTCAAGGTACTCTTCTATCTGGGATTTATGTTTGCCTTGAGCAGGTTCGTTAATTGGTAATTTGATTTTACCTGTGCCATCTTGCATCACCTTCGACATTAAGGCAGAGTATTCTGTAGAGATGGTTTTATCGTCAAAATGCACCAAAAGACTAAAGCCCATTGTTTCGGCAAAAAACTGTACCCATCGCTCCATCGCACCTAGTTCTACATTAGCAACTATATGGTCAATGGTATTTAGTCCCACACCATTACTCTTGAGATGCGCCTTACTTTGGGCGTGAAAACCAGGAGCAAATACACCTGTATAATCACTCCGTTCTACAAACTTAATTAAAACGTCACCATAGGCGTGAATGGCAGAGTAACGCAATATCCCATAAGCATCTTCTTCTTCTGTGGGAGCAATAGCACCTGTAGCACCTCGTTTAGTTGTCTCTTTATAAGCACTAACCGCATCTGGTACTTCTAGAGCAACAACGGCTATTCCGTCGCCGTGCTTAAGGACACTTTTGGAGATGGGATGCTCTGGAGTCAACCCTGTGCTCAAAACAAATTGGATATTGCCTTGCTGCATCACATAGGATGCTATTTCGCGGCTACCCGTTTCTAACCCTCGATAAGCTGTGTTAGTAAATCCGAAACACTGAGAATAAAAGAGCGCTGCCTGTTTAGCATTCCCAACATAAAATTCTAGGTGGTCAAATCGCTTGATTGGGCAAAAATCACTCATATATATTCCTCCTTTAAAAAGCTTCTCCAAGGCAATTTGGAAAGCTTAAACGCAGTCGGTTACAGGTCTTTCATCCCGTTAACAACAAAACTCTGGAACGAACACCCCTTCTCTAAACTGCCTTTGCCAATCAATAAAGTGTAATCCCCTTAAGAGAGAAATATATGTATAAAAACATCCACCACTTGGATGATTTATTATTATAAATTTATGTTAAGAGGGCGATCGCATCACCGCAGCAACGAGTAAGTAAGGTTTCTGTTTTAACGAGCGTAAACGACATAACTGGAAACGTGGGGCTTCTGTCGGTTTCAGCTAAAAAGACAGAACTGGAGAATATGAGAACGCCAATATCCTGAGCTTGATCTAATGCCTGACGTGGCTTGCTTTGACTAAACAAAAATGCACTAATCAGCACGTTCGTATCAAAAACAAACCGTTGTTTATTCGTCATCATTCAAAATTGATTCTAAGATTTCAGGCGTTAATCCTCGCTCTTGTGCTTCAATGCTAGCTTTATCCATCGTGTTTCTCAAGCGGGCGATCGCCTCTTGTCTATCAGTGGTAAATTGAGACTGCATAATTGCCGCAATCTTAAGTTGCAATTGTTCACGTTCTTCTTCAGAGGTATTGCGATATGCCTCTGCTACCTCAAAGGGAACTTTGATAGTAATTTCTTCTTTAGTAATCATGGCCTGTTCGCTTCCATAATTTCTCATCTTTACCACTTATAAATAACAAATGTTAAAGAGAAAACAAAAACAATCGAAGCGATCGCACTTGCAAACTAAGCTTTCGTTACCAATATCAACCCATTCATAGAGAACATTAACCCATTTGTGGCAAACGCGTTAACGTTTCTTATTAACGTTAACCCATCCATAGAGAACATTAACCCATTTGTGATAAACGCGTTAACGTTTCTTATTAACGTTAACCCATCCATAGAGAACATTAACCCATTTGTGACAAACGCGTTAACGTTTCTTATTAACGTTATCCCATTCATAGAGAAGATTAAAGCATTTGTACCAAACGTGTTAACGTTTCTTGTTAGCGTTAAATCATTCATAGAGAAGATTAAATCATTTGTAACAAACGTGTTGACGTTTCTTATTCACGATCAATCCTTCATAGAAAACATTAAAGCACTTGTAACAAACATTTTGACGTTTCTTGCTAACATCAAAACATTCGTTACCAACGGTAAATATAGCCTTCTGCCTACCAACGGATACGCCACTACCTTTGGAAGCCGCTAGCTAACGCAACGCCTTACGGCGAACGCGTCTACGTGTCTACTGCCCCCTGCCCTCTGCCTTCTACTTACCGACGTGTATAACGATGCTTCACCCCTACGGGAAAATACTCTGGATCGCCAGTTGGGGTTAGCGAAACTTGTGGCATCTGATATTCAGGAGGAACATAGTTAGCAAATTCGCTGTTGAGGCGTAAGAGTTGGCTCAAAATCGAGGATGCTATAGCTTGTCTTTTTTCTTCGCTACCTTCTTGTGTTGGTGCTAATTCTACAACTACAGATAAAAATTTGTTTTTGTCTGCATCTTCTTTTACCTGCATAACAAACTTACCTGTTACCCAATCTCTAATTTCTGGCTGTTCTAATCCCACGCTGACATTTTCTGGATAAATATTGGCACCAAAGTAAGAAACTGTAAAGTTAGAGCGTCCAAAAACATAAACAAAAGGCAAATTCCGAACACCTCTGCCACGATGAGCTTGTAATTCCGTTACTGGCTCGAAACCCCACTCAGCTAAAAATTGCAGCATAGCATCGTAAGAAATTATCCCGCCGCTATCCAAGATGTTGTAGCGCACTAAAGGAATACCGTTATCTCCAGAAAATAGCAATGCGCCTTCTTTGACTTCAAAAAAGCGACTCATTGGATCGTACTGTACGAGAGTTGGTAAGCGGGATTCCCCAAACAAAGTACGTGCCGCATCTGGATGTGCTGCTAAAAAACGGCGAATGCAGATACTTAAGGGAGTCTCATTCCCCAATACACCAGCATCTGCCGTACCGTAGAGTGATGCACAGTCAAAGCAGGGATGTTGAAAACCAACTCTTTCACCCACAAGAGTTCGCCATTCTTCGCTAAACACTTCTCCTGCCATGACTAATTTAATTTGATACTGCTGCCATTCAATTCCACGAGCTATACCTGTATCAATTACATCTTTAAGGAATGGTGGATATCCTAGCAGGACAACTTGATCAAAAGCTGTGCCGAGTTCCTGTACAACACGTAAAATTTCTTCTTTATTATTGCCTGGAGTAATCACGGTAATGGGGTAACCTTTGCTGGCAAGATAGCGACAGCAATTTGTAGTAAACATTCCCCCTACCCAAGTTCCTAAAGTGAAACAAATTACAGCGAGAGTTCGTCTAGTATCAGCAGCAAAACTGTCGTGAAATATCTGCTCAAAGCGTGTGGCAATTTGCAGTTCATCTGTAAAAAAACGGGGCCAAAATGTCGGTTTGCCCGTCGAACCAGAGGAAACCGCAATCATGTCACACTTTTCTAATTGTCCGTAGCGACACAGGTTTGCAAGCGGATGACGCAGTAAATAATTTTCTTTAGTAATCAACGGCAGTGTTTGAAAATTCTCGATTGTTTGGATCAAGTCTGGATTGATCGCACGTTCTGCCACGAAATTTTTGTATGCAGGTACACTAGTAACTACATCATGAAATAAAGACAAGACTGCCGATTCCGCTTTAGCGTGAAGATGCTCTTGTAGTAGCGTGTCTAAGGGGGTGTTTAAAAAAGCTGTATATGCGCTTACTGCCCGCTGCTGTTGTGATTCAGTATTCATAACATTATATGGTTGTAAAAATAGGGTACTGGGGATTGGTGATTGGGGATTGGGGATTGGGTACTGGTGATTGGGTATTAAGATTTCTTTATTCCTAACCCCTAGAGAGTGTTTTCAAACTCTTTGATCCCCCCAACCCCCCTTTTTAAGGGGGGCTAAGAGTTTCTTAAAGTCCCCCTTAAAAAGGGGGACTTAGGGGGATCTAAAAAATTAGGAGGCTAAACGAAACAGTTTGAAAACACGCCCTAGCCCCTAGCCTCTAGTCCCTAATAGTTAGTTTCCCCTACTTCCTCTACTAAAAGAGTGAAGTTAGATTTCTGTAATTACATCTTCCTTTGTTGTAGCTACTTATAAAAATCCTTTATCATTCCTTCAGCACCATGCAGGTCTACTGTAGTAAAAGACACGCCAATCCTGGGAGTCACCGCTTTTGCACCCAGTGTGGTGAACCTTTGCCCATTCATCAAGATGAGACCATCGCCAACCGCTATCGGATTATTAAGCTATTGGGGCAAGGTGGCTTTGGGCGCACTTATTTGGCGGAAGATATCAAACAATCTCATCAAAAGTGTGTGCTGAAGGAATTTGCTCCTCAAGTAGAAGAACAACAGGATTTAAAAAAAGCAAAAGAGTTATTTGAGCGAGAAGCAAGTGTACTAAAAAAACTCAAGCATCCGCAGATTCCTCGCTTTCATGCTTCACTGCAAGCACAAATCGGCAGTAAGGATTTTTTCTTTTTGGTGCAAGACTATGTAGAGGGTGATAACTACCTTGAGTTAATAGAACAACGCCTAGCTCAAGGACAAACTTTTAGCGAAGAAGAAGCGATCGCACTCCTACAAAAACTTTTACCTGTTTTGTCTTATATCCACTCTCAGAATGTAGTTCACCGCGATATCTCTCCTGATAATTTGATTTGGCGGCATTCTGATAATTTGCCAGTGCTCATTGATTTTGGCGGTGTGAAACAATTACCTGCATCTGCGGGTTTTTGGTTTACCCAATTAGGTGGAATACGCACTTTGCTAGGTAAGAAAGGTTACGCTCCAGAAGAGCAATTACGACAGGGTAAAGCTTTTCCCAGCAGCGATTTGTATTCTTTGGCAGTAACTACGCTTGTGTTACTGACAGGTAAAGAACCGCAACAACTCTACGACTCCTATCAGGGCACTTGGCGGTGGGGCAAGGAAATCAAAACCAGTCCCAACCTGGAAGCAGTGTTAAAAAAGATGCTCGCTTATAAACCAAGCGATCGCTATCAAACAGCAGAGCAAGTTTTGAAAGATTTACAGTCTCCTGTTCCTGTCAAAACTCTCAATCCTCAAATCAGCAAAATTCGGACGATGGTAGTTGCACCTGGGCGAAAGCAAATCCGAGTAATTACTAGTAAATTCCATAACCAAACAAAAGCGATCGCCCAAAAGGTTCCTTTACCTGCCTGGCTGCGTCCTTTTGCAATCAGTTTGGTAGGAACAAGTGTAGTTGCCATAACTTTTGTCGGCTCTTGGGCGCTAGTTAATGCTGTGATCAAAGGTGTCTCATCTATTACTATTCCTAGCATCTCACTACCAAAATTACCGGAATTGCCAAAATTACCAGATGGTTCCAATTCCCCCAATCAGCCATCAAATTCTCAAGAAGGAAGCCGCATCAGTCAAATTTTCAATCGCCGCCAACAACTCCAAATTCCAGAAGGGTTTTTTATTCAGACTGTAGATAACGCTTTTTATACTAAACATCCTGAACTAGGCGGGCGCTCTCTCAGTTCTGATTCTAATGATGAAGCTTTGCGAAAAGAATGGTTTAATACTGCTGAAGACTTGTTGAACAAAATAGAACAAGCTAATCTCAGTACATCAGTACGTGGAAAATTAGGCAGCTATAGCAGCAGAGATTACGAAATTTGGAGAAGACGAGCGCAAGCCGGAGAATTTGGGAACTATACAATTGAACAGCTCAATACACAAACAAATCGAAAATTTGACCGATTATTTCCGGGACAGCGGCGTGGCAACCAGAAACCAGATTCAAAGAATTTTGGTCAAATTTGGTATGCGATCGCAGCCGATCAAGTTAGTAAACTAGAATCTACTAATTAAACAAGCAGAGAAAGTGGTTAGTAGTTGGTAGGGGCGGGTTTTGTTGATAATCTTTGGGTTAAAACCGACGATTTATCTTCTAAACCCGCCCGTACAGTAGTTAGTAGTTAGCGGTTAGTGGACATCAATCAACAACCAACAACAATTAACAACCAAAAACCGACTAATCACTAATGACTATTGACTAATGACTATTAACTAATTCACTATGAATTCTGTTTATTGTTCCCAAGGGCACGAAAATCCTTCTGGTAGTCGCTTTTGTCTTCATTGCGGTGAGAAGTTAGATGCAACGGTGAGTCAGGAAATTCAACCGGGACGAACTTTAGGCGATCGCTATTTAATTGTACGTCAACTCGGTCAAGGAGGATTTGGACGCACTTATTTAGCTGAAGATGTCAACCGCTTCCGAGAGTTGTGTGTTTTAAAAGAATTTTCTCCTCAAGTGCAAAGTGCCTACGTCTTACAAAAAGCGGAAGAACTGTTTGAGCGAGAAGCAACCGTTCTCTACAAACTAAAACATCCCCAAATACCTCGCTTTCGTGAATTATTCCGCAGTAGTTTAGATGGTAAAGAATACTTATTTTTGGTGCAGGATTATGTAGAAGGGCAAACTTATCGTTCTTTATTAGATGCTCGTCTAAAACAGGGTTTGCGGTTTACAGAAGCAGAAGTACGCCAACTACTACAGCAAATCTTACCCGTATTAGAATACATCCATTCTTTAGGAGTAATCCACCGCGATATTTCTCCAGATAACTTGATGCTTAGTAATCCCCCCCAAACCGCCCCTTATCAAGGAGGGGCTGCGGGGGGTATGCCAGTGTTAATTGATTTTGGTGGTGTCAAACAAGTAGCGGCAGTTGTCGTTTCCCAGTATTATCAACCTGGTGTAAATGCAACAACGCCACCACCAACTTTACTGGGCAAGTTTGGTTATGCTCCCCCAGAACAGATGCAAAGAGGATTGGTAGAGCCTCACAGCGATCTGTATGCTTTGGCGGCAACAGTATTAGTTTTGCTCACAGGCAAACAACCATCAGAATTAATTGATAATCACACCCTAACTTGGCAGTGGCGACGAGAAATTAGCTTAAGTCCCGCTTTCGGGGCAGTGTTGGATAAAATGCTTTCTCCATCTCCGATTGAACGCTATCAAAGTGCCCGTCAAGTTTTGCAAGCACTCACGCCACCACCTATTGCTCCAACTCCCCCTGTCTCCCCCTTCTCCCCCTCCCCCCGTCTCCCACTCTCCCACTCTCCCACTCTCCCCTTCTCCCTCCTCCCCCCTCTTTCAATCTCCCCCTGCACCCAACTCCTCCAAATCTTGGTGGACACCAGAAAAAATCATTCTCGTGCTGTTATTCTTTGCTTGTGCTGCTGGCGTTAGCTATTGGGGAGTAAGTAACTTAATATCATCCAATCCTGATGATGGTAACGGTACTACACCGCAACCAACACCCACATTTAGCCCAGCCAAGCAACCCGTCGATCCCTTAGCGAAATATTCACCCCAAGAGCGATCGCGCAAACAAAAATTACAAGAGCGCCGCCAACGCTTGGGTGTGGATGAAAACTTTTATGTCAGCTTGGTAAATCAAATTTTTTGGGAGCAAAATCCCAGTTTACAAAAACGCAGCCTCAAAGACGATCCCGCAGATGCCGAATTGCGCAAACAATGGGACAAAACCGCTGCCCAAGTTTTACAAACGATCACCCTATTGAGTGCCGAAGCACGACAGCGGCTAGGTACTTATAGTGGAGCCGATCGCGATCGCTGGAAAGTGGACGTCAACAAACTTAACGTATCCAGCCGTGCCTTATATGATTTAGGAGATGCGGCTTTCTTTGAGCAATTTCCAGCCCAAGAGGGCAAAGATTTTATCGAGCAACCCATAGGACAAGTGTGGCACGCCTTTGTTGCAGACAAACTCACCGCTATTGTTGCCAAAAGTGCATTCCAAAAAATTGTTTTCAGTCCTGGTACTAATAGTAAAACAGTCAGTGGCACTCTTAAAGGTGCGGCTGGCAAAGTTTTTATTGCTGAACTTAACCAAGATCAGTTGATGGAAGCAAAGCTAGAAGGCAATTCTAAAATTTTATGGTCAATTTATTCTCCTAGCGGTCAATATCAGCTTTTAGAAGATTCGCAAAAACGCTCGTTGTCACAGAAACTCCCAGAAAGCGGATTTTATGAATTTGTTCTAGTGTCAAGAGCATCGGTACCACTAGAATACAGACTCAGCTTGAAAGTGGTAAATCCTACCCCAACTCCATCACCTACACCAACTACCGAGCCAACATCTACACCTACACCCACATCTGGTGAAACAACCACGCCAACACCCGAACCAACATCTACACCACAAAATAGCCCATAAAGCGCCGTTCAGAAGAACTTTGAAGATAATACGTAAATTTGATCGAAAATTTCCACCAATTTTTTCTCAATCACACCCCTTAAAAGACTTTATTTGTGTGATAATTGTAGGTCTGTGCATAAATGCATAAACATTCTCTTGTGGCGAACTTCAAATTTTAAAGAAGTAGCCCATTTTTTCTGGGGGTTGATTTTTCTCTAGTTGATGTAAAGGTGAAAGAATTGGAAAAGCAATCTTACCCTCCCGAAGAGTTATCTTCGGTTCCGGTTGGCAGACACTGCATTCTAGAACTGTATAACTGTCCAACAAGTTTACTCAATGATATTGGGTTCATTAGAGAGGCTTTACAAACAGCGGCTAAAATAGCAAAGTCTACTCTACTCAAAGAAATATCATACCAATTTGAACCCTATGGAGTAACTGCACTGGCGCTTTTAGCCGAGTCTCATATCTCGATTCATACTTGGCCAGAAACAGGCTACATAGCAGTGGATATATTTACCTGCGGTCAACATACAAAACCGGAGAAAGCTTGCGAATACCTAATAAAAGCTTTTCAAGCAAGCACGCACGTACTCATGACGCTTCCTAGAGGTAAATTCTCACCAACTATTCAACCAACTATCAAACAGTTGGAGGAAGCTCTGCTGGTGAATACGTAATATTGTTGGCTCCCTAATAGGGTAAAGACAACCTACAAACTGCCAGTCTAGACTTGGTATGAACTATAAAAACTGCTGCCTTGACTGCAAGCAGATCGAGGCAGATTTTTATTTGTGGGCTTTTTTTTGCCAGTCTAAGATGGGGGATAATGATCACCGGGTCTGACCTTACAAAAAATCACCAACAAAACATAACATTTGGCAATTTTTAAGTGAAGTAGAGAGAGTAAAATTATGCCAGGTAGCGATGTGGGTGCAGATTTCTGGATGAACGAGTATATTACTCCTTGGGACATTTATGCTCATGGAGTAACAAAGGTACTCGCTTATCAGAAAACCGCATATCAAGAAATGTACGTTGTGGAAACTGGAACCTACGGCAAGGCCCTGGTTCTAGATGGTAAATGGCAATCTTGTACTGGTGATGAATTTTTGTACCATGAACCGCTAGTCCACCCTGCGATGATTTTTCATGGCTCACCGCGAAAGGTACTGATTCTTGGTGGTGGTGAAGGAGCCACAGCTAGGGAGGTATTGCGATGGCAGACAGTGGAAAAAGTTGTCATGATTGATATTGATGGCGAAGTGGTGGAAGCTTGCAAGCAACACCTGAGCGAAATGCATCAAAATGCTTTTGACGATCCACGTCTAAATGTAGTCATAGCAGATGCACTCAACTTTTTGGATACCACTGATGAGAAATGGGATGTAATTATCTCTGACCTTTCCGATCCCATTGAGTCAGGGCCCTCATTTCAATTATTTACCAAAGAATACTTTGAGAAAGCGCGTCGAGTCTTAGCACCGCAAGGTTTTTTTGTTGTTCAAGCAGGCCCTGTTTCACCGGGAGAACTGGTTCTTCATGCCCGGTTAGCAAAAACTTTGACCACAGTTTTTCCCAACGTACAATCTTACAGCAGTCCTACCTGTACTTATGGTAGAGCTTGGGGTTTTATATTAACTTCAGAGCAGGAAATTAACACCCGGCCAAATCCAGAAAATATAGATCAGCTTTTGCAGGAAAAAACGAGCGGTGGGTTGCGGATGTTAGATGGAGTTGCACTTTTGGGTATGCTGAATTTGCCTCTACACCTGCGCCAAGCGATCGCCCAAGAAACTCAAGTTTATACTCTTGCCGAACCCCCCAAATTTTTTGGACAAGGTTCAGTCAAATAATTGATAATTCGCAATTCATCTCAAACCTGCTGTTTAGCATATTCTACCTAAATGACATAGCTTGAAGTTGTCTTTTACTCCTAATAACACAGCACTCAGAAATTGTATGAAATTTCTGAGTGCTGCTATTTTAGTTCTTTACCTTATACCAAATCAGGTTAAATTACCCTCTTTATTCTTTAGTCCGCATAGGCGGACTTGGTTTGTTTAGCTGCGACTTCCAGTCGCCAAGGAAAAGAGTGGTTGTGAAGGCGGATTTAGTATTACATCCTACAGTCGTCCCAAAGACGCTTTGCTGCATTGAGATACCTTTTGTTAGGCTTCTGGCGACAAACTCAATTCCTCGTTGTTTGAAGGTGTTGCCATTGATGAGTTGGGTTTTCCATTTGCAGCTATCCAATTGGTAAAAGGATTGGCAGCTCGTTTTTCTTGTGCGAACGCCTTATAAGTTGATCCCCAATTATAGTTATTGTTGTCATTCGGGTTGCCACTGCTGTCAAGGAGTGCATTCTTATCGTTTCCGTTATGCTTCCAAAGCCATGCAAGGACAGAAGCGCGCTTGTTTCGTGCTGCATTTAAAAAAGTTAGAGGATTCATGAACTCTGCATTGCGGGGAGCTACCTCACCAAATATCACTGCAAAGCCTGAGTCAGATAATTTTTGCATTCTCGCTTCGATATTTGCCTGAGAATCTTTAAGCCAATTCTCGTAGGCGTGTATGTCAAAGATAATATTTTTTCGCCCAGCTAGAAGCTTCTTTCCCTTGGCGAGAATTACCGACTCGTCTTGCCCAGTTTCAGCTCCAGGAACAACAATTATGTTAGTCGCTCCAGTAGATCGAATGTTATCGACCATCTGTTGCATATCACTCAGCCATAAGTCATCGGAATATCCATGCGAACGATCCCACCAGTAAGGTTCGTTCCATAATTCTAACCATACATCAGGCTGGTCTTTGAATTGGTTTGCAATCTCGCGATATCGAGCTTTGTATTCATCCCACCACCAGGTTTGCGAGGGGTTGTTCCCAAGCAGGGGTGTTGAAGACATTCCATCCCACCCGAAGGGACAAAAAATAGTTATTTTCCCGTTCGCCCGATTATTGTCTGCAATTGACTGGAGAGAATAAAGCCATTCACCGTTGATTTGCTGTACCGAGCCAGTAAGCGGGTTATCGCGCATATTTCCAATGAATTCACGCACCATATCGATTCCCCAGCTATTCATGCCGCTGCTTCCGCCTCCGAAGACGTGCATTGCATTTACCCCTCGCCAGTATGTTGGCGACCAGTTTTTAAGTATGCGGCTACCAGACACGGAGTAAGTATCTTGAGCGAATGCAGTAGTAGCGAAAAAAACTACAAAAAACAGGATTACCCACCTGCTCACGTTTTTAGCTAAAGCAAACCGAAACTTCTTACCACAGATATTTCTCCAGAAGCGAACCAACAAACATGAGACAGCAACGAGAAATCCTTGAGATGCGTTACTTTTGTTTTTCTTTTTTGAATTCACGACAGTTATCCTCCATATCAGGCACCCAGCCGTGAGATTCCTCCCTTAGATATTTGCGGTTTAATAAATAGCTAACGCGCTTTTTTCTTGCCGCTTTCGAGTCAATACAAAGTTGCGTTGATAGTAGTTCTCACTTAACTTCAACTTGATATTTACGTGAAGATTATACGAAGACAGAGTTCACTTGGTGTTCTCGTATGCTCCTTGATTGCAACTTGATATTGAGTCGGGAGAAACTGTAGAGCCAGATGCCTTCTTTACCGTTTCTTTAAAAAAAGGCATATACTTCCCCCGCCCCCATGTGCTAACATATTGCCAATAGGGGTTGAGTCGTGAGGCTTATTAGCTGTCAACAGTTTGGTTTTTCCGACCGCCAAGTCTTTTCAAAACCAATGCTGATGCACAAGCGACTCACCTAACTTCCTTGCTACTTGTAATATACGGGTTCGATACTTATCACCTCCTCAAATTTGTCGGGATCAGTATATTCTTTCAATCTTGCTGTGGTCAAGTTAACATCTTTACATTTGTTTTTTCAAAGTTATATCCAACTCAGTATTGAGTAGGTAAGACTGTAAAGATAATGCCTTTTTTACTTTACAGTTTCTTTAAAAAAAGGCATACATTTTCCCTACCCCTATGTGATAACCTATTGCCCATAGGGTTTGGGTGTTGAGCCTGCATCTGCAATCAACAGTTTGGTTTTTCCGACCGCCAAGTCCTTTCAAAACCGATACTGATGTACAAGCAACTCACCTAGCGTTTTTGTTACCTAAACATACTACTTTGATAGCGATCGCCTCCTTGGTTTGTAACTGAATCAAATTTTACACGCAAATTAACTGTGGCTAGACTAACACTTTTCGCTATTTTTTCAAAGGGAAAGTGCACCGATTTAGTTTGAGCCAAGGGTTTGGGATGTTCAAAAATGGAATTTTAAATCGCTCAAATCCTTACGCAAAGACAACTCTATCTTTTTAACTTAATATTTTCAAAAAGTTATTTTTGGTGTTCCCTCTATACTTTCTCAAGAAAATGAGTATGAGAAAAAGTCAAAGACTTTTAGCCTTTTGTAAGATTGTGTTGCAAATATTTATAGTGAGTTAATAAAAATCGTATTTGCCTGAAATACTATGCTGGCTACAATCAACGGGAATGGATGACGACGCGATCGCACACAAATTTTCATAATTAGATTGCAAATAGTCTCGATTTCAGTGATTGCGGCTTTGTAACATTTTCTCTAAAAAATAAATTTATTGAATAGATTAGAATATAAGAATATTCCTATATAGAAATATTAGATCCAGAGAAAAACAGGCTTTCTATTTTTATGAGTATGGTAAAAATGTTATTTCGGCAATTATTTGATGCGGAATCTAACACTTACACTTACTTGATTGCTGATCCCAACACCAAAGAGGCTATGATTGTAGATCCGGTGCTGGAACAGGTGGAAAGAGACTTAAAATTACTTCAAGAACTAGGACTGACTCTACGTTACTGTTTAGAAACTCACATTCATGCAGATCACATCACAGGAAGTGATAAATTACGAGCCGCTACCAATTGTTTAAGTATTGTTCCAGATAGCTCTCATGTATCCTGTGCTAACCGCTACGTTAAAGACGGGGAAATATTACAATTAGGGGAAGTATTTATTAAAGCCATTGCTACTCCAGGTCATACTGATAGCCATTACGCCTACCTACTCAACAATGACCGAGTACTTACCGGAGATGCTTTGTTTATCAGAGGTTGTGGTCGTACAGATTTTCAAAGTGGCAATGCAGGAACTCTGTATGATTCCGTGACACAGCGTTTATTTACTTTGCCAGATGAAACTTTAGTGTATCCAGGGCATGATTATCGTGGTTACACAGTATCTACTATTGGAGAAGAAAAGCATTGGAATCCTCGATTCGTGGGACGTAGCCGCGAAAATTTTATTGAATTAATGTCTGCTTTAAACTTACCCAATCCGAAGAAGATGATGGAAGCAGTTCCTGCTAATGAACATTGCGGTAATGTCATACAAGTTACTTAAAGTAAATAAAAATACTCACGAGTGAAACAAGTGAAACAACAGTATTGAATAACTGAATCGCGATTTCTCTGTGTACTGTTGTATTTTCTAAATTAGTAATCTCTAGGTTTGCCCCCTCTACATTTACTGTTTGCAGATTTGCTTCCTACTACACTAGATACTACAACAAAGCGGAGCCGACGATTCCAAGAACGCACTGGTTCTCCTACTGTTATTTATAAAACGGTACGACGCCTTTATCCTACTGTAGATTTAAATTCACTTTCTTAAGATAGAGGTCAAAAAATAGATATAGTTTTAAGTTTTGAATGTAAAAGCCAATTTAATCAGGATATTTATGGATAATTCTATAGAAGACAAGGATAAGGCGAACGACTTCTTAGATAACTCCCAAGATACATTAGATTTGTTTGCTGACCAAAAATTAGACAAGTATGTCTTGCGACTGTATATTGCTAACTATAATCAAAAGTCTTTAAGTGCTCTTGAAAAGATTCAAAAACTTTGCGAAGAGCGTCTGCCAGGGCGCTATGAACTAGAGGTAATTGATATTTATCAACAACCTGAACGTTTAGAAGAAGACCAAATTTTTGCAATTCCTACACTTATAAAGGAATTTCCACCACCTATCAAGAAGCTGATTGGCGACTTAACAGATACCGAAAAATTAATTATTGCTTTAGCTCTTTAAAATTTAATTAAGCCAAAATTGATATCTAAAATTCTATTTTTACGTATGGAAATTGCTGTAAGCTATGTAAAACCAAGATACCAAAAACTTCTTTACAAAGTAAGGCTTTAAAAGACATTTGCAAAGATGAGCTTGGCACTAATCCTTAGCAATAGCAATATCATTAGACTTGATCACTGCATAAGCTTCTGTTCCTTCATATAGCTCCAACTCCTCCACTGACGTTGTAGTAATAATCGAAGTTAATTCAACTTCGTGGATGACTTTAATCGTTACTTGGCTGCTCACTTCTCCCTTGACAACTTTTGTGACTACACCTTTAAGAAGATTGCGAGAACTAACTTTGAGAGGTCTTTTTTGAGTATTATTTGTTATCTCAGGGGTATCAGTATCTTTCTGATCCCTGCGCTTGGTTGGTATTGGCTGTGGTGACGGCGAAGAGCGTTGACTGAGATTACGGACTAACTCTCTGAGGATTTCTGTTTTAGTGCGCTGAGACTGTTGACAGAATTCCTCTAAAATTCTCCGCTCTTCTTCTGATGTTTGAAATGTAATCCACCCTTGTTCTTTTCTTGGCATAGATTTTACCAAATTAATTGGTAATTTGTTGGTTGTCTTGGTACGATACTACCAATCTTCAATTCTATAAATTTTCTGCACAAGTAGTTTTTCGATGAAAAGAAGACAACTTTTTGCCTTCATTGGCATAGCGCTTTCTAGCTTGATTCTAACAGTTAGCTTGCCGTTCATAGCTCCTTCTGCTGTAGCACAGTCCAACAGCGAATTGCTTGTGTCTGCTGCTGCTAGTTTGAAAGATGCAATGGAAGAAATCAAGTCAATTTACCAGCAAAGTAAACCGAACATCAACATCAAGTATAACTTTGGAGCTTCTGGTGCTTTATTGCAACAGGTTCAACAGGGAGCGCCTGTGGATGTTTTCATCTCTGCTGCAAACAAGCAGATGGATACTTTGGAGCAATCAGGACAGTTACTTGCTAATACTCGCAGTATCTTAGCAAAAAACCGCTTGGTTCTGATTGTGCCGAACAATGTTACAGGTGTTAGCAGCTTTAACAATCTCCGAGATCCTAAAATTAAAAAAATTGCCATTGGCGAACCAAGAAGCGTACCTGCCGGACAATATGCTGAACAAGTTCTGCAAAAATTAGGTATCTACCAACAAATCAAACCTAAGTTTGTCTATGCTAACAATGTGCGTCAAGTTTTAGCAGCAGTCGAAAGCGGTAATGCTGATGCGGGCTTAGTCTATATCACTGATGCCAATATTTCTGACAAGATAAAAGTTGTAGCAACTGCTGATGAAAAGTACCATTCTCCGATTATCTATCCGGTAGGAGTTTTAAAAAGAAGTAAAAATAC
This sequence comes from Chlorogloeopsis fritschii PCC 6912, assembly GCF_000317285.1. GTDB lineage: Bacteria > Cyanobacteriota > Cyanobacteriia > Cyanobacteriales > Nostocaceae > Chlorogloeopsis > Chlorogloeopsis fritschii. Next base: position 74,214 of record NZ_AJLN01000040.1, on the reverse strand, counting down.
TCAAGTAGCTCAGGATTTTGTCAAGTTTTTATCAAGCGACCAAGCAAAGGGTGTACTGAAAAAATATGGGTTTGTCTTGCCTTAGTCAGCAGCTAGGAGTCGTAAGAAGTAAAAAATTACACTTGAGTGGCTAAAACAGTTGGTGACAGCAAATAAATAAATTTTTTGGCTGTTTTGCAAAACTGTCTTTATTTTTACCTTTTTACCTACCAACTTTTTTATAGATTGGTTGGTAGGTAGCTCAAGTAACATCCAAGCTGCCAAAAAGTTGAGGAATTTTTATCTGGCAATCAAGCGAAAACCGTGTTTGAAAAGCAAGGATTTTCGCTGGCTGGATAATTTCTATCTCCTGCTGTCTTCTATAACCATGCCACAAGATTTATCTCCTCTTTGGATATCGCTCAAAACTTCATTACTGGCTACATTTATTACCTTTTTCCTTGGCATTGCGGCTGCCTATTGGATGTTGGGGTATCGGGGTAAGGCGAAATCACTGATTGAAAGTATTTTTATTGCTCCTCTGATTTTACCCCCGACAGTTGTAGGCTTTATATTACTGGTCTTTTTTGGTAAAAATGGCCCAATCGGAAGACTACTGGAACCTTTTGACTTTACCATTGTTTTCACTTGGTATGGTGCGGCGATCGCTGCCACGGTGGTAGCCTTTCCCTTGATGTACAAAACTTCCTTAGGAGCGTTTGCACAAATTGATCGGAATCTTTTACAGGTAGCCAGAACTTTGGGTGCAAGCGAAGCAACTATCTTTTGGCGAATCGGGTTACCTTTGGCACTGCCTGGAATTTTAGCCGGAACAACTTTGGCTTTTGCCCGTGCGTTGGGTGAATTTGGTGCGACACTGATGCTAGCAGGTAATATCCCCGGACAAACTCAGACGATTCCAATGGCGATTTATTTTGCCGTGGAAGCAGGAGCAATGAATGAAGCTTGGTTCTGGGCGATCACCATTATGGTGATTTCTCTGTCTGGCATTATTGCTGTCAACTTCTGGCAAGAGCCGAGAGAAAAAAGTAGAACAGGGGAGAGAAGGAGAAGGGAACAAGAGAGTGAGGTTTCTGCCTTACCTCCACGATTCTCTGCAACTGAACTAAGAGTAGATATCGAGAAAATACTTGCTGGTTTTGATTTAAAAGTTTCCTTCAGCACTGATGAACAACCTTTGGGATTGTTGGGAGGTTCTGGTGCTGGTAAGAGTATGATTTTGCGCTGTATTGCTGGGATAGAAACACCAACTAGAGGCTTTATTATTTTAAATGGCAGGGTTTTGTTTGATTCCCAAAAGGGTATTAATGTTCCTAGCTGCGATCGCCGTGTCGGTTTTTTATTCCAGAATTATGCTTTGTTTCCCCACATGAGTGTGGCTCAGAATATTGCCTTTGGTTTACCGCCAGGATTATCTCCAGTAGCCATCAAGCAGCAAGTAGAAGCGCAATTAGTCCAAATGCAGTTAGAAGGATTAGGCGATCGCTATCCGCATCAACTTTCTGGTGGGCAGCAGCAACGAGTTGCCCTCGCAAGAGCTTTGGCTTCTCAACCAGAAGCTTTACTTTTAGATGAACCATTTTCTGCTCTCGATACTCATTTACGCAGCCAACTCGAACAACAAATGATGGCAACGTTAGCAGATTACCAAGGTGTAACACTGTTTGTAACGCATAACATGGAAGAAGCTTACCGAGTTTGTCCAAATCTTCTGGTGATGGAACAAGGCAGAGCAGTTCAATCTGGCTCCAAATACGAGATTTTTGAGCATCCCACTACCGTTAACGTTGCCAAATTAACAGGTTGCAAAAACTTCTCCCCCGCAATTCTTAAAGGCGATCGTCAAGTAGAAGCTGTTGATTGGGATTGCACTCTACGAGTCATTGAATCAATTCCCAACTCCTTCTCTCACGTTGGTATCCGCGCTCATCAAATTAACTTCACTAATGAACCCAACCAAGAGAATACCTTTCCTTGCTGGTTGGTACGAACCAGCGAAACACCACACCGGATGACGCTATTTTTGAAATTGCATTCTTCTCCTACCAATTCCCACGATTACCACTTGCAAGCAGAAGTATTTAAGGAGAAATGGGCAATCCTCAAAGATCAGCCCTTGCCGTGGCACGTTCAATTAGAGCCTTTACGTTTGATGTTAATGGAGCAATCTACAAAATAGTTGTATCAATTCTCCATGAAGATGCACCTAATTATTTTGGGACATAGCGAATTATCTTGAGAAAACCTCTGCGTACCTACCCTGCGGGAAGGCGAAACGCCTAATACGCTAACCTCCGCGTACCTTGGCATTAAAAAAAGTTAGGATTTGGCGCAGCTTCACAAAGAAACGGTATTACCGACAAGACAGATAATGAATGCTCTATTTTTGATGTTTTATGCAAGCAGTTTTTTAGTATTACCCAATGCTTCAATCTAAAGAGCGATTGAAAAAAACAACAGGGAATGCCACAAGAAACTGCTGCTTTAAAGTTTGTTATTTTACTAGGATTTGTCAGCCTTTGTGCTGATGCTACATATGAAGGAGCGCGTAGCATAACAGGTGCTTATTTAGAAGTATTGGGAGCTAACGGCACATTAGTTGGTCTAATAGCGGGTTTTGGAGAATTGATTGGCTATGGTTTTCGCTTAGTTATTGGTTATTTAAGTGACCAAACACGTAAATATTGGGGAATTACAACTTTAGGTTATTTTTTAAACACAGCGGTAGTGCCATTTTTAGCCTTAGCAGGAAGATGGGAGGTTGCTGCTGGGTTAATGATTGCGGAACGTACAGGCAAAGCAGTTCGTACTCCGCCCCGTGATGCCTTGCTTTCGCATGGTGTCAGTCAAATGGGTAGGGGCTTTGGCTTTGGGTTGCATGAGGCAATGGATCAAACAGGTGCAGTGATTGGCCCTTTGGCAGTAGCAGCTGTAATTTACTGGTGGGGAAGTTATCAGAATGGCTTTGTGATTCTGGTTGTGCCAGCTATACTGGGATTGCTTATGCTGTTGGTGTTACAAAAGCTTTACCCCAATCCCCAAGATTTTGAAGTTGAAACAGTAGCAGATGCAGAAAAAGGATTGCCACAAATTTTTTGGATTTATCTTGGTGCTGTGGCTCTTGTGGCAGCAGGCTATGCAGATTTTCCTCTGATTGCCTATCACTTTCAAAAGCAACAGATTGCCTCTGGGCTAACAATTCCACTATTTTATGCCTTGGCAATGGGAGTAGATGCTGTAGCTGCATTGATATTTGGGAAACTGTTTGATCGCATTGGAATTTCGATTCTCATGCTTGCAGTCGTTCTTTCTTGCTTGTTTGCGCCTTTAGCTTTTTCTGGTAGTACCAACCTGGCATTAGCAGGAATGATTTTGTGGGGTGTGGGCATGGGCGCACAAGAATCGATTTTAAAAGCAACGATCGCGGGTTTAGTATCGAAAGATAAACGCGCTTCTGCCTATGGTATTTTCAGTGCAGGTTATGGCTTGGCGTGGTTTTTGGGTAGTACTTTAATGGGAGTATTATATGATTGGTCGATTACTGTACTAGTTGTCTTTTCTGTTTTTAGCCAGTTCATGGCTATTCCGTTTTTACTATGGGTGAAGTGGCAAGCAGATACAAAAAACAATCTGTAAGCAACAATAGCTTAAAGATGCAAAATCAGATTTGCTGATTTTGTTCGTCATCTCCAAGATTTTGAGTAGTTTTCTCGCCACTAAAACACCCACCACTCCCGTAAAATACTCGTAGAGTAATAATTTCCTTCCAATAAAGGACATCGAACAGCGATCGCGCTTTGTTAATACAGAGCAAGCCCTACAGTCTGGTTTAATACAAAATAGCTACTGTATCGCATCATTGCTATGTTCGCCGATCGCCTAACACCAGAACAACACGCATTGATATCCCGTTATCGAGAAAAATGGCAACATCTCGGCTTATCTACCGAGCAATTGAGCCAACAACACGCCATTGATGCAGTTCGAGCAATATATACTGTTCTCGAACTCAGCGAACCCGAAATACTTATCGTTGATAGCCCTAACGCCGCGTTCGAGTATATCTGGAATTTACTCCAACTCGGTTCCTATACAATGCTGGGCGATGTCATCATAAATTCGGATTGGAGTAGAATCTACAGTAATTTGCAATCGCAGTTGCTTGCACGACTACCCATTGCTCTACAAACCAATTTGAATTCCTTGTTTGAAAACCATCTTGCAAATGAGTATGCCTCTTTACTAAAACGTCAGTTAGAGTACCAGTGGCAAGATATTTTTTGCCAGCACCTTGGCAAACAAGCTCGCAACACGATTAAAGATATATTCTCCTCGTGCCGGAAGCCCGAAAGTTTAATTGCAGGGTGTAGTTATTTTGACTTTTGCGTCCACATTTTAAACTACCACCAATTTCAAGACAAAGTAGCGATTTTAGAAGATTTTGTCAGGAATTGCGGCTGGACTTTCTTTTTTGAGAATATCGCGATTATCTCCAACCATCCAACCAAAATAAGTATTGATAGCGACAATCACCTTCACGCCGACAATGCACCCGCGATCGCGTTTGCGGATGGGTATAGCCTATACGCAGATCACGGACGAATTAAACTGGAGCGCACGCGCAAGCCAATGGATGATAGCGAGTGGGTACGCCTATTGGAAAAAGTCAACACAGTTGAAATAGACTCTTGGGAAGAATACAGTTTGTTACGTATTATCAGGCAGCGAGTTAATGTTCAGCCCATGCAGTTTCTGAAGGCGACAAATTCCACCACTGGGGAAGTGCGCGTTTACTGGGTGCCGCTGCGGATCGCGTCTGCAATTGAGGCAGTACACTGGGTAAACCGACGCACAAACCCATAATCAACCTTTACAGAGCTACCCCTTTACACCCACATTCAACAAAAAAGCTTCCACTTCCGCTGCTGTTGGTTGAGAAGCGATCGCTCCTGGTTTCATCGTCGTCAGCGCCCCCACAGCACTAGCATAGGTGACTACTTGTTTTGCTGTTTGTGGATCGCTCAAGCTTTTAATTCCATGAGTTAACAACTGATGGATAAACCCAGCAACAAAGCTATCTCCTGCCCCAGTGGTATCAACAACAGAAACATCAAAGGCTGGTAACTCACCGTCGTGTTCTTCAAAAGAGTAGCTACAACCCTTTTCCCCATTCGTTACTACTACTCCTTCAACTGAGTCGAGGCGACTGAGAATTTCTCTGGGCTTACTGGTGTCAAACAGCCATTCAGCTTCTTCTAGTGAGAGTTTGAGAAAATCGACTTTTTGGAATAATTCCCGAATAGTTTGCGGTGCAATCTCAGGATCAGTCCAAAATACAGGACGCCAATTGACATCTAACAAAACTTTGAGGTTATATTCTTCTGCTAATTCTAAGGCACGCTTAACTGCTTGCCCGCTTTCTGGATAGGCTAATTCCAGAGTGCCCAAAACTAAAAAATCTGCTGCTTCAAATAGCTGGATTGGTAATCGTTCTGCTTGTAGGCGGGTGTCAGCAAATTCTGTGGTGTTATAATGTCCAAATCCGGCAAAGGTGCGATCGCCTTCTAAAGAGCGTACAACATAAACCTGCCGCGTTGGTGCCGTAGGATGTCGTTGTACACCAGTCGTATCTACACCTATTTTTTGCAATAGCTCTACCAGTTCATTACCAGGCTCGTCTTCACCCACACATCCGATAAATCCTGCTGGTATCCCCAGCTTTACCAAAGCACAGGCTACATTAGCTGGTGCTCCCCCTGGGTAGGGAGTCCAAGACTCGACTGTTGAGAGCGATCGCCCTAATTGATCGGCCAAACAATCAAACAAAATTTCACCCAGGCACAAAACACGGGGATTACTCATCTGATTTTTGATTTTCGATGTTGGAAGAGGAATTATCCAGTATAAAATCTACAATACTTTCTATTTTTTTCGGCAGTCATTCATACAATTCAACAGCATTTTTTGCTAATTAAAATAGCTGAAAATGCTTGCGCATAATGCTTTTTAGACCAGTAAAATTTTCTATTAATTCTACACAAAACTAAAAAAATCATTGTAGCGCGATCGGGTATTGCTGCCAATCTTAAGTTAAGCAGTAAAGTATTAACATAAAGCACTTTTAATTATACTGGAAATGCCTACCAGCTAAAGAATCTTCTAGAATGAGAGAGAGCATTAAGTACATATACCAAGGAGGAGAAAATAACGCATGGCTGGTGGCGAGTCTCAGACCCCTGTTAGTCTGTCAGACAGAGAACTGCAAATAATTGACTTGGTGGCCGCTGGCTTAACTAACCAAGAGATTGCAGGTAAACTTGAAATTAGCAAACGTACAGTTGATAATCATATCAGCAACATTCTCACCAAAACCGGGACAGATAATCGAGTAGCTCTTGTTCGCTGGGCGTTGCACTGGGGCAAAGTTTGCTTAGATGATGTCAACTGCTGTTCTCTGCCCAATCAAAATGGAGAATCAACAAATTACTAGTATGCTGTTAAGCAAATTTTGATAGGTTGTCTTTTGTTCCCCTCCTCACGCCTCGTGTTCAGTGTGAACCTGTTCAAAGTCAAGCGTAACAGAGTATTGGGGATTGGGGATTCTCCTGACGGAGACGCTACGCGAACGGGGATCGGGCATTGGGAATTGTATTTTTCCTATGCCCTATGCCCCTTGCCCTAGTCCCTAGCTCCTAGCCCCTAGCCCCTATTTTTAGGCTAGTCAACAAAAATTAGCAACAATCTCCAAGTTGAAAAGGTACATTTGAAAAAAACCATATTGCTCCATCAGCATTAGGAGCAGTTTTCCTATGAATATTTCTGCTTCTGCCGAAACTGGCGGGTTTACCTTTGATTTTTTTAATTTTGATTTGACAGCACCTCAACCTACGTTAGATGCTGAGTTACTGAGGCTATTATCTTTTATTCCAGGCTTGAAAGAAATTCTCATGCTGCGGCAAGTTCATGCTTTAGAACATGCTACTGTATGGGTTTTAAGTGAATCAAAAACAACCAATTTCCTTCAAAGAACCCCTAGCAATTTTCAGATAGACAACGCACTATTGAGCGGTTTATCTACAGAACGGGGATTTTATCTTTATGGTCAGGTAAATATCAGCGATTTACGGCGTGCAGTCAACCTTGCCCTCAATCGCCTTACTAATGGAGAATGGCATTTAGCTGTACATCCCCGTTGTGGTACAAATTTATCAGTGGCAATGTTGCTAACAGCCGGACTTGCAGTAGGTACGCATCTGTTGCTACCGCGAGGACCAATTGAACAACTTATAGGTTTGGGGTTGGCAGCCACAACCGCAGCAGAATTAGCTCCTAATATGGGTGCTTTGGCACAGCGCTATTTAACAACAGCTATTCCCTTTAATGTAGAAGTAGAAAACATCACACCTACACGAGATATGTGGGGACGTGAAGCCCATTTCGTGAAAGTGGGCTGGCGGGAATAGGGAATAGGAATTAGGGGCTAGGGACTAGGAATGAAAAATCCCAATCCCCAATCCCCAGCACCCTGTCCCTTATCCCTTGCATTTAGGAAAATTGCGTAATGAGAAAACTGTACTTTTTACTTCCTGGGACAGATGGCAAGTTTGCTTGTGGAGGTCTTTGGGCAGAATTAAAAACACTAAATCTTGCTAAAAAAATTTGTAGTGCTGAAATTGTAACTTACCGTCAACGGGAAGGAGGCAAGCTTTTTCTAGATGACATACTTCAAGCACAAAATTTAAATGATGCTATTTTTGTGGTTAGCTGGGGATTTGATGTAGCTCGACTTGCAGCAAAACTCAAGCAATACAATGTTGTTTACCATGCCCACAGTACAGGCTATGGATTTAAACTTCCTGCAAGTATTCCAATTATTACTGTTAGCCGAAATACAATGGGGTATTGGGGACAGAACTCTCCCAACTCTCTAATTTATTATTTGCCCAATCAAATATCTGAGGAATTTCAAAATTTAAATTTGGAACGAGATATTGATGTTTTAGTCCAAGCGAGAAAATCTTCTGAATATTTAATGCAGGAATTAATTCCAGCTTTGCAGCAGCAGTGTCGAGTATTTGTTGTTGATTCCTATGTAGAAGATTTAGTTGGGTTATTCAATCGCACCAAGATTTACTTATATGACTCTGCTGAATATTGGGCGCAACAAGGTGTAAGCGAAGGATTTGGTTTGCAGCCGATGGAAGCTCTTGCTTGTGGTTGTCAGGTTTTCTCTAGTGTCAATGGTGGGTTGTCTGATTATTTAGATCCTGGATTTAATTGCTATAAAATTGCTGGATATTCAAAAGAGTACGATGTTCAAAGAATTCTGAAAGCGCTAACATCTGTCAATCTACCAGCGTTGCATCCAGATTTTTTTGCAGAATATCGCACTGAAAATCTTACTAAGCGTTTACAAGTAATTTTGGATGAGCTAAACGCTTTCTTTGACCACAAAGCTCACTTTTCTTCTAATATCAAAAATTTGACAAGAATGCGTCTGGCAAAATTACATATACAGACAATATTCAAAAAAGCGAAAAAGAAATATCTAAAAATGTGAGCAGCAGTGCTAATATAATTGGCACTAGGAGTATTAAGAAGTGTTTATATTCTTATGAAGCAAACAAAACAAAAGTAAAGTTTAGTTTCAAAAAATACCGTACATAATTATTGGTGATAATCTAAGAGTAGAAGCTAATAAGCTTCCTTGGCAGATAAAACAGCCTCGATTCCAAAAGTTCAATGGTTCAATTTAGTTAAGAGGTAAAAACGCTGTTGAAGCATCTGTCTTGTCAACTAACAGCAACACCCAAGACAAACGCTTATATTTCCTCATATTAGTAGTATCAAGAGGCAATGTGGCTGGTTATTAATTATTAATCAGCAAGCCTAGATAGCATCACAAAGGAGAGGGAATATTTAAGCTACTAAGAGCTTGGGTGTTGTTGTTTTTGGGAGATAAAATCGCATCATAAATAAAATAAATTTTCTCACGATCGCACAATCATGGGAAAGCGATCGCCTATCCCCACTTTTATTCCACCCAATGTTTAGCCCGTTCTACCGCTTTTTGCCAGGTAGCAAAGTTAGCTATTGCATATTCTCTACCCACGCCAGGTTCAAATACACGATCAATTTGCCGCTGTTGCACTAGTGCCTCATAACTATGCCAAAATTCAGCCGCTAATCCTGCTGCAAACGCTATACCTTGCACAGTTATATCGCGCATTACCGGGCGTTCTACAGGAATACCCAATACGTCTGCTTGGAACTGCATCAGAAAATTGTTGTCACACGCACCACCATCCACGATTAATCGTTGCATTGGAGTGCGAGAAGATGCATCTATTGCTTGCACTACTTCTTTAACTTGGTAGGCGATCGCTTCTAAGACAGCTCTGACTAAATGCTGGGGTTGCACTGCTGCGGTAATTCCCAAAAATGCTCCCCTGGCAGTCATATCCCAATGGGGTGCGCCTAGTCCGCTAAACGCAGGTACAAAATATACACCACCATTATCTGCAACTTGAGTGGCGATCGCTTCTGTTTCGGCAGCTGTTTTAATTATTTTGATGCCATCCCGCAACCATTGGATGCAAGCTCCACTAGTAAACATACTGCCTTCTAAGGCATAGCCTACGTCTAAGTTACTACTATGATTAACTTGCGTCCATGCCACTGTGGAAATCAGTTGATGTTGAGAACGGACTATATTTGAGCCAGTGTGAGCCACCAAAAAGCTACCTGTGCCATAAGTGCATTTCATCAAACCGGGGCGATCGCAACCATGTCCAAATAAAGCTGCTTGTTGATCGCCTAAGATAGCAGTAATAGGAATTTCTGCACCTACTACAGTCGCATCGGTAACACCAAATTTTCCTAGACTAGGTTGAATCTGGGGTAGGATATGAGCGGGAATTTTAATTAAGTTTAGAAGAGTTTCATCCCATTCACAGGTAGCTAAATTCATCAACATCGTGCGGCTGGCGTTACTGTGATCGGTGGTATGTACTTTTCCGCCTGTTAATTTCCACAGTATCCAAGTATCAATTGTACCTGCCAAGACATTGTTTAGTTCAACACCTACGACGTTATCTAACAGCCATTTGAGTTTTGTAGCAGAAAAATAGGCATCAATAACTAAACCAGTGCGATTGTAAATCTCCTCAGCATATCCCTGTTGCTGCAATTGTTGACATAGAGGAGCAGTGCGGCGATCTTGCCAAACAATTGCTCGATGCAGTGGTTGTCCGGTGGTTTTATCCCAAATTAAACAGGTTTCTCGCTGTACAGTTAGCCCAATTGCAGCTATTTCACTGAGAGTAATTTGGGCATTCTCAATTGCCGTTTGCATTACCCAGCAAGTATCCTGCCAGATTTGCCAGGCGTCATGTTCTACCCATCCAGGCTGAGGATAATACTGTGTTAGTTCTTTGTATGCTTGCCCAACTATTTTGCCAAGGGCATTAAACACAAAAGCGCGGTTGCCTGTAGTACCCAAATCCAGTGCGAGAATGTATCCTAATGATGGAGTGTTAGTGCCAATTTCTTGCATAGCTGTTGTTAAGTAGAAGGCAGAAGCTTATCCTATCTGACTTTCTGGTGATAAGTATTTTACGTTTAATTATGTCCACCTACTTACTACAGTAGCGATCGCTATTTTATACCAATCACCAACGGAAGTTAATATCGGCAGTTTTAATCAATTTCCCTTGGCAATCCACTCTCTTCCTGCTTTTTCAGCTGCGTGGGCAGAATAATAAAGCTTGCGCTCCCCAAACACTGCACCGCCACCGCTCAAGACTCGAAACTGCCATTCGTCATCCTTAGTATAAAACACTATTAAGGTAAATTCCTCGATGCCAACAACTAAGTGAATGGTGACAGTAGTCATGGTGTAGATTTAGGGAACTCTTAACAGGGAACAAGAGGTATTTTCATCATTTGTTGTGTGATTTAATCACATGGGTGTTTGGGTTGAAAATAAGGCAGAAGGAGGAAATTAGAACAACAAGACTTGGAGCAAGAACCTCATTAAAATTTCCCCGTGTCACCGCATCTCCGTGTCCTCTTCTGTACGCACTTGATGTTCCGTTAATAGCTGTAATGTGAATATAGTATAGGGGGCTAGATTGCCCCCATGCAGTGTTGATAAAAAAGTTACGGACACGGCGTTATTACTCAGAAAATAGAGCAAGAGCGCCTATCGCTATCGCATAAAAATCTGCGTGAAGTAAAAACATTTGCCGTCGCTGGTGGCAGCAACACCAATACCGGTAAGCTTGTAATTACCCTCGATATTGCGGCGATGCCCTGAACTATTTAGCCAGCCTTTTACAGCTTGTGTAGCAGGATCGCTATATCCACAATTGTAAGCAACATTTTCTGCTGCTGCGCTGTATGAAAGACCAGTATTTTTGACTCGATCAGAAAATCCTTGATGTCCAAATGGGACACTACCATTAGCCATGTTCCGACTGTGAGTTCTAGCCTGACTGTCAATAGAAGAGTTACGAGTCAAAGCTGATAGCCCCTTGGTAGCACGGTGAGCATTAATTTTCTCGTGAACTGACTGTTCTATTGCACTGGTGCTGAGAGTTTGTGCGATCTGAAAGCTATGACTTTGTGAATTAGAAGGCGCTAAGTGCTTCTTGGTATAAGCTTGGCTGGGTGTATAAATGGCCATTGTTGCACTGCTTAAGGCACAGGCTCCTAAAGCAATACTGAAAATGGTTTTTTGATTCATCAAGAGTTCGTCCTATAGCCACTGAGAATAAACTTTTACATCTAAACATACAAGTGGTCAAAGGCACAAAGAGAATGAGCGGGCAATAAATTGAAAATTTGAGCAAAAATCGTGACTATTTATTAGGTAGCTCTTAAATTTAGTGCTAGTTGTTTTTATTTGAGTAAAATACACTTAATTGTGCAATGTAATGCCTCTATAATCCAGTCCACAGATAGATTTTCTACTATTTAATAACTGCTTTAAAATTAGGATAATTGTATTTTATATAAGCGCTAAACTCTATAGTTATATATCTAAGAAACTTATAAAAGCTAAAAAAATAGCCGATCGCACTTAAGTCAAATCAATAACTTTTAGAAAAGCGATCGCGTACTTTCAGCATTCTCTGGCAACATAAGCGCGATCGCTCTCAAGAAACACAGGGAACGGGTATGAGGGAAGAAGGTGTTTCTTTCATTTGTTGCTAGTGGCGATCGCCGCTAGTTGAACGTAAATCACAATTCCCCTTGTCCCCTGTCCCCGTGTTACGATAAAAAACCCGATCGCAATGACCGGGTTTTTTATTAAAGCTAGAGCCGTTTTTTAGTTGATTGAAGTAAAAACAAGAAGTATTTTAAGCTTCATCTAGCGCTGCAATTCCAGGCAATACTTTACCTTCGAGCAACTCTAAGCTAGCACCACCACCAGTGGAAATGTGGCTCATTTGCTCGGCTAAACCAACTTTTTCTACAGCCGCTACAGAGTCACCACCACCAATGATAGTGGTAGCACCTTGTTTGCTTACCTCGGCGAGGGTGTGGGCGATCGCTTCTGTACCAACAGCAAACTTATCAAATTCAAACACACCCATCGGCCCGTTCCAAACTATACTCTTGCAATCAGCAAGGGCTTCTTGGAACAATTTGACTGAATCGGGGCCAATATCCAAACCCATCCAACCATCGGGAATATTTTCGATGCTGACGGTTTGAGAATTAGCATCAGCAGCAAATTTATCTGCTACTACCACATCTGTAGGCAACAGGAAGGTAACACCCTTTTCTTTCGCCTTAGCTTCTAAAGACTTCGCCAACTCCAGCTTGTCTTCTTCCACCAAAGATTTGCCGACATTCAAACCACGGGCTTTGTAGAAAGTGAAAATCATTCCACCGCCGATGATGAGTTTGTCGCACTTTTCCAAGAGCGTTTCAATCACGCCAATTTTGCTAGAAACTTTTGAACCACCAATAATGGCTGCTAAAGGACGTTGGGGGCTTTCAATTGCACTTTGCAGGTACTGCAATTCCTTTTCAATCAGATATCCAGCAACAGAAGGACTCAAATAATGAGTCACACCCTCAGTAGAAGCATGGGCGCGGTGTGCAGTGCCAAAAGCATCATTAACATACAAATCAGCATTAGCTGCCAATTTTTGGGCAAAATCTGGATCGTTTTTCTCTTCTTCTTTATAAAAGCGGACATTCTCAAGTAACAGTACTTGTCCATTTTGCAGAGCGCTCACCTTGGCTGCAACTTCTTCGCCGATGCAGTCGTCAGTCTTAACTACTTCCTGCCCTAATAACTCAGAAAGACGTTTGGCAACCGGAGTGAGACGCAATTTGTCATCTACACCCTTAGGACGCCCAAAATGGCTGGCTAAAATTACCTTAGCTCCCTTCTGCATCAAATCCTTGATGGTTGGTAGTGCGGCGCGGATACGAGTATCGTCTGTGATATTACCTGAATCATCTACTGGCACGTTAAAATCAACCCGCACGAAGGCACGCTTTCCAGACAAGTCTGATGCAGATAAATTTGCTAAAGTTTTTTTTGACACGGCGCAAACCTCCTGATTGCCTTTTTGTTATGTTTTGTAATTAGACTCATCCAGAATTGTACCGGAGTGAGGGGTGCAAAGAATTGTTAAGCTGTGAGTTTCTTGGCAATATCTTCCCAAAGCTTGACACTGCATAGAATTAACTCAATTCATTTGGTCTACTTCGATGGAGTATTGCGAAAATGCAAACAATACGGGGAAATAATAGATAGTCCTGTTTCAAATCGAAGCGCTCAACTCGCTTGTCTAAGCCTGTGGAGGGATAATCACTCCCATGCTCTTACCAAAATCAAAAAGCAGGAAGTAAACAGTAAAGCAATCTTTCTAGATTAACTTTGCATCACCAAATATAGAGCAGCAGGTAAATGCCATGTTCAAAACAGTTCTGTTCCCAATCGATCAAAGCCGCGAAGCACGGGAAGCGGCTGATGTAGTAATTGAGATCGTAAAAAAGTACGGCAGCCGCTTGGTGCTGATTAGTGTGGTGGAAGAACCCGACAAAGATACATCAAGTGAGGAGGTAATGGCTTCACCAGAGACAGTAGCTCAACTGCTAGAAAGTGCTAAATCTATGTTTGCCGAGCAAGGAATACAAACCGAAACCATTGAACGGCAAGGAATACCTGCATTTGTCATCTGCGATGTTGCCGATGAAATAGAAGCAAATTTAATTGTCATGGGCTGTCGGGGATTGGGATTGACGGAAGAAGGAGCGACTGAAAGTGTTACCAACCGGGTGATTAACCTTTCCCCCTGTCCGGTATTGATTGTGCCATAAGCTATATTTCAAGTTCACGACTAAGGGTTGAAAATACCTGTTCCCTGTTAAGAGTTCCCCGTTCCCTCTTTTCAGGTGAGTATATCGATTCCTGGGAAGGATTCTGAGAACTGTAGCAGCTGGTAGATTGGAGATAGGCACGTAGCTCAAAAACTAACCAACAGATGAGGATGGTTTTATGAAGAGCAAGCATCAATTCGTCTATGCACTCTTGTTGAAAAGCGCTATAGTCTTTTCTCCTTTACTGCTATCTGTTGGTGAGGCTGGTGCTCAAATTACCTCATCTCCCCAAGCAAATCAGCAGCCACAAGAATTAGCACAACTGCAACCAGAACAGCAAACGCGAGATTTAATCCAAACAGAAGTCGATCGCGCTTTTGGACGTACACGTACTCTGCTTAATGTTTGGGTAGTTATACTAACTCTGTTTCCGGTGGCGGTAATTGCTTCCTTTTGGCTGCTGCGCCGAGCTGTGGTACGTGAAATCGTCGATCGTGCGATCGCACAGTTTCAAGGGCTAGAAGATTTACAAAACCAGCTAAATACTGTCAAAAAAACAGCTGAAATCAACATTCAGCAAGCTAAAAATATTACTGATGAATTGGAAAAACAAGCAGAAGCCTTGCGACAACAGATAGTTTCTGTGATTCCATCAGAAATATCTCAGTCAAAAGCGCAAATGATAGCAGAATTAGAAAAACAAATCAATTTATCGAAACAAGAATTAAAAAATTTAGAATCACAGTTTAATTCTCGATTAGCTGAATTAGAAGTAGATGCTCAACAACAAAAGCATATAACTTTAGACACATTAGGTAATTTAAAATCAGAAATAATCTCACAAATTACTGCTTTGCAATTAGAAAACCAAAAGCAACAGCAGCAAGTATTTACTGATTTGGAAAATTCTCGGCAGGAATGGACATCTCAACTCGCCCAATGGCAGGAGGAAGTTCAACAGCACAAAGACCAAAATTTAATGAATTTGGATAATTTGCAGACAGAATTTTCTTTACGACTTGCCGAATTGCAATTAGGTGCTCAACAAAATCAAGAGCAAGTATTATCTGAGTTGTCATCCCACTTTTGTGGAATTTATTCTGATGCCGAGCAGCAAAAGCAGCAAACTTTTGAGAGTTTGGAAAAATTGCAAGCGGAATTAGCAGAGCATATAGCTGAATTAAAATTAGGGAACCAACAATATAATCAGCAAGCTGTTGCAGAATTAGAGAATTCGCGGCATGAATTTAAATCTCTACTATTAGAATGGCAATCTCAAGTACAGCAACAGCAACAGCAAACTTTAGAAAGCTTCTCACAACTCCAAGCAGAATTGTCTGAATATGTTGCACAATTTCAATCAGAGACTCAACAACAAAAACAACAAGTATTTACAGACTTAGAAAAAACTAAACAGGAATTTATCTCTCAACTTGACTCACAAACGACTGAGTGGCAGTCAGAAGTACAACAGCAAAAGCAACAAATTCTTGAAAATTTGCAACAATTACAAGAAGAATTTACTAGGCAAGTTGCACAATTGCAGTTAGAAAATCAACAACAGAAAGAACAAGTATTTACAAATTTAGAAAATTCAATCTCTGAGGTAAAATCTCAACTGTCTGGAGTGCAGTTGGATGCTCAACAACAAAAGGAAATTATTCTTGAAAGTTTAGAAAAATTACAAGTAGAATTTGCCTCACAAATAAATGAACTACTAGTAGATGCTCAAAGAAGAAAAGAACTGATAATTGAGAATTTGGAAAAATCTGGTTCTGAATTTGCTTCACAATTTTCGCAATTGCAGTGGAATGCACAAGAACAAAAACTTTTAATTTTAGAAAAGCTAGGAAGATTAGAGTCTGAGTTTGTATCTCAACTCTCAGATTTACAAACAGATGCTCAACAACGAAAAGAGCACATCTTAGAACAACTTTCTCAGATTACACCCCCTTCTTCCTCAAATACTGTTACCGCAGAAGTAGAAGAAAAAATAGAAGAAGCACCACAACCAGCACCAGAGCCAGAAACGCACCAAGTGCAAGATACGCTAACTGCTGATGATTACTTTAAACAAGCAGAACTTCTGTTTTCAGAAAAAAGCTATGAACAGGCGATCGCTCAATACGACCAAGCAATTAAAATCAAATCAGACGAGCCTGCAATCTGGTTAAAACGGGGGATGGCGCTAGCAAGGCTCAAACAATACAAAGACGCGATCGCCTCCTATGAAAAAGCCCTAAAAATTAAACCTGATTATCATCAAGCTTGGTGTGATTTAGGTGTTGCCTTAGGATATTTGCGGCGACAAAAAGAAGCTTTGATTGCTTTTAATAAAGCCACGAAAATTAACCCGAATGATGCTGTAGCGTGGTTAAACAAAGGATTGGCATTGGAAGATTTAGAACGATATGAAGATGCGATCGCATCTTTTGATCAAGCGATTAAACTCAATCCTAATTCTTATAAAGCCTGGAATAATCGGGGTTATGCACTAGTCATGCTGGGTTATGACGATGAAGCACTTGAAAGCTTTGACAAAGCCCTAAAAATTAAACCTGACTATGCCAACGCTTATTACAACAAGGCAACCTGTTATGCTTTGCAGGAAAGAGTAGAATTAGCCTTGGAAAATTTACAACAGGCTGTTAATCTCAATCCCAGATACAGACAACAAGCAGAAGCTGACATAGATTTTGATTTAATTGCCACAGATAAACGCTTTCAGGAGCTAGTAGCAAACACTAATGTGCGAGCGTAGATTCATTTTTTCTGTGTAGCAAATACACACCACGCAATGAAAATAGTAAAGCTCAGGTAGCCTAACACAGTGAACCATTCTTGGGTGTTGTTGAATGTATCGTTCATCAATAAAATCAGGAAAATAAAGACTGAGTAATACATAGCCTACGAAGGAAGGCTTTGTTTGTGTAGCAGCGAATTCTATTCGCCACGTATTTTAGGTTTTTAAGTTTGAGTGGGAGCGATCGCACTTAAGGTGCAACAGCTTCATCATTCATCGTTATCGTATGTTACACAAGGACTATCAACTTCTCGGATCGGTTGGAAAGAATTGCAGAAAGCTATAGTACCACAATTAACATCTGCTTCATCCGGATGAATGCATTGCACAACGCCCTCTACCAACAGATGAAAAGCACATTCATTACATATAGTCTTACACAGTATTTGTTGGCAGTTGATTGAATCTGACATCGGCAAAATCCTTATTGGTTATCGGCTGGCTTGCAGTTCCAGGTTCTCGTTACCAAATTCAACCTGGTAACGAGGGTTTCGAGGGTTTGCCTGGTGGCTGTTGGGGCTGGTGTAATTAGAATCCCCCAGAAACTGCTACCTATGCGATCGCAAGTAGTACTATCCTAATTTTTCGGAGAAAATGAGTATGCCGGGTAGGAGTGAAAAATGCGAGCAAAAATCAGAGATACAGAGATTTTCTTTGACGTAGAAGGTTCTTCTTTAGTAGTAGATGGCGATCGCATTCACACCAAACCAGTTGCCTTTTTGGTTCACGGTGGCCCTGGTGCAGATCATACTTCATATAAACCTGCTTTTTCTCCTCTTGCTCAAAAACTACAACTAGTCTACTTCGATCATCGAGGGCAAGGGCGTTCTGCTCGCGGACTCAAAGAAACCTACACTCTAAATAATAATGTCGAAGACATGGAAGCGCTGCGCCGTTACTTAGGACTCGATCAAATCGTTGTTATTGGCACTTCCTATGGTGGTATGGTTGCTTTATCTTATGCGGTTCGCTATCCTCAGCACGTATCGCATTTGATTGTGATTGCTACAGCAGCTAGCTCTCGCTTTCTACAACGAGCGCAAGAAATTTTGGCACAACGGGGAACCGAAGAACAAAAGAAAATTGCCCAGCGACTCTGGGATGGCTCCTTTGAAAATGAAGAACAGCTACGAGAATATTTTAAAGTCATGGGGCCAATGTATTCGCTAACTTACGATCCTGGTGTATCTAGCAAAACTTGGGATCGGGCGATTCTGTCGGTTGATGCCATTAATGTTGCCTTTGGTGGCTTTCTGCGCAACTATAATCTACTTGACCAATTACACAAAATTACCATACCGACTTTAGTCATTGGAGGGCGGCATGACTGGATTTGTCCTCCAGAATTTTCTGAAGAGATAGCTCAAGCCATCAAGAATTCTGACTTAAGAATCTTTGAAAATAGCGCTCACCTGATTCGGGCAGATGAAAAAGAAGCACTGCTAGATGCGATCGCTGGTTTTTTGGTTTATAAACGTTAAGTAGAAGAAGGCAGACGGCAGTAGACGCGGAGCGGATAAGCGAAAGTAGGCAGAAGGGAAGAAAGTTTTTTCATGTGTTCTGGTGAGCCAGAGGCTCTAGTTCTCGTTACCAGGTTCAACCTGGTAACGAGGGTTTCGAGGCTCTGCTATTTAGATTGAAAATTTTTCAGCAAATACTCGGCAGCAGCTAAACCTGATAAAGCAGCGCCTTCAACATTCGGTTGAATAAAACCATCTCCCGACATCACCAGCAATCCTGGCTTTGTTAATGCAAGCAAAGGCTCACCATATACTGTCTGTGGTTGACTGAAGCGCCATCGATGCACCTGAAACTCTATTACCTGCGAGCCTAGCCATTCAGATGCAGCTTCTAGAAGTTGATTGGCGATCGCTAAATTGTCCATTTCCCAGTTAGTTTCGCTGAACTTGGAACTTGCGTGGAGTGTAACCGCATTGCCTTGCGGTGAAATTCCTTTTTTGTAATTGCAGGCAATCCAGCTTAGAGGTTCTCCATCCAACTTTATACCGCCAGGACTTGGAATCATAGAGGGCTGCTCTAATAGAGCAAGTACCGCAATACAGCGATGGTAGACTACCTGTTCCAATCTATGTCTCAATTGGGGTGCTAGTTGAATTTGTGAACGCTCTAGTAGTTCTAGAGTTTGGGGTATCGGTGGTGTCAGCACTAACGCATCTGCTGAAAAGGTTTCGTTGTTTTCAGTCTTTACTTGCCAGCGATCGCCCTGCCATTCAAAACTGACTACTTTTGTATTTGTATAAACATTCAAGTTTTGAGCTAAATGTTGGGCAATGCTGCGGTTGCTATTGACTCCCCGATAGTAA
The DNA here is from genome assembly GCF_000317285.1 of Chlorogloeopsis fritschii PCC 6912. GTDB lineage: Bacteria > Cyanobacteriota > Cyanobacteriia > Cyanobacteriales > Nostocaceae > Chlorogloeopsis > Chlorogloeopsis fritschii. The sequence continues at coordinate 54,744 of NZ_AJLN01000040.1, read as the reverse complement.
ACTTCACCATTGCTTAAGTGTTGATTATGACTGAAGCAATCTCGTGTCCATTCCTGAACAACTCCCTCTTGAATCCAAGTATCAACCCAAGACTGAAACTTGGAGTCAGTAACAGTGAAGTATTGAGCGCCGTAATCAAAGACACCTTCACCGTACTCAGGATGTCTAATTCGACGAGTCGCCATTCTCCCGCCGATTCCTCGACCTTTGTCAACTACAGTAACGTGAATATTGTGACGTTGCAGAACTGTAGCAGCAATTAAACCAGAAATTCCACCTCCAATCACTAGGCAAGAGGATTGACAAGACTTTTCAGCCATGAAGAAAAATATGCATAATACCTGCTTAAGGATATCTCGAATTTGACTGAGATTTTTCCCACCAAAGAACAGTTGTTAAATTTTATTAAATTTAATTAAAATAATTAATGTGGCTTTTTAGCCTCGCTTAAGACATAAATTAATTGAGAAATACTTATGTCCTCTTCAAAAACTCAGTCCCATGAAGCCGTTGGAACTGCAATACCGTCATGGCAAATCAAGTTACTCTATGACGGTGAGTGTCCGTTGTGTATGCGAGAAGTCAACTTCTTGAAAAAGCGGGATGCAGGTAGAGGCTTAGTAGCATTTGTAGATATTGCGGACGAAAACTATAATCCCCAAGAGCATGGAGGTGTAGACTTTGAAACGGCGATGGGGCGTATTCACGCTGTTCTCCCCGACGGTAGTGTAATCAAAAATGTCGAAGTCTTTCGTCGAGTTTACGAAGCCTTAGGGATGGGATGGGTATACGCTGCAACCAAGTGGCCTGTGATTGGCCCTATTGTCGATAGGCTGTATGGAATTTGGGCTGGCTGGCGACTCACTTTGACTGGAAGACCTGATTTAGCGACAATTATTGCCGATCGCAACAAGCGTACCGAGTGTAGCACGCAGGGGCGCTGTCAACTAAGTGAGTAAGTACTTACAACCAGCTTTAACTGATTTTCTGAAATTTTATACCTACTTTATTAAGTATCTTTCGTAGGGAAAACGGAATTTTACCTATGCTTAAGTTCCATGCATCTCAAGACTTGACAATGAACGTGCCTAATCAGGCAGTTCCAATTGAACACTATCTGCGTCAACCACAGCGTTTGGTTCAGGCTGTCACCGATCGCACTCAAGTAGAACAATTGAGTCCATCAGAGTTTCGGCTCAAGCTTCGCCCTCTAAATTTTATGATGTTCAGTTTTCAACCAACAGTTGATTTGCAGGTTTGGGCGCAAGCAGACGGAACAATCAATCTGCGATCGCTTGCTTGTGAGATTCATGGAGTTGAGTACCTAAAAAAGTCTTTCCAATTCAATCTCACGGGTAATCTGTCGCCTGAAAGTAGGGGAACTGCCACATTGCTCAAGGGAAGAGCAGATCTGACGGTACAAGTTGAGTTACCCCCTGCCTTGTTCTTAACACCCAAGTCAATTTTAGAAACTGCCGGTAATACATTTCTCCATGGCATTCTTTTGACTATGAAGCACCGCTTGGAACGTCAACTAGCACGGGATTATCAAGCTTGGGCTAAGTCGATGCAAGTTAGTGCAGATACCTCTACCATGATTCCCATCACAAATCCAGTTACTTAGATCAACTTTTTTCCGAAATCAACAGCCCAAGTTTCGTAGTCATTATCAGCCTACAAATTAACGATTTATACTTAACCTCTTATATCTAAACCTCTGGGGAATATATCCCCACTCAAAAGCCCGGTTATAATCGCCGGGCTTTTGTAATGGCAATGAAGTCGCACAGTTCATGCCAACAGAGATCATGTGTTGGCGTTGCTGATTTAACGTATGAAATTAATTTTGCGTAATGCCAAAACCCTCGTAGAGACGCGATATATCGCGTCTCTACATCTTTTGAAAGAAGTCAGAGTTCTCTTAGATTTGTTGTGCGTCCGGTTGCCCATTTAAAACTACAAACGAAGCAAGAGTGCTGATAGAAGCATTATTATCGGTAATATCTGATACAACTCGATAGTCACTCTGCCAGCGATCGCGATTCAGTGCAGACTCACATAGAATTGGTATAAACCCAATCTATTAGGTTCTAGCTGGGCGGGGTGCAGGTTGTACAGTTACTCGCACAGTTTGTCCATTGCGTAGTAATTGCATTTGTACATTGCTATTTACCCCACTTTTGTCAACTGCCTGCTGAACTTGTTCGGCTGTTGTCACTGGTTGATTGTTGATTTGCTGGATAACATCTCCTGGGCGCAGCCCAGCTCTGGCTGCTGGAGAACCTTGGGCAATGCGAACAATTAGAACACCTGTATCTGTGCCAACCCGAATATTGCTATTGGGAAGATTGTTGATTTGTTGCCTAATTTCTGGTGTGAGGGCTACCATCTCAATACCGATGTAAGGATATTCAACTTTGCCCTCGGTAATTAATTGTTGGGCGATGCGTTGGGCTGTCTCAATGGGAATGGCAAAGCCAATTCCTTGAGCACCTTGGATAATAGCAGTATTGACGCCAATGACTTGCCCGCGAGCATTTAACAAAGGGCCACCAGAATTGCCAGGATTAATGGCTGCATCCGTCTGAATAAAACCAACACCACGCTCAGAAATTCCTAAATCGCTCACAGAACGGTCTATAGCACTAACTACACCGACTGTAACAGTTCTTTGCAAACCTAAGGGATTACCGATCGCGATCGCCCACTGTCCTGGTTGTACCTGCTTGGAATCTGCCATCTCTACTACTTGTAAGTTATTGGCAGGAACCTGTACAACTGCAACATCGCTAATGGGATCAGTTCCCAGTACTTTACCCTCTAATCTGCGACCATCAGAAAAGGTAACCGTTACTCTATCAGCGTTGTTAACAACGTGAGCATTAGTCAAAATTTGACCATTTGCACTAATGACAAAACCAGAGCCAACACCACGCACGACACGTTCTTGTGGTTGTGTCGGTACGCGATCGCCAAAAAACCTCCGAATAAATGGGTCTTGAAAAATGTCTGGTACTTCAGTGCGCACAGTGCGAGCAGTGTTAATTTGCACTACTGATGGCTCTACTTTGTTTACAACTGCAACTACAAAATTGGTGTCTTCAGGAGTTGGTTCTAGGGGGCGATTGTTTGTGGGTGTTGGCGGCTGAACTTGTTGGGTAACGTTACTTTCAGGAGTCCTTGTTGTGGGAATTTCAACTGTGCAGCCACTCAATAAACCTATGCCTGTGGCTATGAGGGATAGGAATAACTGTTTTGCTTCTTTATGCCATAAGACTTTGCCTAGAAAATAGTTTGTTTTCAAAGCTTCTTTCTCTAACTTGATTGGTTGTTTTTGCCGAGCGTAAAAGTTTAAATCGGAAGTATTCTGAATATTTTTTCTGCTCATTCTCTGCATCATGCTTAGTCTTTCATTTAGATATAAGTTATCTAATCAAGTATGTCTGTTGTCGATTTTGATACGTTTTTGGATTTTTTACCTCTATCGAAAGAGAGCTATTTATTATAAATTATCAAAAGTAATATATTTATAATGTTTTTATGCATTTTTTTAATAGTTGTACTTAATTTAGTAATAGTATGGACAGATTTATAAAACTATTTCTTTAATTTTTACTTGCTTTTTATATTTACCCCTTAGTAATAATTTGCATTCAGCTTCTGGTAGAAGCGCTAAAAATATTAATAGCTACTTTTATTAGTAATAGTAGTAATCAAACTAAATGATTTTTATGAGTCACTAGTAGCGTAATGGCCATTCCAGTATCTTTTTCATCTGCCCAAGGCGTATTAATTTTATCAGCATTGATTGCTATCGGTTTAGCACTGGCACACCTGTACGCTGGGAGGTTGAGATTCAAGAGAATTCCTCGTAGTCGCTGGTTGAGTGCTGCTGGTGGAGTATCGGTGGCTTATGTTTTTGTGCATATTTTGCCGGAATTAAGTCAACACCAAACAGTGTTACAAGACTTAGGAAAGGGGATAATTCCATACATAGAACACCACGTCTATTTAATAGCTTTACTAGGTTTAACTATATTCTACGGGCTGGAACGTTTAGCAATGTCCTCTCGTAACCGATTACAACGACAAGGACAAGGTGATATAACCAGTAGATCCATATTTTGGCTGCACATCATCTCATTTGCTATTTACAATGCATTGATTGGCTATCTGCTGCTACATCGCGAAGAGCAGGATATTACAAGTTTGCTACTGTTTGGTATAGCCATGACACTACACTTTGTTGTGAATGACGATAGTTTGCGCGAACACCATAAGCATCTTTACGATCGCATCGGGCGCTGGATACTAGCAGCAGCAATTATTGTCGGTTGGGTGCTTGGTAGCGGTACAGAAATTCAAGCCAGCGCGATCGCTGTTTTATTTGCGTTTTTAGCAGGGGGAGTTGTGCTCAATGTCCTCAAAGAAGAACTACCAGAAGAGCGGGAAAGCTGCTTTTGGGCATTTGTGTTAGGTGCAGCAGCTTACACCATTCTCTTACTGGCTTTGTGAGACAACTCAATCAATACAGCTAAATTTTAGTCGTCTTCATATTCTGCCCAAGAATTTGGAGTTTCTGACACTGCAACTTTTAACTGTATATCCTGTGGCACCCGTTTCTTGGTTTCGTCATAGATAAACTTAGCAATCATCTCAGCTGTGGTTTCATACTCTGGAGGCAAGACTTCGTTGAGAACGCAATGATCCAGTCCTCCTTTAGATACATCCTGCTTTGCCCAACGCAAAGTTCTAAAATCAGCCACCATTACTGGATGCGGACAATATTGTGAGGAGTGCAACTTAGATGATGTTGCTTCAATTCGTACCTTATAAGTATGCCCGTGCAACCTACCACAGGGGCCATCATAATCTTTAATGAAATGAGCACTATCAAACGAGAATTCTGTTACTAGTTTCCATCTGGGCATCTTCAATATCGCCTCGGAGCCAATCGTGAATATACTCTATGTTGATCGTATACTTTCCTTACTAGGCGATCGCTGCTAATTATCCAAGACCCAAACTATCAGTTTCAGATACTAATAATTTACCCTCACCACTATAAATCCAAATAAAACCCTCCCCACCACCTTTACCAAAATGACCTAATTTTCGATAATCTTCTGTTACACCATTTGTATATCCTTTGACCATGTCATAATCGGCAATTAAAGTTTCTCCTCTTTTTAATGTAATGACTTTAGCAGGTGCTAAAGTACCTGTAATCACTCTTGCTATTTGCCCTGGTAAAGCTTTGAGAGCAATTCTCCATTTTCCATCCCCAGAGGCAGCCATTTGGCGGAATTTTAATTTTTTTGCTCCTATCACGACATTGTCAGAACAAAATTGAAATACACCATCATCAAATTCCCATTGTTCTTGCTCTGACACTTCAATTGGAGTGTAATGTAAAAAATAACCTTTTTGTCTAGGTTCTAGGTAAACCATACCTAAACCTCGATATACAGGTGCATTAAATTCTATTTCTGTTGTTAAAGACACCCATATATCTCTCAATCTATTATCAGTTTTATAAACATCATAAGTTAATTTTCCAACACAACTGTGCAATGTGCCTTTTTGAATAATTACTCCAGAGTTTTCTAGTCTAATTTCAACTTGCTGAACCAGGGGAATATTTTTGGTAGGATGGTAATATTTATTTGTGTCTTTATTAATATTATTTTGCAAATACCATAAATCAGTTGGTTCCAAAATTTTTACTTCATGATGCATAATTCATATCTCTATTAATGATTAAATTTAGGTGTATAAACTTTTTCTAGTATTTGTCAATACTTGTAATAATTTATAATCTTATATAGCAATCCTAAATCATTCGTGAAAAATTTATTTACATCTTGCACCAGTTGTTTGATTGCGATTTTTGTAAGGTGGAGAGAAGTCCCTACGGCGGGTTTCCCACGCCCAGGGAACTTCGGAGCATTGCTTAGATTTGACTCAAAACCTTATTTTGACGTTATAGGCAATGCCCGCCCTACTGGCTTGACACGCCACTACGGTAATTGAGAAAGGTGCAATATCTCAGTAAACAAAATTAATTACACGTTCTCTATTTCTTGTTTCCCTTTCCAATTAAGCGTTTCTTGCCTCCATCCATAACCTTGATTTTGCCTAACCACTTATCAACCTTTAGATAGGGTTTAGTTAATCAATTAATGACTAGACTGATATTCATGGCACGTTTACACACTCGCTTGAATGCATCGGCTCCTGCATTAGGAGCTTTTTTATTGGAGATTAACAAACGCTTAATAACCGGACAAGCAGTATAGAGGATCGCAGCACCACACTGCTATCAGGGTACTTAATCTATTCTTAAACTAGAAATTAATTACTGCTAACTTCATTGAGATAGATTTATTTGGCCCTGTCTATGGTAGAGTCAATAAGTGTAATTTGATATTCATTGTATTGCTTAAGATGGAAGAATTTATTAACTTTTATTATTAAGATATAACCGGATTTTCAAAATTTAATGATGTCAATTTTTAATTTTTTTTGAAGCAAGAAATATTGTAAGATACAAAAATAATTAAATAATCATGTATGTTTTTAACATTTATCATTTTAAAAATTATAAAAAATAAATCGTAAGTTATTTTAATTATGGTAAAAATAGACGAAAAGCAAAATACAGATAATACCAGTTCTCGAAAACATGGCATACTTCAAAGCCTGTGGAAAGCGAAAGTATTAGTAGGGATAGTAGTGTTAGCCGTGGGGTTGAGGGCTTGTTACAATCATGCTCAACAACCAGCACCGCTAGGGTTAGTATCCACTACAGAGGTGGTTAGCAACACTGAAGAATTAATTGGTAAAAGTGTGACGATTAAAAGTAAACCACTACAAACAGTTGGTTTAAGTTCCTTTACAGTTAGCGATCGCCGATTTTTTCGCGGAGAACCAATCGTAGTTGTGAATGCTTCTGGAAAAGCTTTTGACTTACCCGACGATCCCAATGTTGCAGTTCAAGTGACGGGTGAGGTTCGCAACCTTGTAATTGCAGAAATAGAACGGGAGTTCAAGCTTCAGTTGCAGGATGAAAATTATAGAGATAGCATCAACAAGCCTGTAATTATTGCTCGCTCTATCACGCTTGCACCTACACCCGCTCAAATTCGTGCCAACATCAGCACATTTTCTGGCAAAAAACTAGCGGTAACGGGTAAAGTTGAAAATATTCAAAGTCCAGTTTTGTTCTCGCTTCAGGAAAACCGATTGTTTGGCGGGCAGAATTTGCCAATTTTATTAAACACACCACCAAAGGTAGCTATTAACAAAGGACAGACAATAGCAGTAGTAGGTGTCGTTCGTCCGTTTGTTGTGGCTGAAATTGAACGAGACTACAAGGTAACTTGGGATTTGCAGGTGAAAAGACAGTTAGAAGCACAATATAATAACAGTCCCGTATTAATTGCCCAAGCTATATACCCTTCAGGGATTTAGAAATTTCTTTAGTTGAGCGATCGCTCGACTCTCCACTTCTACAGTTTAAATTTATCCACCAGTGATATAAAACACGAAAAAAAAATTTCCTTGCGTCTTTTTACTTATATAATGAGATTGGTAATGATAATAGTCAGTAAAAAGTAGATCCATTCCCCCTCAGCTGGGATAAGCAAGGTTTGGAACTTGCCTGGCAGCAAAATATTATCGCTTTGCCTGCGTAGGAGTGAAACTTTACTGACATAATACGAAGATACAATAAGCTTGGATAAATACTACAAAAGTTGCTTGCCAGGAAAAAGCTTTAGAAGTGGATAGTGGTTTGAAAAAGTTTGCCTGCACTAACTGTAATTGGTAATTATTCTCAGTCAATTATCCAAACTGCAATGTTAGAAACAATTACCTTCTTTTTGTCAAAGTTAAGTTCAAGTTATTTCTACCTAAAGGTAGGTGAGTAACATTTTTAAAATCACCACAATCATGACTATTGGGCAGAAAACTCTCCAGGTTTAGGTCTTGCATCTTGTCCTGTTGTCCTAATAGTTTAAAGCCGTGCCTTGTCAAAACTTTGACAAGCTTTTACAGGGGTGCTAGAGAGAGATGAGGTGCAAGACTTTTATAGATCAAATCTAGCTACTATAGGCTATGCAATGCTCGATCAAATCATCCAAGCCCTGCTCGCCAGTGCTAGTATTTTAGCGCAGTTGGAAACAAGCCACTTTGGCTGGTTTATTTGGTTTTATCTCTTCATCATCTTCATTTGGAGCGATCGCTGCTTCTGGTTCTGTTTTAGTCAAAGGTGTACACCCAGTTAATGCTCTGTGTTTTCTGATTGCCTCTACAAACTGTTGAAAACATTGAAACTTACTCGTAACAGGAGGTAGCAAAATAATCATGTAGAGTGCGATCGCCTATGGCAATAGTAGTTATTAATTAAGTTGTATCAAGATAGGAATCTGGCTGCGATGGAACACGTGTGGTATAAAAACGCAATTATTTATTCTCTAGACGTGGAGACGTTTGTGGACTCTAATGGAGATGGCGTGGGTGATTTTCCGGGGCTGACGAACCGACTTGATTATTTGGCTGGGCTGGGAGTTACTTGTCTGTGGTTATTGCCATTCTATCCTTCGCCCAATCGTGACAATGGCTACGATGTCATGGATTACTACAATGTCGATTCTCGATTGGGGACTTTGGGAGATTTTGTAGAGTTCATGCACGAAGCGCGAGAAAGGGGTATTCGCGTGATTGCGGATTTAGTAGTTAACCATACTTCCGATCGCCATCCCTGGTTTGTGGCAGCGCGATCGGATCGCAACTCTAAGTATCGCAACTATTATGTTTGGACGGAAGAACCACCCCAGGTAGACTCTCACACGGTGATTTTTTCTGGGGAAAAAGAAAGTGTTTGGGAGTACGATGAACAAGCAGGAGCTTATTACCTGCATCATTTTTATAAAGAACAACCAGATCTCAATATTGCTAACCCGGCGGTGCGAGAAGAAATTTGCAAAATCATGGGCTTTTGGTTGGAATTGGGCGTATCTGGTTTCCGGGTGGATGCTGCTCCCTACTTGATCGAAGGAATGGGCATTCCAGGTGCAGAAGCATCCGATTTAGAAAATTTCTTATCCGAGATGCGGGAGTTTGTTTCATCTCGTCATGGTGATGCCGTACTGCTAGGAGAAGCAAACGTTACACCCGACAAACTTGTCACCTACTTTGGAGAAGGTGATCGGATGCAAATGCTGTTCAACTTTTGGTTGAATCAGTATATGTTTTTGGCTCTTGCCCGTGAAGATGCAAAACCTTTATGTGATGCCCTCAAGTCTCTACCAAATATTCCCCACACTGCACAGTGGGTAAACTTTGTCCGCCATCACGATGAGCTTTCTTTATCTGAACTTACGGAAGCTGAACGACAAGAAGTATTTGCTGCTTTTGCGCCTCAAGAAAATATGCAGATTTACGGGCGGGGTATCCGTCGCCGACTACCACCCATGTTAGGAAGCGATCGCCGTCGCATAGAATTAACTTACAGCCTGTTGTTTAGTTTACCTGGTACGCCTTTAGTACGTTACGGAGAAGAAATTGGTATGGGCGATGACTTATCATTACCAGGTAGAAGCAGTGTTCGTACTCCAATGCAATGGTCAAATGAAGATAATGGAGGCTTTTCTACTGCTCCAGCTTCTTCTTTGCCCCATCCTGTGATTTCTCAGGGTGAATACGGGTATGAAAATGTCAATGTTGCTACCCAGCAGCGTAAACCCGACTCTTTAATCAACTGGATGGAACGGGTAATCAGGATGCGCAAGCAATGTCCGGAGTTAGGGCGGGGTCAATGGCATATTCTAGAAACAGATGAACCTAGCGTCTTTGCTCACTGTTGCGAGTGGAATGGCAATGCGGTAATCGCAGTTCATAACTTAGCAGACAAAGTGTGTAACGTTACGCTTAAATCACCGCAGTACCAACATTTAATCGATTTGTTTTGTAATTGCCAGTACGAACCACTCGAAGGTGATGTTCACTCTATACCCTTATCAGCATACGGTTATCGTTGGTTCCGAGTTAACAGTATGCTTTCATTCGGCTAACAAAAATAATTAATCATTGCGATTTTGCCCAAGCTGATAGAGCAACACTATTGCCACAATGGCTCCAACTAATCCGGCTGCGATCGCATTAACCATTGCTTGGATGGCGATGATAGTGGATGGTGCGATCGTTGCCCCCTGGGTTACCATCGTCGCGGTTGGATTGGGAGTAATCACAGTCGAACCTTGAGGTAGAGTCAACATTTTGAAGCTCAATTCACCAACTCGCGATAAGGCAATCAGCACTGCGATCGCCATGATACTGAGATTGGCAAGCAGCCCCAACTTCAGATCTCGGCTCACCTGAGACTTGGCTGGGCGTAGTTCTCTAATTACTAGCTTGTTTGCCAGTTGTGTATAGCGAAAACACCAGTAAATACTGAAGATAAGAATAACTAAACAAGCGATCGCCAAGAATATACCGAAGGAAAATCCACCCTGCCGTTGTCTAGGATTAAACAGCACAGATGTGACTACTACCAACAGTGGAATAAATCCTAGCAGGGCTTGCAACCAGAAGCCAGCCCATCCCAACCAGCGCATAGAATTAGCAATCTGTTGGGGAGTAGAGCTAGCAGTTTCAGTTTTGAGGAAGTCAAACATATAGGAATCTAGCTAGAAAATAGGGTTGGGGGAACAGGGAACACAAAGAGGTGTTTTCATACTTGGTTGTGCCAAAACCGGGTGTGAATGGCTGATTTGATTACTGAATTACTCGTAGAGATAGGGAACAGGGAACAGTTTAGAAGGTAGTTAGAGATGTACTAATTTTTTCCAAAATCAAATATGAGTCTTATAGGATAGGTTGTTTGGAAAGAAAGTTTTAAACTGAAGCAGAAGGAGATTTGTTTACCTTATTCATTACAGTTCCGCGACGGCTACCAAAAAGATGCGCGTAAACATAGGAAAACACGCAGCCAACAAGAAAAATTTGGCACGTCAGATAAATCCACAACAACAGAATCATGACGCTGCCGATCGCCCCATAGGATAAGAAATGGCTACCGATCGAAATGATGCTATTGCTGACTAATTGTTGCAGCACCACCAGGAGTAAGGCAGTGAGTAGAGCACCCAACCAGACATCACGCCAACCTACATAAACAGATGGCAAGACTTTGAACAGAATGCAGGCAGCTAGAGCCAGAATAAAAAAAGACGAGCTGACATGAAGCCCTTGAGATAATTGCAGTTCGTCAACCTGGATAAAAGAGAAGGTTTCTCGAAAGGTTGCGACCAGCTTTAAGATTGTCTTAATGGCAATATTGGAGAGTAATGAAGTCAGCAGCAGTAAGGCAGTTGCAAAAACCAACAGAAAAGATAGAAGTTGGTTAAGAATAAAGGAAAGTATCATCTTATAAACTGATGCTGATTGTGAAGCTGGATGATGCGATCGCCAAATTTGATTGACTGAACTCCTCAAAACGGCGAATACTGTACTGGCTGCGGATAAAAGTAAGCCAAATCCAATGATTCCGGCTCCGACACTATTTTGGTTGAGGGCAATCACAGTTCCTTTCACCAGAGCGTGAACTTCAGGAGGCAGAAACCGCTCTACCACATTTCTTATGTATAGAAACGCTTCAGAATTAGGTTCTATCACCGAACCAATTACACTCAGGATCACCAATAGCATCGGAAACAGTGAGAATAGGGCATAGTACGATAGGGCAGCTGCCATATTAGAGCAATTGTCTTTTTCCCACTTCTGCCCTGTCTTAATCAGTAGTTGAGCTGGTTTTGAGGGTAGGATATTGGCTCGAATATATTGAATCATAAGAATGATTTCTGATTCACAGTTGCGAGTTTAATCAGGAAGCACTTCAACTCAAAGTTTGTAGCCAATCTTACGCAATAATTCCTGACGTGCTTTCACATCATCAGCACTTTCTACACCCTTGGGTGAAAATCCATCGACAACACCCAAAATACCGCAACCCTGTTCCGTTTGAGCAACGATAATCTGTACTGGGTTGGCTGTGGCGCAGTAGATATTACAAACTTCCGGACACTGTTTAATAGCATTCAAAAAGTTGATAGGATAAGCCTCTTTTAAGAGAATGATAAAGCTGTGCCCAGCAGCCAAAGCTTTTGCATTTTTTATTGCTACTTCTTCCAAACTTTGATCGTTACCTGTGACTCTAATTAGACAAGCGCCAGAAGCTTCGCAAAAGGCGATGCCAAATTTAACTTGGGGAGATATTCCCACCATGATTTCATATAAATCTTCTACTGTTTTAATAAAATGGGTTTGACCAATAATGATGTTGCTTCCTTCAGGAATTTCCATTGCTACTGAGTTGAGTTCCATCTTATTTTTCTCCTAATATCTATCTAGTAGAGTGTGTTACGACTATGCAAGGATTTGAGAGATTTAGAGAATGACAGCCTTAAGGTACCGGATGATTATTGGCGTGACAACTACAGTTTAAGGTTTACTTGTTAAATCATTTCTCAGACTTTTATGTTTAATGATTTCCATATATTTAATTCTAGTAAAGCCTATATATTTGAGATATGCAGTTTAAAGTTTGTTGCATATGTTTTACTCAATAAATATTGATAAAAAAAGGCGAACGTATCTCTACAGAAATAGTTGCGTACATCTTTTAACCAATCCTTATTAATTCGAGAGGCACAAACGGTGATAACTCATTATTAAAGAAGTAATGCTTCTGAATTACTACAATTATGTAATAACAAAAAATAAGATAACATTTGCTAACTATTAAATTTTTTTGATTGTATTGCAGGCAATTGAGAATTATACAAAAGTCTAAAGTTAAGCCTTAAAACCAAGTTTTTCACTTTAATATTAAGATAACAATACCTTATTTTTAAGATATCGGGTGCAACGTTATTATTGACTCAGACTAAATTTTCTCTGCCCACTCTTGGAAGTGGGCTTTTTACTGAACTAAACTAGTTGACGGCGAAATAGATGGCTACTTATCCCTAAAAGTATGATTGCAAAGATTAATAAAGCAAGAGCATTGAGCCATAGTACTTCTAAGCCAACTCCCTTGAGGAGTAAACCGCGTGAAATAGCGACGTAATGTCGTAGCGGATTTAACCAAGACAAATACTGAAAGAATACGGGCATAGTTTCAATAGGCGTAACAGTTCCAGAAAGAGTATTGACTGGCATATTGATAAAAAAAGCAGTGAGCTGAGTGCGAATTTGGTTGGGTGAAACCGTTGCTAGCAAAATACCAATGCTAATTCCGACAAAGATAGATACGCCCGAAAGCATCATGAACAGGGAAAAACTACCACGGAAGGGCAGGTTAAATACTAAACGTGCTATTCCCAACGCGAGCAAAACATCACCAATCAACAATATGAACAGAGGTACAACTTTAGCTAGCAGGATTTCCCAGTCGGCAGCAGGCGTCATTAGTAACTGTTCTAACGTGCCTGTTTCTTTTTCGCGCACCACTGTAGCAGCAGCTACCAAAGAACTCATCAGAGTTAAAACTAATCCCAATACACCCGGAATAAAAAACCAGCTACTAATTAAACCAGGATTGTAAAGAAAACGAACTCTGGGCTGAATTAACGGTGGAGATTGATTTGCTTGTCGTTGGCTGTAATTATTGATAATTTGAGCAGCGTAACCACTAGCAATTCCAGTAGTATTGGCATCCACTGCATCAATCAAAATTTGGATTTCGGCGGTTTGCCCAGAACGTAAGTTATGGTTGAATTTTGGGGGAATGACTAGCCCGGTAGTGATACGCCCTGCTCTCACTAAATTTCCGAGTTCTTGCTGACTATTGCTGTAGCTTTTGACAACAAAAATACCATTCTCAGTCAAAGCAGAAATTAGTTCCCGACTCGCTGGCGTTTTGGAATAATCGACAACGCCTAATTTCAAATTATTGACATCAGGGCTGAGAGCAAAGCCAAAGACGAGCAGCTGTATCGTCACTGGGAAGATTAACATAAAGATAAGTTGTTTATTTCCCAGAGTTTGGTTAATTTCTTTTACTGCTAAAGACCAAAAACGGCTATCTAAAAGACGCCCTATTAATTTTATATCTGCAACACCCGTGGTTGTTGCTCTTGCTGTTTGTGGTAGTTGCATTCGCCAAATTTGTCGATGGGCAACAGCAAAGAACAATCCACTAAATAACAACAGTACCAGTGGTACATACCAAACTCCTGCCCAACCAGTGCCCCGCACAAGAGCATCTCGTGTCAATTCGATATAGTAACGAGCAGGAACGAAATAGGAAATCAATGATAGGGGGAAAGGAATATTCTCTACTGGATAAATAAAACCAGAAAGCAAAAAAGCAGTCAAAAAACCAATAGTTGCTACTGCCTGAACAGCTGCACTTTGAGTGTTCGTGCGTACACCCATCAATAAGCCAAACATCACAGCGGCGCTTAAAAAAAAGTGGTGTGCCAATGAGCAGGGGTGTTGGATCTCCAGCCAAACCCAAGCCGAAAATGAGCGAACCTAATAGCAGTAGAAAAATAGCCTGACCAAGACCGATAATTAAGTAAGCAAGCCCTTTACCAAGTAATAATTCTGTGGCGCTCATGCTGGTGGTGTAAACTTGTAGAATCGTCCCTTGTTCTTTTTCCCGCACCATAGCGATCGCCATCAGCAACGACGGAAAAATCCAGAGAATGACAGCATAAGCTCCAGGCACAATGTACAGAGATTCTTTTCTGCCGGGATTAAACCAGAGCCGAATACGAGGAATAACCGGATTGGTAAAAGATTGCAATCCACTAGTTTGCAAGAAAAATCTTGTTGTGGCGCGGATGCTGTTTTGAATCACTCGCGCATTGTTACCATCGGTGCCATCGATTAAGACTTGGATAGAACTGGGTTTACCTGCATTGATATTGCGACTGAAATCTGGTGGAATAATTACCACTGCTTTTGCTTGCCCACTTGCTATTACTTCTTCTGGTTTGCCATGCAAGCTAGTAGGATGAAATTGGTTAGTAGCAAATAAACGCTCAATGTAGGCGCGACTTGTGGGAGTGCGATCAAAATCTTGAATAGCTAGAGGAATATTTTTTGCTTCTAGTCTGAGCGCAAAACCAAATAGAAGCAACATAGCAAGAGGTAATGCAAAAGCCAGTGCTACAGTCAGGCGATCGCGCCGAAACTGCACTAATTCTTTCATACACTGGCTGAGGATGCGTTTCATAGATATTAGTCAATAGTCATTTGTTGATTGTTAATTGTTGATTGTTAATTGTTAATTGCCAGCCTTCCATTAACCATTAACCATTAGCCATTTTCCATTCCTTCTGCTTGGGCGCGTTTGACAATGCCAATAAAGGCATCTTCGAGAGAGAAGGGAATGCGACGCAGAGATTGAATTTCTAAATTCGCAGACTGGAGTACTGAACGCACTTCGGCAAGTTCTGGATCGGGATGTTCCAAGACTAGGTGTAGCTTAGAACCAAATAGCGATACTTGCCACGGCTGAAATTGCAATTTCAGCAAATCGTAAGCAATCTCTAAGCGATCGATGATTATTTCTATCAATTGCCCTGGCTGTTGGGCTTTAATCTGTGTGGGTGAACCTTGAACAACCATTTCACCTGCTACCATCAACCCCATGCGATGGCAGTGTTCTGCTTCTTCTAAGTAATGGGTTGTCACCAAAACTGCTGTACCATGACGGGCAAAGTCTTCAATTAAGCGCCAAAACTGACGCCGCGCTAAGGGATCGACACCGGATGTCGGCTCATCTAAAAATAAAATCTCCGGCTCATGCATTACCGAAGCGCCAAAAGCGACTCGCTGCTTCCAACCTCCCGGTAAACTTCCTGTCAGCATATTTTCTTGCTCAACTAAACCGCAAGTTTCTAATACCCAGTCAATTTTTTTATGTTTTAAATAACGGGGTATACCGTACACACCACAATAAAATTCTAAATTTTGAATCACACTGAGATCGTCGTAGAGCGTAAACTTTTGGCTCATGTAACCGATGCGCTGCCGTACCTCTGGACTCCGTAAATTACTTATCTTACCAGCTAGTGAAACTTCTCCGGAACTAGGAGTAAGCAACCCGCACAGCATTTTAATTATGGTAGTCTTACCAGCACCATTGGCACCCAAAAGTCCGTAAATTTCCCCATAGCGAACTTGTAAATTTACCTGCTTGACTGCATGGAAATTACCGAAGGTTTTCCAGAGGTTGCGCGCACCAATTGCGGTGGAAGATGTGGCGACAACAAGACGCGGAGAATTTCTTCCCCCCCTCTCCCTCGCTCCCTCCTCTCCCCCTCCTCCTTCACTGCGGGGAAATGGAATAAACTTTGGATCTGAGCCTTGTTGGCGCAGGCGAGTGACAAAAACGTTTTCGAGGGTTGGTTGTGCTGGTTCGATGGTAGCTTGAATTTGATTTTGATTGAGGATGGATTGAATGTAAGCGATGTCAGTGTGAAGATTTTTGACTAGTACATCCAAGCGATCGCCAAAAGTTTGTACATCGACAATATTGCTTGTATCACTGGCTATGGCATCCAATAAAACACGTTCAGTAATTCCTAAATCACTTGCACGCACTTCTAAACGCTGCAAGCCCAAACTAGAACGCAGTTGAGCTAGCGTTCCAATTTGCTGAATCTTCCCTTCATACATCAAAGCGATGCGATGACAGCGCTCTGCTTCATCTAGATAAGGAGTTGCAACTACAATTGTTACCCCCTCTTGAGACAAAGCTGCCAAAATATCCCAAAATTCCCGACGTGACACCGGATCTACACCTGTAGTTGGTTCATCCAAAAATAATACTTCCGGTTCAGAAATTAAAGCACAGCACAGAGCTAGCTTCTGTTTCATCCCACCAGATAACTGCCCTGCTAAACGACTGCTAAATTTCTCTAGACTCATCAATCGCAAGTACTTGGCGCGACGCTCTCGGAAATGATGTTCTGAAACTTGACGCAACCCAGCGCTGTAACGTAGGTTTTCATCGATACTCAAATCTAAGTAGAGAGAGAACTGTTGTGTTAAATAACCAGTCCCCAGACGCGCTTGTTGAGGAGAGCGGTTAAGTACTTTCACGTTACCCGCAGTTGCTTCCATTACTCCACCCAAGATGTGAAAGGTCGTAGTTTTACCTGCTCCATCAGGGCCGATTAATCCAAATACTTCTCCTCGGTTGACTTCAAAATCGATACCGCAAACAGCAGTAAATTTACTGTATTGTTTATATAATCCTTGGACTTGAATAACAGGATATTGATGAGTTTTGATAAACTCCTCCTTTTTCTCCTTTGTGTACTTTGTGTCCTACCCTGCGGGTAGACACGTAGACGGACGTAGTCCGGCTTCTCGTAGAGTAGTGGATAAGCGAAAGTAGCCGCTTGCGCGTCTATGTGGTTAATTAATTCTTTTTAATCTCAATTGCTGCATCCGCAGGCATCCCTGGCTTGGCATAACCACCTGGTTGATCGATACTCAGTTTGACACCAAATACCTGTTTTACCCTGTCTTGTTTAAAGTAAATATTTTCTGGTGTAAAAGAAGCTTGGGTATCAACAGCACTGACACGGGCGCTCAAAGGTTGGTTGGGGAATGAATCAAGCCAAACTTTAGCTGGTTGCCCAATTCTAACTTGTGCAATTTCGCCCTCAGGAATGAAGCCACGCATATAAACTGTATTCGGATCAATTATTGTTAGCAAAGTCTTGCCACTACCCACAACGGCTCCCGGTTCTACAGTTCTGGCTGTGACAACTCCATCTATAGGGCTTGTCACGTTTAAGTAAGCGATTTGAGCGAGAATTTGTTTTTCGGTGGCTTGGGCATTCTTGACTTCGGCTTGGGCTGCTGCTAGTTGCGCTTTGGCAATATTCTGCTGCTCGCGTAAAGCTTCAATCCGGGTTTTGCTAATATTCGGGTTAAGCTTTGTAGTTTGTGCTTGTACCAAAACACCTTCAGCTGCCTTGACTTTTTTATGTGCGGCGTTAACTGCTGCTTGTCGTGCTTTAACGGTAGCTTGGGCTGTTTCTAAATTAGTTTGAGCTTCGTCAAATTGTTGTTGGCTAAAAGCACCATCGTGGTGTAGTTGAGCGACGCGATCGCGGTTTATTTGCGCCAATCTGGCATGAGAAATTGCTTGCTGCAAATCGGCTTGAGCTTGACTCAACTGCGCTTCGGCTGCTGCAACTTGAGATCTGGCTTCGGCGATTGTACCTTGAGTGTTGTCTTGAGCTTGTTGCCAGTTGAATTGTGCTTCCTGAATTTGGGCTTGAATTACACTGATTTGCATCCGTGCTTGTTCGGCTTGTTGTTGGGCAGCTACGATCCTGGCTTTTGCACCCTGGAGTTGGGCTTGGATTTCCGCATCGTCGAGTTTTGCCACTACCTGTCCTTTTGTAACGCGATCGCCTTCACGCACCGCCACAAAATTCACACGCCCAGAAATTTTTGCCCCAATATCAGTTTCATAAGCTTCTATCCGCCCGCTAAATTCCAAGCCAGAGGGTTGCGGACGAGATAAATAATACCAAGTTGGCGTGGCGATCGCTACCGCCATCAAAATTCCACCTAAAATTAACAAAGGTAGCTTGGATTTACGTCCGGAAGGCGGCTCAACTGGTGGCTCATGCGGTTTTGGTACTACTACCTGCTGTGGTTCCTCCCCTTTTTGGGGTTTAGGAACAAACTGGGTTGTCATAGCTTTTACCTCAAAGAAAGGCAGAGGGCAGAGAGCAGCGCCGTGCGGAGGTTCTCCTCCGTTGTAGACGCCCGGAGGGCGGCTTCCCGTCAGGGTGGCGACTGCGGAGAGGCAGAAGGTAAAACATCAAACTTTTAAAGCCAATCCCCAATCCCTAATCACCAGTCCCCAGTCCCCAATACCTTTTACTCTTTAAAATTTGTAAACCTCGGTTAGATATTTATTAACTAAAATTACATCTATCTGGCATATGTTTGTAAGATCAACATTGTTAGATTTAGATTTTAATTTGTTCGGCTCGCAACTCCTAACTCTTGTCAAGATAAATTAACTTTTTACAATGAAGATATTAATTGTTGAGGATGATGAGTTTGTTGCTCATGCACTTGCTGCTGTCCTTACTAATTACAATTATGCTGTAGAAATTGCCTTAGATGGTCAGGCAGCATGGGATTTAATACAAACATTCGATTATGACGTAATTCTATTAGATGTCATCCTGCCACAGATAGATGGAATTACTCTTTGTCGTCAAATCAGATCCCACGGATTGCGAATGCCAATTCTGTTGTTGACGGGATGTGATAGCAGCCACGAAAAGGCTATTGGGTTAGACGCAGGTGCAGATGACTACCTTGTTAAACCCTTTAATCAAGAGGAATTAGTTGCCAGGATTCGAGCACTTTTGCGTCGTGGTAGTTTAATATCCCAGCCAATTCTAGAATGGGGTGATTTACGGCTCGATCCTACAAGTTGTGAAGTCACATATGCCGAGAAGTTATTGTCATTAACTCCTAAAGAATATGCACTGTTAGAACTGTTTTTACGAAACAGTCGGCGAGTGTTTAGCTGTGGGATGATTTTAGAACATCTGTGGACTTACGAAGATACTCCCGGAGAAGAAGCTGTTCGCACCCATATCAAAGGATTGCGGCAGAAATTAAAAGCTGTGGGAGCATCAGCAGATTTGATTGAAACAGTTTATGGCATTGGTTATCGTCTGAAGCCACTTAAAGAGGAAACGGCAGAAGAGGACAAGGGGACAAGGGGAGGGGGAGACAAGGGGAGTTTTTCTCTCTTTGCGTCTTCTCAAACTGCCTCTTTTGAAACCACCTCTACCCAACAGCAGACTCTCGAAGCAATTGCGGGATTGTGGAATCGCTTTCAACCCAGGGTTGAGGAACAAGTAACGCTGCTAGAGCAAGCAGCTAGTGCTGCTCGCCAAAAAGCCTTGCATCAAAAACTGCACAAACAAGCACAACAAGAAGCCCATACTTTAGCAGGTTCTTTAGGCACTTTTGGCTTGACTTCTGGCTCTAAGTTGGCACGCAAAATAGAGCATTTGCTCAAAGCGAATAAAACTTTGACAAAAGACGAAACTAACCAATTTGTGCATTGGGTAGAGCAATTACGTCAACAAATCACCTCTAATGAGCAAAATACATTATCTGCACCACAGAGTGAAGATGAGTATCCCTTATTATTGGTTGTAGATCGCGATCGCTTACTCGCCGAACAAATCCAAGCAGAATCTCTTACCAAGGGCTTAAAAGTTACTATTGCTACTAGTATTGAAAGAGCTAAAAATAAGCTGTACCGAGAGCATCCCGGTGTAGTGCTATTAGATCCAGATGTTTCCTCAGATATTGAAGACAGCTTTAGTTTGTTAGCAGAATTAAAACAGCGCAAGCCGCCTGTACCAGTAGTAGTTTTTACTGAACAAAGTGATTTTACCAACCGTTTGCAAGTCGCTCGTAAAGGTGGGCATACCTTCTTGCAAAAGCCCATGCCTATTACCCAGGTACTAGAAGCAGTCACGCAAGTATTACAAGAAGCTCCCCATGCTGAAGCTCATATATTGGCTGTAGATGACGATCCAAAAATTGGTGCGCTGTTACAAACTTTGCTCAATCCTTGGGGCATCAAAGTCACAACTTTAGAAGATCCGCAGTGTTTTTGGGAAACTCTGCAAACTGTCAATCCCGATCTGCTGATTCTGGATGTAGAGCTTCCTGAATTTAGCGGGATCGAAATTTGCCAAGTAGTACGTAACGATCCTCAATGGAGCGAACTGCCAATTTTATTTCTCACAGTTCACAGTGATGCTGACATTGTGAATCAGGTGTTTGCAGTTGGTGCGGATGACTTTGTGAGCAAGCCTATTATCGGCCCAGAATTGGTAACGCGGATCATCAATCGTCTCGAACGAATTAAACTGCGACGGCAAATGCAGCCAAGCGATCGCTTTCTAGAAAATGAAGATAAGCTAACACAAGAAAAACTCAACACTCGCCTTCGTCAACAAGCCACAGTAGCTCAATTAGGACAGTCAGCTCTTTTGGGCAAAGAACTTTCTAGCCTCATGGATGAAGCAGTAACACTAGTGGTGCAAAACTTGGGAGTTGAATATTGCAAACTCATGAAACTGCTTCCTGAAGAAGATACCATGCTTTTATGTGCTGGTGTGGGCTGGCGTGAAGGAATTGTAGGTAAAACAACTATTAACTTAGATGCTTCTGGCTCTGGTTACACATTACTGGTGCAACAGCCAGTAATTATCGAAGACTTACGCACAGAAACGCGATTTCAGCCTTCTTTGCTACTCCAAGAACATGGAATAATTAGCGGCTTGAGTGTACCAATTCCCAAACAAAATGGTTCCTATGGAGTTTTGGGAGTATATTCTTCTCAAAAACAGACTTTTACCGATCGCGATATTAATTTTGTTCAATCTGTTGCAAATATACTTTCGGCAGCATTGGAAAGACAACATACAGAGCAGGCTTTACGTCAAGCCAAAGACGAATTAGAACAGCGAGTAGCAGAACGTACAGCAGAGTTAACTCGAATTAACGAGCAACTCCAGTCAGAACTTAACGAGCGCCAACGCGCTCAGTCAGAACTGCGAAATTCCCAAGCAATGTTTGCTGGAATTGTATCAATTGCAGATGATGCAATTATTTCGATTGACAGCAATCAAAATATTACTTTATTTAACCAAGGAGCCGAGAAAATTTTTGGCTACGAGGCAAGGGAAGTACTTGGGCAGCCACTAGATTTACTCATACCATTACGGTATATCCAATCACACCGCCGCTATGTGTCTGACTTTGGTAATTCTGCAAAAGTCGCCCGTCGGATGGGAGAGCGCCGCGAAATTTACGGAAGGCGCAAAGATGGTACTGAGTTTCCGGCAGAGGCTTCGATTTCTAAATTAAAGCTGGGGCAAGAGACAGTATATACCGTTTACTTGCAAGATATTAGCGATCGCAAGCAAGTGGAACGAATGAAAGATGAATTTGTCTCTGTTGTCAGTCACGAACTCCGCACACCCCTAACTTCAATTCACGGCTCTTTAGGAATGTTAGCCAGCGGTTTAATTAAGCCAGAGTCAGAACAGGGAAAACGCTTGCTGCAAATTGCTGTAGACAGTACAGAACGCTTAGTCAGACTGATTAACGACATTCTGGATATTGAGCGGATCGAGTCGGGTAAAGTCAAAATGGAAAAACAGATGTGTGATGTTGCTGACTTGATTGCAGAAGCAGTAAACGTGATGCAACCCCTGGCAGATAAAGCAGGAGTTACCATATCGGTTTCAAGTTTATCTCAACAAATCTGGGCAGATCCTGATCGCATTGTCCAAACTCTGACAAATCTTTTGAGTAATGCAATTAAATTCTCGCCTGCTGGTTCTACTATTTGGTTGAGCGCAGAGGAGGAGAAAGGGGACAGGGGACAGGCGACAGGGAATAGGGGACAGGGGATAGGGGACAGGGGACAGGCGACAGGGAATAGGGGACACGGGGACAAGGAAAATATTTCTTTCTCCGCATCACCGCGTCTGGTGCTCTCCGCGTCTTCCTCCTCTCCCCACATCTTATTCACTGTTCGCGATCGCGGGCGTGGCATTCCAACTGATAAACTCGAAAGTATTTTTGAGCGCTTCCAACAAGTTGATTCTTCCGATTCCCGCAACCATGATGGTACTGGTTTGGGCTTGGCTATTTGCAAGAGTATTGTCCAACAACACGGCGGACAAATTTGGGTAGATAGCGAGTTGGGCAAGGGTAGTGCTTTTTATTTTACGCTCCCCCTGTCTTTGACGCCGGAGCGCTCCCAAGGTACTGCTTCTGGGCAGACACAAGGCACTGCCCCTACGCTCTACTCTCCTTTGGTACTTGTCTGTGATGATGATGCACAGGTGCGCACTGAATTGCAAAATCTGCTGGAGAAACGGCACTATCGGGTAGTTGCGGTATCAAGTGGAGAAGAGGCGATCACCGCTGCCTCTGCTCAACATCCAGATGCGATTGTACTAGATCTGCTGATGCCCGGCATGAATGGTTGGGAAACAATGGCTGTTCTCAAGGAACGAGCAGATACTCAAAATATCCCGATTATTATTTGTAGTGTCTGTGGACTTGTCAATACCAACCAAAAAAAGCAGGATTTTGTGGATTGGGTGAGCAAGCCATTAGAAGAAAGCTTGCTATTTCAGTCATTACGACAGGCACTGCAACATTCTTCCAAACTAGTTCGCGTATTGTTGGTTGAGGACGATCCCAACTTAGCAGAAATGCTGCAAACTTTGCTTGAACATCATAATATTGAAACTTTCCATGCTAAAACTGGACGGGAGGCAATCCACCTCTCTCAGGAGGTAAATCCTGATTTGCTCATTCTCGATTTAGTTCTGCCTGAAGGTGACGGCTTTAGTGTTGTGGGATGGTTGCAACAGCATAAACGTCTTTGTAAAATTCCTCTGATGGTTTATTCGGCTAAAGAATTGGAAGAATCTGAGAGAACGCGATTGAAGTTAGGACATACGGAATTTCTCAGCAAAGGGCAAGTAACACCCCACGAATTTGAGCAACGAGTAATGACGCTACTACACGAAATTACTCAAAATTCCGCACAGGATGATTCAGAATGACTAATAAAACAATTTTGGTAGTTGATAACGAAGAATATATTCAAGAAGTTGCCAAAATTTGCTTGGAGACTGTGGCAGGATGGAAAGTACTGACAGCAAGTTCTGGAAAAGAAGGTATTAGCAAAGCTGAGATTGTTAAACCTGATGCGATTCTCTTGGATGTGATGATGCCAGATATGGATGGTTTAGCGACATTTGAGAAACTACAAAATAATCCCGCAACAAAATCGATTCCGGTAATTTTGTTGACTGCTAAAATTCAAGCTTCCGATCGCCGTCGCTATGCTCAATTGGGTATGAAGGCAGCGATCGCCAAACCTTTCAATCCTTTGGAATTAGCATCTCAAGTGGCAACAGCCTTGGGTTGGAGTTTGTAAATTTTTACTTGCGATTTACCAAAGTAGCGATCGCCCTCACCAACACTTCTGGATCTACAGGCTTAGAAATATGCTGTTGAAATCCAGATGCTATTGCTTGTTTTTGATTATACTCTCCGGCATAGGCAGTAAGCGCGAGCGCCTTTACTAGTCCACCTTGTTCGGGCGATCGGGCACGAATTTGCTGCATCAACATATAGCCATCAATTTCTGGCATTCCAATGTCACCAATGAAGATATCGGGGGGTTGGTGATCAAATGCCATCAGCACTTCAGCAGCAGTTGCAACTACCATCACTTGCGCTCCCTGCTGTTCTAAAATCACCTTTACCAACTCCCTCATATCCTCATCGTCATCAACCACTAAAATTCTCAGTTGACTTAAATCAACGGATTGAGCGGTGGTTAAATGTTCTTCCCCTGCCTCTTCCCCTTTATTCATTAAAGGCAATCTGACAATAAATGTAGCCCCTTGCCCTTCTCCCAAGCTCTGGACTTCAATGCTTCCTCCATGCAGTTCAGTCAAATGACGAACGATCGCTAAACCTAAGCCCAATCCTCCAAACTTACGAGTCGTTGTGCCATCTTCCTGCCGGAAGCAGTCAAACACATAGGGTAAAAAGTCTGACTTGATACCCTTGCCCGTATCCTTGACTTGAATTTGGGCATAAGTACCAATTTGATCTAAATGAACTTCAACTTCTCCTCCATCAGGGGTGAATTTAACAGCATTGGAAAGTAAATTCCAGACAATTTGTTGCAGCCGTGCAGCATCACCACAAAGCTGGGTGTTTTGCACAGATATAGTGGTTCGGATTTGAATTTGTTTGGCTTCTGCTGCCAGTCGCACCGTTTCTAGGGCAGATTCAACCACGGTAACCAGATTGACAGGGCAAACGTTTAATGCCATCTTGCCTCGCAAAATTCGAGACACATCTAATAAATCTTCAATCAGTTGAACTTGCAGTTTGGCATTGCGTTCAATTGTTTGTAGAGCACGCTTTGTTGCTTGTGGATCAAATTGGCGCGTTTGTAATAGCTTTGACCAGCCTAGAATCGGGTTGAGGGGCGATCGCAGTTCATGGGACAATACTGCTAAGAATTCATCTTTGATCCGGTTTGCTTGCTCTGCGGCTTCTCGTGCGGCTTGTTCTTGTTGCAAAACCCGTTCGCGATCGCGTTCAAGTTGCACTCGTTCGCTAATGTCGCTGGAAATTCCAATCAACCCAATCACTTCCCCAGCCTCGTTGCGGTAGGGCGCTTTCATACCCAGAAATGTCCGAACTCCATCGGGTGATTCCTCAACTACTTCCGTGTGTCCAGATTCCATAATCCGCTGATCGTTTTCCATCACTCTAGCTGCGTCTTCAGAGTTTGGATAGAGATCGCAATCTCGATAGCCAATCACCTCCTTTGCAGTTTTACCCAGTACTTCCAACGTGGCGGGATTGGCGTAAATGATCCGTCCTTGTCTATCCTTGACAAAAATTGGCGTTGGTACTGACTCGTTAATCACATTTAAAATAGCATTCTTTTGCCGCAGTTCTTCTTGAATGCGTTTGCGATTCTCTTCGAGGCGCTTGGCGACAGTAATGTCAATGCTAAGATTTACAATGCCATCTGGAGCTGGATAGACTCGGTTTTCAAACCAGCGATCCCAAAGGGGATAGTAATACTCAAACTGAGTCGGAATTTTGTCACGCATAACTTGATGCAAGCGATCGTAAAACTCAGTCCCAACCAGATCGGGAAAGAGATCCCACATACTTTTGCCTAAAATCTCTTCGCGGGGCATTCTCATTGTTTCGGCAGCTTGAGCATTGAGATAAGCAATTCGCCAATCGCGATCAAACAACACAAAATCTTCTCGAATGCTTGCCAAAACTTCTTGCAGTTTCGATTCTGCGGCTTCTGCCAAAGAGCGTAAAACTTGTTCGCGCACAAGCAATTGTTCTCGTTCTGTCTCTGCTTGTTTGCGATCGCTAATATCCAGAAAATATGCTACACCGCGATCGCTATAGCCAGGTAACAATGCACCTCCAATCAGGATGGGAACCTGAGTGCCATCTTTACGGATATAGGCTTTTTCAAACGGAGGACAAACCCCTTGTGCCAGAAGTTGTGCTTGCATTGCCGCATCAATCTCATGAAACTCTGGTGGCGTAATGTCTTTCCACAAAATCTGTCTTGATTGCATTTCTTCGCGGCTATAGCCCAGCATTTGCACCGCCATCTCGTTACCATCGGTAATGCAACCCGACGCATCCCAGAAAGCAATGCCCACCATATTCGACTCCACCACGCCTCGGAAGCGGGCTTCACTTTCACGTAATTCGATCTCGGTTCGCTTCAGTTCGGAAACATCAATGGCAGCGCAGGTAATACCGACAATAGCGTTGTTTGCATCGCGTAAAGGTTCTACAGTTAAGTCGTAGTAATTGTTGATGCCATCTCTGGTGATTTTAATTTCTTGACGAGCACCAATCCCGGTGTTGAGAACTCGTTGTTTAATCTCTGTGAGTACCTCTGCATCTTCTGGTGGCAAGAAATCGCGATCGCATTTGCCGATCATTTCATCCAGATCGTGCATAACTGGATTATGAATCCAGGTGTATCTTAGTTCGCAATCTTGGTTAAACACGGTAATTGGGGCATTTTGCAATGCCACGCGCAACCGCTCTTCAGTATCACGTAATGCTTGCTCGGTTTGTTTGCGCTGGGTGATATCACTAAAGAAAATGGAAATGCCATCATTCAGTTTAACTGCCATGTTGCGGAACCAGCCGGTAATGCCATCGGCGTTGTATAACAATTCAATATCGTGCGGTTCCCCGGTTTCAACCACTCGCACATAGCGTTCAAATAATTCGCTGTTGAGTTGATTCCCTGGCAGCACTTTGAGTAACCTTTGCCCAACCAGTTCATCGGCAGGATGCTGGAGAATTTCTGCAGCTTTGGGATTTACATACGTCCATTCAAAATCAACGATCGCTCCAGTTTCATCTCGCACACTATCCAAAATCGTAAAAGCATCCAACGACAGTTCCTGACTGATGCGGAAGCGCTCTTCGCTGCGACGCAGGGCTGCTTCTACTCGTTTGCGATCAGTAATTTCCGCAATCACAATCGTCAGCCCATGAGACGAAGGGTAAACTCGGTGTTCATACCAGCGATTCCAGGTGGCGTAGAGATACTCAAACTGCAAGGGCGTTTGCTCCCTCATCGCTCGATGAAATTGAACGTAAATATCGGTGTCAATGGCATCAGCAAACAAGTCCCAAATGCCCTGTCCCAAAAGTTTTTCTCGCTCCATCCCCGACATTTCACAATAGCGATCGTTGACGTAGGTGTAACACCAATTGCGATCGAGGACATAAAATCCATCATTAATGCTCGACAAAATGGTTTCAACGGTTTGCTTGGCGCTTTCTGCTTCAATTCGTAGTGCCTGTTCCCGTTGCATTGCTTCTCGCCGCAGTTGTGCCAACTTCAAGTTTGCTTCCACTCGCGCCAGCAATTCACGGGCAGAAAACGGCTTCGTCAAGTAGTCATCTGCTCCTGTCTCTAATCCCTCAATCCGGGCTTCTTCTCCCGCACGCGCAGACAGCAGGATAATCGGAATGTCTCTGGTAGTTGGCTCTGCCCGCAACTCTCGCAATAGCCCAAAGCCATCTAAGCCGGGCATCATCACATCAGTTAAGACGAGATTGGGCACTTTTTGCCGAGCGATCGTTAACGCCGCCATGCCATCTGCGGCAGTCTCTACCTCATACCCCTGGCTTAACAACAACCTTTTCACATAGTTGCGCATATCGGTGTTGTCATCGACAAGGAGGATACGGGCAGAACTGGGCAGAGGAGAAACCTCTGTGTGAATTCTCTCCCCTGCTCCCCTGCTCCCTTGCTCCCTTGCCTCTTCTGGGGGAGAAGTTCTAGTTTCTGAGTTTGGCAAAATAGTTTTTGAGTTTGGCGAAATAGTTTTTGAGTTTGGCAAAATAGTTTCTGAGTTCGTCGAAATAGTTTTTGAGTTTGTCTCCCCAGCTTCTCTTCTCCCCCTGCTCTCTTCTTCCGGCAGCCAACGCAGAGCTTCTTCCACGTAAGAGACTGCACCTAAGGCACTTGAAGTCAGGCTTCGTGCTGTCTGAATACGATCCGAGGGCAAATGAGCCATCCCAGTCGGAATTGTGATGGTGAAAGTTGTGCCCTCTCCCTCAATGCTTTCAACCTGTACTTGTCCCCCATGAAGTCGGACTAATTCCTGCACGAGTGCCAACCCGATTCCAGAACCTTCCTGAGTTCTTCCTTGCGCTCCCTCAACCCGGTGAAACCGTTCAAATAAACGGGGCAATTCTGCGGTGGGAATGCCAATGCCGGTATCGCGCACGGTTAATTTAACTTGGTTGTGTACTTGCCTTAAAGTTACAGCAATCTCGCCTGAGAAGGTGAACTTAAATGCATTTGAGAGCAGGTTAAGAACAATTTTTTCCCACATTTGGCGATCAATGTAAACTTCTGCCGATAGTGGTTCGCAACTGATACTAAACCGTAAGCCTGC
This sequence comes from Chlorogloeopsis fritschii PCC 6912, assembly GCF_000317285.1. Taxonomy (GTDB): domain Bacteria; phylum Cyanobacteriota; class Cyanobacteriia; order Cyanobacteriales; family Nostocaceae; genus Chlorogloeopsis; species Chlorogloeopsis fritschii. The sequence goes on along the minus strand of NZ_AJLN01000040.1, from coordinate 26,137 downwards.
TTGCTCGATCGCCGACTGAAACACACTGGCTAACTCGGTTGTATATGCGGCTAAATCAGTGAGTTCATACACCGCTTGCATTCGCCCAGCTTCAATGCGTGAGAAGTCAAGCAAGGTGTTAACTAGTTTTAGTAATCGCAATGAGTTGCGATAGACAAGTTCAATTTGCTGATGTGGTTCGGGTGGAATTAAGCTTTCTTTCGCCAATATCTCCTCTAAAGGCCCTAGCATGAGCGTCAGTGGTGTGCGAAATTCGTGAGAGATATTGCTGAAAAATGTGGTTTTAGCGCGATCAAGTTCTGCTAGTGCCTCAGCCCGTTTGCGTTCTTCTTCATAGGCGCGGGCACTAGCGATCGCATTGGCAATATGCCCTGTTGTCATCTCCAAAAATTGACATTGAGCATCATCTAACGCTCGATAGGGATTCACTCCCAGCACCAGCACCCCCACCACAGAGTCTTGGGTTGAAGCTCGAATTGGCAGGGCGATCGCTTGCCCAAGAGGAATGTGTAAGGGGCCAACTGGAAATTTTCCCCAATATTGCACTAGATTTTTTAATATAAACAGTTGCTTGCTGTGTACAACTGAGGCTAGTGCTTGGGTAAACAAATTGCTAGGTTGAGTCAGATCAAGCTCTGCTGGGGCAATCAAAGGCTGAATTTGAGAAGGAGTTTGTGCTTGTAAAGTTGCTTTGGTTGCCTCAGAATTCAACAGATAAAGCAGGGCAACAGGAATGTCAGATGAATTTTGTGAAAGGGTTTGTATTGCTTTTTGACAGGCTTGCTCAACAGTTTTGGATTGCCCAGTTTGAGCAGCTAAATTCCGTAAGGTGGCTAATCGACGTTCTCCTACGACTCGCTGGGTTGTTTCCGCAACTGCAGTGAAGGCTCCTCCCACTTCTCCTGTTTCTAAAAAAATAGGGCTGTAAGAATAGGTAAAGTAGGCTTCCTCGGTATATCCATACCGATTGACTAATAATAATAAATCGTCTGACCAAGTTGCTTTGCCAGTCTTGAGGACACTATGCAGCTGTGTGCCAACAATATCCCAAATTTCTGACCAAACTTCCTTTCCTGGCTTACCTAATGCTTGCGGATGTTTGTTGCCTAAAATCGGTCGCCATGCATCATTGTATAGTAAGGTTAACTCTTCACCCCACCAAATCACCATCGGAAAGCGCGAGTTCAAGCAAATATTGACTGCAATCTTTAAGCTCTGTGACCAATTTTCAACAGAACCAAGGGGTGTTTTTGACCAATCGTGCGATCGCATGAGCACCGCCATCTCGCTGTCGCCAACAAAAATTCCTGCTGCGATCGCCCCTGGTTCCCCTGCACTCATAATTTTGCTGTACCTTCTGGAAAATATTTTATTCGCAATGCCTCACCGCGATCGCCTAACTGTCGTAGCAAAATATCAATTTGCTTCAGCGCTAGAGGAGAAGGTGTGGCGTGTCCATTCTCCCAGCGATTAATTGTAGGGAAAGTCATCCCCAACTCCTGGGCAAACTTTTCCTGAGATAAGTTCATCGCTTGCCGCAATTCTCGAACCAGCTTGCCGATCAGCGGTTGTTCTGGACTCAGCCGTTTTTCCTTCAGAGTCATTGCAACAACAGGTATAAAGAGCTTTATATCTACCAATTTTGGTCAGATGTAATGCAATGTCTATCTACCCACAGATAGACAGTAAGCTAATTTTATTAAACACAAAAGTTTTCAATCAAGCCAGGGTGTAGGGTAAGTCAGAAGTCAGAAGCCAGAAGTCAGAAGTAAAACAGGCATTATATATGACTTTGAGACTAAAGTTTTGTACCTCACGCTCCTTGAAATACGCTGTAATAGAATTAGGAGGCGGAGCCTCCCAGTTTTCATTACCATGCAGAGCATGGTAACGAGAAGAGAAACGAGAAAATGAGAAATTCCCTGTTCCCTGTTCCCTTTTATCTTCACAAGTTCCTCAAACTCTTTTTTTAACTTAAAGATAGAGCCGGAATTCACAGAGGTTGATCCCTGTTACTTTACTGGCTCAAAATCGAAGTTTTATAAAGCGTACAAAGGAAAAGGGTATGTCTTTAATTCATTGGCAACCTTTAAGAGAACTTCATACTCTACGACAACAAATGAATCATTTGTTTGATGAGTGGATGCATGGCGATCGCCCTGGAGACTTATTGCCAAAAGTAAATATAGCTTGGACTCCGGCAATTGAACTCAAAGAAACAGACACAGACATGATCCTTAAAGCTGAAATTCCAGGTATTGAGGCTAAAGATCTAAATGTAGAAGTTAGCACAGATGCAGTTTTAATTACTGGAGAATACCAACAAGAAAAGCGCGAACAAGACAAAAGCTTCATTCGCTCTGAATTTCGCTATGGACAGTTCCAAAGAATAGTACCTTTGCCTGTACCAATACAAAACGAGCGCGTTAAAGCTGAATTTAAGAATGGTGTTCTCACACTTACGCTTCCTAAAGTCGAGGCAGCAAAACGCAATGTGGTGAAACTCGATTTCAGTAGCGAACAAGCAGCGCGGCAAGCAATGACTAAAGAACGTCAACACGAAGAACACCTACAAAAAACAATGCACGCTCGCACATTAGAAGAATTAGAAAAACAAACTAGCAATAGCATTAAAGAAGAAGCGAGAGAATCTTTGGTTGAACAACGTCAGCACGAACAACACTTGCAAGACACGATGCACACTCGTGTAGCGGCTGAAGTCAACACACCAAATGTCACCACTTAAAAGTCTTTATTAACCAGCAACTTGTCAGAAAAAAGATAGATATTTCTGGAAAAATTTTCAAGTTTATTAATCAGCAGGAGATAGCTATGAAAACCCAACATATTCATTTAATTCATCAAGAGGCTATCGTTGGTTTTACACTACTCCTGCTAGCTGCCGTAGGAGGGGGTGCATGGTGGGCATGGCAAACTACAACACCTAAGTCTGTAAATAAAACACCTATCCCTTCACGAGTAGAAAAGTCTCCAATTGCAAAGGTACAACCAACTGTTATTCCTTACCCACCACAAAAACCAATTGCAAAGGTACAACCAACTGTCATTCCTTACCCACCACAAAAGCCAATTGCAAAGGTACAACCAACTGTCATTCCTTACCCACCACAAAAGCCAATTGCAAAGGTACAACCAACTTTCATTCCTAAACCAATAGCGACATCAACACCAAAAATCAATCAGCCATTAACACAACTGCAACCGCAAACTTATTGGTTGCAAGCTACAGGTGAGCACATTCGTTTAGTACCGCACGAAGTTGCTGTTAAACCAGAAGATTCACAAGAAGTTGCTCTCAAAGCTGCACTCGATCAGCTTTTAACCAGTTCTAAAACTTCCGACTTGACTACTACAATTCCTGCTGGTACTCGATTACTTAATTTGCAAGTTACTGAAACAGGAATTTATGTGAACCTCTCAAGAGAGTTTACTCAAGGAGGGGGCAGTACTTCCATGATTGGTAGAGTGGCACAAGTACTCTATACCGCCACTAGTATTGAGCCTGAAGCTAAAGTATATCTTTCTGTGGAAGGGCAACTCCTAAATGAGGAGAATCCTCTGGGTGGAGAAGGAATAATGCTGACAGAACCTCTCACACGAAAGCAGTTTACTCAAGATTTTGCCATTCAAGCATAAAGTTTCAAGTACAAAAAATCAGGAGAAAATTGTATGACTAATAATACAAAACAAAATGGAATTTTGCAGGCAATTTTAGAATTTCCTCAGAAAATAATTCGTTATGTCTCTAGCGCAGCCGTGAGAATTTTTAGTCCTCGAGATGACAACTATCCAGAAACAGGAGTACAACCATTTGAAGGAGAACCCCCAAAGAAGAAAGACTATTAAAGGGGACAGGCGAATGGAGATTGTGAGAGGAACATGAGGAAGAGATGAGGGAGATAGGGAAGATGAGGAAGCATTACTCTTATTACTTCCTCACCTCCCTCAACTTCTTTTCCCCCTGTCCCAATTACACACTTTTACCCCATATAACAAGAGGTATAACGACAGATTATAATAGTAAATCAAATAAAATTGTTATGAAATCATAAGTATAAATCTATCTCAGGGATGATTAAAAAATACTGTTACAGGTAGATAAGAATATAAGATGATGTAATTCCCAAAAAAACTATTATTGACTTCAATCCAGATTTCTTGAAATCTTGGACATTACCATTACTAGGAGTTCACTTGAGTGAAGGTCATTCCTTCATGAAGATATTATTAATTGAAGATGATCCGTCCATAGCTCAATTTCTCTCAAATGCTTTGACTGCCTATCGTTATACTGTAGATACTGCAGCAGACGGACAGTTGGGGTTGGAGTTGGCTACTCAGGGAGAGTATGGTGCCATCTTACTAGACCTTATGGTTCCTAAAATAGATGGACTGAGCTTATGCCGTCATTTACGCCGTCAGGGGTGTCAGACTCCAATATTGATGCTGACAGCAAAAGACTCAGATGAAGATATTGTGACTGGGCTTGATGCTGGAGCAGACGTTTATGTGACAAAGCCTTGTGAGCCTTCTCAGTTGATCGCAAGAATTCGTGCTTTGTTGCGCCGTCAGGGAAGTGCTGTTTCATCTCCTGTTTTGAAATGGGGGGCGTTGTGTCTCGATCCAGGCTTGATTCAGGTAACTTATCAGCAACAGATCATTACCCTGAGTCCGAAGGAATATAGTTTACTAGAGCTGTTTTTACGCCATCCTCAACGCATTTTCAGCCGCAGTGCCATTATCGATCACCTGTGGTCGATTGATGAATCACCTACAGATGCTGCGGTGACTAATTTGATTAAAGATTTGCGACGCAGGCTGAAATCGGCAGGCATCACGGAGGATGTGATTGAGACGGTGTACCGATTGGGATATCGGTTGAGAGTTCCACCACAAACAGACAAAAAACACAACGAAGAACAACTAGATTGGACAAAGCAACAGGAAAGTTACCTTAAACAAGAAGGGATAGTTCTATTTGATGAAGCACTCCAAGATTTTCAAGCTTCCTTAGAAAAACGGCTTGAGGTTTTAGATAGAGCTAAGTCATTACTGCAACTAAATCATCTCGACTCTTCCGAAATAGAACGAGTCACAGAGGAAGCACATCGACTAGCAGGTGGATTAGGAACATTTGGATATATTAGGGGTTCGGAATTGGCGCGATCGCTCGAACATTTGTTTGTGGAGAGATTGCTTCCAAAAGAGGAGCTTTATACAAAGTTCTGCCAACTCTTAGAAGAACTCAAGCAAGAAATTGCCAAACAACCAACTCCTTCAACGATTACAACTCCACAAACTGCCTCCACACCATTGGTTGTGGTGATTGATGATGATAGTTCATTTACAGAAGCATTGCAACAAGCAGCAACAAAGCGAGGATTTCGACTGGAAGTTGCTCCCAGTAGAGTAATTGATTGCCATTGGAATGTAACAGAGGCTCCAAGTGTAATTGTATTGAGTCTTTATGGGACTTCAATGCAAGCAAACGAACTGTCTCTAGTTCAAAATTTGAAGGTGCAGTTTCCCGCGATACCAGTACTTATCCTGGCGAAACAGGATCGTTTAGATGAAAGAGTTGCAATTGCCCGCTTTCGGAATGTCCGTTATCTCCTCAAACCAGTAACAGCACAAGAGTTATTGGAAACAATAGCTACAGTTTTGTCACGTAATATAGTTGCCGATGCCAAGGTGATGGTTGTTGACGATGATCCAGTCATGCTGAAAACACTCACCTCTCTGCTACAACCTTGCGGACTGCAAGTGACGACTGTTCCTCATCCAGAAATGTTTTGGCATATCCTAAAATTTACAGAACCAGATGTGTTGCTGTTAGATTTGAAGATGCCAACTTTCGACGGAATTGACTTGTGTCGTGTGGTGCGGCAAGATTCAGCTTACGCAGATTTACCGATTGTAGTTGTGACTGCTCACACCGATATAGATTCTATTCAACAAGCATTGGCAGCAGGAGCAGATGATTTTCTTTGCAAGCCGATCGTTGGTTCAGACTTAGTTAGTCGCGTCATCAATCGAATTGAGCGATCGCGCAGTTTTGGTGGAGGCAATTCACGCTCACAGCAACAACAACTAAAAATACTGCCAGAAGAATCTCAAGCATGGCAGAGTGAGATAAACAAGGATGGGCTTACCAAGGTTGCTTCTGGGCAATATTTTCATGAATTTCTTGCCCAGGTGTGGCAACATCTGAGTGGCGAGCAAGCCCCTCTTTCCCTGATTATATGTGATGTAGATAATTTCACCTTCTATAACGATAGTCATGGTTATCAGGCAGGAAATTTTTGTTTGCAACAAATTGCTAACGCAATCAGAGAATGCATTAACCCCACTAGCGATCTATTAGCTCGATATGGAGAAGATAAATTTGCCGTCGTTTTGCCAAATTCCAACCCCAATGCAGCATTGCAGGTTGTAGAGCAAATTCAGTTTAAAATCGCTAATCTACAAATTTCCCAAAATTCATCAGACAAAACTCGCCAGATCTCTTTGAGTCTGGGTATCACTAGTACTGTTCCCACAACAGAAAAATCTCTCCAAAATGCAATTGCGATCGCTACTCAAGCACTGTATGCTGCCAAAGCAAGAGGAGGCAATACTTACTGCTTGTATCCATCATGATCGACTCGGCAAATTCGTCTCAACGCCTGCAAAAATATTTTGCCAAAATTCCGCTGTGGCTACTGCTAGTGGTTCCCTTTGTCTTGCAACTTCTGGCGACTGTTGGAGTAATTGGCTATCTTTGCTATGAAGCTTGGCAGCGCTCAACGCACAAAGTCGCAAACCAGGTAATGAAAGAAGTGGGCGATCGCGTACAGCACTATCTAAGTGATTATTTAGAAACTCCCCAACTCATTAATCGCCTCAACGCTAACGCCACCGACTTGAATCAGATAGATATCAACGATCCCAATAGTTTAGAAAGCCATTTTTTACAACAAATCCAAGCCTTTAATTCTGTCAGCAGGATTCATTTTAGCAACCCCCAAGGCGGATACATTTCTGCCGGCAATGATGAACGCGGTTTGTCAGTTGCATTCACAGAAAATTTTGTCCGAGGCACTCTTCATGTATATGGTGTAGATAATCAAGGCAAGCGCACACAGCAATTTGTTCATCAACAAAATTATGATGCTACTAAGCGACCCTTTTATCAAGCAGCTGCCAAAGCAAGCAAACCGATATGGACTCCGATTTATGTCTACATTCCTGCTTCTACGGGTTTAGGGATTGCCGCTAGCTATCCTCTCTACGATCAACTAAATCGGCTCCAAGGTGTTTTATCAACTGATTTAACACTGGCAAATATTAATCAATTCCTCAGTAATCTGAAAATTGGCACGCAAGGAAAAGTTCTGATCTTAGAACGCTCTGGGCTGATTGTAGCTTCTTCAACCTCTGAAAAACCATTCTTTATCAGTAGCAATCAAAGACAAACCATACGACTCAAGGCAACTGAAAGTCAAGAACCACTGATTCGTTTTACAGCCCAACATTTGGTTTCTTACTTTGGTGACTTAACCAAGATTAAAACACCAGAGCAACTTCAGTTTGAAGTCAAAGGTAAAAGATTATTTCTACAAGTCAACCCCTTCACAGATCGGTTTGGTCTTGATTGGTTAATTGTAACAGTATTGCCAGAGTCTGATTTGATAGCAGACCTTGATGGCAACACCCAGCGGATGATGTTATTGTCAGGGTTTACACTACTATTAGCAATTGGGACGGGAATTCTCACAGCTTGTTGGATTGCTCGCCCAATTCGTCGCTTAAAAAAAGCAGCCCAAGCTATTACTAAAGGACAATTGAATTATCCAATCGCAACAGGTGGCATTGGTGAGGTTGCCCAACTAGCCCAAGGTTTCCAAGTAATGGCAAATCAACTAGATAGTTCGTTTCGAGCGCTAAAAGCCAGCGAACAAAAATTTGCAACCCTTTTGAGTAATGTCCCAATTGGAATTAGCGTTTTTGATGCCAAAGAAAATCCGGTTTTGATCAACAAAGTCGGTGAAGAAATTTTGGGACGTGGACTAGTATCTGACATATCGTTTGCTCAACACTCTGAAGTTTATCAGATCTACGTGGCAGGAACCGACCAACTTTACCCCACAGAGCAGTTACCAGCTACACGAGGGCTGCGGGGAGAAACCGCGTTGATTGATGACATGGAAATTGAGGTAAATGGCAGGCGGATACCCTTAGAGGTACATACGATTCCAGTATTTGATGATGATAGCAATGTCATCTATGCTATTAATGCCTTCCGAGATATTACGCAACGACGCCAAGCAGAAAAACTATGGACAGACTACGAACAGGAACTAAAATGCCGGGTTGCTGAAAAAACAGCAGCCCTGCGCCAAAGCGAGGAACGGTTCCGATTGGCTGTAAATCATGCCCCTGATGTGTTTGTCATTTACGATCGCGATCGCCGCTTTTTGTACGTCAACGAAAAAGCGCGAGAACTAACAGGATGGACACTTGATCACTTCATCGGTTATCGAGACGACGATTTGTTCCCACCGGAAGTAACTGCACCTTATTTGCCGATTCTGCAAAAAACTATCTCTACAAAAACACTGCAAATCGGAGAGTGTACGATTAAGTTGCCTGAACAGAAGCCCTCCACATTTATTGTCAAGTACGTACCTTTATTGGATGAACAAGGCGAGATTCAGCAAATATTAGGAATGACGTTTGATATTAGCGATCGCAAGCAGATTGAAGAAATTCTGCGTCAAAGCGAAGCCCGCTTGACGATGGCTCAACGTGTAGCCCAAGTAGGTAGTTGGGAATTCGATTTAAACAGCCAAAAGATGACTTGGTCAGAAGAAACATTCTATCATTGGGGGTTCGATTCCACTCCAGAGGAACCAAGTTATACCGAACTGCTAAAAAGAGTTCATCCTGAGGATCGAGAAATTCTCAACTACTTTTTTGAACAAGCGATCGCCCAAGGAATTCCTTATGTCTTAGATTTGCGAATTGTACGACCTGATGGTTCAATTCGCTACCTCGATTATCGAGGTGAGCCTTTGTTTAATGCCCAAGGACAAGTTATCAAGCTCATTGGTACATCAGTTGACATTAGCGATCGCAAATGGACAGAAGAAGCCCTGCGTCAAAGTGAAGCCTTGAATCGAGCCATTGTCAATGCACTACCCGATTTAATTATTCGGATGCACCGAGATGGAACTTATTTAGATGTCAAGCCAACAACTGCATTTCTCACCTCTGCCTCACCCCTAGTAGTAGGGCTAAACGTGCAAGCTGTTCTTTCTCCTCAAGTAGCACAACGAAGAATAGCTGCGATCGAAAATGCCCTGCAAACAGGAGAAATTCAAGTTTACGAGTTTCCATTCGTAATTCAAGGACAATCTCTCTGGCAAGAAGTGCGAGTGATGCCGCTGGATGTCGATGAGGTTTTAGTAGTAATTCGCGATCTGACAGAACGCAAAAAAGCTGAAGAAGCAGTACGGCTACAGGCTAAACGAGAGCAGTTGCTCAGAGGAATTACTCAACGCATTCGTCAATCACTCGATTTGGAACAAATTCTAGCTACAACCGTGAATGAAGTGCTGCAAACACTCCAATCGGATCGAGCATTGATTTTCCGCCTGCACGGAAATGGCACAGGGCAGGTAATTCAGGAGGCTGTACGTCCAGAATACCCAGTTACCGAGCAAATGCTTTTTCCTGATGAGTGTTTTCCTCAGGAATGCTATGAGTATTACTGCCAAGGACAACCTCGCATTGTTAGTGATGTGTTTGCAGAGGATTTTAGCTCCTGTCTCGTAGAATTTATGCAAAAAATTGGAGTTAAATCTAAAATAGTTGCACCGATTGTGCAAACAACAGAAAACTCATCAACTAAAGTTTGGGGGCTGTTGATTGTTCATGCCTGTTCCCAGCATCGGCAGTGGCAACAATCAGAGGCAGACTTTTTACAGCAAATCAGCAACCAATTAGCAATTGCAATCCAGCAAAGTCAGCTATATCAGCAAACTCGCCAGCAAGCCCAACGAGAGCAAACACTCAACCGAGTAGTGCAAGCAATTAGAAATTCTCTAGATTTGGATACTATATTTGCAACCACAGTCTCGGAAGTGGGTTTGCTTCTCCAAGTAATGCGGGTGAATATTATGCAGTATCTACCAGAGCGTGGCATCTGGGTGAGTGCAGCAGATTATGTCCAAGATCCGAGCTTAGGAAACACCGTCGGCTTTGAAATCCCTGATACAAGTAACCCCATAGCAACAAAAATCAAGCAATTTGAGATTGTCCAAATTATTAACGATGTTGCTTCAGAAGAGGAAATAGCCCAAACATATCAAGGAGCCTGTTTGATAGTTCCTCTCAAAGTTGAACAGCAAATATGGGGAAGCCTAACCTTAGTTAAAGATCCGCCCTCTGCTTGGCAGCAGTTTGAAGTAGATTTGACAATAGCAGTAGCAGATCAACTGGCGATCGCAATTCAACAAGCAAACTTTTACAATCAGTTACAAATTGAACTAACTGAGCACTGCCAAACAGAGGAAGCACTGCGCCGTAGCGAAGAACAGTTCCGCAAGGCATTTGACAATGCACCAATCGGCATGGCATTGGTGTCACTCAAAGGACAATTCCTCAAAGTGAACAATTCCTTGTGTGAAATTCTTGGCTACAACGGGGAAGAACTGCTGGCACTGACATTTGCGGACATCACTCATCCTGATGATCTCGAACCTGATTTGGAAAGTCGGCGACAGATTTTGGCAGGTGAAATTCGTGTCTATCAAGCGGAAAAACGATACTTACACTCATCAGGCAATACGATTCACGTTCTGCTCAAAATATCGCTCGTCAGAGATCAACAAAGACAACCCCTTTATTTCATTGCTCAAATTCAGGATATTAGCGATCGCTACAAGATTAATCGCATGAAAGATGAGTTTGTCTCGATTGTCTCTCACGAACTTCGTACTCCATTAACGGCAATTCGCGGTTCTTTGGGAATTTTGGAAACGGGTGTTTTAGATCACGATCCTGAACAAATCAAAGAATTGCTGCAAATTGCACTCAACAACAGCGATCGCCTAATGCGTCTTGTTAACGATATCCTCGATTTGGAACGGCTGGAGTCAGGCAAAGTCAAACTTGTGATGGAAGCGTGCGAGGTTGCCAATTTGGTGAAGCAGGCAACAGAATCAGTACAGGCAATAGCCGACGAAGCAAATATCACACTTTCTGTAAAATTTTCAAATATTCAAATCTGGGTAGCTCCCGATGCGATCGTGCAAACACTAATCAATTTGTTAAGCAACGCTATTAAATTCTCGCCTGCTGGCAGTACTGTTTGGTTAAGCGCAGAGGAGGGGATAGGGGATAGGGAACAGGTGACAGGGGATAGGGGACAGGGAATAGGGGACAAGGAGAAGATTTTTGATAATTTCTCCGCGTCTTCCCGCTCCCCCTGCATCTTATTTACTGTCCGCGATCAAGGGCGTGGCATCCCTTCAGACAAGCTCGAAACTATTTTTGAACGTTTCCAACAAGTGGATGTCTCCGATTCGCGTTCTAAAGGAGGCACTGGGCTAGGATTAGCTATCTGCAAAAGTATTGTCAAACAACACGGCGGCAAAATTTGGGTAGAGAGCCGTGTAGGAGAAGGAAGCACGTTTTATTTCACATTGCCAATTACTAGGAAATAGGATGACTAAACGTATACTTGTTGTAGATGACGAAAAAGATATTCGCAGAGTTGTTCAAATTTCTCTGGAAAAGATTGCTGGCTGGCAAGCAATCATGGCTGAATCGGGGCAAGAAGGATTACTCAAAGTTAAAAACGAAAGCTTAGATGCGATTCTTTTAGATGTATCAATGCCTGATATGGATGGGTTTCAGTTTTTTGAACAACTTCAAGCTGATACAGCTACCCAATCAATACCAGTAGTACTGCTGACGGCAAAAGTATTGCCAAGCGATCGCCAACGCTTTGCACAGATGGGGGTTGCTGGTGTGATTACAAAACCATTTGATCCCATGACAGTTTGGAGTCAAGTAGCTAAAATTTTGGACTGGCAGGTGTGAACTAGCTTGAAAATAGGGGCTAGGGGCTAGGGGCTAGGGGCTAGAGAAGAGAGATTTTCATGACGAGCGTTGTGTGATTTATTACATGACCGTCTAGCTTGAAAATAGGGTTGGGGGAATAGGGAACGGGGAACAGGTGAAAGGGTTTTTTCATGTGTTTTGGTGTACGGAGGCTACTTATGAATTCAGCGGCATAATTGCTGCAATGATTTAAGCATTTCTTATCAATGGAAGAGCATTTGTTGCAAAGAATGAAGTATTTGCTGCAATTACACCAATTTGAAAAAAGAATGCGACAGATAGACATTGTAGAGACGTGCCATGGCACGTCTCTACATCAAGATGTATTGCAAACATTTTTTGAATCGGTATTACTTATAGTTGACTTATATCATATTTTTTTCTTATTAATTCCTTATTTCTTTAAGCTATCACTTCATTAATGCTTCAAGCTTTTCTCCGTTCCTCAACCCTGTTCTCTCTATCCGAGGTTCTTTTAAATCCTTCTTCTGGAATTGCTTGTGAATAAATCTCAGTCTCAAAGCAGTACAATAGTCGTCTTGTTTAGTGTTGCTGTTGTTTTGACAACAACATTGACTAACCAAGCGGCACTATCTGCACTGAACGTATTAACAGAACTCGATGCCGGGATGCGCCTGATGCAAGTAGATATCCCGAATCCAGAAATAATTATTGCTCAACAAAATGACTTTGCCAGCTTCTTTGAAGAAGGGCGATTGCGATCGGAGAATCGGTTGCAATTCAACCGCCCTTCTCATCCAGCCATCAGCATCGATCCAAAAGGCAGGAGTTGGCAGCTAGTCGTCTTTCGAGAAGGTAACTGCTCATTCTGGATGCCACCAGGAGTTCTGAGTCAGGAAACACTAATTCTGGATACTCAAGCCGAGCAACTAAGTTTTCGCACTCTGTCTTCTAGCTCTAATCAAGGGCGTTATATGGCAGCATACGCCCCTAACTTAACAAAAGCACAACGCAATTCCCCAGAGCTAATCTTTAACGCTATCAAGGACAAGATCACATCTGCAAATCAGTTTCGCCTCAAGCAGGAAAATGTCCTGAAGTTGTCCAAATATCCGGGTAAGGAATTCCTTTTTGAAAACAAGAATCAGGCGATCGCTGTACGAACATACTTGATTGAAGGAAAAGTTTATACTTTGGGAGTTCAATATCCAAAGACAAATGCACCGACACAGGCTGTAAACGGTTTTTTGAGTTCATTTGAATTATTCGATAGTTAGTTTACTGCTCATATTTGCCCTAAAAACACAAATCCCCGACTTTTCTAAAAAGTCGGGGATCTAACGGAGCTCGAATGATTAACCTACGTCATCATGAGCATAGCGGTTGAAGAGGAAGTCAAGGGCGTAATTACGCAACTTGTAATATTGTGGATCTTCCATAATTCGAGCGCGATCGCGTGGACGGGAGAAAGGAATTTCCATGACTTCACCGATTTTGGCATGAGGGCCGTTAGTCATCATCACTAACTTGTCTGCCAAAAACAACGCTTCATCGATATCGTGAGTAATCATCAATACCGTGCAGCGGTTTTCGTTCCAAATTTTCAGCAACTCTTCCTGTAATTCTTCTTTGGTAATTGCATCCAACGCCCCAAAAGGCTCATCTAAAATTAGAACTTTGGGACGAATTGCCAAAGCGCGGGCAATAGAAACCCGTTGTCTCATCCCACCCGACATTTGGGTGGGCTTTTTATCCATTGCATCCCCCAGCCCCACCATTGCTAGGTGTTCGCGAACGATCGCCGACTTTTCTGCCTCTGGTTTACTAGGATGAACGGCATTTACAGCCAAATAGATATTTTCAAAAGCAGTCCGCCAAGGTAGCAGAGCATAATTTTGAAACACAACCATGCGATCGGGGCCTGGTTTAGTGATGGGTTTTCCCTCTAGCAAGACTTGCCCAGAGGTGGGAGAGTTAAAACCCGATACCATATTTAGGAGAGTAGATTTACCACAGCCAGAGTGACCGATGACACAAATAAATTCTCCTTCACCAACATTGAGGTTTACCCCATCCAGAACAGTAAAAGGCCCGTTCTTTGTTGGATAGACTTTAGTTACGTCTTGAATTTGCAAATAAGGCTTGCGATTGGAAGTTGCAGTGGCTAAAGGCACTCCTAATCTCTGCATAGTTGGGTTGGTAACTTTAAAACTGCGGTTTTGCATGGTGATTTTTGAAGTAGAAGGGACTAGGGACTAGGGGAGCCAGCGCCGTGCGGAGGCTCCGCTCCGTTAAGGCGACTGGCGTGCTAGGGGCTTCAGTGCTAACAATCCTCTGTTGATTATTCCTTCTGCCTTTCTTTTTTAACGAGGAATTAGGCAGCTCGTCTTGTCGGTGCATCGAGAATAACTTCTGCAACAGAAAAATCGTGCTTAATCTTCAAGCTGTTGAGATAGGCAATAGGATCGTCAGCGTTAAAGACGGTACCATCAAACAATTTAATTGGCTGACGAGTATAACTTGTATCCATACCCAATTCTCGTGCGGCGGTGCTAAATATACCGACTCGACATACCCGTTCTACAATTTCCACCCAATTTCTGGGGAAAGGCACTTCACCCCAACGTGCTAACTGCGTCATAATCCATATTTGCTCGGTACGGCTGGGGCGGTTAATGGCAGACTCCGCAAAAAATTGGTGATGGGCATATTCCTGCATCGGATGATCTAAGTCACAAGTGACATTATTTGGATCTTCGATTTGGATATACTCAATATTGGTGCTGACATATTCCCGTCGCGCCAAAATTTCCCGAATTTCCTCAGCATGTTCTGGCAACGAGCAGTAATAACAAGCTTCCAACAAAGCTTTGGTCAATGCAATGTAGGTATTGGGATAAGCTGTTGCCCAATCTTCTCTTACACCGAGAACTTTACCCGGATGTCCCAACCAAACCTCTAAATCGGTAGCAATTGTAAAGCCAACGTTCTCAGCCGCAGCACGGATATTCCAAGGTTCACCTACACAGTAACCATCGATAGTCCCAGCTTGCAAGTCAGCTACCATCTGGGCGGGGGGGATGGTTTTAATATCCACATCTTGATCGGGATCGACACCACCAGCTGCTAGCCAGTAACGAAGCAGCAAGCTGTGCATTGAGGAAGGATGCACTACCCCCATAATATGCCCTCTGTCGCGGGTGCTTTTCAGATACTGCTTGAATTCGGCGACAGTTTGTATCCCTTGTTCGTAAAAGCGTTTGGCAAGAGTAATAGCGTTACCGTTGCGCGTCATCGTCAGGGAGGTAACAATGGGTAGAGGTCGATTTTCATTGCCTCCCAAAGTTAGCCACATCGGCATTCCAGAGGGCATTTGGGCTGCATCTAAATATCCGCCTGCAATGCCATCAACAATCCCGCGCCAACTAGTTTCGCGCACCAAGTTGACATCATCTAAACCGTGCTTGGCGAAAAAGCCTTTCTCTTTTGCTACTGCCAGGGGAGCGCAGGCAGTTAGGGGTACAAAGCCAATTTCCAAATTGACTTTTTCCAAACCGTGCTTCGAGACAATTGTGGTTTTGCGTGCCCGAATTTTTTTGATGCGTTTTTGCTGGTTGAGGAAGTAAATCATCTCGCTGCGCAAGCTGTAGTAACTGGGATGTTCTACCACCTCCATCCGCTTGCGAGGTCTGGGAATGTCTACTTCTAGAATGCCACCAATTTTCGATTCTGGGCCGTTGGTGAGCATCACAATTCTGTCGGAAAGCAGCACTGCTTCATCAACATCGTGGGTAACCATCACAGCGGTGACTTCGTTCTGTTCGCAGATTTGCATCAGCTGTTCTTGCAAATTACCCCGCGTTAGTGCATCCAAAGCACCAAATGGCTCATCTAGCAACAGTAACTTGGGACGAATTGCTAAAGCGCGGGCGATCGCTACCCTTTGCTTTTGTCCACCTGATAACATTGCTGGAGGTTTCTCGGCATGAGGACGCAACCCCACCATATCAATATGTTGTTCGACAATGGTGCGACGTTCGCTTGCTGGCAGATGCGTCATGACTGAATCTACAGCCAAAGCTATATTTTCTCGTACCGTTCGCCAAGGCAGCAACGAATAATTTTGGAAAACTACCATTCGGTCTGGCCCTGGTTTGGTGATACGTTTACCCTCAAGAGTAACCAAACCATCACTTGGTAAATCCAAACCAGCAATCATATTTAATAATGTAGATTTACCACAACCGGAGTGACCAATTAGGGAAATAAATTCGCCTTTTTTAATTTGTAAGTCAATACCTTTGAGGGCAATGTATTGTCCACCATTGCTGAGATTAAAAACCTTATCAATTTGGTCAATTGCAACAAATACAGACATGGCACTTTGGGAATAGTGAATAGGGAGTGGGAAAAGAAGACTTGCTAATAATTAATAGCTAATTGCACTTCTACTATTAGCTATTAGCCATTAGCTATTGACTATTTTTGATCTGCAGGTGGCAAAATTAATGTTTGAATCCAAGCCATCAGTTTATCTAACAGCAAACCAACGGCACCGATATAAATGAGGGCTAAGATGATTTCGCTGACGTTGTTATTTTGATAAGCATCCCAGATGAAAAAGCCAATGCCGACAATACCTGACATCACAATTTCTGCTGCGATAATTGCCAACCAAGCTAAACCAATCGCAATTCTCAAGCCTGTGAAAATGTATGGCAATGCGGCAGGAATAAGAATATTAAAGAAATACTCTTTTTTGGAAAGTTGTAGAACTTTGGCAACGTTGTTGTAATCTTGAGGAATTTCTTTTACCCCTACAGCAGTGTTAATTAAAATTGGCCAAATTGCAGTGATGAAAATTACAAATAATGCTGCTGGTTCATTTTGTCGCAAAGCTGCTAGGGAAATAGGAACCCAAGCCAAGGGAGGTACGGTTCGCAATAACTGAAAAAGAGGATCTAACGCTTTGGACATCGTTTTATTAGTACCAATTAAAATGCCCAAAGCAATACCGAAAATTGCAGCTAAGGTGTAACTAATTGCTACTCGCTTGAGACTAGCTAAAATCTGCCAAAATAAACCCTTGTCAATTCCACCTCTGTCATAAAAGGGATATAAAATCAATATCCAAGTGTCTTGAACAACTTGAATTGGCCCTGGTAGGGTTGCCCCTGGAAGCCAAGAAAACAGCTGCCATACAGCTAGAAATATAATAATCGCAATAACAGGAGGGAAAAGGTCAGGAAATTGCTTTTGCAAGCGGGATATAAAGCTATTGTCAAAACTAGGGTTAGGACGTCGTCTGCTGGCTACTGTCATTGATTTTGCTCTCCTCTACTGGTGATTTTTGGGGTTTGTTGATTGCTTGTGAGTTGTGGTTCTACACACTGACTTTCTTGATTTTGAGGCTCTTTAAGTATGCTTCTGGTTTTTCTGGATCAAACTTGATGCCATCAAAAAATTCTTCCACACCACGAGATGTATTTGTGGGAATATCAGCAGTTGCTATTCCTGCTTCTTTAGCTGCTTCTTTCCAAATATCTTCACGGTTGACTTTATTAATTAATTCCTTAGCCTTAGCACCATTATTGGCTATGTAATCTTTTGGCAAGAAATTCCAACGCACACTTTCTGTAATAAACCATAAATCATGACTCTTATAAGGATAAGAAACGCTACCTTTTCCGTCTTTCCAATAGTAAGGTGCCATTGATTTATCATTTATTGTGCGACCCTCGCCCATGTCGTAATTGCCTTGAAATGGGCCTGCAAGGATTTCTGCTGGGAGATTAAAATAGTTGCGTCCACCGAGAATTTCTGCTGCTTCTTTGCGGTTTTCAAAATTATCTAACCATTGCTGCGCTTCCATGATTCCTTTTAAAAGTGCTCTGGTAGCCTTGGGATTTTTATCAACCCAATCCGCTCTCATCGCCAGATATTCTTCAGGATGATTCTTCCAAATTTCTGCTGTTAATGCTGCTAAAAAGCCAATTTTGTCTTTAACAATACGATAAGGCCAAGGGTCACCAGTACTGAAGGCGTCCATTGTTCCTGTCTTCATGTTGGCGACTGTTTGCGCTGCCGGTACCGTCAGCAACTTTATATCTGCATCTGGATCTATACCACCAGCAGCTAACCAATAGCGAATCCAAAAATCTTGGTTGACTGCGGGAAATGTTTGAGCTGCTGTGAAAGGTGTGTTGGTTGATTTGAGTTGGCTAAATAAAGATTTAGCTCCAGCAAGTTGCAAACTAATACCCTTGCCTTGGTGCTTGCTTGCGATCGCAATTCCGTTCCCATGAGTATTCAACTGCGCTAAAACATACATGGGAATTTTTTGATTGCCCTTGGTAATTAAACCTTCTGTAATTAAATGTGGCATTGGCATCTGCCACTGTCCGCCATCAATACCACCACCAGCAGATCCAATTTCAACATTATCCCTTGCCGAACCCCAAGAAGCTTGCTTGGAAAGTTCAACATCAGTCATGCCATACTTCGCAAAAAAGCCTTTTTCTTTAGCAATAATTAAAGGCGCTGCTTCAACAATCGGAACGTATCCCAGCTTAACTTTAGTAATTTCTGGTTTTTGTTCTGGACTAATATTAGCAACCGGCTGCACTGCTGACTGAGTTTGAGCGCTACCACCCCCTGGTTCTGGTGGATTTCCCAAACAACCCTTGAGTAAAACAGCACTTGCAGACAGACTTGCTGTTAACAAAAATTTCCGACGAGTAAATTGGTTAAAAAGCTCAGACATGATAACCTCTGTGTGTAAATTTGTTTTTTAGATATGACAATTCTGGGCAAGAAAAAATTGGTGTTTCTTGCTCTACTAGGGCGTATTTCACGCTATGTAAGGTTGACCATCAGCCGATATCAACAAAGGAGATGGCAAACATCATAAAAATTCTGTATTTGCAATCACGCTTTTGTATTTAAAAAAATCATTTACGCTGTTTCTTTTCAATAGCTTACAGCTTTTAAGTCAAAAAAGTTCATTCTAAACCAGTGATTATTAAATAAATATTAGATTACTGATATAAGGAAAAGTTTATATAAATGGCTAAATGTTACTTGGGATGATTATGCAATAGTCAAATGACTATCATGACTATCATTAAAAATCTATGCTTGCTCTCAATTCTGCATTTCTAAAGCAGATTTTTGATTTAAGCATTGATAAAAATGATGACAATTACAAGCATATTTCTATGTATTTAAGAAGCTGTGCAATATAACTTAATAAAGCTAGTTGACAAAGACAAATAAGATATGAATAAGAGATAAATAAGAGATAAATAAGTATTACTGACCTTGAGTCGAGGTGCGCGACGCAGAGGAATCAAATTTCCTGAGGGTTCCTTTCCCCTAGTCACAAGTACCTAGTCCCCAATTCCCCTTTACAGATTTCAGGGGTTGTGATTGGAAATGGCGATCGCTCTTGTTTGGATCGGCTTTGAGTTAAACGAAATATCCCATCAAGATGAAAAACCTTTGGCTATCCGCAGCCTTGACAAACTCTTTGACAATCTCAAAGCCAGCCTTCTGCCACGCCCGCAGTGCCCGTTGATTGAAGGCAGCGATCGTTACCCGTAGCTTACTAGCCTGGAAGTTTTGCCGAGCAAATACGATTACCGCTTGAATAATTTGAGTACCTTGTCCTTTACCTGTTCGATCTGGGCGCAATTCCATGCCAACATCCAACGCTCCCTGACTGTAGTCTCCTCCTGGAACCTGCGCCTCGTTTCCAAAACAACAATATCCAATTACAGCCCGGCTTTCATCCCAAATACTGTAGTAACAGTTTTCTGGATTCAGCAACGTTGTAAGAGCAGACTCTAGTTTCTCAGAATCTGAGTTATAGAAGTCATAAGGTGGTTCGTAGCGCCAAGTGAGTATATACCGAGCGGTTTGTTCGTCAATGATATCAAAAGTGAGTCTCATGTCTATGCAGCATCGCACTTCATTGAATGGGATGCAACTTGAGAATGATGCACTTTTATGGCGATCGCCAGCAGGATCGAAATAATAGACCTATAGTTGATTGTGCGTATAGGGGTTGAATTTATGTTTGTGCCACCAGGCTTTAGCCAAAATTCCGTGATGACTAAGCTAGGCAGAATGGTTTACTATACTGCTGACGAAAAGCCTTGGGTAGATCTGGATGTCCCCAAATCAAGCGATCGCAAATTAGTTTTTTTACACGCCTTTGGTGGTGGTTCGTCTGCCTATGAATGGTCGAAAGTTTACCCGGCTTTTGCTCCAGATTATCAAGTTTTGGCACCAGATTTGATTGGTTGGGGACACTCGGATCATCCAGCCCACAGCTATCAGATTGAAGACTACATTACAACCATTATTGAGTTTATCGAAAATACCTATAGCATTCCGACTGTGGCGATCGCTTCGGGATTGACGGCTGCTTTTACCATTCGTGCGGCGATCGCTCGTCCTGATTTATTCAAGTCATTGATTTTAGTTACACCAGCAGCTCTTGAAGAATTTGGCGAAGACTACAAAAATAGCTTTTCTGCTCAAATCATCAAAATCCCGATGCTGGATCGTCTACTATACATGACTGGGGTTTCCACAAGCTTTGGCATTCGCAGTTTTCTAGAACAACGCCAGTTTGCCCGCCCAGAAAGAATTTACCCCGAAATTGTCGAAGCATACCTGCAATCTGCCCAACAGTTTAATGCTGAGTATGCTGCTCTTGCTTTTGTGCGCGGAGATTTATCCTTTGATTTGTCCACATACATTCCTCAATTAACTGTTCCCACTGCTATCATATGGGGGCAAAAGTCAAAGTATACTGGGCCTGATGTAGGACGTCGTTTCGCTGAAATGAACCCTAAAGCGATTCGGATTTTTCTACATTTAGATGATGTAGGTTTTACTCCCCAATTGGAGCTTCCTGCCGTGACAATTGGTTTGATTCGGAAATTTTTACCTTTACTTGAGCAGTGAGTTTAAAAATCACCGTCCTTCACGTAAGGGTAACACCACAAAGTGACTTGCAGGACTACCGACTTAAACCAAGCTTGATACATTTTCTCCACATCATCAAGACTATGGCCTTTCTTTGCGAGGAAAGGTTTAATTGTTGCTGTAATTTGATCTGCCAACACTTCACCAGCCTGACGCAGATACTTTTCGTCCTCTTCGGTGAACAAAACCGTTTGCTTGAGCAGTTGCAATACCATTGAAACCTCCACGAACAGTTGCAACCAGATTATTTTCGGCATTAGTGAATTGAGGTATGAAATTTAAAAATCAGGCATTTCAAACTCTTACTCTCTGCGCCTCTGCGGACGCCACTTGCTTTATGCCGGGAAACCCGTCCACCGCAGTGGCTCCTCTGCGTGAGGCAAATCATACTTTAAATCAGTAACACCTGATTTTCTATGTAAGTAGCCACCATGAACTGCGTACACCAGAACACATGAAAAAACTTTCTTTCCTTTTTAACTCAGAAGTAGACTACTCCATTAGGCATTGTTACCCAACTTAGATCTAAGTTATTCATCTCAACTTGATCCAGCTTTGCCTCAATTAAGTCAGCACCACGCAGAATCGCTGAATCCAGATTTACATCTGTGAGAATTGCTCGGTGCAGGCAGGCTCCACTGAGATTGACACCATTCAAACGTGCCCAACTCAGATCTGCCTCTGTTAAGTTTGCCTTAGTCAGCTCTGCTCGTTCCAAATTTGCCCCACGCAAACCAGCCAAAATTAATTTGGCCTCAATTAAATTTGCTTTGTGTAAATT
Organism: Chlorogloeopsis fritschii PCC 6912; assembly: GCF_000317285.1. GTDB lineage: Bacteria > Cyanobacteriota > Cyanobacteriia > Cyanobacteriales > Nostocaceae > Chlorogloeopsis > Chlorogloeopsis fritschii. The sequence goes on along the minus strand of NZ_AJLN01000040.1, from coordinate 4,272 downwards.
TGCTCCAGTTAGTTTCGCCCCACTTAGGTTTACCCCACTTAGATTTGCTCCACTCAAGTTAGCACCCTCTAGGTTAGCTCGACTTAAGTCTGCCTCTGTGAGGTTCGCCTTAGTCAGATTTGCCAACTCTAAATTTGCTCCACGTAAGTCTGCCAAAATCAGTTTCGTCTCAATCAGAGTTGCCCGACAAAGGTTTGCCTCGGTTAGATTTGTCTTGCTCAGGTTTGTTTTACTTAACTTTGCCGCCTTTAAGTTTGCTTTACTCAAGTTTGCTCCAGTCAGATTCGCATCATCCAAATTTGCCCTACTCAAGTCAGCTTGAGACAAGATAGCTTTCTCTAGCACTGCTCTCCACAAAATAACTCCATTTAAATCTGCATTAGTTAGATTTGCTTTATATAGATCTGCCCCAACTAAGTGAGACTCATTTAGACGTGTTCTATTTAGGTTAGCTCGCTGCAAAACTACCCCATTTAGATCTGCCCCGACTAGGTTTGCTCCACTTAGGTCTACTTCACACAAGATAGCCTTCTTCAGAACTATCCCACTCAGATCTACTTCTTGCAGCTTTGCTCCACGTAAATCTACAGTGTGAAAATCCCTTTCTCCAATCCCATAGCGCCTCAGAAGATCCTCGGCGTCCATATGATTTGCCTCTCAACGTTACCTCTGGGCTGATATACTTCTCCACCTCATCGGCTATATTATTAGCCTAACTCACAGCTTTGCGGCACTCTCACCTGCACTTTGCCATCGACTATTTGCACAGGATAGATACGTAGGGAGGAGATTTGCTCTCGTAGTTTGGGGAGAGCATTGAGTGGATAGATGCGTTTAGGGTAAAGATTCTCTCCCGTGCGGATATCATACTGAAAATGATGCCAAGGGCAATCCAGTACTCCTTGCCAAACCTTAGCTCCTGCTAATGGCAAATTTTGGTGTCCGCACAGACCTTGTAAAGCGTGGAATTCACCTAAATCGTTTACAAGTACAATCGAACATGAGCCTACCTGTAGCATCCGTGTTTGTCCTGGTGGAATCTCCTCTACCTTTGCCACTGTTACATAAGACACTGCCTCTGACTCCAACTTGACTGCTCCTGTACATCAAGTTTGTTTATGAGAAGAAGACAGGGGGAAATAGGAGCTAGGGGCTAGAAAGAGGAGGGGGAGAGGAGCCAGTGCGTTGCAAAGAGAAGTCAAAAGACGCGGTAGACGCGGAGCGGATAGAAGTAGGTACGGCTTGCGCCGCTCAGAACTTTGGGAGGTTCCCCGGAGCTTTCGGAGTCTCCGGCTCCGCTCGGTTGTAGCACCTGGCGTGGGGAGAGAAATAATCCCCCTATTCCCTGTCAACTGTTCCCTGTTCCCTTTTCCCTGTCTCTACGAATGATTTTATTTTGCCCAACTACTTATTTGCCGTTATGACCGTTAGGCACAACCAAGAACCGGGAGGTATAAGGTGATTCACCTGGCACGCCTCGACGGAAGTGTCCTGATGGCCCTTCACCGAGAAATTCGCTAAACCAAGCTTCATGCTCTATTTCTTCATTCAAGATCGCTAGAGACAGTTCATAGGTACGATGATCTTTGCCGAAAGTCAGATTGCAAATGTCAGTATAAACCCTGATTGCACAGCGCTCGGCTTCTACCAATACCTGCAACATCGGCCTAATATTACCTTGCTCTACTCCCTGCTTGACCTCTGAGATGGCTTGCTTTGCCTCCTCAGTTCCGCCACCGGTAAAGCCGACTCGTGCTGATGTACTTTCATTACCATTACCGCGATCGCGTTCTGGTAGGTAAGCATCAGGACAGGCTGCGACATTGGAAAAGTCGCGAATGTCTCGCGGCAGTTCACCACCTAACTCATAAATACGCGGAACCAGAGCCTCGAAGTGGTTGCGATCCTCCAGTCGAGCATCCTCAATAATTTCTTTCAATCCCTCACCTTCAAAGCCAATGGCATTGGCTCGCAAGATTGTGTAGTAGTAGTATGTTGTAAATTCTGCTGCTGCCGCCCGGACAAGCTTTTCTACCAGTTCCTTCACATCAATTCCGGATTGCTCCACCATCTGCTGTGCAACTTTAGCCATGGTGAACCTCCTTATTTTTTCAAAGTCATTTTTTAAACTAAACTACTACGTAGTAAATCTCATCCCCGTAACCGCTCCTATCCATACACTGTTCTCCTAAGAGTGGCAATTTGGGTAAACCGCAGGTTACGTAGAAAAACATATACCGTAGTTGGGCAACATTAGGTCAATTACCTTCTCCATCGTGTTGCCTACTTTAATTTTGTAAGAATCAACCAGAAAGTATCATCAGATTTTATAAATATTCATAGTCGATATGAGTATGCCTTACAAGAGATCTTAAAGAAAGTTGTAGAGTCTATCGTTTCAGCAAAAGGAGGGTTGAGCGTTGTTTAATTGTCGAGTCTCAGGCGATCGCTACCATTAAAGAAAAGCTACCATTTATTGCTCGCGATTTAGATGAGATTGCAAGTGCATTTTTAGAGTTTGCCGAGAAACAAGGTTAGAAAATGAGTGAGTTACAAACCCAGTTACCCACAGATACATGGATTTACACTTGTTGGGATGAGTATGAGCAGATAGTCACCAACTTGCTCAACGAGAAGGGAAAAAGCTACTACTACAAAGGACATATGAGGCTGGAAATGCCACCAGTGAGTTTTGATCATGGTAAAGATCATGTGGTAATTATTTTTGCTGTAACTCTATTTGCGACACTGAAAGGGATTTTAGCCACAGGTTTAGACACCACAACTTTTCGTAAAATTGGTGTTCACGACTGTCAGCCTGATGTGGCGTATTATCTTAAAGAACGCGCTCAAACTATCCCAACTGGTACAGGGATTGTTAACCTCGATCGCTACCCTGCACCAGATTTAGTGATTGAGATTGCTAAAACATCTCTGCTTGATGACTTAGGTACAAAGCGATCGCTATACGAAGATATTGGTGTTGCTGAATATTGGGTAGTAGATGTACAAAATGCCCAAATTATCGCCTATGCTATGGCAGATCAGGGCAGTAAACGTATACGTGAATCTCAAGTATTGCCTGGATTGGCGATCGCTATTTTAGAGGAAGCTTTACGTCTTAGCCGTCAAATGAGCCAATCCGAAGTTGGGACTTGGTTATTGAGCCAGTTTCAGCACAATGAGGGTTGAGCGTTGTTTAATTGTAGGGTGAGGGTGCGATCGCCTTTTACCAAAACCAGATCTGCATAAATGATGAGTTTGGAACATAATACTTTTATTTGTATATATGGGCACTCTAGTGTAGAGAACCATACTAGAGATTTACTTCTATGTCCAGAACTACCGTGAGTGCAACACTGGCAACAAAAGATAGAGACGCTGTGTTGCAAGCGATCGCCACAATTAAAGAAAAGCTACCATTTTTAATTGATTTGAGTGCCGAGGAGCGTAAAGCTTTACCCAAAATGGGAGACAAGAGTCGAGCTTTTGTTAGTAAGGCATTAGAGGCAGCAACACAGAATCCTGATTTTTTGCCGCGATCGTTTGATTTGGAAGAAATGCGGAAGGATGTGCAATTGTTTGAAGCGTTGTATCCACTATTACTATCGCTGACACAGTTGCAAGAATTAGTAGATGATACTTTTCTGGCAGTTGGCAGTGAAGCATATGCAGCAGCCTTGCAAGTGTATAACTATGCTAAAGCCAGTGGACAAGGATCGGGATTAGATACAGTAGTTGAGGAAATGGGGCAACGTTTCGCCCGTAAATCTCGAAAGGGCAAGTCTCAGGAGCCAGTTTTGTAGAAAATAGCTCGGTAATTGCACTTTTGAGGTGCAAAGTTGAAGTTCAGAACTCAGATGTTGGAGTAAATTGCTCGGCGTTCCGAGTTCTGAACTTTATTATTGGAGTAAAAAGCCCGACATTTCGAGTTCTGAAGCTGAAGCTCCGAGTAAAAAACCTGACGTTTCGAGTTCTGAAGACAAAATTCCGAGTTCAAAGGTTGAAGGGTGAAGTTGAGAAGGCGATCGTAGAAGCATTTTATCCTGAAAGCTTGTCTTCCCCCGTTACCAGGTTGAACCTGGTAACGAGAATTAAGAGCCTCTGGCTCTTCTTGAGAATGGTGTAAGATGTCAATGATCCAAGAACCGATGAATACTTCAGTAATGCGATCGCGCTCTTGAATTTACTTCAGAAAGTTTTCAATGTCTTCATCGCTAAAGCCAAATTGCCCCTAAGTTCACCTTCAAAATCACCTCTGCCGCAAGGAGG
>NZ_AJLN01000039.1 GCF_000317285.1 Chlorogloeopsis fritschii PCC 6912 | reverse complement strand
GAGTATATAAACGATGATCGCCTTTTCCTTCTCGATAAAATGCACATCCCCTTTCTCTAAAATTTTGATTAACTCTTTCGGTTTCAGAGAGGGGATATTTTTAGGCATAAACCTTTCTTGATTCATATATTTCCGAATTTTGTTCCTTATCATCTAACATTAAAACCTCATGTAATTCTTCTCTAGAAATTGGTGCTTTATAAATATTAGTTTCATTGTCGTAAACATCTTCAAAAGACTCAATTGCCTGTTTTAACTGGCTAATTGCATCTTCTGGAATTTTTTCTTGCCCTACAATTACATTTTCTAGACATAAAGCAACCCAGTAACCTGCGCTTTGTCTAAGAACAACTGTGTAAAAAACCATTGGTTTTCACTTATTAATGTAGTTATAAAATCTAGCTTTTTAAACTATTGCAAAATCAGTGTATTTTCTCACCTCCGGAGGCTGAAAAGCCAGCACAATATCACTAGCCGGAACACCTAACCGCATTAACTCAGTTGCTATTCCTTCCTCAGTCCAATCTTCTTCAATATAAATTTTTTCATTCTTAATGCGGATATAGACAGAAATTCCTTTAACTCTCTTTCCTTGTTTCCAACCAATATTAAACCAGAGATATTGACTTCTTTCATCATCAAACATTAGCTCTTCATCTACATCAGGAACAGGAACTTGTACAGAAATTTTTTGATACTCTGTTAAAATTTTCTTGATTATGTTTTGATAATAAATTAGTTTATCCATTTGATAATCTCCTCTTGTTGTAAATCAATAACTAATAAGGATACCTGATATTTTTCTAAAATAAATTTGATGGCGACTTATTGAAAGAAATCCTCGTAAATTTTTTGACTTATTGCTAAATATAATTGCTTTTCGGGATGGTCAATAGCAAGTAAAGCCTTGTAAATAAGATACTGACCTAATGCGTTTTCAAAATCACGCATAGGAGAAATACTCAGAAAAATTTTAATTTCAACAACAACTTGTTGTCCTTGTCTACTCGCAGCAATGGTTTTCTCACCCGCAAGATCCGCAAATAGTTTAACTTCTTCATATTTAATTGGATAAGGATCAGCTGTAATTGTCCAGCCATCTTTAATAAGAGCTTGTTTAACAGCATCATGATATATATCTTTTGCTGGCATGAACAAAAAATAAGTTAGAGAAATAGAAATAGAGAGGGCAAAAGCCCTACTCTAAAAATAATACTATTTCACTCCTGTTCACTAACTATGAACTACGCAACGTACCAGCAGGAATTCCCAAAATATCCTCAATCTTAGGCATCTCTTCCAACGGAATTACCCTACCTTCATCCTCAAAACCAGCAATTTGATCAAAGTTCAAATACCGATACAATTCACCAGCAAAAGGATGAATCTTATTCGCCACAATGTCCATATATTCTTGCACTGTGGGAACTCTTCCCAGCAAGGCGCAAACTGCTGCTAATTCGGCTGAACCAAGATAAACTCGCGCATCTTTGCCCATGCGGTTATTGAAGTTGCGGGTAGAGGTTGAAAATACTGTCGCGCCATCTTCTACTCGTGCTTGGTTCCCCATACACAAACTACATCCTGGCATTTCTGTACGCGCACCAGCAGCACCAAAAATACCATACACGCCTTCTTCTTTTAATTGGTGTTCGTCCATGCGAGTCGGCGGACAGATCCACAGGCGAGTTTTGACTGCGCCTGCACCTTCTAAAACTTTGGCAGTCGCGCGATAATGACCGATATTCGTCATGCAAGAACCGACGAATACTTCATCAACTTTGTCACCTGCAACTTCTGACAATAATTTCACGTTATCAGGATCGTTGGGAGCGGCGACAATTGGTTCTTTGATTTCGTTCAAGTCAATTTCAATGATTTCGGCATACTCCGCATCTGCATCTGCTGCCATTAATACTGGATTTGCCAACCACTCTTCCATTTTGGCAACGCGACGCATGATAGTTTTAGCATCACCGTAACCCCGCGCTACCATGTTTTTCAACAAAGCAACATTAGAACGCAGATATTCGGAAACTGTCTCGATACTTAGCTTAATTGTGCAACCTGCACAAGAACGTTCTGCCGTAGCGTCGGTAAGTTCAAATGCTTGCTCTACTTTCAAATCTGGCAAGCCTTCCATTTCCATAATCCGCCCAGCGAAGACATTTTTCTTGTTTTGCTTTTCTACCGTTAGCAAACCTTTTTGAATTGCTACGTAAGGAATGGCATTAACAATATCTCGCAAAGTTACACCGGGCTGCAATTCTCCTTTGAAGCGTACCAAAACTGATTCTGGCATATCCAAAGGCATCACTCCCAAAGCTCCAGCAAACGCCACTAACCCAGAGCCAGCAGGGAAGGAAATTCCCAAGGGGAAGCGGGTGTGAGAGTCGCCACCTGTTCCGACTGTATCTGGCAGCAACATCCGGTTTAGCCAAGAGTGGATGATACCATCTCCGGGACGTAAAGCCACACCACCACGAGAGGCGAAAAAGTCGGGTAGTTCGTGGTGAGTTTTAATATCTACTGGTTTGGGATAAGCTGCGGTATGGCAGAAACTTTGCATGACTAAGTCAGCAGAGAAACCGAGACAGGCGAGTTCTTTCAATTCATCCCGTGTCATCGGGCCAGTGGTATCCTGGGAACCAACGGTAGTCATGATCGGTTCGCAGTAAGTACCGGGGCGCACACCTGGTAAACCACAGGCTTTACCCACCATTTTCTGTGCTAGGGTGTAACCTTTGCTTGTATCGGCTGGTTGTTGAGGGCGAATGAAGACTGTGCTGGCTTCTAAATCTAGTGCTTGCCGAGTTTTATCGGTGAGAGTGCGTCCAATTAATAAGGGAATGCGCCCACCTGCACGAACTTCATCGAGGATTGTATCTGGTTTGAGGGTAAAGGTGGAAATTACTTCGCCTGCTTCGTTTGTGATTTCGCCTTTATAAGGATAGATGGTTATCACCATGCCAGTTTCCATCTTGGTGACATCGCACTGGATGGGGAAAGCACCGGCGTCTTCGGCAGTGTTGAAGAAAATCGGGGCGATCGTACCGCCTAAAACATATCCTCCTGCCCGCTTGTTGGGAACATAGGGAATATCATTGCCAATGTGCCACAACACCGAGTTAATGGCAGATTTGCGGGAGGAACCGGTACCGACTACATCACCGACATAGGCAACTGGATGCCCTTTTTGCTTTAATTCGGCAATCGTTTCCAACGCGCCTGGCATCCGTGATTCCAACATCGCTAAGGCGTGTAAAGGAATATCCGGGCGGGTGGTAGCGTGGGTTGCGGGAGATAAGTCGTCGGTGTTGGTTTCTCCAGGAACTTTAAAGACGGTGACATTAATAAATTCTGGCAGTTGCGGACGAGCAGTAAACCATTCGGCTTCTGCCCAAGAGTCAATCACCCGTTTGGCGTAGGGATTAGTTTTGGACAATTCCAAAATATCGTGGAAGGCGTCATACACGAGTAGGATTTTGCTGAGGGCGTTGGCGGCGTAAGCTGCGATCGGTTCTTTGCCTTGCCCCCCCATTACCAAAGGTGTTTCGGATGATTCGGATACAGAAGTGGTGGGAGTTTGCAGCAGTTCAATTAAAGATTGGACGTTATAGCCTCCTACCATTGTCCCCAGCAATTGTACTGCTTCGATTCGAGAAACTAGAGGACTTTTGATTTCCCCCTTAGCGATGCCAGTGAGAAATCCGGCTTTGACGTAAGCTGCTGGATCGACTCCAGGGGGTATGCGATCGCGCAATAAATGCAACAATGTCTCTTCTTCACCCGCAGGTGGATTTTTCAGTAGTTCGCACAATTCCGACGTTTGCTTGGCATCCAGAGGTAGGGGGGGAATTCCTAAGGCAGCGCGTTCAGCCACTTGTTGACGGTATGATTCCAGCATTTTACTCTTCCTTCGTTCTGGCAACAATTTTTCTTGTGGTTATCATCACTTCCCTACTCTCAGGGTGGTTTTACCTGATAATAGTTTTCAGGTGTAATTAACAGGGAAAAAGATTATTAGTTTTAGTTTTTCTGTGACAAGGATTTATAATTATCCCTGTATAGCTACTATTGCATACACAATGGCAAGAAAATATTTATTTCGTTGATTTGTATGTCTACCTATTTTTAATATAAGATATTTGATTTGTTATTTACGTCACAATTATTTTGCACTATGTCCAAAACATACACTGTTGAAATTCAACATCAAGGTAAAGTTCATACTTTACAAGTTCCTGAGGATGAAACTATATTATCAGTTGCAGAAGCGGCTGGATTAGATTTGCCAAGCTCTTGCCATGCTGGTGTTTGCACAACTTGTGCTGGTCAAATCCTGCAAGGAACTGTGGATCAAACTGATGGCATGGGCGTAAGTCCCGAACTACAAAAACAAGGATATGTACTGCTTTGCGTCGCTTATCCGCGTTCTGATTTAAAAATAGCCACAGAAAAGGAAGATGTTGTTTATCAGCTCCAATTTGGCAAAAGTTAATGGTTATTAGCGATTAGCTATTCATCTCAAACCAGTTCTCAGTCAAACTACAAAAACTATGAGGAGATATTGTAATGACAACTCATTTTATTACGGCAGAAATTGATTTACAAGAAACTTCCACAGAATTACAAAAAGTAATTGAAGTAGAACTGAAAAAACAGGGAGAACCTTTACGTTGGGCGATTACCTCTGTGGATGTAAAACAACAGAAAGCGACTGTTGAAGCTGTTGTTACTGTTGATAGCTAATGGCTAATTGCTAATGGCTAATTGTGTACTATTAGCTATTAGCTATTGACATCATCAACTAGTTGCTTTTATTTGCAGACTCAGAACGTGCGTCCATACACTGCTATTTTAACTATACCTACTGGGATTGGGGCTGCGATTGGGGGATATGCAGGAGATGCATTGCCTGTTGCAAGAGCGATCGCCCAGGTTTGCGATCGCCTGATTACTCACCCCAATGTCCTTAACGGTGCAAGCTTGTATTGGAACTTGCCCAATACTTTTTATGTAGAAGGTTATGGGCTGGATAAATTTGCTGAAGGATGCTGGGGTTTGCGTCCAGTCCATCAAAATCGTGTAGGTTTAGTTTTAGACCAAGGTATTGAGCCAGAATTGCGGCTGCGACACTTGCAGGCAGCAGATGCAGCCAGAGCTACCTTAGGAATATCTTTAACTGATTACGTGATTACAGATGCTCCATTAAACGTAGAATTACGTACTGCGGCTTCCGGTGCCAGTTGGGGAACAATAGGCAATTCAGATAGTTTACTGCGGGCGGTGGAGGTACTAATTACAAAAGCAAGGGCAGAAGCGATCGCAGTAGTTGCCCGTTTCCCCGATCATCTTGATCAAGAGGCAGAACAAAACTACCGTCACGGTAAAGGAGTCGATCCAATTGCAGGGGCAGAAGCTGTTATTAGCCATTTAGTAGTGCGGCAGTTTCGCATTCCCTGCGCTCATGCTCCCGCCTTTGAGGCTCCACCTCTCGATCCAAATTTATCTCCTCGTTCTGCCGCAGAAGAATTGGGCTATACTTTTTTGCCCTGTGTGCTTGTGGGTTTGAGTCGCGCACCTCAATTTATGGCTAGACAAACTTACCAAGTACCACAACTAGAAGATATTTGGGCTGATCGAGTAGATGCGGCGATCGTCCCAGCCACAGCTTGTGGTAGCAGCGCTTTGCTTAGTTTAAACCAGCAGCGATGTCTAATCGTGACAGTCAATGAAAATAAAACTCAGATTCAAGTTCCTTCTCAGCCATTAGGGATAAAATCAATACAGGTAAACTCATATTTGGAGGCAGTAGGTGTATTGGTTGCTCATAAAGCAGGTATAGATCCTTTTTCCCTCAGCCCTAAAATATCCTCTTTAAATTGTTTAAGTAATTAGTTATTTGTCATTGGTTAGTAGGGGCGGGTTTTGTTGAGCATCTTGCCGTTCAAACAGATAATTTATCTTCTAAACCCGCCCTTACAGTGGTTAGTAGTTCTCTCTCCTACCTCCTGCCCCTCTGCCCCTCTATATACATAAAACTCCCGTGACTCAACACCAAAATCAAGAGCCAGAAATGCCATATATGACGCGCACCCAAGTACTGGTGGCAATGGGAGTAACTGCTACTATTTTGTGGATCGTTGCCAAACTGTGGTTGTACTTTGGTAACTTTTACCTCATGTCTTGGCGTTGGGATATAAGAGCTTTATTATTGGGAATTGGTTTGGGCTTAAGCATTACTGGCTTAAGCGGCTTGGCTTATCAACACTGTCCTCCCTACCGCAAAAGTGCTAATTATTACTTAGAGATAGTACTGAAACCCCTAGCTTTACCAGATTTAATCTGGCTGGGATTATTACCGGGGTTAAGTGAAGAATTGTTATTTCGCGGTGTGATGTTACCCGCTTTTGGATTAGATCATTTGGCTGTATTTTTCTCTAGTGTTTCCTTTGGTGTCTTGCACTTGAGTGGTGCCCAACAATGGCCTTATGTGGTTTGGGCTACTTTTGTTGGATTTATACTTGGATATAGTGCCCTTTTGAGTGATAACTTGTTAGTGCCAATAGTGGCTCATGTGATTACTAATATGCTTTCTAGCTATTTATGGAAAGTTGGGCAATATTAAAAAATAAAAATGCGAATCATTGCCCGCAGCACTTTACGGCAATTTTGGGAAACACATCCCGATGCCGAATAGCCATTAGAAGCTTGGTATGATGAAGCGTCTCGTGCAGAATGGAATAGTCCGATAGATATCAAAAGTATTTATCGCAACGCCAGTATTATCGCTAATAATCGTGTCGTTTTTAATATCAAAGGTAATGATTACCGCTTAATTGTTCACATTCGTTACGATATTGGGATTATTTTTATCCGCTTTGTAGGAACGCACTCTGACTACAATAACGTAGATGCGACAACAATTTGAGGTAACGTATATGCTCAAACTCCGTCCCATCCGAACTGAAGCTGATTATCATGCTGCGCTTGATGAAATTGAAAGATTATTTGATGCAGAACCTAATACACCCGATTGCGATCGCTTAGAAATTTTAACAACACTGGTGGAAGCATACGAACAACGGCATTATCCTATCGTTGCACCAGAGCCGATTGAGGCTATTTTATATTATCTTGAATCCCGTGGTTTATCTGCTGATGATTTGGAACCTATTATTGGCAGTCTGGGAGAGGTTACAGACATTTTAAATCGCCAGCAAGCACTAACACTAGAAATGATTCGACGTTTACATTCCTCATTGGGAATTCCGGCTGAGGTGTTAATTTAACCATACTCTCTCATGAAAAATTCAGCTTAATTACAGTGTGGACTTGCAGGAATCACACTGCAATACTTTGATCATGGCTGCTCTCCAGTCGCAAATAGTGCGAAAAAAGAGTCACAGTTATATATCAAACGGATAAAGTGATTTTTTACCCAAATATTGCGTATTTTTACGAGGTTGTGTTTAGAGCCTGTAGTTTTTGGGCTGTCAGAGCGATCGCCTGCGGTAAAATCTGATGTTCCTGCAGTTGAATTCTGGCGTGGAGTTTTTCTGGTGTATCATCAGGCATGATGGGAACTGCTGCTTGGATTAAAATCGGGCCGCTGTCCATTTCTAGAGAAACCAAATGCACCGTACAGCCAGTGATTTTTACACCAGCAGCTAAGGCTTGTTCTACGGCACGCACACCTTTAAAACTGGGCAACAAGCTGGGATGAATATTGATAATTCTATGAGGAAAAGCATCAATTAATACTTGCGTTACCAGTCGCATCCAACCAGCCATAACCACAAATTCCACATTATACTGCCGCAAAGTTTGCACAATTTGCCGATCTAAATCTTCGCGACTGTTATAGTCGCGGTGGTTGAGAAGTACAGATGGTACATTCCAATTAGCCGCCCGCACAGCAGCATAAGCCTGTGGCTGATTGTAAATCAAAACTTGGATTTGGGCATTAAGTTGCCCGTTTTGGATGGCATTGGCAATAGCCTCAAAATTACTACCACTTCCTGAAGCCAAAACACCCAATTTTAAAGGAGTACCTTGGGAAAATTGCTGGCTGGGAAGATGAGGAGAAATTAGGCAAGGAGTAGAAGTATCTATGATTGAAGAATTACTCATAAAAAGGCAGAGGGCAGAGGGCAGAGAGAAGTTGGAGCGGAGGCTTCCTCCGATGGTGCGAGCGGGGATAGCTGTGGTTGCTGTGCAACCACAGCGTCGGCTCTGCCGACAGCAGAAAAATCTCCGATTTTTCTGCCCCCGCCGCACCTGCATGGCAATCCAAACTTCGGAGGGGCAGGAGGCAGAGGGCAGAAGCTGAAAAGCTTGTCCTATCTAATTTATGGGCGTAAGCATTTTACGTTTAATTGTGTCTACCTACTTAAATTATGTAAATTATGCCTTTGATAAAGTTGAACGGCGATTTGCCCACCAAGCGAACCCCGCCCCAGTAACAAACATTAGCAGGCTATAAATTGCAGCGGGAATAGCCATTGTTGGGCTATTGAGTAGCGTTGGTGCTGAAGCAATAGCGATCGCCAAAGTGCCATTTTGAATTCCCACTTCCACTGTGATTGCCGTAGCCTGTTGTTGACTCAATCGGGTTAAAGTTGCGATCGCAAATCCTAGAGCCATTGATACCACATTCAAAGCCAGAGTTACCCAACCTACATCTATCACAAAGGAGACAAAGTTATTGCGCTCTTTGAGGAGCACTCCGGCAATGACTACCGCTAGGAAAAATAAAGACAGCCATTTCACAGACTTGTCTGCTTGTTTAGCAAAGCCAGGGATGTAACGCTTGATGAGCATTCCAAGTGATACTGGCACAATTGTAATCACTGCGATTTGTAAAACAGTACTCAAAAACGGTAGTTGCAAGGTTGTGCTTTCCCTCAGAAAACTCTGCATTGACAGATTTACAACCAAGGGAATTGTGAAGACAGTAATTAAGCTGCTAACGGCTGTTAGTGTAATCGACAGGGCAACATCTCCCCCAGCTAAAAACGTAATCATGTTGGAAGTAGAACCACCAGGACAAGCTGCTAGAATCATCAAACCAACAGCCAAGTCTGGGCTGAGGGAAAATATTGACGCAATTACAAAACCCACTATCGGCAACATTACCAACTGTGCTAGTAAACCAATAATTACCGCCTTAGGATAGACTAACACCTGCTTGAAGTCATTCAAAGTCAAGGTCAGTCCCATACCCAGCATAATGATAAATAAAGCCAAGGGCAGAAAAACAGCCGTCAAAAAATTTGATTCCATGCTTAAACTACCTGTGCAAAACAGTACAGCACAAACCCCTATGAATTTTACCGTGTTGTGTACTTCACGGATTTCATAAGTTGTGTGTGGTAGCGATCGCCTGACAAAATTAACTAATAACCTTAAATAATTCTAGGTATTTCAAGCTGTCACAATTGTTATGAAATCATCACGCTTTTCCGGTAGTCGGCTGCTAGACAACGATACAGTTGCAGCTTGGTTTTTTCTGACTCCAGCACTAATTTTTCTGGGTTTATTTGTCTTGTGGCCAATTGCCTATTTGTTTTACCTGAGCTTTACTGCTGGAAGTTTTACTTCTGCTGGTACCCACTGGGTAGGCTTAAAAAACTACTTGCGCTTGCTCTTCACCTCAGACTTTTGGCAAGTAATTTTTAATACAGCTTACTTTACTATTGCCACCGTTCTTCCTAGTTTGGTTATTCCTTTGGCACTGGCAGTGTTATTAAATCAGACTTTGGCACTGCGAGGATTGCTCCGATCTGCCTACTTTCTGCCATCAATTATCTCTTTAGTTGCAGCAGGTTTGGGATTTCGCTGGCTGTTTCAAAATAATGGCCCTGTGAACGGGCTTTTGGATGCTATTGGTATCGAGCCAATTCCTTGGTTAGGTAGCACCATTTGGGCAATGCCAGTGCTAATTCTCTTGAGTATTTGGAAACAACTGGGCTTTAACTTGGTAGTATTTTTGGCAGGGTTGCAAACAATTCCCTCAAGTCGCTATGAAGCCGCAGAACTCGATGGAGCAAACGCTTGGCAGCAGTTTTGGCATATTACCTTACCCGGATTGCAACCTACGATTGTATTCGCGTTTGTTACCACCATGATTTTCACATTACGGAGTTTTGAGCAAGTTTATGTAATTACTGGTGGTGGCCCTTTAAATTCTACTAATTTACTGGTTTACTACATTTATCAAGAAGCATTTGGTCAATTTGATTTTGGTTATGCAGCGGCGGCAGCAACAGTATTGTTAGCTGTGACGCTGGTGTTAGTTTATTTGCAGCTACAAACTTGGGGAGAAGAGAGTAAGAAATTATAAAAATGCTCCTAAATGTAGATTTTCAAACAATCAGTATATGTATTCAAATGTGAGTGAAATACTCTCAATGGGTAAATAATCGAAATCGTGTTTATCAATTACATCACCTTAATGTTGATTAATCTCGTAGCTGGGCTATTTCTCCTTGCTGGCTACGTATATTTTGGTATGGATGGTGCCAATAAAAAACTTTGGATTCCTGGGTTTGGCATGACGGGAGCGATCGCACTCGTTACGGGCTTACACATGACTTTTACTTGGCCAGTTACTGGTGTTTTTAATATTGCTTATGGTGAAACAAGTGTCTTATTTGGGATTTTATTTCTCACCGCTTCTTTAGCTTTAGCCTTTGGTTGGGATTTACTAACAGTGGCAATTTACGGCTTTTTTGCTGGACTTGCTGCTATTGTCATTGGTGCGCGAATACTTAACCTGGGATTAACGCGACAACCACTCCTATCAGGAATCGGATTTATCTTAACGGGATTGGGTGGAGTTTGTGCTGCGCCAACACTCTATTTCAAAACAAATCGTGCTTGGCGGTTATTGGGTGCGATCGTACTAGTAGCTGCT
Source organism: Chlorogloeopsis fritschii PCC 6912 (assembly GCF_000317285.1). Classification (GTDB taxonomy): domain Bacteria; phylum Cyanobacteriota; class Cyanobacteriia; order Cyanobacteriales; family Nostocaceae; genus Chlorogloeopsis; species Chlorogloeopsis fritschii. The sequence goes on along the minus strand of NZ_AJLN01000039.1, from coordinate 33,614 downwards.
GCTCTGATTTTTGCGTTTACTGGCTATATGGCATATTGGGGACACCTTGGCAATTATTCTGATTGGAAACCATTGCCAATGCGATCGCCTTAAGTATTTATTACTAATTAATCAATATTTAATTAGTATACAAATCAAAAATAAAATTTCCGTAGCTGAGAATACTAATAAAATTAAATGTTTTCAGTTATTAATTTTTTCTGATGATTATCAGCAGCTTTTGACATGAAATACTCGATTAGTGACGTATTTTGAATGGATTCACAATTTAAGTCCGAATTTTTTCCAAATATTCTCAATTAGTGCCCCTGTTTTTTGATCCGGGAGGTGTACTCTCAAAATACAGAGGGTATCGGGTTGAAATTTAAGAAACTTTACAAAGTACAGATACAGGTAAATAAAATGAAAAATCATACTGAGAAGCAAAAAAGTCTTAGTCCTTTAAGTCAAATCACAAATAAAAATTCTGGAGGTAGAGACTTCAGTGGATGTAATTTAAGTGGTATTGACCTTAGAGAAGTTGATTTGAGTGGAATAAACTTTATTGGAGCAGATTTACGTGGTGCAAATCTCAGTGGGGCTATTTTGACTGGTGCAAATTTACGAGAAGCAAATTTATCTCAAGCGAATTTAAGAGCAGCAAATTTACGAGAAGCAAATTTATCTCAAGCGAATTTGAGTGAAGCCGATTTAAGACAGGCAGATTTGTGTGGCGCTTTTTTATGGCAGGCAAAATTAAGCGGCAGCAAACTTTGGGGTGCTTCTTTGTGTGGTGTTGATTTAAGAGAAGCAGATTTGAGTTCAGCTATGTTAATTGAAGCATCACTGATTGAAGCTAACTTAACAAGAGCAAATTTTACAGACGCAGAGCTATGTGGAGCAATGTTAATAGAAGCAAATTTCAATCAAGCTAATTTAACAGGTGCGGATCTAAGATGGGCAAATTTAATAGCAGCAAACTTAAGTGAAGCAAATATTGAAAACGCTAATCTCAAGAATGCAAAATTGTATGAAACTATTATGCCTGATGGCACAATTCACCAACATCACATAGCATTTATTTAGAGAACTTAGACTCAAAAATTCTATTTGAGCAATGTTTGTAGGGTGGGCACTACCTAATTTTTCTCAAATCCTTATTTTTACGTTGTGGCAGTGCCCACCTTACGCTTAATAATCAAAACTCTCGTTGCGAAAAGATAAATATAGCGATCGCCAGCAACATCAAACTGTAAACGAACCCGTAAACAGTATGTCCAACCAGAACCATTGAGTTAGGTAATGCCTCTAATCCATAAATAGCATCATTTTTTAGATCTAATCGAGATAAATCTGGCAAGATCAGATACAAAGCTTGAGTAAGACGTTGAATACCTGGATTTTGCCCCAAACGAGCAAATTGTAATAAATCTTGAGTAATATTCCCCGTTAAATAAACAAAAAAGGTTAAAGCCGTCGCTAATAGAGAACTAGTAAACACGCCCAAGGTAATTGCGACAGCAGCGATTAAAGACAACTGTAAAAATTGGAAAAATGCAGCAATCAAAAGACTATTTGTGGAATAATCTATTTTGTCAAATTGTAAAAATCCCAGGTAAATAGCAGTCATTGCAGCCGTGAGAACAGCAAGTACTGTCACTAACCCTAAATATTTACCAATAATAAATTCGCTGCGGGCGATCGGTTTAGCCATCAACACCAAAATTGTACGCTTCTCGATTTCTTTATTAATTAGTCCTGTACCAACAAAAACAGCCACCACTAAACCAAGGACATTTGCCGTTGCCAAACCAAAATCTAGAAAAATTTTATTCTCCGTACTGGCGGCAATTTCGGGAAGCAGACCAATAGCAGCAGCAAGTATGAGAATGTAAAAGCCGATAATAAATAGAATGCGATCGCGTATTACTTCCTTGAACACATTCATTGCTATTACAGAAATTCTGCCGAAATTCATTGCTATTTAGCCATTAGTCAATAGTGATGAATCATTTGTAATGAGTCATTTGTCATTAGTCAATAGTCATTTGATAGTGGTTAGTAGTTAGTGGTTGTGGTTGGTTGTTCTCATGGTGCCCCTGGTGCTCCTGAAGCTCCCTTGCTTGTCCCCCAACACCAGTCTGCCCAAGTCGGGAAACCCGCCCACGCGGCTGGCTCCTCTCCCCCTCCCCTTGTCTTTTCCACTCTCCCTCATCATTGTGGCTCTGGTGGTTGCCCCACAAAAAGCTTGCTTACTGGATCGCAATTAAATTCCGCTATGACTGATTTGCCATCTGTTTTGCCACGAACAATGGTGTTGTTAGACTTGGCGATTGGTTCAATGCGACAAGTTTTGATCCGATAATATCCACTTCCGCTTGAAGAAGGGCCACTCCAAATACTGAGTAAATCTAATTTATATCCAGATTTAAGATTATATATACGAGGTTCAACTCGCCATAAAGACCTTTCTTCATACTCACGTAAGTTAGCTTCTATAACTTGCCTGCCTAAATTGCCAACTCTTTGTCTTGCTTCTAGTAACCATTGCTCCACTTCCGACCAAGGTCTTTCAGCAATTTGCTGTACAAGTCTTGGCTCAAGTTTATCTAAAATTATAGCCCCATTTTGCGAAGTTTCACTTGAGGGTACTAATTTGACAACAAAGGTGCGCTGAAAATTATCTTTCTTTAAACTAGGATATTCTTGATACCATTTATTGACTACAAATGTAAATTGCAAGCAGCAACTAAGTACCATACTACTAGCAATTAAAATAATTATTTTTTGACGGTCTTCTAGCTTTGGAATCTGAGGATTTACATCAGTTCCTGTTCCTTCAAAAAATTCTGGAATAGCAGTGATTAACGCGGAAATTGTTGGCCAAAAAACAATTGTATTTGTTGTAATTACATCTTCTTGTTGTCTAAAGGCAAAAGCACTAACTAAGAATCCCGTGATTAATGCACCAACAGGCATATTAGTACCAGGGATGAGTAAAGGATTATCAGTTGTATACCAAGCAGTACCCGCGATTAAAAATAACCAACCACAAAAAGCAATTATATCCCTGACTAAACCACTAGATAGCGATGACATCAACAAAGAGAAAATACTTAAATAAATTAAGGTTTGCCAGGAATAAGCTTTTGGAGGAATTAAAATCTTTCTAATTCTTTCGTAAACATCCCCAAACACATTAAATATGCCGAATGCATCTTTAATTACTTGCATACTTTAACCTCTACACTATTAATTTTCTATACTTGTCTTGGAATTAAAAATAAAATAATAGAAATTGCGCTATAACTTAGCGCGTTAGCTATTAAAACAGCAGTGACTAAATTCGTATTTTGTATTTTTAGTTTATTGTCCTGTCGAGAATTACGTCGCTTATTAATATTAACAGGCTCACTTTCACTCTTTTTGAGTTCAGTAAGTGATAATAATAAAACTCTCAACAATACAACTTTTATGAAAAACGTACTAAAGAAAATTATAAAAGCAGTTAAAATAATTATCATCTGAATATTAGATGATATAAAACGATGAAAGAAAATATAACTAATTAATTCTGATTTTAATTGCACTGCTAGAAATGGTTCTAAAAAGAAAAAGACAATCCAACCAATAGCGTTAGAAAATAAATTAATAGCAATAGCATAGTAACTGGACGTTCTTTTATCAAATTTTAGCCGTTTATTTAAAATATATGCCTCTATCGGAATTGCTATCAATATAAATAAAAAATTAAATAAAATAGCACCTAAGGGAATAACTTCGGGAATCATAGGATAATCAAACATAACTAAGTAACTTTCCAGATCTGACTGAAGAAAGTATAGCCGCAAGATAGTCAATTGATGAGGGCAATCATTCTAAGTATCGGGGATTGGGTACTAGAATTTCTTAATTCCCAATCCCTAGTACCGAGTTCCTAGCCCCTAGCCCCTAGCTGATTCGACAAAACCTTGGGTAAGATTAAAGACTGCTACTCTTAGAGCTTTTAGTGAGATGACAAGGAACGGCATCGGGATTCGTACAGCGCAAGTGCGTCAACAACGGGTTACAGGACAAATTCACGTTTACGATGGTGCAGGCAAAGGTAAATCCCAAGCTGCTTTAGGAGTCGTTTTGCGCTCTATTGGCTTGGGGATAAATACACCGAGCTATTCCAACCGTGTGTTGCTACTGCGGTTTTTAAAAGGGCCAGAACGAGATTATGATGAAGATGGAGCTATTACAGCTTTGCAGCGAGGATTTCCTCATTTAATCGACCAAGTTCGCACCGGTAGAGCAGAATTTTTTGGCCCAGATGAAATTACGCCTTTTGACAAAGATGAGGCGGCACGGGGTTGGGATGTAGCAAAAGGTGCGATCGCCTCTGGTTTGTATTCAGTTGTTGTCTTAGATGAAATCAACCCTGTTCTAGATTTGGGTTTGCTGCCAGTAGATGAGGTAGTGCGAACACTTAAATCTAAACCCCACGACTTAGAAATTATTGCTACCGGGCGTGGTACGCCGCAAAAGTTACTCGATATTGCGGATTTGCACTCGGAAATGAAACCCCATCACCACGCGATCGCCAAAGCCCAGGGAATAGAAGGTATCGAAATTTATACTGGTGCAGGCAAAGGAAAATCTACTAGTGCCTTGGGGAAAGCTTTGCAAGCTATTGGTAGGGGAATTAATCATCCAGGCTCCACCCGTGTATTAATTATGCAGTGGCTTAAAGGTGGTACTGGCTACACAGAAGATGCAGCTCTGGCAGCTTTGCAGCAGTCTTATCCAGATGTGGTGGATCATCAACGCTGTGGTAGGGATGCTATTGTTTGGCGCAACTCCCGACAAGAATTAGACTACGTAGAAGCTGAACGAGGTTGGGAAATCGCTAAAACAGCGATCGCTTCCGGAATTTACAAAACAATTATCCTCGATGAACTTAACCCCACTGTTGACTTGGAACTACTCCCTGTAGAACCAATTGTTCAAGCCCTACTCCGCAAACCCCCTCACACTGAAATTATCATTACCGGTCGCTGCCAAAATCAACCTGCATACTTCGATTTGGCTAGCATTCACTCTGAGGTATACTGCCATAAGCACTATGCAAATCAAGGTGTAGAACTGAAGCGTGGAGTAGATTTTTAAATTAATCAATCGTCATTTGACTATTGATACAGGACAAATAATTATGGACAACAGTAATCTTTTGGATTTGATAACGGGGGGAGTTGCAATTGTAATTATTATCAGTGGTTTACTGATGATGTTTACTACAGCATTCACTACCAAGCGTAAATAACCTCAAGAAAATTCTTACAACATTTAGAAGAAAAATAAATATTTTCTAGCCGAGTCTACGCAAATGTTGTGTAAGCTCGGCTTAGTTTATACTTTAAAAGTCATTTTTTGATATTAATTTAATTGTAATTTTATATACTTTAAATCTTGACGCTTTTTACTTAGTTTACGGGATTTACTATGAATCAATATTACTTACGATAGAGATAAACATTATGCCAAAAGTTTGATGAAAATAAGGCATACAAATGTCGAAATATCAATATTAAGTGATACAAATAAAATTGTTTCATGATAATTTAGCTTTTATTACAAAAAATAGGAGATATTTTTATGGAAGCTGAAAAAATACAATACGGTGATATTTCCTCACCAAGTGATATAGCTGCATCACCAAGTGATGTAGCTGCAATTGAAGGTGCAGATAATCAAAATTTACCCAAGTTACCGCCAGCGCGATCGCCTGAAAATCAATGGCAACAAATTAGTAGAATAATCGCAGACTTTTTTGAGAATTTTCCCGAATATCTAGACAGATTTTTTAATACATACAAGCAAACTCTGTTCACTTTAGCTTGGATTTTGGCGGCACTTGTTTCAGTCAAAGTTATTTTGGCAATGCTGGATGCAGTGAACGATATTCCGCTTGCACAGCCACTATTTGAGTTGATTGGCATTGGTTACGCAGCTTGGTTTACTTTTCGTTATCTAGTTAAAACTTCAACCAGACAAGAACTAGCTGCGGAAATTGATCTAATTAAAAAACAGTTTTTAGGGTAGTAAGAAGTCTAAATAGCAACTCTTATTTCACCCTAATAACTGTAATTACTCGCAGTTTTACAAAAAGCTCTTCTATACCTCTACAAATTTATCTCTCTGTAGAGGTATTCCCAAATTATCTGTTGTATGCAACTAAATAATGCTTTAAAAGGAAGCTCCTGTATTTACACATCTTTATTTAGTTGAGTGTTCCAGGTCAGGTATAATGAACCATTTATGCCTGACCAATTTTTTAATAGATTAATTAATATAAATAAAATAAATAAGTATTTTTTTATAAAAAATAAATTCTAATACTTAATGACAAGAGCTACATAAAATAAAAAAACAACTACACCATAATATTTTTGACTCAAGAGTATATCCAAAGATAGATTAAATAAGTCAACTTAGTAATTAAAACACTCCTTAAGACAGTGGATTTCATATTACTAAAAAACCTAATCTAGTTCTCGAATTGACATTGATTTGAGCAGATTTTTTAGGAGAACAATAAATTATGACTAATGAAAATTATAACAAAGCAGTAGATAGCTCCGAGCGTGCTAAGGTAGATGAATACGATAGACATATAATTCCTGCTGAAACCGCTGCCCGTAAAGAAAGAGAAGGGGAACTTTATAAAACACTACCTACAGAGCAAAGAGAAGCAGGTGCGTCTACTGACGATCAAACTCATCCCGGCGACAGCATCCGTACTACGGACGGTTATACAGTAGATAAAGAAGGTTTGTTAAATAACTACGCTGTTGAACCAGAAATGTACTACGAAGTACCAGGTGATGCGCGCCAAGAAGCCCAAGCAGACACTGCACATCGGGTTGAGGAATTAGCAGAGGTAAACGAAGACAAAGAAGGCGAACTCACAATGGAGAGCGACGAACGTGGAAGAGGCCCTGGTGCTGTATAGTTCTATTTCTGGGGTGAAAAGTTTATCAGGAATGTGATAAGGGTACTAAAGCGATGATTGGGAAGAAACCCTAATCATCGCCTTTTTAGCTTATGGGTGAATGATCGTACTGCGCCAACAACTCAGCTGGATCGTCATAGATGGCAATTGCCTTTGCAAGTTGGTTATCGTCAAAACCACCGCAACGAAAAGCTATTACATCTACTCCAACCGCATTTGCCGACTCGATATCGTATGGAGTATCGCCAAGCATGATAACGCGATCGGGCTGCAACTGAGACTTATTCAGAGCTGCTTTGACAATATCGGGATCTGGCTTAGAAGAGTCTGCATCGCTTGATGTTGTGGTTTCCTCAAGCAAATCATCTATTTCAGCAATTTTAAGTAAGACAGAAAGTTCTTCACTTTTCGCTGAACTGGCTACAACTAGCCTTAAACCTTCATCCTGCATCTTTAACAATAGCTCTCGTGCTCCATTGGCAGGAGTAATAGTTGATGCATATTTGTTGAGAAAAAGTTCTTTGCGGTAGTCGGCAAGTTTTTTTCCCTCACCTTCCTCACTAGAAAGCCCTGGCACCAACTTAGGAATTATTTTGTCGCCTCCCATGCCAATCATAGGGCGAACTTGTTCAAACTCGATCTGATGACCAAATTTTTTAAAAGCTTCAACCCAGGCTTCGGCATGAGCATCATTGCTTAAAACAAGCGTCCCATCTATATCTAAAATTACACCTTGTAATGTCATTTTGATATTTCCCGTTGAGTAACCCTAAATGCAACAGCATTAGTCTTACGTTACACACAAGCTAATGGGATGACTTCTGCCTGAATCATGACTTCAAAACCTTTCCTGCTGTACTAGTCACGAGCAAAAATATTGTTCAGCGAATTGGTTGTGGGAGAATACCCCACAAATAGTAACCCTTTGTGTGGGGGAGGATGTCAATAAATCGATGATCAGAAGACTCAAGAGGATGAGTTCTGGTCTTCTCTGGAAATATATAGTGTTTTGTGATGCCTATTTTACGCACACCTGAAATTAAAAAATTGATTATAAACATTGTTTATAAATCTGACATTACTCTTCTCCTTATCTACCACTGCCACGATCATCTTCGTCGATGTTCACAAGTTGTACCTTAGCAATCACATTTTTAGTAATCACAAGATGCTCCCTAAATGATCTGTTTAATTCCATCTACAAAACAACACAGAGAAAACAGGAGTAGTTTGCTAGAATCTGGCAATTTGGCAGGAGATATCACCTGAAAATAGGGGCTAGGGGCTAGGGGCTGGGGGCTGGGGGCTAGGGGCTAGGGGCTGGGGGCTAGGGGCTAGGGGCTAGGGGCTAGAGGCTAGAGAAAGCAAATTTTCGTACTTGCTCGTGAACTGTAGTTCATAGGAGTCTGCTGCAATAAAATACCCCGGCTGGCAACCGGGGCGAGGAGGTTTTCGTAATTCACTATAGAAGGGCATTTATGCGACTAACTTAAACTCTTGTGAGGATGAAAAGTTGCCAAAATGCCACATTGTCTCCTACAGGTACGCAGAATCTATATTATTGATTCGATCGTGGTTGAACAATCAGATTTTACCCAAGCAATTTGAGCAATGCTGCGATCGCGTGCATACTGTCGAATCGTGTCTGCATCCTTTGCTCCCAAATCCATCTCTACTCTTACCAGATGAGCAGAATCGCGTAGTTTTTGAGCGTAAGCAAAGGCAGCAGCGTATGCACTCTTGCTTTCTGCGACAACTAACCAGTTGGTTGCTGGGATAGTTTGTGGTAATTGCACTGAATCGGAGATCGCTTGGTATAAATCTTCAATAAAAAAAACAAAACCAATTCCGGGTATGTTTTGACCTTGAGGATGATATAGTTCCAAAAGTTGATCGTAGCGACCACCCCTTCCTAATACTCGCGCTCCAGTTTCGGTTTCGCTGACTATTTCAAAAGATATGCCAGTGTAGTAGTCAAAGGTTTGGATCAGGCTCAGATCGAGAATGAGCGGAAAATTTCCCCGATTTTCAAGTAACTCTAGCAAAGATTTCAGGTTATTGACCCTTTCTTGCTGCAATGGATCTAAATCTAGACTGCTGACTTTTTGCAGAACATTACTACTCTTGCCACGTAGATCTAAGATAATGCGGGCGCGTTCCCGCAATTCTTCACTCAAGGGTAAATTATCTATACTTACCCGATCGAGATGGGCGATCGCATGGCGGATTTGATTGCGTAAATGAGTGGGAAACACTTCTAGGAGCGATCGGATAATTCCTGCTTCGCCTAAAATTATGTGCCAACGGTTGAGAGAGAGTGCTTGCAAACAGTCTGCAATTAACAGCAACACTTCCGCATCAGCGAGTAAGCCGCTACCACCCAACAACTCTACTCCAGCTTGATAAAATTCCTGCGGTTGATTGTGTCGATAATCTTGCGGACGCTGGAAAACATTGGCATTGTAGTATAGACGTTGTGGCAGAGTAGCACCTGCCATGCGGGTAACAGCAGTACGCGCGATTGACGCTGTTAATTCCGGACGTAGCCCTAGTTCTTCGTCTTCAGAATTTTGTAATTGAATTACTGCCTGTCTTTGAATTGCACCTCCTGCCATCAATGTATCCATGCGCTCTAGCGTTGAGGTAATAATTCTGTGATATCCCCAACGGTGAAATATCTGCTGCAGTCTTTCTTCAATCCAGCGTTTTTGAGCCACATCTAGGGGTAATAAATCCCTGGCTCCCGCTGGTGGTTGATATACCATTACTTTTTCTTCCCACCAAACAAACCACCAAATAAACCGCCGCCCTCAGATTTATCCGATCGCTTAACTCCAGTAGATGGCGTTGCCACAGGCTTTGCGCTACCGGGTTTTTGTCCCAAAATCTTTTCAATTTTACGTTTTCCCTCCAACGCTGTTTCGTCAGAAGGATCTAATTGCAGGGCGCGATCAAGATGAACTTTTGCCATCGTGGTTTGATTTTGCTTTAAATACAGCATTCCGATCAAGCTATGGCAACGACTATTATTTGGCTCTAACTTCAAAGCATCTCGTAATTCTACCTCAGCTTGTGCCAATTGATTTTTTGCAATTAATTCTTGGGAGCGGCGAATATATTGAACCGCAATCGATTCTTCCTTGGGCTGGGCGGGAGGAGGTGCTGGGGCAGCTTGATTTACTGTTGGTGTAGGAGTAGTGTGATTTTTTACTGGTGCTGTTGGTGGTGGGGCAGCAGCTGGTTTACTCACATTCCGTACTAAATAAACTAAATTTAACTCGCTAATTAAACCAATAACTTGCAATAGATTCTCTAACGAGTCGTATTGAGTTTCGGCAATTTTAGCGATCGCACTTTTATATGTGTGTTCCAAATGAGGCGTACCTGCTAAATTTTTTGCTACATCTGAAGTCAGTTCTATTGATGTAGATTCTTGCAGTAGCCGCTTGCCCATTTGCGACATCACTATCATATACTCTGTACGTTTTTTTTCTTGAGAGAGCTTTTCGTAGGCTGGATTCACTAACTTCGACAACAAATTGCTAGCTAGTTGCTTTTCAGCATTGTTAGTTGCAGCACAGCTATCGGGATGCAGGCAACGGGCAATTTTTAAATATCGTTTGCGGATTTCTTTCACATCCGCATCCACTGGAACGCATAAAATTGCGTGGTAATCTATGAAATCATATTTAAACAGTCCACGGTCTATTTTTAAAGACATAGAGCGATTTTATACCTAAGCAGACGTGATTTCACTTTAGTTTATCTTCTGTGTTAAGTTTACCCGCAATAGTCTAAAATAATACATTACATTATTTGTCAATCATAGCGCTCAATTCTTGCACAGATATTCCTACACAAGCTGCTAATTCTTCTAATGCCAATCGTTTGCGCGTATTTGTATCTAACATAGATGTTGCAGCCGCTACATAATCAGGATTAGCAAGATGATTGTTCTCGCGAGAAGTTGTTCTGGAACTAATGCTGGCAATGCGAGAACCTCTAGTAAATTTTTGCATTCGATAAGCTGCAACCAGAGCAGCTTGACGGGCTTGGATATAGGCAACATAGTATTGCACGATCGCTAATCTTTTTTGCTGTCTGGCTTGTTTCCAACGAGCTTGTAAGACAGGAAGTTGCCCAAAAGTACTGATAAATTTAATCGGATCAATTGTGATGGTGAAAGAAAAACTGTTTTCGCGCTCTGATGAGTCATCTGGTGATGTTGAAATCGTAGCCACAGACGGAGAAAATTCGAGAGCAACCACATCTGTAAAGGCATTTAATCCCATTGCAGCTTTGGTTTCTAGCACTTCAGCTGAGTTACGTTCAGCAATAGCCACTAATTGCTCAATAATTTTAAGATCCTGCTGTGTAATCTCAGTTTGCAGGAGTTCAGGTTCATTACTAGAACCGGGCTGCTCTGCGGATGCGATCGCAGCAAATGTAGTACTGACTAATGTAACGGCAAGGAGAATCCTGAAACTTTTTGCAAGAACTTTTGAGAGCCATAGCGCGATCATCTGGTTGATTTTTTCTGAAGCACTACACTGATTTCATAATTTGCTTCTCTATTTAGAATACCGTTAAATGATAAGAATTCTCATAAAGGGATTTGTTATGAGTGATTGCTTAGTAGCTAAGAGTTGATTTGTATTATTTTTGTGGGGTTTCACTCTGTTTCAACTAACCTACGCTCGTATTGCGATCGCACTTGAGGATTAAGATACTCAATGGTAAGTTTTTGATGACTGTGCGGATTTAGCAGACTTTTCATGCGTCGAGATTCGATTTTTTATAAGTTATTTCAACAATCCCCAAATTTACTATTTGAATTATTGACAAATCCCCCAGCAAATGCAGACGAATACAGATTTGATTCGGTAGCAGTCAAAGAACCGAAATTTGAGATTGATGGAGTGTTTTTACCACCAGAAAATCAACAGCCGGGTGTGGTATATTTCTGCGAGGTACAGTGTCAGAAGGATGAAAGGCTATACGAAAGGGTGTTTGCCGAATCATATCTGTACTTTTACCGCAATCGTGACAGGTTTAGTAATTTACAAATAGTAATAATATACCCATCCCGCAGCTTGGAACAGAGCGAGCTAAACCCCTACCTCAGCCAACTGGAAAGCCCCCAGGTACATCGGATATATTTGGATGAGTTGGGTGATATCCGCTCCTTACCTGTTTGGGTGGCATTAATGGTGTTGACTACCCTAGAGGAAAAACGTACCACTGAGGAAGCAAGGTACTTGCTGACAAGGAGTCAACAGGAAGCATCTCAACCAGAAAATCGCGCCATAATAAATTTATTAACAACGATAATGGTGTACAAATTTGAGAGTAAAAGTCAAAGGGAGGTAGAGGAAATGTTAGGAATTACGCTCCAAGAAACACGAGTTTATCGGGAAATTAAGGAAGAAGGGCGACAAGAAGGATTGCAAAGAGAAAAATCGCTCGTTTTGCGTCTATTAAATCGTCGGGTGGGAGAATTACCTCAAGAGGTTCGTCAGCGTGTTGAATCTCTTTCTTTAGAACAATTGGAAAATTTAGGAGAAGCTTTGCTTGATTTTACTGATATGACTGATTTACAAGCCTGGTTAGAAGCGCTTGAAAGCTAACTGATAACTGTTTACTGATAACTGACAGGCAAGTATTTAAACAAGTCATCTAATACCTTGTTTGCTCCTGATATACCTAGTGTGTACCATTTTTCTGGAGTCACAAAATAAACTCTATTGTTTTTGAATACTTTTAGGCTGCTAAAGATGGGATGTTGAAAATAAAAGCTTGATGTTTTTCGTTCAACATCAATAATAAATAGGATATCAGTGTCGAATTCATTGATGGTTTCAATGTTGAGGTATTTGCCAGGAGATAAAAATTACAGAAGGCTTCAAGGAGATATTATGTCTTTGGCTGACAGGTTGGTCACAAGCTGTAATTAAAAGTAGGGAAAAAGCCATGAGTAAAAACGGCTTAATTAAACGATGTGACTGTTTTTTAATCACACTCATTTTTTCTGTTTGTAGACAAAAAGACAGATTTAATCATAGGTTTGTGGTGTGTTAACAAAGTATTTTTCGAGGTCATCGAGGATGGCATTAATAGCAAAAATATCTTGATTATGCCAATGTCCACCTACAACATAAACTTTATTTTTTTGAACAACTTTGAGTTGTGACCATAAAGGACTTTGTTTAAGCTTATTTAACAACTGTATTGAAAAGAGTATAAAGAGCAGTTTCTAGGTAAATCAATCTACATTCGGCATTTTGATCACGATCCGGACAAAGACTTTTTCCCCATTAAACATTCCCTGGGAGAGATACCATACTGACGCTTAAATACAGTTGCAAATAAACCCAAGTGGGAATAACCAACAAGATTTGCTACTTCTGCAACACTACAATTTCCTTCTCGCAAAAGTATCTGTGCTTTTTCCATGCGTCTTTGCATTAAATAGCCAAATACAGTTGTATCAAATAGTTCTCGAAACCCTCGCCTAAGAGTTCTCTCACTCACCCCGATATTTTGTGCTAATTCCAACGATGACGGTGGATTTTGCAAGCGGCAATGTAAAATATCCCTAGCATGATGAATTCGCGCCACAGTATCTGGTTTGAGTCGTGGTCTTGTCTTGTTTTTAACCTCGTTCTCTAAAATTGGAGCTAGCTGTAAGGCGATTAATTCAAATATTTTTCCATGTAAATAAATCTTTTTTGTCACACCTTGAAAAGGACAGTTAATAATTTGCTGTGCCACTCCCTGGATTGCTGGAGTGCTTTTGGGAAACAGTATGGTTTGCCAATCATTTTCATTGACTAAAGGTCGCAACTGTGCATTCGCTGCTTCGTTTTGCTCAGAGAAAAAATTTACAAGTCGGTTATGCGGTATTTGCATACCAACTTGAACAATACGTTGACCTTTTTTAACTGTGGTAGGGGTGGGTTTGATTGATTAACTTTGGGTTAGAACCAAAAATTTATCTTCTAAACCCGCCCGTACACTGGTTAGTAGTTAATAGCTAACAGTTACTAGTGAGCCAGCGCGGTATTGGCGGTTCTCCCCCTCTTCTGTGCACCCTTGCTCCTCCTCTCCTCTCAAATTACTTCCAAGCAGACAAGGGTAGAACTTGTTGAAGTTCGCGAATCATAATGTCGTGAATATAGCCATTTGTTGCCAGAATCCTACCTGATTCAAGTTTGATGGGAGTGCCATCATAGGCGGTAACTTTACCCCCTGCTTCCCGCAAGATAATTATGCCCGCCGCAATATCCCAAGGAGAAATTCCCCGTTCCCAGTAGCCATCGACACGTCCACAGGCAACATGAGCTAAGTCGAGAGACGCTGAACCAGTGCGCCTGACTCCTTGGGTAAGATGAGTGAAGTGACAAAATTCTGCGTAGTTATTGTCAGATGTTTCCCGGCGATCGTAGGCAAATCCTGTTACTAGAAGACTTTGACTTAGTTTAGAAGTTTCTGAAACTCTAATAGGGTGACGGTTACGTGTCGCTCCCAAACCTTGTGCCGCACGAAATAATTCATTGTGAAACGGATCGTAAATGACACCTACTTGCGGTACGCCATCAATTAACAACCCGATGGATACAGTAAAACATGGGTATTGATGAGCAAAATTAGTTGTACCATCCAAAGGATCAATCGCCCAAAGAAATTCATTTTCTTGATTTCCTATTTTCCCAGATTCTTCCGCAAGTATGGCGTGATCGGGAAAGTGACGGCGCAAAGCTTCCAAAACCACCTCTTCTGAAGCTTTATCGGCAACGGTGACTAAATCGCCAGGGCGTCCTTTTTCGGTAATGGCATCTTCTACTTTACCCAAGTAACCTTGCAAAACTGCACCAGCAGCTAGCGCCGCTTCTGTAGCAATGTCTAGGAAGCTTTGTAATTGAGATAGAGAAACTGACATATCTGCTGTAATGGCTAATGGTTAATGGCTAATAGCTAATAGTAAAAGGCAATTGGCAATTAGCGATTAGCTATTAGCAATTGTCATTAACGATATTGGCGGCGAAATTCAGCAGGAGTAAAACGCATGGGATTTTCTGGATTCCAAATACCTATTCCCAAAAGTCTTGCTCTTTGTTGAGCGCGTTCAAGACGGTGATCGTATTTATGGTTAGGCGATCGCGCTACAAATAGAGCATATCCTTCTTTAGTTAACTGTTCATTCAATAACGCTTTATCTTTCCACACATAAGCCAGAGTCCGCCCAAATTGATCCTTGACTTCTACATCAAACTCCAGCTTGACAGGTTGTTCACCAATTAACTCTTGCAGGCGTTCTCTGGCTGCATTACCCCAAGGGCGCTGTTGTAAATCTGGAGTATCGATACCTAACAACCGCACTTGAGACATCAAATTTGGTTGCTCACCTATTCCTAGCACTTCTAAAGTTTGCCCACTTATGACTTGTGCGACTTTTACCTCTATCGGTGCCTTTACTTCAGGCCTGTTTTGAAGTTGACAACCTATAAGCAGAAGTAATAGGCAGGATAAGATAATAATTTTATTCATGAATTACTTGTTAGTAGTTAGTAAATAGTAGTGAGTTGTTGGTTATTCTACTAACTACTAACCACTGTACGGGCGGGTTTTAACAACAATCTCTCTAGGATGAAGAAATATCTAAATAAACCCGCCCCTACCAATGACCATTGACCAATGACTAATAATTGATTATCATTCTTCGTCCAATGGTAAACCTGCCCTAACTTTACCCTTACCGAAATAGCGTCCGAACTGAAGTTCATAGACTTCATCTTCGTCTTGCGTTTCCACTTCCAAATCAGAACGGGCGTAACTGACGCATAACAGCGCATAACCAGAGTTGCGCAATTCTTGGGATAGCCCAACAGCCTCAGGTTGATAAATTTCTCCTTTGAGTACTCTGACGGCACAAGTCGTACAAGCGCCATTGCGACAGGAAAAAGGCAATTCTACCCCTTGTTTTTCACAACTGTGTAGGATGTAGCGATCATCGGGAACTTCTAAGGTGTATTTTGTGCCTTTGGCGCGATCGTGAACTGTAATGGTGTATGTCTGGGACATTTTGATTTTTGGATTGGAGATTTTTGGATAAAATTTGATTGCAGTTTATCGAATCCTATTGTACGATAGTAGATCGTGACCCCTGGAGAGATGGCCGAGTGGTTGAAGGCGCAGCACTGGAAATGCTGTTTGGGGGCAACCTCAACGAGGGTTCGAATCCCTCTCTCTCCGTTTAATGCTTACTCTATAAGCATTCTAGATAATTCTAAGCAATCAAATCATTAATATAGTTGGTTGAAGTCGTACCATTAAAACCTCTCCGAGTCTTTATATTCCCGCCTTCCTGGGTCAGCTTCAATGATCAGTCTTGAGGCGGGCTTTACATTACTCTGCTTTCAAGGTAGTACTCAGACTTACCCAACAATCTCCCATCAAAGCTTCTCGCATCGCTTTCTCATCGTTAAAAGGCTGCCACAAAAGCCGTCCTTCATAAATTACTGTCACTTCATCCTGCTGAAATGGCCAAGGATATATGCCTATACACTGATGGTAATCTTTCTCTTCTATCAAGCTTAGTTTTAGTGTCGTTTCACCATCACTTGTTGGCACTTTCGTAACTTCCTCATCATGACTTAATCCTTGGCAACAGATAATTGAAAGTGCATCCCAAGTGGCCACTAATTTTCTATTGCGTTCAATGACTTCTGGTGTTACGTAAGGTGCATAGTATTCGTCATTTTTCAAAATCGCAATAATTTCCTTTTGAAAGGCATACTCGCGTTTCAAGAAGTCCCCGACAATTTGAGTAGATGTTGGTGAATTTTGCCAGCTTGTGTATTTTTCGTATAATCTTGTACCATGTAGCGAGACCAGTAGTGCAGCATATCTACTTAGAGGAAGCGCAGATTTTCTAGCACCTGACCAAATATTTATATGTTCTTGAGTGCTAAGTTCTTTAAAACTGTGGGGGTAGCCCGTTTGTGGATTGAGTGTTGGAGCTTGTTCCCAGCCAAGCCAACCGATGTCGTGTTGTTCTGCACCCAAACAAACTTCTTTTCTAGGAAAAAGCTGACCAAATGTTTCATTGCCCCAAGCTTGTGCTAGTTGTCCTGAAAGCCAAGCATGATTTGGTTGGGTGATACAAATCACGCCCTGTTTTGAGAAGCGATGCAGCATGAATTAATAGCCGAAAATAATTGAGTTTTGGCCGGATGAACTGCTTAATATCTTAAATAATCGCAGTCTTGCCGTCTGGTTTCCTGCTATTTTTCAGTCTAGCTTAGACAGAAGGAGAAACGAGCGCAGTTTTTGTAAATCCGCGCTCGCTATTATATTAGCCGCACATTTTATACTAATTCACTCCTAATATGAATTAGCCGAACTGACCTTAGCTGTACCTAAAGAATTTTATGATGATAACGAACACAGATAAACACAGATGCACACGGATGATTTATCTGTGTTTATCTGTGTCTATCTGTGGTCGATTTCTAAAACATGATTTTTTAGCCACGTTTTTGAGAAACGGAATTACTTGGGTAACACTTGCCGCAGTGCTGCTACGAGTCGATCCACGTTTTCTTTACGGCTGTTGAAGCCCATCAGCCCAATCCGCCAGACTTTACCAGCCAGATCGCCAAGCCCGCCGCCAATTTCAATACCGTATTCTAAGAGCAACTGACGTGCGATCGCTTTACCATCAATTCCGTCGGGAATGCGAACTGTAGTCAGCGTCGGTAGGCGATACTCTTTTTCAACGTGTAAGGTAAGTCCTAAGTCTTCCAATTGCTGCCAGAGATACTCTACATTCTGTTGATGACGCTGCCAAGAGTTTTCTATGCCCTCTTCGGCAAGCAAGCGCAATGCTTCGCGCAGTGCATAGTACATATTAATTGGTGCTGTGTGGTGATAGATGCGATCGCTACCCCAATATTTGCTTAACAATGTCATATCTAAATAGAAGTTAGCCACTTTGGTGCGGCGCTTTTGCAGTTTCTCCCATGCACGAGAACTCATGGTAAAGGGAGAAGCACCAGGTGGACAACTTAAGCCTTTCTGACTACAGCTATAAGCTAAATCGACTCCCCACTCATCTAAAAATATGGGGACACCACCCAAACTTGTCACTGTATCCACCAGCAGCAAACACCCGAATTCACGGCACAACTCACCCACTCCTTCTAAAGGTTGACGAGCACCTGTAGAAGTTTCGGCATGAACTAATGCTAGAATCGCCGGACGATGAGTTTCTAAAGCAGTTCGCAACTCATCTAGCGAAAAAACTTGTCCCCAGGATTTTGTAATAGTGCGTACATCTGCACCATATCGTCCAGCCATATCGACAAGACGATTGCCAAAGTAACCGATTACACCCACCAATACCACATCACCTGGTTCTGTCACATTGGCGATTGTTGCTTCCATTGCAGAGGTTCCCGTACCGCTCATGGCAATGGTTAGGGAGTTTTCTGTTTGCCAGACGTAACGCAGTAACGATTGAATCTCATCCATGACTGCAAAAAATGCTGGATCGAGATGTCCTACAGGGGGAGTATTTATCGCCTGTAGAACTGCAGGATGAGCATTTGAAGGCCCAGGCCCTAGCAGGAGGCGAGATGGCATGGAAAGAGGTTCAATTAGCAATTTTTGGCTGTTATTGATTGAAATGGTTTGTGTCATATCTGTATAAACCTAGATATTACTTTACTTAAGGAATCATACCTTTGAAGCGGAAACAAGCCGCACTCCACAACTAGAGCAGCAGATTTAGAGATTGCGATCGCTTGTCGTCTTGGCTTATAAACAACGCAACCGTAGCTAAAAACTAGCTCTTTCGTTTAAATATTCCTGATTGATATGCTTTTGCCTGCCATACCTCTGCTGATACGATATCATTTTCAGTTAATTGCTAGCGTCCCAATAAAGGTAGAAAATTTTACTATATCCAAATGCTGAGTCGGTTCCCAAAGTTGGGCAACTATCAATTATAATTGACCATGCGACTTGTGTTCTGAACAAAATAAGCTTTCATTTTTGAGCGGCTATTCTTCTCCCAAATTCATTAAAAAAATTAACAATTATTGCCTGGAAACACGTAATTATCCTACGTAGTAGAAGATTATATCTAGGGATAGATGCATCTCTACAATCAATTCAAATTCAGCTACCGAAGGATAGGTGCGATGAAACGGCAGATGCGGATATTAACTCAAAAGTTATTAGTTGGCACTCTGCTTTTACTACCTTGGGCAACACCTGCACAGGCACAGTAAAATGAACTTAGCCGCGCAGAAGTTTATAAATTATTGAATCAAGTACTGCTACTGCTAAGAAACCAAACACTGCGCCCTGCCAAGAGAAAGCAGATATATTAGTTCCCTTAGATGCATTGCAAACAAAAGTGAAATTAAGGGGTGAACTGTTATTTAATGAAGGTTCTCTTACCCGAATTGGTTCTAGTGCTGTTTTTTGGTTTAAACGCTTAATCGCTGCTGCGGGTGGAGGTTTGGTTAGATATGCAAATGAGGGAGATTTTAACTATAATTTTGTCAACTTCAATGTGGGAGTGCAGCAACGTTTAGCACCAGGAATGTATGGTCAATTGGGATGGGTACAGGAACGATTGTACAGAGATAATGATGGCGATCGCTTGTTGCTAGATGATTCTGTACAAAAGTGAATCTTTCCCTTCTGCCTACTGCCCTCTGCCTTTCAAGTCAGCCATTCACGCCGGGTTTTGGCACAAACCTTGCCATGAAAATCTTACTCCTTTTGCCTACCAACGGATACGCCACTACCTACCCTACCCTGCGGGAACCCCTTTCGGGGAACGGGAACAGCAAAGACTGCGGGAAGGGCTACTCTGCGAGAAGCCGCTTTGCGTCTACGCCCAACGCTGAACGGAAGCCGTACCTACGGAAGCTGCTCCGCATCTACCGCGTCTACGTGTCTACTGCCTCCTGCCCTCTGCCTTATTTTCAAGACAGATCTCAGATCGCCTTCCATTTGAGTAGAATTCCAACAAATCAAACGGAATTTTAATATCCACTTTCCAGTTCTCGAATCGTAAGTACTGCAGCGATTTTTATGCCTTGCTCATCATAGATCGGTCGGGCATTACCTACCACAAGCACCTCTGTACCGTCTGGGCGACGAATGCGCCAGCGTGCTTCAGTAACGATTTCGTCTCTGAGTACAGCGCGGCTGAGGGGAAGCTCAGAAAAAGGGTAGAGTTTACCATCTTCTGTATAAAGATGATATGTTTCGGTGTACTCTTCGGGAGTGACGTTCAGCGTAGCGACTCCATGAAGCTGAGATGCTGCCTCATTTACAAAGGTGATGCAACCTTTAGCATCGGTGACAATCACCCCTTCGAGCAGTTGTTGCAGAATCGCATCGCGTTCTGCCGCAATCCTTGCAATGCGGCGTCGCTCAAGAACTTGTTCGGTAACTTCGACGTATAGACTTAAAATACCGGAGACTTGACCGTTTGTATCAAACAGAGGCTGATAATTAATGTTAAACCAGCCTTCGTACATCACCCCTGTTCCAGTTCGATCGTAGCGGGCGAGCATCTCCTTACCTTCATAGGGCTTCCCACTCAAGTACACCTGATCGAGCAACTCAAAAAACCCTTGCCCCTCCAATTCCCGAAGAGCATTTCGCACTGTTAGCCCTTCAACATTACGCCTTCCAATCAACTTGTGAAACATTACATTTAGCATCTCAAACCGATGCTCTCGCCCTCGCAAAATAGCGATCGCTATGGGTGCGTGTTTAAGAATGTTGCGGATTTCGGCGCGTACAGCTTCGTCACGGAGCGCTCGAACGCGATCGGATATATCCCGGCTAAATAGTATCATCCCATTTTCCCTTGGTACAGCCCGGACTTCATGCCAACCGTAAAGACTGGGAAGGAACTGCTCGAATTTAACTGAAACACCATTTTCTGATGCATATCGCAGTTGCGCTTCTGCTGTAGTATTTACCACTTCGGGAAAAACTTCCCAGATTGAACGACCAAGCAAGTCTGCCTCTTTACGCCTCAACAACAGTTCTGCACTATGATTAATATGGGTGTATTTCCACTCTCGATCGAGTGCGGTGATGGCATCTGTAGTATATTCTAGTACTGTTTCCAGATCCAAATCTGTCCTCCGTCATCTAGGCGTAGTTGGGCAAAATTAAATTGATTCGTGGAGACAGGGAACGGAGTTAGGAAAAAAATGTGTGTAATTAATTCTGTGTGAGTACTTATAAAACCTAACTGTTGCATATAGCGCGATCGCCTGCTTTGAGATTGTAATTATTTTCTAAATAATTTTCCAGCCTTGCACATCCTTGCTTGATTAAATCGTCTAAATCAAAATCCCACAGCGTCACACCAGCATCTTCACCACCAGTCACGAGCATTTTACCATCGGGACTGAAGCTGAGGCTGTTAATTTTACCAGAATGACCTAGTAGCGTTTTAATTGCAGTACCGTCTTTGGTATTCCATAGTTTAATCGTACTATCAGCACTGCCAGAAGCTAAGATTTGACCATCTGGATGAAAACTTAAGCTTGTAACACCGTTTTTATGTTCTATAAGGGTATTGAGTAACTTACCCTCTGGAAGTTGCCAAATTTTGATTGTGTTGTCCCAACTTGCAGAAGCGAGAATTTTACCATTGGGACTAAAGTTAAGATGGGCGATCGCACTTCCATGCCCGCTCAAATTTTTGATCAACGTGCCATCTGCTAACTGGAGACATATCAAGATTTGAAGGTGAAGATTGTCGAAACAAGCCTTAAGAGCGATCGCACGTGCGCGCACTCCATCAAAGAGTTGTTGATTATTTTGATTGTTCCTTAAATCTATAGATTTGCAATTGTTGTTCTATGCATTTTCCTGGCGACTAGAAGTCGCGGCTAAACAAACCAAGTCAGCGTAGGCGGACTAAAGAATAAGGTAATTTAACCGGATGTGGTATAAGTAGTACTTGCTGAACTGCGTTTACCTGAATACGTGAAAATACCTCTTCACCTGTTCCCTATTCCCTGTTCCCTGTTCCCTAATTAAGGCTGTTCTAAAGCAGCTCTCAATTTTTGAGATGTATTATAAGAATTGTTTGCTTCTTTAGTATTTCCTAATTCTTTGAAGATATCTCCTCGAATATCCCAGACATCGGGATCTTGGGGTTCTAAGTTTTTAGCTTCGTCAATAGCAACTAGTGCCTCATTGTTGCGTCCTAAGTCTAGTAGCACTAATGATTTATTCACCCAAGCAGGATAAAAATCTTTTTTCTGTGCGATCGCTTGCTCAAAGGCTTTTAAAGCTTCCTCATGGTTTTTTAAGGTTTGTGTTAGTAAAAGTCCTTGGTTATACCAAACCATATGATCTTGCGGACGTACTTCACTAGCTTGCCTAAAAGCAAAAAGTGCTTTACTAGGTTGTCCTAAGGCACTCAGCGCATTACCCTTACCTACTAAAGCTTCATAAAAATCACGATCTATTTTCAGGGCTTCCTCATAAGAATCAAGAGCTTCTTGCGGGCGATTTAATTTCAGCAGTATCGTTCCTCTATCAGTCCAAATAATTGGGTTGTTTCGCCTAATTTTGAGCAGATCGTTATACGACCATAATGCTTCTTCAAAATACGTCCTTGCAGCTTGTCGTCCTTGCAATTGTTCTACAGCATAACCTATTTCCTGCCAAAATCTCGGATCGTCAGGTTTGATTTGCCTCACTTGCTCCAAATATTCTAAAGCTTCTTTTTTTTGACCCAATGCTAACAAAGATAAACCTTTTCCACTTAAAGCCTCAGCGTTATTATGATCATTACTGAGTACTTTGTCATATATACTTGAGGCTTCTTGATATTTTTGCTGTCTATACAACAACTTACCTTTATTAATTAAGATTTTATTCAATATTTTTTTATCTTGTGGTTCGAGAGAAATCGCTTTGTTATAAGAATCTAACGCCGCCGAATCTCGCCCCAAAATAAACAGAGCATCTCCTCTTCCTTTCCACGCTTCAGCGGAATTTGGTTGAATTTCTTTGAGATGATTATATTGTTCAAGTGCTGCGCCAGCTTGGTGTTGATCGAGTAAACTATTAGCTTTATATGTTAAATATAACGGTCGTAAAAAAGGGTTAAATAATTCTACACAAGCTATTACAATTGCTAGTATTGCTAGAAAGATAGGAATATGCCAAATTCTAGTATTTGCTAGAAGTGTTGATGTTTTCTTTGCAGTTTCTGAGGTTTGAAAAGTTGGCGGTTGAGTGAATGGTGGGCTAATTTCAGTTTTACCTAAATCGTTCACAATCTCTTCTA
Organism: Chlorogloeopsis fritschii PCC 6912; assembly: GCF_000317285.1. Lineage (GTDB taxonomy): Bacteria > Cyanobacteriota > Cyanobacteriia > Cyanobacteriales > Nostocaceae > Chlorogloeopsis > Chlorogloeopsis fritschii. The sequence goes on along the minus strand of NZ_AJLN01000039.1, from coordinate 10,296 downwards.
CAGACTGGTAGCGACGTTCGGGATTATTATAAACCATTTTTGTTAAAATTCCAGCTAAAGAGTTATTAATAACAAACTCTTGAGTCCATACGATTTTATCTTCATCATCCCGTCTTAGTTCCCTGGGATGCATTTTAGTAAGTAGCTGAATTGCCGTTAAACCTAATGAATAAATGTCACTGTTAAAACGTGGTTTTCCTGCCATTTGTTCTGGAGGTGCGTATCCCGGAGTTCCAATCATAGTTTGCGTATGTGGTGATTGGAAAGATGGGTAACTGATATCAACTTGCTTTACAGAACCAAAGTCAATTAAGACAAATTGTTTGTCTTCACTCCTAACAATTATATTCGATGGTTTGACATCTCGATGAATAATATTTCTTCTATGCAGAGATGCGAGAACATCGAGAATCTGTCGTAAAAAATTAATAACCTCTGACTCTGTCCATTGTTCGTCAAGCAGTTCAGTCAAAGGTAGTCCTTCTATATATTCTTCAACTAGATAAAAATTCCCTTCTTCCTCAAAATAATTAAAAAACTTGGGAATCAGTTTATTGGCTTGTAGATTATTTAAAATATTAACTTCTCTATGAAATAGTTTTTTGGCTGTTTCAATATCAGCACTCAGAGGATCTAGCTTTTTTATGGCACACAAGAAGTTGGATAACACATCTTTTGCAAGATAAGTTATCCCAAACCCACCTCTTCCTAATTCTCTGAGGATTTGGTAGCGGCTACACAATAATTGTTTTTGCACTTCTGCCATCTTAATATACATTCCTTAGATAGTAATTTAAAGTAATGTGTTTATTTGTTGACAAAAATTGCTCATCACTCATCGTTCCATCTAAATTTAAGTATTACATTTTATTTCAAGTTAAATTGACAGTGACTACAAACTATATTAATGTTACTTTTATTCAAAATATTGAGATTAATAAAAATTAATTCCTTTGAATGGATGGGCAGTCTTTGAAACTAAATTTAACCATTTCTTTGTTGACTTTGAAGGTATTAATTTCCTTCTATGCTGGCAAAACTTTGGCTGTTAACTTAGCGACTGAGCCTCTCAATAAAGGTTTATTTGCTAAAGTTAATAATATAAATGAGCAAATCCAGACCAAAGCAAAAGAAGATAAAAACAGCTTAATTGCTGCACAAAATAGAAACACTCAGGATGCAGTAGTAGGAATTGAGAACGAAAATATTTTTTTAAGCCATAAAAAATACCAAACTTTAACTCCTACTCAAAATAGTACAGCATCGGCTTGGGTTCTGGCGCAACTTCCCAATCCGATTACCCCCACGCCACCTCCACCAGTACAACCAATTCCGACACCACAACCATCACCAACACCTCCTCTAGAACAAATTCCCTCTCCACCAACAGAATCTGCACCACGCCCTGAAATTCCCGGAAGCATCACCATTAGAAAATTTGAGTTTGAAGGGAACACAGCATTCAGTGACAAAAAGTTAAGTGAAGCAACAGCCAATTTCCTGAATCGCCCGCTCACCTTTACCGAACTGCTGCAAGTTGAAAATATTATCACTAATTTATACACCGAGGCGGGGTATATCAATTCTGGTGCTGTGATTCCAGCAAATCAAACCTTGTCAAAACAAGGGGCGATTGTCAAAGTTGAGATTATCGAAGGTGGAATCGAAGAGATTAAAGTAACAGGTACGAGGCGGCTAAATTCCAGCTATATACGCAATCGCATCGCCCTTGGTACCTCTAAACCATTAAATCGCAATCGTCTTTTAGAGGCACTGCAACTATTACAACTTAACCCCTTGATTAAAAATCTTTCTGCCGAGTTATCTGCGGGATCGCGTCCAGAGCTAAGTTTACTGGAAGTCACAGTTCAAGAAGCAGATTCTTTTTGGACAGAATTTTTTGTTGATAACGGACGTGTTCCCAGTGTTGGCAGTTTCCGCAGGGGTATCGTTATTAACGAAGAAAATTTATCGGGTTTGGGCGATCGCTTTAACTTTCAATACACCAATACCGATGGAAGCAACACCTATGACCTCAGCTATACGCTACCATTTAATCCTCGCAACGGTACGATTACAATAGCTGGAGGCAAAACAGATACGGATGTAATTGAACCACCCTTTGATCGCATAGATATTACTGGTGACTCTTTTTACCTAGATTTTGGTGTGCGCCAGCCGATTGTGCAAACTCCCACCCAAGAACTAGCATTGGGTTTAACCTTTTCTCGCCAACAAAGCCAAACCAAACTACTAGGAGAAGATTTTCCTTTATCTGCGGGCGCAGAGGACAACGGAGAAACGCGCATCTCTGCAGTGCGCTTTATTCAGGAATATACACAACGCAGCCCGCAACAAGTTTTTGCTGTGCGATCGCAATTTAGTTTAGGAGTTGGTTGGTTTAATGCCACTGTTAACGAAGAACCTCCAGATAGTCGTTTTTTCTCGTGGCGCGGACAAGGGCAGTATGTGCGATTGCTAGCACCAGATACCTTACTGGTATTGCGCTCAGATTTGCAACTAGCGGCAAGAACCCTCGTACCTTTAGAACAATTTGCACTAGGAGGTTTGCAAAGCGTTCGTGGTTATCGACAAGATAGGCTTTTGACTGATAACGGCTTTTTTACCTCAGCAGAAGTTAGATTTCCCGTGTTGCGGGTGAATGAAGTGCAAGGGCTATTACAAGTAGTACCCTTTGTGGATTTTGGTGTAGGCTGGAACGATTCCGATAGTCCTAGCCCCGATCCAGATCCCAACACATTAATCGGTGCAGGCTTGGGATTGCTGTGGCAGATGGGCAACAATTTTAACGCCCGTCTTGACTACGGTATTCCTCTTGTTAGTGCAGATGATAGCGATAGAACCTTACAAGAACAAGGATTGTATTTTTCTATTAATTACAGTCCTTTTTAGGAATTTTTCAAGGCAGTCCTTATGAATCAAGTTTTACTGCTAGATATGAAAAACCTCACCTCGTGCGATGGAATACTCCTCTTAGCAAGACTACCGTGTATACACAATTTTTCTAAAGTTGCGCTCCAGGCGCTTGATCCCCCCAACCCCCCTTTTTAAGGGGGGCAAGGAATTTGTCTTAAAGTTCCCCTTGTTAAGGAGAGTAAGGAGTTTTTCTTGAAGTCCCCTTTTTCAGTGGGCAAGGAGTTTTTCTTAAAGTCCCCCTTTTTAAGGGGGATTTAGGGGATCTCCAAGAATTTAGCGCAATTGTAATCACAAGAAGTGAAATCGATTGAACTCGTAAGAGTAAAAAACACTTGGAATCTTAAATATTTTTAAATCTATTGATGATGAAACCAACTTGGTCTTTATTTTTTACTACTCTATCCCTTGCTATCTTGGGTAGTCTTGCACCAATATGTTCTGCTACAGCGCAAATTGTTGAAGATAGCAGCCTTGACGCTACAGGAAGAAGCAGCATCACTCGCGATGTGTTGATTAGAAATATCATAAGCGATCGCATCGATGGCGGTACTACTAGTGGCTCAAATCTGTTCCACAGTTTTGAGGAATTTAATGTTGGTGCAGGCAGAGGAGTTTATTTTTCCAATCCGGCTGGAATTGAAAATATTCTCACTCGCATCACAGGAGGTAATCCCTCGAATATCCGGGGAACACTGGGTGTTGTTGATATTAACAATAACTTGGGTACAGCAAATCTATTCTTGATTAATCCCAACGGAATTATATTTGGGGCGAATGCTCGCTTAGATTTGGGTGGTTCATTTTTTGGTAGTACAGCCAACAGTATAGTATTTGACAATGGATTTGAATTTAGTGCCACCAATCCCCAAGCACCACTGTTGACTGTAAATATTCCTGTAGGCTTGCGATTTCGGGATAATCCGGGCAACATCACTACAGAACGATCAGTAGTGGGCGATAGTGTTTTTAGTAGTTTTCTTTCAGTACAACCACAAAAGACTTTGGCACTGGTGGGTGGTAACGTCAGTTTAGATGGCGGAATTCTATACGCACCAGGAGGACGAATAGAATTAGGAGGATTGTCTACAGCGGGAACAGTGGGAATTAATAATGATGGCAGCCTAAGTTTCCCTGATGGTGTAGCGCGAGGCGATGTATCATTTACCAATAGAGCGATCGCGTATGTAGCTGCTGGCGGTGGAGGTGATATTGCAGTTAATGCCCGAAACTTAGATGTTTTGGAAGGAAGCGACCTTGTGGCTGGGATAGAAGCAGGTTCGGGGACGCCCAATGCGCAGTCCGGTGATATTGTAATTAATGCTACAGATAAGCTAAGAATTGAGGGAGATGCTAATTCTCTTAGTAGAATCCGTAATATAGTTGATGATGGAGCATTAGGAAACACAGGAAATATAGACATTAATACTGCCATCCTTGAAGGTACTGGTCGTTTTATCATCGGTTCCGTTAATTCTGGACAAGGAAATTCTGGAAAAATAAGCATTACAGCTAAAGACAAAGTTGCCTTCCTGGGATTGCAAGGATTTAGTAGCGGAATCATTAGTGCTGTAAACTCAGAAGTCAGAGGAAGCACAGGTGACATTATTATCAACACTCCGTCTTTCTCTTTATTCAACTCTGGTATAACTACCTCTACTTTTGGACAAGGAAATGTAGGCAATGTCCTTATAAATGCTTCTGATTCTATCTCTATCGACGGAAACTCATTCATACAAGCCATCAACTTTGGATTTGGCGATTCAGGTAAGATTGATATTTTTGCTCCTGAAGGTTCGATTTTTCTGAATCAAGCATCGATCACTACTCTTAATACTGGTACTGGGACTGCAGGTACTATTTCGATTAATGCCCGCGACCAAGTTTCTATCAACCAAAGTACCATTTCTAGTGAAGGCAAATTGGGGCGCATCCTCATTGGCAAATCAGATATTTCTGGCGCAACTTATTCTCCTAAAGTTGTTAACATCGATAGCTCTACCTTAAGTACTACCAACGATAACGTTAATAGTGCTGTGGATGAAGCTATTGATGCCGGAGATATATCGATTGATGCCCTCGATACCATCTCTATAAATCAGTCATTCATACAAGCTTTTACTAGACGCAAGGGAAACGCTGGTAACGTAACACTACGAGCAGAGAATGGAGATATCTCCATGAATAACGGTAGTCGTGTTTTTAGTTCGGTAGAGCGAGATCAAGGTGATGCAGGAAACGCCGTGCTTACTCAAGGGAATGCTGGTGATATCAATATCAAAGCGCGATCGGTCTCCTTAAACAATGGTTCTGCTTTGAGTTCTAGCACTTTTGGTCAGGGCAATGCAGGTAACATTGAGATTAACGCCAGCGATACTGTCTCCTTCGATGGAGTAGGCAGTAATGGCTTCTTTAGTGGTGCATTCAGCACAGTGGAACCTGGAGCCATCGGTAAAGGTGGTAATATCAATGTCACAGCTAGGTCGCTTTCTTTGACTAATAATGCTGTACTAAACACAGCAACTTCTGGACAAGCAGGGGAAACAGGTAGGGCTGATGCTGGCAACATTCAGGTAAATGTTTCTGATGAAGTTTTTCTCGGTAGTGGTGGACAATTACGCTCTGACACTTACGGACAGGGAAATGCCGGAAATGTAACTATTGAAGGTCGTGATGGAATATTGCCAGTAGTTAGATTGGATGGAGTGGGACTTGTTAATAATGTCCAACGTTCTAGCGGAGTCAGCACCAGTGTCGGCAACGATCAAAATGGGCTAGTTGGCAATGGTAAGGCTGGTGATATCGCAATTAGAGGGCGATCGCTCTCTTTAACCGAAGGTGGTGCTCTGGTTTCCAGTACTTTTGGCAAGGGCGATGCAGGTAACATTGAGATTAACGTCAGCGATACCGTTTCCTTAGATGGGATCTCTAGTGCTGCATTCAGCACAGTGGAACCTGGAGCCATCGGCAAGGGTGGTAATATTAATGTCACAGCTAGGTCACTTTCTTTAACTAATGGTGCCAAACTAAATACAGCAACTTTTGGCAACGGCGATGCAGGAAATGTCTCCGTACAGGTTGATGACGCTATTAAACTTGCTGATTACAGCTTTATCACAAGCAATGTGGGGCCGCAAGGCGAAGGGCTTGGGGGTAATATCAACATTACTGCCAAAACGCTTTCCTTAACAAATGGTGCTGAAGTGCTATCTCAAACTAGAGGAAATGGTAAGGCAGGCAATATTCAGGTCAATGTTACAGATTCTGTGGTTCTGCGTGGTGTTGCTCCCTTCCCAAAAAAAGAGGATGGCAGCCCAGGCGGCTTCTCTAGTGGATTTTTTACCTCAACAGAAGCGGGAGCAAATGGTGAGGGAGGTAACATCACTGTCACTACGGGAAATCTGCGTATATCAGATGGAGCCGTTCTCAGCGCCCGCAGCAGAAGTAGCTTCAACGGCGGTAATATCACAGTAAATGCCAATACGCTTGATGTAAGTGGTGGTGGACAAATACTCACTACTACCTTCAAAAGTGGTAATGCAGGTAATATCACCGTTAATGTTCGCGATCGCATCACCATTTCAGGCAGTGATCCCACGTTTTCCGAGCGGTTTAAGCAGCTAGAGCAAGCTTTTCCGAATGGAAATCAAAACTTCCCCAATGGAAGAGAATTGGCGGAGTTTACCATAGATCCAGTAAGTTCGGAAAGTGGCATCTTTGCTAACACAGCCCCTGGCTCTACAGGAAAAGGTGGAGATATTTTCATCGATCCCAAACAAGTCACAATCAAAGATGGCGGAACGATTACTGCAACGAGTGCTGGTACGGGAGAGGCAGGTAATGTAACACTTGTAGCTGATAATCTTACCCTCGATCGCGGAAAAATCACAGCTGAAAGCGGTAGCACCACAGGCGGCAACATTAATTTAGATATCAAAGATTTATTATTACTGCGTCGTAACAGCCAAATATCTGCAACTGCTGGTAGAGAGCAAGGTGGTGGCGATGGCGGTAACGTCAAGATTAACACAGGCTTCCTCGTAGCTTTCCCCAAGGACAATAGCGACATCACAGCAAACGCATTCACGGGCAGCGGAGGTAGAGTTGATATCCAAGCGGAGTCTATCTTTGGCATTGAACCACGCGATCGCTTGACTCCATTTAGTGATATTACTGCCAGTTCCGAACTTGGTGTCGGTGGCAGTGTCTCCCTCAATACCCCAGAAGTTGACCCCAGTAAGGGTTTAGTGGAATTACCAGAGACTGTCGTAGATCCTCAAGACCAAATTGCTCAAAACCCCTGTCAAAAACTTGGTGGTAGCGAATTTATCATCACCGGACGTGGTGGGTTACCACCTAGCCCCAATCAAAGCTTCAACAGTAACAATGTTCGCGTAGATTTGGTAAACCCTGCCATCAGTAGCGGTAATTTCCAAAGCGCAACCATCAACCAGCCAACAATCTCTTCTACTACCAAGCAAGTTGTCCCTGCTCAAGGATGGGTGTTTAACGACAAAGGCGATGTAGTTCTTACAGCCTACGATCCGACTGCGACTCATCTTCCTCAACGCGCTTCTTCTAAAGCGACTGCTGCTTGCCCTGCACCTTTTTAAGATTTGTCAGTAACCCGAATAAGTAAAAATGAGGAGTTTATTATGTTACTTGTGTAAGCCAATTTGATTCCGAAATTACATCAATTCTGCCAAGAAAGACACTAAGAAATGATCGCATCTATATCACTAACAGGCTTCGGTGAGATGCGATTGGCAGAAACTATTTGCTTTGCGATCGCTCTTGATAGGGCTTCTTCTAAAACAACCGCAGGCTTGCCCTGTACCTTTTTCAGATTTGTCAGTATCTCATAGGAGTAAGAATGAGGAGTTTATTATGTTACTTAATTATGCGATTTTATTCGGGAATTACGTAAAGAATACCAAGAAAAATATTAACAAGCGATCGCCTGCATCTCATCAACCAACTTCAGCAAAACGCCGTTGGCAAATAGAACTTGCTCAAGGGCGGCTCCTTTTTATCACTTTACCTCTAGCTATACTAGGTAGCCTTGCATATGTGTCTATTGCCACAGCCCAAATTGTCGAAGATAACAGCCTTGACGCTACAGGAAGAAGCACTGTCACTCGTGATATTGAGATTAGAGGTATAGTAAGCGATCGCATAGATGGCGGTACTACTCGCGGCTCAAATCTATTTCACAGTTTTCAAGAGTTCAATGTTGGTGAAAACAGAGGAGTTTATTTTTCTAATCCGGCTGGAATTGAGAATATTCTCACTCGCGTTACAGGAGGTAATGCTTCTAATATCCAGGGAAGATTGGGTGTTGTAGATATTAACAATAACTTGGGTACAGCAAATCTATTCTTGATTAATCCCAACGGAATTGTGTTTGGAGCGAATGCTCGATTAGATTTGGGCGGTTCATTTTTTGCCAGTACAGCCAACAGTATAGTATTTGACAATGGATTTGAATTTAGTGCTGCCAACCCACAAGCACCACTATTGAATGTAAATATTCCTGTAGGCTTGCGATTTCGGGATAATCCAGGGGGTATTCAGGTACAAGGCAATGGTGAGGGAGTTAGAGCAACGGATACTCTGATAGATACTACAGATGCGTTGCGGGTAGCATCCGATCAAACCTTAGCGCTGGTGGGTGGTGATGTCAGCTTAGAGGGAGCAACTCTAAAAACTGCTGGGGGAAGAATTGAATTAGGCAGTGTTGCAGGAGAAGGTTTAGTCAACCTGACTCCGACAGCAAAAGGTTTTGCCTTGGGCTATGGTAATGTGAAGAATTTCGGTAACATTCAACTATCTCAAAAGGCAGCAGTTGATGCCAGTGGAGAAGGTGCAGGAGATGTGCAAGTGTTAGGGAAGCGCGTCACCCTCACCAATGGTTCCCAGATTGAGACAAGTACTCTAAGGGCAAAACCTGGAGGGACTTTGTTTGTAAACGCTCAAGATTCACTAGAGGTGAATGGCATCTCTTCAGATCGTCAATTTCGCAGTGGCTTGTTCGCTGATGTTTACTCAGAAGCTACGGGTAATGGTGGAAACCTGGAGATCAAGACAGGCTCGCTTTCTTTGATCAATGGTGCTGTACTCAGTTCCAGTACCTTTGGACGAGGAAATGCAGGCATAGTGAATATCAATGCTAATGATACTGTCTTCTTGAATGGTGGAGATAATGGAAGTTTTATCTTTAACAATGTAGGGTCTGGTGCTGTTGGTAACAGTGGGGGAATAAATATTAGCTCTGGTTTACTTTTTGTTACTAATGGCGGTCAAATACAATCCAGCATATTTGGGCAAGGAGATGCGGGAAAGGTAACAATTATAGCTCGCGATACAGTTTCTTTTGATGGGCGCAGAGAGGGCAGATTTCCCAGTGGTATTTTCACCGGTGTACAAGAAGGAGGTAAGGGCAACACTGGGGGTATTGATATTAGGACGGGTTCACTTTTTATCACCAATCGCGCTCAATTAGTTAGCAACACTGAAGGAGAGGGAAACCCAGGAGATATTGTTATAGAAGCTCAAGACCAAGTTTCTTTATTAAACTCCATTATTATCAGTGAGGTAACCGAAAAAACAGGTGTCGGTAATGGAGGTGATATCAAGATTACAACAGGTACTTTGTTACTGAAGGATGCGTCAGCGCTACTTGCTGATACAGAGAACCAGGGGAATGCAGGCAACATTATAATTAATGCTCGTGATTCTGTAATACTTGAAGGCCAAGGCCCCAGTGCAGGCGATCCTGATTTTATAGTTCCCAGTCAAATTACCGCCACAGTAGACTTTGGTGGTGTGGGAGAGGGAGGAGATATTAATATCTCTACAGGATTGCTCTTAGTAAAAGATGACGGATTTATACGTTCCACTACATTTGCCCAGGGAACAGCAGGAAACCTTAATTTCTCTACAGCAAAAATCCATCTGAGCGATGGAGCCTCAATCAGTTCTAATACTCTCACATCACAAAATGCAGGAAATATCAAGATTACTACTGGAGAGTTGCTAGTCGAGGGTGGATCGGACATAAGTGTGAACAGCCAAGGATTAGGAAAAGCAGGCAACCTAGACATCATCGCTGACTCTATCCGACTAGATAACCAAGGAAAAATTAGCGCCTCAAGTGCCTCTACAGAAGGTGGCGACATTATTCTTAACGTCAGAGACTACTTATTTATGAGCCGCAATAGTGAGATTTCCACCTCCGCTGGCACAGCAGAAACTGGTGGTGGTAATGGTGGCAACATCTTTATTAATACCCTTCCAGATTACCAAGGTTTTGTGATTGCCACACCCAACGAAAACAGCGATATCACCGCTAATGCCTTCACC
>NZ_AJLN01000038.1 GCF_000317285.1 Chlorogloeopsis fritschii PCC 6912 | reverse complement strand
TCCCACTGCTACCAATCTTCCCCAACGCACTTCTTCCAAAACTACTGCGGCTTGCCCTGCGCCTTTTTGATATTTGTTAACTTCCCGAAATTGTAAAAGCGAGGAGTTGAATGTGTTACTAGAAAAATTAGAATGCATTTGGGAATTATATAATTTGCGGCAGGGACGATCGCCTACATATCACCAACCAATTTCGGTAAAGTACTGTATAGAACCTGCAAAAGAGCGATCGCTGATTTTTATTACTTTGCCTTTTGTTATCGTGGGTAGCCTTGCACCAATATGTTCTGCCACAGCACAAATTACCGAAGATAATAGTCTCGATGCTACAGGCAGAACGAGCATTACTCGTGATGTTTTGATTAGAGGTATAACAAGCGATCGCATCGATGATGGTACTACTCGCGGCTCAAACCTTTTTCACAGTTTTGCGGAATTCAATGTTGGTGCAAATAGAGGAGTTTATTTTTCTAATCCGGCTGGAATTGAAAATATTCTCACTCGCGTCACAGGTACAAATCGCTCGAATATCCAAGGAAGGCTGGGTGTCTTAGGTAATGCTAATCTTTTCTTCATTAATCCGAACGGAATTATCTTTGGCCCTAATGCCCGTTTAGATGTTGGTGGATCATTTATTGGCAGTACAGCGGATAGCATCCAATTTGCCGATGGTTCCTTGTTTAGCACTAAAGTTGCTGAAAGCACACCACTGTTGACTGTTAGTATACCCGTGGGTTTGCAAATGAGAGCTAACCCAGAAAGTATTACCATGCAAGGGGTTAGTGGCTTTTTCAGTAGTTTGCGAGGACTTGGTCTAATCGTACCTCCTGGTAAAACTTTAGCGTTGGTTGGTGGTGACATAACCTTAGAAGGCGCTTTTCTCAATGCCCCAGGAGGGCGAATTGAACTGGGTAGTGTTGCTGGAAATAGCCTAGTTAATTTAAGCCCAACAAACCAAGGCTGGACAGTAAATTATCAGGGTGTGAAAAATTTTAGGAATATCCAAATTTCTAGGAGCTTTGTGGATATTAGCATTGAAGATAACAGTGGTATCCCAGTCATTCCAGACAAAGGTAACATTGCTATCCGTGCTTCTGTGTTAGACATAGGAAGAAGCTCTATTGTCAGAGCCAATACCTTTACCTCTGCACCTGGTGGAGATATCAATATTGATGTCCAACGGTTAACTATACGGGAAGGTGCATTTGTCTCAAGTCGAGCATTTGATAGTGGTGCGGCAGGAAACTTGACAGTAAACGCTTCAGAGGAAGTACAAGTGATTGGCACAACCAGTGGTTTGTTTGTTAGTGGTTTGTCTACTTCATCTGAACAAGGAGCTACAGGCGCAGCAGGAAATCTAACAATTAATACAAGTAAGTTACTAGTTCGGGATGGAGCAGTAGTATCAACTGATACTTACGGTTCTGGTCAAGGAGGGAATTTAACAGTAAATGCCACAGATGAAATACAAGTAATAGGTACTTCACCCAGAGGCCAGTCTCCCACTAAGCTGTCAACTTCAGCACTTCCAGGCTCAACAGGAACGGCTGGTGACTTAACAATTAACACAGCTACCTTAATAGTACGCGATGGAGCACAGATTGGTGCTGGCACTTTTGGCGCAGGTAACGGGGGAAATTTAACAGTAAATGCCTCCAAAAAAGTGCTATTAACTGGTAGCTCTATTACAGGTCAGTTTCCCAGTGGCTTATTTACTTCAGCACAACCAGGTTCAACAGGGGCGGCGGGAGACATAACAATTAACACTCCTACTTTCAAAATTCAAGACGGAGCAGGAATATCTGTGAGAAGTCGAGGAAAAGGCTTTGCAGGAAATCTCAACATTAATGCAGATTCTATCCGCTTGGAGAATAAAGGAACTATAACAGCGGAAGCCAGTTCAGGAAGTGGTGGTGATATCTATTTAAATGTGCAAGATTACCTGCTGATGGGAGATGAAAGTATTATCTCTGCAACCGCGCTCGATGGTGATGGTGGCAATATTTTTATCAACGACAACCCGAATTACCGAGGCTTTTTAATTGCCCCACCCAACGAAAACAACGATATCACTGCTAATGCTGGCAGT
>NZ_AJLN01000037.1 GCF_000317285.1 Chlorogloeopsis fritschii PCC 6912 | reverse complement strand
CCCCACTGCTACCAATCTTCCCCAACGCACTTCTTCCAAAACTACTGCGGCTTGCCCTGCGCCTTTCTAAAATTTGTGAATTTCTCAAACTAAGTGGAGATGGAGTTTATAATATGTGGCTTAATCAAACCGTTTTTATTCGCAAGTTAAAGAATTTGGTCAAAAGAATTTATAAAAAACGTTCATTGTTTTTGGCAAGTTTGCTGTTTCTTTTTTCAGCAGCAACTCCACCCGTAGTCGCCACAATTCCACCAGTAATCTCGATTGTACAAACTCAGCAGGATGCCAGACAACTAGCTAATAAAGCTATCCAACTATATCGCTCAGGTAAAACTCAAGAAGCTGCAAATGCATGGGAAAAAGTAGTGGCTGCTTTTGCTACTCAAAAAGATAGCTTAAACCAAGCAATGGCTTTGAGCAATCTTTCATTAGCTTATCAACAATTAGGACAGTGGGAGCAAGCTCAAAAAGCTAGTGAAGATAGTTTATCTATACTTAAATCCCAGCCACAGAGCCAAGAAAAATTAAAAATTTTGGCTCAAGGTTTAGATATTCAAGGCAATTTGCAAAGGGAAATGGGACGAGCAGCAGATGCTCTCAGTACTTGGCAAGAAGCGACAAAAATTTACAGTCAACTCCAGGAAAAAAATAAATTAGATCAGAGCAAAATCAATCAAGCTCAAGCTATGCAAGATTTGGGACTTTATCCCCGCGCTTGTAATACTTTATTGGAAGTTTTAAATCAAGAAATAGAAGTTAGAAATTGTCAAGAGTTCAGTCAATTAAGTACTCAAGAATTGACAGATAAGCTGGGCAAAAATACTAACAAATCACCTTCTTTAACTTTAGTAGTGGGCTTGAGAAGTCTGGGTGAACTGCTGCGAGTTATCGGACAATCAGAACAGTCGGAAGTTGTTTTGGAACGCAGTTTAAATTTGGTTCAAAAATTGAATTCTCCTGAAGAAGAAGCTACTACTTATCTGAGTATAGGCAACACGGCAAAAACTTTAGCTGAAAGCGAAAGGGTACGTCGCAGACGAGAAAATTATGACCAGAAAGCTTTAGATGCTTATAGCCAAGTAGTAAAGCTGAGTAAATCTCCAATTACGCAACAGCAAGCACAACTAAATCAACTTAGTTTGTTAATCAAACTAAAAAGATTTTCTGAAGCAGAAGCTTTATGGACATCTTTGAATTCTCAACTCAGTAACTTACCACCAAGTCGTACTAGAATTTATCAGCAAATCAACTTAGCTCAGAGTTTAGTGAAATTAGGACAAACGGAAAACTTCCAAGTAAAAGCAAATTCTCAAATTCCTACTTTCAACGAAATTGACCAAATTTTAACTCGCTCTGCTGCACAAGCTAAAAGTTTGGGAGACTACCAAGCCGAAGCTTACGCTTTAGGAAGTCGCGGTGCACTGTATGAAATGAGAGCGAACAGCGGTAACAAGGAGGATTTATCTCAAGCAGAAAAATTTACCAGACAATCTTTAGGTATAATTTCTAGCTTGGAAGCACCACACATAGCTTATGAGTACTTCTGGCAGTTAGGCAGGATACGTAAAGCACAAGGAGATACTCCAGATGCGATCGCTGCTTATACCAAAGCTTATAATGCCTTACAGTCTTTACGCAGCGATTTAGTAGCGGTTAATCCAGAAGTACAGTTTTCTTTTCGAGATACTGTCGAACCAGTTTATCGACAATTAGTTGAGTTAGAGTTGGAGTATGCTGATTCCTTAAAGAAAGCTGGAAAAAATAAAGAAAGTCAAAAACACATTACTCAAGCTCGTGATGTGATTGAATCTCTGCAATTGGCTGAAATCAACAATTTCTTTCGCGAAGCTTGTGTGGAGGCAAATCCCAGAAATATTGATGAACTAGATACTAGCGCCGCAGTTATTTATCCAATTGTTTTGCCAGATCGCTTAGAGGTAATTCTCAGTCTCCCGAAACAATCTCCCCAGCTTTATACAACTAAGATAGCTAAAACAGAACTCGACAAGACTGTAGAACAGATGCAGCGTTTTCTTAGGGTTCCTCAAAGCGAGATTGAAGAATCTTTACCTTACTACCAAACAGTTTATAACTGGCTGATTCGTCCCCTAGAAAAAGACTTGGCAAACAGTAAAGCTAAAACTCTAGTGTTTGTGCTGGATGGAGAACTGCGGAACATTCCGATGGCTGTGCTGCACGATGGTAAAAACTATTTATTAGAAAAGTATGCGATCGCCTTAACTCCTGGATTGCAACTATTCAACCCCAAACCCTTGACAGACATTAAGATTCAAGCCTTAACCGCAGGATTAAGCAAGGTACGCAATGATTTACCAGCACATGAAGGTTTTGAGCCATTGCCTAACGTACCGTTAGAACTAGAAAGAATTAAAAAGCTGGGAATTTCAACTAAGTCGCTGATCGACAATCAATTTACTAGCAAAGAAATTCAAACTGAGATTGATGATTCTTCTTTTCCGATCGTTCACCTAGCTACTCATGCTCAGTTTAGCTCCAATGCTGAAGATACTTTTATCCTATTTTGGGATAGACGCATTAATGTTAAACAATTGGGTAACTTACTACAAGACAATACACTCAAACCTCGCAGACCGATAGAATTATTAGTTCTTAGTGCTTGCGAAACAGCAATTGGCGATCAAAGGGCTGCTTTGGGGCTGGCGGGAGTTGCAGTGCGCTCTGGTGCTCGTAGTACATTAGCAACATTGTGGTCAGTGCAAGATGAGAGTACTGCTAAATTTATGGGCGAATTGTACACTCAGCTAGAACAAGCCAAAAAGACAAAGCTCAATAAAGCACAAGCCCTCCAGCAAGCACAACTAGCTCTTCTCAAAGATAAACAGTATAGCAATCCCCATTTCTGGGCACCTTTTGTTGTTGTCGGCAACTGGCAATAAGGAACAGGAACAGGAGACAGGAGACAGGGAACAAGGTTGGGGAAAATAATGTTGTGTAATTAATTCTGTCTAAGAATTTAATAGGAAATATTTCTCGTTACCACCGTCAAATGAGGATACTGGTAACGAGAAAAAGACTACATTGTAAATACATGAGTGAGAAATGCTATTAAGTAGACGCTAAAAGTCACCTGGGATAAGTACTTGGTCAATTTCAATAATCACACCATTTGTGGTAGTGGTAGAGGGATGTTGGGCGATCGCATCATTTAACTGAACTGTGCCATCAGGGCGATCGCTAATTTTCACTTCTGTACCTTCTAGCGTTTTAATTGTCCCATCTTTCACTTGCTTGGGAGTGATTTCACCAGTGACCAAATGATATTTTAAAACTTTAATCCGGTTTTCTGGCTGGCTATATCGCTTGAAGACGTTATCAGATAAAGAATCAAAAGCACTATCGGTTGGGGCAAAAATTGTGAAATAACCCGGTTTTTTGAGCGAGTCAAAAAGCCCAGCTTCTTTCAATTCATCGACTAGATTGGCAAATTTTTTGTCTTTGGTTAGAGTATCAGCAATAGTACTGTTGGAGGTACGATAGGGATAGTTTTTATAAGCTGATGGTTGAAACAAAGCAAAGCGTGGAAAGAATCTTCTCGCTAAAACAGGAGAACTTATTAGTGTTGTAACACCAATAATTCCAAGCAGGCACGCTAATTTGATCGATGTTTTTTTGCTTGTTAAGGCACGAATATCCTTATTCAACATAAGCTTAAGCCAATGTGGTAATTTAATGCTAATACTACAACGGCTGTGTAGTTGTTTTCGGAAAAAAAGTTTATAACATATGTTAAGAACTGAAGATAAATTTGTTATTACTTGTTAATATTAAAATCTTTGTATTATTTATTATATTTATATTTAGTAACTACACTTAAGACATAACAAATACAAAATGAGAATTTATCTAGTTCAGTGAGCTATTTTAAGCTAATCTCAAAAATTCAAGTTACACAAGAGTACAATTTAATACCTTGACGAGAGACCATAGCCCCCTGTCTTGATAGTCGGGAACAGGGAACAGTAAGAACCGTAGGGTGGGCATTGCCCGTAAGTCAAAATAAGGTTTTGAGTCAAATCTAAGCAATGCCCACCTTCCGCCGCACCCGTGTAGCGATCGCATTAAAGAAGTAGTTGTAGTAGTAACTGCTACAATGCCGCTCAGAGCCAAAGATTTCATAGCTAACCGAAACATATTCTTGGCCCCTTGTAGTAAATTTTTGAGGAAGTATCTTTTGTACTTAAATCCTCACTATATTAACTTAGGGAAAATAGTATATTTTTATGCATCCTCGCAAAAGTGTGATAGAAATTTTTTCTACTTTTTTACAATTCGATGCCGATCACTTCGGTGGTTGGGCAACAGATGCGAAACTGCGGCGGAGTATGCACAGTTGTATCAAACAAACTGCACAAGAAACTTCCCCTGACAAAAGCCAGAGAAACATTGTTATGCCTATTTGAATAAACTTTGCCTGAGTGCCATCTTGCCGTGGTTACAACAAAATTTTGCTGCTCAGGCAAAGCCTTGGACAAGTACCACTGCTTTACCTAGCTTTTGGGAGCTGGTAAGTGGATGCGCAATCCTCCTAGACGGCATACGTTTAATATTGGTTCCTAGCGAAGAAATCGATAGCAGTGAATTGCGAGTTCCGCAAGAATGGATCGATATCCCTAGCTGGGCGGGCGATTATTATCTAGCAGTTCAAGTCGAACCAGACGAGCCTTATCTCAGGATTTGGGGCTATTCCACGAACAACTCAAAAGTCATAACAACTACGAGCCAGGCGATCGCACATATTCTCTTGACGGTAATCAAATTATTGGCGACATTAGCGCTTTAGCAGTAGTGCGAGAACTCTCTCCCAAAGAACGTACTCGCAGTTCTATTCAACCCTTGCCCTCCCTATCGCCACAACAAGCACAAAATCTGATTTCTCGCTTGGGAAAACCAGAAATCATTACACCCCGATTAGAAGTGCCTTTTCAACTATGGGGAGCATTAATCGAACATGGAGGCTGGAGACAAAGCTTATATCAACGACGTATAGGACTTGCAGAACAGTGGTCGGTTTTACAATGGTTGGAAAGTGGTGTTTCTCAATTGGCACAGCAACTCGGTTGGCATAGCTTGAATTTACAACTTAGCCCTGCTGGGGCAAGGAGTGTAGAAGAAATACAATCAGGAACTATCCTCTCTCGTCAGCTAGCGATCGCCGGGCAAGTGTATGAGTTGTGCATCACACCAAAAAGCGAATCAGACACAACTGTTTGGCGCTTTGAATTGCACAACGCTGCACCAGGAGCAGCTATTCCTGGAGGTTTTAAACTCAAATTACTCACTGAAGATTTACAACCTTTTCCCAATAACGAAGATATAGCCACAACAGCTGTAGAACAACTGTTTGTGGAAGTTGCTTTAGAACCTGGTGAAGGTATCGTTTGGGAAATAGAACCGCTTCCAGAAAACTACGACCAAGAAATTCTTAGATTTTAAGTTTTGTCTAGATTTTTACATACTATTATGGTGGAAAATTGTTATATAATTCCACCAAAAAATCAATGAGAGAACAAGACAACAAGCAAATACGCATTTGGGCAATGCTGTGTCATCTCTCAGCTTTGTTATGGATACCACTGGCTTTGTTAGTATTGCTCGGAATACCTGTATATCTACCTTTACTCAATTTATTAGGGCCACTAATTATTTGGCGGTGGAAAAAGGCACAAAACCCTTGGATTGATTTCCAAGGCAAAGAAGCTTTAAATTTTCAACTTTCGCTGACAATTTATACTTTAGTTGTCATTATTATTTCCTTATTTTTAGTTTTTACAACCTGTGGAATTGCCTTGACAACTGATATGACATCGCAACAATTAGAAATAGTTTTTAATACTTTAATAACTGTTCTAGGTATATTAATTTCATTATTAATGTTGTTGCAATTAGTTTTAGTAGTTTTTGCTGCTATAAAAGCCTATAAAGGACAACATTATCGCTATCCTTTTACAATTAGATTTTTACAGTAAATTTTTTACATATAGCAGTCCTAAATCGGTGGTTAAGCGGTATAGAAAAAACTCTACAAGATATTGCTCAACAACTAGGTTCTGCTAGCGATCGCCTTCAAGCCTACACGTTAGAACTCTACCGACTCAAATGAGAAAAACTTGCTGCCGATCCAGAATTCTATCTAGATGAAGCCTTAATTGCAATCCTGGAAGCCGATCGCACGGTGGTTGAGCATCACCTACAAGCCTTACACTCCATTGGAACAACAGGCGATCGCATAAAGCATCACAGATCTATCTCAACCAAGCCAAGCTTTAGCGTCGATTGCCCAACCAATCTTGATACAAGAAGTTTTGGGCGAATAGAATTCGCTACTACACAAACTAAGCCTGCCTCCGCAGGCTAACTAAATTAAACCCACGGAGGTGGGTTTTGTCTGTGTAGCTGCGATTTCCAATCGCCAGGGTTAATATTTTCAGTTTGGGCGGTAAATAAGTGTTCTAGTAAATTTGGTGAATGTGTTACTTTATTGATTTTTTCAATTTCTTTCCCAAATATTTAAGTATTTATACTTTTTCTAAGCCAATTTTTCTATTATCAAGACATCATAAGATTTAACTTCATCGTCCCTAAAAATTAAAACTATAATTAAATTTAACCGCAGGAAATACTTCTCTAGAAACTTCTTAGGAGAGTAAGTAATGACTCAAGAATATTCCACAAAGTGGTGGGCTGCTTTTTCATGCCTTGCTTTCATTGAAGGCATTTTGCTGGTGATGTTATTTTCGGGACGAGGTTCTGTATTAATCATAGCAGCATTGATTTTTATTGCTCTATTAATGTTTTTTATACCGCGAGCAGATGATGTAATTGCACTGACATTTGACCGGGATAAAATAGACAACAAAATCAATTCTCTCAACAAAAAATTGAGTACAACTAAGAGCAGAGTTGATAAGTTATTCATCTTAACAATGCCAGAATCAATGTATAAAACTCTCCAAAAAATTAATTCTGGTAGCTATGGTAATTATGATTTATCAGCAAAATTAGAACGAGAGCTATATTTCCTAAGAGATATAGGTTACATAGATGATATAGAAGAAATTCGCGATATCCCTTATAAAGGAAATAATCTTTCTAACTATGTAAAAATAACATCGGCCGGTAAACAATTTATTGAACTGCGTAAAAGTATTGAGGAAGAGAATAGTAAGAAGAAAGATTAAGTAGGTCGGTAAAAATAAAGCTAACTAGTTAGGGTTGTCATTTGTCCTTTATCATTGGTAAAGATTTCAAGCATAGTTACTTTTCGTAACTCGCCTTATGTTCGATTCCACTCGCCTACTTAGGACAAGATTAACCATCTTGAGCAATGTCTAAAAGCATCCCTGTGCAATTGTGAAAGGGCGATCGCGCAGTTTGGGTAAGAAGCGATCGCATCATTGAACGTATAGGCACACGGATTCAAAACAAAACCAGGTAGAGTTATTTCCGAGGATAAACCCAACTCCTCAATTAGTGCTTCCAGTCGCGATCGCTGATCTTGACAAGAGTCAGCAATTGTAATGTCTCCACACAGGTAGATGATCTCATTCATGTTTGACTGCAAAAATTGGGATCATTAGAACCGAACTAAAATAGGCTCTTCCAGACTCATGCCTAAATAGTCAGGATATTTCAGGTAAGGACTTAAAGCTATGAAGGCAACGAGTCTTTGGATGCAAATGTAATACCTGTGTACTGATTTTCCTCAACAGTTTAGGTTTAATTATCACTCCTTCTCAAAAAAAGTTGATATCATCCAAAGCAATCGTGAAAACACTTATAAGTAAGTTGTATAGGTATAAATTATAGCAATACAAACTTATTAGTATAACGATAAAAAAGACACAAACACTTGCTTTCAGATGAAACGCTGTATCACTAATAACTGATTAAAAAAAGCAAAGCAAAAACGTCAAAATTACTTCCAACAAAAAAAGTAGAGGCGTGTTAACTTGTTAAGTTCATTGTCTCTTCTCTCTGCATCACCAATGCATCTGTACCATTTATACCCCCAACACCTTGAAGAAATTGTCAAGAGCAGTAGTATAGATATACACATTGCTCAACTTAACTTTATTTCTCTTCAAGATGAAACAGTTTATGATTACCTGTTAATTTCTGAGCATTTACCACGTACTAACACAGGCATGGTGAAGAGTGGCTGGCTCCATCGGTACGCTCACGTTGCCTCCGGTGGTTGGTGGTGTTCTGGGCTAGATCCCCTGAATAATTGGCAAGCGATGGAGTGGGGTTGCTTTAAGCCAAGCCAGCCCCGATTAAATGAGAAAGGCAAGTCTATAAAATACGAACATCCTCCCTGCACACCGACGCGAGTCTTTTGTCTGCGAGTTCCTCTGCACGTATGGCAGCAAGTTGCCCAGCGTTACAATCTAGCTATGCCCGAAAATATCAGCATAGCTGAAAATGGTGAGGCTGTGGGTTTTTGGCAATGGGTGATAGAACAAAGCATACCCGTGATTATCTGTGAGGGTGTCAAGAAAGCTGCTGCACTATTAACACAAGGATATGTAGCTATAGGCATTCCTGGAATTACCAGTGGTTACCGCGTCACCAAAGATGAATTTGGCAAAGTTATCAGTCGTCAGCTCATACCCGACTTAGCTGCGTTTGCGATTAAAAAGCGCACATTTTACATTTGTTTCGATTTTGAAACTCAACCCAACAAAATTGCTGCGGTAAACAATGCCATTTCTCAACTAGGTTTTTTATTCCAGGCAAAAAATTGTCCGGTACGAGTCATCGATTTGCCGGGAATGGAAAAAGGAGTTGATGAGTTTATTGTTGCTAAAAGTGCGAGTGCTTTTGAGAAAATTTATTGTCAAAGTGTAGATTTAGAAATTTATCTTGCTCAAACAAAACCCCATAGTGAATTAACTATTGCTCCGGCAATTACTCTTGACTGTCGTTATTTAGGAGAAATAAATTTTCCTGATTCTGGATTGGTAGGAATAAAATCAGCAAAAGGAACAGGTAAAACTACAGCCCTGCAAGCACTTGTCAAGCGAGTCAAAAGCAGAAATCAACCAGTTTTATTAATAACTCATAGAATCCAATTAGGGCGATTTTTATGTGAAAAAATTGGTATTCAATGGGGAATGAGTAAAGAAGATGTAGAGGGTGCAAGAGTAGCAGAAGAAGGGATTGCTGAATTACTTTCCCCTTTTTCAGAACGCTTCCAAACCACCACATCTACCAAGTCTCTTGGATTGTGTGTTGATTCTCTTTGGAAACTTCATCCTCAAGATTGGCAAGGAGCAGTTGTCATTTTAGATGAAGTAGAGCAATCTTTATGGCATCTACTGAATAGCAGTACTTGTAAAGAAAAACGTGTCAAAATCTTAAAGGTATTCCAGCAGCTAGTTTCTACAGTTTTGACTACAGGTGGATTAGTTATTGCTCAAGACGCCGATTTATCAGATGTTTCTTTAGAATATTTACAAGCATTAGCAGGAATTAAACTAACACCGTGGGTAATAGTTAATCAATGGAAACCCCAGCGAGGTTGGGACGTAACTTTTTACGATTCCCCTAATCCAACTTCACTAATTCATCAATTAGAATTGGATTTACTTGCAGGAAGAAAATGCTATGTTACAACTGATAGTCGCTCTGGACGTTATAGTTGTGAAACGATAGCAAGCTATCTAAAAGAGCGTTTACAAAAATTGCAAAAACAATTTCCTAAAACTTTAGTCGTGAGTAGTCTCACTACTAATACTCCTGGGCATGAAGCAGCCGATTTTATAGCAGCTATTAATCATAAAGTTACCGAATATAATTCTGTTTTTGTCACTCCTAGTCTAGGAACAGGAATTAGTATTGATGTTAAACATTTTGATTGTGTTTACGGAATTTTTCAAGGAGTGATTCCTGACTCAGAAGCACGACAGGCATTATCAAGAGTGCGCGATAATGTACCGCGAATAGTTTGGTGTGCCAAGCGCGGTATTGGTTTAATCGGTTCTGGCAGCACAAATTATCGGTTGCTATCTTATTGGTATCAAGAAAATCAAAAAGAGAACTTATCTTTACTTAGTCCCCTGCATCACATAGATGTGGATTTACCACTAGTTTACGATCCAATTCATTTGCGGACTTGGGCAAAACTAGCAGCAAGAGTCAATGCTTCTATTAGCTTATATCGAGAATCAATGAAAGATGGCTTAACGAATGATGGTCATCAAATTCAAACGCGTAGTAGCGCAGTTCATAATAATATTATTCGAGATTTACGCCTGGCATTTTTAGCAACCGATCCGAATGATTTGCAAACTCGTAGAAGGCTGATTATAGAAATTGTCAAAGTACAAAAAGATTGGTTGCAAAGGCGCTACAAAGCCAAAGATATTAAGCGTAAATTTAGAGAAATTAAGCAACAAAATCAATTAGCAGCAGCAAATGCTGTAGTCAATGCTCAAGATATTGATTACTTAGAATACGAGCGGCTATTAGCTAAACATTCACTAACCGATGAGGAGCGGAATCAAATTGATAAATATATCCTTAGACAAAGATATGGTGTAAATGTTACCCCTCAACTTAAGTTATGGGATGACAAAGGTTATTATGGTCAATTACTAACTCATTATTATCTTACACATCAAAGTGAGTATTTTCGCATCAGAGATAAACAGGAATGGCATCAACAATTAATTTTGGGTGAAGGAAAAGTTTTTTTACCAGACTTAAAAATTTACACTCTGAAAGTAGAAGTATTAAGGGCTTTAGGAGTACTCAACTTTCTAGAACCAGAACGAAAATTTACTGAAAATGATACTGAGTTAATTTTGTTGCAAAACAACGCCGTTAATTTTAGCAAAGATATCAAAAGAACACTTGGTATTAATTTAGTGAGAAAGAATGAAAATATCTCAGCGTTAAAAATACTCAGTCGATTATTAAAATTACTGGGTTTGAAGCTAAAGCGGGTAAACGAGTTTTATCAAATCGACTCAGAGACGCTGAATGATGGTAGGGAAAAAATATTTGCTGTTTGGCAGCAACGAGATGAATTATTGTTAACCGCTAATAAAGGCATAGGAACTGAGATTGCGAATTATCCATTTGAAAAGCAATCACAGAAGCAGTGGCTACAACCAGAGTTAGCCGTGCGGTGAGATATCTTTGTGGATTAGTGCGACAGATCCCCGACTTCTCACCAGAAGTCGGGGATCTAAACTGACTTTTTCAACAACTAGAAGTACAAAGTTACTGTTTCAAAATCTAGCTCTCCAGTGCTAGCATTCCCAAATTATTGCGTTTTTGGGGATTGCGATTGGAAACTAATCAACTTGACTTGTTCTCACTCTCGGAAATTAGTTCTGCACCTCCAACTAGAACACCCGTGTTGCTGATGGATGAGAAGACTCTAACAGGGTGGAAATCACAAATCACCATCCATCAACAACAAGTAAGAGCAAGCAAACCAACTCAACAAGCTACCTTATTTCAAATGCCATCAGCACACGTCGATCCTGATGCGATCGATCCGTTTAATCTGTCGCCATGTTCTTTATCATTTTATCGATTGCCAACAGATAACCCTGGTGAAGCCTGTCTGTACTTTGTCATAGACATAGCTGCAAACTTGTTACTCTATATCGGAGAAACTTGTAAATCTAATAAAAGATGGAAAGGTGTACACGATTGTAAGCAATACATTGAAAACTACTTGGACTTGCACTATCGTTATGAATTAAAAACAGCAGTGAATATAGCCTTTTGGTGGGATGCACCAACTAAAACACGATCGCGCCAAAGGCTAGAACTGGCACTCATTCAAAAATGGAAATCTCCATTTAATAAAGAAAACTGGAAACTCTGGGGGCAACCTTTTGGGTAAATAGATAAAGACAAATTTGCGGCTACACAAACTAAGTTCACTTATCCAGGTTTAGTTTGTATAGCCGTTATATGTAATCATCCATAAAAGGCTCAAGTCTCTTTAGACAAAGTGTTAGATAACGCGATCGCACCAAAAGCATCAAAACTAATTCCCAATCAACTCCACCGCATCTCGTCCATCAGTATCTTGGAAGTAAACCTTGATAATCTCCTCTTTAGCAGTAGGCAGTTGCTTGCCAATAAAATCTGGATGAATAGGTAATTCCCGATGTCCCCTATCTACTAATACAGCTAAACGAATTACTTCTGGTCTACCATATTCATTCACAGCATTTAACGCAGCCCGAACAGTTCGTCCTTTATATATAACATCATCGACAAGCACAACAATTTTGCCAGTTAAATCAAAAGGGATATCGGTTTTAGCAGGAGTGCGCAAGCCAATTTGATCGAGATCGTCTCGATAGAATGTAATATCCAACGCTCCTACTGACACAGATAAACCTTCTAGCGCCTCAATTTGACGCGCCAACAATTGTGCTAATGGCACTCCCCTGGTATGTATACCGATTAATACCAATTGCGATAAATCGCGTGTCCTTTCCACAATTTGAGATGCCAGGCGATTCACTGTACGACGAAGCTCTTCTGATGAGAGAATCTCAA
Organism: Chlorogloeopsis fritschii PCC 6912; assembly: GCF_000317285.1. Lineage (GTDB taxonomy): Bacteria > Cyanobacteriota > Cyanobacteriia > Cyanobacteriales > Nostocaceae > Chlorogloeopsis > Chlorogloeopsis fritschii. Next base: position 182,803 of record NZ_AJLN01000037.1, on the reverse strand, counting down.
CTACTTTTGCATTGGTAGAAATATTCATATATCTCCCTGATTAACTTAACTGAGTATTGGTAATTGGGAATTGGGAATCAGGAATCGGGTACTAGGTTCCTAATCCCTAGCCCCTAGTCTCTAGTCCCTAATTCTTGATTAGCAATAGAGCACTCACCCCTAACCACAGCAAAAAACAATATTTAGTTAGTTGTAAAGCTTTAGTAATAAAAATTGGCGCGATCGCATGAATGTTATCTCCTAATAATGGTTTATGCTTGGCTACACCGCCATACCAATTTGTACCTCCTACTTGTACGCCCAAAATTGCAGCATAAACACATTCACTCCAACCAGAGTTAGGGCTGGGATCTTTCGGTGCATCACGGCGACAAATTCTGATGACGTGCAAAGGTTTACCCGACAGCAGTGCTAAAGTTATTACCGTTAGCCGACAGGGAAGCCAAGTTAAGCCATCTTCCAAGCGCGCACTAAACCAACCCAAATAAGTATAGGGCGCTTGGCGATAACCCACCATTGAATCAAGGGTGCTGCTGGCTTTATATGCTAAAGCAAAGGGTACTGAACCCACAACTGGCACAAATGCACCAATAATTGCATAAAAAAGAGGAGCCATTACCCCATCGATCGCATTTTCTGTAACTGTTTCTAAAACGGCTCGCAATATTTCTGATTCGGTCAAATTTTTTGTATCTCGACCAACATAATTACTTAAAATAGAGCGAGCATCTTGGATTTTACCTAATGATAAAGGTTGTAAAACTGTTTGGGCTGCTACTCTTAAACTTTTCAGAGCAAAACAGCTAGCTAGAAGAATGCTTTCTATCGCAATACCTAAGAATGGATGCAGCCATCTGGCAAGTTGAATTATTAAGTAGCCAGCAATGCCGCTACCTATGATTAAAATTATGCCTAACACAATTCCAGCTAAACGTTGTGTTAGAGAATTTTGACAATATCTCAGAGCTAATTTGCTGAAGCGAGAAATTATCCACCCCATCACTTGTACAGGATGAAGCCATCCCCAAGGATCGCCAATTAAGTAATCTAAACCAGCAGCAAGGATTAGAACAATAACAGATGTCATTTCTTTACAGCAGAAGTCAGAAGCCAGAAGTCAGAAGTCAGAAGTAAAACAGGCATTATATATGACTTTGAGACTAAAGTTTTGTACCTCACGCTCCTTGAAATCCGCTGTAATTTATCTGTGGAGATTCTACTACCCAATCACTAGTCCCTAGTCCCTAATCCCTAGTCCCTAAAATTGACTAAACAACAAAACTAGCTTCTTCTCCAAGGGAAGCTTGCCAACTACGAGCATCATAATAAAGGTCTGCCAAAGTAATACTGTATAATGCTTCTTTTAATTTTTGGTGCAATCTCTGCCAAAGAGTAAATGTTACCCAATCTTCAGCTTGTCCTCGTGAAGCTTGGTGATGAGGTAGAGGTTCAATAGTTTCGCCAACTGCTTCTAGAATTTCCCCTAAAGAAATTTGTGCCGGTTCTCGTGCTAGTTTGTATCCGCCGATGCTACCGCGAATTGATTTTACCAAACCTGCACGACGCATTTCTATTAGTAGTTTTTCTAGGTAAGGGGCAGGAATATCTTGTCGTGAGGCGATCGCTCTGACAGAAACCGGGCCATACTCCGGCTGCAAGCTCAAATCTAATAAAGCCTTTACACTGTAGTGTCCTCTGGTTGTTAATTTCATTTTGGTTAGCTTTGTTGTTTATCCTTTGCCATTTGTCCTTAGTAACTAATAACCAATGACTGATGACCAATGATTAAGGATCAGTTTTACTTATCATTCTGTGTGTCAATTATTAAATCAATGCCAATAGGCAATCTTCTAAGCTTTAGGAAACTTAAACAAATACAGTGTAGCAGTTCTTCACAAACTACAGATAGTTATCAGCATGGGTAAAATTCTTTGAATATTACTTTATCGAGGGAAGATTGGTAAAGCCTGCAAAAATTTTCTGCTCTTTGTGTAATATACTTGGCAGTAGCTGAAATAAAAAAATTAAAGAATTGTTTTCTTATTTCCTCAAGGTCAGTTAAAATAAAATCGACTAAACTTTGTCAATCGTTCGTTCATTTTTGATCTAAGTTGATGGCTAAAGCGAAAAAAATTGAACCCCTAACTGGTGAAGATCTGCTCAAAAAAGTCAAAGAGCTAGAAAACCTGAGTAAGGAAGAAAAAGCTAAACAGTGCGGCTACTATACCGTGACCAAAAATGGTATAGAGCGTGTCAATATGATGAAGTTCTTGAATGCTCTAATTGATGCCGAAGGCATTCAGTTAGATAGTGCTCCCAGTGCAAATGGTCGGGGAGGACGTAGTGCTAGTTATAGAATTAGTGTCCAGTCTAACGGTAACTTGCTAATAGGTTCTGCTTATACAAAGCAGATGAATCTCAAACCCGGAGATGAGTTTATCATTACTTTGGGCAAAAAGCATATTCGTTTGAGACAGATAGACACAGAGGATAAAGAAGATTCTGAAGCTCTGGAGACAGTAGCTTAAAAGTCGGTTGTCATTTGTCATTTGTCATTGGTTCGCCAGTCCTAACCGAGCACTGAAGGAAGGGCTTTACCTCATGAAGTCTATATTATTTCTCCTTTCAAAGGACTAAAAAAAGGACATGACTAATGTCGTGTCCTTATCTAAACTAATGACTAATGACTAATGGCTATTGACTGATGACAACATCTGGTTTTGTTGCCACTGGTAAATAATGGCGAAAATTTCTGCGCATGAGTGCCACTTTGCACGTTAAAGCAATTTCTTCCCGTTCTAATAAACCCAAAATTTGTTCGGGATTGTCTCGTGCTACTACTGGTAGTTGATGTAAACCTCGAACAGCCATACGATCTAAAGCTTCGGATAAGAGTTCATCTTGCCAGGCATAGAGAATATCAGTGGTACAAATATCTTTGAGAATTTGATTGGATAAATTGCGCTTAACTTCCTCAGATGAATCTGGGTAATTTTGCCAAGCATAAAGGGCGCGATTGATATCTTCTAAAGACACAATACCAACTAATTGCCCAACTTCATTAACAACTAAAGCACTGCGAGCGCGATCGCGGATCATTTCCAAAGCAGCTTCTATGACTTGCATTGTTGCCAAGAGCTTTTTTGGACAAGGATGCATAGCTTCTTCAACCATGATTTGCTGTGCAATTTCTGCCTGCTCATCTTTCAAATCCGAAAGACCTATTTGTTGAAGATTGGAACTAGAGTTGGAAGTAGGTTTGATCCGCTCGACTAGCCATACACTTAAACCCACCGCAGCCATTAATGGTAAAACAATGCGGTAGTCTCGTGTTAATTCAAATAGCAATAAAATTGCCGTTAATGGTGCTCTTACACTTGCAGCCAGCACTGCTGCCATTCCCACCATTGCATAAGCTGGAGGAGCAGCCATAAAATCGCTAATTGTTGGTGCTAAATTGGCCAAAATTTTTGCATAAGCAGAACCTAAAGAAGCACCCAAAAACATCGCTGGTGCAAACACACCACCAACAAAACCGCTACCAGCGCTAATGGCTGTCATTGCCAACTTTGCAACTAAAAGCAATAGTAAAAGTTGCAGCGAAAACTCCACATCCTGAAGCATCGCCTCTACTGTTTCATAACCAATACCTAAAATTTGTGGCAAGTACAAAGCCACAGCACCAACGATCGCACCGCCAAGAATTGGATGAATCGGCTTCGGTATTTTCCCCAGCCAAGCAAAACCCGGTACCTTGCCCGCAAAGGTGGCTTTGAGGAGCCGAATTGATTGAGTGTAAGTCAAAGACACCAAGCTTGCCCACAAACCCAAACCAAGATAAAGTGGCAATTCTAAAGGACTGCGAACTTGGTAAACAGGTAAAGTAAAAGCAGGTTGCGCTCCCAAACCAATCTGAGCAATTAACGCCGCCACCACTGCTGCCAAGAGCACCACACTTACTGCCGAAGTAGCAAAAGATGTGGCTCCCAATACCACCTCTAAAGCAAAAAAAACACCGGCGATCGGGGCATTAAAACCAGCAGCCAAGCCAGCAGCAGCACCAGCACCCAAAAGCAAACGTTGCCGTTCTCGCGATACTTGTAACACTACAGACAACAGCATTCCAAAGCTAGCACCAATTTCTACACTTGGCCCTTCTGGCCCTAAAGAAGAGCCGCTACCGAGAGAAACTGCTGCTGCTATCATCTTTGTAACCGGGCGCAGTTGTCGTTTGATTTCTCCTTTTTGTGATGCAGCAATCAAAGATGAAAGTCCAGGGCCAAAATCTTGGGTTCGCCAGCGCATCAAACCTACTATTAATCCCCCCAAGATGGGAATGCAGGCTAAAGTCCAAGCGCCCCAGCCACCGATCGCACCCATCACATTTTCTAGCATCAAGCGGTGAATCAGCTCGATTAAGTAGTGAAATGTAACTACACCCATACCGCTGCCTCCACCTATGAGTACAGCCAGAAGTAGTACAACTGTCTCTTGAGATGGTTGAAAACGGTTAAATAGATAGGTTAAAGCAACGGGAGAAGGAAAGGCAGCTTGTTCACTTACCTTCCTGAGTTTTGTGGGAGGCAGGAGAGTCATTGAATGAGGAGTAAATCTAATAAAAAATTTAAATTTTATGTCTTAGTTTTTATTGTGAGGCATTATTTAGCAAGCAGACAAGTAAAGACTCTAATATGTAGTATTTCTACTATATAACTCACGAAGAAAAAAACTCACAATGCTCTGTCACAAGTCACACAAAAAAGTCAATAGCTAAAGTCTAGAAGATTCTTGATTGTGCAGACACTTAGAGATGTTGGTTTATAGAGTCTTAAGTGAATACACTGATTATTTTCATAACCACGTTCCGTTACTAACGTGTAATTACTTTGAGTTTTGAGTTCTGTGTTTTTCTGAAAAAGCTTTTGTTAAAAACTTTCTAATATTCCAATTTTATGTAGTGGTGATGCTTAAATGAGAGAATGGATGGTCAATGCTCTATAACAGGATTAGCACACACCATACATACTTAATTTATTATTATGAGTTTATTTATACTAGTATTAAAGTAATAGTATCATCTCAAGTGTGTAATTCCCAGTTAACTCTCACTCATGCTGGGAAATCTACACGTGAGTTCAGCAAAAAAACAATATAGCTATTTTTATAGAGCAAGTAAGTGTACTAAAAAACTAAAGTAGATGAATACACACACTTTTGATCGCCATTATGTAACTTGCCCCATTTGCCAAAAGCATTCTACAACCAAATCCGTTCAAACATATATAGGACTGTTTACCTGCCCGTACTGTCAGGAAAGACTAGTCGTTTGCAAGAGCGGGCATTACGTCCGCGATCCTTTTAATTTTAAACAAATAGCGATTTCATCAGCCCTGCGTCGCCAAAGCCGACCCTTAGCTAGAATCATACGAGATTTCGTCATTCCCAAACATCCCGTACTAGCTTTCGTTGTCAGTAGCGCTGTGTTATTTGGTATCATTGCTATGAGTCAGCAAACCACAAGCAATGACTCACTGCCACCAGCAATAGAAACAACCACAGAACAAGGAAAAAAATCCCAGTGAGTGCATCTCCTGGGATCTATATCCTCTTCCACAGTTTTCAGTGCCAGTATATCAAAAAATATACAAAGTGACTAGTTATTTATGATTAGGGAATATGGGACTGGGGATTAGGGGCTAGGAAAAAGTAGGGGAGATGGGGAGCAACAGGAGCAGAGGGGTAGTAATTGTAGAAACGCTTCAGTTCCTCGCGTCTCTACCCACCACCAACTACTATCTACTAACTAATATCCATTCACAATCTATTTGTATCCTTAGTAACAAGCTTCCAGCCCTCGACTTGGTCAATTAACCTTATAGAATCCAGGTGAAGAGTACCAAAAGCAGATTCATCTAGCAAGAAGTAGGATTGTTGGTTGTATTGCCAATAGTGTTCTAGTTCTCTAATAGAAGCAGAAATAATTGTGCGATCGCTATAAAAATTTAGTGATGGGCGGTGTTCGGGATTAGAAGTGTAAATCTTTACGCCTGGGGGCACTTGCTGTTGGATCATAGCAGCAACTGGTTTGACTGGATAGCGTTCTCCTAATTCCCAAACCCAGTAGTTAGATTTCATCAACAACAGCAGTGAAATATAACTTCCCCATAACAAAACTTTCAAAAATTGCCTGTCGCCTTGCTCTACCAAAATAGCAGCTAAAGCCATTGTCACCGCAACAGTAGCAAAAATGAGTTGTAAATCCGGACTTGGCGAACCTCCCCAACCGTAATAGATGCTACCACCAGTTGCCACCACTGCTAGAATCCCCAAAATTACTACCCATGCACGGGGATAGGATGACAGTAAAGGTATATTCTCAATATCCTCTAGCTTTGCTCCGATTGCTAAAGCAAGACTGGGATAAATTGGGAAAACATACCAAGGAAGTTTAGTCCCCATCAAAGAAATAGCAACTAGATATACTCCCATCCACAATAGTACAAGTTTTGCCCAGCTGAGATTGCGATTTTCCCAGGATAAACGCCAGCTTGATGGCAAAAACAGCAACCAAGGCCATGTATACTTCAAAATCTCTAATATATAGTACCAAGGTGGCCCCGAATGTTGTTCTACAGATGTCCAAATGCGGCTCAGTGATTGATTGAGCATCCCGACATTTGTAAAAGTATGGCCGTATTCCCACCATTGAAAACCATACCAACCAGCTACAGGAATAATGCCAATTAGCATTCCTATCCACATATAGCCACTAGTCAGCAGTCGCGGTGTATCCCAAACCAAAAACGCAACTGCTATAGCACCCAACAATATGCCTAACATCCCTTTAGTCAGACAAATCAACCCAAAACCGATGCCTACACCCAGGCAATAGCGTAAGTCACGGCGCGATCGCAACAAACACAACATCATCAACATAAAAAAACATACCGCAGCCCCATCTAGCATCGCTAAACGCCCGTGACGAACCACTGGTAGCATCGTCAGGTAAACTAAAGCGCTATAAACTGCACAAACACGTCGGCGAAAAATTTCACGACCAATGCAATACAGTAATGGCACAGAAATAGCTGTTAATATTGCTCCAGGTAAGCGTGTTGTCCATTCATGCACACCCCAAAAAGAGTAAGACCAAGCAATCAGCAAGTGGAGTAACGGCGGCTTATTATGATAAGGCTCTCCTCCCAATGTCGGGTAAAGCCAACGCATGGAACCAGTTGGGGCACGCCAAATTTCGCGAGCAACCTGTGCCACAGTACCTTCATCCCAATCTCGCAGTGGCAATTGACCGAGATTTATGGTAAAAATTAATACTGCTGCTGCAAGCAGCACTATTACCCAAGTCCAATCAATCCATTTCTCTAGCGCCCGATACTGTTTTTCGAGACTGCCCCAAGTAAAGCTTCCTTCTTGCATAGTTTAGGATGATGATTTTGCTTGCTGGTTCGATTACAAACAGACGCTCACGAGCCTCTATTGTTGCTACTAATGTAAAAATATTGCCTTGTGTTAGTTTCAGTTTATCTTTAATCTAGTTTTGTTTACAAAATTTACTAATTACGTTTGGATTTATACGCTAACTCAATTTTTACTAATTAATCATAATATTTTTTGACATATTTATCGACATATATTTTAAATTTATTTAATAAGTATTGATTGAATAAACTGATATGAATATTATCAATCACAATTTATAGTAAGCGATTGTTGAGGCAAGTAATGAACTTACCTTTTACTTTAGATGTAGCTATCGGTTTAATTTTTATCTATTTAATTTTAAGCTTATTAGCCTCAGAAATCCAGGAACTTATTGCTACTGTTTTTCAATGGCGTGCCGAACACTTAAAAAAATCAATTGAAATCCTTTTAGCTGGTGATGTGCAGAACGCAGAGGAAGCTAAAGTTATCCAACTAGCTAATAAAATTTATGCAAATCCTTTAATTAAAAATATCAATCAAGAAGCAAAAGGATTATTTGCAACCTTACCTCGCAAGCTTACCTGGGCTATTGGTTCAATGTATCGTTCTATCAAAAAACCCAGACCAGGTATGAAGCAAGGTGAAAGTATTTTTGGTGATCATAAACATAGCGGCCCTTCTTATATCCCTGCCGATATTTTTGCTACTACTCTAGTTGAAACATTGCAAATACCTTTCTTAGTAGAAAAGTTAACTGAATCTAGGCTAGAGAAATTTAAAATTGAAAGACTATCTGAAATTAAAAATATTATTTTAGTCTTACCAAAGGAAACAGAAACCGATGAAAATTTAACATATTTTTTCAAAAATATGCATGATGAGTTTGAAAATTTAGACACAGAATTTAAGAAAATTATTGAAAATTTTAAGCAAAAAAAGGCTAGTTTAAAAACTAGTTTAAATCGCATGGCAGAAAGTTTTGATAGATATTTAGAGACTTTTCAGATGCAGATGCCAGATAATGAATTATGTGCTAAAACCTGTCGAAGACTAAAATTTTTAAGAAAAGATATTTTTGACGATATTGAGCAAGCTATATCTTTAGGGGAACTGCGGCCTAATATTAATGAAGTTGTGGAAGCAGTAAAGATGAGTAGTGCTATTTATCAAGAAATTGAAGCATCAATCAAAGATAAAGACAGCGAAACCTTTAAAGGGATTCAGCAAGCAATAGAAACATTACCACCATCTGTTGTTAAAAACCTTGAGGTTTTGGCAAAACGTGCTCAAACAAGAGTGAAAACTGCAGAGGAGGGGATGAATGCATTACGACTAGAAATTGAAAATACATTTAATAGTTCTATGGAGCGAGCCTCTGGTGTGTATAAACGCAATGCCAAAGGAGTTGCAATTTTAATTGGCTTGGCTATTGCTACTGCTGCCAATGCAGATGCATTTCATATGGTAAACAGACTATCAAAAGATTCTGCTTTGCGAGATACGATTACCAATAGCGCAGGAGAAATTGTTATAAAAAATCAAAATCAAACCATAGATGCATTGAAAAGCGATGCCGATAGAGTTTTAACCGATATTGCTCTGCCTATTGGTTGGACTGATGTAAATTTAAATCAGCAACTTCACTGGAAACGTGCTTCAAACCAAGCGTTTCCAACCATTAAAATTATAACTTTAATTCCTGGCTGGATAGTTAGTGGTATTGCTATTGCTATGGGCGCGCCCTTTTGGTTCGATTTACTTAGTAAAGTCGTGAATGTACGTAATGCAGGCACACGTCCTGCTTCTAATACCCGTAATTCAGTTAACAATCAGGAAAATGAAGGCAGTAGTTAGCGGTAGTCGGTTGATTTGAGATATTTTGCTTAATTTCTCATGATTGTGATTTTAAGGCTAGATACTTCTTTAACCTTTAACAGTGAGTCTTTTTGTGGTTAGATCTCTTAAATCCTTTTAATATCTCTTCTGGTTAATAAAATGACTAAAAATAATATCTATAGGTTATTTTTTAGAATTAAAAGTGGAAAAAGTGGATTTTACTTTCTTTAACTTTGATTATCTATATATCTTATTTATCTGAATATATTAAATTGCAGCTATTTTTAAAAGTTTTACATAGTAAGCTTTATGAAAAATTCATAAATTATCCAGTACTTATAGTATAATAATTTACTTATTATTTGTAACAAAATATACTTAAAACTGTAATTAAACATTTTGTGCATAAAAAAATAAAGTTTTAGTAAAGTTTGGTTAGAAGTCAGTGAAATTTAATTTCCTAGAGACTAGGATTTGTAAAGATGTGATTAAGTTTTAGATGTAAAAATTACAAAATTCTATCTGCATATCTTTAAAGTAGACAGTTTATTTGGCGGTAGTGCCAGAGCTATCTACTTTTGTGGTTATGTATGGGTATTTTTTGATGACTTTGAATCTTACTTTGAATATTTTAGTTACATAATGAATACCACTATAGGAGGAATTCAGTAAATCCTTAATCTCTTTACATTGATAGAAACATAATAAGAAAGCATCAGACAGAATACAGGAGTCAGAATGACCGCACCTGCCGGGGATAAAGATTCAAAGAAGAGAAAGATTTGATTTTTTAACTCACAAGAAATTAATTCCTAAGCCATAGAACAGTTGAAAAGATTGCTGTATATGCTTTCTGATAATTTCCTGTTGGATATTCTGAACTTTAAGTAAACTATTTAAAACTGAAGAGAATAACAAAGATTTTTTGACATATAAAATGCTGAATTGATTGTCCAGTTATTTTATCAGGTGCATATCATGCGTAAACCTGTTCTCACAATTTTTTACCAGTTTAACCCTTGGAATACTACTATTGGCGGTATTCAGACACTAATCAAAAATTTTATCAAGTATGCACCCAGTGAATTTGAGGTAAGGCTTGTAGGAACAGCATCCTGCTTTGCTCCCACCGGAGGCGATCGCTACCAATTAGTAGGTAAATGGCAAGAAGCAGAATTGGCAGGACGGGCAATAAATTTCCTACCATTATTTCCGTTAGAAAACGATAATATCAGACATTTTGTACCTACTACCTTGAAATATACAGCAGCTCTTTTAGGACGTTGCTTTGCTTCAGATTTCATGCATTTTCATAGGCTAGAACCAACTTTAGCCGCTCTGAAGTGGCGTGGGGAGAAAACACTGTTTGTTCACACTGATGTTCAAACGATTCTGACAAAAACACAAGCTACGGATAATAAAAAGGTAATCCTATGGCAAAGTTTTCCGGCAGCATATTTTGCCCTAGAAAAATTGTTAGTTGGGCAGTTTAATCAAATTCTTTCATGCAATATCAATTCGTCAGAATTATACCGACAGCGTTACCCAAATATTGCAAAGCGTGTAGCTGACATTAAAAATTCATTTGATGGCGAAATTTTCTATCCATTGAATCACAAACAACGGGAAGTTTCTAGGTGTGAGGTAGCAACTAGTCTGGGTTTGAATCCAGATACACGTTTTATTCTATTTGCCGGTAGGCTGCATCCACATAAAGATCCCATTCTATTAGTGCGCGCGATCGCAGCTTTAAACGATCCAAAGGTTCATTTACTGATCGCAGGTGATGGGGAGTTAGCACCAGAAGTACGTGCAGAAATTAGTCAACTGGAGTTATCCGATCGCATAACGTTGCTTGGGGCTATTCCTCAAGAAAAGCTGGCACAATTACATCGTATTTGTAATGCCTTTGTTCTCAGTAGTGTAACTGAAGGACTACCTTTGGTAGCCTTGGAAGCACTTGCCAGTGGCACACCAGTTGTTACGACTAGATGCGGTGAAACACCAAAACTCCTTACTAGTGATAGTGGAGTTGTGTGTGAAGAACGTACCCCACAGTGCATCGCCAATGCCTTACGCAAGGTACTGCTGCATCCAGAGAATTATCCAACTGAATCTTGTGTACGGACTGCACAACCCTACGCTGCAAGTACTGTTGTCAATGAAGTTTACAACCAAATGTGGCAACGCTGGGAACAGCGAAACCACTCAGCTGTTGTCTAAGTATGCGAATCAGTGAGTTTGCCTGCCGCTAGAAAGACTGCAACAAAAGATAGCTGAAACAACAAATTATCAAAAACTATACAGGTGTTTCAGTTGTGAGGGCTTAATACAACTTGGTACAAGTTTGTACGTTTAGCACAAGTGTAACTGACATGAAGATTGCTGTAATTGGTGCAAAAGGATTACCTCCCAAACAGGGTGGCATTGAACATTACTGCGCAGAAATGTATCCCCGAATGGTGTCACAGGGACACACTGTAGATTTATTCGCCCGCTCTTCCTATACCCAGGGTTCTTGGCTTAACCAGTGTAACTTTCAAGGGGTGCGAGTCATCTCTTTACCCAGTTTGCAAATCAGAGGTGCAGATGCTTTGATTTCCTCAGCTCTAGGTGCGATCGCATCGGCTGGGAATAAATACGATATCATTCATTTCCACGCTCTGGGCCCATCTCTATTTACTGGTTTAGCTAAATTTACCACTCCTGCCAAGGTGGTAGTTACCTGTCAGGGGCTAGACTGGCAACGTGCTAAGTGGGGTAGTTTTTCGACTCGCTTAATTCACGCTGGAGAGAAAGCAGCAGTGCGTTTTGCCCACAGCATCATTGTCGTCTCGGATGCCCTGAAGTTCTACTTTTTGCAAACCTATGGTAGGGATACAGTTTACATCCCTAATGCTCCAGCTAGCTACGGTAAATCAGATCCGAATTTTAGCTATGGAACTGGGCTAGGCTTGGAGCGAGGACGCTATCTGCTGTTCTTGGGTAGACTGGTACCAGAAAAACGTCCCGACTTGCTTGTCGAAGCCTTTAGCACTTTAAAACCGCAGGGATGGAAACTAGTTCTAGCTGGAGGTATTAGCGATACAAAATCTTTCACCACCAAGCTCTTAGAAAAGATAGCAAACGATTGCAATATCGTCTTTGCAGGCGAACTCAGGGGTGCTCGTCTTTGGGAGATAGTCAGAGGTGCGGGGTTGTTTGTGCTGCCTTCGGATTTGGAAGGATTGCCTCTGGCAATGTTAGAAGCCATGCAAGAAGGCATACCAGTCTTAGCAAGCGACATTCCACCCCATGAGCAATTAATAGGTAAAGAACGGGGAATACTTTTTGAAACAGGAAATCTCAACTCCTGTATTCGCTCTCTAGATTGGGCAATTCATCATCCCACAGAAATGACAGCAATGGCTAAGAATGCACAAAGACACGTGCAACTTAACTACAGCTGGGAGCGCATTACTTCTGAAACCTTGAAACTATATACAAATCTTTTGAACTCGCCTGAGCTAGTAGACATCCCACAACTAACCTAGTTGTCTGCAACCAAAAATTAACAGGTTAAGGCTGACACAAAGACACGGTGATACGGAGACGCGGAGAATTTTTAACCCTTCAAAATTACAGAGTACTAGGATTTATCAGCTACTATCTTTACCTTTTAGGGTATACGTAATGGAAAAAGGCTTTTCATCTTTACTCTTGATATTTAAGCGGCGTGCTTTCCCTGCCTTGGCTACATTCGCTGCTGTAATTGGTGGAGCGATCGCCTATCTCCAAGTGACTCCCCATCGTTACCAAACCTCAGCACGACTCATGCTTGACGACAAAAGGGTGAGTGTTTCCGAATTAGGGCGCGATCTTACCCAGATGCCAACAAATATACCAGGTGGCCCTAGCCCGTTAGCCGATCAAGCAGAATTAATTAAGTCTCAACGTGTTCTGCGTAGAGCGATCGCCAGGGTTATTCCTCAGCTCAACAGTAGTTCGCTTTCAACTCCACTTACGCCTGAGAAAGTTCGTCAAGGCTTGAAAGTGAAAATTGTTCCAGCTACCAATATTCTAGAGGTGAGTTATGAACACAAAGATCCTGCACTTGCTAGCAAGCTAGTCAATGCTGTTTCTCAGGCAATGGTTGAGGATAATACGCAAATCATTCGCCAAGAAGCTGCCAACGTGCGGAAGTTTTTACAACAACAGGTACCAGAAGCCAGACAACGCTTGGAGAAAGCTGAACTGATTGAAAACAAATATAGACAAGATAGCGGTATTGTTTCCTTTGATGAACAAACCAAGAGTTTAGTAAATAGCCTCGCCACCTTGGAAGAACAAGAAGGTACTCTGAGTGCTCAACTCCAAGAATTGCGCTCAAAAGAAGTTTCACTGCGACAAGTCACCGACGCCAAAGCCCTCGATCAAGCTTACGCATCTGTACGTGGTGGACAAAATGAAGAACTCAAGATGTTGCGCGCTAAGTTGGCAGAGTTGGAGGCAAAGGTAATTGAGACTCGCTTGTACTTTACAGAAAACCATCCCACTGTCATTAAGCTCGTCGAGCAAAGAGACGGATTGCGTGCTTTTTATCAAAAGGAACTAGCCCGCGTATCACCTCAAAATCAAGCCATTCCTACAAATGCTGTCGCCAGCGATCGCATCAGTCAAGATCTTACCTCCCAATTGCTTGTCAATGATGTTGAACGCACGGCAGTTGAAAATAAGCTTAGAGTTGTGCAAGCAAATCGTGCCAATCTGCAAACTCGCCTGGCAGAACTACCAATTAGACAGCAAAAGCTGACACCACTCATCCGGCAACGGGAAGAAAGTGCGGCATCTTTGAAATTACTGCAAAGCAAACTAGAAGAAGCACGGATTGCAGAAGCCCAGCTAGTAGGGAACATTCAAATTATCGAAGCCGCTCAAATTCCACTTAAACCCACCTCGCCTCACAAGAAAGCTGTCCTGGCGATCGCTATTGTGTTCGGATCTGCTTTAGCTACCGGAATTGTCCTGCTACTGGAATTAATGGATAACACTTTAAAGGATGCTTCCGAAGCAGAAGAACTGCTGGATTTGCCATTGCTAGGAGTGCTGCCGCGTTTGCCTGCTAAAACTCTTATGCTTGAGCCATCCGAACGATTCTTGGATAATAGTGCCTTGATTGAGCCTTTCCGGATGCTCTTCAAAAACTTAGAGTTTCGCAGTAGTGAGCCGTTGCGACAGATTGTTGTTAGCAGCACCATATCGGGAGAGGGTAAATCCGTCGTTGCTTCACACCTAGCTGCTGTTTGTGCGATGTTGTCTCGACGCACGCTGCTAATAGATGCAGATTTGCGTCGCCCCGCGCAGCACACACTGTTTAACTTAGCTCCCCAGCCAGGGATTACCGATTTGATTTATGGAGAGAGATCCTTACAGCAAACGGTGCAGCCAACTAGGATTGAGAATCTATTTGTGTTGACTTGCGGGGAATTGTACGGACGCCCCTTGCAGTTGCTAGAGTCAGATGCGATGAAGTCTCTGTTGGCAGAAGCAGTGCAACAATACGACTGCGTTATTTTAGATACTCCTCCTCTTAGTGCTTGTGCTGATGCTCATACATTAAGCCGACAAAGCGATGGCGTTCTGATAGTAACACGCCCTGGTTTCACAATTAAGGAGGTTTTACAAAGAGCAGTATCAGAATTAACACATAATCAAATACCAATTATGGGAGTAGTTGTGAATGGAATCACAGATCAAACCGAACAGTATTACCGCTATCCCGTGAACGGTTACGAACCGCGATCGTCCAGTTCTTTCAGACGTTTAGCCAATCTGGGAGGCGCTGGTAGAAATTCTTCAAACAGTTCAAGGTCTAGATAAGGTATGTTGTCCGATCGAACCTCAAGTCATTCCTCTCGTCTGGCACTTTTGGTTGGGTTGGCAGGCGTGGGAGTTGGTATAGTTGCAGGATTCCTTGCAGGTGCTAAACCGCTATTGCTGCTATTAGCTCTAATTGCGGTACCGACGCTGATTTTCTTCTTTGCTAGATTTGAGCAAGCCGTACTGGGTTTGTTGATTGTGCGTAGTGCTCTGGATGTTTTCTCTGCTCAACAGATACCAGCGGCATTTGGCATTGGCTTAATTTTATTAACTTTGCTGTATGTAACGATAAGGTTACTAACAGGTCAAGCTGTGCGTACCGATTGGTTTTGTTGGTTTTTTACTGCTTGGATAATACTACAGGGCTTGTGGCTGATACTCTTGCCTTTAGGAGCATTAGGATTGGATGCTTCGTTTTTACCAATGAGCATCCGCGACTGGATGCGTACACTTTTGTGGCCAGTAGTTTATTGGCTGGTAATGCAGCTCAAAGGGCGAATTTATCCTGAAAAGGCAATTTCTTTGCTGTTTTTATCTGCGATCGCGCCATTCACAGTTGCATCGATGCAGTTATTCGTGCCTCCATCATTCGTACCTTTTCTTCTGTCAACCGATGAGCGAATCAAAGGGACTTTTGCTCACCCGAATGTCTTCGCAACCTATCTGTTGCTGTTTATTGCTCTGACTTGCTGGAAGCTGGAGCGATCGCACAAACATTGGCCTTGGTTACTGTTGCTGGGTGTACTCGCTTTTTTCTTTGTCAGTACCAGGGCTTTGTTTAGTCTGGCGATGCTTGTTACCTTTGTTCTAGGTTTGCTGGCTCCCAGATTGAGCTTACCTAAGCTGATTGGGGGAGCAGTACTGTTGTTATTGGTTATAGGTTTGTTTGTGAGTACGGAGTTTGGGCAAGAACGCCTCCTTTCACTCACTAACACACCCTTACTCAATCCAGACATCGATATATCACGGGCAATCCTATTATCACAGGGAGACCACAACAGTTTTAACTGGCGGATTTCTCAATGGGATTACCTATTGAGGGCTTGGCAACAGTTCCCTATGTTTGGCTATGGCATAGGTTTGAGTATTCCAGTTGCTGGCAATGGTCTTCTTCCCCACAATGATTACGTTCGGGCTTTGGTAGAAGGGGGAGTTGTCGGTTTGGTTAGTTTTCTAACATTGTTCGGTGCGATGTTTTTGCGCCTGATTCAGTTACTGCGGTATGCACCTAGCGGCAGTGCCCAACAACAACTGTGCTTAATCCTGTTAGCTTTTATTCCAGCCATCCTTGTCGGGATGATTACCGAAAACATCTGGAGTCACACCACTCTGTTCTTCTACTTATCGGCTTTGTTAGCGATCGCTGGCTGGAACTGGAATGAACCACGTATAACCTAAGTCAACTTTTAAAGCTCTACGTAACATATTATGAATAACTTTCTTACTTATATACTCCAAGATTGGCAAGTTAATGCTGAAACGAGTTCTAAGTCTCGCTTTATTTTATTAATGTTTCGCTTGGCACAAATAATTAAGTCTTTTCCTGTACCTTTTTCTTTATTATTTCTTCCTTACCGTTTTTTATACATATTAATAATTGATTGGATTTTAGGGATTGATTTGCATTGGAATACACAAATAGGAGCTAATCTTCAACTTCATCACGGTCATGCTTTGGTTATAAATCATGACACTATAATCGGTGCGAATTGTACTATCAGGCATTCAACAACTATTGGTAATAAAAAACTGCCAGATGGTTCATACAGTAGTTCACCAAAAATTGGAAATAATGTAGATATTGGAGCAAATGTTGTAATTATCGGTTCAATCACTATTGGCGACAATGCTGTGATTGGAGCAGGTTCAGTTGTTGTCAAAAATGTTTCAGAATCAACTGTGATTGCAGGTAATCCAGCAAGAGTAATCCGCAGTAATAATAGTACTAAATTGCCTGTATTTGACACTATTATAATGGATGATTTGTAACTAAATTAATTTATAAATATTTAAATTCAAAATTTAAGAGGAGCTAATAAAATGTTTAATGAAGTTGATAAAATTCCCATAATTATTCTAGCGTCGTTTCGTTTAATTCAAGAAAAATTTTGGCTACATCAAGAATTAGAGAAACTTGGCTTTAATGTAACTACTTTAGATATTCCTGACTACAATTTTAAAAATCGTATAGTTAAGTGGCGAGAAATACTACTTTGGTTTGATTACTTCAAGCTAGCTTTACGTGGTATAAAAGTAGCTAAACAAAATAAAAGTGTAGTAGTATCACTTCATTTTTTGGTAGGAGTTTTTGTAACTATACTATCCCCAATTTTGACAAATAAAAAGCAACCAGTCATAGCTTTGACTTTGCTTGCACATAATAAGGGAATTTTAAATCAACTCTTACGTCAAATAACTTATCGACTAGCATTTTTATCAGATAAATTTTTAATGACAGTAAATTCTTCAGATTTGCGAGAGCAGTACATTAAAAGTTTTGGGATTCCACCACAAATTATTTCAGTTTTATATGATTGTTGGGATTCATATTATGAAATATTGCCACCTAATAATAACGATGATAAATATATATTTTCAGGAGGTGAAGCTGCTAGAGATTGGGATACTTTGCTTGCAGTTGCGGCTGCTTGCCCAGAGATACAATTTAAAATTGTTGCTCGGAGAATGTACTGGAATTTTAGCAGGAAATTAACATTAAACGTTGAAGTCTTTTTTGACACTAGTGACGAAGAATTCTATTCTTTAGCGTTAAAATCTCGTCTGGTTCTATTACCACTAGTTGGTAAAGTTACTGCTGGTTTGATAGTCTTAATCAGGTCTGTTTTGCTAGGCAAAATGGTGATATCGACTGAGACTCCAGCAACTAAACTTTACTATCCTGATGATTGTAGAGACCTTTTAGTGGCTGAATCAGATGTAGAAACAATGATTTCTAGAATTAAGTATTACTGGGAAGACCATGAAAATCGTATTAATAAAGCAATCAAGCTTCAAAATTACATGAAAGAGAAATTTTCTCCTGAAGCATTTACAAAACAACTTTCTGTTTTGATAAATCAATTATCTCCAACAAATAAGAAATTTCAAGAATACCAAATATGCCAACATTAGGATTATTTTTTAAAAGAATATCTGCTGGTAGAGTGCTATTTACACTATCTAAAATAATTTTGGAGTTCAAAATATGCCAAAAGTTTCTGTCATTATTCCAGCCTACAACGCAATGACTTATTTGCCAGAAACAGTAGAGAGTGTTTTGAGGCAGACTTTTACAGATTTTGAAGTCTTAATTATTGATGACGGTAGCTCAGATAATATTGTGCAGTGGGTATCTGAACTAGAAGATCCGCGTGTGAAATTAATTTCGCAAGATAATCAAGGTGTATCCGTAGCACGCAACACAGCTATTGCTCACGCTCAAGGAGAATATTTGGCATTCTTAGATGCCGATGATTTATGGGCACCGACAAAGTTAGAAAAACAAGTTATTTGTCTAGATCGTCATCCATCAGTCGGCTTAGTACATACCTGGATGGTTTTCATTGATCGCGAAGGTAAATCTACAGGTAGAGTGATGACTTCCAATGCTGAGGGCGATGCTAAAAAGCAACTTCTTGAGAAAAATATGGTAGCTTGTTCTTCGGTTATGGTTCGTCGTTGTTGTTTGCAAACTGTCGGAGGATTTGAACCAAATTTACATTTTGCTGAGGATTGGGATATGTGGATTCGTATCTCCTCTCATTATCCCTTTGCTGTTATCAAAGAACCTCTTTATTATTATCGGCAAGTTCCCAACAGCCTCTCCAAAAATCTTCAAGTGCTGGAACAAGCATTTTATTTCGTAATTGAAAAGGCGTTCCGCTCTGTACCACCAGAGCTACTGTACTTGAAAAATCACAGTTACGGTTATGCCAACCTTTGTTTAGCTTGGAAAGCTTTGCAAAGTAGTTGTAGAGATTGCAACCTAGCATATTCTTATCGGCAACAAGCTATTTCCTACTACCCTCAGCTACGCTATACTCGCGAGTATATGCGCTTGAGTATGGCAATAACAGCGCTGCAATTATTTGGAAATGATAGCTATAGCAAACTGCTAGAACTTGCTTATGCTCTGCGCCGACGTATTTTAAATGTCCCAAAATTAAATTCTACAAATAGTTTCAGCCTTGTAGATAAATCTACTCAATAACTGTAAATCATATTCCAAAATTATTTGCTTTTTACGCATTTTTTCAAATATCAAAATCCAAAGATAACTGTGAGATTTCCTAATTATGTTGGACTATAAAAGGGAACGGGGAACTCTTAACGGGGAACAGGGGGTTCAGGATGGGGTTTTAGACTCCCATAGAGGAACAGATAAAGAACCAGCGATCGCATTACTACATTGCATGGATCTAATCGACGATTTTTTGGATCACATCAATATTTCATTCGAGACTTACTGCAATGAGTTTATAGGTAGCTGGATGTTTGGCTACATCAATGCCCTGAAACTGGTTGGTGTACGGACAGTACTTTTCTGCATTTCTGCTCGTTTCACTGAAGTTTCACGCTTTACCCATGTGCCTACTGGTACCACCATCTGTGTGTTACCTGCTCCCAAAGCCTATCTTGGCTACCGGGTTGTGCGACATCAAGCACTCAAACTCTACGGCGCGAGTGAGGGAAAAACATTCAAAGACATTCAAGACTTGAATGCTACCCGTCGTTCCCTACTGACAACACTTAAGAATCTAGCTCAGAGTGTAGGAACTTACCTGTCTACACCACTAGGCTTACTTACTCAGGAAATCAGACGCGAGGGTTGTGAAGCAATTTTGTGTCAAGAGTATGAGTATGCCCGCTTTGATGCTTGCGTACTTTTGGGAAAGTTAATGAATTTACCAGTATTTGCTACTTTTCAAGGAGGTGACAAGACACACAGTTTTCTGGAATACCCCCTGCGACAGATGGCATTTCGAGGATGTACAGGTGTAATTATTTCAACACAAAAAGAGATTGAACGGGTTCGCGATCGCTATCAAGTACCGCCTGCCAAAATCGCTCGCATTTTCGATCCAATGGATACAGAAACCTGGTATCCCATTGATCGCACTCAGGCGCGCTCTGTACTTGGCATTCCACTGGATGCTCAGATAGTGGTGTGTCATGGTCGGATAGATTTTCATCGCAAAGGGCTAGATATTCTGGTAGCCGCTTGGGAGAAAATTTGTCGCGATCGCCCCGATCGAGACTTACAGTTACTCCTACTAGGAACAGGCCCAGACGCAGACAAATTACGCCAATGTATTGCAAATATGAACTTACAAGGCGTGATCTGGCGAAATGAATTTGTCAACGATCGCTCTATACTTCGGCTTTATCTCTCGGCAGCAGATGTTTACACTCTCGCTTCTCGGCAAGAAGGTTTTCCCATCGCACCCCTAGAAGCAATGGCTTGTGGCTTGCCCGTAGTTGCAGCTGATGCTCCTGGCGTGCCTGACATCCTCCAAGGAGGGGAGATTTCTGGTGGTTTAGTTGTGTCAAGGGAAGATGCACTCGCACTGTCGCAAGCACTCGGTCGCGTTCTCGATGATGAAGCTTGGGGACGCGAGTTAGGTAAGCGCGCTCGTCGTCGCATTGAAGAATACTTTTCGCCTCAGGTAATAGGCAAACAATTGCGAGACTTTATGTTGAGGCAAAAGGTGGAGTCAAAAGAAGTTGGGTTGCCAGATCCCCGACTTCTACAAGAAGTCGGGGATCTAAATCACCCGTAAGTTTTACGAAAATAAACAAAATTATGTCTTGTTTTCTACTACTAACAACCAATTGTACAGACGCGATTCATCGCGTCTCTACCCACTAACAAATGACAAATGACCAATGACTAATGACTAATAACTAACTTTTCTGGAGTTCAAATATGCCAAAAGTTTCTGTTGTCATTCCTGCCTATAATGCTATGGAGTTTTTGCCAGAAACTTTAGCAAGTGTTTTGCAGCAAACTTTTACTGATTTTGAAGTATTGATTGTTAATGATGGCAGTTCAGACAGTATTGTGGAGTGGGCTTCTGGCATTACAGATTTACGAGTCAAACTAATTTCGCAAGATAATCAAGGTGTATCCGCAGCACGCAATAAGGGCATTGCTCATGCTCAAGGGAAGTATGTGGCATTTCTGGATGCTGACGATTTGTGGGAACAGACCAAACTAGAAAAACAGGTACGTTGTTTAGAACAGAAGTCGGCAGTAGGGTTGGTATATACCTGGACTGTTTTGATTGATGAGTTGGGCAAGCCCACTGGCAAAATGTTGGCTTCTAATGTAGAAGCTAATGCATGGAAGCAACTTATTGAAAATGACATGATTTCCACTGGTAGTTCAACTATGATTCGCCATAGTTGCTTTGACAAAGTGGGAGTATTTGATCCAAGCCTTGCTTTCGCAGAAGACTATGATATGTGGCTGCGTATTGCTTTTTGTTATCCTTTTGCAGTGGTTAAAGAACCTTTAACTCTTTATCGACAGCATTCTAACAATACGACCAAAAATCGCCAGAAGATGATTCAGGGTCTTCGCACAGTCATTGAGAAAACATTTCAGTCCGTGCCATTAGAGTTGCTGTATTTGAGAAACCGAGCTTATGCCAGCATATTTTTGGGTATGGCATGGCTTGCTGTAGGTGAAGGGGACTACAAAAAGGCAATTTCTTACCATCAACAAGCTCTTTTACACCATCCACAAGTATTTTTTTCTAAAAAATGTTTGCGGTTGAGTTTAGCGATCGCCACGATCCGCTGGTTTGGATTTCATAGCTATGACAAAGTGCGAAAGCTTATTCATATGTTGCGTCAGCCTGTGTTGGGAGTTTTTAGCTAGTTACCTTATTGCTAATCCTCTCATTCCAATCCAGTAATTGAATTGTTATCAACTAGCGAAGGGAGATGTAAATAGATGCATATTATTGTTTTAGAAAAATATCCATCTTCTCGTCGCGGTGGACAGGAAATAATGCTGTTAGATATTTGTAAAGGTTTAGCTCGGCGAGGACACACCATCAGCTTGCTTTATACTCAACCAGAGAATCTACTTGAACAGTATCAAGAGTTTTGTACTTGTATATTAAAGGTTAATAGATTTACAATTTTTCGACCGGAACACGTCTTCAGCTTTTTAACTGATATTTGGAAGTCTTCTCAGAATATTCCGCGATTAAAAAACAATATTGTCCTTAGTAATCAGTTTCAAGATACTCCTTTTGCTTATGCTTTATCTTTATTCAAAAATATTCCTTTAGTTTGTTATCTTCATCTACCTCCACCTACTAAATTGATTACATGGCAGTGGAATATCGGACTTAAGAACTTAAAAAAAATTATTGCGCTTGCAAATATTGAATTTCAGTGGGGTATAGCACTTAAGGGCGTTAAGCATTTTATTGCAGTTTCAAATCATACTAAGTTTTTTTGGGTAAAAAGTGGCTATGAAGAAAATATAATTGATGTTGTATATAACGGAATTGACCTAGAAATATATAAACCTTCTAATGATATTTCCTTGATTAGAAAGGAATGGAATATCTCTGAAAATATCAGAGTCATTTCTTATATAGGAAGGCTAGATCAAGTAAAGGGATTAGAAACCCTAATTAAGGCTTTCGCTTTATTGCTGAAAAGTGGTGCTAACGCTAGGCTATTGATTGCTGGACAGCCTGTAATTCAAGGTGAAGATTACAAGAAATCCTTAGAGAAGCTATCAAAGGATTTGGGTATAGAAAATTATCTGGAATTTTTAGGTCATGTAGGTAATACTACTTCTATGTATCAAGTCAGTGACGTCACAGTTCTACCGAGTTTATGGGCAGAACCTTTTGGAAGAGTAATTGTTGAGTCAATGGCTTGTGGAACGCCTGTGGTAGCTAGCCGAGTTGGCGGTATTCCTGAAATTTTAACAGGGGAGTTCCAATCTGGGCTATTTGAGCCTGGAAATGAACGAAATTTGGCAGATATTCTCAGCCAATTTATGAATTGGAGAGATAAAAACCCTCAGTTGGGTGAACGATGCCGTGAGCATATTGTATCCAAATTTAGTTTAGACAAAATGGTTGATGATTTTGAAAAAGTACTAGAACGCCGATTCAGTTCAGCAAAGAATTAGAACTATGGCATTTACTTCTGTAGGAAATTATATGCGTATTAGACTTGCAATTCCAATCTACAGGCTGCTAAAGGCTACGAGTTTTTGGCAAGATAATGGTTTCATCTTTCGAGAGTTCAAATACTTTCGTCGGATGGCAATTCTGGCTCTGGTGTTCATGTTAATAGCAGCAGGTTTGGAAGGATTTGGAATCGGTTTTATTCTGTCTTTTTTACAAAGTGTGACTGCTCCTAATGCAGAACCAATCCAAACAGGTATTCGCTGGTTTGATACCTGGATATTGGGAGTAAATGATCCTGTGAATGAACGAATTTATAGAATATGTGCTCTAATTATAATTACAACATTATTACGTTCAATTTCTAATTACTTGGGGCAGGTTTACAGCCAGAAAATTCAGCTTAATGTGGCTGATAGATTGCGTAAACTAGCTTTTGAACAATTGCAAGGATTGAGCTTAATTTACTTTGCAAAAACACGTTCCGGCGATTTAATTAATAGCCTCACAGCAGAAATATACCAGCTAATACAGGCTTTTAGTGTAATTTCTTTTATTTTTACCAAAGGTTCAATCCTGCTAGTTTATATAGTGTCAATGTTATTGCTATCCTGGCAGTTAACACTTATTTCCGTGATGATGTTTACTTTGCTGTCGGTAGGGATGACAACATTACTAGGACAGGTACGGGAAGCTAGTTTTGAAAGAACAAGAGCTGGTAGTTGGTACACTTCAATTTCACTGGAATTTATCAATGGTATTCGCACAATTAAGTCATTTGCAGCCCAAGACTTTGAGCGCAGACGGTTTTATGATGCTAGTGCAAAACTATTAAATGCTGCTACCAAATCTGTTTCAGCTATGGCATTAATAGAACCTCTCTCAGAAGGAGCCTCGATTATACTGCTCGTTGGAATGTTAGTTCTGGCATTTGCATTCCTAATTCAAAATGGACTTTTGGAATCAGCTTCGTTACTGACATTTTTATTTGTTTTATTGCGTGCTTCGCCAAATGTACGTGCTATTGATGCAGCCAGAGCACAATTCAATAATTATCAGGGAGCATTAAGCAATATCAAAGAACTGCTTAGAACTGACAACAAAATTTACTTACAAAATGGTAAAGTTCAGTTTTCTGGATTGAAGCGAGCTATTGAGTTTATAGCTGTAGATTTTGGCTACGATCCTAATGATTTAGTTTTGCGTAACATTTGCTTAACTATCGAACGGGGAAAAATGACAGCACTAGTTGGAGGCTCTGGTGCTGGCAAATCAACACTAGCCGATCTAATCCCACGGTTTTACGATCCAACACAAGGTAAGATTTTGATCGATGGAATCGATCTGCGAGAGTTTGAGATTAACTCGCTGCGTCGAAAGGTAGCTGTTGTAAGTCAGGATACATTCATTTTCAACACTTCTGTCCGCAACAATATTGCATATGCGATGGAAGAGGTAGATGAAGTTGCAATTCGGAAGGCAGCTCAACTGGCTAATGCGCTGGAATTTATTCAAGAATTACCTGAAGGCTTTGATACCCAACTGGGAGATCGAGGGGTTCGGCTATCTGGAGGACAACGCCAACGTATAGCGATCGCTCGCGCTTTGTTGCGCGATCCAGATATTCTGATTTTGGATGAGGCAACGAGTGCATTAGACTCTATATCTGAGCGGTTAATTCAAGCATCTTTAGAAAAGCTTTCTGAAGGTCGAACAGTGATTGCGATCGCTCATCGGCTTTCTACAATTGTTCGAGCAGATAAGGTGGTAGTGCTTGAGCAAGGACGTATTGTAGAGCAGGGGAGATATCAAGAGTTATTAGAACAACGCGGTAAGCTGTGGAAATACCACCAACTTCAGCATGAGTTAGGTCAAGTAGGATAGAACACAAACTCAATAAGCGTATTAGAAAAAATCTACAAGTTTATGCACCTTATTGTTTTAGAAAACGAACCGTCTTCTTTCCGTGGTGGACAAGAACTGAGCCTGTTTGAAGTTTGCCGTGCTTTATCTGAACGTGGACATAAAATCAGTCTAGTTTATTGTCAAGAAGGAAATTTACTGAAGTATTATCAAGATTTTTGTGGCGACATTATAAAGATTCATCGTTATGTATTTGCTAAAAAAAGAATTACTGAAATTTTAGAATTTATTGCTAGTATTACTACCGTTAGCAAGATTCCAACAAGCAAAAATAGTGTTATCTTCAGTAATCAATATCATGAAGCGTTTTTCGGTTCAGTTTTATCTTTATCCAAAAATATTCCCTTTGTTTGCAGTCTCAGAATACCACCCTGTGATTTTAATAGACAGAAGCTTCTTGGACTAAAAGGTGTAAAAAAGTTCATCGCAGTTTCAAACCAAACAAAGTCTGATTGGATTAATTTTGGTCTTCAAGAAGATAAAGTTGAGGTTGTCTACAATGGAACTAATACAGAAAAGTTTAAACCTTCAACAGATTTTTGTAAGCAGAGAGAAGAATGGAATATTCCTCAAGATGTCAGAGTGATATCATATATAGGAAGGCTGGATACAGCGAAGGGATTAGAAACACTGATTAAAGCCTTTGCTCTACTTTTAAAAAAGGATATTAGTGCTAGATTATTGATTGCTGGCAAGCCTTTAGTTCACATAGGTAAAGATGGAAAAGAATGTCCAGAACTAGGCGAAAAATACAAACAATCTTTAAAACAGTTAGCAATAGATTTGGGTATAGAAAACTATGTGAAGTTTTTAGGTCATATAAATAATACCACCTCCCTCTATCAAATTACTGATGTTACAGTCCTACCCAGTTTGTGGTCTGAGCCATTTGGGAGATCTATCATTGAGTCAATGGCTTGTGGAACACCTGTGGTGGCTAGCCGAATTGGTGGAATTCCTGAAATTTTGACAGGAGAGTTTCAAAATGGGTTGTTTGAGCCTGGAAATGAACAGAATTTGGCAGATACTCTAAATCTGATTATGAATTGGCGAGACAATGATTCTCATTTAAGTGAGAGGTGTCGCAAACATATCTTAAATAAATTTACTTTAGACAAAATGTTTGATGGAATTGAGAAAGTGCTATTGAGAGTTGTTGAACAATAAAGCCGTGAAAAAACTTTTAATAAACTTGCTGTGAGTGAGTAATAAAAAGTTTTACAAATTGAGGATTATTAGGAATTAACAAGAGTATGTTATTGGCATATGTTACTAGTTATAACGTTTTAGATAACTCAGATTGGCCAAAAGATTTAGCTGGGATTCGAGGAGCTGGTTATCATTTAGCAAAACACTTGGAAAAGCAATATGTACAACTTGA
Organism: Chlorogloeopsis fritschii PCC 6912; assembly: GCF_000317285.1. Taxonomy (GTDB): domain Bacteria; phylum Cyanobacteriota; class Cyanobacteriia; order Cyanobacteriales; family Nostocaceae; genus Chlorogloeopsis; species Chlorogloeopsis fritschii. The sequence goes on along the minus strand of NZ_AJLN01000037.1, from coordinate 156,205 downwards.
TTATATTGGCCCTTTAAAAGTGGAGTATAAATTTATAAATAAATTTAAGAAAAAATTATATAATAAATTCTTGAAAAAAGTTTATGCTTGCTGGGCAGATCCAGCAGTGATTAGAGATTATGCATCTCAAGTCTCTAAAAAGCTATCTAGCTCCACCGCAAATATAGTTCTGTGTCCAGAGAATGCTCAACCAGTAGCATATCTTGAATGCAAGCAGCCTATTGTTCTTTGGACAGATGCACCTCAGACAGCGTTAATCGATATGTACTCAGTTTTTAGTAATTTATGTAATGAAACGAAAAGACATATATATGCAATGGAAAAAGCAGCATTAGATAGAAGTAAATTAGTTATATTTTTATCAGAATGGGCTGCTCAAAATGCTATTCAGATTTATGGAATTGAATCATCTAAAGTAAAAGTAGTTCCCTGGGGAGCAAATATAGAGTGTAATAGAAATGATGAAGACATTAATAATATTGTGCAATATAAAGATACACATTCCTGTAAATTACTGTTTATTGGAGTGGACTGGTTCAGAAAAGGAGGAGATATCGCGTTAGCAGTAGCTAAAGAATTAAATAAAACAGGATTAAATACTGAATTATTAGTAGTTGGCTGTCAACCTGTTACTCATGAACCTCTTCCGAACTTTGTGAAAAATATAGGTTTTATCGATAAATTTACAATTGAAGGAATCAATAAAATCAACAAATTGTTTTGTGAATCACATTTTTTAATTATGCCTTCAAGAGCAGATTGCTCTCCCCATGTTTTGTGTGAAGCAAATTCCTTCGGATTACCGTGTTTAGTAACTAATGTTGGTGGCATACCAAGTATTATTAAAGATAATTTAAACGGTCAAACATTTTCAATTAACTCTAGAGTAGAAGAGTATTGCTCTTATATCACTTCTCTTATGTACAACTATAGTGAATATAAAAGATTAGCTCGCTCATCATTCAATGAGTATCAATCTCGTTTAAATTGGTCAGTAGCAACACAAAAAGTGAAAAACTTAATTATGGAACTAGTGTAGTAGTGAAAGAAGTTACTAAAAATTTGCTTGGAGAAATAAATTTATGCACTTGATTGTTTTAGAAAATGAAGTTACTTTTTCTCGCGGTGGACAGGAACTAAACCTGTTTGAAATTTGCCGTGGGTTATCTCAACGCGGACACAATATTAGTGTTATTTATTTAAAATTAGGCAATCTAATTGAGCAGTATCAAGAGTTTTGTGATTGCCTAGTAAAGGTTAATAGGTATGAATTTAATAGATACAAAGTTGCTGAAATATTAAACTTCTTGCCTGGAATTGCTAGTATTTGGAATATCCCAACTAGGAAAGATGGTGTTGTCTTTTGCAATGCTTATAATTCAATATTTTTTGGTTACGTTTTATCTTTAATTAAAAATATTCCTTTGGTTTGTTACTTTCAGGTTCCTCCTTCTAGTAAAAAAGTTAACTATCAGAAGATTATTGGATTTAAAAATGTCAAAAGATTTATTGCTGTATCAAATCAAACAAAATTGAATTGGGTTGATTTTGGCATTAAAGAGGATGCAATCGATATTGTATATAACGGAACTGATATCGAAAAGTTCAAACCTTCAGAAAAATTTTTCAATCTTAGAAAAGAGTGGAATATTCCTGAAAATGCTAAGGTAATATCGTATGTAGGAAGGCTGGATAAAGAAAAGGGTTTAGAAACGTTGATTGCAGCCTGTGCTTTACTTGTGAAAAGTGGTATTAGTGCTAAACTATTGATTGCTGGAAAGCCTATACTTCACTTCGCTGCTGATGGTAAGGAAAATCCTGAAGAAGGCGAAAAATACAAGCATTCCTTAAAACAGCTATCAAAGGATTTAGGTATAGAAAATTATGTGGATTTTTTAGGTCATGTAAGTAATACTACCTCTATCTATCAAGTCAGTGATGTCACAGTTCTACCGAGTTTATGGGCAGAACCTTTTGGAAGAGTAATTGTTGAGTCAATGGCTTGTGGAACGCCTGTGGTAGCTAGCCGAGTTGGCGGTATTCCTGAAATTTTAACAGGAGAGTTCCAATCTGGGCTATTTGAGCCTGGAAATGAACGAGATTTGGCAGATACTTTAATTCAGACTATCAATTGGAGATATACAGACTCTGAGCTAGGTGAGAGGTGTCGCGAGCATATTTTAGGTAAGTTCACTTTAGACAGAATGGTTGATGGTATTGAGAAAGTACTATTGAAGGTTGCTTTGTCTTGATATTCACCTGTCACATTACACAATACAGATCCCCGATTTCTTTAAGAAGTCGGAGAGCTTGCAACTTATCAGAAAATAAAAATAACTCGTAACTCCCATTCTTTTTCTTGACGAATAATTGCTATTTGGCGGATAAATTCGCGAAAATAAAACCGCCGCTCTGCTTCCGATAAGTCTAACCAAAATTGAGGAATAGAAACAGCTTGAGCAACAGAACGCAGATTTACAGGCGGTAAAGTTGCTAACTTCGCCTCAAGTGCAGATATTTCCGTGCGGAGTTTATATGTTCTTAATTTGGCTGTTTCTGTATCCAAAATCCCAGTTTCTACTAAATTAGGTAACTGCTCAAGAATTGCTTGCTGACGGGCGATCGCTTCTCCTAAACTATCTTTAACTACATCCAACTGGGGAAAATTCATTTTTGCTACTGCCATCGGCAAATCGCGACAAACTGCACCAATAGTACTATCCAATACTTCCTGGTAGGAAATAGAACGACATTTAGGACGTTTAGGACAACTAATCGGACGTAGATAAAGGTACTCTTTATCTTGGTTGCGAATTGTGACGCGACAGACACCCATGTGCGATCGACATTCGCCACAAACTACCAACCCAGCCAAAGAACGGGGTGCGCTGGCAGTTCGCGATGGCAAGCGACTATTGCGGCGCAAAAGCCGATCAACTTGTGCTGCTTCTTCCTTAGAAAGGATTGGAGGATGAGTATTGGGGATAATTTCGCCGTTTTGATAAGCTGTATTGCCGCGATACACTGGATTAGTCAACCAACGTCGTCCGGTAGTAACAGAAATTTTCTTACTATATTTTTTTGCCAGGTAACGCACTGCTCCCCGCAGCGAACCGTAAAGTAAGAAGTGTTCAAAAAAATCTTTGACTACTGGAGAAGTGCTGCGGTCTAAGATGTATTTATCTTTACCACGACGATAGCCGTAAGGAGCTTTACCGGGTGGAGGAGCTGCATCTAAACGGTTGCGGGCGTGCCCTTGGCGAATGCGGCGGCTGTGTTGCTGATGCTGGATTTCTTGTAATAATTTCAGCAACTCAGCACGGAGATGGGGAGATTGTTCAGAAGAATTGTAACCCTGTTCAAATGCAATCAACGTTATCCCCAGTGCTTCTAGTTGCGAGAGGCGATCGCTTATTTGTTCGACAGAATCCCCCAATTCTTCCAAACGGCGAATTAGCAAACAATCGGGTGGATCGGTTGTGCAGTCTGCAAAGAATTGTTGTAATTGCGATCGCTCTCCCAAATCTTGATAAATTCGATTTACCTGCCATTCCCAAGTCGTCGGATCGGGAGCATTTTCTAGAAGCGGATCGGTGTAAGTATAAGCGAAAATTTTCATGAATTAGTCATTGGTCATTGGTCATTAGTTAGTGGTTAGTGGTTTATCTAAATAGAATTCAGGAGCCAGAAGCCAGAATATTCTGAATTCTGTATTCTTCTTCAATACTCCCCTTGTCTCCCCCTCTCCTCCCCTTACTGCTGGTTTAACTCAATTACATTCCCATCTGGATCTTGGGTAAAAATAGCGGGGCGACCAGAAGCGCTAGGTTGCACTGGAAAGTTATAATTTAGAAGCTGCTGTTTAGCGGCATCTAAGTCGGAAACTAAAAAAGCAATGTGGGGATTGCGTCCCCATTTTTCATTTTTGGGTTCGTTGGGGACAGTTGGCGCAACTATTAGGTGAACTTGATACTCGCCGACTTGATACCAAGCACCAGGGAATTTCATTGGACGTTCTACTTTGGCTAATCCCAATACAGTGCCATAAAAATGTTCGGAGCGTTCTAAATCTGTAACCAGAATTGCTGTATGGAGAGATTGGGTAATTTGCATAGTTGCACCAAATATGAGTGGATGTGAGTTTTTATGGATTTAATTTACTGTTTTAGATAGGGGCAAAGTTGTTACGTTTGGCAAAACATAAGCGCACCCTAACAAACAATCCCACTACTCACAGCTTAGACGACTAGAAGCCACGAATTTTAAGATTTGAAAAGCACACTGTTTTTTGAAAGTTCAAGCTCGAAGATTGTAGATTATTTGCAGTTTGTCCAAAAAAAGAGGCTAGGAATGGATATTCAATTAACAGCTCACGAAATTGATTTGACGCGAGATATTTTGCAAGATTACGAACCCGCACAGCACGCATTAGATGAGTTGGAAAGGCATAATGGTGACGTTGAAAATACTTTTCAGGATCTGTGGATAGAAAAGCATGGTTTAATGGCAATGCCAGAGAGAAAATCTTTTTGGGAAGTAACGCTAAAGGTATTGCGAAAGGAACTTTGTGGAGACGATGGTTTTCGTGGTCAAGTTAGCGAATATACTAAAAATCCAGGAAGCGCGCCATTATTGACAGGGTTAATTGTTTCCCTTGTAGGTATAGCAGGGGCAAATGGCATACCAATTGATCCAGCGATCGCTACTGTTATTGTTTTGTATATTCTGAAAATTAGTCTGAATATATTTTGCGAGTATACCGAACCACCCACCAATAATTCTGGAACCCTACCCCCAGAAAATTAACTCACCCCTCCCCGTAGACGGGGAGGTAGAATTTAGATGTTGATGTGGAGCATATTTGTGTCTTTGTTTTCTGCTGGTTTTTATTTATTGTTCCCAGCGATCGCGCTCCTCGCACTCCCACAAGCAGGCAGTGATTTTCAGCTTACAATGTACAAGTAAAGCCAGTTTCATGCAAAGTCTATGGAAAGGGTGAATATCAAATCCGAAGAAGAAATCATTCAGCGTAAGTCAGCTTTAATGTTGCAACAAATTGCACGTCACGCTCAGGTTAAGGGTAAATCTGTTGATCAATTAATGAGTACCTCAACCAGATGGAATGAACAGGAATTAGTTGAAATTAAAGCCAGGCTTAAGGAATTAAAAAAAGAAATGACTCTGGGAGGATTGTCAATTCGGGAAGCAAGGGAAGAGGGAAGAAGGTATTAATGTTTTTTGTTTTAGATTGTTCTGTTGGCATAAGTTGGTGTTTGCAGGATGAAGATAATACTTATGCCAATGCAGTTTATAATATACTTTCAGGAGAAAATCAGGCTATAGTGCCTGCTTTTTTTGGGTTGGAAATTAGTAATGTATTGTGGGTTGCAGAAAGGAAAAAGCGCAATACTAGAGAACAAAGTGATGCTGCTATTGCAATGCCTCAGGCTTTGCCTATTAACGTTGATGCAATAGCTGTGACTGAGACTATTACTGCTACTTTAAATTTAGCGAGACAGTACAATCTTGCCGTCTATGATGCAGCTTATTTAGAATTAGCAATTCGGGCAGGAATTTTGTTAGCAACAATCGACGATCGCCTCGCCCATGCAGCACAAAATCTTGGTATTTTACTGGAAGACCCGGATTTGGAATAATAATGTAAGCTGCACTAACAACAGCGTGACGTATAATATCGCCCAAACCCTAGAAGGGTTGGGCTATAAGAACTAAGCCCGCCTGCGCGGGCTAGATTAAGAAGCTAATTAATAGATAAATGGTAGTAAATAATGAGTATTTATAACTCGTCAGCGAGTATCACAAATAGATGAATCAGTCTTTAAGACTCGTCAACGAGTATCACAAATAGATGAATCAGTCTTTGAGACTCGTCAGCGAGTATCACAAATAGATGAATCAGTCTTTGAGACTCGTCAGCGAGTATCACAAATAGATGAATCAGTCTTTGAGACTCGTCAGCGAGTATCACAAATAGATGAATCAGTCTTTGAGACTCGTCAACGAGTATCACAAATAGATGAATCAGTCTTTACAACTCGTCAATGAGTATTAGCAATAGATGAATCAGTCTCTTTTCTCTTTCCCAGGCTCCAGCCTGGGAAAGCATTGATTGAGGCTCCGCCTCCGAGTTTTCATCACCATACAGAGCATGGTAATGAGAAAAAAGACTTGTGTGTACACCTTAGCCTCGCGTGCGAGGTGGGGTTCACTCTCTCAACCTCTCCCTCACTTCCTCCACCGTCACACCGAGAATTTCCGCCACTGCTTGCAACAGACTCTCATCTTGCGTAGCTTGATATAAATCGGCAATGCTAGGCAGTGAATAAGTTGCTAAATTGTACTCGTCATTAAACTCAGCCCAAATCTGTAAAGCTTGTAGATAATTTGCTTTTGCTTCTTCTAATTCTTCTAAATCTTCAGCAACGCTTCCCAAACCCTGGTAGGTGGAAGCACAACCGTAGCGATCGCCATATTCGATAGAGATTTCCAAAGCTAGTTGATAATTGCGCCGCGCCTCTTCAAATTCGCGCAAATCTTGGGCTACTATTCCCAAACCCTGGTAGGTGGAAGCACAACCGTAGCGATCGCCATATTCGAGGGAGATTTCCAAAGCGAGTTGATAATTGCGCCGCGCCTCTTCAAATTTCCGCAAGTCTTGGGCTACCATTCCCAAACAGTGGTAGGTTGAAGCACAAGCGTAGTGATCGCCATATTCGATAGAGATTTCCAAAGCTAGTTGATAATTGCGCCGCGCCTCTTCAAATTCGCGCAAGTCTTGGGCTACTATTCCCAACTGGTGGTAGGTGGAAGCACAAGCGTAGCGATCGCCATATTCGATGTTGATTTCCAAAGCGAGTTGATAATTGCGCCGCGCTTCTTCAAATTCCCGCAAGTCTTGGGCTACCCATCCCAACTGGTGGTAGGTGGAAGCACAAGCGTAGCGATCGCCATATTCGATGTTGATTTCCAAAGCTTGTTGGTAATTGCGCCGCGCCTCTTCAAATTCCCGCAAGTCTTGGGCTACCATTCCCAACTGGTGGTAGGAAACAGCCTTCCAAAGTTGTTTTTGTCTTTCTTCTTCAGTCTTAAGCGAATCACAAATTTCCAAAGTCTTTTCATAAGATATTCTTGCTTGCTGGTACTGCTTTGCATTCAGTTGGCAGTTACCCAGTCTCGCCATTGCCCAAGCCACTTGATAACCTAATTCACCCTCGATAAATGCAGGTGGATAATTTTCTAAACGTTGACAAACCATTTCTGCCAACTTTAGGTTACTTTGGTTATCATTAATCAAGTCAAAGTATTTTTTTAAACTAAAGAAAATCTCAATACTTTCTTGCTTTTCTAAACAAATTTGCAACGCATTATAGAGATTTTCGTATTCCCATCCACAGAATAATATACCCGATTGCCGTTCATCGGCATCTTTAGATTCCATCCACTCATTATAAGAACCTGCTAACCATAAATAATGATTTTTAAATCCTTCACGCAAAGCTGCACGGGTTAACTCATCAAGTTCCTGTAGCTTAGTCTTTAAAAAGTAGGGAAAAACAGGCTGAATTCTCAGTAATTCAGGCACATCTTCATGAAGCGGTGACAACAAACCCCAGTTAATCGCCTCTTGAATCGCCTCATCAAATTTTTCAAAAGGATAATCCTTAAATGGTTCTAGCTTTTGCAATTGCTGAATATAATTCGGAATACCACTGCGGTAAATAAACCCACTAAAGGGAGCCAAACACAACAGTAATTTTTGCGCTTCTACCGATAAATTACTATGAGAATATTCCACACATTTCAAAATACTTTTCGTCTTATCCTCACTCGCTACATCCAAGCTCACTTTCGCCGCTTGTAACCCTTCTAAAATTTCCTGGGGTGACTGATTCTTCAAATTCGCCAGCACCACTTCCATCGCTAGAGGATACCCTGCCAACACTTGCATCAACTGTTGAAAATCTGCGTCTTTACGTATGCCATCAATGCGGTGTGCTGCTACATGACGTTCTAAAATTTTCTCTGCTAATTCTGTCCGCGCTTCTCTATCTAATCCTTGCAAATCATAAATATTCTGCTTAAACGTCGCTGCTTGCAACCACTCCTCACGACTGCGGGAACCCAACACAATGCGAGTTTTACCGCCTACCAACCGCGCTAAAAAATCTCGAATTAGATTGCGTTCTGCCTCTGGTAATGTATTTTGAATCGCCAGTTGTTGTCCCGTCACCGATTCTAAATTGTCCAGAATTAAGACATAAGTTTCCACCCGCAATTTTGCCGCTAATTTTTGCACCTGCGCCGCCTGATTCATGGCTTGAAATTGTGCTTTTTCAAAGCGATTATATACCCGCTTGCCGATTTCAAACAAAATTTGTGTCAGCGTCCATGCCTTTTCGTCATAACCAAAATAAAAAGCATCTTTGACAAAATTCGTTCTCTGCCACCATTCCCGTAAATAATTTAACAGCGTCGTTTTGCCCGTTCCTCCCATTCCCTGCAACAGCAAAATATTATGCTGTAGTAGCGCCTTTTCAATTTTGAGAATCTCCAAATCCCGCCCAACAAAACCGTATTCTGGCAGCGTAAACCGATACTGACTGCCAAAATTTTCCCAGTATTTCTCCTCTTCTTCTGGCGTAAACTGCCGCAAATTAAAATTCACTGCCTGATTGCAATACACCACAGGCAACAGCCAATCTTCCAAATCAATTGTCTGATTAAAATATGCCTTGCGGGACTTTTGCATCAACAGTTCCCGCCTACCCAAGCGGATCGCCTCAGTAATGGGTTTATTGTTAAACAATTCTGTATAAAGTTCTTGCATCATCAGCTTGGCAGCAGACACCGTCACCGAATAACCCATCGCCACCACCATCTGCATCCCCGCCGCCATCAAGCAACTACCGAGGCTAGTTTCCCTCAACCCCTCCCCTAACCCCTCTCCGCTTGCGGGGAGGGGTGCCGCAGGCGGGGTGGGGTTCTTTACCTGCTTCCCCGACTGACACGCATTGAGAATACACACGGGAATACCCTTCCCAGTCAGCAAATCTGCCAATTCCTGTGCCTCGACTGGATCGGCTTTACCTTTGCTTTCTCCTTCTAAAAACAGAAACGCCTTCACCCCGTCGTAAGGTTGCAAATCATCTCGCCCATACCTTGCCTGATATAAATAGCGATTTGCCGTTACTCCCTGTTGAATATCTCCATAACCCATCAACGCCCCATGCGTATCAAAATGGACTATGTGGTAAAAACCTGCTCCCTTCTCCTCCAAACGATCGGATAATGCCTGATAAGTACCAGGGCGCAGCAACTCCACATTCACCCGTAAATGGGCATTTTCAATTAATTCCAACAAGGGACGAGAAATGGTACGATAACCCACATCACTTTCTTCATCTGGGCGCGCTGTCACTACCAACAGGTTAATAACCGGAGAGGTTTGCACGGCTGCCGCAACAGGGGGTGCAGGTTTGACATTTTTCCGCACCATGATGCAGTCTACCGCCAAAGGTCGAGGCAAATCGCGATCGCGCATTCCTTCCCAGTGCAAAGCTTGAAATTCTGGAGTTTTGCCAACAATTTCAATTTGTACCTGGCTCAGATTGCCCCGTAGTTGCCGATAAGCACTGTAGGCATCAAAATTTACCTGAAAAACTTGTTCAAATAGCTTTTCGCCATAGGTTTTGACGCTAGCTGCTGCCCTTTGGGCAATTGTAATATCAGTGAAGGGAAAAGCAATCCAATCTTCAAAATACCACTCTAGTTGTTTTTCTTCCTTAGACGTAAAGGGATCGGTAATTTTAATCGGGTATTCTCCCCCCTCAAAAATCAGAAGTGCTTCAAACCCGGTAGTAGATTTCTGTGTTTCCCGAATGGTGATGACTGGCATGGGGGCGATAGTTTTTGCTGATGTCGGGTTATATAGTTATATGCTAGACATCGTAATTTTTCTGAACAGAATAACTACACAAAATTTTGGACTTTGCACGCGAAATATTTTGTAGAAACGCCCACAGAAGAGAAGCCTTGTCAGTCAGAAACGCCCACAGGCTGGAAGCCTGGGGCTACAAGTACAAAGCCCACCTCCGTGGGCTGAAATTTTTCTAGGCTGCGGAGGCAGCCTTTGTTTGTATAGCGACACCCTTCTAGGGTGTTGGATTTTGGCTTGCTTTGTTTTACTCAACATCTGCGATCGCGCTATCTTGATATTTAAGGCTAAAGGAGTGCATAGCTAATGAAGGGCAAGCACGTTTTACTTACAGGCGGTACTGGTGGTTTAGGGCTAGGCGTGACACCAACGGTTATAGCGCAAGGTGCGGCAGCAGTGACTATTCCCTATCGCAACCCTAAAGATATGGAACGCCTCAAAGGTATTCTCTCACCCGCCGACTTTGCCAGAATTCAATTTGTGACTGCGGATTTAAAAGATGAAGCTTCGGTAGAGAATCTCATTAACCAGATGGCACGAGTCGATGTATTAATTCATCTGGTGGGTGGCTTTTCGATGGGGAAAACCCACGAATACAGTTTTGAGAATTGGAAACGCGATTTTGATATAAACTTGAATACAACTTTCCTAGTTTGCAAACATAGCCTGAAAAGTATGTTGCACAATGGTTACGGACGTATTGTAACTGTTGGTTCGAGAGGTGCAGTAGAACCGACTGGACAACTGGCGGCATATTGTGCTTCTAAAGCTGGTGTTGTTGCCTTAACAAAAGCGATCGCTGACGAAACCAAGGGTACTAATATCACTGCTAATGTTGTTCTTCCCAGCGTGATCGACACTCCCACTAACCGCGAATCTATGGGTATAGAAAATGCCGATCGATGGGTAAAACCTGAATCTTTAGCTGAAGTAATTTGCTTTTTAGCTTCAGAAGCTGCTAAAGATATCCGAGGTGCAGCTGTTCCTGTTTATGGCAGTATTTAGCGGGTACTAGGGGCTAGGGGCTAGAGGCTAGGAAGATGGGGGAGCAACAGACAATTAACTACTAACCACTAACTAATGACTAATGACTAATGACTAATGACTAAACCTCACAACAACTTTGCCACAATTTTTGCCGCTGAGTAAATATTCAACCGCATTCGGTATAGATTCTACCCCTTGGAATTGGGTTGGATCGACAGCAACTTTGAGTTGATTGGTGTAGAACAGGTGTAAAAGGCGATCGCGTGCTTCGGCAGCATATTCTTGATAAAGAGGCATCAGAAAGCCGCGTACAGAAGCAGCTTTCCAAAATAGTTGGTGATAAATACGTGGTTGTGTTACCTCCTCCAGATTTCTGCCATATTCGGAAATAAAACCAACCACAACTAAACGTCCGCGAATTGCTATATTTTCTAAGCAGGTGTCGAAAACTTGTCTGCCAACACAATCGAAAACAAGATTAACGCCATTAGGGTATTCTTGCTTGAGAACTCGATCGAGGTTTTCGGTGTGGTAGTTGATAATGCGATCGCATCCCAAACTTGCAAGCAACTCTGCTTTTTTTGGCGAACCACAAGTACCGATAACGTGATTACCTGCTAACTTTGCTAACTGTACCGCAATATGCCCGGTTCCTCCTGCTGCTGCTGTTACCAAAACTACTTCATTGCTTTTCATCTCTCCCACTTTTTCTAATGCCACCAAAGCTGATATTCCTGTTGGCATTAAAGTTAGTACTTCTGGAGTTGCTTGGCGAACTTTGACGGCAAGATTGGCATTGATAGCCTGGTATTCGCGATAACCTCCTCCCCGCACAGTAGTTACTACAGCATCACCAACTTGAAAATTTTGAATATTATCTCCCACCGCTACTACTTCACCAACAGCTTCTACACCTAAATCAAAAGGGGGAGTTAAGTTAACATAGGGAACTTTACCTTGGCACAGTAATGTATCAAATCCGCTATTGATGCCAGCAAATTTGTTCCGAATTACTATTTCATCACCAGTAGGTTCAGGAATAGGAGATTCTATAATTTCGATCGCTGATTTAAAATCTTGAGAAAATTTTTTGGCTATTAGTTTTTTGTAAGTTCTTGAACTCATTTTCCTAACTTGAAAGAGGGGTGTAAGGGTGTAAGGGTGTGGGGTGTAGGAGAAAAAACCTCTTTCATCTTTGGCGGGTGAAACTTGTTTCATACGGATTGCCTTGTGCCTCCTGCCTCCTGCCTTCTATTTAAATTTGCGATCGTCAAGTAAAACCTCAAAGTGTTTCACATTCGGTTCAAGTTCAAGCAGATATTCTTTATCTCTAGGAAGATACCTGGCTTTTTCAATATCATTACCAGCAAACTTACGAATTGCATCTCGTGATTCCCAATAGGAGATGACAGTAAATTCTGTAATTTTGCCATCAGTACGGCGAAGTACTTGCGCTCCTAAATTGCCAGGAATTGCCAGTATTTTCTTGATTCCAGCTTCGTTGAGATAAGTATAGTATTCATCTGCTTTAGAAGTCAGAGTTCTACCGTGCCAAATCCGTGCAATGACTTTTTTTACTTGAGGATTAGTATTATTTGTTTGTCCAATAATTGGAGAATTATTAACCTGTGCAAAAGAAGTAAGCGGTGATATACAAATAAAAAACGCTAACCCAAAAAATATACCAACGATTGTTTTCTGTTTTATCATTATTTCCTCTTCAGCTTATAAGGCTTTATCCCACTCCAACTGATGAGCTAAACCATACTTAATAAAATCTTCTTCTTTAGCGCGATCGCTTTTCCCAAAAACACCCAAGCTATAAGGATTATCTTGCATCCTTTGTGCGACTTGCTCTTGTTCAAATCGGATGACTTCCTCTCTAGGCTGATTTGGTTTAAAAAAGTCTACAACTAAAACAGTTCTGTCATAATCGGTGTAATTATGTGGACAATGTGGATAGCTGTGATCTAAAACCATGAATTCTCCTTCATGCCAATAAAGCTGCTCGTGACATATTTTCATCGCCACATCTCCCTCTGGCACAATTAATCCTAAATAGCCACGATTCATATGAGGATTATAGTTCACATGAAGCTTGATATCCAAGCCTGGATGAAATGTACCAAAATACACATTTCTGATGATATTATCATCGCTAAAGTTCACTTTTTCTATCACCTTAGCCAAATTTGAGAAATATTTTTCTCTTAATGCAAGTGCTTTTTCTGATGCATCACCTGGACTATAATCTGGATATTTTATTTGATGTAATTGAATGTATTCTTCAATAAATATACCTTGAAATAAAATACCAAAAGCACTATATTTTGAATTTCCCTTGGTTTTAATTGTTTTACTTTTAGGGCCAAGAACATCATAAGTGAATTTTAATTCATCTGGAGATGCATTGTTAATAAAGTAGGTAAATTCATCTCTAATTACTTGCCAGTTATCTTCAAAGCTGTTGAGAAAAGGAAATTGCTTTGGATCGAGATGATACTCATTAAAACTTGTCATTGTTTCTTCTCCTGAAGATGATTGAATAAAAAACGTTACAGAATAATGGAATTTTATCTGCGTTTCAGTATAGTGCTGATATCATTCTTGGGTTCTGTACTTATTTTAGTGTGATGTTTACTGTGTCTAAAACTCCTAATTCTGGAATAGCCTATTAATCAATGGTTCTAATCCAAAATCACGCCACGTGCTACAACAGGGGAAACCCCCCGCAGTGGCTCCAAAATCCAAAATTGGTAGAAGCGATCGCATTAGCCTCAGTCTATATCCTCAACGCCTACACCAAAATTGTCTAATAAAATTCCACCCTCAAAGGCTTGAAAGCATACAGTGCTGCCCATCCGACTCATTCAGAATCTAAACTCCTGTAAGATAAAGAGTATAAAAAAATGAGCCAGCGTATCAAAAGAGCATTTTTAGACACAGAAGATGGACAAATTCTTTACCGAATCGGTGGAGAAGGTGAACCCATACTTTTACTACATATGTCTCCCCGCAGTAGTGATGAATTTCAAGAATTAATGCCTATTTTGGCAGCCAAAAAATTAGTAATTGCAATGGATTTAATGGGGTTAGGTGATTCTGACAAGCCCCCCAGAGTTTATTCAGTTGCAGACTATGCCAAAACTGCGATCGCGCTTTTGGATGAATTAGGCATAAAAAAGACAAGTATTTTCGGTAGTCTTACAGGAGGTTATATCGCCGGAGAAGTTGCAGCAGCCTATCCAAATCGTGTTGACAAACTTATTCTGTGCAATGTAATTGGATTTGACGAAGAGGAAAGAGACAAGGTTTTAAAGACATATTCTCAAGGGTTTCAAATTAAAGAAGATGGCTCTCACCTGATGGAAAGATGGTTAGCTCGCGTCAGTTACGTCGGCAAAGGAGAGTTAAATCACCGTTGTGTTTTAGATGATTTGAAGTGCTTTGGCTCTCCTGTATACCCTGGTTTGGCAGTAGCAAACTATTGTCTTTCTGCTCAAGAAAAATTTCGTTTGATTAAGTGTCCGACTTTAGTTTTATCTGGAGAAAAGGCGTTAGAACCGTTAGAAAAAGTTGGTTTAGCAAAAGCAGAAAATCAATTTTGGCTCCAGGAAGTTATTCCTCATAGTCAAAGAGTTGAACTAGAAGGTGGAAACCTTTGGATGGTTAATCAAATGTCGGCAGAAGTATTAAAAGTAGTAGTCGATTTTCTGGGAAAATAGTAAGTACTTAAGCTAACTAAGTATGAAAAGAGACATAGAATTATTGAAGTGCGTTGTCGCGCAGCTCAACGTATCCTTGTGTCTTAGAAGAAGTCCCCGATTTTTTGAACGATCGCTTGACTTCTAAGGCAGTCGCTAGTGGCGCTATTGAGGCGACACTGTTTGTGCCTTTACGGTAGCGACTTCTGCCTTGACGTTTCCGTGTTCCGCGCAGCCTGTAGTAACTTCTGCTTTGACGTTTCCGTGTTCCGCACAGCCTGTAGCAACTTCTGAGTTGACGTTTAAGTGTTTCGCTTAGACTGTAACGGCGAGAAGAGGTCTGACTTTAAGAAGTATTAAAAGTAGTAGTTAATTTTTTGGAAAAATACTAAGTACTTGTGCAAAATTGATTAGGCTTTTTTGCATAGAGAGCAGAGAAAAAGAATCAGAGAAGAAAAAATATAACTGCCTAGTAAATATACAAATAAATTTGCCTACCTATTTAGGAGGAAGACAATGAACAACGAATTACCACTGATTATCGAGTGTCGTTGTAACGAAATAACCTATCGCCAGGACAATCCGGCTTTACCCTACTCTCCAAAAGAGATCGTCCGCGAAGCTGTTCGTGCCTGGGAAGCAGGGGCTTCGATTTTCCATTGGCACGGGCGAGATCCAGAGAGTGGGAAACCGCGCAACGATGTTGAACTCTATCTCGAAGTGATACAGGGAATTCGCGAACAGACGGATCTCCTCATCCATCCGACGCTGGGCTATATTACACAGAATCGGGTAGAGGATCGCGTTCGGCACATCTTGGCAGTGAACGACGATCCAGTGCTGCGGGTTGACATGGCACCAGTGGATTTCGGATCGCTCAACGTGGACTTCTGGAATCCCCAGGCAAAACAGTTTACTAGTTATGACCAAGTGTACGTTAATACTCGTGCTAATCTCAAGGCGGTGCTGGAAGTATTCAAGGAACACAATATTTACGTCAGTTCAGTCTGTTGGGACGTAGGGCAAATGCGAACAGCGCGATGCTTCCAGGAAATGGGACTTCTGCCACAGGAAACGCTTTGGGAATTTGTCTTTACCGGAGAAGTGATGCCGGCTGGAGCTGCGGCGACTATACCGGGTTTGCAGGCGTTCATGGCTGAGGTTCCTGCGGGTAACCAGTGGCTGGCACTTTGCTGGAATGGAGATGTGATGAGGGTAGCAGCCTGGGCAATAACGCTTGGTGGACACGTCGGAATTGGACTTGGAGATTATGCTTACACTCGCTTTGGCAAGCCGCACAACGGTGAGTTAGTAGAAAAAGTTGCAAAGATGGCACATACCCTCGGTAGGGAAGTTGCAACGCCAGCGCAAGCGCGTGAGATTCTGAAGATGCCGCCGAGAGCTTTTGCTCGGCAAGAGCTACAGGCAACTGCCAACTAAGGCGGTGAGATAAGTATAGCAGCAAATTTTGGTAATAAATTGGGATCTGTAGGGTGGGCAATGCCCACCTGGAGAGAAATGTAACTGCGATCGCTCAAAGATAATGAAACAAAAAATTAAACGAGCTTTTTTAGACACAGAAGATGGACAGATTCTTTATCGCATTGGTGGCGAGGGTGAACCTCTGCTTTTACTGCACATGAACCCCCGCAGTAGCGATGAATATCGCGAACTCATGCCTATCTTTGCTCAACACAGACGAGTCATAGCAATGGATTTGATGGGGTTTGGCGATTCGGATAAACCACCTAGAATGTATACGATCGCCGACTATGCGAAAACGGCGATCGCGCTTTTAGATGAATTAGGTATAGAAAAAACGAGCATTCTGGGAAACCATACAGGTGCTTTTGTAGCTGGAGAAATAGCAGCAACTTATGGCGATCGCGTTGAAAAACTGATTTTATGTAATGTAGCTGGTTTTGGTGAAGGAGGGCAAGCAGAGCTATTCAGAAAATTTGAGGAAGGTTTTAAAATTCAAGAAGATGGCTCTCACCTGATGAAAAGATGGTTAGCCCGTTCTCGATACGTAGGCTCTGCCGAATTAAATCACCGTTGGGTTTTAGACGATTTAAAATGTTTTGGTCATCCTTTGTATGCAGTTTGGGCTGTAGGCAATTACTGTCTAGATGCACCACAAAGATTTCGTGCCATCAAGTGTCCAACTCTAATTATTTGGGGAATGGATGATGTCAAAGAATTTGAAAAACTAAGTTTAGCAAAAGCTGGCGATCGCTATTTTCTTTCTCAAGCAATTCCTCATGGCAAAGTTGTTGAATTTGCACAAGGAACAATTTGCATGATGAATCAGATACCTGAAGAAATCGCGCAGGCAGTAATCGACTTTCTCAACGATTCGGAATAATTCAGCTTCTAATTTTCCAAGATTGCTGTACACTTAATCTCTACAATTAGTCCTGGTGTAGATAAAGCACTTATCCCAAATCCCGTCCAAGTAGGGAAATTATTAGTGAAATAGCGGTCTTTTACTTGCATAAACAGTGGCAGGTGTGGAATAGTAAACTGTTGTTCTGAAGCATTAGCAGGCGGAACTTGCAAATTACTGAGATTCACCCCTGTCACATGGTAAGTAATCATCTCTACTACATCATCAAAAGTCGCTCCTGCTGCTGTAAGTACCTTTTTCACATTCTCGAAAGTCTGGACAAATTGGGCTTCTACTCCCTCTACTACCTGTAAATTTTCATCGCGTCCCACCTGTCCTGATATATATAATGTGTTGCCTACCTTAATGCCAGGGCAGTAGTGATACTTTTCGTATAAAATTTCCATCCCTGGGGGAATAATAACTTCACGAGTCTTCAAGATTTTAACCTCTCATTGCAGTGACAATCGAACGCGCAGCATCAGACAGCAACCAGGCATCAGCAGCAGGTGTCACGAAATCATAGCCGATTGGTTGGGAACCGGTTTGAAGCATTTTCTTCAGTCTATTAGGTCTGAACATAATTTTTTATCTATACATTACGCCAACCCACTTACTTGTCAATAAATCGACACTTGCTAAAAATTAGACAATATTTTAGATATTCGCATTGCCGAGCATTTGTCACAAGTTAAAAGTGAGCGAATTTCAAGCGACTTTTAGGTTTAAGTTATTTATGGACTGGTTCTGTTAACGGTGTTCAATTGCTTTTTTGGGGAACTTGAAGTAATGTCTAATTGCGACAAGTTAAGATGGGATCTAGTTATTCTTTCTCAGCGGAGATGAGCATAGCAGAATTATTACCAATCTTGCAAAATCTGTCTCGTACCGAAAAATTACAAATCATGAAGTTTTTAGTTCAACAACTAGCAGATGAAGAAGCATTGTCGCTGCAACCGGGAGCTACTTACAATGTATGGTCTCCATTCAATTCCCATGATGCTGCTTTGAAGCTAGCCGCACTGTTGGAAGAAGACAGACAAGCAAACGATGGTTAACGCTCAAAGGTTTCCCTTCATTGAAGGACGTGATGCATTTGGTGATATTGACGCAGTACCACAATTACCTTTGATATTGGCTTACCGAAATTCTACTGTGGAAGTTACAGGACTGTTAGATACGGGAGCCAGCGTTAACGTTTTACCATACTCTTTAGGTATACAACTAGGAGCAGTTTGGGAAGAATTAAGTACTTCCGTGCAACTAGCTGGAAATTTAGCGCCAGTTGAAGCCAGAGGATTAGTTTTATCAGCCCAAATCAGTACTTTTGTACCTGTGCGATTGGTATTTGCATGGAGTCTGACAGATAGTGTGCCATTACTGTTGGGGCGGATGAACTTTTTCCTAGAATTTGATGTTTGCTTTTACCGTTCACAAATGGCATTTGAACTGCGTCCAAAATCATAACTCTTCTAGTAATTTGCAATGCGATCGCACTTCCTACGAGTGCTCCGCCCAAGGATGCGATCGCTTTTCTTTTATGTTCATGCAAGCAAAGTTAAGATTTTACAGTTTAGCGTCAAACATTGGGCGATCGCCTATTACCTCGTTTCCAGCTTCTAGCTGGAAATGCCTCTGCTAGCGGCTCTGCCGCCTTGAAAGGCAGAGCCTCCAATCAGCATTCCGAGTCAGAGACTCGGAACGAGAACGAGACAGCACACCTGAACTATATAAATTAATATTTATTTACCCCAGTCTTCGTTTCACTTCCTCTGCCAAATCAACTAAAGAAACTTCTATCTGCTCACCACTTTTCAAATTTTTGAGCGAGGATTTCTGCGCTGCTGCTTCATCAGCACCAATAATCACGCAAAATTGTATTCCCTGTTTATCCGCAAATTGGAATTGTTTACCCAATCCTCGCTTATCAAAGCTAGTGACAACATTAATCCCCGCCTTACGCAAATCTTGAGACACTTTTAAGTAAAGTGGCATCAAATCTTCTTGCATATTTACCACCATCACCTGCGCTGGAGTAGGTGCAAGAGTATTTAAAATTCCAGCTTTGAGCAAGCGACTCATTAGGCGAGTTAAACCAATCGAAATGCCCACACCTGGCATTTTCTCGCCTAAAAATACTCCAACTAATTCTTCATATCTACCACCAGAACAAATACTACCCAAGGCTTCATGCCCTAACAAAGTTGTTTCGTAAACTGTACCTGTATAGTAATCAAGCCCACGAGCGATCGCTAAATCAATACAGAAACGATTTTCAGCTACTCCCAGGTTGCGAACACCTGCAATTACAGTTTCTAGTTCTGTAACGCCCAGACTAAATTGTTCTGCTTCTGGCATGGTTTGGCTGAGGTATTTGAGCTTATCTAATATCTCGTCAACAGTGCCGTTAATTTTAATAAATTCGATGATTTTTTGGGTTTGCTCAGGTGAAATTCCCTCTTTTTCTAACTCTTGCTTAACTTTGTTTTCACCTACTTTTTCTAAAGTATCAATAATGCCAATACAAGATTTAATTTTGCTTGCTTCAACTCCTACAGATTGAAAGAAACCAGTCAGAATTTTGCGATTATTGATGCGAATCACAAAATCACCGATATTGATAGCTTCAAAGATTTCTGTAATAATTGCAGGCATTTGAGCATCGTAGAGCAAGCTCAATTCTCGACGTCCGACTACATCAATATCACACTGGCGAAATTGACGAAAACGCCCATCTTTTGCCCTTTCTCCACGAAATACAACATCCATTTGGTAACGAGCAAAAGGAAATGTCAATTCATTTAAGTGACGGGCAATATATGCAGCTAGAGGAACTGTTTGGTCAAATTTTAAAGCGCGTTCTTCCGAACCTGTTTCTCCTGCTTTATCTTTTTCTGCTTGTCGATTTGGAGGCAAAATGGGGCTAATACCATAAATAATATTATCGCCTTGATTACCCTTTGCTTGTAAAACTTCTAACCGTTCTACTGCCGGAGTTTCAATAGGAGTAAATCCGTAACTTTCAAAAACTCTACGGATAGTATCTAATAAATATACTTCCAGGCGCTTTTCGCCAGGAAGAAATTCGGGGAAACCACTAGGAGTAGAGAAATTTATTTTTTCGCCTTTTGCCATGCCTCTAATCAATTTTGGATTTTAGATTTTGGATTGGGAAGTAGCTGGCGACTGTAAGTCGCTGCTACACAATCAAAGTCCACCTGCGTGGACTAAAAAATTAGGGGTTTCAAAACCTGCGCCAGGCTGGTTTCGTTTGTGTAGACTCGGTTTCTAACCGCCCAATTATAAGGTAACTCTATCGCATCCGTTCCTCTTGAATCAGCGTGCGCTGATAAATTTGATCGTTCTTAAACCACTGCCAAGTGCGGGCGCGATAGTTATTGCAGGGACTAATTTGAATCATTTCATACAAGTACATCCCTGGCATTCCCTTATAAGAAAACCACAAAATAATTGTGGAATCATCAACTTCCCAGGCTTTGCCTTCAATGCGTTCTGTATTAAACCAAAGTGTTTTATCTCGATAGGTACCAGGAAATTTATGTTCTTCTTGTTTCCCGTCAGTCCATTTGTAACGATTGATCTGATAGTAAGAATAGGAACCATCTGTTGGAAATTGGCAAGTTAAGTGAGATTCATGCTTGTCGAGGATTTTTCCTTCTGTATCAACTAGTATGTACGTGCCTACCCAATCTCCTTCATGGCGGGCAAGAACAGGCATCTCCTCTCGGATGGTAGACATGATAACCTTCCTCTCATTTATGGCGATTTGAAAATAACCATACAAGCATGATACCCGTCACTAACCCACTCCCAGCCCAACCAGTACCGTAGGCGATCGCACTTGCGATTCCTGCATTTAGTTTCATTGCTAAAGTTTGACATATGGCAGCACACACGGCAGAACTTACTGCCCCATTTACACATCCTCCTAGAACATTAGCAACAATCCACCAGCCTGCTTGGTTGCTATAGTGACGTAAAATTAACCACTGAGCTATTCCTAACCCAACTGCGGTGACAGGCTCCTTCACAACATTTAACCAAAATACCTCCCCAAGCCCACCTACAGCTAAAAGCATTTCCACAATCGGATCGAGAATTCTTCCCGTTGCGATCCTGACTTGAATACCCAACAACCAACCAAATGTACTAGCTAATATCCACCAATATGCATAGCGAAGATAACGCCGTAGCACGAACCATTGAGCAACTCCAAGAATCGGCCCGGTTAAAATTAATGTTGCTAGAAACTGGAAACCGCTCTCCTCTAACGCGCCAACAATAGCACCGCCAACAGCATTAACCAGTATCCACCATAACAACATTTTCTCCCAACCCTGTCCCCTGTCTCCTGTCCCCATACTACTGAGCATCAAACCACCAAGGATCGGGAATAGATTTGGTTTTGACAAGCAATGCTTTTTTGCGCATAAATCGCGTCAGTGCTGCTGCCCCCATCCGCGATCCACCTAAACCGGAGAATTTGAAGGAATTTTTCTCTCCCTCATATATCAGGGCAGTAAGGGCTGCATCGTTAATACTGATACCTCCTGCATCTATATACTGGGCAACGGCTATAGCTTCTGCTTCGTCTTGTGCAAATACTGCCGCACTCAGTCCATAAATAGTATCGTTTGCTAAATTAATCGCTTCTTCAACGGTGGAAAATGGCATTATAGGCATAATCGGGCCAAATGTCTCTTCGCTCATCACCTTCATTGCATGGTTAACCTCGGTGAGAACTGTCGGGCGACACCACCATCCTCCGCCAGTCTCTTCTACTTTACCGCCACAATGGGCGATCGCTCCTTGTTCCACTGCATCTAACAAATGATCGTTAATAATTGCTGCTTGTCTTTCTGATATGATTGGGCCGATTTCTCCACTTTCAACTGTGGGATAAGCTAATTGCAGGCGTTGGGCTTTGAGGGTTAGTAGTTCGACAAACTCTTCAAAAATAGTTTCTGCAACATAAATTCGCTCAATCGAGAGACATGACTGCCCAGTGTTGACGACAGAACCCCACAATATTGCTGAGGTTGCTAATTCTAAATCTGCTGATTCCAAAACGATCGCCGGATCTTTGCCTCCCAACTCCAAAAAAGCTGGAATGAATAGCTTTGCTGCTTTTTCCCCTACTTTTCTTCCTGTCGCTACACTGCCTGTAAAGCAAACCAAATCGACATTTTCGACGATAGCAGCACCTGTTTCGCCTCCTCCCTCAACGAAAGTCAATACATCCCGTAATTGAGGTACAGCGTTAATTGCTGATAATAGCGGTGTCATAAAGCGGGGAGTAATTTCGCTGGGTTTGACTATTACGGCACAACCCGCCAGCAATGCCGGAATTGTATCAATGGTTGAAAGCAACAGTGGAAAATTCCACGGACTAATTACCCCAACTAAAGGATAAGGAACTGCTGTTTGTTGCAAATCGATAAACGGTATTGATGTGTGTTGTTGGGTTTCTTGCAATAGCTTTGGCGCTAATCTACACCACCTATCGATACTAGAGAGGAACGAGCCAATTTCCAATTCCGAAATTGATAACCTTCCCGTATCAGCCACTAAAGCTTCGGTGAGTTTATCTTGAGTAGAAATGATAGCTTGTTTCCATTGTTTTAAAGTTTCAATTCGTCCTTCTAAACCAAGTTGCTGCCAACTTTTTTGCGATCGCCGCAGGCGGTTGCACAGTTGTGTTAACAGCATCGGGGGCGGAGGTACAATCACGTAGTCATATTTTCCCGTGCGGGGATTGCGAATGTCTATAGGTTTTGTCATTTGTCATTAGTCATTTGTCATTTGTCATTTGCTTCTCCCCTTTTCCCCCTGCCCCTCTGCTCCTTATCCCCTTGTCCTTTTCCCAATCCCCGATCGCCAATCTCAAATAATCCCCAATTGGGCTAAACGCTCGATGGTTAGTTGCTGAGTTTGGATAAAGTGTTTGCGATCTACTTGTTGATTGAGCATGGTGTTTGCAGGGTAAAAGTGTGACTGACTGTAGCTCTGGGCATATAGTTCTAATCGCTGGCGAGAGAGTAAATTATGCAATCCTGGGCGGCGGCGATCGCGTCGTAAGGCAGCCAAATCAATTTCTGCAAAAGCTGCCATACTTTCCCCTGCACCTGTTTCTGCTAAAACTAATCCGCGATGATCGATGATTTTAGAACCACCATCGGTGGAAGCTTCTGGAATAGAGACATTGGCGATGCCAGCAGTGTTAACTGATACTACATATGCCATGTTTTCCACTGCTCGACAGATTTTGGCAGCTTCTTTGGGCGCACGCTCTTTGCCATAAACTTCGGATGTAGAATGTAAAAAAATCTCGGCACCGCGCATTGCTAAACACCGAGCCACTTCTGGATATAAAATTTCTTCTGATGCTAAAGCTGCTAAGTTACCAATTTCCGTCTTAGCTACAGGAAAAACACCATCCAACCCATAGCAGTCAAGATATTTCTCCCAAACATCGTGCGGTGTCGGTGCAAACATGGAATTTAAACGCCGATAGCGCAAGACTACTGTGCCTGATGGGTTGATGACAAAGCAAGTCTGAAAGTACAACCCCGGAAAGTTGGGATCTAATTCATAAGCATTACCAGCAATAAAAATACTATGTTTTTGAGCAATATTACTGAGAGCATCGTACTCTGCCCCCGCCATTTCCAAGCAAGCTTTTTCTGCCCAAGCAGCAATTGACTCTCCCATTGGAAAGCCAGTCAAGAAGTATTCGGGCAAGACGATTAAACGACAGTCGAAGCCAATGAAAGCTATACTAGCAGCGATTTGTTGTCCCAAACGGTTGATAGTATTTTGCATTAAAGAATGGGCTTGTTGGCGATCGCTTGCCTGATTGACTGCATGGCACTTAACTTGAAGGGCTAAGGCACGGTATGAGTCGATGGTGTGATCTCTCATAATGCTTGCATTTCCATAACTCTTGCTGGTAGAACCGATCGCCAGTTAGTTATGTTTTATTATCAGCGCAATCGCTTCTGTACCTACTTATGCTTTTGCAAATGTTTATTATTGTCTGATTGTGCGAGGTTCGGAAGTTGCGATCGCATCAGCCTAGCTGACAAATCCTTGGCAAACAAAATAATTTCTTCTCATTCCCAGCCAACAGCAACCAACAAGGGCAATTTTAATCGCAAAATCGTCAACAAAGCTTTAAAATTTTTATTGTTAATTAGTGTAAATCAGTCAAAGTCAAGTGTGTCCCTATTTCGCCTCAATCCTGAGTATTATTTATGACCATCTCTAGAGTTATGTATCGGGAATTGGGTACTAGGTTCTTAGTCCCAATCCCCAGTCCCTAGTCCCTAATCCCTCCTAGTTCATAACCATGACAGAAACTCTGTTTCATGCCTATATGCCCTTGATTCTATGGACGAGTTTGGGGTTATTTATATGTAGGTTACTGCCTAATTGGCTTCCCCGATTATTGGGTCGCGGTCTTTACTGGATTGGTGTACCATTGGAACTTTTTACACTAGCTCGTCAAACTCAAGTCAGTGAATTTAACAATGGCAATAGCTTACCCTTACTAGCACCAATAGTAACTTTGGGGACACTAGTATTAGGCCTGTTCGTGGCATTTTTGATTTTATCGGTATGGAAAAATTTACCTTCCCAGAAGTTAAACACGGAGACAATAAGACGCTCAGAATTCCTCTCCCCCTCCCCTTGTCTCCCCTTCCCCGTGTCCTCTTCCCAGGCTCTTTCCCCTCAAACCCAAGGTTAGTTTTATACTTGCCGCTGTTTTAGGTAATACTGGTTTTGTCGGTTTAGCGATCGCCCCATTTTTAATTAACTCTGACGCGATGAGCTGGGCTGTACTTTACAGTATCATCCATAATGTCACAGGCCCCTATGGTTTAGGAGTAGTAGTTGCCAGCTACTTCAGTCATTCCCAAAAAGCCTCAAATCGCTGGTGGATGCAACTGCGTGAGGTATTAACCGTACCTTCTGTTTGGGCTTTTGTTTTCGGATGTCTCACCTCTGGGGTGCCACTACCAAAAGTAATTGAATCAGGATTGCAAGACTCTGTTAGCATTATCATTGCCTTAGCATTTCTGCTTACTGGTATCCGTTTAGCCCAACTACAAGGATGGAAAAGTATTAAACTGGGCTTCGTACCTGCTATTATCAAAGCTTGTATCATTCCCTTACTTGTTGGTATTGCTACCACCTTTTTACTCGGATTATCAGGCGATCGGCGTCTAGCAATGGTTTTGATGTCAGGTATGCCTTCGGCTTTTGCTGGTTTAATTTTGGCAGAGGAATATAACCTGGATCGCGATTTAATTGCTAGCAGTATCATCCTCTCTACACTCTTGTTACTCTTAATGCTTCCTGTGTGGATTTTGCTCTTCAGTTAAAATACTCTTCTTTAATCAGCCGACCATCTTCGATGTGAATGATTCGATCTGCTATATCTAAAACTCGGTTATCATGAGTTACCAACAAAATAGCACATTGTTGCTCCTTTGCCAGTTGCTGCATGATTTCTACAACATCTCGACCAGATTTACTATCTAAGGCAGCAGTAGGTTCATCTGCCAAAACTAATTTGGGCTGACTCACCAAAGCACGGGCAATGGCTACCCGTTGTTTTTGCCCTCCCGATAGCTCTGTAGGGTAGTAATTAATTCGATGCCCCAACTTAACAGCATTGAGCATCGCTTCTGATTTGTAGCGAGCTTCTTGATAGGAAATATGTTGGTGGAGTTCAAGGGACATTTGTACATTCTGTCGAGCTGTTAAAAAATCCAGCAAGTTATGAGCCTGAAAAATATAGCCAATGTTGCGGCGAACTTGCACTAATCTTTCATTACTTGCCCCATGTAATTCCCAATCCAAAAATTTCAGGCTTCCTTCTTGAACAGAACGCAAACCGCCAATCAAAGTTAGTAAAGTTGTTTTTCCCGAACCTGATGGCCCCGATAAAATCACAATTTCTCCAGATTTTATGACTAAATTAATGTCAAATAAAATCTGGTTTCGTAATGAGTTTTGACCAAAGTAGTGATTGATATTTCTAACAGAAACAACAACTTCTTGTTGAAACATGGATTTCGTAATTCATTTAATTAAACTAGAAAATATCAGCTGGGTCTACTACCCGTAGTTTATTAGTTGATAAAAATGCAGAAGTTAAGCACATCAATAGTGTGGAAATTAATACTATTAATGCCTTATCATAGCTCATCAAAACTGGTAACTTAGTAGCATTTTTTGCCATATTATAGAGAATTGTAGATATAGCTATACCAGGAATGTAACCTAAGATTGCCAAAATAAAGGCTTGTTGAAAAACAATACCTAGTAAGTATTTATTTTTAAATCCCATCGCTTTTAATGTTGCATATTCAGCTAAGTGGCTGGATATATTACTATAAAGTATTTGATATACAACCACTACTCCAACTACAAAACCCATAATTACCATCAAATTAAAGATAAATCCAATTGGTGTTCTGACACTCCAATAATTTCTTTCAAAATCAATAAAGCCTTCACGTGTCAAAACCCTTACATCCTTGGGTAAGTGTGCTGATAGCATTGTTAAAACTTTTTGGCGATCGGCACCAGGTTTGAGAGTAAGTATGCCTATATCTATATAACCAGCAGAACGATCTTGAAATAGCCTCATGAGCGTTGAGTAACTAATCATTAAATTGCCATCAACACCAAAGGAAGGCCCAAGCTTGAATAAACCAGCGACTTTAACTTTATAACCAATTATCGAATTGTATCCAAATATTTCCACACTAACGGGTTCTTGTTGCGCAAATTTTTCCGCAATTGGGCCAAATTCTGGTCGCGCAGCACTGTCAAATAAAACTACGTTAGGACGTCTGAGAAGATTTAGATTTTCATTCACTTCTGGCAAGTTAAAAATAGATCTTGACGGGTCAAAACCAAGCACATAAATTGGAAATTTACGACCATTAACCGGGTTTTTGAGTTTAGCAAATTGAACGTATAAAGAATTGACTGATTCTACATCATCAAAACCTAATGCTTGATATAAGCGAATCCGCGGAAAGCTTTGATTAGAAGTCAAAGATTTATATTGGGAACTGATTAAAAATAAGTCCCCTTTTAGGTTTTTTTGCACTTGTGTGGCACTTGCATAAAGAGCATCTTGAAAGCCAATTTGCATGAACATCAAAACAGCGACAAAAGCAATACCAGCTAAAGCCACTAGAAAGCGAATTCTTTGGCGAGCTAGTTGTAGCCAAGCTACTGGTATCTTTATAGTCATTTTTTTAACCTCAAAACTGAGATTGCATTCTCAATCTCTGGGTATTAAGTAGTCGTGCAAAATAAATTATCGAGTCAGACAAGGGAACAGGGAAGAAATATAGCGATTTCCCTTCTAGCTTGAAAATAAGGCAGAGGGCAGGAGTCAAATGGCAGAAGGGGTAAGATTTTCATGGCAAGGTTTGTGCCAAAACCGGGCGTGAATGGCTGAGTTGAAAGTCGGGAACAAGGAACAGTAAGAATTCCACTTTCATTCTTGGCGATGAAACAATTCCCATCGGGACTGTCTTGGAAATGGGTATGAGGGTGCAAGGGTGTAGGGGAAAGAATCCTCTTTCATAGTTGGTGGTGTACGAAGTTCATAGGGACTGGCTTCTGCCTACTGCCTATTGTCTCCTGGCTTCTGACTTCTGTTATGTTGCTGAGGCTGCTCAAGATGAATCAGTACTTCTACTTGTAAGTTGGTAAGCCCTGCAACTCGCTCATTATCTTCTGGATTATTAATACGGAGTTTGACCTCAACTACTTTATTATCTGTGTCTGCTCCTGGATTGTTGCTGAAAATATTTTGTTGAGTAACTTGTAAACCTATATCTGCTACTGTTCCTTGGATTTTCCCTGAGAAGGCATCGCTAGTAATAGTTGCCAGTTGACCTAAATGTACTTTTTTGATGTCGGCTTCATAGACTTCTGCTACCACATACATCTGATTTGTACGACCGATCTGAGCAATTCCTTGATTGCCGATCACCTCTCCAGGCCAAGTATAAATTCTTAATATTTGACCATCAATAGGCGATCGCACCACACTTAAATCGAGATCTGCCTGAGCCTGTGCAACTGCTGCTTTTGCACTCTCAACGTCGGCTTGCGCTGCTTGCACATCTGTAGGACGAACTTCAGCAATACTTGCCAGCCTGGCTCTAGCTTCAACTAACTGCTTTTGCAGAGTTTCGGTGGTTCGGTTTTTCACAGCTTTTGCTTCATTAAGCTGTTCTTGGATAGTTTCCATCCGCAAACGCCTAGTATCTGCATCAGAAGCTGAAATCGCTCCTTGTTGGTACAACATCTGATAACGCCGATTCTCGCTTTGGGCATTACGCAATTCTGCTTCTAAGCGAGCTATGGTTGCACTTTGGGCAGATATTTCTCCAGCTAACTGAGCTTCCAAACGAGCAATTGTCGCCTTTTGTGCATAGATGTCTCCTGCTTTCGCCCCTGCCTTCACCTGATTGAGGCTAGCTTGAGCAACTTGAACTTGTTTTTTAGCCTGCTCTAGGGCTGCAAGACGAACATAGAAAGTATCAAGTAGCGCAACTGGTTGCCCCTTACGCACCTTGTTTCCTTTCTCAACCAAAAGTCGTGCAACTCGGACACCACCTTGAGAATTGGGAGCAGACAGACTAATCACTTCTCCTTGAGGTTCTAAACGCCCAAGTGCAGCAACAGCAGTGATGGCAGGAGAAGTAACTGGGGTATCTGAAGTGTTGTCTACCGACTTAGGCAAAAATCTGAAAAGGCCATAGAGAGAAACTGTACCGATACCTACAGCCATAGCGATCGCTAAAAGTATAGGCAGCCGATTTGCGGGAATCGTTATTGGTTGCCTTTCTTTATGCACCATAATTATATTTTCCCAATAATTGATACTGCCTTCTCTCAATTATTTTGTTAATTAGAGAGAGACAAATGGTAATAGCTCCGCTCTACACCACATGGATATAGAAAGTAAACTGGATAGAATTTACAGATAATTTCCACTTTGAATTTTTGGAAGTATCAGAGGATGGATTCTAGCAAAAATATCCATCACTCTGTACTAGTGGGAGCCATTTCGTAATTTCTGCCTTCAAAGATATGCTTCTCTACTAATTTAGGATACCTCTTTTTTTCTCTTCACAATGTCTAAGTATTCACTACGAGTTCCATCGATTCGATAATGGTCGCAGATTTGGCAAAGTTTTAAGAGATCTAATCGGCTAAATACTTTTTGATGCTCAATACCGTTGTCGTTTCTCCACCTCCAAAAAGTCGTTCTGTCAATACGGCGATTGTTTTCAGGCCACCGTCGTCGTGATAAAAAATCTATTAGTTCTTGTTCATAAAAGCAGTAGCCTTTTGGTAACTTGAGGAGCTCTTCTCTTAAATTAGATAGCGGTATGAGTGGATCTAAATCAGATAGTCTCATGCCAGCAACTCCGTTTATTTTCATGGAAATTTAATTGGGTGAAAGCGGAATGCGACAAGGTGTAATTATAATTCTTGATGAAGCTATAAGAAGTTTTGATGAATGATATAAAGTGAAATTATGTTTACATTCTTCTGACCTCTACTTTGCTACTCAAGGGCTACGAAGTACCATTTTTATTCACTTGTTTATTCATTTTTATCTAACCATCTACCATAGTCTGAGTGATACTCATTTGCAACTGATATGCAACATATTAAATCTAAATAGAAATCGAATTTCAAATTTAATTATTAAACAATCTGTTGTAGAAAAATTTTGTTATTAAAATCACAACATCCTTACTTTTAATTGACAATGTAATTTTCTCATCTATCTTATTGCAGATATTTGAATCTTCTTGTTCTAAAATTAATAATAACAGCAAAAATGTAAATTCTTAATGATATAGAAGATAACCGCAAGTCCAAAGCACCACATAGATGCATCTCTATAAAAAAACTGTATTGCACTCAATTGATAACCGCTATTCCTTATACCCAAGCATTATAAGAGCATTATAAGAGCGTTATAAGAGCCTTATAAGACCTTATAGGTCGATAAAAAATTACAAATATCTACTTTTTGACAGATGGTAAAACTGAATAGATTGAGTAGTGATTCAACTTTATAATTTTACAAAAGAATAATAGTCTCAATTCTTATACCTTCATCGAAACAAATCCATCAGACGATATTTAGAATATCTGTCCAGAAATTTAAATTAAGTTAAACTCCTAATTGAAAAACTCTTTTCAAGAATTTCCCGATCGTTCTAAAACACGGAGAGAACTAAAGCTAGGATAAGTATACAAACAGAAGAGGTGCAATTTGTATGCAACTTTGGTAAGCATACTTATGGGTATGATGAAAATAAGTGATATAAGTACAAACGTTTACACACTATAGAAAATTTTGCATACTACAGAATAATGAAGCTACAGCGATTCATGCTCTCATTGCCAAATTTTGATAACCAACGGCTAATTTTTCATGCAGCCCGCCAAACAGTACGTAAAGCTGAGATGGCACGCCTTGCCGTACATGAATGGCTCAATCAGCACGATTCTGAACTTGAAGAATGGAAAGCCAAATCAGCTTCTGAACTTGGAATTAGTATTAGTGAATTTGAAAAGCAGCTCTTAGAAGCTGCTAATCTCCAGACTAAATCGAGGACTAGAGAAGATGATACTAATTCAGAATCAAATCCTGACTAAGTTGGTAGTACAAAGTCTAACTCTTAAATCAGAGAGTATCTGTAAAAATAGAGTAAAGCATTAATATGCTTGATTTTTGCATATTGCTGCCTCAAACAAGCCACTAATTATCAGTGCTCATCCTCTCAATACTTAAGCTCTATTAAGTTTTTGTTTATAGATATCCTCTAGTCATGACAGGTGTAGACATATCAATTTGATTTGAACTTACTTTCTAAAATCTATTCAATCAACGTTGCGTCAGAGTTGCATATGAGTTGTAATCAGGAATTAACCAGTCATAAAATAAGCAGCGAAAGTAAGGAATGCAATTAGTCTAAATACAAAGAGTCTAATTATTTTTTCTCGATGAAGCTATTCCCAGCTAAAGCTGCTTAATAACTAATTTAGCTGCCTTGGAGAAATACTCAATTGTATTGTTCTGTAAAAAAAAGTGTTTCTTCACTAACTACAATTTCAATTTTGTTTGCACAAAGGGAGAAAATTTGGTAACTCCCGACATTTCACAAAAATAATCAGATCGAGTCATGACTGCTTCTTGGATTGAAGCTACCTTGGCACAGTTGCAAGACGAAGTAAGCAATTGTGAAAAAGCCTTGCACAAGCTTATAAAGGTGAAAAAAAATATGTCCGCACAAGCGATGTCCGCGCAAGCGACAGAAACTAAAAAAATTAATAGACGACTGCAACATACTCCCGTTGCCATTGTTGGAATGGCTTCTATCTTCCCAGAATCTAAAAATTTACAAGAATATTGGGAAAAAATTATTCGCAAAGTTGATTGTATTACCGATGTTCCTCCATCGCGCTGGAGCATTGATGATTACTACGATCCCAATCCTAAAGCACCTGACAAAACTTATTGCAAACGCGGTGGATTCATCCCCGAAATCGAATTT
The DNA here is from genome assembly GCF_000317285.1 of Chlorogloeopsis fritschii PCC 6912. GTDB lineage: Bacteria > Cyanobacteriota > Cyanobacteriia > Cyanobacteriales > Nostocaceae > Chlorogloeopsis > Chlorogloeopsis fritschii. The sequence goes on along the minus strand of NZ_AJLN01000037.1, from coordinate 124,537 downwards.
AATCCGATGGAGTTTGGGCTTCCTCCCAATGTTCTGGAAGTTACAGATGTTTCGCAATTGCTAGGTTTAGTTGTTGCTAAAGCAGCAATGGAAGATGCGGGCTACGGTGAAAAAAGCCAGTTTAATCGAGAGCGTACTGGAGTGATTTTGGGTGTAGCCCTGGCAAGACAGCTAGCAATGCCATTGGCTACTAGACTAGAGTATCCGATCTGGGAAAAAGCCCTCAAAAGTAGTGGTTTATCTGATGAGGATACACAAAAAATTATCGAGAAAATCAAAAGTGCATATGTGCGGTGGGAAGAAAATGCTTTTCCCGGTATGCTTGCCAACATAGTTGCTGGACGAATTGCCAATCGTCTAGATTTAGGAGGAATGAACTGTGTAGTGGATGCCGCCTGTGCCAGTTCCTTAGGAGCACTGGCAATGTCAATCAGCGAACTAGTTGAGTATCGAGCCGACATGATGCTGACAGGCGGAGTTGACACCGACAACTCGATTGTCGCCTATATGTGTTTCAGCAAAACACCTGCTGTCTCCCCAAGCCAGAATCCAAAACCTTTTGATGCCGAATCTGATGGGATGATGTTGGCTGAGGGGATTGGGATGCTGGTACTAAAGCGTCTTGAAGACGCCGTTAGAGATAACGATCGCATCTATGCAGTTATTAAAGGTATTGGCACCTCTAGTGATGGGCGCTATAAAAGCATCTATGCACCTCGTCCAGAGGGACAAGTTAGAGCCTTGCTGCGTGCCTATGAAGATGCAGGAATTTCACCTACAAGTGTCGGTTTGATTGAAGCACATGGCACGGGTACTATGGTTGGAGATCCTGCCGAAGTTACAGCTCTTAAAGAAGTTTTTGGCGCAAACAATCCAAAAAAACAGCATATTGCACTCGGTAGTGTTAAATCGCAGATTGGACATACAAAAGCTGCCGCAGGAGCAGCTAGTCTGATTAAAACAGCATTAGCTCTGCACCACAAAGTATTGCCACCAACGATAAACGTTACTAAACCGCACCCGAAACTCGATCTTGAAAACTCACCGTTGTATTTGAATACAGAAACCAGACCTTGGATTTGCCCCAATGCAGAAACACCAAGACGTGCTGGAGTGAGTTCTTTTGGCTTTGGTGGCACTAATTATCACATCGTCTTAGAAGAATATTCCAGCGAACACGATCGCCCTTATCGTTTACACAAAACTCTCCAATCAATATTTATATTTGCGCCTACACCAGAGCAGCTATTATCACGTTGTGAAGAAATACTGCGTAAATTGCAATCCGAAGAGAAAGAACAGAACTATGAACTACTGATTGCAGCGTGTCAATCATTAGAAATTCCTGTCACTGATGCCAGAGTTGGATTTGTTGCCGATTCTTTAACAGATGCTTGCAAGCTACTGCAAACAAGTATTAAATTGCTCAAAGATAAGCCACAAACTCCATCTTGGGAGCATCCCCAAGGAATTTACTACCGCAAATCTGGGATCGCAACTGCCGGGAAAGTAGTAGCTCTATTTTCTGGGCAAGGCTCTCAATATCTGGAAATGGGTCGAGAACTTGCAATTAACTTCCCTTGCTTGCGACAGAGTTATAGTTGCATGGATAATCTTTTCTGTAAAGATGGGTTGCAGCCCCTTTCAGAAATAGTTTTTCCTCCCCCTGTATTCGAGCCAGCTCAAAGACAGGCACAGGTTGAAGCATTACAGCAGACAGAATATGCCCAGCCAGCAATCGGAGCTTTTAGTGTTGCTCTATACAAAATATTGCAACAGGGAGGGTTCAAGCCAGATTTTGCGATCGGACACAGCTTTGGAGAATTGACTGCTCTGTGGGCTGCTGGTGTTCTCAGTGAGGAAGATTACTTTTTCTTGGTAAAAGCCAGAGGACAAGCTATGGCTGCACCAAACGATCCTGAGTTTGATGCGGGAGCTATGCTGGCTGTCAAAGGAGATGTCAGCCAAGTTGAAGAAGTAGTCAAGAATTTTCCTTTAGTCACCATTGCTAACTTGAATTCTCCTCGTCAAGTTGTGTTGGCAGGGGCGAAAGCTGAAATCGCCAAAATTCAGGAAGAACTGAATAATCGCGCTTTCTCTACCGTTCTACTATCGGTTTCGGCAGCTTTTCATACTCCACTGGTAGCCCATGCACAGAAACCCTTTGCCCAAGCAATTGAGAAAGTCAGTTTCAACCAGCCACAAATCCCTGTTTACACAAATGTGACAGGAGAACGCTACCCAAGTGAACCCCAAGCCATTCAAAAAATCCTCAAACAACACCTGATTAATCAGGTACTTTTCAAGCAAGAGATTGAGAATATCTACGCTGAAGGCGGTTATTACTTCATTGAATTTGGGCCTAAAAGTATTCTCACCAACTTGGTGAAAGATATCCTTGCAGAAAAACCCCATTTAACTGTGGCTTTGAATGGCACTCAGCAAAAAGATAGCGATCGCTGTCTTCGAGAAGCTGTTGTGCAGTTACGCGTTGCTGGATTGCCTTTAAAAAATCCCGATCCCTATCAAATTGAGTACCAAACACCAGAAGTAGCCAAAAATAAGCTCTTAAATGTTTGGTTAAATGGCAGTAACTACCTGTCAGAAAAAACCAAACAAGCTTTTGCAAAAGCTCTGCAAAATGGGCATCAAGTCAGTATTGCATATGCAAAAGATAATTTCTCTACTCTGCCTGTCTTAAACATAGACAAGGCACCCATCCCCTTGTATATGAATTCAGAAAACCGCCAGCCCGTACTAGTTGCAAACGGTAGTAAATCAGCAGAATCTTCTAGCAAGAAAACTTACCAAAATGGGCATCGAGTCACTTTTGCACATCCAAAAGATAATTCCTTTGAGGTGGATATCCCATCTAATCTTGCTGTTAAAAACACCCCCCAATATGTAAATACAGAAAACAGCAAACCCACATTAGCTACAAACGGTAATAAACCAGAAAAGTCTTCTGAGATGATGAAATCTTCTCAAGCAACTTCTCAACCAGAGCCTCAAAATTATCAGCTAGTTTTAGACAGCTTAGAATACACTTTGATAGAATTCAATCGCCATCAACGTGATATTCTGCGTGTCCACGAACAATCTTTACAGCATCAAACGGAATATACTAAAACCTTCTTCCAATTGATGCAGCAGCAGAATTCCTTACTCAAAAATAGCCAATCTGCTCTTCCACAGACAGAAAATAAACATATAGGACTCTCCTACGCTGAACGCAGCATCATGCGATTTCACGAGCATCAAGGTGAAACCCTGCGCGTTCATGAGCAATATCTAAATCATCAGACAGAACAAACTAAAAACTTTTTCCAATTACTCCAGCAACAGTACGATCTGTTGCTTGCAAACACGGGCAATAAAAGGGAACAGAAAATAGATAAACATCCTGCAGTTCTGCCATCAGAGGAAACATCTAGTTCTGTTGTTGGTGTACCTACTAAAGAGTTAGTAACTAGCTTTGAAGGTATTTCAACTAATGGCGTTCATCATGATGCAAACAACGATGTAAAGTTAGTAACTACCTTTGAAGGTGTTACAACTAACGGCGTTCATCACGATATAAACAACGATGTAAAGCTAGTAACTAGCTCTGAAGATGTTACAACTAATGGTGTTCATTCTGATGTCAGTAATGGCACAAAACCAGTTACAATAACAACCTTTGATAACTCTATCCTGCCATCTTTAGATGCGCCTTCATCACCAACAACAATTGATGAAGCCACCCTTAGTCAGACTCTACTAAACGTTGTTAGCGATAAGACAGGCTATCCAATCGAGATGTTGGAACTGTCGATGGATATTGAGGCTGATTTAGGAATTGATTCAATCAAACGGGTTGAAATTTTGGGAGCGCTCTTAGAGTTATATCCAGATTTGCCCAAGCCGAATCCAGAAGAACTGGGACAACTACGTACCCTTGGCCAAATCGTAGAGTATATGTGGACTCTTGTACCAGCAATTGCTCAAATTGAGTCTGCAACTACGAAGACAACACAAGAAGCTACTTTGGATGAGGCAAAGACAAGCGAAGGTAGCAACGCAGTTTTAGAAGATGCGGAGAGGGAAAATATACACCTAGCTTCTTCCTCGCCAGTTCCCACCATTGCCATTACTCCAGAAGAACCAGCTTCCTCAGTTCCTGCCATTGCCATTACTCCAGAAGAATCGGTTTCCCCAGTTCCATCCCTTGACTTAAATAATCTCAGTCAAATTCTGCTCAATATTGTCAGTGAGAAAACAGGCTACCCAGTCGAGATGCTAGAACTCTCGATGGATATGGAGGCAGACTTGGGAATTGATTCGATCAAACGAGTTGAAATTCTGGGAGCGCTTTTGGAGCTATGCCCAGATTTACCCAAGCCAAATCCGGAAGAGCTCGGAGAATTACGTACTCTTGGTCAAATTGTTGACTACATGAAACAACAGGCTAATCTGCTGGAAAAAAAAACACTTCCAGCCGAGCCTTGCAACCAGCCATCTGAGCTAGATTGTAAGATTCTTCGCAGTCCAGTCAAACTCAAATTTCTTCCCGAACCTGATGTTTTAGATTTTACATTGCCTGATAAGCATATTGCCCTGCTTACTGATGATGGCTCCCTCACTACCTCAGAACTAGCTCTTGCTCTTTATGAACGCGGTTGGAAAGTGGTTGTCTTGAGTTTTCCCCAAACCTTAATTGCAAAACAGTTGCCTTTACCAGAAGGAATAAATCGCGTGGTGTTGGCTTCTTTAAGCGAAGACAATTTGAAAAATCAGTTAGAAGCGATCGCTGCTGAGTATGGTTCAATTGCCGCATTCATCCACCTCAATCCTGCAAGTCATGACAATACCAGTAATGACATCCGTTATCTAGAAACTGAGAAAGCCCTACTCCGCCAAGTCTTTCTGATTGCCAAACATCTTAAAGAACCACTCAATCAAGCTGCAACTAAGGGGCGTAGCTGCTTCCTTACCGTTGCTCGTCTTGATGGTGAGTTCGGACTAGGGCAGAAAACCAACTTTGGTGCCATTGGTAGTGGACTGTTTGGGTTAACTAAAACCTTGAATCAAGAATGGGAACCCGTATTTTGCCGAGCGCTAGATCTCAGCCCCGATTTGGATACTCAAGCATCAGTACGGTATATCCTCGCCGAACTCTACGATCCCAATCGTTTAATTGCAGAAGTTGGATACAGTTTGCAAGGACGAACGACGCTGGTGTGTGAAGAGGGGACTAGGGAATACCCAATCCCCAATCCCCGATCCCCAATCCCCGATCCCCAATCCCAAGTATTTCTCGTCAGCGGTGGTGCAAAAGGGATAACAGCTCAATGCGCTATTCAACTAGCACGACATTATCAATGCAAATTTATTCTGCTTGGACGTTCTCCTGTAGATCCTGAACCTGTATGGGCTGAAGGCTGCTTCAATGAAGGGGAATTGAAAAAGCGGATTATGGATGATTTTGTAGCCAAAGGGGACAAGCCTACACCTGCAATGGTGCAGAAAAAGTATAAGGCTATTGCATCCAGGCGAGAAATTGACACAACACTACGAGCAATTGAGCAGGCAGGTGGACAAGCAGAATATCTGAGCGTGGATATAACTGATGCAACACTGCTCCAAGAGCAAGTTAATACTGTAGTAGAACGTTTGGGAACAGTAACAGGAATTATTCACGGAGCTGGCAATTTAGCAGACAAACGAATTGAAAACAAATCAGAACGGGATTTTGAAACGGTTTACGCCGCCAAAGTTAAAGGATTAGAAAATCTGCTGCGCTGTGTGTCGTCCAATCAACTGAATTATTTAGTCCTGTTTTCCTCTGTAGTAGGTTTTTATGGGAATATTGGTCAGTCAGATTATGCGATCGCCAACGAAATTCTCAACAAGTCAGCCCATCTAGTTAAACGCAATTATCCCAATTGTCACGTAGTTGCGATTAATTGGGGGCCTTGGGAAAGTGGCATGGTAACTCCAGAGTTAAAGAAAGCTTTTGCCGAACGAGGTATTGAGACTATTCCTATAGAAGTTGGAACTCAAATGTTGGTTAACGAACTAACACAAAGCAACCAACAAACTGTGCAAGTAGTAATTGGTAGTCCCCTCACATACAAACCCAAGTCATTTAATCCTGAGTTACAAAAATTTCGCATCCAGAGGCGATTAAAATTAGCAGCCAACCCATTTTTACAAGATCATGTGATTGCTGGTCACCCAGTTTTACCTGCCACTTGTGCCTTATCATGGATTGCAAGTACCTGCGAACAACTTTATCCCGGTTATAAATCATTTAGTTGTCTAAACTATAAGGTTTTGAAGGGAATAGTGTTTGATGAAAATCTTGCCAGTGAATACACGATAGATTTACAAGAGATTGCTAAAAACGATGCAGATGAGATAGAGCTTGATGCTAAAATCTGGAGCCAGAATCGAGAAGGAAAAATCCGCTATCATTTTAGCAGCCAAGTAAAGCTTAAACGTCAAATTCCAGTTACCCCTAATTATGATTCCTTGAATTTACAACAGCAAGAAATCATCTTTGGTTCCAGTAACTCACTTTATCAAAATGGATCAATGAGCTTGTTTCACGGCCCTTATTTCCAGGGCGTAAAAACTATCTTAAATGCCAGCCCTGATCAAGTAACTATAGAATGTGTTTTACCAAACCTAGAAGAAAGACAACAAGGGCAATTTCCAGTAATAACATTTAATCCCTATATTGCGGATGTTCAAATTCATTCACTGTGGATTTGGACGCAATATTTCCATCGAGAAGGTTGTTTACCTTCGGAAATCAAAACTTTTGAACAGTTCGCACCCATTCCATTTGATGAAAAGTTTTATGTTTCCTGTGAAGTAAAGTCAAAAACAGAGTCATCTGTGATTGCTGATGTTTATGCACATGACTTGAAAGGAAAAATATATACTCGCATGATAGGAGCAAAAGGAACTATTCTATCTACGAAAAGGTGATAAGGGATAGGGGAAAGGGGACAGATCAATTAAAAATTAAAAAGTAAAAATTTTGCTCGATTGCATTTTTAATTTTCTAGCTCCCACTCCCCCTCCCCCCACTCCTTTCAGGAGTAGGCACGAGTTTCTCAAAATATGCGTTGGTACGAGGAGATTAAGTAATGGGTATAAGTGAACAAGGCAAAAATCCCAAGATAGCAATTGTTGGTATGGATTGCTTTTTGGGAGGCTGCAAGGGATTAGATGCTTTTGAGCGCAGTGTTTATGAAGGAACCCAACACTTTATAGATGTTCCTCCCCAACGATGGCAAGCAGTAGAAAAGCAAGAGTATTTGCTAAAAAACTATGGCTTTGAAAGCAGCAATACACCCCAAGGTGCATACATAAAAGATTTTGAAATAGATTTTTCAGATTTTCAATTAGCACCTGAGACGACAGACAAATTAAATCCTCAAGAATTGTTGATGCTCAAGGTAGCCGATCGCGCCCTGAAAGATGCAAAACTCAACCGAGGGAGCAGAGTCGGAGTTGTGATTGTTGTGTCAGCAAAACTTTCTGTTCGTCTGATTAAACAAGAAGCGAAAGACAGTATTGCCAATTTATGTAGTATTTCCAATTTATGGAATTTTGCTGGCCCTTCATTCACACTTACTGCCGAACAAAATTCTGTCTTCAAAGCTTTAGAAGTGGCACAAAAGCTACTTTCTATTAAAGAAGTAGATGCTGTTGTTGTCGGTGCTGTCGAGCTTGCTGGGAGCAGTGCTAGTGTTTTAGCACGAAATCAAATGGCAAAAGTCAACACCGGCGTTAATACTCTCAGCTACGATCGCGATGCTAATGGCTGGATGGTAGGTGAAGGTGCAGCTGCGGTGGTGTTAAAGCTCCACGAAACGGCACAAAAAGATAGCGATCGCATTTATGGGGTGATTGACGCCCTCAATATCTTAAAACAAGATTCCACCTCCAACACACTCCCTGAGGAGGCAGCAGTAACGCAAGTTTGCCATCAAGCTTTTGACTCAGCAGGTATCAAGCCCACAGACATCGGCTATTTAGAAGTTTTCGGCAGTGGAGTTCCCCAGCAAGATGAATCAGAAATTAAAGGTTTGCTCCAGGCTTATCGAACTTGCGAACCCAAGCTGACTTGTGCCCTTGGCAGTGTTAAAGCCAATATTGGTCATACCTACACTGCATCAGGAATTGTCAGTTTAATTAAAACTGCGCTCTGCTTGTATCATCGCTACATCCCCGGTGTACCCCAGTGGACTGCTCCCAAAATGCCCGAACTGTGGCAGAATACCCCTTTTTATGTAGCTACCGAATCAAAACCGTGGTTTTTAGAACAAGGAGCTACTAAAAGAATCGCTGCCATAAATAGTATGGAGATGGATGGTAGCTACGCGCATTTAATTTTGTCAGAGGAGGCAACTCAAAAAGAACGCAGCAGTAGATATTTAGAGCAAACGCCTTTCTATCTTTTCCCACTTGCTGGTGATGATTGCCCAACCTTATTAGAGCAGATCCACGCTTTAGAACAAACAATCGCAATTTCCCCTTCCCTATCCACTGCCGCAAGCCTTACCTTTGCAGGCTTTCAACAGCGTCAAAATGCTGCTTACACAGTGGTAATTGTTGGACGCAACCACGATGAATTGACGCGAGAAATTCAGCGTGCTCTCAAGGGTGTTGCCGATGCTTTTGATACAGGTAAAGACTGGCAAACTCCTGTAGGTAGTTATTTTACGTCCAAACCACTGGGTAAAAAAGGTACTGTTGCATTTGTTTACCCTGGTGCTTACAGTTCTTATATTGGAATTGCCCGTAACCTCTTTCGCTTGTTTCCCAAAATTCACGACGATCCAATTATCAAAAGCGTTTACAGTCGTGTCGCCAATATAGAGAAAATCCTTTATCCCCGCAGCCTGAACAAATTATCAAAAAGGCAATTGGAAGCCCTAGAACAGCGATTAATAGACGATCCAGTTGCAATGCTCGAATCTGAAATGGGTGTTGCCGGATTGTTGAGTGCAATACTGAGGAATTACTTCCAACTGCAGCCTGATTGTGCATTGGGGTATAGCTTGGGCGAAACTAGCATGATGCTTGCTCAGGGCGTTTGGACTCATTTTCATGAAGGCAGTCAAAGCTTGAACTCTTCTACTCTATTTAAAACAGAGTTATCGGGGCCTAAAAATGCAGTTCGTAGGTTTTGGGAATTGCCCCAAATCCAGGATGGAGAAAGCTCGGAGTTTTGGAGTACCTACATTCTCATGTGTCCGGTATCCCTTGTTCAAGAGGCTCTCAAACATGAAAACCACGTTTACTTGATTCTCATTAATACTCCACAAGAAGTGGCGATCGCTGGCGATATCCAAGCCTGTCAGAGAGTAATTGAAACTCTAAATTGCGATGCTTTTCGTGCTCCTTTCAATCATGTCATTCATTGCGAGGCAATACGTTCTGAGTACGATGAACTCGTTAAAATAAATACCTTACCTGTCCAAAACGTACCAAATACTGTTTTTTATTCCGCAGCAGAATACAAACCCATTACCCTCGACAGTAATTCTATCGGTCACAGTATTGCCAAAGTTCTTGTTCAACAGCTTGATTTTCCTCGGTTAATTAACCGCGTCTGGGAAGATGGTGCCAAAATATTTATCGAAGTAGGTGCTGGTGGTAACTGTTCGAGATGGATTAGCGGAACCCTCAAGCAAAAAGAACACATCGCAATTTCTCTCAATAAAAGAGGGATAGACGAATATATTTCTATTATTCGAGCGTTGGCAAAGCTCGTCAGTCATCGCGTAAACATGGATTTGTCATCACTGTATTCTCAAGTTCAAGACATTTCCAGAAAAGATGAGTCAAGAGTTAAAACTATAACTTTGTGTGAAAGCAAATTTAACTTCACACTCTTACATGAAGAAGACCAGGAAATTTTCCCATCTACAACTTCTGATTCTCTGATTAATAGTACTAATAAACAACCAGATACATTAGTTGATTTGAAGGGATTTGAATACACTAACTCTTCTTTTCTTCAAAGTGCTGTAAAAAAGTTTGAATCTGTAGGAAAACCACAAAATTACGAATTGACTACGCAAAATGGAGAGTTTCAAATCCTTCCTAATCATAGTTCAAAAAATGATAACTTGATTCATGAAACTCAAATGCTAAACTTACGTGATGCTCTATATCAAAAGCTGAGTGAAAATAGCTCCCACGCTACTAGAACTCATCATGATTTTTTGCAAGCTAGGCAAGAATCGCTGTATCAAATCAGTGCAATCATTCAGCTTCAATTAAATTGTTTACAGCATATTTTTGAAAAAAGATCCTCCAATTCAGGGAATGAAAAATAATAATCGCGATTTCCTGAAAATATCCACTATGCGATTGAGATAACACTCTTACTCTAGTTCTCCTCACTAGGTTGGTGGGTTGCCGCCTCCAGACTTTTGTGAGGAGTGCAAGACGAAAGCAAAATCTTTCACTTCCTATTCTTAGAAATTAGGGGGATAACAACGTGAAACTTGTAGACACTATATTGCGTCAGAATTCAAACGAGCTAAAATTTTCAGATGTTTTTTCTAATCACAATCAAGTCTGGCAGGGTTCTTTAGATTCTGTTGCTTTTGACAAAGAAGGCATAAAAACTAAACTACTGAATTTAAATAAACCTTGTTACATTATTAGGTTTGAAGATGAAATCGGTGTAACTAACGAAGGTTACTTATCCAATTCCAATCATGGACAAACGGGAAAAGTGGAAATGCTTATTACTGTTCCACCCTTGGCGATTCAACAGTTAGGCGATCCAACTTTCTTAGATTTTCATAATGTGAAATATGCCTATGCCACTGGCGCGATGGCTCAAGGAATTGCTTCTGAAGAACTAGTCATTGCTCTTGGCAAAGAGAAAATACTGAGTTCGTTTGGTGCTGGAGGCTTATCTATTTCTCGTATAGAAGCAGCTATTAACCGCATTCAACAAGCCTTACCAGAAGGGCCTTACATTTTTAATTTACTCCACAACCCTAGTGAACCTGCTATTGAACGCGGTGTTGTTGATTTGTATCTCAAATATGGTGTTAGAACAGTAGAAGCTTCTGCTTTCCTAGATTTAACTGACAACATAGTCTACTACCGATGCGCTGGTTTGAGTTTAAATCCAGCTCATAAAATCGAAATCAAAAATAAGGTCATTGCTAAAATTTCTAGAAGAGAAGTTGCAACTAAATTTCTTCAGCCTGCTCCTACAAAAATTATTAAGCAGTTAGTTGCACAAGGTTTAATCAGTGAGTTACAAGCAAAACTAGCTGAACAAGTTCCAATGGCGGATGATATTACCGTCGAAGCAGACTCTGGTGGTCATACAGATAATCGTCCTCTAGTTTGCCTCTTTCCTTCCATCTTGGAACTGAGAGATGAAATTCAAAGACAATATGCTTATGAAAAACCTGTGCGAGTTGGAGTAGCAGGAGGAATTGCAACTCCTCAATCAGCATTAGCTGCCTTTATGATGGGCGCTGCCTATGTTGTCACTGGCTCTATTAACCAGTCTTGTATTGAAGCCGGAACTTCTGAGCATACAAAACAACTATTGGCTCAAGCCGATATGGCAGACGTGATGATGGCTCCAGCAGCAGATATGTTTGAAATGGGTGTAAAACTTCAAGTTCTAAAAAGAGGAACTTTCTTCCCTCTGCGAGCGCAAAAACTGTCTGATTTATACAAAACTTATGACTCTATTGAAGACATTCCGCTAGCAGAAAGGGAGAAATTAGAAAAACAAATTTTTAGAAAGAGTCTGGAAGCAATTTGGGAGGATACCGCTGCCTATTTATCTCAAAGAAACCCAGATAAATTAGCTAAAGCTGCCAATCATCCTAAACTGAAGATGGCTCTAATTTTCCGCTGGTATCTCGGATTGTCATCGCGCTGGTCTAACTCTGGGGAAAAAGGACGGGAAACTGATTATCAAATTTGGTGTGGCCCGGCAATGGGTAGCTTTAATGATTGGGTAAGAGGCTCTTATTTAGCAGAACCAAATAATCGAAAAGTGGTTGATGTTGCTAACCACATTATGAGAGGAGCGGCATTTTTATACCGAGTACAAAGTTTAAAAATTCAAGGATTACAAATGCCAGCCGACTACATTCAATATCAACCGTAATAAAGCTGACGCATTTTACTGACATCCATATAATACCTTTTCCTAACCACTTTCCCACCTGCAGTTATGAAACGTGTACTGGTAGTTTATTACTCACAGTCAGGGGATGTGACTCGCGCCGCTGAATCTTTTACCAGATATCTCAACACACCAGAAGTTGAGCTTAACTGGGAGTGTATTAAACCAAAAGTTGATTATCCTTCTCCTTGGAGCTTGTATAAGTTTTTTGATGTTTTTCCAGAATGTGTAAACCAGGAGCCTCCGGAAATTTATCCACCAAAATTTAGTGGAGATGAAAAATTTGACCTAGTTATCATAGGCTATCAAGTTTGGTTTTTAGCACCATCTTTACCAATTCAGGGCTTTTTCAAATCCAAGTATGCAAAAGTCCTTAAAGGTACGAAAGTCATCACTTTAGTGGTGTGTCGAAATATGTGGCACTCTGCCTCAGAAACTATCAAGAAAATGATTGCTGAGGTCGGAGGAATTCATATTGACAATGTGGTTTTAACTCACCAAGGATCACCTTTGGCTACCTTTGTTACCACTCCGCGGTTACTGTTGACAGGGAAAAAAAATAGATTTTTGGGATTCTTACCTGCTGCAGGAGTTAGAGATGAAGATATTAGTGCACTGTCAAGATTTGGTAAGCGGTTAGCAAATAATCTCGCGGCGTTAAGTAATTCTTCTCCTCAGCCGATGCTTAAAGGACTTGGCGCTGTTGAAGTTAATCAACGCTATGTGATTCCGGAAGTAATTGGGTGGGTGGTATACCGTCCTTGGGCCAAGATAGCTCGTTTTTTCGGTAAACAGGGAAGCTGGAGCAGAATACCGATAATTTGCATCTTTGCGGTTCAGCTTGTATTTGCTATTCCCATTGTTCTTATCGTTTCTACTGCCGTTCAATTGCTCTTTGCTCCGCTGATTCATAAAAAAATAGCGTCTTATGTTGAGCTTTTAAAAGCTCCATCTGGTGTGGGCGAGAAGTCAACAATAACTCATCCTTTAAAGTGAGCACGTTTACTAACTTGATGTTTTGCTAAATTGTTAGGAGAAAATTATGGCTTCAGCATACATTACAGGTCTAGGAGTTTTTCTACCTAATGAACCAGTCAATAATGAGGAAATGGAAAATGTTTTGGGGTTAATTAATGGCAAACCTTCTCGATGTAAAAATAGAATCCTAAAAAATAACGGTATAAAATCTCGATATTATGCAATAGCTCCGCAAACAGGTAAGCAAACTCATACTAATGCACAATTAACTGCTGAGGCAGTACGTACTCTTTCCAAAAACTCTAATTTTCCATTAGAGGAAATAGAATGTTTAGTTTGTGGAACATCTTCTCCGGATCAAATTGTTCCTAATCATGCTCTCATGGTGCATGGAGAAATTAAGTGTCCTCCTTGTGAGGTTGTATCCACAAGTGGAGTCTGCTGCTCAGGAATGACTGCATTTAAATATGGATACATGAGCGTGTATTCCGGATTAACCAAAAATGCTGTAACTACAGGTTCAGAACTTGTATCAAATCAATTCAGAGCGAAGTTCTTTCAGCCCGAAATAGAAGCTAAAATTCAGGATTTGGAAGCAAAACCAATTATAGCTTTTGAGAAGGATTTTTTGAGGTGGATGCTTTCCGATGCTGCCGCAGCAGTGCTGATAACGGATACACCTCGTCAAAATGGTATTTCACTTAGAGTAGATTGGGTTGATATCGTCTCTTTTGCCAATGAACTAGAGACTTGTATGTATGCAGGAGCCGTGAAGAGATCTGATGGTTCTTTACAAGGCTTGCGGGATGTTGAAAATCCAGATGAAGTTTGGAAAGAAAATTATATTGCCTTAAAACAAGATGCAAAACTGCTAGGAGAAAATGTAGTTTCCTATGGAATTCAAAAAGGCTTTGCACAAGTTCGAGACAAATATCATTTAAAACCAGATCATATCACTTGGTATTTACCTCATTATTCATCAGAACACTTTAAGTTGCCACTCCATGATGAATTAGTGGGAATTGGATTTGAGATTCCGTTTGATAAATGGTTTACTAACCTAACCTACAAGGGTAATACAGGCTCTGCCTCCATTTTTATTATGTTAGAGGAATTAATGTCATCAGGAAAACTTGAACCAGGTGATAGAATATTTTGCTTGATTCCCGAAAGTGCTAGATTTTCATACGCTTATATGCACCTAACAGCCGTTTAATTGGTGTGTTTATTACTGCCTTTAGGCAAAACATGAAAAACAACAGGCTTCATAAGCAGACTTGTCAAAGACTCAAAAATTTATAAACCAGCTAAACAGCTAGTTCCCCAGGTAGAAAATTTGTTCAAATCAGTTTTGTTCATTAGCTTGGTAGGTCAACTCTTTTACTTTAGAGGTTTTCAAATGAGCCAATCTATTGTTAATTCAACTTCAAAACAGTCATATACTGCAGAAGAAATACAAGCCTGGCTAGTTTCTAATATTTCTGAGATGCTAGGAGTTGCAGCTGATGAAATAGATATTCGAGAACCTTTAGACAGTTATGGCTTGGATTCAGCGCAGGGTATGGTTCTTGCCAGTAGAGCAGAGAAATTACTTGGATGTAAGTTGTCTTTGATTCTGTTGTGGCATTACCCCACAATTGAAGCATTGAGCCAGCGTTTAGCAGAAGATTTTGCAGATTCAAACTCAGAGACTTTTGAGTTTTGAAGAAGCTACAAAATATTTTGATCACCTGATATCTTGCACTATTTGATTGAAAGAGCCAGATTGCTCTAGTTATCGTGATCAGGTTCAACCTGGTCACGAGGTTACGAGGTTATTAGTTCCTATTCTTAAACCAGAGATAATGAAACTATGAATGCATCTGAACTTTTGGAAAATCTTACTCAAAAAGGTGTTCAATTGTGGGTGGATAATAACAAACTTAATCTTCGTTCTCCTAAGGGGGTAATTACACCAGAAATACAGGCAGAACTAACTACTTATAAAGCAGAAATTTTGGCGTTTTTACGCGAACAAGATGTTGCAGCTAAAGCAGCTTCCATTCCTTTGAACATCGGACTAAGCCTGCAAACTATTGGTCGTTTAATTGGGGGATTTGTAAAACAATCAAATGTGGAATATCAGCCACCAGTTGTTGATCCTAAAGTGATGGCTCAAAAGCTAACAGTTACATTTAGACCTTTACCTAAAGGCTACAATCGCACAGAAATTATTAAATTTAGAGAAGAATTAGCAACTAAATTTAGGGATTATGGAGTAAAAGTTTTACCTTGGGAAGAAGCAACAACAGAGTTTAGCTATTTGTTTAAGATTCCCAAAACAAACTGGAAAAAAAGCTTCAAAACCAAGAATGTAAAATCAGAAGTTGATGCAGTTATTGATGTTGAGAATACTCCGTTTTTGTTAAGAAAGTTGGGTATATGTGTAGCAGAAAATTTATATCAAATTTATTCGCATTTACTTTTGAAGAACCGAGAAATTTCTGTTTCTAGAATAGCTAAATTGAGTAGTTGGGCTGAAGACCACACAGCTAAATACATTGAAGACCCTACTAATACTCAGGTAATCACCCTTACACAAATAGATCAGGAATTTGTCAATCCTTTACTTCCTTATCAACAAAAAATAAAAATTGGTTTAAACACTTTAATCAGAACATTCTCAGAAATGGTGATTGGAGTGTCTGAAGAAAAAATTTCTATTTTAAATATGAATCTTTCAGATTCTGTTTTTCCTAGAAATGAGATAGAACACTTTGTTGCTAACTCACTAATTCCTAAAATTTTTGTACCAATATATCCTCTTTTACTAAGTCGATTTGAGCTAGGACAGTATGATCCTCATGAATCTAGCTATGCTACAAAATTAGTGAAATTAGGTAATGAATTGGCACCAACAGGTCTATTTCCTCCAGGCTTTAAGCTTTATGAAGTTATCAAAAGAAAATCTCATAGAGATATAGTGAATGTCATAGTTAATGGCAGGACAGGTGTATCTTATGGTTTTGTTGCTTATGCTGAACCTCCACAATATATTGGTGAGCCAGAAATAACTGAAAATGAGTGGCAAAGTCTATTACCTGTGACGGGATTTAATCACGATGAACTCCGTCAAAATGAAAAAGGTCGGTTTTATATCAAAACCAAGGTCAATGGAGAATATCTATTTAAGCAAATACCAGATATCTGGCTTGTTAGCTCTCGCTCCGGCTCGAACAAAACAGATTTAAAGCTGGAAAGTGATGTTATTCGTATTGGTTTGAAAGAAAATTTAATTCTTCAATTACCACAAAATATTAATCCAGAGCTAGCAGATATCAAACCTTCCTATGACATCTACGTAATGCTTGCTATTAGTTTGTCTGCTGCTTTATATGCACCAGAACTTATTAAAAATGGTGCCCCAATTGTTCATTTTCATGGTTACCCAGCATTAGAATGGTTTAAACCAAATGAATATTATGTTGGCGTAACAAATCCATCAGTTCCTTGTGGAACTTATGAATCAGGAGTATTCAATTTTTTGGGTATTTCTAGCTTAACGAATCAGCAAGTAGAAAATACAGCCCTAGTAAGTTTAATCGAACCAGATCATGGTACAAATTTCATCGCTCGTGATTTGGAATATCTAGTAGAAAGATTAAAGGCTGGGTGCGCAGAAGGACAAATTGAACTTGGTGGTAAACATTTTGCTTCTCTAAAAGCAAAATTTGGCGATCGCTAAATTTGCAGTTTTGTGTCAGGTGGGCATTGTTCACCTATATCTCAAATACTTACCACATTAACTTTGACGGGCAATGCCCAACGCCAGTTCGCACAACGGGGAGAACCCCCGCAAGCGACTGGCTCCCCTACGATTGGATACAAACCATGACATACAAAACATCTTTATTATGTTATATGACAGAAAACTTTCTCCTTTAGAGCAAGTTATAGAAGTAGTTAATCGTCGTGCTAGCGCGTACAACATAGTTACAACTTGTCGAATTCAGGGAATTTTTAGTGAAGAAATCCTCAGACAAGCTCTTGAAGTGCTACAGTCACGTCACCCTCGTCTGAACTGTCGAATTGTCGGTAAGTTAAGTAGTTTGCGCTTTGAAACTGGAGTCATCAATATTCCTTTACGTGTTGTGGAAAAGTACGCTCCTCAACAGTGGCAAGAAGTTGCATTAGAAGAACTCAATCAAAAAATTGAGAGCGACAAAAGCCTAATGCGAGTTGCACTTGTTCAAATCAAAACTGAGAAAAATCTCAATTATTTAATTACAACAATTCATCATGCGATCGCAGACGGCTTATCATGCATTCAACTGCATTCTGAACTTTTGAGATATTGTCAAAAAATTACGTCTTGTGAACCAATAGAAGTTGCCACTTTACCTGCACTGCCATCAATAGAAAAGCTTATGCCAGCTTCGATGCAGGGATGGAGAGGTGCAGTGAATATATTTTTAACCGTATGCAGGCAATTATTAAAGAAGATTTGGTATCGACCAAAAACTTTAAAGTTTGAAAAATTTGTACCGATTGAATCGCGCTATTCTGGCATGGTTCATAGAACCCTGAACATAGAGCAAACCGAAAAGTTGGTAAGTGTTTGCAGACAGAATCAGACAACGGTGCATTCTGCTTTATGCGCGGCGATGTTGTTTGCGGCAGCCAGAAAAATCACTGGTGGCAAGAAAGCAAATTTAGGCGTCAGCTGTTGGTCAAATATTAACCTGCGTAATCGTTTCAAACCAGAGATTAGCGATCGCCACCTGGGTGTGTTGGTTTCTGGTGACATCTCGTGTCATACCCTCAAAACAAATACATCTTTTTGGGATCTAGCTCGCAACAGCAGACAACAAATGAAAGCAACAATAGCAAGCGATCGCGTCTTCTGTTCAGCGTTGTTAATTAAGCTGTTTACCGATTTTCTTCTTGCTTGCCCTCGTCAAATGTTTGGCACAGTGGGTGTCACTAATATCGGTAGAGTCAACATTGCTTCAGATTATGGCTTATTTGAACTAGAAGAAATTAGCTTTGTTCCTGCATGGGCAGCATTTGGAGGTTTGTGTGTTGCTGTTTTGACTTTTGAGTCAAAAATGTTTTTGAATTTCATGTTTTCTGAGCCTGCAATCAGTCAAGAAATCGCGGAAATTCTTGCCGATAATGTCCTCGCCTGTATTGTTAAGGCTTGTAACAACACAAACTTCACTTTTGCCGATCAAATGAGTGCCGCTCACTATCATCTATCCTCATCTGCTTCTAAAGCATTGAGTGTTGCTCCTCCAGTCTCTAGACACCATCAGTAAAAATTTTTTTGGATACCAATAATACCCAGTTATTTATGCCTTACAACAGAAAACTTTCTCCTTTCGAGCAAGCAATGGAGATTTTAAATCGCCGTGCTACTACATACAATATCGTCACAATTTGTCGAATTAACGGAATTTTTAGTGAAGAAATCCTCAGACAAGCTCTTGAGGTGCTACAGTCACGTCACCCTCGTTTGAACTGTCGAATTGTCGGTAAGTTAAGTAGTTTGCGCTTTGAAACTGGAGTCATCAATATTCCTTTACGTGTTGTGGAAAAGTACGAGCCTCAACAGTGGCAAGAAGTTGCATTAGAAGAACTCAATCAAAAAATTGAGAGTCACAAAAGTTTAATGCGAGTTGTACTAGTTCAGATTAAAAACCAAAGCAATATTAATTATTTAATTACAACAATTCATCATGCGATCGCAGATGGTTTATCATGCATTCAACTGCATTCTGAACTTTTGAGATATTGTGAAAAAATTACGTCTTTTGAACCAATAGAAGTTGCCACTTTACCTGCACTGCCACCAATCGAAAAGCTTATGCCAGCTTCGATGCAGGGATGGAAAGGCGCGGTGAATATATTTTTAGCAATATCAAGACTTTTGTTCAAAGATGTTTGGTATCGACCAAAAACATTGAAGTTTGAAAAATTCTTACCTGTAGAATTACGTCGTACTGGTTTAGTTCACAGAACCCTGAGCGTAGAGCAAACCAAACAGTTAGTAAATGCTTGTAGGCAGAATCAGACAACGGTGCATTCTGCTTTATGCGCAGCGATGTTATTTGCAACAGCTAGAAAAATCACTAGTGGTAAAAAAGCAAATTTAGGTGTCAGTTGTTGGTCACCTATCAATATACGCAATCGTCTTCAACCAGAAATTAGTAATGAACATTTGAGTTTGTTAGTGTCTGGTGATATTTCATATCATACTCTGAGAATCAATACATCTTTTTGGAATTTGGCTCGCGAGCGCAGACAACAAATGGAAGCAACAATAGCAGGCGATCGCGTCTTTTGTTTACCGCTGATAACTAAGTTTTTGATCCAGTTTCTTCTTGTTTTCCCTTATCAAGTATTTTCAACAATAGGTGTCACTAATATAGGTAGAGTAAATATTTCTTCAGATTATGATTTATTTAAACTAGAAGAAATCAGTTTTGTTACTGGTAATGCAGCATTTAGAGGTTTGTGTGTTGCTGTTTTGACTTATGAGTCAAAAATGTTTTTAAATTTCATGTTTTCTGAGCCTGCAATTAGTCAAGAAATCGCAGAAATCCTTGCAGATAATGTTCTTGCTTGTATTATTGAAGCTAGCAAAAACCAAAAATTTATCTTTGCCGATCAAATGATTGCCATTCCTCAGCATCAACCAGCTTCATTGTCTAGAAGTGCTTTGAAAACTGCTCATCGAGCGTCTCAACGCAATCTGTAAAAATATTTAGTAGATACCAAATCCAGTCTTCCTAGCCCCTATTTTTTCAATACAAATGTGCTTATGCTCTACGACAGGAAACTTTCTCCTTTCGAGCAAGTAATGGAGATTTTGAATCGCCGTGCTACTACATACAATATCGTCACGATTTGTCGAATTAACGGAATTTTTAGCGAAGAAATTCTCAGACAAGCTCTTGAGGTGCTACAGTCACATCACCCTCGTTTAAACTGTCGAATTGTCGGTAAGTTAAGTAGTTTGCACTTTGAAACTGGAGTCATCAATATTCCTTTACGTGTTGTGGAAAAGTACGAGCCTCAACAGTGGCAAGAAGTTGCATTAGAAGAACTCAATCAAAAAATTGAGAGTCACACAAGTTTAATGCGAGTTGTACTGGTTCAGGTTAAAAACCAAAGCAATATTAATTATTTAATTACAACAATTCATCATGCGATCGCAGATGGTTTATCATGCATTCAACTGCATTCTGAACTTTTGAGATATTGTGAAAAAATTGCATCTTTTGAACAAATAGAAGTTGCCACTTTACCTGCACTGCCACCTATCGGAAATCTTCTTCCAGCTTCGATGCAGGGATGGAGAGGTGCGGTGAATATATTTTTAACCGTATGCAGGCAATTATTAAAGAAGATTTGGTATCGACCAAAAAATTTAAAGTTTGAACAAGTCGTACCTATTGAAGCAAGCCGTACTGGTTTGGTTCACAGAACCCTGAGCGTAGAGCAAACCAAACAGTTAGTAAATGCTTGTAGACAGAATCAGACAACGGTATATGCTGCTTTATGTGCAGCGATGTTGTTTGCAGCAGCTAGAAAAATCACTGGTGGGAAAAAAGCAAATTTAGGTGTCAGTTGTTGGTCAACAATCAATATACGCAATCATCTTCAACCAGAAATTAGTAATGAACATTTGAGTGTGTTAGTTTCTGGTGATATTTCATGTCATACTCTGAGAATCAATACATCTTTTTGGGATTTGGCTCGCGATCGCAGACAACAAATGGAAGCAACAATAGCAGGCGATCGCATCTTTTGTTTACCGCTGATAACTAAGATTTTGATTGAGTTTCTTCTTGCTTTCCCTCATCAGACAGTTTCAACAGTGGGTGTCACCAATATAGGTGTAGTCAATATCCCTTCAAATTATGGTTTGTTTGAGCTAGAAGAAATCAGTTTTGTTACTTCTATTGCCGCATTTAAAGGATGGCGTGTTGCTGTTCTAACTTATGAGTCAAAAATGTTTTTAAATTTTATGTTTTCTGAGCCTGCAATCAGTCAGAAAAATGCAGAAATTCTTGCAGATAATGTCCTTACCTGTATTGTCGATGCTAGCAACAACCAACAGTTAAATTTTGGCAATTGGCTAATCAAATAATTGCATCTTTATAGAGTGTGGAATTTCTATATAAATACTTCTAAAGAGAGTAAGCTTTATGAACTTATCTGAACAAACACTTCTCATTTCAGGAATTAGTGGATTTATCGGTTTGCGAACTGCCGAGCTAGCCATAGCACGAGGAATGAAAGTTTGCGGGCTGGCACGTTCTGCCGAAAAAGCCAAAAAAGCTCAAAAATTGGGTGCGGAAATTATTGTTGGTAGCGTTACCGATCCTGCGATCGCCTCTAAAGCTTGTCAGGGAGTAGACATTGTTTTGCATACAGCTGGCATTAGCCAAGAAAGTGGCTCACTTAAGCATTTTCGTGAGGTCAATGTTGGTGGAACTGTTACCATGGCTAAAGCTGCCAAGAGTGCTGGTGTCAAAATCTTCACTCATATTTCCAGTGCTATGGTTTACGGTTTCAATTATCCCGATCGCGTCACAGAAAACGGGCCGCTACGTGGTGAGAATAATCCTCTATGCCAAACAAAAATAGAAGCTGAAGAAGCACTCTTACAACTCCATGCCCCACCGGATTTTGAGATCATCATCATTAGACCAGGAGATGTTTACGGGCCAAGAAGCATTCCTTGGATAGTACGACCACTACATATGATGCATCAAAAATTATTTGCATTGGTTAACGATGGACAGGGAGTTAGCAACCATGTATATATTGACAACCTGATTGATGCCATATTTCTTGCCATCGAAAAAGAAGCATATGGAGAAATATTTAACATTACTGATGGACAAAATACTTCTTGGAAAGAGTATTTTACACGACTAGCTAAAATAGCAGATTTACCTGTGCCTTTGTCTTTACCAAAAGAGGAAGCCAAATTATTTATTAGAGTGCGCGAACAGGGACAAAAACTTTTTCGGAAAAAACCAGACCTTGTACCAGAAACTGTAGATTTTCTCTCACGTCCCTATGCATATTCTATTGCTAAAGCACAAAGAATTTTAAATTATGAACCAAAAATTGACTTAGAAGAGGGAATGCGACGCACACGGGAATGGCTGCGAAACACAGATATTAAAACTGAACTGAATTCTTAAAAACCAGCAAATATCTAATGTAAATTCATAGTTATGTTCAAAAAAACAGTTCTCTTTAGTCTTTTTTTGCTTTCTAATCTAGCCGTTTTTAACCTGGCAACGGCTAATTCTAAACCTACCATAAAATTAACTGTTGTAGTCGATGGAATCCGTAACCAAAAAGGGCAGATTTGTCTGAGAATACATGGTGATGAACGAGGATTTCCTTTAAGTGATACTAGTGAAGTAAAAAGTGGTTGCGTTAAAATTCAAGGAAGTTCTGTAAAAAAGGAGTTCAGCGGGTTAAAGCCAGGAACTTATGCTGTCGCTGTAGTAGACGATCAAAATGGAGACTACAAATTAAACAGAGACTTTTTAGGTATGCCCCAAGAAGGTTTTGGTATTTCTAAAAATCCAACTGTATCAATGCTAAAGGGGGTACCAAAGTTTCAAGATGCTAGTTTTTCCTTAAAAAAGGATACAACAATTAGAATTAATATGAAGTATTCACTCGATCCATAATTAAGGAATTTGGTTGTAATCCTTGAATTAAAATCTGCACATTTTTCCTCTTGTTGATTCATTTTACTCTTGAAATGTACTTTTGCCAGTTAGATTATTTATACTGGCTTTTTTGTGTTTATACTCAGATAGCTAATAAATCTGGTGGATAATGGTTGATGTACTCTACGAAAAATTTTTCTAGTGCCTATTAAATTTACTAGCGATCGCACCAACATTAATTGAGATAGACAACTGACAAAAACAACACAAATAAAAAACAGTGGAAGAAACTCCACTGATGAGAAATAAAGCAAGAATCTGAAAGTTTTTATTCAATAAAATCGAGAGCTGTTGCTGCAATTTCCAACCCAAAGTCTCCTAAGATGAGCTGTCTTTTGAATTGAGTAAAGACAGCTTCAGCTTCAGTCACTAAACCACCGATAACTTTTTCTGCTTCACTCTCTGTTAATTGCTCAAAAGACTGGAAGTTCTGAGCAATCTGTTGTGTTGTTTGACGGCGTACTTTTTGCTTGTTGTTTAACATGATTTTGCCTCTGAGGTAAAGCTATTCTCTAAGTAAATAATTATTTGAAATTACTGTTTTGTAAATTGAAATGCTACTTTCATACAACAACAAACTATTAGAAGTAATATTACTTAAAAAGGCTTTTATAAATACAGCAAATACTAGACTTGATTGGATAATGATAGCCTGATTTGCAGTTGATGTACTCTAGGAGAATTTGTTGACAGCATCTATTAAATTTACTAGCGATCGCACCAATATTAATTGAGATAGTCAACTGACAAAAATAACGCAAACTGATATCTTGCTCCTTTAACCGTAGGGTGGAGAGAAGTCACAAGACGCCTCCGGTTTCTTCCCGTAAGGGGGGTTCTCCCCCGTTGTAGCGACTGGCGTCACCTGGCGTGCGACTGCGTTCGCCGGAGGCGTTCCCGTAGGGTAACCGGAGCGAGGTTTCCTCCGAAAGCGTTGCTCCTCCTTACAAAAATCGCAATCAAAAAACTGGTGCAAGACATTCATGAGCAGAGTTCACAACAAAGAAATGAAAGTGAATCTTTCCCTTCTGCCTTTCAAGACAGATGTGAACAAATAAAAAAACAGTGGAATTTCTTCCACTGGTGAGCAAGAAAGCAAGAAGCTAAAATTTTTATTCAATAAATTCGAGAGCTGTTGCTGAAATTTCAAACTCAAAGTTTCCTAAGATGAGCTGTCTCTTGAATTGAGTAAAGATAGCTTCAGCTTCAGTCACTAAACCACCGACAACTTTTTCTGCTTCACTCTCTGTTAATTGCTCAAAATAGTGGAATTTATGAGCAATCTGTTGTGTTGTTTGACGGCGTACTTTTTGCTTGTTGTTTAACATGATTTTGCCTCTGAGGTAAAGCTATTCTCTAAGTAAATAATTATTTGAAATTACTGTTTTGTAAATTGAAATGCTACTTTCATACAACGAGAAACTCTTAGGGGTATTATTACTTAAAAAGGCTTTTATAAATACAGCAAATACTAGACTTGATTGGATAATGATAGCCTGATTTGCAGTTGATGTACTCTATGAGAATTTGTTGACAGCATCTATTAAATTTACTAGCGATCGCACCAATATTAATTGAGATAGACAACTGACAAAAATAACGCAATAAAAAACAGTGGAAGAAATTCCACTGGTGAGAAACAAAGTAAGAAGCTAAAAATTTTTATTCAATAAATTCGAGGGCTGTTGCTGAAATTTCAAACCCAAAATCTCCTAAAATGAGCTGTCTTTTGAATTGAGTAAAGACAGCTTCAGCTTCAGTCACTAAACCACCGATAACTTTTTCTGCTTCACTCTCTGTTAATTGCTCAAAAGACTGGAAGTTCTGAACAATCTGTTGTGTTGTTTGACGACGTAGTTTTTGCTTGTTGTTTAACATGATTTTGACTCCGAGATAAAGTTATTCTGTAAGTAAATAATTATTTGGAATTACTGTTTTGTAAATTGAAATGCTACTTTCATACAACGAGAAACTCTTAGGGGTATTATTACTTAAATTAGGCTTTTATAAATACAGCAAATATTAGATTAATAGAGTTAAGAATTCGTGATTATTTGCATACATAGCAGTTGCCGGATAGATTAGGACAATGCCTAATCATCAAATAAGGACATTGTAAGGTGGGCATTGCCCATATCGTAAAAATAAGGTTTTGAGCCAAATCTAAGCAATGCCCACCCTACGGTTATTGAGAAAGGTGCAAGATATCAGTTAAGCCGCTTTCAAGGCTGTTCCCTATTTCCTGCTATATGTTCTTGTTCGTAAACTGATAATCCTGCACCCTAACTGCGGGAACATCTATAACCTGGCGGAAGGGCTACGCTAAACAACGAACGGGTACCATACGGTAAGCGCGTAGCAACTTCTGTAAGTAACAGTTCCGCATCTACGTCGCAGGATTGAGAGAGCCAGAAGCTCTGTTTTCGTTACCAGGTTGAACCTAATAACGATGATGATGGGGCAGCGCTTCTAGCAGCTACCCAGAAGATAACTGCTAGTTAACGTACATATGAAGCGAACGTGTCTACTGCCCTTTGCTTTCTACTTAAACCACTTGCTTTTCCTGCAAGCGTCTTAATTCACCAGGAGCAAATGTGCCTTTCTCCGTAATGATTCCTGTAATAAATTCTGCCGGAGTAACATCAAAAGCTGGATTGTAAAATTCTGCCCCGGATGGTGTCAGGATAGTGTCGCCAACTTGGTAAATTTCTGCGGGATCGCGTTCCTCAATTGGAATTTGATCGCCATCAGATAGAGAAAAATCAATCGTAGAAAGGGGTGCAGCCACAAAGAAAGGAATATTATGTGCCTTCGATACTAGTGCTAAACTATACGTTCCAATTTTGTTAGCCGTATCTCCGTTAGCAGCAATTCTATCAGCACCAACTACTACTGCATGAATCAAACCCCGCTTCATACAGTGGGCAGCCATGTTGTCAGTGATTACCGTAACAGGAATGCCTTCTTGTACACATTCCCAAGCAGTGAGTTTTGCGCCTTGTAGTCTGGGACGGGTTTCGTCAGCAAATAACCTTGCCAACCGTCCTTCTCGCCAAGCGGAACGCACCACACCTAAAGCAGTACCATAACCAGCAGTTGCTAGTGCCCCGGCATTACAGTGAGTAAGCAGCGTTAACTTTTCTGGATTGGAAGGTAAAACTTTTAAGCCGTTATCACCGATCGCCTGACAAGTTTGCAAATCTTCGGCATTAATAATTTGGGCAGTTTGAAAAAGGACTTGTTTGATTTCATCCACAGTGCCCAGTGTTTCATAGGCAATCTTCATCATCCGCGAAATTGCCCAAAATAAATTTACTGCTGTAGGGCGGGTAGAACGTAGCATCTCGGCTACGTTCTCCAAGTGGTTCAAAAACTCATCGCGGTTGTCTGTGTGAATTTCCGTTGCCCCAAGATAAATTCCATAAGCAGCTGCAACACCAATAGCTGGCGCACCTCGGACAATCATAGTTTTGATTGCCACTGCCATATCTTCGCTGCGGCTAATTTCTACAAATGTATATTCGTTAGGTATGCGGGTTTGGTCAATGAGCGAAACAGCGTTATTATGCCAAATAACCGGATAAACTTGGTTTGTGGAAGAGTTCATGGAAGGAAATTTAATTAAATTTTTTAGATAGTAACGTTAGCAATTCTACTAGTTCTGGCGTTTTGTCTCCACACCATCCTAGATTTTTGGTGCGTTAGGACTAATGTCCATAACGCACTTTACTGGCGTAACTGAGTTCTGAGTTCTAACTTACAGCAGATAACTGTTGTTGAAAGAAAGCTTCTAATACTCTTTGAGCTATTTGCGGACTAGTTAAACCTAATTCTGCTTTAGATTCATTAGGTTCTGCGTGTTCCACAAGAATATCTGGTACGCCGATCCGCTTAATTGGAACCATAATATCCGCATCTAACAGCGCTTCTGCCACTGCGGAACCAAAACCACCCATGACACAGCCTTCTTCTAGGGTGACAACGCGACCGATTTTCCTAGCCAATGGGAAAATTAATTCAGTATCCAGAGGTTTGGCAAAACGGGCATTAATCACAGTAGCTTGAATACCATGTTCGCTGAGAACTTCTGCCGCTTGCAGGGCTGGATTTACCATTGTGCCATAGCTGACCATTAACACGTCATCACCGTGACGGAGAATTTCTCCTTTGCCAATTTCTAGGGGTTCCCAGCCTTCTTCCATTAAGGGAACGCCGTAGCCATTACCACGGGGAAAGCGCATGGCGATCGGCCCTTTGGTATAATCAATGCCTGTAACTATCATGCGCTGTAGTTCGGCTTCGTCTTTGGGTGCCATCAGCACCATATTGGGAATGCACCGTAAATAGGCGATATCATACATACCCTGGTGGGTGGGGCCATCTGCACCAACAATACCCGCCCGATCCATGCAGAAAAACACAGGCAAGTTTTGGATGCAAACATCGTGAATAATTTGGTCGTAGGCACGTTGCAAAAAGGTGGAGTAAATAGCAACGACGGGACGCATACCTTCTGTTGACAACCCGGCAGCGAGAGTCACAGCGTGTTGTTCGGCAATACCCACATCGATATATTGATTGGGCAGCTTGGCTTGCAGTTTATCTAAGCCTGTTCCCGTTGCCATTGCTGCCGTAATCCCGATGATTTTTGGGTTTTGTTCGGCAAGTTTGACTAAAGTATGAGCAAAAACTTTCGAGTAGGCAGGGGGTTTGGGTTTGTTAGAGGGGATAGCTTTCCCTGTGGTTAGGTTAAAGGGAGATTGGGCATGGTAGCCTACTTGATCTTTTTCGGCAATTTCGTAACCTTTTCCCTTCACTGTTGCCACGTGTACTAAAACTGGGCCTTGAATTTGGTGTGCTTGTTGGAACGTGGCTATTAATTCTTCTAAACTGTGTCCATCTACAGGCCCCATATAAGTAAAGCCTAGTTCTTCAAAAACTGCCCCCACTTTCGGAACAGCTAAACGCTTCATTCCTTCTTTGATACGTCCTAGTTCGGGAGACAAAGACTCACCCACAAAAGGAATTTGTTTAAATTGTTCCTCAAAGTTATCCTTAAGAAACTGCACTGGGCCACTCAAACGCATTTTGTTTAAGTAGCGGGGAATGGCACCAACATTTGGAGATATGGACATCTCATTATCGTTGAGGACAACCAACAAATTAGTTTTGGGCAAATGTCCGGCATGATTGATAGCTTCTAATGCCATACCACCAGTCAGCGCTCCATCGCCGATAATGGCTACAACTTTAAATTTTTCTTCTTTTTGATCTCGCGCTAAAGCCATGCCCAAGGCAGCAGAAATACTGGTTGAAGCGTGCCCTGCGCCGAAATGGTCAAATTTATTTTCGCAACGCTTGAGGTAACCAGCAATACCGTCTTTTTGCCGCAGTGTATGGAAACTGCTGTAACGTCCTGTAATTAGTTTGTGGGGATATGCCTGATGTCCTACATCCCAAATTACCTTATCGCGGTCTAAATCCAGTGTTTGATAAAGCCCTAAAGTTAACTCTACAACACCCAATCCCGGCCCCAAATGCCCTCCGGTGGCTGCTACTGTTTGTAGGTGCTTATCCCGAATCTGACGGGCAATCTGTTGTAGCTGCCGGATAGATAATCCATGCAACTGATTGGGATGGGTGATTTCGCTCAAATGCATACTATAGCGTTTTCCTCTCTAGATCTTATATTCTGATTTTCCCATGCTCCTTTGGATGAAAAACAATTTTGAAGTAGGTGACCATAAATTATCGTTATTATTTCATTACGTTAAACCACCCCTATTTTTGAAGATAGGTGATAGGGGACAGGGGATAGGGGATAGGGAAGAGATTTTTACACAGCAATGTAGAGACGCGAAATTTGAGGCAGCGCGTTGCGGAGAGAAGTCTGTAGACGCCGGAGGCGGCTTTCCGTAAGGGTGCGACGGAAGCCGCCGTTCAGAACTTCGGAGGGTTTCCCCCGTTGTAGCGACTGCCGTCGCGTCTGTACACTTCACCAAATCTCACTCCAAATCTTTAACTGAACCGTATTGGTTCGCTAACCACTACTTTTCTAAAAGGCTATTAGGTGCAGGAGGTGCTTCTGGTGTTTCGGATTGTGGCTGTTGTCTGTTTAAATACTGACTTAAGATATAAGCCATATCACCGCGTGTCATCGGTTTTAAAGGAGCAATATTGCCTTGGGCATCTGTGTTGACAAATCCTTCAGCCACGACTGTAGCGATCGCTTTTCTTGCCCAAGTCGGAATAGATGAGGCATCGGGAAATGGGGTAAGTATTTCCTGAACAGTTTCATCAGAAAATTGAAATACTCCGTAAGCTTGAGCAAAAATTGCTAAAGCTTCTGCCCTTGTCACCCTTTGATTGGGAAAAAATAAATTTCCCCGATAGCCTTTCATAATGTCCGTTTTTAAGACTAGCTGAATATCATTAAAAGCCGGGTGTGAGGAAGGTACATCTGTAACTACAATATTCTCTTTGCTGGCTACTTGGCGTTTATCCAGTCGAAACACTTTCACCATCGTTGAGGCTAATTCTGCTCGGTTGAGAATTTTTTCTGGATGAAAATTGTTGTCTGAGTAATTAGTCATCCAGTTGACAGCAATTAGCTGTTGAATTTGACGCTCTGATACTTGTTTAGAATCTGTTTGTACTTGGGCATCAGCTTTTGCTGGAAAGTATTGTAATAATGCTACTAAGGACAAAACACTTAAAAATCGACGCATCATCATAACCGCTTAATTGCTGCTACTGTGTATCTCAAAAACTACGACACTAAAAGTTAACACCAATTCCGATCTAACCAGATCCGGAAATTAAGCAAACTTGCTTTTGGATCTGATGACGAATCGATACCTCCTGATGTTGCGTAGCAGCTTAATTTTATGAATGGCAGACATGAGGTGGGCACTGCTTTCTACCTAACAATAAGGGTTTGAGGAAAATTAGGTGGTGCCCACCCTACAACAATTGTTACAACAATTGCAACAAAGCAATTGGTACAAGCTGTGAATTAATTTTATAAATACAAAGGAAATAAATAAAAATATAGAAACAGGGTACAGATAAGTTCAATTTTCCTGTACCCCGTTTCCTAATATTAAAAATACAGCGAATTTCAAGTTGTTGAAATACAAAACTTGAGCCTCAAAGTCATTATCATGCCTATTTTACTTCTGGCTACTAACTTCTGGCTCCTGTAGACGCAACAGCGGCTGCCGCAGGGTATTCTGCTGTAATTAAATCCTTTAGTTAAATCAAAGATTCTAGACGTTGCATTAAATCTGAGGATTGCAACACCCCCTCAATTCGTTCCACTGGTTTCCCCTGCTTGAAAAGTACTAAAGTTGGTAGAGCGTAAACTTGATAATCGTTAGCTAACTGAGGATATTTCTCGGTGTCTATCTTTACAACCCTTATCCGCCCTTGGAGTTGAGCATTGACTTGCTCTAAGATTGTGGCCATCATCCGACAAGGGCCGCACCATTCAGCGTAAAAATCTACCAATACGGGTACATCAGAACCAGACAGCATCTCCTCGAAGCTGTTGAATTGCTTTTTAGTAGACATGTAACACACACTATTTTGCTATAGTTTGATTTTAATGATAGTTCTTGCTAGAAGATCATATATTTAAAATCATTTTGTTTTCACTGTTGTTAAGGGTTTTCCCTAAAATCCAGTATCTGGAAAAGCAAAATCGATTGAATACAGTTATTAACTGAGTCTCATAATTCATAATTCTTTATTAATAAAGAACATAGAACTCACGAGACAAGAGCCATAATTTTCTGGATTCTGAGTTCTTTGCTCCACAGAATTTAATGTTTATTAATATTTCTTTTGGAAGTTTTGTTAAAAAGGTTGTTTGTAAAGTCTAAATCAATACCAATCTTGGGAATAGAATTCGCTCAAAACTGGTTTTCCACGTATCCCGCAAGGTTTTATGATGATTAGCGCTGTGATTTATAAGGCTAAGAAGTCGTTTTATGGGAATTTTGCCAGAAAATTTACAAACTTTAAAAGGTAAAGTGGCGATTGTTACAGGAGCTTCGAGAGGAATTGGGCGAGCGATCGCACAAGAATTGGCTAACTATGGAGCTAATGTGGTTGTCAACTATGCCAGTTCTAGTCAAGCAGCAGAAGAATTAGTATCACAAATAACTCAGGATGGTGGTAGCGCGATCGCCTTGCAAGCAGATGTCTCCAAAGCCGACCAAGTAGATGCTTTGGTGAATGGTGTGATGGAAAAGCTTAATCGCGTTGATATTTTAGTCAACAATGCAGGTATTACTCGCGACACTTTACTTTTGAGGATGAAACCAGAAGACTGGCAGGCGGTCATCGATCTCAACCTTACTGGTGTTTTCTTATGCACTCGTGCTGTCAGTAAAATTATGCTCAAGCAGCGATCGGGGCGAATTATCAATATCAGTTCCGTCGCCGGACAAATGGGCAACCCCGGACAAGCCAACTACAGCGCTGCCAAAGCAGGTGTGATTGGCTTTACTAAAACTGTAGCCAAAGAATTAGCTTCTCGAAGCGTTACTGTTAACGCCGTTGCTCCCGGTTTTATCGCCACCGATATGACCAGTAACCTCAATGCTGAAGATATTCTTAAATACATTCCCCTTGCTCGCTACGGTCAACCAGAAGAAGTGGCTGGTATGGTACGCTTCCTTGCCGCCGATCCCGCCGCAGCCTACATCACGGGACAAGTCTTTAACGTGGATGGCGGAATGGTTATGGCATAAATACCAAAGTGGGGAGTGGGGGTTAGGGGCTAGGAAGAGGACAAGGAGAGGGGGAGAGGAACCCGCCCACGGCGCTGGCTCCCCGACTTGGGGCGACTGGCGTGGGGAGACAAGGGGCAAGAACGTGATTCAAGATTCTCCGTGTCCTTGCGTCCTCTTGATTCCCCGTGTCACTTTGTCCTCGTGTCATTTTCAGTTGCTCGTACCTTTTGCCAAACAGTAAAGCCCAAAAGAATGATGATGCTTACGGTGGTGGCAAGCATCACTGGTAAACTCATACCTCGGATTCTCATTGCCAACCAGTTGCACACCAAAGTAATTGACCAAAGGGTGAGCGCGGCGTGACGTTGAGACAAACCCCAAGCTAGCAAGCGGTGGTGTAGGTGATCTTTGCCAGGGGTACTCATAGGATTTTTCCCTGCCAAAAGTCGTCTGACAAACACTTGTGTAGTGTCCAGTACTGGCAAAAGTAGAAACAAAACTGGAGGTACTAAAGAGAAAACTGTAGTTACTTGCAAATTACCAATAATAGTGGTTGCTGCTAGGACATAGCCGAAAAAGTATGCTCCAGCATCACCCATAATGATCCGGGATGGGTGAAAGTTATGTCGCAAAAAACCCAGCGCCGCTCCTCCTAAAGCTGCTAAAACTAACGTCGCCGCAGCCCAATTGGGATATTGTGCTGACACCGCTAATAAACTCATGGCAGTAATAAAGCTAACTCCTCCTGCCAACCCATCCATACCATCCATTAAGTTAATGGCATTAGTAATTCCCACTACCCAAAGCACTGTCAGCAAGATCGAGAGTATAGAATCTATGGGAGTGCCAAAAGTAACTTGAATGCTGATGCCATTAGCAACCAATAGCAGTGCTGTGAGAGTTTGCACCAACAGGCGGACAGTGGCAGGTAAGCCGAACTGATCGTCGATAAAGCCTACAAGTACTAATATCGAACCGCCTAAGAGGATTGTGAGCACCTGAGCCAATACATTTTGGAGTTCAATGGGTCTTAAGAGGCTAGCTAGCACCAATGCTGCTATTACTCCGGCATAAATAGCCAAACCACCTGCATTTGGCAAAGGTTCTCGGTTTAGTCGTCGTGCATTTGGTTGATCAGCCCAACCAACACGCAAGGCAAATTTACGTACTGCCGGAATTAAACGCCACGTTACAACCCAGGCTAATAAAAATGTAAATACCACTGCCAACCAGCCGGAACCGCTAGGATCGGCAATACCAAGAGCCTTAAGGAAGCTGTATATGTTCATTTGCCGCTTCCATCATTACTGACTGTATCCAACATCAGCATCAAGTGTATACTAACCATTTTGTTCTCACCATCTGGGAACTGAAACATTATGCCTGATTAGCACTCTTTGTCTGTGAGTGCTAAATTGTCTAATGGAAGAGTTCGCAAGTTGATAGATATGGCAAAAATTATTGCATTTGACGAAGATTCGCGGCGGGCTTTAGAAAGAGGTATTAACGCCCTTGCTGATGCAGTGAAAATTACCTTAGGGCCAAAAGGTCGTAACGTCCTTTTAGAGAAAAAATTTGGTACACCTCAGATTGTTAATGATGGTATCACCGTTGCCAAAGAAATTGATCTAGAAGATCCCCTAGAAAACACTGGTGCCAAACTTGTCCAAGAAGTTGCTTCCAAAACCAAAGAAGTAGCTGGCGATGGTACAACCACGGCGACAGTGCTAGCACAGGCGATGATTCGGGAAGGTTTGAAAAACGTAGCTGCTGGAGCAAATCCAGTCGCGACACGGCACGGAATTGAAAAAACCGTTGAAAGGCTAGTACAGGAAATTGCAACTGTAGCCAAGCCAGTTGAAGGTAGCGCGATCGCTCAAGTGGCGACGGTTTCTGCTGGCAACGATGAAGAAATCGGGGCTATGATTGCCGAAGCAATGGAAAAAGTCACCAAAGACGGTGTAATTACCGTAGAAGAATCTAAGTCTCTGACAACCGAATTGGAAGTGGTTGAGGGGATGCAAATTGATCGGGGTTACATTTCGCCCTACTTCATCACCGACAACGAGCGGATGACAGTAGAATTTGAAAACGCCCGCATTTTAATTACTGATAAGAAAATCAGCAGCATTCAGGACTTAGTGCCTGTATTGGAAAAAGTAGCCCGTTTGGGTCAAGCTCTGCTAATTATCGCTGAAGATGTAGAAGGTGAAGCTTTAGCAACTTTGGTGGTTAATAAAGCGCGGGGTGTGTTGACAGTCGCCGCTATCAAAGCACCTGGTTTTGGCGAACGCCGCAAAGCGATGTTAGAAGACATTGCTATTCTCACCGGCGGACAGCTGATTTCTGAAGAAATTGGCTTAAGCTTGGATACAGTTTCTTTGGAGATGCTGGGAACTGCCCGGAAAATTTCTATTGATAAAGAAAACACCGTCATCGTCTCTGAATCTGCACAGACACAAGATGTGCAAAAGCGCATTGGCCAAATTCGCAAGCAACTACAAGAAACCGATTCGGAATACGATAAAGAAAAACTGCAAGAACGGATTGCCAAGCTAGCTGGTGGTGTAGCCGTAATTAAAGTGGGTGCAGCCACAGAAACCGAACTTAAAGACCGCAAATTGCGGATTGAGGATGCTCTTAATGCCACTAAAGCCGCTGTAGAAGAAGGAATCGTGCCTGGTGGCGGGACGATGTTAATTCACCTGTCTACAAAAATCGACGAAATTAAAAATAGCCTCAACGACGAAGAGCAAATTGGCGCTGAGATTATTAAGCGATCGCTAGATGCTCCGTTGCGCCAAATCGCAGATAATGCTGGTGCTGAAGGTTCTGTGATCGTTGAGAAAGTGCGTACCACAGACTTTAACGTCGGTTACAACGCTGCAACTGGAGAATTCCAAGACTTAATTGCTGCGGGTATTATCGATCCTGCTAAAGTCGTGCGTTCAGCCTTACAAAATGCTGCTTCCATTGCGGCTATGGTGCTAACCACAGAAGCGATCGTCGCTGAAAAGCCTGAGAAGAAACCCGCAGGTGGCGCTCCTGACATGGGCGGTATGGGCGGTATGGGTGGTATGGGCGGCATGGGCGGCATGGGTATGATGTAGCCCTAACTTTTGTATAAAAATATATTGCCTACAGCAGTTTGTCTGATTTTAAGACAAACTGTTTTTTTATAATATTTCGCTATTTACGGTAGAACAGAGTTATTTGTGAATATCGAACTTAGTTGACATCCCTCGCTTACAAACTTAGGTAAGTACCCAGACAGAATTAATTACACCATTGTCTTCCTGTTCCCTATCCCCTGTCCCCTGTCCCCTAAAAAATGTATGTTCAAAAAAATTCGCCGCTTTTCTTCTAAAGTCACTAAACAAGATTCAGATACGGAAGACTTCTATCATGAACCTGGTACTCTACCAGGAACCATTATCATTGATGCAGATGCATCACCGTCGGTAATTAAGTTGATTGATTACGATCAAACCAATGCCATCCACAAGCAATTAGCAACCCCAGAAGAGTGTGCTGTTTATTTAGATACAGAATCAGTATCTTGGGTAGATGTATCCGGGTTGGGTAGTGAAGATATTTTGCAGAGACTAAGAACAGTTTTTGATTTACATCCTTTGGTGTTAGAAGACATAGTCAATGTACCAGAACGCCCCAAAGTAGAGGATTATGAAGATCAATTAGTCATTATTGCGCGGATGGTATTGCCAAAGGCAAAAAGCAATGGCTTTTATAGTGAGCAAGTAAGTTTAGTGTTGGGAAAACATTATTTGCTGACAGTTCAAGAAGAGCCAGAACGAGATTGTTTTGAACCAGTGCGAGCGCGCATTTTTAAAAATAAGGGTATAATCCGCAAACAAGGAGCTGATTATTTAGCCTACACTCTCTTAGATGCAATTATTGATGGTTATTTTCCAGTTCTGGAAGATTATGGAGAACATATCGAAGATTTAGAGGAAGAAGTAATAGTTCGGCCCACTCATAGAACTCTCCTAAAAATATATCAAGTTCGGCGCGAATTACTGCAATTACGTCGCGCTATTTGGCCTCAACGAAATGCAATTCATTCTTTGATTCAAGACGGTAATGAATTAATTAGTGATGAGGTGCGAATATATTTGCGTGATTGTTACGACCATGCAGTACAAGTCATGGATATGGTCGAAACCTATCGAGAACTTGCATCTGGTTTGATGGATGTATATCTGTCGGCAGTAAGTAACAGAATGAATGAAATTATGAAATTACTAACAGTGATTTCATCTATTTTTATTCCTTTGACTTTTATTGCTGGTATTTATGGAATGAACTTTAATACCGAAAAATCACCATACAATATGCCAGAGTTGAATTGGTATTGGGGTTATCCAATGTGTTTAGCACTAATGGCAGTAATTGCTGGCGGTTTACTCTTCTTTTTCTGGCGAAGAGGCTGGTTGGGAAACACTTCAAGTCTTGATGATTAGAAAATTATACATAATAATTACAGGGAGCTTATATAGATGATGGCTAGAGAGGATGGTAGTAATTTGATTTTTTTGACGCTGTATATTATTGGCGTCACTTACACTTTTAATAGGATGATTGATTCTATCGACGATAAAATCAAATATGCCTTTAATAAAGCAGCCGTCGATGAACAACTAAAAGAAAAAAATCTCCAAGACGATATTGGGATTTCTTTTAAACTCAGTCCTTCATATGATATGGATGAGTTGAAGGAATTGTCTGTAAGCATTGAGAATAAATCAAAAGATTTAGCCGTATACGTTGACTGGGACAATTGCTCATTAGTAGTTGATTATAGTAAGCAATCACGACGAGTCATTCGTAAATCGCCAGACTTAACTCGCGATTTAGCTGTTCCCCAAAGTCCTAGCCTGATTGCCCCAGCAAAAACACTTTCGGTGGCAGTGGCAGCAGAAGATGTCTTCCAACGCGATCCAGCCACAGGAACCTACAAAGTCAACACCCCTTTGATTAATGTCAGCGCCCTGGGAAAAAGTCCCGTCAAAGCCCAAAAGATTTTGTTCAAACAATTTATGGACGGGAAAAAAGCTTTGGAATTTTCATTACAACTAGTACTCAGGATATCTGAACTGCGCGTAGGCATAGCTCCAGGTGAAGACAAACCTCCCATGTGCATTGTTAACTGTCCCTTCACTATCAAAAAACTACCTTGGTGGTATGCCCTACCTTGGAACAAAAGACGGTAATTTCTACTTGAGTTTGCAGTACCATCCAAGACTACACTAGATACTAGGAGAGAGTTGGCGCAGGCGGTTACAGATCAGTCCAATTATGGCTGGTTTGAGGAAAGTCCGGGCTCCCGAAAGACCAAACTTGCTGGGTAACGCCCAGTGCGAGCGATCGCGAGGATAGTGCCACAGAAAGATACCGCCAAAATCAGTGAACAGTTATCAGTAAACAGTGAACAGGAAATACCTGATAACTGATAACTGATACCTGATAACTGAAAAAGGTAAGGGTGCAAAGGTGCGGTAAGAGCGCACCAGCAGCGTCGAGAGGCGCTGGCTCGGTAAACCCCGGTTGGGAGCAAGGTCTATAGGAACTACGGTTGGTCTTTTTACCAGTTCCGTACAAACAGAGCCGCTAGAGGCGTTTGGTAACAAGCGTCCCAGATAGATTACCGCCCTCTTGAATAAAGAGAACAGAACCCGGCTTATGTCCAACTCTCTCCTAAAATAATGGAACTAGGTGATTAACTGACAACTTTTCCTATCATCTTTATCAGGATAAAGTTGAGGTTAAGTAAGATTAGAAATAAGCTTTGTACATTTTTTGTACTACAAATATTGCTTGTATTATAAATTTTGAGCTAAAATCAGGCATTTTTGTACATAGTTTGTATGATCGTAAAGTATAAAGCTTGAAAACCCTATCAAAATAAGGTTTTCTAAAGTAGACTGTCTGCTGTTTAAATCCTCTCCTTATTAGTCCAAAGTTAAGAGTCAAAAATCAGAGTTCAAATTTTGACTGTTGACGGTTGGCTAATGACTAATGACTAATGACCGATGACCCTAGCTTATCCCCGCCGTCAAAGACAACTCGAAAATTTAGTCAAAAAATTTGGTTTCTCAGCACAAGCACCGATTAAATGGCAACTATTAGACTTGGCGCTGACTCATCCCACTGTCTCCGACTCAGCAAATTACGAACATCTTGAGTTTGTTGGAGATGCAGTGGTGCGCTTGGTGGCGGCAATTGTGTTATGGGAGAATTACCCTGATTGCCCGGTTGGAGATTATGCGGCAATTCGTTCAGTATTGGTGAGCGATCGCATTCTTGCCCAACTGGCTCGCTCCTATGGATTGGAATTATACTTACTTGTCGCTGGTAGTGCTACTGCTGATAAGGTAGGGCAACAATCGCGGCTAGCAGATGCCTTTGAAGCAGTTCTGGGAGCGCTTTACCTCAGTACTAACAATTTGGATTTGATCCGTCCTTGGTTAGATTCTCACTTTAAGGAATTAGCAGCAGAAATTCGCCTCGATCCAGCCAGACTTAATTACAAAGCTGCTTTGCAAGAATGGACTCAAGCCAATTTTAAAGTTTTACCTGAATATCGGGTTGTAGAAATCAGTCAACCACAAACAAATCAAGACCGTTTCATTGCTCAAGTGTGGTTGCACGGACAAAAGCTTGGCGAAGGCAAGGGACGCTCTATCAAGGCTGCCGAACAAGCAGCAGCAAAAGTTGCGTTCTCAACTATTGATACTCAGGAGAAACACTGAACTCTAAAGGTAATAAATAAGCTGATAATTCAGTTATGAGAACTTATTCATTAGCCATTAACAAATGACTGATGACCAATAACTAATAACAAATGATTAATAAAATTAAAATCGCCGTCGTCGGTATTGGACGATGGGGCGTACATTTGCTGCGAAATTTTTTAGAACATCCACAAGTCAAAGTAGCGGCAGTAGTAGATCCGAACCCAGAGCGTTTGGCAGCAGTAAAAAGTCAGTATAAGTTGGATGATACTGTACTACTGACAACAGAATGGCACACAATAAAGCAAGTAACAGGTTTAGAGGCAGTAGTAATTGCTACTCCTGCCAGTACCCATTATTCTCTAATTATTGATGCCTTAAATTGGGGATACCACGTTTTAGCCGAAAAGCCTTTAACTCTCGATCCCGGAGAATGCTGGCAACTCTGTCAATTAGCAGAAAAACAGCAACGTCAACTCATGGTCGATCATACTTACTTATTTCATCCAGCAGTTGAACGAGGGCAAGCTGTAGTTCACGGAGGAGAATTGGGTGATTTGCGCTACGGCTACGCCTGCCGCACTCATTTGGGGCCTGTTCGTCAAGATGTCGATGCACTTTGGGATTTAGCCATTCACGATATTGCCATTTTCAACTCTTGGCTAGGACAACCGCCTGTAAGGGTGCAGGCAACGGGTAGGATGTGGCTGCAACAAGAGGACACGGGGAATAGTTTTGATAATTTCTCCGCGTCTTCCGAGGTGTCTCCCCCTCTTTCTGACTTAATCTGGGCAACCCTAACTTACTCAAATGGATTTCAAGCCTCTATCCACCTATGCTGGCTCAATCCTGATAAACAGAGACGTTTAGCAGTAGTGGGTAGTCGTGGTAGTTTGGTTTTTGATGAGATGGCAACTGCCTCACCTTTAACTTTGCTGCATGGTGAGTTTGAGGTGTGGAAAAACCAATTTATTCCTACAAATCAAAACCAACAAGTGCTGCACACAGAAACAAGCGAACCTTTAAAACGAGTTTGCGATCGCTTTATTAACTGCATCTGCAACCAAACTCCTTGTGCAGTATCATCTGGATGGGTAGCTACAGAACTCGTGCAAATTCTCGCTGCTTTAACAGAATCTCTCAACCAGGATGGCAAACCTGTTTTTCTGGACAAAAATCATTATTTATTAACGAGTTCTGAGTAAAAGAATCAAATGTTTCCTCTTTCTTATTCTCGTGTTTGGGTAAATGTTTATTATTCTCGACAGTATCTAACTCCACAGGAGTTTCCACCTTTCCTAATTGCTCTTTCTCAGGAGACAAAATTGACAATGATACATCTATCAAAGGTAAGATAATTTTTACCACAGTGCCTTGATTAAGACCTGCACTTTCAAGAGTAATGCTACCTCCCATCAGTTCTATTAAGTTTCGCGAAATTGCTAATCCTAATCCAGTACCACCAAACCTGCGTGTCGTAACGTCATCAACCATCACAAAGGGGCGAAACAGTTTTTGTTGTTGGGGAGGATCTATGCCTATACCTGTATCTTTGACGGCGACAATCACTTGACATTTGCTATCAATTTGTTGAATTTCTGTTGTAATCGTGATGCTTCCATCTTCAGTAAACTTAGTGGCATTGCCGATAATATTAATCAATACTTGCTTGAGCTTGGCTGGATCGGCATTCACCAAAATAGGTTCGCTCATCTGCTGAGGGATATTTAACTGCAAGCCCTTTTGTTGAA
Source organism: Chlorogloeopsis fritschii PCC 6912 (assembly GCF_000317285.1). Taxonomy (GTDB): domain Bacteria; phylum Cyanobacteriota; class Cyanobacteriia; order Cyanobacteriales; family Nostocaceae; genus Chlorogloeopsis; species Chlorogloeopsis fritschii. The sequence goes on along the minus strand of NZ_AJLN01000037.1, from coordinate 84,403 downwards.
TATTTACTGATTGTAGATTAATGACCTCTTTTAGTATTTGTTGGAGGTCTATTGGTTCTAGGCTAACTGAAAGTTTACCTGCTTCTATCTTAGAAATATCGAGTAGATCGTTAATTATCCCTAGCAGGTGAATTGCTGTTTCATCAGCACGCTTGAGAAACTCCATTTCCTCTTCACGGCTATCACACATATCATCACGGACTAGGCGAATACAGTTAATAATAATATTTAATGGATTTCTCAACTCATGAGAAGTTGTTGCTAAAAATTGGCTTTTACTTTTGTTAGCGGTTTTAGCTTCTTGCCAAGATATTTCGACTTCTTCTGCCCAAGCTTTGAGCCGTTCTACCATTTGTTCTAGTGCTTGTCCGAGTTGATTAAACTCTCTAATTTTGAAGTTGCCTGGTACTGGCGCGACAGTGTGGTGACAGTGAAGATTTAAAGCATAGTCTCGTAGTTCTTCAACAGGAAGCGCCAGGCAACGGGCTAAATATAACGATGCCAATAAGCTTGCACTAAATAAGCCAATTGTCAACGTGAAAAGAATAAATTTGATTTGTCCTAGCCCATACAAAGCATCATTGAGGCTAGCCATAGCCAAAATTACCCATTTTTGCTGCCCTCCTTTGAGGACTGGGCTATCTATAGCGGTATAGCCAGCAAGTAATTCTTTCCCGTCTTTTTTAAAAAACAAATGTAAAAAATTTTGTTTACCTGCGATCGCATTTTTGACTATATCTTTTAGTCGCGCATCATCCAGATGTTGTGTAATACTTGTCCCAATATGATTTGCATTTGGATGCGCTAATATTCTGCCATCTTCATCAATAACTACCGTCGAACCTGTCAATAAACCAGGTTGATTGTGAATTTGCTCGTTAAATAATACTGATTTAAAAATTAGGGTGTAACGCCATTGGCCATCATTATCGTAGACAGGTGCTGATAATAATAATTTCAGTTTATTTTGCCCATCTGTTCTTGTCGGTATACCTGGAGTTTTTGGCAATATAGGCTCTACGGCAAATCCATCAGTAAATAAAGAAGATTTCCCTTCACTGATTGCTTCATCGCCACAAGTCGTAGCTATAACCTCATTGCTTTGCGGATTTGTTAGTTGTATGCACTCAATTTGCCGAGAATTTTGTCGCGCTAACTGAGTCAGAAATTTTTGCATTTGTGCAGGCGTTCCTGACTGGATTACCTGTGTTTGACTAATACTGAGCAAATTAACCTTTAAGGCTGCGATCGCATCAACAATCTTTTCCCCCTTGAGGATGGCGCTCTCTGTTAAGTTTTGACGGGCAGTTTCCAACAAACCATAGCGTGCCTTTTGGTAAGCCACTATCTCCCCAATCAGTAAAACTGGAACAGACAGCAGCAAAATTTTAGATACTAAAATTCGGCGAAAGGATGATTGACGGTGCATAGCCATCGGCACTCTCACTTGGCGCAATCCACAACAGCAACGAGATGCGATTAGACTAGCTAATCTAAGTTAAGCAATCAAAATTACTAAGAGTAATTTTTAAACATAAAATAGCTTAATAGTAAAAAGACGTACAGTCTACAAACAAAGAGAGCAAGGGTGCAGCATAGACCTCATACTACAGTAGTTTTAGCCATGAGTGCAGATGGCAAAATAGCAGATTTTAGGCGATCGCCTGCTCGATTCGGGTCAAAAACCGATAAAGCACATCTGGAAAAACAGATAGCTGCTTCTGATGCCGTTTTATTTGGTGCTAATACTCTCCGCGCTTATGGTACTACATTAACCGTATCAAATCCACAGCTTCTGCAACAAAGAATACAAGCGGGTAAACCCTCGCAGCCAATCCACATAGTAATTACACATACTGCTCATCTCAATCCGGAACTTCGCTTTTTTCAACAGCCTGTCAGCCGTTGGTTAATAACTACAAAAACAGGAGCACTGTTTTGGCAAAATCGCCCCGAATTCGAGCGGATTTTGGGATTGGAAACAGCAACTGAAAAAATCGACATTGCAGTTGCTCTACAACATCTATTAACTCTGGATATAGCAAAATTAGCGGTATTAGGAGGAGGTGAATTAATCGCCTCAATGCTGGAATTAGAATTAATCGATGAATTGTGGCTAACTGTCTGTCCTTTAATTTTAGGTGGTGCTAGTGCGCCTACACCAGTGGAAGGCAGAGGATTTTTATCGCAAGTAGCTCCTCAATTACAACTAATGGAAGTTCGCACCTTTGAGCAGGAAGTTTTTCTCAATTATCGCATTAGGCGATGAATTACCTATGAATTGGCTCGCTCACTTGTTCTTGTCTGAATGCAATGATGAAATTCGGTTGGGTAATCTACTTGCCGACTTGGTGAAGGGATCGGCTCGTCAGAATTTAAATTGTTATCTACAGCGTGGTATAAAATGTCATCAAGCAATTGATGTATTTACAGATTCTCATGTTATCGTTCACCGCAGTAAACAGCTAATTAGCTCAGAATATAGACGATTTGCTGGCATACTAATTGATATTTTTTACGATCACTTTCTAGCAAAAAACTGGTCTGTTTATTCTAATGTTCCTTTAGAGGAGTTTACAGGCCATATATACGAATCGTTTCAAGCTTACCAAGGAGATATACCCACAGGAGTTAGGAAACTAATTGCTTGTATGGCAGCCGAAGATTGGTTGGCAGGTTATCGCAGCTTGATTGGTGTGGAAAAAACTTTAGAGAGAATCTCCAATAGACTATTAAGTCGGTTTAATAAGTCTTTCGACTTGCAGTACGCGATGAAAGAACTCACAACCCACTACAATAGCTTGCAAAATGACTTTCTAGAGTTCTTTCCAGAATTACAGGATTATGCTAGGGACTGGAGACTAGGGGCTAGGGACTAGGGACTAGGGACTAGAGATTTTAGATTTTGGATTTTAGATTAAGTTCCAATCCAAAATCGCTTTGCTCCAAAATCCAAAATTGAATTACCCAATCCCCTTTTCCCCAGTACCCAGTTCCCAATCCCCAGGATAAGCTGCAATTAGCAGCAGATTAGATTACTTTAAGTAAAGCTATTCCTAATTTCTTTCGGAAATCCACAATGGTGGAACAACTAAAGCCTCGCTATTCAGTTGCTTGGATTAACAAAATTGCTGAAGTGCCTCAAGACGCTTGGGATGCTTTAGCACTACCACTGCAAACCCCATTTTTAGAATGGCAGTGGCTGAACAATTTAGAAACCTCTGGTAGCGCTACAGCTAGAACAGGTTGGTTACCAAATCATTTGACTCTCTGGCGAGATAGAACGCTCATCGCTGCTGCTCCCCTATATCTCAAAGGACACAGTCAGGGTGAATTTGTATTCGATCACCAGTGGGCTGAATTGGCACAGCGCATCGGCGTGCATTACTACCCAAAAATGCTAGGGATGACGCCGTTTACTCCTGTTGAAGGCTATCGATTTTTGATTGCTCCAGGTGAAGATGAAGATGAAATTGTGGCAATGATGGTGCATGAAATTGATGCTTTTTGCTCAAAGCACCGCTTAAGTGGCTGTCATTTCCTCTTTGTCGATCCCCAATGGCGCCCAATTTTAGAACGCCAAGGTTTCACTACTTGGCTGCACCACAGTTACATTTGGCAAAATCTTGGCTTTAACACTTTTGATGATTATTTAGCAGTTTTTAATGCCAATCAGCGCCGTAACATTAAGCGCGAACGCAAGGCTGTAGAAAAAGCTGGTTTACGATTACAACCCTTAACTGGAGATGAAATTTCTAAATCACTGTTGGCATTAATGTACGAGTTTTATGCTGATACGTGCGATAAATTTGGCTGGTGGGGTAGCAAATACTTAACAAAGCGCTTTTTTGAGCAATTACACACCCATTATTGCCATCGTGTGTTACTGTTTGCTGCTTATAGCGAACAAGAACATCGCCAGCCGATGGGGATGTCTTTTTGTTTATTTAAAGGCGATCATATGTATGGGCGCTATTGGGGTAGTTTTCAAGAAATAGATTGTTTGCATTTTAATGCTTGTTATTATGCTCCAATAGAGTGGGCGATCGCTAACGGCATTCAGATTTTTGATCCCGGTGCTGGTGGGCGGCACAAAAAACGTCGCGGGTTTCCTGCTATGCCTAATTACAGTTTGCACCGCTTTTACAATCAGCGTTTGCAACAAATTTTGCATCCTTACATTCGCGAGGTGAATGAATTGGAACAGCAAGAAATGGAGGCAATTAATTCGGAATTGCCATTTAATCAAAAATAGGATGAGATGTAAAGCGCAGAGGAAGATAGGAATTACACTTGAGAAGGGATGAAAAATTCTTGAGCAACGTTTGTTTTTACAGTAATTATGGGTTTGAAATTAGAAGATTTAGCAGCAATAGATGAAAAACTTTCTCTGCGCCATTTAGAACTAGATCCAGGTGGATATTTTATTATTTATCTGGATCGGGAGTCGGGATTAATTTGTGCCAAACATTTCACGAATGTAATTGATGAGCGTGGTTTAGCTGTCGATCCAGAAACTGGGAAGGTGATTCCCGCACGAGGAAAGGTGGAAAGAACTCACACAACCCTATTTACTGGCAGAACGGCAAAAGAACTGTGTGTCCATATTTTTGAACAAACAAAACCCTGTCCGGTAACTCAGCTAGATCATGCGGCTTATTTAGGGCGGGAATTTGTCCGTGCTGAGGTAGCCTTACTGACAGGGCAAGAGTATGTCCAAGATTAAACAGCTGATTGCTAATAGCTAACTGCTAATAGTTAATAGTTTTTTACTATTAGCCATTAGCGATTAACTATTAACCATTAGAAGATGGTTGGTTAATTTGGTAAATGTAGTAAGTCGCCATCGGGATAATGGTGGCGGCAATTAAAAGTCCAACTACCCAGGCGGTAGCATTACTTGTGTCTGTTTTTTCTCCTTTTTTGAAGGTGCTTTCTACCTGCACGGTGTCAACAACTTGGGGAGCACCAGGATCGGGTTGTCCGGATAGTACAGCTACTAGGCGATCGCTTGCATCTAAAAATGCTTGATTGTATTTGTCACCGTCTCGCAAAGGAACCGCGACAGTTTCATTAGCTACACTTTGAGCAATCTCATCTGACATTGCAGACTTTACTCGTTCGCCAGTAATAATCGCAGTACCGTTGGTTACGGTATTAATCATTAGTAAGGTTTGATTGGCTTGTGCTTCTTTGGTGGGAAACCATTTTTCAAATAGTGCTTTGGTAAAGCTCTCTGGGGTTTCACCATAGTCAAGTCGGCGGACAGTAACAATTCTGACCTCATTTCCGGTTTGCTTGGCCAATTCCTCAAAGGCGCTGCTAAGTTTACCTTCATTGACACGGCTGATGACATCAGCTTCATCGACAACCCAGGTATCAGGTGTGAGAGCAGGAATTTGATACACACCTGTGGCTAAAGCGGGTGCCATAAATAGCGAAGAGGCTAAAATAACGCTCATCAATGGCAAAAATAGCCAGTGAATGCGTTTTTTCCAGTTGAATACTTGGTTGAGGAGCTGTTTCATTGGATGAAAGAATATTATAAAGACAGGCTTCCACCAAAAATACTACCAAGAAAAACGTAGACAGCCTCCTGGCTTTTGACCGGAGGATGAAAACGAGGAAAACTGCTCACAGTTTACTGATTTAATACTCGCTAATACTTTGAACTGTTTGCTTGAGAGGAATTTCCAGTCGAAATTCCGTACCTTTTTCTATTTCTGATACACACTCAATTTTTCCACCGTGCTTGTTGACAACAGTCTGATAACTAATGGCAAGCCCTAGTCCCATACCCTTGCCTACTGGTTTAGTAGTAAAAAACGGGTCAAATATTCGCTTTTTTACCTCTTCGCTCATTCCCTGTCCGTTGTCGGCAATGCAAACTACGGCACGAGATTTATCTGTTGAAACTTCAGTAGAAATCCGTATATAAGAAGTATTACTATTTCTGATATCTATCAGGACATCAATAGCATTGGCAATAATATTCATAAATACCTGGTTGATTTCTCCGGCATAGCATTCCACCAATGGCAAATTCCCATAATCTTTAATCACTTTAATACCAGGAAACTTGGCAGTTGGCTTGAGGCGATGTTGGAGAATCAACAATGTGTTATCAATGCCTTCATGTAAATCAACAGGTTTGATTTCAGCCTGATCCAAGCGCGAAAAGTTGCGTAAAGACAACACGATCGCCTGAATGCGTTCAGCTCCTGCCTGCATTGATGACAAAATTTTGGGTAAATCATCAACAACAAACTCTAAATCGATGGCATCTGCTTTAGCCTCAACTTCTTCGTTGGGCTGAGGATTATGTATTTGATAGAGTTGCAAAAGTGCTAGCAGTTCCTGGGTGTAGTTAATGACGTGACTAAGGTTGCCGTAGATGAAGTTAACAGGATTATTAATTTCGTGAGCTATGCCTGCCACCAACTGTCCCAAGCTGGACATTTTTTCAGTTTGAATTAGTTGTGTTTGTGTTTGTTGCAGTTGGCACAGAGCTTGCTCTAATTGTGCAGCTTTAGCCGTTGCCTCTGCTTCGGTAGCAAGGCTTTGCTCGTAGAGTTGTGCTTGTTGAATGGCGATCGCTGCCTGATCTGCTAATTGTTGCAGCAAGTCGATTTCATCATCATGCCAATTCCTGGGGGCATGGCAATTGTGAGCAATTAGTAATCCCCATAGTTGCGCGCCCATTTTGATGGGAACAATTAAGCAGGCTTGTACTTGAAGATTGTGCAAAAACTCTTGATGACAAGGACTTAAAGAAGTGGCCAAGGTATTGTTAATTGCCCTAACCCTACCTCGAAAGTAAAGATGGGTATATTCATCAGGAAAGCATTCCGAAGGAGCTTTCATTCCCAAAACAGATTTCCAATTGCCATTGACTTCTTCAAAAATTACCTCTCCCTCGGTATTTTCCAAAAATTGATAAATTAGCACCCGGTCTGTATTCAACAGTTTTCGTATTTCCCGTACAATTGTTTGCAGGGTTGACTTCAAGTCTAATGTGCTGTGAATTTGGTCTGTAATTTGCTTAAGCAATACCGAATACTGCAATGACTTTTGCAACTGAGCAGTTTGTTGTTGCACCTTACGTTTCAAATTCAAATTTAGCCTTTGTACCTGCAAGCGCATTTTTTTCACTTTTTGGTATATTAGCTGCTGCTGAATTGCTATAGAAAAATGATGATACAAACCTTCAGCTAAGGAGGTTTCTTCTGGTTTCCATTCAAGTGCTTGCTCTTTTTTTTGCTCTCGCCACGCTGCAAAAGAAAATTGAGGTAACCGTTGTCGCTGATTTTCCTCACCGCATCCTGCCCATAAAATTTCGGTATCGAATTCATGACGAAAAATACTCAAAGAACCAATACACTTTTGACGGTAATGTAGGGGAATTACCAAAATCCCCCGAATCCTAGTAGATTGGAAAAAAGGAGCTATAGCTTCAAATTGGGGTTGTTTGTAAAGGTCTTGAATTGCTAAAACATTACCGTGTTTGCACTGCGTAATCCAGTTTTGCCAAGCGGAATGTTTTTCTAAAAGATTATTTTCTGATTCACCTGGTAGTATGGGCTGGTCGCCCCAAGTATACAATTGTGACGTTGGCTGAATGTGAAGTCTACCACCAACTCCACCCAACGCAGTAATCGTTTCTTTCAATGCCGCTGATAATTGAATTTCAGGCACTGTATTTAGTAATATGCTTATTCGGTTGATAATTGCCCCTCGTTTTTGTTCAGCACGGTTTTGAGCAAGTAAATTATTGACAGCGATCGCCAGCGATAATTGATCTGCAACTTGCTGCACCATCCGAATTTCCCGCTTTAAGAATGTTCGCGGTTTACTGTGGTGCGATACCAATAATCCCCACAGTCGTGGTTTTGGTGATTCCTCTTGCTGGTCGCAATCTACAATGGGTACTATCAGCGAAGACTGCACGCCCATTGCTTTTAAATATTCAAGATGGCAAGGATCTACTCGTCGATACTGGAAATTGTCAATTTCATTTAGAGGTTTGCCAGTTTCCGGGCATTGCAGGCGCGACAACCCAATTCGTCCACTTGATACATCTACGATAGTGCGTTGCCGTGCTAACAAATACATCTGTCTTGACTCTTCTGGAATATCATTTGCTGGGAAATGCAGCCCTAACAATGACGGTAGGCGCTGATTATATATCGATTCAGCAATGACTTCACCGTTGCCATCCATATCAAATCGATACACTTTCACCCTGTCTGTACTCAAAATTTCACGCAATTCTGTAACAGTAGCTGCCAATATCTCCTGTAGTTCGAGCGATCGCTTAATTCGATTTGTAATCCGGTGTAGAAAATCTTTGTGCTCAAATGTTTGCTGTAAGCCGCTCTGAATATATGTCATTTCTTTTATTATCCAGACAAGATTATCAAGATTTTTTATTAGTGCTTGACAAGAATTCCAAGCAAGAATATTTAAATACACTCGCTAGCGAACTATCACATTAATTATGTTGGCTAACAGATCCCTAACTTTTTTAATAAATTGGGGATCTGAACACCTTAATTCACATCTTGCACCAGTTGTTTGATTGCGATTTTTGTAAGGTGGGCATTGCTTAGATTTGACTCAAAACCTTATTTTGACGTTACAGGCAATGCCCACCCTACGGTTATTAAGGGTGGTGCAAGATCTCAGTCAACTCCTCAGAACTAATGAGACAAACCACTAGGCTTAATAAGTTAAGAAAAAGTTAACAAGTTGATGTATTCAATTTTATACACTAAATCCTGAGATTTAATGAATTAAATAGCAGCTTCATAGAGAATTTAGTTAATTACACTTATAATTTATATTGAATATATATTACTAATTTTTGTATATTACCTCAGTAATTTTAACTAGTTTTTAAATCATATTGTCTTGGGGAATAATAGCATTCCCCTTTCACAAAGGTTTTTTGAAATTAGTGCAAAAATTCTGGCAATAACTAATCGTAAGCTACTGATAGTAAAGGTAATTTGCGAATTTCTTCGCGAACGCTCATCAGGATTTTACCAAGCTGATTTTGCCCGCTTTGATCTGCACCGCATCCCCAAAAATAATCTGTTGGGGAGTTTTCTACAAGCAAGCGATCGCCTGTAGCTAAAAGAATTTCTCTAATGTCTGCATGGGTAAGAAACTTTTTGAGCACAGCTTGTTGCATTACTTTCGTCTTCACCTCATTCCAATCTGAACGTACTTGGCGAGTGTGACAACGTCCCAATGCAGCAGCTTGTTCGGGTGTCTCGACGGCATGGATTACGGGTATAATTACCGCGTCTGGGGTGCCTACAAATTTTTGAGCTTGATAATAATGTTCTACCGTTGTCCAGTAAGTACCCTCGATTGTAATGCCGTGAGGAGAAAAATTAGAAAAACAGCCATAAGGCTCGTAAGCTTTGTAAAAGTAAATAGTCATTTTAAAGTGCTCTTTTATAGTTCAACTTCTATCATGCCTGTAGATGCTTACAGCCAGACATCTAACTTGAGTTGAAAAATCAGGCAGAGGGCAGAGGCTAGAAAGATTAAGGTAATGCGATTTTAAGTAGAAGGCAGAAGGGATAACTAGGGGATAGGGGACAGGGGACAGGTAACAAGGGACAGGTGACAAGGGACAGGGGACTAGGAATAAAGAAATCTTAATCCCAATCCCCAGTACCCTTGAGTGTAAGCAAAATATCAAAGAAACACTTTTGTCTGTTTCCCTTTGCTTCCTGCCCACCTTGCAGGAAGCCGCCTTTACAGGCGTCTACAGCATAGCTGCCTTGTATTTCATAGGAGGTTGATTATGGAGGCGAATAACCAGACAAGCGATCGCCGCGCTCCGCTAATTGCTGCCGGGATTTTTTTAGGTTTGGGTTTAGGAGGATTCGTAGATGGCATTCTGCTACATCAAATTTTGCAGTGGCATCATATGTTAAGCAGCGTTCGACCATTAACAAATGAATCTAATATTGATTTAAATATGGTTTGGGATGGCTTATTTGACGCTTTCGATTGGTTGTTGACTGTAGTTGGAGTAGTGTTGCTGTGGCGGGCAGGGGGGCGAAATGACGTTCCTTGGTCATCTTACACCTTTGTTGGATCTTTACTCATCGGCGCTGGTTTATTTAACTTGGTGGAAGGACTGATTGCTCATCAAATTCTTGGTATTCATCATGTTAAGCCAGGGCCGCACCAGTTAGCCTGGGATTTGGGGTTTTTAGCTAGTGGGGTGCTAATGATTTTGGTTGGCTGGATGATGCTAAATCAAAAGTTACGCTCGCCATCACAAGAATAACTGCTATGTTATGTAAGGATTTGAGCTTCTGAGAGAGTAGGAGTTAGCCGTAACGCACCACTGGCGCTAGAGTAAAGATAAAGTACTCTGATTAGTTTATTTCATAATTTCCGTCTCTGATTTCCAAACAGATGCTGGTAATCGCCAGTAAAAACCATTTTCTCGCTCCATCATTTGATAACCAATTAATTCGCGTCGTAAAGTTGCGTAATCAGAGTGATGACGGGCAATAATTTGGTTGACTTGGCGTTCCGTATAAGTCACTTCTTGTTCAAATTTTCTTATTAACCATCTAAGTACGACCAAGCGTTTTTTGCGAGAAGCAGGAATTTTGGTAAGGTTTACACCATCAAGGTAAGTTTTGAGTACTTTTTCTTCCCATGCTTCTAATTGGAGATTACTCATAAATTGCACCTAGCACTATGGGATATCATCACGAAGTATAAGAGAACTATTATCTAAATGAATCAAGAAGAATTATCTGCGTGGTTTGTAGCTAATAAAACATTGTTAGAAAATTCTTACACAGCAGAAACTGAACCCTGGAAACAATCAGGGTTTTCTGGCCCTTACGAACGCTGGATTGCTTGTAGAAAGCCAATTGCTGATTGCGTAGCTCAACCCGGAAATTTCTTGGATATTGGCTGTGCTAATGGTTACTTGCTAGAGTGCTTATTAAAATGGACGGCTGCTAGAGGTATTGAAATTCAGCCTTACGGCTTGGAGATCTCAACAAAACTCGCTGATTTAGCAAAGCAAAGATTGCCAAAGTTCGCCAGTAATATTTTTATTGGTAATGCTTGGACATTTGTTCCACCGCTCAAATTTGATTTTGTCCGAACTGAGTTATTGTACGTTCCCAAAGATTTGAGAGAAGGCTTTGTCAGGCGCTTGCTAGAGTTGTTTGTTCAGCCCAATGGCAAGCTTTTAGTAGCTGAATATCGCTCTCGTAAAGACACTCAGTCACAGCCTTGGGTAGATGATATCTTACGAGCTTGGAACTTTAAAGTAGATGATTGTAAATCTGGCTGCTATGAAGGCAAGGAACTAACGAGAATCGCAGTAGTAAAAAATTACTGAGCATTGCCAATAAGTGTGAGAAGGTTTTGAAGGAATGGAAAAATCTTGGACTATTAGAGAAGCTGAGGAAATAGATATTGCTGCGATCGCTCAGGTTCATGTTGCGTCTTGGAAATCAACATATCATGGCTTAATTCCAGCATCAGTAATAGAAAGTTATACCGTAGAGCGCAGAAATACTATTTGGGCAAAGATATTAGCTCAAGGCAAGACAAAAACACTGGTAATTGCAGACAAGAGTATCTTTGGCTTCGTGAATTTTGGTGCAACTCGCGACTCTGATAAAGATGTTCATCAAACCGCCGAAATAAACGCAATCTATCTACTGGAATCTTACTGGAGGCGCAAGCTAGGCAAGGTGCTATTAGAGCAAGCTATACAAGATATCCTCGCTCAGGGATTTCATGAAATTACTCTTTGGGTACTTGATAGCAATACTAGAGCGCGTAGTTTTTATGCAGCCTTGAGATTTTATCCAGATGGTGCATCTAAGCTAGATGTACGTGGAGATGCGACTTTAACAGAGTTACGATATTGCCGAGTTTTCAGTTAGTTCAGTTCAAGAAAACCTACCACTCCCCATCCACCTAGTAAATATTAAGTTTTGTAAATACGCTTGTTTATTAGAATAGATTCTCAATAAACTTATTTCTGTAGTCCAAGCTATTGGTTCTTGATTTCAATAAATCAGGGTGTACTCCATTTACAAACATCTGTTTGTGAATAATTTATGGCTTTTTAAATCTAAGAAGCCATAGAGCGGTTTTTCCTCTCAAAGTATTTTTCCTTGCAATATCCAAGCCGAGCTTGCTTGTAAATGGCTTTCTTTTACAAGCAGGTATTTTCTTGATTAAAAATATCAATAAGGAGTAAACAGCTAACCAATGCAAACCTACGGTAATTCCAACGTCAAATATGACTGGTGGGCTGGTAACGCCCGTTTTGCAAATCTTTCTGGTTTATTTATTGGTGCTCATGTGGCACAAGCAGCTCTGACGACTTTGTGGGCAGGAGCTTTTACTTGGTTTGAAATTTCTCGATACAACCCCAACATACCAATGGGTGAGCAAGGGCTAATTTTGTTGCCGCACTTAGCTACCTTGGGTTTTGGTGTGGGGGCAGGTGGGCAAATAGTTGATAATTATCCTTATTTCGTCATTGGAGCGTTACATCTAATTTCGTCAGCTGTTCTGGGTGCAGGTGCATTGTTCCACACTTTCAAAGGGCCTCGCAACTTAAAAGATGCAACTGGACGAGCGCGTAAATTTCATTTTGAATGGGAAGATCCAAAGAAACTCAGCTTTATCTTAGGACACCACCTGATTTTTTTAGGAGCTGCTGCTTTGTTATTAGTGGCAAAAGCGATGTACTGGGGTGGACTGTACGATGCCACAATTCATGATGTCCGTGTTGTTACCAACCCCACCCTCAACCCATTCGTCATCTTTGGCTATCAGACTCACTTTGCGACTGTTGACAACCTAGAAGATTTAGTCGGTGGTCATATTTATGTAGGTTTGCTCCTGATTGGTGGTGGTGTATGGCATATTCTGACAGAGCCTTTTGCTTGGGCGAAAAAACTCCTGATTTTTTCTGGTGAAGCTATTCTTTCCTACTCTTTAGGTGGTATCGCCTTAGCAGGGTTTGTTGCAGCTTACTTTTGTGCAGTTAACACTTTAGCTTATCCTGTGGAATTTTATGGCGCTCCTTTGGAACTCAAGTTTGGAGTTTGCCCCTATTTTGCTGACACCGTCGAGTTACCCTATGGGAATCACACTGCAAGGGCATGGTTAGCAAACACCCATTTCTTCCTTGCTTTCTTTTTCCTACAAGGACATCTCTGGCACGCTCTACGAGCAATAGGTTTTGACTTCAAACGAGTGGAAAGAGCATTAGATGCAATTGAGACTAGCTCGTAAATTTTAAAGGGGACTGAGGATTAGGTACTGGGAATTAGGGAGATGGAAAGTTACTCAGTACCTTTTCATAATTTAAAGTTCAAAATCCCATGTTGAAAAAGGAATTCCATTGTGGCAATTTCTACTGACAAAACCTTCGCAGCAGGCACAAGTTTGCCTTGGTTAATTGGTAATGCTCGTTTAATAGAATTATCCGGTCAACTATTAGGTGCTCACATTGCTCATGCAGGTTTGATGATGTTTTGGGCAGGAGCAACTACCATCTCAGAGGTAACGCGCTTTGTTCCCAATGTGCCAATGTATGAGCAGAATTTTACTGTATTACCCCATTTAGCAACTTTGGGATGGGGTGTAGGTGCTGGGGGTGAAGTAGTCGATACTTATCCTTATTTTGTAATTGGCGTTTTGCATTTAGTCGCATCTGCTGTGTTAGGTGCAGGTGGACTTTTTCATGTCTTTCGCGCTCCAGCAATTTTACACAATGGTGGAGCATTGGTTGCTCTATTTCACTATGAATGGAACGATCCAAAAAAGTTAGGTTTCATTTTGGGAAATCACCTAATTGTTCTGGGTTTTGGTGCATTTTTATTAGTGCTAAAGGCAATGATTTTTGGTGGAATTTATGACACGCATTTGGGAGACGTCCGTTTAATTATTAACCCGACTCTTAATCCACTGACAATCTTTGGTTATTTAGTTGGAATTAAAGATAATCATTGGAATTTCTTGGGAATGGCAAGTGTTGACAATCTAGAAGATGTTATCGGTGGTCACATCTGGATTGGGTTAATACTAATTTTAGGTGGTGTGTGGCACATTCTTGTACAACCTTTTGGATGGGTAAGGCGGATTTTACCAATTGAAAATGGCGAGGATATTCTTGCTTATAGTTTGCTTGGTTTAGCTTTTATGGCTTTTATTTCTGCCATTTTTGTAGAGCATAACACTACTGTTTTTCCCAAGGAGTTTTACGGCGATCGCCGTCTGTGGTCTGCATTTATCCAGTTTTGCTTGGGTATATTAGCACTTACTGGTTTCTCATGGCATTTTTGGCGTTCTCGTTAAGCTTAAGCTGAGTTTTCTTTCCCCTAAATATGAACTTGACCTAAAAAGGTCTTGTTTTCTGCCTGCGGTTTCTAGCAGCTAGCTGCAGGCTATTTTTTCAGACCTAATTGAGGACAAATTATGCTAAGTAAAATCTTTTTTACAACCTGTGCTTGGGGAATTTCAATTCTTAGCTTTTGGACGATTGTCCTATCCTTTAAAAAAGGAATGGGTCATCTGAAGAGATTACATCAAATTCCCTGTTCTGGTTGTGAGTATTTTACAAATGACTACCGCCTAAAATGTACAGTACATCCTATCAATGCTTGTACAGAAGAAGCAATAGACTGTCGTGACTTTGAACCCAAAAATTATAGTTGCAAATCTTGTCAGAATTATTCTCACAAACTGAAGAGCTAAATTTACAGACTTGTGAGTAATTGCATTAACTCTTTCGATAAATCAATAGTGGGTAGTTCTTCCTGAGACTTTGTAAATAAAACACCAGCTAGGTAGTAATAATCTCCAGAATAAAACGCCATGTTGTTTTTGCGTAATTCTTCTATGTGTTTTTTGACTTTTGGCTCAGAGCTATAGTAGCCAAATTTCAAAGGTAAGACTATGAAATTACTAACATTATACCTGTTGGCTCTTGCATGATTGATTGTGCTTTGTGGATGAGAAAAGCTAGAGATTAAAAGTAAAACCTTTTCGTAACCTAGAGATAAAAGGTTATTGGTAACTGTAGCTCCATCTATACCTCCAAATAAAAGTGGCATATAAATATCTTTATCTGGTGCAGGTAGATAGGGTGGATTGGCTACAAGATAGTCAGCTTTTAATCTAGAAGATTCAAATAGACATGAATTATGAACGACGTATTTTTGACTTAGATTATATTCATCAATGGTTGAATTAGCGACCTTCCAAGCAGAAGTATTTAATTCAAATCCATGTATAATGCCATCAAATCTGTTTCTAAGTAGCGAATTAATAACCGGAGTACCATCTCCTGAACCAAATTCAACAATACATTCAGATTTCTGACAGTTTCTCAATGCCAAATTTTCCAAACAATTAGAGTAAAAATTAGATTCTTCCGGGCAAAAAAATACGTCTTTCATATGTGTATGTGAGTAATTACAATGAGTCAGATTTTGGTAGGGCATATGTCTTATCCACAAGCAAAAATTACTCCTTTAGTAGAAAATTTTGACTAAAGGAATAAAGATAAATTAGATAAATTAGAAAGCTGGAATTAGTGAAGTTGTTTTTCTCAGGCGAGTGAAGTGCTTTGTTCTACTTGGCGTATTGCTTGCACAACTGCTTCGGCAGCGCGATCGCCCATTAACTTTTCTTGGTCGTAGCCCAGAACTAGCTCCCACGCATCATTGGGGTACAATTCTGCTAAAGGCAAAGCCACATCATCCAACATCCAGCGCCCGTGGCGTTCATCTTCTCGAATGTGCAGTTCCCAATAACCCATCGCTGCATCTGATAATCCCAGCCGTTGAGCAGCTGTAAGATAATTTCTGTAAGCAGAAGGCCCTGCCACCTCAAAATAGGTTAAACCACCGCTATAACGCAGAAAATGACGCTTGCACTCGGTCAGCAAAAAGTTATGATTGGCGCAAGCTAAAACTTCCCAAGGTACTAAATCGAAGTATCCTTCTGGTTCGGTGTTCATGTCAAACTCAGCTAGCATTTGAGCAAAAAATGTAGAATGCTTGCGAGAGAAGCGACCGTTACCGTACTCTTCCAGTAGTACCTTGACGAGGGTACACTGCACTTGATTAGCAGCACCACCAAGAATCCGGGAAAGACGACTGCCCTCAACTAACCCATCAAACGAGCCGATCGCTAATAAGTGACGATAGCCAATTTCTGTCATTTGCTCGCGGATGTAGCGGCTTCCTGATGATAAAGGTGGATCTAAATCGTATGCGGTACGCTCAATCAGCGCTTGCTTGACATCTAACTGCTGCAAAGCTGCCACATCGATTTTTGCTAGTTCCCATTCCTGCCAAGCCGCCTCAATTCGATTGCGTACCTTGTATAGATAGAGCGATCGCTCGTTGGTATAGTGTCGCAAATCGTCATACCAAAAAAGGTTTAAGCGATTAATCCGATACAGTATACGCTGGAGAAAAAGATGAGCCACATCATCACCAGAACCATTGTGATAAGCAGCACGAATTCCCAGAGAAAGTGCGCTCTCAAATTCACTGGCAAGTAAGGGTTCTCTATCCAGTTTTTGATCTAAATTATCTGTGGCAAGCAGTTCTACAAACTGTCGCTCTCCACGGTCATAAATAGTAGTAGTTTCTGTTACCCCTATAGGTAAAGTTTCCTCCGTACCAGAAGCAGGAGGTGATTTAACTAAGTTGCTCTGCATGGAATCTTCGGTTCTTTGCGATCGGTGTCGATAACTTCCACCTTATATACCTAGATTTCCATTTAGTAGTTTTCTGTACCTCTCCCCTGGGTTGTAAAGAACAATTAAGCTCTGCGGTGAAAGATTCTACCCAAGGGAGCAGGGGAGAATCAATAAAAATGTACTATCTGAGCAGAGGGGGATAGGTGACAGGGAACAGGGGACAGGGGACAAGGAGAACTACTAACCACTGTATGGGCGGGTTTAAAAGATAAATTGTCGGTTTGAACCGAAAGTTAATCAACAAAACCCGCACGGCAGTCGCTACAACGCGCTTAACCCGACGCCAGGTGACGCCAGGTGCTACAACGCGGGAAACCCGACGCCAGGTGCTACAAGTCGGCAGAGCCGCCCAACGCACTGGCTCCGCAACGCACTGGCTCCTTTATGCCGGGAAACCCGTCCACCCTCCGGGTACCCTGCGGGAACGCCTCCGGCGTACAGCAGTCCCCCTACCCTTACGGGAAGCCCTCCGGGTTCGCCAGTTCCTTTATGCCGGGGAACCCGTCCACCGGACTGGCTCACCGCTCCGCGTCTACGCCGGAAACCGCCCTTCGGGTTCGCCACTTTGCCATCGTGACGGGAACCGCCAAGACGGCAAGTGGACTCACCAAGACGGGGGCTGCTTCACCGCACTGGCTCCGCAACGCGCTGCCTCCCCTACTAACAAATGACAAATGACTACTGTATTGATTGACTGGGCGGAATTTTTTCAATAGTAATTAATGCTTCCATCACTGCTTTGACAATTGGTGCAGCGACAGTACCACCATAGGCATTTGCGCCTTTCGGCTCATCCACCAATGCCAGTACTACATAGCGGGGTGTTTCTACAGGCAAGATAGCTACGAAACTAGTAATTTTTGCACCACTAATATAGCCACCAGAGCTACCAGCTTTTTGGGCGGTGCCAGTTTTGCCTCCTATGCGATATCCCGGAATTTGTGAAGCTCTACCAGTACCGTTGGCAACAACGGTTTCCATCATTTCTACAACTTTTTGGCTGGTGACAGGTGAGAAAAGTTGGCGTGGTGTTGGATAAGAAGGTGTGTAATGTATTTGCCCCTTACTATCTATCAAACCTTTGACTACATGAGGTGTAACGAGTTTACCACCGTTAGCTAAGGCTCCATGTAATTGTACTAATTGCAAAGGTGTCAAAGAGAAACCTTGACCAAAGGAAGTCGTTGCAGCTTCTACGGGCGAGGCAGAAAATTTTTCTAGACTTTTAAGTTGACTGGCGACAACAAACGGTAAATCTGTATTGAGGCTTTGCCCTAACCCCAACTTTTCTAGCCAACTATAGTAAACAGGAGTCTGCAAGCGTTGGATCATTTGCACCATCCCAATATTGCTGGAATGTTGCAAAATCTGGGCAATATTGATTTGCCCGTAGCTTTTATTTTGGGCATTTCTGATGGTGCGATCGGCTACTTTAATGGAACCAGGATCATTAAATGTATCCTCAGATTTAATCGCTCCTGCTTCTAGAGCGATCGCCACATTCAAAGGTTTAAAAGTCGAACCAGGTTCGTAGAGATCGGCTACAGTCCAGTTTTTGAACAGCGAAACATTGGCTTTAGAGTATTGGTTGGGATTATAGGTAGGCAAAGAAACCAATGACAGCAAAGAACCATCCCACGCATCCATTACAATCACTGCTCCCCGTTGGGCACGGTACTTATCCATCTGTTCTTGTAATGCATTGCGAGCTGCTCGTTGCAAGCGACTGTCAATAGTTAGTTGTAGTTGCAGATCGTCGGAATGCAGAAAACCCTCTGGAGCATGATCTGACATCAGCGCCCCATTCCCTGCACGACTGAGGCGCACTGTTTTCAAAGAACGTTCCAGTAACTTCTCTTGACTATATTCCACACCTGCCTGACCGCGACGGTCAACATTAACATAGCCTACTACTTCTGCTACCAAATCTTGTCGCGGATAAAATCGGGAGTATTTTTGAGTTAACTCTATACCATTCAAACGTAACGAATAAATGCGATCGGCAACTTCTTCGGGCAGGGCAGAGGAAAGTAAAATACCACTTTTTTTGCTTTCAAATTTTGTTTCTAACTCCGTAGCATCCTTCCCCATAATCGGAGCAAGTAGCTTGGCAATTTCTTGATTAGATTTGTCAAATAGCTTGGGATGAACATACATTGTATATACAGGTCGATCCATCGCCAACATATCCCGATTTCGATCAACCACCGGGCGACGAGGCACAAAAAGTCGCAAATTTACCATTTGTTGGTTTCGTGCCCTCTGCGTAAGCTTCGGCCCACGTATAATTTGCAAATTGTACAAATTAACAGCTAAACCAAAAGCAGCAGTAACTAGTACAGCCCAAACGATAAACAGCCGAGAGTTAACATTTGATGTTTGTGCTATAAACTTAGAGAAAAATGACGAAAAAAATTTTTGTCTAGCTTTAGGACGCTGTCTTTGCCTGTTTTTTCTACTTGGTGACTTCTGCATAAGGATTATCCTGTGCCATTAGCAATTTATTTAAACCTAATGACTTTAATATCCGGCGTTGCTGATTTAATGGCGTGAAATAATTTTGCATAATCCCAAAACCCTTGCCCAGATGCGATATATCGCGTCTGGGCATCCGGATTCATAGCGCGATTCAGCAACGCTTAATATCCTACTGGTGTGAGTTTTTGCTGTTGCGGTTCGGCATTGAAAGTTGCATTGGGCACTTCAGAATTAGAACTCTCAGGCGCTGGGCGCAAGAAAACTGTCCCAGTTGGAGATGGCGTTACCAATCCAGCTGCTGATGTTTGTGCTTCCTGTGCCATTTGATTTTTAAGTACTTCGTTATTTGTTGTCAACTGTCGCTCTTCACGCTGTAAAGTTTGTAGTTTCCGGTATGTCTGACTCCAAATTTGTTGGGAATAAACTGTCCAACCATAGACTACGAGCATGGCTGCTACCAGCAAAAATGTCATCACTGAAGAGTGACGATATAAAGTATACAAGCGTAGCAACCATAAAGGTGCTGTTCCTTGCTTGCTTAAATCGGAAACAGCGGTAGTTGTAACTGCACCTGCACTATCTTTGAACTGGGTAGCAGGAGCCGATTTATTCTGCAATGAACGTCTTTGCCTTTGAGAAGATTTTGTAGGCAGAGCTTTTGCTGTCGCAGTTCTGAGTGATTTGAGTCGCTGTTCTCTGGTGGTGCTTCCCCCAGACAGAGAACCTCCTCGCCGGAACCAACTGCGCTTTGTAGAAACATCTAATTTACGAGCAACAGCCATAAACTTTATTTTTAGTTAAAAATTTGCAGTGTAATTGAATAATTGATTGTCTGGATTTGGTTCAACTGGCAATTGCTTTTTGTGCAATTTAGCTACAAATCACACCCTACTCCCTTTTGGCAGTCTAGATAGCTACAATAATGTTTGCATCCCTGGGTATTATTTGAGGCAATTTTGAACCTTAAACGGATACTTTAGCATTTAGGCATCGCATCTAAAGTATGGCAATGCTGAACAGCAAGAGCAATAGTTTGCCTAAAAGTAATATTTTTGGTAGTATTAGCGGTTTTAGTCGTCATAGTTACCTGTGCTCTCTTAAAATCAAGTTGTTTGCGATACTATACTGAATCTGCACTCAACAATCCAAATTAACCTTTAAATCTTTTGATATAAAATAATTAAAAAAAAGCAACAAATGAGGTATCGTAGTCAACGAAGCTCAAAATTGTGCCAAAGTTTGGTGAAAGAGGAGTTATGAAAATAAAAGTTCTTGGTTTTGCTTTATTGCTAGGTTTAGCTTCAGCACTTGGAGCTTGTGAAAATGCTCAAGAGGGTACCACTACTACCACTCCAGCTCCTGGTGAACCAACTGACGCTGCTACTAAGGCACCTGCTACTACCCCTGCTGCCACTCCTACCAAGAGTCCCTAATAGCAGCCTCAAATCAGTTTAAAACTGGTTTTTAGCAGCGCTCCTCACTACACAATCATTGAGTTGTTTCCTATATTCTCGGCAAGTAATGGTTATGTTGAGTAATGCAAGCCTCTAGCCTAGCTTTACTCAAAATTTTCTGGATTTTGCAGTTTACTTAGCGATATACAGTCAGAGATTCTTGATATCGCTACTGCATTTTATTCATCTTGCGGGGAATACATCAATATATAAGCTATGGCTTGTTTACAATATCAACAGCGTATGCTGATATGAGTGTTTTACGTTGTTGATATTTTTATCTAGAAAAACCTACTGGAGTGATTGAAAGTTTGTGAATGGTAAAAGTCTGTAAATCTCGCCAGTAGCGATCGCCAAACTAAAAATCTTCCTCTTATACATATTTTTTTAATAGAGATTATTGCTGATGCGATCGCCAAACCAAAGTAGTAATCAGCAAAACATTGGTTTGGCGTTGATTCCTAACCTAGTAGCTTGAAGTTATCACAGTGGTTCAGCAATTGCTGCTGGGTTAAGGTTTCTGTGCTGATACAAACAAAGCCAGTCGATTCCTGCCTGTGTAAATCCGATCAAATCCTGCCTTCGTTAGCCAATCCAAAATCGTAGGTTGTGGCCAAATGCGTCCACCACAGGTAACGTAATAGATGAGGGAGAACAAGCTAATTGGTGAGGAGAGTTTTCCCTGCTCGCCAGGATGAAACAAGTCGTTGATCAATACAGTTCCGCCCGCTCGCAGTGCTTGGAATGCTTTTTTGAGTGTAATTTCGCACTGCTCGGCTGTTAGACAGTGGAGGATGTTGGAGAGAAACACAACATCGTAATTGTTGCCCCAATTAGTTTCCAGTAAATTACCTTCAATGTATTGGATGCGATCGCCTAATCCTGCCTGTTCAATTTGGGGTAATCCTGCTTGGATCGCATTGGGTAAATCCAGAATATCGGCTTTCAAGTCGGGATACTTCTGACAAAATGCTATGCTGTATTCTGCAGGGCCGCCTGCCACATCTAACAAGCGCTTGGGGGGCGGATTGAGCTTTGCCCATTTGAGAATATTTGGGGCGCTTTGCTGTCCACTACTTTTGAGCATAGTGTAGTAGTTTGCAAAACAGGTGGCGGATTGAGGATTGAAGTGAAAATTGGGAACTTCGCCAGTGCGAATATCTTTTTCCAACAACACCAATTGCTGATTAATATCACCACCCAACCGCAAAAAGTCATAAATTAACCCACCCGATTTTGTCAAGTAACGAGCAGAATCTTGCGTAAGTTGATAGTGCTGCCCTTGTCGCTTGAGAAAACCAAAACCATCCAAGCTTTCTAATAAAACTTGCATTCCGTGAGGATCGCAATCCATCTGTGTTGCCAACTCAGCAGCCGTTTTGGGATGCTCTTGCAGAGCGTCAAATACGTTCATGCGTATGGCAGTTACCAAAACTTGGCTAACTCCCATACCGAGCATACCCAACAGAAAAGGTTGCAGTTCCTTACGGCTGTTTAGTGCGATCGCCTCCAAGATATTTTCTGGCTTGACAGTCAACTTCATCTGAAAACTCCTTGGGAATATTAGCAATTAATGATAATTTTTTTCATTTTTAACACAGGATTCTAATTCACATCATCCATAAATTACTCAATCTGGCATGAGCAAGATAAAGTAAAACCGCTGTACTCGACTGGATATACAGCGGTTGTAAGTAGAGCGTCAGGACGCCCTCCACTAGATTTAATTTTTAGGCTAGGCTCGGTCAGAGGAGGAAAATTGCATTAATGTAATTTGGAATTTGTTGAAATTTATTTTCAATTACATATAACTCTACTAGGAATAGTCGCGATCGGCAAGCAAGTATTAATAGAGAATTTTATCAATAGTCAATTCAGTGATTGGCTAGAGATATAAAAACAATAGTTCTATCTTCAGATATATGTCTTTAGAATTAAAAATCTTCATCTACAAAAAATTCGGTATCATTTTCTCTGGTAGAACCTCTTTCCCCAGAATCTGCTATACCCCACAGAGGTTGTATTAACGCCATACCAATCATGCCTACTCCAGCACAAAAAGCTAGTAATAAGCCCACAGGAAGCTGAATTGATTGAAAAGTGATAAATCTCAAAGATACTGGGGTGGCATTTTGTACTGAAAGGATGGCAATAGCCACCACCCAGACAGCTATAACTATCGTTGTGACAAGAGTTGCAAAGGATTTCATATGAAGAAGGGGACAGGGGATAGGTTACAGGGGACAGGGGAGTGGGAATTGGGGATTGGGAAGAGGACACGGGGACACGGAGAAAGATTCTCCCCTTGTCTCCCACTCTCCCCCTCCCCCCCCTCCTCTTACTAGTCCCTAGTCCCTAGCCCCTAGCCCCTAATTACTCTACACAGTTACAGCTTGGAGTTGATTAATCACAGACTCCATCGCTTGGGCGATTGGGGTTAACTTTTCGGGAAATTTAGTTTCCATGTAGACGCGCATTAAAGGTTCTGTTCCGGAAGGGCGCAAAAGCACCCAGCTACCTTCTTCTAAATAAAGTTTAACGCCGTCTTTTTTCCCCACTTGTTTAACTTTAATTCCTGCAACTTCTGCAGGGGTATATTTAGTATAAAAATTTATGGTAGCAGTTTTATGGGCTTCAGTTAGGTGTAAATCAAGACGCTTGTTGTATATAGGGCCATCAGCTTCGGCAATTGCTTCTTGGACAAGGGCACTCAATGGCTTACCTTCGTAAGCGATCGCTTCTGCCACTAACATATTAGCTAAAATGCCATCCTTCTCAGGAATATGTCCGATAATACTTAAGCCACCAGATTCTTCTCCACCAATCAACACATTAGTTTCACGCATTTTTGCGCCGATATATTTAAAACCTACTGGTGTTTCAAATAATTGCAATTCATACTTAGCTGCTAAGTTATCCAGTAAGTGAGTAGTAGCAACTGTACGGACAATTGCACCTGTTTTATTTTTATTTTTGATTAAGTGACGTATTAGAATTAACAGTACAGTATTGGGGGTGAGAAAATTCCCTTGTTCATCAACAATACCGAAGCGATCACTATCTCCATCGGTAGCCAAACCTAAATCGGCTTTGTCGCAGCGTACTGCTTCTACAAGCTGATTAAGTTGTTCTTGCTTAGGTTCTGGCATTCCTCCACCGAATAAAACATCGCGCCAAGCATGAAAAGTTTCAAAATCGCAGCCGCAATGTTGCAAAACTTCATCAAGATAACCGCGAGAAGTAGAATGAAGGGCATCATACTTTACCTTCAATCTGGCATTACGAATTTTCTGCACATCCAGCAAAGTGTAGAGAAATCGCATATAGTCTGGCTTAGGATCGAAGGTAGAAATATAGCTAACTGGGGGATTGGGGGGTGGAACATCCGATGCACCTTCAATATTTGCCACAATAGTATCAGTGATTTCTGGAGTGGCAGGCCCGGCATAATCGGGGATATATTTAATCCCACAGTATGGTGCTGGGTTATGGCTGGCGGTAAACATTAACGCCCCAGCAGAATTTAAGTAACGGGCATTGTAAGCAATTACTGGCGTCGGGCAATCCCGCTCGGTAATTTTAACCGTCCAACCCAAGTCTGCTAAGACTTTAGCTGCTGTAAGGGCAAACTGTTCAGCTAAAAAGCGAGTATCGTAGGCAACAAGAACTGGTCGATTTTTAGTATAGGCTGTTTCAATATAACTTGCGATCGCTCGCGTTACTTTCCGTACATTAGAGAAAGTAAAGTCATCGGCTATGATTCCTCGCCATCCATCAGTACCAAATTTTATTTTGCTGGAGTTGCTACTGGCGTTCATTTTTGCCACTTTTTTCATCCATTATTTAAATACTACATGAAGCTTTCAGCAAAATGGGTGTATCCTAATTTATCCCCTTTGTCTTCTCACCGTTATTAAGCAATGTCAATTTCTGAGCGACCTTTCGCCAGTTATCATCTTTGGTCATTAGTTGCCCCAGCAGCAGGGCAGCAACATTTGCATTGCCAAATGAGACGGGGATTTATCAAAGCACGCCAGCACGAACCACAAGTTCAAGCACTGTTAGCAAAAGTCACTGCGCCTCAGCGTATCGGTTTATTAGCGCAGAAAGGTATTTATGAATTTCATCACAATAGACATCTGTTAAATCAATCAGATGGCGTGCAAAAAGTAGCAGAGTTACTCAAACTTGCTCACTCTTGCGAAGAAGTTCAGCAGCGCGTGTTACAAATTTTAACAAAATATCACGATGAGCCGTTACTTTCAGGAAAGCGGGTGATTCTCCTGACTCGTGGTGATGAAGGTTTTCCCAAACCAATTTGGGTTGAACAAAAGCATTATTCCTTCCGCTTGTATGCGACGATGGACTGTGTTTTTATTGAGTCCACAGGTGCTTTACATATTTTAGATTTCAAAACAGGTAAATCTACATTTGACCGTCGCCAAGCATTAGTTTATTTGGTCGCTGCTCGTTATCTTTATCCTCGGCAAAAAGCTGTTGCTTCTTTTTATAATTTGGAATTTTGCAAAAAATCAGATTTAATCAGTGTGACGAGAGGGGAATTGGATTTTGTTGAATTTGAGTTAGCTAGTATTGCCCAAAAGCATCAGGAAGATTTACAAAAATATCAACAACAAAATCATAAATTTAGTCAAATTTTCCCGCCTAATCCTGGTTATCACTGTAAGTTTTGTCCGTTTAATTCTATTTGCGAGTTTTCAACTTTTAAAGCTCCACAAAAAGTTCAACATTAACGTTTGATGCTTCACTTTTTACTGCTAGTAAAACTTATAAATAATTGTTACAAGTTCCTCTTAAGATTCAGTTACAGCGTCTGGCTTGTTAAACAACTCACGCGATACACGATGTACAAGGCTTGAAGAAACATAGAATAACGTGAATCCAGTCAGAGGATGAAGCACCTCTAAATGAAGAGGAGTCTGAAGACGAATGCTGCAAAATTGGAGAGCAAGCAGTACGGGTAGACTGACGGTAAGCGATCGGATTGAGTTCGAGAATGGAGCGATCAACAACCCTGCTAGCAATATTAGCAACAGTCCACTATACCCTCGCACGAGCCACACATGAACATTCCACCAGGTAGGATCGGTGAAGTATGCAACACCAACCGTTAATACTTGAGCAATTAAGCAGACGTTAAAGAGGATTGAAGTCGCGTAAAAACCAATTTTGACCCAGCTTTTAGCAGCAATATCGCGATTTATTTCTGGATTTGCGGTCATTTCAAACTACCTACTTGACTTTTAAATTCAATGCTTCAGCAGCGTATAACATTGCTTTATTAACTAGATCTGCACCTGCTTTTTCGGGAGAACCGACATCAAAGGGCGGAGCGGGATCGTATTCTATTAATAGCTGAATCATCTTGGCAGTTTCCTCACCATAAAGTACTTTGGCGAGCTCTAGACCAAAATCAATCCCTGCGGTAACACCACCACCACTCATGCGATCGCGATCGATTACCACTCGCTCGGTACTGACTTGAACTCCTGCTGCTGCCAGTTGTTCGCGAAACATCCAGTGAGTTGCAGAACGATATCCTTGAAGCAATCCTGCTCTTGCCAGAAACTCAGAACCACCACAAACCGAGGTAACAAATTTTGCCATACTACCCTGTTGCCGCAAAAATGCCAGTATTTCTGGATCGTCTACGACTGCACTTTGGGCTAAACCACCGCCAATACAAATGATGTCTAGAGGCGGACAATTATCAAAGGTCGTATCTGGGATAATTCTCATCCCATCATCAGTTTGAATTGGATCTAGCGTTTTCCAGATACGGTGGATTTGGATACCTGGCAGAGCACTAAATACGGTTTGCGGCCCAATGATATCGAGTGCCGTCATGCCAGGGTAAAAGACCAACCCAACGACATACTGTTGTGAGTGACGCATGAATCAAATCTCCTGATCCGGTTTGTAATGAATTGATCTCTATACTAAAAATGACAACCCACCGCGCCTAGTCCTCGATCGAGTACTCTTTTCACCGTCATGACAATCTCTTTGAAGCTTCTATTTGAAGAAATTTATCAAGCAAAGGATGAAGAAGACTTACGATCGCACCTTGCGCCAAAGATTGGTGAGTATTTTGTTGCCAAGCGATCGGGGATATTTTTCTTCGATCGACTTCCGGCAGAACAAACGCTGCAAAAAGTTCTTAACATCGCCCTATCCCTTGAACATAATCCCATAGCACGTTACATTGCAGAACGCCATACACCTGTGCATGAAGGACTGGTGACAACACCCAAGGCTTGGAAATTAATCTGTCCTCGTCCGGATCACTGGCATGTGATGGCAGGGCCGATCGTTAATCGCGCTCAAGTAGTAGGTTCAGTGGGATGTACCCGTGAAAAATCAATGCCTGCCTTTGATACTCAAGATTTAGCCGATCTGAGCGCCATTTGTTTGCACCTATCCGCTTGGACTGCAAGCCTCCGATTCGCACAAAGCGCAGCTTTGGAACCTCAACATCAATCGTTTACTATCAACAGATTAACGCCGCGTGAGTTACAAATTGCCAATTTGGTTGCTTTGGGGCGAACCAATGCAGAAATCGGGAATGAACTTTGGATTACCGAAAATTCTGTCAAGCAGGCTCTGAAGCGAATGTTCCGTAAGCTAGGAGTTTCGTCGCGTACAGAAATGGTTGCACAGATATATATCAAATAACTCTATTGTTCAAGTAACAAGCCATCTCCATCTGGCTTGGTGCCGAACTCTCATCAGTAAGCTTTTGCTTGCGCCTTCACCGATCAACTAGCCGCATAACGGTCATGTGCAGCGGCGGCAACGCAGTGTTAGCTGGCTCGACAGAACACAGACATCTGCTGGCTCACAAGCGTAAAATAGTAAGGGTAGCGAGGAATTTAGCCATGAGTGTTGTTGTCCCTGACGAAATTTTAACCGCAACTCGCATGACTGAGGCTGAAATGCGTCAAGAAATCGCTGTCATGCTCTTTCAGCGAGAAAAGCTTACCCTTGCCCAAGCCAGCCGATTTGCAGGAATGCACCGCGTAGCATTTCAGCATCTACTTGCTAGCCGTCACATCCCAGTACATTACGGGGTGGAAGATTTGGAACGGGACATTCAAAACCTGCGGGAGATGGGCAGATTGTGATTATTGTCAGTGACACATCACCCATCAACAACCTTGCTGCAATAAATCATCTCCATCTCCTTCATCAACTATACGGAACGGTTCTTATTCCCGAAGCCGTTTATCAAGAACTCACTGACCCCAATTTTCCTGTTGCAGGTGCGACTGAAGTACAAACCTTTGACTGGATTCAAACTCGTGCTGTTAGCGATCGCACACTTGTCGAAGCCCTGAGCAATGAACTTGATATCGGAGAAGCAGAAGCGATCGTCCTGGCAGTCGAGATCAAAGCCGAGGTCGGCTAGTAGCTACAGGAATTTTGGGGATCTTGATCGAAGCAAAAAGTCAAGGCTTGATTGCAGAAGTAAAGCCTTTGCTGAATGCGTTGATCGATGAGGCTGGATTTTGGGTCGCAGAACCTCTACGCAACAGCATTTTACAGCTTGTCAACGAAATCGACACACCCTGATTTTGGGGACTAACAGGTAAGCTTTGAGGATGTCCCACAAACAGGATAGAGCCAGCTAACGACCCCGTTCACCCACCGCAGGCAACCTCTCGTACCCAACCAAGCAAAATTATACGGTTGGTGTGCATTGGGTTTGTTAGACATCCGGGAGCATGGAATGGTTCAAAGCTGGCTCCAATACCTGACGATCAGAATTATACAACGCTCCCCTTCAAAGATGTATGGAGCAAACGCGCAATTAGAATCGTCATCATCATCAAACTTGTAGGCAATAATCTCTTCCCCCAACTCTGATTTTAAGGAGCCTAGCCATGTATTCAGTAACGCTTCTTCTTCAGAATCTTCAGGTCGAAAATGATCTAACATCCAGATAGCGAAATCCATTGGCTGCATAACTTCAGCCTCATTTAGCATATCTTCTTCAGTCCACCAGTCCGGCATTGTGGAGTAAACATAGTAATCTGGATAAATCGCACGCAGAAAAGCTAGCAAATCAGTAATTTCAATCTCTGTATCTTCTTCATCAGAACTGAATAGATAATATCCTTTGGGCTTTGCAAAGACTCGAATATCAGGAATGCCATAATCAAGATTCTTTCTAGGAGCTAGAAGCGCATCCAAGGATTGCTCCATCATCGGTGAAAACTTGAAATTCTGGATAAAGTAAGCATCACCAATCTGAATAGCCTCTTTCTCAAATTCTTTTGCTGCCTTTCCGTGCTGCTTGACGAGTTGCTTCAATTCTTCAGGAGACATTTAGCTTTCTGGTTTACTATGTAGCTATAAAAAGTTTCTTGAATTACTTAATAAACTTTTTCTCAATCCGAATATATCAAGCATTACAACGGCTTACTGCCTGGGATATACGGAAAATTTCTTTTTTACGTCCCTATGTGGTTATTATACAGAGCTATGCCGTAGAATACCGTAAGCGAGGATTATATGAAATTTTTACCTATAATCCAACATTGATATATATTGAATTTTTCTCGCAAACTTACTTAAACTGCATTATTCAAGCTAGCAAAGGCTTGTAAATAGGCGTTGTAAACTTCATCGCCAAAACAAGCGAAAATAACTTTTGTAATTGAATCGTGCTCGTGAAGAAAATTAATTGTCTCCAAAATAGCAATTTTTGAGGCTTGTTCCACTGGGTAACCATAAATGCCACAGCTAATTGCTGGGAACGCGATCGCTTTAATATCTCTCTCAACAGCTAGTTTTAAGCTATTAACATAGCAAGATGTGAGCAATTCAGCTTCGCCTTGAGTACCGCCCTTCCAGACTGGGCCGACAGTATGTATGATGTATTTTGCTGGCAGGTTATAGCCATAAGTAATTTTGGCTTGCCCAGTTTTACAGCCACCCAGTCGTCGGCACTCATTAACGAGTTCAGAACCAGCAGCGCGGTGAATAGCGCCATCGACTCCACCATTTTTTAGCTAAAACATTTTCCAGAAAAATTTTCGGAGATCATGGCTGGGTCAGAATTGACCCTTGCCTGAATAAGTAGTTAAATTTAGCTGTCAGTTGCCATTTCTTTTTTTGTTACTACCTCACGCACGCGATAAATTGGTCTTCCTTGAGATTCATGGTAGGTACGCATTAATAACTCAGCCAGCAAACCAAAGCAAAATAACTGTACCCCAGTTACCAAAAGCAGTACTGCCAAAATCAACAAAGGGCGATCGCCAATATCTTGATGCAAAGCAAATTTTACCCAAGTCAAGTAAATGCCGATCGCTCCTCCCCAAATCATGGAAATTAAGCCCCACAGCCCAAAAACGTGCATCGGGCGGGTGAGAAACTTTTTCATAAAAGCGATGGTTAACAAATCCATCAAGACTCGGAACGTCCGTGACAAACCGTACTTACTGCGCCCAAATCGGCGGGCATGATGGCGCACGGGTATTTCTGTAATTCTCGCGCCTTCAATATACGCCAACGCTGGCAAGAAGCGGTGCAGTTCTCCGTAGAGGTTCATATCAGCTACCAGTTCAGCACGATAGGCTTTGAGCGAACAACCATAGTCATGAATATGTACGCTGGTGACGCGCCGAATCAGCCAGTTGGCAATTTTAGAAGGAAGTAAGCGCGTTACCGCAGCATCTTGGCGTGCTTGCCGCCAACCGCTCACCAAATCGTAGCCTTCCTCTAACTTTGCCAACAGCATGGGTATATCCGCAGGATCGTTTTGCAAATCGGCATCTAAAGTTACAACTGCTTTGCCGTGGGCGTAATAAAAACCAGCCGCCATTGCCGCAGTTTGACCGTAATTACGACGCAAAATCACGGCTTTTAAATCATGACGAATTTGCGCTTGTTCCTTGAGAAACCGATCTGAACCATCCGTGGAACCATCATCCACACAGATAATTTCGTAACTTAACTGACTACTTTTTAAAGTAGAAGCGATCGCCTCCAACAAATGAGGCAAACTTTCTACTTCATCACGCACAGGCACCACCACAGAGACATCAGGGATGGATAAGGACTTTGTTTCATATTGTCCAGCCATCCCGTTAGAAATTAATTCACTCCTCATACCTATTCGTGTCCTTTGTGACTATGCGGTTCGTAACTCTTCACCACTCTGCCAGCACCACGTAGCTGCTGGTAGTATGACTGACTAACCTCATCACCTTGTTCCGAGAGAATGTCAATCCCTATACCGTTACGTCCTTTATCTTTCCCAGAACTATGGATGTAACGACCATCTCCTAAATAGAGTCCCACATGAGTGGCTTTTTGGGGAGTCCCGAAGAATATGAGATCGCCTATTTCTAATTCTGAAATTGCGATTGGGTGGGTAAAAGCTTCCTGCTGATAGGCGTCTCTGGGTAACCAAATACCTACCGAACAAAAAGCTGCTTGCATCAAACCGGAACAGTCATAATTTGGCCCGACTGTACCACCCCAAAGGTAATAATTAGGCTGTTCCATCGCTTTGTAGGTAAAAGCTATTACCTCTGGTAGCATTTTTCTAACTTCAGATTCTGAAAAAGATTTAGCCTGATAAAGTACAGTAGCAGTCTGTAATAAATTTAAATCTGCAAGCGATAACCACCCTGGATAATCATCCTCACACAAACATACCTGTACAGATGTTTCATTGCCCGTCTGTGCATCCCTATCACTTGATGTCACCCGTAAATGTCGTCCGGATGCGGCTTGTGTTGCTAGGCGTGTACATTCGGGAGAATCGTATATGTTTATGTTAGCGAGACACTCGTACTCACCTAAGATGAGATTTTGGATTTTGGATTTGAGATTAAGGGACATCCTACAAGAATAACAATGGCTTTCTTCAATAAAGACGAACAACTCGAACAGTTAGGCAATGGCATTTTAGAGGCTACTTGGGCAAAATTTCCGACCTTAGCCCGTAACCAAATTGCCCTAACTTGGATTGTCTACGATCCACCTGTACTAGTAAATACTGGTGGCGCTCTCACTCCAGATGCCTTTTGGAATCATCCCATCCGTGGTTTCACTTATAGAGGTGTTGAGCGAATTTACCCAGCCAGTGTGGTGAAATTGTTTTACTTGGTGGCGATACAAGAATGGCTGGAGTCAGGGATGCTGCAAACCTCCACAGAGTTAGAAAGAGCCATGCGCGATATGATTGTGGATTCTAGCAATGATGCTACCAGCTTAGTGATAGATGTGCTAACTGGCACAACATCAGGGCCGGAGTTACCACCAGGGCCTTTTGAGACATGGAAACTACAACGCAATCTTGTGAATCGCTATTATCAGTCTTTGGGGTGGGCAGAGATGGAAACGATTAACGCTTGCCAAAAAACCTGGTGTGATGGGCCATACGGACGCGAACGCGTATTCTATGGTCAGCTACTAGAAAATCGCAATATGCTGACAACAAATGCTACTGCTAGACTATTACATAGTATTGTCGGGGGAGTAGCGGTGTCTGGTGGGCGATCGCAATCGATGATGGCTTTACTCAAACGCAGTCTTAATCCTGACGAATTGCCCAAGGATGTTGAAGAAGATCAAGTTACCGGTTTTCTGGGCGGTGGGCTTCCCCAAACAGCACAAATTTGGTCAAAGGCGGGTTGGACTAGTCAAGTTCGCCATGATGTAGCGTATATTGAAATACCAGATTGCCGTCCCTACCTCTTGGTAGTATTCACCGAAGGCAAAGCGAATGCTAGAAATCGTGATATCCTGCCTTTTGTTTCTCAAAGTTTTGTAGAAGCCGTTGCCAATATGGCATAGTGAAAAGCTAGTTTTTTGCCTAGATCCCCGATTTCTTGAGGAAGTCGGGGATATGAGTGTTCAAACTTTTATGTCTGTTCCCTTTTAATGATGCGTCCGTTGAAAGCCCTAAAAGCGAAGTTCGACCTACCTCTGAAATTTTGGATTATCGCTCTGATTGCGTTTATTAACTCAGTCAGTTTCACAATTATTATTCCAATTCTTTATCCCTACGCCAAACAATTTGGACTTAGCGATTTTCAAGCCAGCTTACTTACTACAGGTTATGCGATCGCTCAATTCATCGCTACTCCTATTTTGGGGCGCTTTTCTGACTTAATGGGACGCAAGCCGCTTCTTGTCATTAGCCTTATCGGAACTGTCGCTGCAAATTTGCTTGCCAGCTTTGCACCTGTTGCCTGGTTACTTTTTGCTGCTCGCATTTTCGATGGTTTGACAGGAGGAAACACTTCCATTGCTAGAGCTATTATTACTGACACAACTGCACCAAGCGATCGCGCTAAAGCATTTGGATTGCTTGATGCTGCTTTTCGCTTAGGATTTGTTACAGGCCCTGCTATTAGTTACTTTGCTCAACTTTTACCAACTTTGCCAGGAGTTTCCTCATTGGGGATGAGCTTTTTTGCAGGAGCGATTATTGCCTTTTTAGCTGTTGTTCTAACTTGGTTGCTACTGCCAGAAACTTTACCACAACGACAGAAACTGCAACTGAGTTGGCAAATGTTTGGTTTTAGCAAAATCTTTCAGTCTGCTTTACATCCAAAGCTTGGTAAAGCATTTGTGCTAACGTTTTTTAGCGGCTTTACGTTTACAATTTTTACCTTTGCCTTTCAACCCTTCTTCCTCAATATTCTCAATCAAGATGCCCAAACTTTGGCGATCGTATTTACACTCATTGGTGTAGTCGGTGTGCTTACACAAATTTTTGCTGTCGAAGCGCTGACAAAGCGGTTTAATCTTGCCAATATTCTAGCTGTGGCAATTGCTGGACGAGCCGCAGTTTTTCTACTAATTCCTGTCTTTCCAGTGTTGCCTGCGTTCGTTATTTTAGCGTGTCTTTTAGGCATCACTAATTCATTTCCAATCCCACTGATCGGCGCTATCTTATCTCTTAATAGCAGCGATCGCGAACAAGGTGAAGTTCAAGGAATTAATGCATCTTACCTAAGTATCTCGAATGCGATCGGCCCTGCTGTAGCAGGTTTACTCGTCAGTATTAGCTATAGCGCTCCTTTTTGGGTAACTGGGGTTCTGACGCTGTTAACAGCAGGATTTGCCCTCAGTCTCAAATCATCTGTTAATTGTGGTAGAAAAGAGGGGTTAGGGGCTAGGGGCTAGGGACTAGGGGCTAGGGAAAAGAGATTCTTATTGGCTATTTGTGTGATTTATTGCATGATATCATGTCCGACAAAGCAGTTATGATTAAAGCTCACGCAAAGACGCACCAGGCGCAGAGAGTTTTTAAGAGTGTTTATAGAGTGTTTATAATAACGAATTCGACGAACTTAATATGACAGTTTAGCTTGAAAAAGGGTGTAGGGAAGAAATTTTTGTAGCAATGCCCAATGTCCTTTTTCATATTTAGTGAGTTCATTGGGACTGCGTTCTTGTGCTAGTTCCTCAAGATTTGCTTAGGTTAACGGCAAGTTCTTGTAAGATCAGGCTCCCATTTCGGAATACCGACCAGCCATCACCCACTAGTACAGCCTCTATTTCCTTTATCTTTGCTAATCTCTGAACTGAAGCAACAGCTTCTGCTCGATTAGAAAGTTTGGCATCGGGTAAAATCATTAAACTGCCCGCTTTATGTGCTCGTACCAAGTCACCAGTAATTAGGGTTGTTTTTTCTAAAAGCAATGCTAACTCGCCTGGAGTTTTTGAGCCATGTAATTCGAGTACCTGTAATCCCGATACTAACTCATCACCATCAGCAAGCCAGCGATCGCACTTAATCGGAAAATAGTCTTTTTCAGCGATCGGGCCTGCCATTTTAGCACTAAAAGAATTAGCGATTTGCTTGGCAGCACGTACATGATCGGAGTTAGTAATAACGATCCAACTTGCACCACCTAAGTCATTAAGATGTTTCCAGTCGTAGCTTGATAAACCTAATGGATCTATAAGGATGTTTCCCTGGGGACGAATCCAAGCAACGCTATTGAAATCTACATTGCGTTCTTCATCAAAACTCGACCATCCATACAAGTCAGAACGGTGTAGTAATTTCATAAGATAGATTTTTGAATAGCCTCCTTGCCAGCATACACTGCAATGGCATATCCGATCGGGCAATTTGTGGAAATTAGCAGGGATGGCAAAAAGCAAGTACACTTCGTTGCGGCTATGTAAAGATATGAGAGTTTAAGAGAACGAAAAATAGCTGCAACACACCCTAAAATTACCAAAAATGCATATATATTCCACTAAATATCCCTATGGCGTTGCATGAAAGTTGCATATAACTTTACGAGGCGATTGTTTTTTGGAATCATCAACTTTAGTTCATGAGATTGACTTTACATTTTGGCTTGCTTTTTGCTAGTGGTGTGTGTCCCACTAGCTTTTTTCTTGCAGCTAAAACTCCGGCGACGATTTTTGTAAGTTCTGTTTAACGCTCCAAATTCCAAGTATTTTCAATTCATTTATACTCCGGCTTGAGATATCAAAATGTAAGGCGATCGCATTGTTGAAAGACAAATCACCAGATGTTGCATAAAAATTGCATATAACTTTACACAAGTATTCAGTCTCTGGAATTCTTATTTCTAGACCATGATTCCTCTATAACTTCTAATTGGCTTTACTGTTAGTCAGTAGTGTTTCTTCTACTGGCTTTTTTATTGAGAAATTAATTTTCTTTGCCTACCATAGGCCCGCCCAATAGCACTTGAGGAGCAACTCCATCTGCAAACTGCTTAAAATTTTCCACAAACATTTCTGCAAGCTTATGAGCTTGGATATCGTAGGCATCAGGATCGCTCCAAGTCAAGCGAGGAGTTAGTAACTCGTCAGACACTCCAGGACAGTGAACGGGGACATGAAAACCAAATACCGGATTAATCTTTGTGGGTATTTCGTCCAGTGCGCCACTCAGGGCTGCTGTTAACA
The DNA here is from genome assembly GCF_000317285.1 of Chlorogloeopsis fritschii PCC 6912. Lineage (GTDB taxonomy): Bacteria > Cyanobacteriota > Cyanobacteriia > Cyanobacteriales > Nostocaceae > Chlorogloeopsis > Chlorogloeopsis fritschii. The sequence goes on along the minus strand of NZ_AJLN01000037.1, from coordinate 48,742 downwards.
TAGCACGAGTCTGCTTGATCGGGATGCGTTCTCCTACACCATAAGTTCCCCCTGTCCAACCTGTATTTACCAGCCACACTTTTACTTTGTGATGTTCAATTTTTTGCCCTAATAAAGCCGCATAAACACTGGGGTGCAAAGCCATAAAAGGTGCGCCGAAGCAAGCACTAAAGACTGCCTGAGGCTCGTGTCCCAATCCTTTTTCTGTCCCGGCTACCTTTGCTGTATAGCCACTTAAAAAATGATACATCGCCTGTTCGTTAGTCAACCGGGCGATTGGTGGCAATACTCCCAGAGCGTCAGCAGTCAGGAAAATAATATTTTGCGGATGGCCAGTCATTCCAGTTGAACTGGCATTGCTTATATACTCAATTGAGTAAGCCCCACGAGTATTTTCAGTGATACTGGCATCATTTAAATCTAAATGTCTGGTGAGAGGGTTAATCACAACATTTTCTAGAATGCTGCCAAAGCGCTGCGTTGTCTGATAAATTTCCGGTTCCGCTTCTTTAGACAGTCGAATTAACTTGGCATAACAGCCACCCTCAAAATTGAAAATCCCGCGATCGCTCCAACCATGTTCATCATCACCAATCAGTGTGCGTTTGGAATCGGCGGAAAGAGTCGTTTTACCTGTACCAGACAATCCAAAAAACAAAGCCACATCTCCGCTGTGCCCAACATTAGCAGCACAATGCATCGGCAAGACGCGATGGTGAGGTAGCAGATAATTAAGGGTTGTAAATATGGATTTTTTAATCTCACCAGCATAACTGGTGCCACCAATCAAAATTAATTTGCGGGCGAAATTTAAGACAATAAAGACATCTGAGTGGGTACCATCAATTTCTGGTTTGGCATGAAAGTTGGGCAGAGCGATTACAGTAAAATCAGGTACAAAACTAGCGAGTTCCTGCCGCGATGGTTCAATAAATAGGTTGCGAACAAAGATACTATGCCATGCCGTCTCGGTAATGAAGCGAATCGAAAGCTGATAGGTGGGATCGGCACCAGCATAATAGTCTTGAACAAACACATCTCGTCCTTGCATATATGCCAGCATTCTTGCGTGTAGAGCCTCAAAACGATGCTCGCTGATGGGATAATTCACCTTCCCCCACCAAACCTCGTTAGCGCTGCTGGATTCGCGGACAATGAATTTGTCATTTGGCGATCGCCCTGTATGCTGACCAGTACGCACAACTAATGGCCCCTCAGCCGCCATAACCCCCTCTTGGCGTCGAATAGCTTCTTCATAAAGGGCTGGAGTCGAAAGATTCCAGTAGACATTACCAGGGTTGAGGATACCTTGCTCTTCTAGAGCATAGTTGTTGTGCATCACGTTCCCAGGCATTGGCGACTCCACTGAACTGCCATTGATTAACGGCACGCCGTCAAGCCAGGTCTGTACAAATAGATTTTCTGTCATTGTCCGATTTTTCGTTATTCAATGCTGTACTAAGCCAAAGATAGCTTTTAGCTCATAATCTTGCTTCTGTACCTTCCTTGTTTGATGGCGACATAACATTAGTACCATTGCAACGATGTATTCCAATATCGCAATGCAACAGAAGATTATGCTTATCTCCATCCGAAATAGAGGAAATGATTTTTTGATTTAATTTTTGATTGGCTTCTAGTACCAGGCTAAGAAAAAAATGTGAGGAAGTTGTGAGAAAGGAGTAATTCTTTATATAAAGTTTTATAGACATTGGTCATTGGTTAGTAGGGGCGGGTTTTGTTGATAATCTTGCTGCTCAAACGGATAATTTATCTTTTAAACCCGCCCGTACAGTAGTTAGTAGGGGAGGCAGCGCGTTGCGCGGGTTCCCCGCGTACAGTGGAGTGGTTAGTAGTTCTCCTCTGCCTCCCTACCCCCTGCCCTCTGCTCCTGGTGCTCTCTTGCCCCCACGTCCTCTTTTCCTGTTCCCAACCATAACGTAAACAGGTGTAAAGCCAGACTGGTATTAGCTTGTACCGATAACATACGGTTAACCACACATAGATTGGGCGGTGAAATTTCACTACAAAACCAAGGGTTATCTACACCAGACTTTTACGTATAAATTTGTCAAGATAATGTTGTTAGTTAGAGGGCATATTCAATGGGCAAGAGATTTTTTACTCAACTATTAGTAGACAAAATTCGTAAAATTTTCCGTAATTCTAAATATCGCTGGTTTGCAATTATTGCTGGCTTAGTGTATTTAGTCAGCCCATTGGACATTTCACCCGATGTTGTACCTATTTTGGGATGGCTTGATGATGGTTTAATTGCTAGCTTAGTCATTGCAGAAGTTTCCCAAATTGTTGCAGAAAAACTCAAAAATCGTCAAAAAGGCAATTCTGCCACAGCCAATCCTACTCAAACACCTGCTGTGATTGATGTTAATGCTGTCTCCTTAAACTAATCAGCGGCGCGTAAAAACTGGAAATCTTTGGGTATAAAGGCTAAAAGCAGAGTATTGATGGATTATTCGCATACAAAATAAATAGCGCGGAGTTGGAGTGTCTCTAGCTCCGATTGTTTTTTACATAAAGTTAATTCAAAAATGAAAAACATCATATTAACTACTTTAAATAGCTGGTTAAAAAGACCTCAAAAATCTGTTTTGCTGTTTGATTCAATTGCCGCCGCTAATGAAATTGCCTTTATGCTCAAAGGAGAGTGGGATGGCTGTAATGGTGTGGTCATGTCTAAATGTGATGAGGTAGCTCTTAATACTGCTGCAACTCTGATGGATACTGGATGGTGTTATCAAGGTGCTTGGGTTGCTGTTTTAAATAGATTGACAACTGAGGAACTTCTGCGTCGTTATGCGATCGGAGAAAGAAATTTTACTAATGCTAATCTAAGATGTGCCAAGCTCTGTTCGCTTTTTTTGAGTGAAGTAGATTTAAGTAGAGCTAAACTTAATTTTGCTAATTTGAGTGGAACTAATCTTACTAAAGCAGACTTTACAGCAGCAGATATTCAAGATGCAAATTTAAGCGATACTAACTTGAGTCAGTCACGATTGGTTAGAGCTAATTTGCTCTCAGCAAACCTATCACGGGCAGATTTGAAAGGAGCAAATTTAAGTTATGCTTGCTTGAACAATGCCAATTTAAGTGAAGCAGACTTGAGAGGTACTAATCTTTCCCAAGCAGACTTAAAAGGGGCTGATTTGAGTGGAGCGCTTTTTGATAATTAGTCAAGATTGTGTGTTTACAAAATTTATGTGTATCGCAATTAACGTGAAATGGTATAATTTTGAATTAGCTAAAAAACTGTAACAATATTTTGTTATCCTAATTACAAATAAACTTAACTTTAGGTCTTTCATTCGATAGAGGAAGCTGTTAATCACAACTATTACCTTGCTCATTAACGGCTTTTAAAAAGGAGGACTTAATGTTGAACTTCCTGAAGCAAGTTGCCGACTACACTAGAGAAAGTTTTCAAGCAGCTAGATATATTGGGCAAGGGCTGTCAGTTACTTTCGACCATATGCAACGTCGTCCAATTACGGTGCAGTATCCTTACGAAAAACTGATTCCCTCTGAACGATTTCGAGGTCGAATTCACTTTGAATTTGATAAGTGTATTTCATGCGAAGTTTGCGTTCGCGTCTGCCCTATTAACCTGCCAGTAGTAGATTGGGAATTTGACAAAGCAGCTAAAAAGAAAACACTCAAGCATTACAGTATTGACTTTGGTGTTTGTATTTTCTGTGGTAACTGCGTCGAATATTGCCCTACTAATTGTCTGTCAATGACAGAAGAATACGAACTTAGCACCTACGATCGCCATGAATTGAACCACGATAGTGTAGCGATGGGAAGGCTCCCTTATAAAGTAAATTTAGATCCAATGGTGACTCCGTTGCCAGAATTGGTTTACTTACCCAAGGGTGTAATGGAACCTCACGAGCTACCGTCTGACACTCGTCGTGCAGGTTTAGTGCCATCCGAAATTGTGGAAGAAACTGGAGAAAATGGCAAAAATGACCGCCGAAAACCTTAAATCTTGTTCTTGATGCTATTGCGATGGTAGAAGAAAATTTTTGAGCGATCGCTTTATTCCTCGCCTTGAAAAGCAATTACTTTTATAGAATAATTGCAAACAACTGAATTAAATTCCTATTAAGAATAAATTTTATCTTACATCCACCCAAAGGTAATTTTGGGTGCGTTACATTACGTTAAATATCTTAAAATTTAAGATTAATTTTAGAAATTGGTCTTGCTCTCGATGTACCGTAGGTGCTGTAATGCTGTGAAATTTTACGTAGCGTTATTATGTAAAGCACCCAAAAAATCTAAGCTAGACTTTAGAAATTAACTCTAAGAGTTTAAAGTACAAATTAATAAAATATGCAATTGTATATCTCCTAAATTAAATTTATTGACGGAGGTTCAACATTTGCTGATTTTACTATCACAAAGTGGTTATGAATTTCCAACAGCTATTTGCCAAAGCACCAGAAGTTGAAGCTAGTGCCCCCGGAAGAGTAAACCTATTAGGCGAACATACAGATTACAATGATGGCTTTGTTCTGCCAACAGCAATTCCGCAAAGAACCACGGTACAGCTAGGTTTTAGTGCTGATGGACAGCACCATTTCTACTCGGAAAATTTAGATGAGCGAGTAGATATTCTAGAAATTAAGCATACGCCATCGGGATTTACAAGTTATATTTTTGGCTGTATTCAAGTTTTACAACAAGAAGGGCATACAATACCATCGCTAAATTTGTACGTTAAATCATCTATTCCGATTGGTTCGGGTTTGTCTAGCAGTGCGGCTTTGGAAGTTGCAACCCTGCGAGCATTACGCCAACTCCTCAATCTTGCGATCGATGATGTCGAAATTGCTCAATTTGCACAGCAAGCAGAAATTCATTACGCTGGTGTGCAATGCGGCATCATGGATCAGATGGCTGCGAGCCTTGGTGACACTGAACATATTCTGTTTTTAGATACCCGTACTTTGGAACGCCGTATGCTACCTTTGCCTGCTGGCTCAGAGATTGTGGTGATAGATAGTGGTGTGCCTCGCACGCTAGCAAGTAGTGGGTATAACTACAGAAGAACTGAGTGCCAGGAGGCAGCGCGATTATTAAAAGTAAAGGCATTGCGAGATATTACCGAGACTAGTGCGGTAAAAGCTTTGCCAGAACCATTACAGCGCCGTGCCCATCATGTAGTCACAGAAAACCATCGGGTGTTGGAAGTGTTGCACGGTGTATCATCTGAACACTTTGGCAAATTAATGAATGCTTCCCACGCCAGTTTGCGGGATGATTACGAAGTGTCTGTACCTGCACTGGATACTTTAGTAGAAATGTTGCAGAAAACTCCAGGAGTTTTTGGTGCAAAGTTAACAGGTGCAGGTTTTGGTGGAGCTTGTGTGGCTTTAGTTGCAGCAGGTGAGGGGAGAAATATTGCTAAAAAGGTGCTTGAACAATATAACCATACAGGTAACACCGGACAAGTTTTAGTTCCCGCTTGTATTTAAACAGCGAAGTTTTTGGTATCAAAGATGACTTTAAAAGTAAAAAATCAAAGGAGAGATTGCCAAGCTCAACAAAATATAAAAAGCGATCGCCTACTTCTGGAATTGAAGCCAAGTCGCGATCGCATTTAATCCTTTACCCTTGCCCTATTTTCAGGAAAGCTCGTGTCCACTTTGAAGAAGAAGATTCTCTCGAATTATGCCAAGTGCAAGTTCGCACATCGTAGCAGTCGCATTCCGAGGTGGCCTCGGATTTTTTGGATCGCTAGCTCTGTATGCCTTGGCCGTTTGATAGATAGAAGAATACTTCTTTGTGTTCTCAAACACCGATACAAGATTATTGGCTTCATTGCCTGGTTGCCCAGCATCCCAAGTCCATGGCTTATCGCCATACATTTCCTTTGTAAACCGCATGAACAAGATCTGAGATTCTACAGAGGGCACCCACGTATCAACATAAGTTGCCATCATATCCCAAAATTCATCTTCAGGCTTATTCTGCCATTCCTTCACCAGCTCTTTGATACGGGCTATTTGTTCAGGGGTGAAGCCAAAATCTTGCAAGTTTTGATCGCTACCTGATTTGCCTGCTTGGAGAAAACTAACTAGCCCAATGGTGACACCCGTTGCTGAGATTAAGACACCGACAACGCCAAAAGTAAGAGCAATCCAGTGTTTGGCAACATAATTTCGTAACGTCCGCTTCTTTGACATGGAGTCACTAGCCTTTTCAAGGGCTTCTTTCCCCTTTTTAAAGGTGGGATCGTCCTGATCGAACTCCTGCCCACCAGTATTGATCTCACTAAGCTCTAATTCATCCTTCTGTTGTCTTGCATCGATCTCCTGTGAAAGTTTGAGATCGCTACCTTTAATAATGCTGAGTTCCTGGGCGGCCTGCTTTCCAGTGTTACTTAAGGATTTCTGGGAGTTTTTGGCTATTTCTTCACTTTCTTCGCTAACATCTTCCTCTGTTTTGTCTTCATATTCATCTTCCAATGTTGGATCAATCTTTGTTTCAGCCATGGTAAAGCTCCTTTTTGTTATTAATGTTGTTTGTTTTTTGCGCATTTACTTGCACTCTCTACAATGCGATTCGGTATCGCTTGATTGTTGTGCCCGATGTGGGCATTACACTTTCATTTTGAAAAACACCTCCATTTTTTTGGATAATACGTGAAGAAGCTATATTTTCTGCATTACAGGTGAGCAGAACTTCTCCTAGCTCCAGCAGCTTTGCCTTTTCAAGCGTCAAGAAGAGGAGATGAGTTCCATATCCTTTTTGACGTGCAGTGGGTCGAATGTGATAACTAATGTGTCCGTAGTACTGTCTGAGCCTCGATGTGAGTCGATGATGGATCTTGCTTGCCCCAATCAATAGGGAATCGTCTTTGACTAACCAATACGTGCTGATAGGAACAGTTTGTTGTCGTTGCTCGGAGTCTTGTGACTGACGGATCAAACGTGCTAGATAAGCCGAGAAATTGTACTCGACCATATAACGAACTGTGCGATATTGGTCTTCACCGAATTGCTCAAACTCATTCACCATATCCAAAAATGGTTTGGCAAACTTAGTAGATGGTTCTACCAAAACCACATTTTGCATTCTGCTGTTAAGATGAGCAACTTCGGAGTTATTCATCAAGCTTTGGTTCATTTTTCTTCAATTAGGCGAATCGCTATTATCTTTTATTGAGCGTATTGTTTGTATTCATTACGCATACTTTCCCATTGTTTAACCGTATCTTTTGCTTTTTGGGGTTCGCTGTTGTAATACTGTTTGAGCAATTGTGCTGTCAGATTTGCCACATATGTAGAATGTGAACTATCAGCTTGGTCTTTGTGTTCGACTGTCTCGGCTGCTCCACAACCAGGAGAAGTATTTGGAAATCGGTAAAGCGCACCCGTACCACTGTCTTTGTAGTCCCATTCCTTGATACAGTGAGACCCGTACATACCCATGTTTATACAGTTTTGATCTTGATAGACAGCCGATACCTGACCCAATCGCTGCGAAATCTTTTGATCTATATCTGCGATTGTCCCATTACCATAATCGATATACTTATCAAGCGCATTCATTAATCCGCTAAAAGCTGTCGTATCTACCACTTTTTTGTCGCTGCTAGCGATGATGAGTTGAATCTTATGCAATACAAGAACTAGACCTGCACCAAGTAAAAACAATGGAAAGCCAGTAAATTTATAATCATCCTCCATCAAGAGATTAACTTGTTGTACGATGCCTGTATCGGAGCTTAACTTGGAATTCAGAGCATCCTTGAAATATCTGTATTCCTCGTCAGTTGGTGTAGGTGGATTATCAGCCCATGCCCCTCTGTAGTAACTATTCAGCCAGTCAAAATCAGTGGCTATCGTTGCATCAATGTTTTCGAGATTGGCTTTGGTAATTACGTCAGAGACTGCCTTTTGAATTTCTTTGGGCAGATCTACCTGTTGCTTAGACATCAATCTCCCGAAAATAAGCTGTAGGACAGCAGCACCACCAGAAAGAATGAGACCAGCAGGCCCTAAGGCAAAACCAGCAAACTGCGCCATAGTCAATGCAGCATCGATAACTGTTGCTGTTGCATCGTCTACGCCTAAAGCCAGATTTTCTACTAACACAGGTGTGTCATGGGTTGGCAATGTAGCATAAGAAGTGGTTCCGTTTTGCAAGTCAATTCTCATACCTGGTAAGCCAAAAGCAATACTACCGAGGTTGGTGGTGCGTTTGTAAACTAGTGTTCCTTCTTCATAATCACGCCAATCTTTGCTCAGGGCTGTGATTGAATCTGCGACGATTTTCTCATCTGGTAAAATCGGAAACCTCTGCCTAAAGGCTCTTAAGGCGATCGGCTCGCGGCTTTCAAGATACGCTTGAACATTGGGTGGAAGGTGGGATCTATCTGCCTTTTCGTTAAAAAGTGGAGGGATGTCAGCGTCTGAGGGCGGCACTTCTGGGAATGATATCGGTTCTTTAACGAGGGATTTCACACCCGTTTGACTAACAGCTTCCCCACGATAATAGCGTTGCATATAAGAGCTAAAGCTGGTTCCTTCTGTTGTTGAAAGGAATACCATGAAATATCCGAATTCTGTGGGCATTTTTTACCCTCCTAAATCAGAAATAGAGATAGCTTATTCATATGGTTTGTATTCATTCTTTGCAGGTGAACAATAGGGATATGAAGAAGCCAAAAACCTTCTTACTTCCGAACGACTTGCGTTTTTAGCGAAGTGTCTAATTACTGAATGAGTCTCTAACTTTTTTAAGATTCAGCTTGTGATGTAATCTCTAATTGCTATTGTCATCGCTGTCTTCTTGGCTCTGGGCAAGTAAATCTGCTAAAGCTAGCTCGCAAAGATCGGCAGCAATGCTACGCGGCAATTTAGTGTTCTTGTAGGTCGTTTTTTCAATGGTATGGTAGATAGCAGAGGATTTATTCTCTATTTCATAGGCATCTTTAAGTTTATCGATTAAATCAGCCTTATCAGTTGCATCCCAAGTAAAATCAGGAGTGTTCGCCCAGTTCTTGATATACCCCATCATCAACATCTGCGTTTGCAAGGAAGGATTATAGCCATCTGCATAACTGGCAATATTCTCCCAAAGCTGGTCGTCGGATAAGCTCTTCCACTTCTCGATAATCGCTTTAGCATCATCCACATCCTGTTGAGTGAATTGGTCAGTCGGCTTTGGCTCCTTATTTTGTATATACTGAATCAAGAATGCAATGACTCCACCTGCAACCAATAAGCCTAATACTGCTATTACAATTCTTTTTCTCGATTTTTCTCGATTTGCTCTTTTTTCATCTCCGATTTTGTCTTTTTGCTCACGCGCATTCTTTTCAGATTTACTCAGCCTCTCGTCACTTCCGTTGATGCGTTCACCTTCAGGGTTCCTATACTTCGTCTCGAAGTTATCAAGTGCCAGACGAGTTTCAATGGTAATATCGAGTAATTTATTTAACTCTACAAGTCGTTTGTTGTAAGTCTCAATCTGCGTTTTAATATCGCTATAGAGTTTATCGATCACTTCTCTACCGATATCCTCGTTTTCTTGATCGTACTGCTCCTCAGACTTATCCTCAAATTCTTCGTTTATATCTTTTGGCGGTTCTTTTGGTGGTTCCATAGTTTTCTTCCTAAGTTAATCAGTTAGTTATTCGAGCCATCTTTGTAACCTTCGTATTGAGTTTTGGTACTCTTCCATTCGTTGATAGTTGCCTGAGCCTTATCAGGGCGTCCGTGATAATATTTCAAATTCAACTGAGCCTGCAAAAGCTCTAAAGCCGCCTCGCGACCTATTTTGGCAGACTCTTCGTCGTTATAGTTGTATACAGTTCCGTTAGGGCCCTTGCCTTTGTCTGTAAAAGAATAACTGCCGTTATTTTGTTGCACGTCAGTAACTTGTCCGATTCGTTTTGAGATTTCTCCCTGGATCTTGGTATTAGTGTTGTTTGCTTGGTCAACATATTCTCCCAAAGTATCGATTAAAACTTGTAGAGCTGGTGTGTTTTTTACCTGACGAGAACTACTCTTGATGATCAGGTCAACTTTCAACAAAACAATGTGTAACGAAGCCCCAAGCAAAAATGCTGTAAATCCAACCACATCATACTCTGGGTCTTCAAGAAGCGTAATAAAGAAAAGAAAATTTGAGTTTGGCCCCAACGCTAGGTTTAAATTCGCTTCAAAATCTTTAAGCTCGGCGCTATCATCCAAGTCTTCATTCCAAGCATTTTCATAATATTCTCTGAACCAGGCATAGGTTTGTTTGAAGCTAGCCAGAGATTCGCGAATCTTTTCTGCAGTTAGTTCACTGGTGAGTACCTTGTCTAATTGTTCGGCAATTGGTATTGTCTTTTGTTCGGATGAGAGCAAACTATGGAAAATCGTTTGCAGTATGGCTGCTCCACCAGCGACAATTAATCCTTCAGGCCCTAGTGCGAAACCTGCAAACTGCGCCATCGTTAACGCAGAGTCAATAATTGTGGTGTCGCTCCCAGAAGCAGTTGATGTTAAGTTCGTTTCCATTTGCATATATGTCTTTAATAAAGATTTCTTGATCTGGAATTAGAAAGAATTCACGAATAAGAAGCCAGAATTCTGCTTGGAAATTCTGTGCCACTAGCTCCAAGTTAAGCATCTACAAGTCTGAAAACCAGTGCTGCATATTCAAAGGGACTGGGTAGTGGATACACTTCTTGACAGCGGTAAATATTGCAGGAGGATCGTACTCCCACACCTATGCGTAACAACCTTTTCCCAACCCCTAGTTGTCCACTCTTCAGTAAGCCGTCCATTCATCCCCTCTCTCGAAGAGCGAAGAAGGGGATTTCTAGACACAACCGGGAAAAATCCGAAGGGTAGGGCTTCAGGAGAGAGTATCTGTAGAGATGATGAATAAGCAAGTTTAAGTTCTCTCTCAAATCACAAGATTTAAGAGTCTACAATTAATACCAATTTCCTCTAAAGGTGAAACATATCTTTTTGTACAGACGTGACATGACACGCGTACATGATTTCTATGTATCGTGATGAACGGTAAATGGTATAAGTGGGGGTCTGCATCCCCATTTGATTGTATTCTGAACTTCTGAATTTTTCTTTAAAAAAGATCTATCGAGATCTTTATTATTCTGTGGCTTATTCCAAAAGTAAGGCTACAGATTCAATACAAGTATTTGACTGACCTAAAAATTCAAGATTTAGGCGTCGTTAAACAAAGGCAAAAGCTCTCATGTTCAACTAAATTGGATATTAACTATATATCAAGTTTGTATCCAGTTAGTCAAGCTTATATTATGTCTTGTGCTTCTCCGAAAAAATCATTAAATCAATGAATATAACTGAAAAAATAATACACTAAAAATAATGATTACTTATGTAAAATCAAGCTATTTATATAACTATAATCATAAGTATTATTAGCGTCAGTCAAAACCAGGCGATCGCTACTTGAAAAAATGCCCAAATGATAAAAACAATCTGCAAGATGAGAAAAAAGATAAAAAGGATTATGGGAAAGCAAAAAAATAAAAATGATTATTATTTATACTCAAGATTCAGTATAAATATTTAACTTTTTGTTTAAAAACAAGTTACAAAAATTTATTTTCATTGCTTTCATGCTTTTCTCTACAATTATCATTGTTATTTATGATACCTTAACTCTAATAATATGTTTTTTAACGCTTAGTAATAAAATTGACGTTCAATTTTGTAGATACAAGTGATAAAATTGTCACATTAAGTTACATAGAACAGAGTTAAGCAAATTCAACCTCATCCTATTTACTGTCCTACGGCAGCACTTGAACCAATTGGTATTGTTGTATCTTTCCAAGCACCTGATGAGGTGTGGTTGACTCAGACGCTTGTTTGGCAGAGATCCAAGCATAGCTAGAAGTTGGCAGCTCAGAAATTTTGTCTACTCGTTTTCCGATGTAGGGAGTGTAGAAATTGAGCAATACTCCAGTTTTGCCTCCAACTTGAACAAAGTGGATGGGATAATGTTGTAAAACTTGAGCGATCGCAGGTTGTGCCAAAAAAGTTCTGACATCGGGATTGTAATCACTCAAAAAGCCGTAACTACCAGCCACAGCCAAAGTCAGCCATGCCGGAATCAACCAACCAGCAAGCCAATAACTAGAAGTGAAAGACTGCTTGCCAAAGCGGTAACGACAAATCCACACAACAGGCAAAATCAACCAACCACCACCTAAAGCCAAAGCAAGGATTGCATACTTGCGGATCTCGCCACTACCTAAAGTCAAAGCGATCGCACCCGCTAATAATAATAAAACAGCTAATACACCAAAAATATAGCTGAGAACACGAGGATAGGAGGACACGGAGAAAGTTGCTGATAAATTCTCCGCGTCTTTCATTTCAAATGATTTGAATTTTGTATCATACACCCAACCCAGCCAATCTAACCCTACGGCTGCAAGCAAGGCAATGAACGGATAAAGCAAAAGACTGTAATGAGATAGACGAGTAGAAAAAAGACTAAGTTCAACAAATAAAACTAGAGGAAAGCCAATTAGTATGGAATTGTAGCGGGGTAGGGGACGACGATAAGCTAAAAATAAGCCTAAAAGACTGAAAAAAAACCAAGGAAACGCTTTAATCGAAACATTCCATACATAGAAGAAAATTCCGTGATCTCGGCGATCGTTAGAACCGAGTCTAAATACAAAGTTGAGTAATTCTGCACCACTATCATTGCCAAAGCGTAAAAAACTCAACCACAGCCAAACAAAAGTGGGAATTAAACCAACTATAAACCCTAAATACAACATGGGGTTTGTCAGATGGCGGTGATGACGATATTCCCCAATTAGGTAAGGGAATAAAGCGATCGCCGGCAAAAAAACCATAAAGCTTCTAACTAAAAAGCCCAAACCAAAACAAGCGCCCGCAATGAAGCGATAAAAATTGCCATATTTTGAATGTAATTCCGCTTTTAGTAAAGACCAAATTGCTAAAAGGACTAAAAAAATCATCGGCACATCTGGTGTGCCTAAACGACAGTATTGCAACCAAAGAAATTCTACGCTCAAAATTGCAGCAGCGAGCCAGCCAACTTTTTTACCAAGTAGAATTTTCCCAACTTCGTATAGAATTAGCACGCTCAGAACACCAAAAACCATACTTGGCAGGCGCACGCTAGTTTCACTAATACCAAACAAATTGTAAGAAGTGGCTATTAACCAATAGGGGCCAGGGGTTTTATGATGGGGTTCTGACCAAGGATTGATCCAGTCACCAGACTCAAACATTCGGCGCGATCGCCAAGCATATAATCCTTCATCATGCGCCATCAAGCTACTATGTCCAGAACTCAATAGTAATAATGGCAGTAGCCAAATTAGCAGACTAATGTAAGGGAAACCCGCCCAGACGAGTAAGCGCTGCCAAATTGAAGGAGAAAGTAATTTTAATAACATTTAATTAAATATAGGCATTATTAATTACATACACTAAAAGGGAATTGGTTAGTGGTTGGTAGGGGAGGCAGCGCGTTGCGGAGGCTCCGCTCCGTTGTAGCGACTGCCGTGCGGGTTTGATTGATGATCTATGGGTGAAAACCGACAATTTCTCTTTTAAACCCGCCCGTACAGTGGTTATTAGGTACAGACGTGAGGAACATCGCATCTGTACAGTTGTTTACTGTTCCCCTTGTCCTCTTCTTTGTCCCCAGTCCCTATTTTTTCAGACTTTTTCTAATATATGTATGGTGAGTTATAAATTTTTCTCACGACACAATACCTGTTAATTCAACAAATTATAGGCAAAAATTCTCTTGAAATCGATTTTTTATGCTGCTAAAACCAGATCAACGTAATAAGTTAGACACAAGCGACGACAAACTGTTTTATTCTTTTCCACGCTTTGTCACTCATGTGGATGAAGGGTTTATTCAACAGCTAACGGATTTATATCGCCAGCGTCTGCAACCCAACACTCGTATTCTTGATATCATGAGTAGTTGGGTATCTCATTTGCCAGAAGAAATGGAGTTTGCCCATGTTGAAGGACACGGACTCAATGCTGAAGAACTAGCACGCAATCCTCGCTTAAATCATTATTTCGTACAAGACCTCAACGCAAATCCTAAATTACCACTCCAAGATCAAGATTTTGATGCCGTTCTCAACTGTGTCTCTGTGCAATACTTACAATATCCTGAGGCAGTCTTTTCCGAGATCCACCGCGTTCTGAAACCGGGTGGTGTGGCAATAATTAGCTTCTCTAACCGAATGTTTTTTCAAAAGGCGATTCAAGCGTGGCGCGATGGTTCAGAAGCAACTAGAGTTGAATTAGTCAAAAGCTATTTTCAGTTACATCCTGGATTTACTACCCCAGAAGTGATTATTCGTACAAGTCAGCTTGCTAATTTTTTTCAATGGTTTGGTGGTGGTGGAGATCCATTCTATGCGGCGATCGCTTATCGCAGTCACTAAACATAACGGTTTAGCAGCTTAACATTACAACACTCTAGAAGTGTTATTAAAAAGTGAATTTTCTGATATTGACCGATCAAAACGCTGATAATTGCCTTGAAGAGAATCTGAAGGATTAAAAAAAAGTGTGAAATAATTTTTACTGATTAATTTCAGTATAGCTGACTTCACTCTTTATCTCAGTTCAGCATTAACAGGAGCCAAGCATGAATTTTCTTCGTGTTCGTAGGATTTTTGCAGTTGTTTTATTGTCATTATTATTACTGACAACAGCTTGCACTCCCAAAGAACCCGGACGCTTTGATCAAGTGCAGCAGGAAAGCAGCCGACAAAAAGCAGGTCAAGCCGTTGCTAAAAATGCTACTCAGGGTGGCGAATTTAATAAATTTTTCCCACCGGCGGGAAATGGTTATGAACGTGTATTCACTCAAGAGAAAAAGGGTTTTGCTGAAGCCAAGTTGAAAAAAGACGGCAAAGATATGGCTATGCTGGCTATTTCTGATACCACAAGCACACCAACAACAGCAGCTAGCTATGCAAACAGCACTAAAAAAATTGCAGGTTATCCAGCGCGGGAAATTGGCAATACACAAACAGCAGTACTGGTAAACAATCGCTACCAAGTAAAAGTGCTTTCCCGCTCACCATCATTTACAGCCAGCGATCGCGAAGCTTGGCTCCAAAAATTTAATCTCAACGGGCTAGCACGACTGAAATAAAAGATTGTCCTCAGTCATCTGTTATTTGTCATTAGCGAAGAACACATGACCAATGACCAATGACAAATGACTAAATATAAATAAGGAGATTTTTGTGAGTAAACCAATATTTGAGTTGGTTGATGAGTTGCCAACCAGTAGCTTAACTGTTTCAATGCTTAACTCTCTAGATTTTGTCGCTCCTGGCGAGTGGCAAAACGTAGTTGGTTTTGTCAACACTATTAAAACCGTGACTGGCGAAACCGACGATAGTCTAATTCAGGCGATCGGCGAGCGGGCAATATATCTCTACAACGATCACTCTCAAGGATATCAACGGGCAATGTGGCTGTATCAAACTGTTGATAGTACAGATAAAGCTCTTGGTGCGGCGGCTTTAGCTAACAAGGTAGGAGAAAAAGTTCCTTTGTTAGGCTTTCTCAATGCTGTTACTCCCAAACCAGACAAAGCTCAAACTATTGATTTATGCTTGAAATTAGTAGCGGAGTTAGTAGCATTTTGTCATATTAACGGCATTCCCGGAGATAGCATCGGAGACTTTGTTGCTTCTTTGGGTGAGTATAGCGGCGAGTCATTAATCCGCATGGTAGCGCTGGTTTGTGTCGATGGTTTGATACCCCTTGGCCCTGACTTTATCAGTAAAGGTCTATCTTTGATCAGCCAGACAAGCCCACAAGAGTTAGAGCAAAACTCAACTTTTAAGAGCATTCAAGATGCAATTCCAGGAAATAATCCTGCTGGTAAATTGAATTTTATCGGCGAAAGCTTTGACTCAGTTAAAGGTTGGATGAGCGGTTTAGTTGCTTCGCGTGATTTAACGCCTCAAAAGGTAGTTCACCATTTGCAAAACTTTGTCGAAGTTAGCGATGACAAATTAGATTACCTAGCTGCATTCTTAGATGTGGCAACAAATTATTATGAACATACAGGCACGCAAACTCTAGCACGTCGATTAATTGAACGGGCTGTAGCTGAAATTTAGTCTGATAAATTAGTATAGATAATTAGTAGTAGAAAATATTACTAATTATCTTTTTTGATGTGAGCCTCCAACTAGCAGCGAGTGCCACTAGTAACAAATGAAAGAAATACCTTCTTCCCTCATATCCCCTTTCCTGTTCTCTGTATTTATTGAGAGAACAATCAGCTAAAAATCAGAAGTTAGCTTAACCAGTTCCTAAGCGGATGAATCTCGAATGAAGTTAGTTTTGAGTTGTTTCTAAGCTAATTCTTTCAAGCCTTTGACAAAATCTATAAAGCTTTTGGTAACACCTAATTTTAGATAACTATCAATTCCAAGAAGTAACCAAGAGATGGAAAGTAAAAATAGTAATTCATAATTAGGTTTAATATGTAGAAAATTTTCTAGATTTGGTAACACCATAAGACATACTAAAACTATTAGAGGTATCATAAAACCGATGCCTTGTATTAGGTATATTAACTTCCCTCCTTTTTTTGTCTTGAGTGGTGTTGGTTCTACAGAAACTATCTGAAACTCAGGAAACAAAATATTAAAATTTCCATAGTATCCTGTAATAAATATACCAGCAAGTTTGTAAAAGTCATTTCGCAAATTTGGCAAAGTACTTTCCGTAGGAATAAATAACAGTTTTCCCTTTTCTCTAATCAATTCAGAAATATTGATAAAATGCTGCGAGATGCTATAGTTTTTATAAGGGTATTTAAAAGGTATTAGTCTTGTCAAATAAGCTAAACGCTCTGTCCTATAAATCATTGACTCCCTTGCAATCGGTTCAGTTAATGCATTATCTCTAGCTAATTCAAATAAAATTCTTAGTATCTCTACCAAGGCAGTAGATTCACAATATTCTACGTCTCTTATTCTCGAAAGAATTCTTATGGGAATCACTGTTAAGACATTAATTAAAAATATCAATAGAAATACAAATAAAATTAAAAACAAAAAATATATCAAAATATTCGGAATATAGGATGTAGGGATGAGCTTGTAAAGTATACTAATTACTAAAGTATATATTTGATTAATATATGGAGTTAACTGGTTTATGAAGACTAATAAACACAATATGGTATATATAAAAGTTAAAATGTACAACAATTCATAAAAACAGTTTTTATTTTTTATCCCATTGAACAAACTGTTCATTCTTGTCTCGTAGTCTTCCATGTCAAGACTTTTCAAAATTCTTAATCCAATTTCATCCAATTCTGATAATATAATACCCTCAGAAAAACCAATAAATATTATGCCTGTAATTAGTCTTTTGATAAATAGCCAACTTCCATCTATAAATTCTTCTAGTTGCCATAAACAATAGTTAAGCTGTTGCCAAATCTTTCTAATTAGAGATTTTAACTTTGTTTCTGGTAGATGAGAAGTTTTTTTAGCAACAAATAAAAGAAGTTGATAACGAATTTTTCCTATAAAATTTTTCGCTATTGTATTTTCATTACCCATTCCCAAATTTAGTTTATCAAACACCCAAGGAAGAATTGGGGATGGTAAATCTGCACCTACAAATCTAGTTAGTCTTAATCTAATTACATAGATAGATTTAATGACAGGAATTTCATCTGCAAACAACAGATGATCTAAACTAGGCTTTTTATATGTAACATCAGAAAACATTTTTATACCAAAATTTAATATTAGTAGCAGTTCTTCAATTTGAATAAATCTTTAAAAATATTTCAGAATGAAACACCTTACTGCAAATGCTTATAGCCCTCAGGTTTTCAAGGGTGCAATTTTAACGTAAAAAAGACTTGAGAATTCAATGTACTATTTACTCGCTATCAAGACCATAAAATATCTCGGTCTCGATAGGAGATAAATCACATATTTTGTAATATAGATAACTTTTACTATAAACACCAGTGTTGCTGGCAGCAAGTATAACTGCCAGCAATTGCAGGAGAAAAACTGAATAATTCGCGAATGCAACTAAACGAAATTATGACAATTGCATTTCAGAAGTCAGGTTACCATACCTGACTACGGCAATCGCAAATTTGCAGCGATCGCGTGCAGATAAGGTTCAAAAATCGCCAAATTTTCCAGTTTATCGAACTTGCCTGTTTTTAAGCTTGGATTAAAAGCAGTTTTAATCACATAAAGATTCTTACCATCAAAGGCAACATAACCGAGATGGTGTTCTTGTACTCCACCTTGTACCTTCAATCCAGTAAAACCATAACTCAATCCTTGAAGCTTACCAACCTGAACTTTTTGCGGGGGATGGGTTGAAAAACCAATGCGATTACCGTAACTACCTTGACGTTCTTTTGCTAAAAATGTGTAATAGTCATTAACCCAAGCATTCAATGCTGTTGATACCTGAATTTGGTACTGAGGATTTTGATAATCCACATTCTTATCAGGTTCAATTCCAGCTTTACGCAGTTGATTTTGAAAATTCTGTTGTTTGTCTAGCGGATAAACTCTCATCTCCACCGTACCCAAACGCCTTCCGTTGGCAGATACACACATTAAAGGTGCATTGCCATCACAAGCAGCAACCTGCCAACCTGTAGGAGAAGTCGTTTGATCCAAAATATTCTTCCAAATATTACCCTGATTTGATTTTGGTGTGAGAGAAGAAGTCTGAGGCTGTTGTGGCATACCATTTGTTTTAGATAGGCGCGGACTAACAACCTTTATTCCCAACGGTAGTAACAATAGTAAAGCACCACCGAGTAAAACATGATAAAGTCGTAGCATTTTCTCGTCAATAGCACAGCAAGAGCCTAGTAATTAACAGTATCAGCAAAAGTTTGCGAGCACACTCCTTCATACATCCTGTATTGCTGAGATTCCGTAAAGAAAATCTTGTTACTACCGAATCGATGAGTAGTAAAGCACCGATTGAAGCCAAGACAAACAGTAGATGAGCTTTATGTATGTTTATCTGTAGCGAGAACCGTTTCTCGAACGTTGCTTGCGTCTAGCAACAGCTTTACGTTTTTCTTTTTGCAATGGAGTTTCAAAATGACGATTTTTTCTCAAATCTTGGAAGATACCTGCTTGAGAAACTTGGCGCTTAAATCTTCGCAACGCTGACTCAATTCCTTCGTTTTCTCCCAACACTACTTGCGTCATCACTTATTACTCCTGATGTGGGTGAATACTGAAAAGTTGATGTATATAAAAAATTCCAGCAGACTCAAGTGATTTATTGTGAGCTGCTGGAGACTCTAGATGTGAATTTTTTTATCAAAAATTTTAATAGCGACGATTATTGCGGTTATTATTACCAAAGTTACCATCTGAATAACTTCTTTGATTTCTATCCTGGCGTGGTCTGGCTTTATTAACCTTCATATTGCGTCCCATCCATTCCGCGCCATCCAGTGCTTCAATCGCCGCTGTTTCTTGTGACTCTGTATCCATTTCTACAAAAGCGAAACCACGTAGACGTCCAGTTACCCTATCCATTGGTACTTGAACGCTCTTAACTTTTCCGTACTCGCCAAAAACCCCCCTAAGGTCTTCTTCTGTAACCTCATAGGATAAGTTACCGATATAAATCGACATAGTCATCTCCGCAATCAGCAAAATGTAGAGTTAGATTCGGAGAGACGCTTTTAAGTGTTAAAACCAATTTCTCAACCGAAAATAAATCCTGTAATAGGAGTATAGCAAAAAATCCAAATCAACACATTCAAGAGCAGCAATAGCTTCTAGCGGAGGGTGGGTAATTGTGGGCTTTGATGAACGCTGATTTTTGCAGGAGGTTTTCCGGAGTTGCGAACATTGATGATCTTGCCGAGTAGTTCAAACCAAAAAGGCGCACCCATGGCGATCGCCAATCCACTAACAACCCAACCCAAAAAGCTTCTCATCGGTGGGAACAACCAATTCTTGCTTTCTTGAGCTTGCTGCCTGAGGTTAGTTTCATCTCGCCCGATTGGTAATGGGATTGTCTGGTTTACTTCCTGTCGGAAACATTCTAGTGTACCTGAATTAGTTGATGAGCCAAGGCAGGCTTGAGTAGTTAATTCTCCGTTTCTGACCAGCATATCGCGCAGAGCAGAGTCTGTCCTCAGGCGATTCACAATATGAAAGGTGTCTACGTTCAGAATAATGGCAAGCAAAAAGCCGATCGCAAAAGCAACTCCTTTGGCATTGCGTTTGTAAACACCCGATGCTCGCTCCATCGAACGATCAAACCAAACTTGAATTTCGGTTTGGAATTGATGAATTTCTTCTGCTATGGCTTGTTCCTGAGCTTGAGCACGTTTGAGATTAACTTGAGCACGTCTTGCCAAAGCCGCAAAGCTCTCTCGTACAGAATCAGGTAGGCGATCGCGAATTTTGATAATTTCTTGTTCGATTGCCTGGTATGCTTTATAAATTTCATCGTTGTTGTCGAGGTTGCAAAATTCCTCTTTGAAGGATTTGTAAGCCTCGCTCATCCGATCCACTTTGCTCTTTTTATCTTTAACTTCACCTACCAAAAGTTCTAGAATTTGGGCAAGACTGGGCTGCAACCGCCGGATCAACTCATCCGTATTGTTGTAATGATCGTTGTGGTAACTAGGATTACCTTGATAGAAAATAGCATTTTTGAGGGATTTGATTTGGGTAATAAAAATGGGAACTTCAGGATCGCCTGTTTGCTCATAAGTGGCGTAATTTTGAACAGAGCTTGGTGCCAGCAGTTGAGATGTGGCAATAAATGAATCGAGTTCATCCCTGATTCGGTTTACACTGGTCAGTAAAGTTGCTTTTGAGCTACAAAAATCCGCACGAATGTTATTAATTCTCTGCTTCAAACTCTCAGCCTCGTTTTTTAAGGTGTAGCGAGTTTCCTCAGTGATTTGCAGATTTCCATCATTGATATAGCTCTCTATTTTGAGAATGATTTCCTCTTTAATCATTTTCTGGAGGTTGAGAGCTGTCATATTCTGAGCTAATTGGGGAAGATTAAGTCTCTCTAGCAAGGTAGTTGCAAAGGTTTCGGAGGGCATATACGAAGGCTCATTGCCCTTAAGAGTAATTTGGTGGCTTTTTCTACCAAAGATGACAATAGATCGAATTAAGTGACGCAACCATGCCTCAACACCCTCTTTAGATTCTTGACTGATATTTTTGATTAAAGGGTTATCGTAAAGCTCTTGAACAATTTCCTTAACTTGGTGAGCGTTTTTTGTTCCTTCGCCACCAGTCAACATAATTTCAATCGACTTCTTCAGATGAGCCGCCCGCCATTGTAACACAGTAGCTAACAACTCTTGAATTTCAGAAGCTAATAAGCTCAAGATTAGATAGATGAAAATTAAGGCGATCGCAACATCTAGAACAAAAGATATATTCATCTATCAACCACTCCACTATGTATTAAGCGTATAAGCTCTTTTTTTACGCTAATATACTGAGCTTAAATATACTTTTTTATACTTTTAATTAAACTTAAAGTTTTGAGAACGATCGTACCTTCCCTGCTCACTGCCCCTACGGCTGAACTCACAGTTGGGTTAATAATTGGATTAGCACGTCGGATGCTAGAAGGCGATCGCCTGATTCGCACAAATCGCTTTGTTGGTTGGCAACCTCAGTTATACAGTATGAGATTGGCAAATCGCACACAGGGAATTGTGGGCATGGGTGTATTGGGAAAAGCACTTGCCCAAAGCCTGTCAGGATTTGAAATGCAACTGCTCTACTGCGATCCTGTTGCTTTACCTGAGGGGCAAGAGCTAGCCTGGGGTTTATCAAAGGTATCTTTAGCGCTGATGGAATGGTGGAATCATCGCCCTGGCTTTACAGTTCAACTTTGGCAAAGTGAAGAACTAGTATTAATAGTGCCACCATATCATCATTATCCTTTGGGAGTTTCAATAGTGCTGTCAAAATCAGTTACTCAAGAAGTTCAAGCAGGTATACTACAAGCAATTCCGATTCATGTGGATGGCAAGCCTTTATGCAAAGAACTGTTTATCATTTGGCGCAGTGGTTTATCTGCTAATCATCCATCTCATCGGTTTGCACAGATGTTGTTACATGAAGCGAAAAACTGATCATGATGGAAACTAAAGTTAGCCAGCAATATAACCAGATGGCGAGCGTCTACGATCGCCGTTGGAGTGGGTATATTTTAAATACGCTATTGTTCCTCAAAAATTGGGCACAGATACCACCATCAGCAACTGTGTTAGATGTTGGCTGTGGAACTGGGGAGTTTGAAAAGATTGTACTAGCTGAAAATCCAACTCAACATATGGTTGGGGTGGATATTTCCCAGAAAATGTTAGCAATAGCTCAAAACAAGTGTCATGAGTATACTAACGTCTCTTTTCAAACTGCTTCTGTCTTACAACTGCCTTTTGCAGATGATAGTTTTGATGTAATTGTCTCTGCCAGTGCCTTTCACTACTTTGATGCCCCCGATGCAGCGCTGACAGAAATGAAACGAGTTCTCAAACCTGATGGTTGCGTGGTAATCTTGGATTGGTGCAGAGATTATTTTTTGTGTCAGGTTTGCGATATATTACTCAAAATTTTCGATCCTGCCTACAAGCAGTGCTACTCTCAAGCTGAATTCCATAATTTGCTTGCGGCGGCAGGATTTGAAATTCGTCGTGCGAGTAAAGTCAGATTTGGCATTGTATGGGGAATGATGATTGCTACAGCTACACCTCAGCCAAAATAACCATCAGACACGCTCCCCCACTACCCAAATAAAGGTGTTACGAAAAGTAATTGCGCCAGAAGCATCTGGTATTTCTTTGCTGTATCTTCGACTTTCTCCCGTACGGCAGTTTCTCCAACCGCATTCATCGCTGCTTGCAAAGAACCTGCCGAAGACAAAGCACGCCAGCATATATCTATGTTAGGGTAACCAAAATCACAACGAGTTTCACCCTGTTCTACAAAACGCAATCCTGAACCTTCAATCAGTGCTGCCAATACTCTGGGTGCAGAGAGTGCAAAAGGGCCGCCACCCGACGGTTTAGAAGGTAAAATACTGATTACAGCACTAAAGACATCTCTCATTTCGCAGTCTTCTGGTTTACCCCAAGAAGCGATCGCCACTCTTCCATGCAAGCGAGTTACTCTTGCCAATTCTTTAATTGCTTGCTCCATATCGCTAGCATACATAACTGAGTTGACTGCGATCGCACCGTCAAATTCCTCGTCACCGAAGGGGAGTGACTCTAAATCCGCCTATTCAAAGCGTGCCTGGGGTAATCTTTGGCGCGCGATCGCCAAAAGCGATGCGCTAGCATCAACACCTGTTAACTCACATCCAAGCTTGGCTGCTTCAATGCACGCACCACCAGATCCGCATCCAGCATCGAGAATTTTTATGCCTTCTCCAGCACGAATAGCATACAAAACATCTTGCCAAAGTGGAATAGAGGTAGCTTCTTGATAATTAGCCTAATCTTGAGCTGCTGCTCCCCATAATGCTCCCTGTATGTCAGCAGATCCCATTACTTACCTCTTTTGTAATTGGTATCATTTAGCATTCTAAAATGCTGAGAGAGGCTTGAATGCCAAGCAAAGCTTATTTTAATTAACTTGGGCAACAATAAATTAATGTATGTGTATCGAACTACTAGTAAATCCAGCTATGCCATGTGAAATACAAAACTAAACGCAGATATGGCAACAAGCACAGGAACCACTGTACTGAATTTAAATTCCTTAAGTTTAAATGTTTGTACTAAAGATATGGGAATCAGTAAAGGCCATAAAGTAGTTGTCACTACAAACATCACGAAAGATAGAAAATTTTCTGCTGGACAAGAAGCGGGATGGCGCAGAGAAAATCTTAAGTAAGTGAGAAAAAAGTAACCAGTTGTGACTAAATAACTAACAACTAAAGCCAATTGTATCTTGTTCATAGGCACTCCTCAAGTTTTTGGTCTTCAGTAAAAGAACTTATGTATGTTACCTGATTTTAAGCTTCAATAGTTGCTAGTACTATAGTTGTGTGCTTCATGGCAGCCGAGCAACAACATATTTTAGTCATTCTTTATCCCAAGTGTACAAAGCTCTCTGTGTTCCAGCCCAAACACAAATTATGGTTGAAAATGTACATATAAACGTCATATATGTTACTCTCTGTCTAAAGCTGAACCTCTTTGAGATAAATACTAATAGGATTAGTAAGGACGCTACAACAGTACTTTCACTTAATTAAGATTTATGGGAATCAGAATGTCAATTATGATGCTGGAAGAATCTTAACAAGATTCTCCCATGTTATGGTCTAAGTATAAAATTTAAAAAATCAAATTAATCAATTAATATAAAATTAATATATATGTTTGTTACAAATGTTACTCAAATACGATTTTTCTACTTTAGATGAGTGAGAAAAACAAATACTGAGAAAACAAAAACTGTGTAGTATACTTAGGCTTGTAAGTCAAGGTAAAAATTAATTTAATCTTGAGAATGCTTGGTAGGAAATAAGTAGGCGATTGTAGCCCAACCAGATAAAGTTAGTAAGCTGATCAAAAACGCAGCGAGGAAAAAAGCAAACATAAATCCAATCATAGTGATAAATTTTTGTTTCAAGCGTGCTAATGCATTTCCTCATTTCCCAGCCATACCAGAAAAATCACAAATTAGCATCCTTTGACGCTATTAATTCCACATGACGTCAACTTCTTTAATCAAAAACTAAAGATGCTATCTTTTTCCATTTCACTTTTGATTTTTATGCGATCGCCTTGAGTCCTAGCAAACGGATGCATAGGTTCAAAAGTAATTTGTGGCTTTTGTAACAAAAACAGAGGAGGAAAATTATTGGGTTTAGAATTTCTCGTATGGGTAGCTATACGAGCATTTACAAGTGTTCAATTTTCAAATTTTGATTTGCTTTGTTTGGGCAAGAAAATTAGTTTCCAAATAGATATGCTGACCAGAGTGAGGTACGGAATAATTATATTAATTACTAAAACTGGCCATTTTATTAAAGCGCCTAATAATATTTTCCAATGACTTTTTCTTCTCAGATTTTGCACAATCATCTGTCGGCAAAATCTTTGAGGATATCCAATTTCGATTAATTTATCATAAAGTTCAGGTATATAAATGTATTGCATCATGACTGTTATTTTTGGATCGCCCTCCCAAGAACTAGCATACATAGTACACTCTAAATAAGTGTCTCTAGTTACAAGTATGCTGCCATGAGCAGCACAAAATCCAGCCCAATATGCTTGAGCTACAAAATTAGTATAGGAAGTTGGCCACTTTTTTAAAGCACATTGCACTAGTTCTGTTTTATATATTGTCGCTGTCATAAACAGAACACCACCAAAGCTTTCTGTTAGATGACGTTGAAATTCATCTTTCCCATTTGGTTTCGGCTCATCGCTATCGCTATTAAACCAACGATTTACCACAATTTTATCTGTTTTTTTATTGCGACCCAAGCAGTTCAAAAACATTAATGTTATGCTTGGATTTTCTTTCAATTTTGTTACCACATAAGCTAGGGTTGTTTCTTGAATTGGATCGTCATCGCCAACTGTCCAAACATATTTACTCGTAGCAGATTGCAAACAAAGAGCTATGTTACCCATTAAGCCTATATTGACGCTATTTTTATGGGCTTTAAATTTAGTATTACTGAAAACTGGCTGCCATTTTTGAATTATTTCTTGTGTATTATCTGTTGAACAGTTATCAGAAATGATGATTTCACATTCAGACTCAAAACCATTGATTGCTTTAGCTAACCATGCCAGTTGTTTATCAAGTAAATGAGCACGGTTATATGTTGGGATAGTAATTGTGATTAATTTATCCATATTTAATAAATAATTTTGTAATGAAGTACCGTCTTAATTTCCAAGATTTATGAAGACTAAACAATTCACGTTAACTCAGCCTAACAGCAGGAATTTTCAGTTATTTTATTATCTGTGAATTTACACTTATGTTTTTACAAAAATGTGAAAATACTGTGACGAATATGTGACAAATTTACAAATTTTTAGTGTTGATTACAAACTGTGTTAGTGTTGATATAGCCTCATAAAATCCATAATAGTACTGACTATTAAATAATTTTTTGTTGTCCCGCAATTTAGCTGTTGTAATTTTTTTGTAAATCTACCTGTGCTCTTTGCTAAATCTTCAAAGCATCTGTGCTTTACTGTATGATCGTCGACAGAAAAACTTTCATTAGGCTAATGGAGATTTTGATTGTTGAGGATGAGCTGGAGATTGCTCAGTTAATTCAACTGTACTTGGAAAGAGAAGGCTTTTCTTGTCGCCATTGTCGAGATGGAACAACTGCTATTCAGATGTTTCAAGAGCAAACACCTGACTTGATTATTCTGGATCTAATGATTCCGTGTTTAGACGGATTGGAAGTTTGTGCCCGCATTCGACAGCAACCAAGCTCTAAAGATCCTTACATTCTAATGTTGACAGCAAAAGGTGAGGAAATCGATCGCGTCATCGGTTTGTCTACTGGAGCAGATGACTACGTGATCAAACCCTTCAGCCCAAAAGAATTAGTCGCTCGTGTGCGAGCGCTCCTACGACGGACACTACGTCATGGGAAGCAAAGTCAGATTTATCAAACTCAACACTTTGTCATTAATCTCGAACAACGCTCTGCGAGGCGAATTCTGAGTAACAATCAATCTATTCCTTTGGATCTAACAACCTTGGAGTTTGAACTGCTAGCAACATTTATGAGCTACCCCGGTCGGGTTTGGAACCGGACTCAACTAATTGACAAGCTTTGGGGCAGTAACTTTTATGGCGATGAGCGGGTTGTTGATACCCACATTGCACGCCTAAGAAAAAAAATAGAACCAGACTCAGCTAATCCAACCTTTGTTAAAACTGTAATTGGAGTGGGTTATAAGTTTGAAGATCCAGTTATTTAGGACGAATTGTGAGTAAACTCAGCCTGCGATCGCGATTACTGTTTTCCCACATTATTGTCATGCTAGTTGGGTTAATTACTCTCCTCATTGTGGGCAGATTATTCTCGCCTCAACTGTTTGAGTTGCACTTAAAGCGTTTGGAAGGACGAGGATTTGACCTGAGTGAAATTCGCCACGATCTGATTTGGAAGTTTGAGTCAGCTTGGAGCCGGGGAGCTTGGTTATCCCTACTAATGGGTGTCACGGTGTCAGGTGGTTTGAGTTATGTTGTTGCCAGGCGCGTCGTACAACCCTTAATTCAGATGGAGAAAATTACTCAGCAATTTGCTCAGGGGAACTTAAAAGCGCGTGTGCCTGAGAGTGAAATTTTAGAGTTGAACCGCCTTGCCATCAGCTTTAACCGTATGGCATCCAACCTTGAAGACGTAGAACAGCGTCGTCGAGAACTTGTGGGAGATTTAACCCATGAACTACGTACACCATTGACTATTTTGGAGGGTTATCTTGAGGGTTTAGCAGATGGTACAATCGAATCTTCGCCAGAAATCTTTCAGAGATTAGCCGCAGAGACAACACGATTACGTCGCTTGGTTCACGATGTTCAAGAACTATCTAAGGCAGAGGCAGGATATCTACCCATCAATATTCAACCTCTCGATCTATATCCACTCCTACAATCTTTGATACAACGATTCTCAGATCAATTACTAGAAGATGGCCCTGTATTGCGTTTGGAGTGTCTGCCCAATCTGCCCTTAGTATCTGCCGATCCTGAGCGAGTTGAACAGATTATGGTCAACCTACTTGGCAATGCGTTGCGTTACACTGTCAAAGGATCTATTACAGTAAAGGTTTGGAGTGAATCTGCCAAGTTATGGATTGCAGTTATTGATACAGGTCATGGTATTAAAGCGAAGGATTTACCCTTTGTCTTTGACCGATTTTGGCGATCAGAGCGATCGCGTGCCCGCAGTCCCGGTGGTACTGGGATTGGTCTAGCTATCTCCCATCGTTTAGTTGAGTTGCAGGGAGGCGAGATTCAAGTAGAAAGTGAGCTAGATAAAGGAAGTACGTTTCGATTTTCGCTACCGTTGGCATAAAATGCTATTTTATCCCTACCCATTTTTCTAGGTAAACTTCTGCCCAATTTTCCGATGCCATTTTTAAAGATAAAACGGCAAGATCTGAGCAGCTAGAAAAAATTGTGGAAAAATTTATGTCTTCATTACTAGATTTATCTAACAGTATCGCTGCCATCGTAGAGCAAGTGGAAAACACGGTAGTAGCGATTAATACTGGTACACGAATTTCCTCTAGCGGTATCCACTGGCGTAATGGTATTATTGTCACCTCAGACGAGTCACTGCAACGCTATGACGAAATCACCGTTACCTTAGCAGGCGATCGCAAGCTGCCAGTCACACTCCTGGGGCATGATCCCAGTACGGATATTGCCGTATTTAAACTAGAAAATGCAAATATCCCAGTGGCACAAATCGGTGATGCTAAAACCCTCAAAGTTGGACATCTAGTACTGGGGTTGGCAAGAAACAGCGACGGAGACATCAGGGCTGCCATGGGTAGTGTCAGTGCAGTTAGCGGTGCTTGGCGAAGTATGAGTGGTGGTAATATCGACCAGTTTATCCGCCCAGATATCACCCTTTACCCCGGTTTTGCAGGCGGGCCACTTGTAGATGCAGCTGGTTCTGTAATGGGCATGAACACGGCGGGGCGACGCGGTACGGCTTTAACAATTCCCGCAGCTACAGTAAATCGGGTACTACAACAGTTGCTTTCGGCTGGAAGAATTGCACGGGGTTACTTGGGTGTAGGAATGCAGCCAGTACAATTACCAAAAAATTTGCAAATTGGACTCAATTTACCTGCTGCAACTGGGGTAATTGTGGTTAATGTAGAGCCAAATAGCCCTGCTGACAAAGCTGGTGTCATAATCGGAGATGTATTGGTAGCGTTTGATGGTAATCCTGTAACCGATACGGCTGATGTACTGGCACTGCTAAATAATAGCGATCGCATTGGCAAAACTGTGAAGGTGCAACTTGTCAGGGGGGGCGTGTTGACAGAATTAGCGATCGTTGTGGGCGAACGAGCAACAGAGTAAGTAGAGGGCTAGGGGCTAGGGCTAGGGACTAGGGGGATAGGAGACAGATGAGTTTAATAGTCCTGTTCCCTGCCTTTAGTGTACGCACTTCAAAAAGAGCTACTTAATTGCCAATTGACCACTAAACATTCAAGACACATATGAATACCACAACATTGACTAACATTGCTGTTGAACTGGCAAATTTAGGAAACAAACTACGTGATATTACTGTGAAAGTTCGTAGTAGTTATTTTTCTGGTGGTTCCGGTGTGATTTGGCCGTCTTCCCCGCTTTTTCCAGGTAGCCTGATCATCACAAACGCCCATGTTGCTTTTAGTAGACGTGCAACTGTTGAACTTGCAGATGGACGAGTATTTATGGCTGTACGTAGCAAAATTGACCCAGAGTTAGATCTAGCTGCTCTCACAATTGCTGCCACCAATCTACCCACTGCAACTATTGGGAATACAGATAAATTGCGCGTAGGGGAATTGGTTGTAGCCGTGGGAAATCCCTTTGCTGACAAAGGTGCAGTCACTACCGGGATTGTCTGTGCCAACAAAGAACGGTTGCTGATGGCGGATATTAGCTTGTTTCCTGGCAATTCTGGTGGGCCTCTTGCCAACTGTCTCGGTCATGTGGTGGGAATTAATACCATGATTGTGAATGGCTTGGGTGTGGCAATTCCCAGTTCAACTGTCGAGCATTTTCTACGTGGTGAAAGTCGTCCACAGCCTGATACTAAAAATCCTGTGGAGCAAAGATGATTCGGGTACTGGTAGTTGCTGCATCACCTTTGGTGCGAGCAGGGTTGTCAGCAGTGCTGACAACTGATTCCAAAATCATGGTGGTAGGCAGCACAGCTGACTTAAATAATGTACTAACAAGAGAAATTAGACAATTACAACCTGATGTGGTGCTGCTAGATTTGAGTAGCTATGCACAGAAATGGGATTGGGAAAAATTGCTTCCCAACCAAGAGGAAACTTACTCTTGTGCTTGGCTACTAATTACTGATGAACTCGACAGCCTTCACTTGACAGAGGCGCTGCGTTTTGGTGTTCGAGGTATATTGCCCCAAACCAGTAGCGAGTCAGAGATTATTGCGGCTGTGGAGTCAGTGGCTTTGGGTTTGATAGTTCTGCACCCTGATGTACTTGAGTCCTTATTGTCTGTAAAAGATAGTATTCGTGACACAAGTTTAGGCAATTCCATCCAAGCTTTGACACCGCGGGAAATCGAAGTT
The DNA here is from genome assembly GCF_000317285.1 of Chlorogloeopsis fritschii PCC 6912. GTDB lineage: Bacteria > Cyanobacteriota > Cyanobacteriia > Cyanobacteriales > Nostocaceae > Chlorogloeopsis > Chlorogloeopsis fritschii. The sequence continues at coordinate 18,350 of NZ_AJLN01000037.1, read as the reverse complement.
TTAGAAATGCTGGCTTCTGGATTGGCAAATAAAGCGATCGCCAAACGATTGCAGATCTCAGAGCATACTGTGAAGTTTCACATCTCTTCCATTTTTCATAAGCTTGGTGTCTCAACGCGCACCCAGGCTGTGAGTGTAGGTGTACGATTTGGGTTAATTATGTTATGAAATCAACAACAAATTTAATCGTCTAACAAACTCATCAATGCTTTAAATTCAAAGTCTTGCGGCTCTGAGGATTGACACCGTAACTCTAGCAATTGCCTCTGTAATGCTTCTGCGACATAGGGCATATTAGATTCTTGGGCAATTTTTAACTGATTTTCTTTAATTTTGATTTGTCTAAGCAGGTTGTTTTCAACGTGAATTAAATCGTAGTGTTGAGCAATCATAGCTTGACATCTAGTAAAAATTTATGGTGGTTAAATTAATTAAAAATCTACCGTCTATGTATTATCTGACAACTGTATCAAATTTTAGATAGATTGTATAAATAGTATTACAGTATTAGTGCAAATGTATTATTAAAAGCGATCGCCTCTGAGTAACCTCTTATCTTTACTTAATTGCGAACAGGTTCAGCTTTCTCGACAGAATTATCGCCTATTCCTAAAGTCAGCTGCAAAGGGGTGCGTGACGGATACGCCTTCACTACTTGCCGATAGACTTGGTAGTTAGTGGGTAGTGTCCTCTTTTGATCGCCAACTCTATAAGTTATTTTGTACTCCACAGCTTTCAATAATTCGGGCTTGCTCGCCTCTTCTTGGGGTTTTTGCCGTTGCTCCACTTCATCAACAGAAGGTCGTGGTGGTAGAGTAGGCCACCATAAACCTTTATCATCAGGGCCAATAGCTGTACCAGAAGGCTTTAAACCATTGCGATTGAGCAAGGATGTAGTAGCGAAGGTTTCAACGCGTGGTGATTTTTCGTTAGTTAAGTTGTAGGCATATTTTACTTGCCAAGTATAACTAGTGAGTGCTGTGGCTTCATACTCATCAGTAGTTGGGGTACTGCAACCGATGAGTGTCAGCGTAATTGGTACAACCAATGTTAGAAGTGAAAATATTTGCTTTCGCATCAGCTTATACCTGAAATGTCCTGCCAGCTAATATTATCGATATTGCAGCCATTGATGTGACTTTGCTCTACAAAGATTGACAGCTTAATTCTCCAAGTGGAAGAAAGAGGTAATTAGAAATGCATATACTGCTTTTACCAAGCAATAATCTAGCTCCTAGTTTAGACCTACTAGGAGCTTTTTCTTAATTTTAAAGCCACCTAAACTAGGATATACGTCAAAAGAAATGCTGTTACTTCACATCTTCCTTCATGTCTTCCTTGAGGTTATCCACAATTAGTTCTAATGACAGATTGGATGACAAGGATTGAATTGTTAATCTGTAACTGTTAGTAAAAAACGTTGAATAAATAAAGAGAAATGAACATACTTGCTTGGATTGTTTTAGGTCTAATCGCTGGTGCTATTGCCAAAGCTATCTATCCCGGTCATCAAGGTGGCGGTATTTTGGGAACAATTTTATTAGGTATCATTGGTGCGTTTATTGGCGGTACTTTAGGCGTATTCTTCAGTACAGGAACCTTAACTTTGGCCGCTCCTACTTTGAGTATTCCCGGTATTTTGTTAGCAATTCTTGGTGCGATTATCGCCATTTTCATCTGGAACGCTTTAACTCGTCGCAGCACTGTATAAAAAGCCCAATTGTGGTTAATTTATTATAGTAAACTTCAGGGAATTACTTTCACTATTTTTATCCCTGAATTAAATTAAAAGAATAGCGCCTGCCTGTAGTAAGGTTGGCGCTATTATTATGATCAGATAAAATTATTTGTCGCCTTTGAAATTAATGACAAATACACAATTTTTGAACTCTTTGATTACCTGCCCTAAACCTAATCCTCAAGCATCAGTACGGCTATTCTGTTTTCCCTATGCAGGTGGCAGTTCTCTAATTTTTCGCCAATGGCGAGACTATTTACCAGCGACAATTGAGCTTTGCCCCGTAGAAATTCCTGGGCGAGGAACTCAAATGAAGTCACCTCCATTCACCCGGCTAGAACCTCTTGTCAGAGCGATCGCATCTGCTATTCAACCATATTTAGACAAACCATTCGCCTTTTTTGGTCACAGTATGGGCGGACTGGTGAGTTTTGAGCTTACCCGTCTACTTCGCAAACAATACGGTATTAGCCCAAATTACCTCTTCATCTCTGGTCGCTGCGCTCCTCAAGTTCCCAATTCAGAGCCACCTATTCACAATTTACCAGAACAGGAGTTTTTGGAAGAACTACGTCGTTTTAACGGTACTCCCACATCAGTTCTAGAAAATAGCGAACTGATGCAACTTTTTTTACCCATTCTGCGAGCAGATTTTGCAGTTCTAGAAACTTATGTTTATGCAGAGCAACCACCGCTAAATTGTCCTATTACTGTCTGTGGTGGTTTACAAGACCAAGAAGTTAGCTACGATCAACTTTTAGCATGGCAAGAGCAAACGTGCAATTCTTTCTCTGTTCATATGCTTCCTGGCGATCACTTCTTTGTGCATTCATCTCAGCAACAGCTACTAGAGATTATTTCTAGAACAATGAATGAATTTAGTCACTTAAGTCCCGCAGACTAGAATTCTAAACGGCAGTTGCTACAACGGGGTTCTCCCCCAGGACGCACTGCCACCCTTACAGGAAACTGCTAGCTAACGCAACGCCTTAAATCTCCCACTAATTGCATTCTGCATTTTTTGTTCTGGGTTCTTTTTAAAGAATAAATGCCTTTATTGGCAATACTTCTGACTTTTATTGATATCGCTAATCGGAAATACTCATGACTACGAGCGTTTGAATTTGCTAACGTAGTCTTAACATATTGAAAACTTTAGCTAACTAAGCTTAAAAAAAGCTTGCTAACACTACATTAAAGTGCTGGAACTGACCAAGCTATGTGTTTGTCGTGTTGGAGTGTTAACTATCACCAAATTTAAAAATGAGGGGGTTATGGCTGTCAATTTTGCTCCGACTTATTCTGCGACTAAAGAATCCTTGGCAGAGGTATTTCAAAACATCAATGCCCAAAGTTGTCCAAGGCATTTTAACTTTCATATGCACACCATCTACTCTGATGGAAAATTGCAGCCACATACGTTGATGGAACAAGCGATCGCTATCGGTTTGAAAGGGCTTGCTATTACCGATCACCACACTGTAGGTGGATACCAAGCAGCACAAAATTGGCTGAAAGATTGGCAGCATCACAACCCAGACGCTACAGTTCCTCAGCTTTGGACTGGTGTAGAAATTAATGCCAATCTTTTGGGTGTGGAAGTTCATATTTTAGGTTATGCCTTCAACCTCGAACACCCCAACATGAAACCATATATTCAAAGAAGAATTGTGACAGGTGAAGAATATCAAGCAGCAAATGTGGTTGCTGCTATTCATAAAGCTGGTGGATTGGCTGTACTTGCTCACCCAGCACGTTACAGGCGATCGCATTTGGACTTGATTCCTGCTGCTGCCGAAATTGGTATTAATGGTGTGGAAACTTTTTACGCCTACAATAACCCTAACCCTTGGAGACCGAGTGCTTTAGAATCACAACAAGTGCAACAGCTAGCTGCTAAACACGGTCTTTACAATTCCTGTGGAACTGATACTCATGGATTAAGTCTTCTGCAAAGACTGTAAAAATGAAGCATGAAGTCAATATTTTCTTAGTCCTGGTTTCAATAACCAGGAAAATTAATTATATTTAGTTTATTTTTAAAGATTTATAATTAACGCTTTTTCTTAAAAAAGTAATCTTAAGAATCTTGGGTTAAGTATAAGTAGGGGAGGTAAAAAACGGTCAGATTTTCCGCCCACCAAACTTCAGAACGGCGGTAGACACGTAGACGCCCGGTAGACAGGCGTAGCCTGGCTTCTCGGAGAGTGGGCGGCTTCTCGTAGAGTAGTGGCTTCTGTACACCGTTGGGCAAAGCCCTTCCCGCAGGGTAGGGTAAGTAGCCGCTGCTCTGAGTTCTCGTTTTATTGCCGTTGTGTTACGGCTATGGAAGGATTTGAGAGTTTAAGAGAAAAGAACTAGCCGTAACGCACCGCGGGGGCTAAATGGTAATCTTTGGGTGGAAAAGGAGTAGTAGGAATGCTGCCCTGGTTTAGTTATTTCTTAGGCGATCGCCGATTTTCTCCTCACTCGTTAGGATATTGGACTCTTGCAGATTGCGGACTTGAACTTTAACCTTGACACCAACTTCTTTGTTGACGAGAACGCGAACCTTAACCCTAACAACATCTTTGATTACAACTTTGACCTTGACATCAACTCCGTCTGTCGTCTTGACTAAAACCTTGACCTTGACCACATTTTTCTCCTTTCGGAGATTAGATCATCTCTATAACGCTGGCATAGATTTAGAGGATGAACAGTGGTCTGGCATACAATTAGGGGGACAGGGAACAGGAAACAGAAATTTTTTATGAATGATTTGGGATTGCTGTATTAATTAACCACCCCTTAACTTAACAAATCGTTATCTAAAATTACAACTACGTTATCCTTTTCTACAAAGCATTTTCAGGAATTTTGTAAGTATTGATACTTTTTCGTGAAAGACTTTTTGATATCAATAAAAACTGATTATAAAAATAATCACACAAAAACTATTTAGCTATCGGGTAAATACAAATAGCTTCTAGGGTTCCGGTTTAACACTCTCAAAGTTAAACGACTGGTCCAAGAGAGGCACCCAGTTTCATAAAAACTGGCTACACGGCGGGAAAAAAGCCCGGGAGGTACATAGCAGAATCTCAGACTGTTATGACTTGCCCGGGCTATAGTTTTTGCCTTGCAAATTTTGAAAATTCTTTTCCCGAATATGACTGAGCAATCTTCTAATAACTCCAATTCTCATTTCCGCCCACCTTCACAAGCAAGTCGGGCATTGGAAAAAGAAGCAAATTTGCCGCTCACGGGTTGGCAGCAGGAAGTGTCTAAAGGATTAGAATTTGGATTAGAAGCAGCAGAAAGTATACGCGATCGCTCGATTCCTACTTTTTCTCGCGGTGAACTTCCCCACTTTGCCGGGATTAATACTTTTTTAAAAGCACCTTATTTAGAAGATGTGCGCAAAGTTGGTGAATACGACGTTGCAATTGTCGGCGTACCCCACGATTCTGGCACAACTTATCGACCAGGGACTCGTTTTGGCCCTCAAGGCATTCGCCGCATTTCGGCATTATATACTCCTTATAACTTTGAATTGGGCGTGGATTTGCGCGAGCAGATTACTCTGTGTGATGTCGGTGATATTTTCACTATTCCCGCCAATAATGAAAAATCCTTCGATCAGATTTCCAAAGGCATTGCCCACATTTTTAGTTCCGGTGCATTCCCCATCATTTTGGGAGGCGATCACTCAATTGGTTTTCCCACAGTTCGGGGAGTTTGTCGTCATTTAGGCGATAAAAAAGTAGGAATTATTCACTTCGATCGCCACGTTGATACCCAGGAAACAGACTTGGATGAAAGAATGCATACTTGTCCCTGGTTCCATGCCACAAATATCAAAAATGCTCCGGCGAAAAACCTAGTGCAATTAGGAATTGGTGGCTGGCAAGTACCGCGACAAGGCGTCAAAGTTTGTCGAGAAAGAGCCACAAATATCTTAACAGTCACAGATATCACAGAAATGGGGCTAGATGCAGCCGTCAATTTTGCTTTAGAAAGAGCATTAGACGGTACAGACTGTGTTTACATCAGTTTCGATATTGACTGCATTGATGCTGGCTTCGTTCCTGGCACGGGTTGGCCGGAACCTGGTGGGTTATTACCGCGTGAAGCGCTGTATTTATTGGGTAAAATTGTCCAAAATGCGCCTGTGTGCGGACTGGAAGTTGTAGAAGTGTCGCCGCCCTACGATATTAGCGATATGACATCATTAATGGCGACGCGAGTGATTTGTGATACTATGGCACATTTAGTTGTATCCGGACAGTTACCGCGTCAAGAAAAACCTGCATATATTCACCCAGAAGCCCAACCGCAATTAGTTGAAGAATGGAGGTGAATTGTGCACGAAACAGACATGACAAAAGCGCTAATTTTAACAGTAAAAGATTGGTGGGAATCTCAACCAAAACAGCCTCACATTTCCCATATTCATTTAATTGTTGGCAAGTTTACTTGTGTTGAACCTGCTAGTTTGCAATTTGCTTTTGAAGTCCAAACGCGCAACACCTTTTTAGAAGGAGTAAAACTAGTAATTCAAGAAACCCCACTAATTGCCTTTTGTCATCGTTGCCAAAAAGAATATTCACCTCAAATCGGATTGCAATATGCCTGTCCTGATTGTCATTCTCCTATGGAAGATATTCGCTCAGGTAGAGAATTGAAAATTGACAAAATTGAGTACGATTATGCATCAAACATTTGACGCGGCATTAGGAATTAACTTGCTTCATGCCAATCAACAAGGAGCCGATCACAACCGATCGCATTTTGATGAATGGGGAATTATTTGTTTCAATATCATGAGTAGTCCCGGTGCTGGCAAAACCGCACTATTAGAGCGTACCCTAGCAACTTTGAGTGATGAGTTAAAAATTGCTGTGATTGAAGGGGATATGACAACCGATTTAGACGCAGAACGCCTGCGGAAATATGGTGTCCCTGTGATTGCAATTAATACAGGGCGCTCTTGTCATTTGGATTCCAAAATGGTAGCGGGTGGAATTCATAGATTGGAACATGAGTATAATCCTAGCGAGTTCGATTTAGTGCTGGTAGAAAATGTTGGTAATTTAGTTTGTCCAGCCGAATTTGAAGTTGGAGAACACGCCAAAGTTGCTTTATTGAGTGTGACTGAAGGTGAAGATAAACCGCTCAAGTATCCGATTATGTTTCAAGAAGCGGATTGTCTTTTAATTACTAAAATCGATTTGGCTCCTTATTTAGATGTTGATATTAGCCAGATTGAAGCAAATGTTCGGCAAATGAATCCTGATGTGACGATTATTCCTGTTTCTGCGAAAACTAGTGAGGGATTGGAAGCTTGGTTTGATTGGGTGCGATCGCAAACTTCACAACAACAGCAAGATTGTGCTTTACACCTGCTAGCTAAAAGTTAGTATAACTTACGTAATCTACCCATCATTTCTAATTCGTATTTCAAATCTTTTCTTTCCTTTCTTTGTGCTCTTTGTGTCCTTTGTGGTTCGTTATTCTGCTAAAAGTTTAATGCGTTACTAAGCTATGAAAACTATAGTTTTTAACCAACCACGAAGCACACAAAGTACACGAAGAAAAAAGGAAGAAAGAGTTTCATAAATGATTTGGGATTGCTATATAAACCTGATTGAAACAACATAATTAATACCTCCATCAATGCACAATTTAGTAGTGAGGTAAAATGAGAATTCGCAATTTACTATCTCTATTCACAGTCTTTTTACTCAGTTTTATAATTGCTGTCAGTTGTACGCCATCTCCGCAAACCTCCACATCCAACAACTCTACAGCAATTCAACTAGGTTTTAGTGCTTGGCCTGGTTGGTTTCCCTGGCAAGTAGCTCAAGAACAAAAGTTATTTGCAGCAAACAAAGTTAATGTAGATTTGAAGTGGTTTGATGGCTATTTAGATTCCATTAATGCTCTCAGAGCAGGGCAACTAAATGCGAACACTCAAACTTTGAATGATACGATTAGCTCAGTTGCAGCAGGTTCAGATCAAGTTATCGTTTTAGTCAACGATAATTCAACTGGAAATGACAAAATTATTGTCCGAGAAGGTATTAATAGTATTGCTGACTTAAAAGGGAAAAAAGTTGCTGCCGAAGAAGGAACTGTTGACCATTTTCTGTTATTACTTGGCTTAAAAAAAGCTGGTTTAACTCAAGCTGATATTCAATTTCAACCATTAGAAACAGGTGCAGCAGCAGCGGCTTTTGTTGCCGGGCAGGTTGATGCAGTTGGAGTTTTTGCACCTTTTACTACAAGAGCTTTATCACGTCCTGGCAGTAAAGAATTATTTAGTTCTAAAGACTTTCCCGGTGCAATTCCTGACCATTTAGTTGTCACTCGCCAACTAATTAATGAACGTCCGCAAGATGTGCAATCTTTAGTGAATACTTGGTTTGCCACTTTAGATTTTATGAAAGCAAATCCAGAAAAAGCTTACGAAATTATGGCGAAAAGGGCTGGGGTTTCGGTTGCAGAATATAAGGATTACGATGCAGGCACTAAAATCTTTTCTTTACAGGAAAATTTGCAAGCTTTTAGCCCTGGTAAAGATATGAAATCCTTAAGTTATGCTGCCGGAGAAATTAGCAAATTTCTGGTTGAAACTGGTTTGATTAAACAAGCGCCTAATCTCAATCAAATCTTTGACGATCGCTTTGTCAAAGCCTATGCTGCAAAACAGAAATCATGAACCAATACGCTGAAGATTTGCAAGTCATGAACTCTAGGCAACCTCAGAAAATGTTATCACAAACTGTCTTTTGGCGCATTGCTGAGGATATTCCCAGAAAATTGGCTTGGACTTTAATGTTTTTGTCCATAGCTGTTCCTATCCTTCTGTGGTGGATTATTTCTAATACTGGGTTAATTCCACCTTTGTTTCTGCCAACTCCAACTCAAGTTTGGGATGCATTCCAAAGGCTTTTGGGAACTGGAGATTTACAAAAAGATATTTTCTTTAGTTTGTTTCGTGTTGTAGCTGGGTTTTTACTAGCAGCAATTATTTCCATTCCTTTAGGAACTTTAATGGGAACATTTGCCAGCATTCGAGCATTATTAGAGCCGATTATTGGTATTGTTCGGTATATGCCAGCCCCAGCTTTTATTCCCCTACTAATTTTATATTTTGGACTGGGGGAAACTCCCAAAATTATGCTGATTTTTATCGGCACGCTATTTTTTAATACCTTAATGGTAATGGATGCAGTCAAATTTGTTCCCAAGGAGTTACTAGAAACTACTTATACTTTGGGTGGGGAAAGAAAACAAGTTTTACTGCAAGTAATTTTTCCATTTATTCTGCCCAATATTATTGATGCCTGCCGTGTCAATATGGCAGCATCTTGGAACTTAGTGATTGTTTCAGAATTAGTGGCGGCGACAGAAGGTTTAGGGCGGAGAATTAGCGTCGCTCAAAGATATCTTAAAACCGATGAAATTTTTGCGGGCTTGATTGTGATTGGTTTAATTGGCTTAACAATTGACCTTTTGTTTCGATTGTTACTGCGTGTTGCTTGTAAATGGGCTAAGGATTAGGCAAGGGAACAGGGAACAAGAACATAGAAAATTTGTAATTAATTTTGTTTAGGAACTTGATATGCATTTAGAAGTTAATCAACTCCACAAGCAATTTAATACTAGACGCGGTTCCTTGACTGCGCTGAAAAATATCAACTTACATATAGAAGAGGGGGAGTTTGTCTGTGCGGTAGGAGCCAGTGGTTCTGGTAAATCAACTTTACTGCGGTTAATTGCCGGATTGGATACTCCAACAGCGGGAGAAATTTTAGTTGATGGAATGCAGGTGACAGGGCCGGGGCCAGATCGCGGTATGGTATTTCAAAGCTACACTCTTTATCCTTGGATGAGTGTAGCAGAAAACGTCGAATTTGGTTTAAAGCTGCAAGGTGTACCCAAACAAAGGCGGCGACAACAGACGGCTTACTATCTAGAAGTGGTGGGTTTGTCGGGGTTTGCGAAAGCGCTACCAAAGGAACTTTCGGGTGGAATGAAGCAACGGGTGGCGATCGCTCGTGCTTTAGCATCACAACCCAAAATTTTACTCATGGATGAACCTTTTGGCGCATTGGATGTGCAGACGAAAGAAGCAATGCAGCAATTTTTGCTGGAAATTTGGCGCAGCACTAACACCACAGTTTTTATGATTACTCACGATGTTGAGGAAGCAATTTTTCTATCTCAACGCATATATGTGTTAAGCTCACGACCAGGTACGGTGAAGCAAGAATTACAAATTCAATTGCCAAGCGAATCTCATCCTCAAATCAAACGTCATCCTGTATTTCAACAGTACAAAGACAAGGTGATGAGACTACTGTGTGAAGATGGGCACAAAGTCAGCAGCAGCTTGGAGGATTTACCTTTAGCAATCTGAAAGAATTACAGATTTTTTCTCAAGAAGAACGGAAAAGCACACGCCCTGGCAATATCTCATCGTTGATTTTGGCGTAAACTCGCAGACAGGCAGATACTTCTCCCGGTACGCCGCCAATATCTAGTTGTAAATCGTCTTTTGAGAAAGTATAAACATCGGCATAAATTCCCCACAACGGGCGGATCTGCACTTGGCAGCCACTTTCACGCGCTTTTTCTACTGCTCCATCCAAAGTGCGCCGTGCCTCTTGTTGCAGTTTGCCCCACCAAGAAAAGCGATCGCACGTTGGCAGATATACTAAAGAGTGAATAGCTTCGTCTAAATCAAGCTTGGCACGCAAGGCTGTAATTGGATCGGCATTGACAGTACTAAGGACGCGGTGGAATCGGTCTATGAGTGCTGAAGCATACTTGAGCTTTTCTGACTCTAAATTTAAAGACCTCACACCAAAACGATCCACGCTTTTAAGAGCATGGTGTAAACTCGTATCCATCTCGATAAATTTGAGACATATAGTAACAATTCCCGCTAGGATATCTAACTCTGTGCCTCGTGTTTGGAGCTGCAATCGTGGATCGAAGTTAATTTTATCTGATAAACACAATCCATTAGCTCTAATATTGCCTTTCAAACCACAGTAGATATATTCATTACGATAAAAAGCTAACTGTCGCAAAGAAATCTTATCTTCGCAAGCGCCTAATTGAGTTGCTTCTGCTAAGATCCGTTCTCGCCTGAAGTGAGCAATCTTTTCCGGAACTCGTAGCAGCAAGCATTGCATTTCGTTCCACAAATCAGCATCATTGCTGCTGTGAAATTGGTACTCACCGATATAGGGTGACAATTCCTTATCGGCAAGCAAAGCTTCACCTATGTCTTTTAGCTTGAGTTCGCCACTCACTTCAGGTGAAACTGGCTCAAACACATCCTCCCATGAAGGCTTTTGAGGCTCTGAAGATGCAGAGAATCTATCAAAAATATTCCCCTTGTCCTCTTCTTCCCCCGCTTCCTCTACTTCTCCTATTTTTGATTGCAAAATTTCATCCAACTCTTGCAACACTTGCTGACAAATAGTGCTGCCTGGATCTATTGTAGTTTGTTTAAGCGCTTCCTGTAATTGCGATCGCAGCCCGCATAAACCTAAGCGCAGTACCCAAGCTAATTTTGAGTCCTCAAGATTTAATAACTCGCTGAGGTGCTGCATTGAACCTCCATAACTTTTTACCTAAAACACTTATCATGAACCAAATTCTAATCAAAGCACCCACTACTACTTTGTCATAGTCATTTTGCAAGGTTAACAATTCTCTGCATTCCTGCATCAGGCTGAATCCCTTAATTGTTGAGGAGCTAGAGGCTCTAGTTCTCGTTACCAGGTTGACGAGGAATTGATCGCGCTAGAGTTGGAATTATGGGTTGGAGCCAAGGAGATTACATTTCAGCGTTTTGTGCTACCCATAGCGATCGCTTCTAGGCAATATCGGTAGGTGCTGGGATTAGCAATTGGATTACCTACTACGTCAGCACGGATATTCATCAGTTTACGCGCAGATATTTGGGAGATACTCCTTGGTACGCTCCTGCAATTTACCAAAAAACTTTACCCATGACTATAAATTTGAATATTGCGCGGGCATCGATAAAGAATACACCTTGCAATATCCCTGCCATCCATCACCATTCCGCGTTGCTGAGAATGGGGACTTCTGCAGACTTAAGTTAAAAGCCTTGTTATATAGAAGATTTAAATTAGTTTATGACTGACGCACGAGTGATGGAATAATAAACCGCAGAGTACACAGAGAGCACGGAGTCAAGAGGATTTTAGAGGGTTTTTGCGTTAGTGATTATTGATTTTTTGGTGAAGATTCCTTTTTATCGCTCAGTTTAACCAAACTCTCCAAGGCATACCAAAGTAACAGATACAATGCTGTTGCCTTCCAGCGTGCTGTTTGGGGAAGTACTCGCCGCAGAGCGATCGCTACGGCAGCATAGAGTACGAATACACGCAAATCCACTGTATCTTTTGTTGTTTGTTTTACTTGCTCACTGAGGCTAGACAGAACTGAAGTTAATTTTGCTGATAAATGCGGTTTTTCGATGAGGGTGTCAGTGAGAACTATGCCTAAAGCTTGCAATTTATTCTGGACATCTTCAAAATTGACAACTTTACCAGAGTAGTAGATTGTGATAGTACCTGCTTGAGAATTGGTTTTAACTTTATCAACTTGAGGAAACAAGATTGCAATAGATTTAGCGATTTGTCCAATTGCTTGTTGATTTTGCTGGTAGAATCTTAACCTAACTCGACCAGGCGTATTACTAACAACCTGTAGATATATCGGTGTGAATGATTTGTCTGGTGATAATTCTTTCATAAAGTTTTCTCCAAAATAAGGTTTTTTTGGTCAAACAGCGACACTTTGAAAACATTATGACCTTGCAAGGATAACAAAGAATCCAACAGTACCTACCAATAGTAACCACCTTTCCTCCTCAGCTTACTGCAATTTCCATCTTTAGCTAAAATTGCAATTTAAGCGATCGCCTGGGCAAGTACTGAATAATCGTTGCAATAATGACAACCTGCATAGATGCAGTGATTTTTTCTGAGGTGGGTTAAAATACCTTTTTTATACTAGTTTTAGATAATGCTTTGTAGCGAAATTGCGTAAAATTCTAGTATAATATGATGCGATAATCTTACCTTGGCGATCACCATAATATTTACTTTTAAACGCGATCGCATTCTTAACAAACTCAAATTTAGCAGGTGGCTTTATCCAAACCGATAGCCAAAACCTCGTACAGTCACAAGATATTCGGGATTACTGGGATCAAGCTCCAATTTTTCACGTAACCAACGAATGTGCACATCTACAGTTTTACTATCCCCAACATAATCTGCCCCCCAAATCATATCTAGTAATTGCTCGCGCGACCATACTCGCTGGGCAGAACTCATGAATAACTCTAGCAGACGGTACTCTTTGGGGGAAAGATTTACTTGTTGATCGCGAACTAGCACACAGCGCTCTTGAGTATTCAAGATGACATCTTTGTATTTGAATACTTTTGTTTGTGATGAAGTAATTAAACGTTGGCGGCGAAGTAACGCTCGACAACGAGCCACTAATTCACGTGTACTAAAGGGTTTGCCCAGATAGTCATCTGCTCCAAAGTCTAACCCTAAAATGCGATCGGCTTCGCTACTCTTAGCACTAAGTATTAAAATTGGTACCAGATTTCCCCGATAACGTAGTAAACGACAAATATCTAATCCATTAATACCTGGCAGCATCAAATCGAGAATAATCAAGTCACAGCAAAATTCTTCTGGGTTGTGTTCAAAACTTTCTAGATATTCTACAGCAGACTGCCCATCACCAATAGTTATCACTTTATAGCCTTGCTCTTGCAATGCTACAGCTAGCACTTCCTGGATAATTTCTTCATCTTCGATGATCAGAATACACCTAGTTTGCCCAATGTTATCTATACCGAAATCTTTGGTCAATTCATGAGCGTACATTAAGATACCCAAAGTTTGTGACTATGAAAGAAAAAGCCCACTCTACTAAATGGGCATTAGGCGGATGCATACTAAGTTTGGCTTTTCAGTAAATTTAAAATTAAAAAATAAGATATTTATAAGAAAAATATAAGAGCATCTTTCCCGCTCCATTTAGTTCTTTTGTCTGTATTGAAAGTAGAGGCACTGAGGCTAGGGAAGAGGACAAGCGCAAGAGTGGAAGAGGAAGAGTGGAAGAGGAAGAGATGAGGGAGATAGGAAAGATGGGGAAGAATTTACTTTTATTACTTCCTCACCTCCTCAACTCCTTGTCCCCGTGTTCCTGCCCCCTGTCACCTTTCCCCTTTATGATTGGTGTGTCATTTGCATCAGTAAAGCCTGGGCACTGCGTTCAGTCTCATTCTTGTCTGGATGGCGTTGGATATAGGAACCATCAGATTGAAGCTCCCAAGCCTGGCGGTTGTCTTGAAGCAAGATCTGCAATATATTTTGTAAGTTTTGGACAAGCTCAGGCTCTTCAACAGGAGTAACTGCTTCAACTCTTCGATCAAGATTACGGGGCATCCAATCAGCACTACCGATAAACACTTCATTTTTGCCATTATTGTGGAAGTGAAAGATACGCGAGTGTTCTAAAAAACGACCAACAATACTAATGACTCGAATATTCTCACTAACTTGTGGAACTTGAGGACGCAAACAGCAAATACCTCGAACAATCAAATCAATTTCTACCCCGGCAGAGGATGCCTCATAAAGAGTAGCAATAATTTGAGGATCAACCAAAGAATTCATCTTGGCGATGATATGAGCCTTATTACCGTTTTTACAATGTTCGATTTCTCTTTTGATCAGAGCAATCATGCGATCGCGCATATTGACAGGAGAAACTAGCAGCTTGCGGTAAGAACTTTGACAAGAATAGCCAGTCAAATAATTGAATAAATCGGTTAAATCTGCACCTAGCTCTTCTCGACAACTCAACAGCCCTAAGTCGGTGTATAACTTTGCGGTTTTAGAATTGTAGTTTCCCGTGCCAATGTGGACGTAGCGACGAATATTCTCTCCTTGCTTGCGCACCACCAGCGCAGTTTTAGTGTGAGTCTTCAGTCCTACTAAACCATAAACAACATGAATACCAGATTTTTCTAGCTTTTGTGCCCAAGTGATATTATTTTCTTCATCAAAACGGGCTTTTAACTCTACAAGCACAGCTACTTGTTTACCGCTTTCGGCTGCGGCAATCAGAGAATGAACAATTTCAGAATCTCCAGAGGTACGATAAAGCGTCATTTTGATTGCCAGTACATCAGGATCGCGGGCTGCTTGGGCAATAAATTCTTCTACAGAAGCGCTAAAGGATTCGTAGGGATGATGCACCAGCAAATCTTTTTGCTCAATGACTGAGAAAATACTTTTTTCTTCGTCATCTGGGTTGGCAATTTTGCTTGGTTGATGGAAATGACGCAGACGGGGCGGAATTACTGCTGAAAAGGGTGGATCTTTCAACTCAGGCAATGGCAGTGCCATAAATGACATTAAATCTTTTAAATTCAAAAGTCCTTCAATTTCATATACATCGAAATCACTTAGTTCCATTTCTGCCATTAGCATCTGTCGCACTGAAGAAGGCATTGATGGTTGAATTTCTAAGCGTACCACTGAACCGCCAAAGTGGCGTTTGCGCAACTCCTGCTGAATTGCTAAGAGTAAGTCATCGGCTTCTTGTTCTGCGAATTCTAAATCTGCGTCACGGGTGAGTCGAAACAGGTGATACTCCTTGATGATCATCCCTGGAAATAAGGCTTCTAAGTTATGAGCGATCGCCTGTTCTATTGGTACGCCACGCCAGTGATTTGGTTTGTTGTTGTCTGTGGGTGATTTTTGGGGTAGGGAAATAAATCGGGGCAGGATATTTGGTACTTTGACTCTGGCAAATTTTTCTTCTGTGCTGTTTGGAGCTTGAACTAGTACTGCTAAATTCAGACTGAGATTTGCCATCAGCGGAAAAGGATGGCTGGGATCTACTGCTAGGGGAGTCAAAACTGGAAATATTTTCTGTTGAAACTGTTGTTTGAGGTAATTGCGTTCTTCGAGAGTGATATCTGTGTAATTGAGGATGTGGATGCCATGTGATGCTAACTCCGGGCACAGCACTTGCTGAAAGTGACGATGCTGTTCTTGCACCATTGGACGCAATTGTTGAGCGATCGCTTCTAGTTGTTGTTGTGGTGTGCGTCCATCTGGGCTGCGCTGGCTCAGTTGTGCGTTGACTTGTTCTTTGAGCAGTGCTACCCTAACCATGAAAAATTCATCTAGGTTGGAACTAAATATAGCACTAAATTTTAGTTTTTCAAGTAATGGTGTACGCCGATCTAATGCTTCGTGCAATACTCGTCGATTAAATTCTAACCAACTCAGTTCTCTGTTCAAGTAATACTGAGAATCGCTGAGATTTATTACTTTGTTAATATCTTTGGTTTTAGTCATAATCATCTGTTAATTCATTACTATTAAATAATAATTTAAGCAGTAGTTAAACACACCAAAATAAATTCAACTTTTAATCAAACCATTACCAAATAGCAATATCAGGTTCTCAATACATTCTTTACGAGCATACTAACAATACAACAACCAGTACTTAAAAAACTTATAATTTTCTTATTTATCTTTTTTTTATAGGGCAATTTTCTAAACTAATTTCTCTACAAATTGCCAGCAAATATACTGTTAGGCAGATTAGAAACCGCACTTTTAAATAAAATAATGATTCCTTTTTACTATCTCTCTAATAAGATTGTTTTGTAATTAAATAAAATTAAATATTAGGTTAACAATAGTTTAAGTCATTTGAATTCCATCAAAATACCCACCTAGAAATTCTCTAGGTGGGACTTTCAAGTATTGAATCTCTAAACCCAGCAAGTATCCTAGCTAAAGGTTACATGATTGCGATCGTAAAGCACTCTAGCCATAGGGTTTAGCTTTCCTTGAATAGGGTTCCAGTAGTTAGCTATTTCAACAGGCATACCAAGTTCTTGCCCTGTACGTCCAAGCATTGACTGTTGACGATGCTTGACTTGTTGATAATGACGCTGCATCAAGGCACGAGCCTTATCTTGAGTAGACATACTAAATTCTTCCTATTGTTTAAGATTACTTGTTATCTGACTTTCAAAGTCCAAGTACAAAGATATCCAAAAATTCTGTATTCAAAGTTACGAAATGATTAAGAAAAAGCTGATTTTTATAAAAATTTCAGGGTGTGGGGGAAAGAAGCCTTCTCCTACAGAATGACTATTCCCCGCTTCAGCGCCACGATTACTGCTTGTGTGCGATCGCTAACTCCGAGCTTGCCCAAAATATTATTGACGTGAAATTTAACTGTGCCTTCAGCAATGGACAAAGCAGTAGCAATTTCCTGGTTGCTCTTACCATTTGCTATTAACTGGAGGACTTGCAGCTCTCGTTGACTCAATTCAGGTGTACCCATGCGCTCTAGTAGTTTTGCTCCCACTACGGGTGGGATATACTTTTGACCGTTGTGAACGACTCGAATTGCTTCCAAAAGTTCATCTGGTTCGGCACCCTTGAGTAGATAGCCTTTTGCACCTGCTTGTAATCCACGATAGATGTCTTCATCACCGTCGTAAGACGTAAGCACAATTATCCGCGCATTTTCAAACTCTGCTTTAATGGCACAAATTGCTTCAACCCCTCCAATTTCTGGCATCCGCAAATCCATGAGTGTGACATCAGGCTGGAGTTGGCGGAAAGCTTCTAGCAATTCACGTCCATTACGAGCCTGACCGACAATACTCATATCCTGCTCAAACTCAATAATTGCCTCCAATCCCCGCCGTACAACAGGATAATCGTCAGCAATCAGGATGCGAATGAGGTTTGACTGATTCATGACGAAGTCAACTTCGCTCTACCGACACCATCACTTGTATTCCCTTTCCGGGCAAGCTCTGAATTGTCAGGTATGCCCTGATATGCTCGGCACGCTTTTTCTTTTCCAGAATGCCAAAGCCTTTTAGCTGCATCAGACAGCATACAACTGCGGTTTGAAGTTTGAAACCGCCTCTTTTAAGCTTACAACTAAATCAATCCACCAGCGACATAAAAACCACAGAGCGATCGCCCCAATTAGCTTGGCTTTAAATTTAATAATTAGTGTGTTTATTGTCCGAATGATTTGATTTATATCCATACCTGCTGTCTAATCAAGTTTATGCAAAAATAACAGCCAAAACTTCTTCATTCTGAAACCACAAGCTTTAGCAATTTTTGTAGGGTGGACACTACTTAACTTTCCTCAAACCTTGATTTTTACATTGTGGACAGTAATTTTTGTAGGGTGGGCACTACTTAACTTCCCTCAAACCTTGATTTTTACATTGTGGACAGTGCCCACCTTACTTCGTAGATTGACTTTAGCAATTTTTGTAGGGTGGACACTACTTAACTTTCCTCAAACCTTGATTTTTACATTGTGGACAGTAATTTTTGTAGGGTGGGCACTACTTAACTTCCCTCAAACCTTGATTTTTACCTTGTGGACAGTGCCCACCTTACGGTTATGAAAAATGGTGAGCCAGTCCGGTGGACGGGTTTCCCGGCATAAAGGAGCCAGCGCGTTGCGGAGAGAAGTCTGTAGACGCGGA
>NZ_AJLN01000036.1 GCF_000317285.1 Chlorogloeopsis fritschii PCC 6912 | reverse complement strand
GCGGCTTCCCGCAGGGTGCGGCGGCTTCCGCCGATGGTGCGAGCGGGGATAGCTGTGGTTGCTGTGCAACCACAGCGTCGGCTCTGCCGACAGCAGAAAAATCGGAGATTTTTCTGCCCCCGCCGCACCTGCATGGCAATCAGAACTTCGGAGGGTTCCCCCCGTTGAAGCGACTGGCGTCAAGTGGCGTGAACTGGCAAACCCGAAGGGTACAAGTTCTCAGTAATTGAAACTATCATAAAAAGATAAGAAACTAATAAGGAATAAAAAAGGAATTTATCAATATTATCTTGTTAAATTCTGCTATTCATCCTAAAAGGTTTAATATAACAAGATTTTTTGAGATTATATTGCGCTACGGATACTGAATAAATTTATTATTATTTAATAATTTCTTAT
Organism: Chlorogloeopsis fritschii PCC 6912; assembly: GCF_000317285.1. Taxonomy (GTDB): domain Bacteria; phylum Cyanobacteriota; class Cyanobacteriia; order Cyanobacteriales; family Nostocaceae; genus Chlorogloeopsis; species Chlorogloeopsis fritschii. Next base: position 27,238 of record NZ_AJLN01000036.1, on the reverse strand, counting down.
GGAATTTTACAGTTTGACACGGATATTTTTTCAAAACTTAGTACACGACTAAAAAATCTTCCTTTTGATATAAATATTCCTCTATCTAATGGCATAACTATTGTTTTTATTTTCAAGGTATTTTACTTTCATCTCATAACTAAAGAAAGCTATTTCTGTTTGTCACCAGTATTATTCAGTTAGCTTGTTTGAAACATTCATATCAATTTTAATTTTTCTTACTTTGGTGAGAGGAGACCAATTATGAGGCAACTAACTAAGATGCAATTGTGGTTGGTAGCAGGAGTTCCTATGGTAGTAGGTTTAACAGTACCAGCCTTAGCTCAAAATCCACCGACTCCAAAACTACCTACTCAAAAACTACCTACTCAACAAAATCTACCTACTCAAAATCCACCTGCACGCACCTATCAACCCGGCTACTGGCAACCGATCGCACGGGTAAATCCAAAGCAAGCAGTGACAGTTGTGCTTTTGAATGAAACCAAAATGCCTTTGAAATACAATTTCCTAGACGGGCGGGCCGATAATGATTTACCTGTAGGAGGTAATGCAAAACTTAACAATATTGCTCTACCTGTAAATATTGCTATTTACAATCCCTCCCAAGAAGCTGCTTCTGGAAAAGCTGGTGGTTTAAGGTATGAAACTTCTGCCAAAGGTAACACGATCGAGGTCAGGGTTCAACCTGTTGAGGTTGGTGGTTACCGTGTACTCAATGTTTCTAAAGGGGGTGGAGTTTACGCTTATTAAAATGATGGATTACACAGATCGATTTAGTTAGTTGAGCAACGTTGTACATTTTTAATATTTTCTGTATAGACCCACTACAAAGGTATAGCTATCAATGAGACGTTACCAACTTGTGGTGGGGATTTAATTTCTGAGCAAATTTCCAAAAACCAATTTAAATTCACTTGATGACAGTAACCTTAGATAACGGTAAAAAGAGGTGGACTATGAAGCAGTGGAAAAGATACGCAGCTGCTCTAGGAGTCAGTCTTCTCGCTGTGTGCTTGGTTAGCACTCCCAGCCGAGCAGATCGAAAAACAACAGGAGCGCTGATTGGCGGTGCGTCAGGAGCCATTTTTGGCAATGGATTGGGCGACTCACTTAGAGGTGCTACCCTTGGAGCCGGTGCTGCTGCGGTGACTGAGGAAGGAAAGCGTGGCGAGCAGGCACGCCAAACTGCCACAACAGGCGCAGCTGTAGGAGCCGGGGTTGGACTGCTCACGGACGGTTTGGATGGAGCTATAAAAGGCGGACTCTACGGCGGTGCGGCTGGCGGGATTGTCGGTGGTAGCAGTAACAAGAAATAACTAATAAATGGTTGTGCAAAATAAATTATCTAGTTAGGCAAGGGAACAGGGAAGGAATACAGCGATTTCAGCCGTATTGAAAAATGGCTAAACATTTATGCGTAGGTACTTAACTCATAACTCAAAAGATTGCAGAAATGAGGAGGAAATGAAGATGAAGTCGCTAATTAGCCGCATAGTGGTAATATCTGCTCTTAGTGCCACATCAAGTGCAGGAATATTCTTGACAAGCTTGGAAGTACAAGCAGGTTCGCCTCAGCAAATAGTTCAAAACAGGACTACTCAAAAGACATGGAATAATAACGAACTTGCCACGATGACGGTAAAAGAAGCCTGGCAGAAGAGTGGCAAGAACTACGACTCCTTTGTCCGCATGGTTCAGCAACTTGTGGCGTTATCAGTAGAGAAGCGGGGGTATCAGCTGCGCCCCTCCAAGGAAGCGGGTAGAGAACTTGGGCAGATGATCCGCAAGCAGGCAGAAAACGATCCGGATCAACTCCTCTACGCAGTTGTGGACTCATCAGTTCGGGAGTATGCAAAAAAACACAAGCTGTGAGGTAAATGGCATAAGATTCACAAAACAGACATGAAAATATAGCCATGTCCACAACCAATGTCAATCAGCTCTGGGAATTCTTGGCGGGAGTATTCAGCTTTAATGCAGAGGTCTTCCGGCAAATTAGTATTCTACCCAATGGATTTACCCTAGCGCTTTTGATTGTCCTCATCTCTGGTTTATCTCAGGCGATCGCCGAGAGCATCATTCTTTTTATCAATCGTGTTCAGCCAGTACGCTTCATTTTTAGCCTGTTAATCAATGCAGTTTTGTATACATTTGGGTATCTGTTTCTAGTATTTAGCTCTTGGCTGATTTGCCTGATCTCTTCATCCATCCATTTTCCCTTTAATACTTTGGCACGGGTGTTAGGACTGAGTTATGCGCCCTTGCTGTTCAGCTTTTTAGGGGCACTGCCTTACCTGGGAGTTCCGATTTTATGGCTGTTGTCAGTTTGGCACTTATTGGCAATGGTTGTTGGCTTTGGAGCAGTTGCTGGGGTTTCGCCAGGAGCTGCTTTTTGGTATGTTGCGTTTGGATGGGCGATGCTGCAAATATTACAGCAAACCATTGGTCAACCGATCGCTAACTTGGGGCGTTGGCTGGCAAATAAGGTGGCTGGAGTTAAGTTAGTAACTAATCGGGAAGGAATGACTGAATTAGTTGGAACTGGCTTGAATCGAACTCCCTCGCCTGCAACCGTTCCAGATGTGCAACAGTTTATCGCCTCAGCAAGACCAAGGGTAGAGGAGGAAAATTTAACACCACGAGTTAGTGCTCATACAACAAATGATACTAGTAGGGCTGAAGCTTCTGTTTGGGCTAATAATACATTCAGCAAACGGCAGCTCATCCAGTTTCTGCGTTTACTAGGAATGGTAGTTCTTGCCTTCCTAGTAGCAATTCTGCTCAGACCTGTGCGTGAAGGATTGTTTGGGTGGTATAACCAACTGCCAGGGATGTTCCGATTTGTTTTTGATCTAGTGTGGATTGGCATTGTGGCGCTCGTCTTTGCAGGGCTGTTGGCTCCTCTCGAAACCTTGGGGTGGTGGGCAGGTTGGTATGACGATGAAGTAAATACAACCATCAATACGGGAACCTTGGCAGAACCTGTTGCAGATTCCCGAAACATTTCTCGCTATGTCATTTATCTTGATGGAATTTGTCAATCTAGTTCTGAATATCTTCCCGACATTGAAGATTTTCTAGATGCCTTAGTTCCTGCTCTACCTAATGATATGGCGCTCATTCGAGGGTTGATGGTCTACTCAGTCTTTAATAAACCTCTAGTTGAAGACCGCCCCCTTGGCTTTCTGTGGCGACTTGCAGATAGGTTGCGCTTTGCCAACCCTACTAGCTTGTTGGGTTACTTAGTTAACCTTCGCAACGTCTTAATAGTCTGTGTCTCAGCCGATCGGCGTTACGGCCCCCTCTACAATCAGGGCATAGCTCAGGTTATGTACAATGCGCTGATTAATAACGGTTACCAGCCTGGAAGTGGCATTCCTATCACTTTAATCGGCTATAGCGGTGGAGGGCAAATGTCTGCGGCATCTGCACGTTTCCTGAGACGAGCGGCTGATGCCCCTATTGATGTAATTTCCTTAGGTGGAGTTATCAGTGGCAACTGCAATATTCTCAAGCTTGAACACCTTTACCATTTAGTAGGTGAGAAAGACACAGTTGAACCGCTTGGGCCAATTCTTTTTCCTGGGCGCTGGAAACTGTTGCCGCTTTCCTACTGGAATCGAGCCAAACGACTCGGCAAAATTAGCTTTATTTCCCTTGGGCCTGTCGGACATCAGGTTCCGGGTGGAATGTTAGATCCAAAAGTATATCTGCCAGATGGACGCAGTCATTTGGAACAAACCGTTAATTTTATCATCCAAATTCTGCACGGTAGAATGCTGGTTGCTGAAGAACACATCACTAGAAAACCTACTAACTACGGACTCTACCAGCAAGCAGCCTTTAATCACCCCGATTATTACCCACTCAATCAGACGGTTGACTTAAATTGGTATCGCCCCCTTGGACGCTGGATAGGTCGTTTAATTTTGCCGCCGCCACACGAAAGACAATCTGTTCGGGGCGCTCTGTTTGAAGTTCATCATGCCGATGCGGGTTATGAATATTTGGTGGGACAGATTGTAAACTTGCGTTGGCTGAACGACCAAAATGTGCAGAACTGGGTACGGGCAGTAACACACGATGTTCACTTCAGTGCGGATGCAGAGTACGCCAGTAAATATGGGGGTTCAATTCATCCGGTGCGCTTAAATCATTGGCGGCAGGTCGATCCACTGGAATCTCTTGCAGGTTCACGTCCAAATGATGATATGGTTGTGATGCTAACTGACGATACTATTGTCGAAGCAGCAGCAAATATTACCCTTCGCATCCGCACTCAACCAGTACAAATCACCGGGCGATACTACGGTTTAGTTAGATTCTTACAGCCCATTGCAGGAACCGACCAATTTCGAGTTGTGCATTTCAACCGTAGCTCTCGACAATTTGATGGGATCGAGGAAATTGTCCGTCTACCGCCACCAGTTGCCGATCGCAATGGCTGTTTTCCCTCCACTAGCCGCCAAATTGAGCAATCTCTACTCAATGAAACAGGTTGGTATATTTACGGAGCTAAAGATGCGTCAGGATATTTTGTAGTACAGTCCCTTGCCCCACGCGCCCTGATGCGACTCCAACCAGATCGGGTAATTTTTGGTCGCAAACCAGCATATAAATATATTCGTAAAGAGGCTTGGGTTAACATTGTGGCTCAGAAAGGAAAAATTAGTTCGGTGTTGCTGAATTGCCACAATCAATCGATTCAAGATGCGATCGCCGAATGGCAGGAAGGCGATCGGGCCTTGTTATTGCACACCTATGGTGGTATCGGGGGCAACAAACAAGAACCAGCTGCTGCAACCCCCATATTTTTTGGTCATTTTGCCTATGGATTAGCCCAGGTTGTGCGCGAACCGCTCGCAGATGAACTCCAGTTTAATATACTCTACTATCAGATTTACACCCATAACACGGATGGACTAGTTGCAGGAACCTTTCACTGGTCGCGCTACATGGGCGATCGCCAGTTTGGTTGGGCGGGTGTTCGTCCTGTTTGCGATATTTTAGTGAAGCTCGATGCATTCACTGGGGACTTTGAGTTTAATGGCACAAAACGTTCCGTCCTAGACATCATGCTAACCCAACTTCAAGCCATGACTGCTCGTTATCGGATTGGTGATGGTACCGGTGGAACCTACGTCGGGCCAGCAAATAACTGCGCCCAAGACTCCAACGAGGCATTGTTTGCCAGTCTTCGCAGTCTACAGCGAGGGATTGAATCAAATGCCTCTTTCTTGCAAAACTGGCTATTACATAACCCAGAGCAAGCCAGACAATATCACCAGTTATTGGAACTGGAAAAAGCTTTGAAACGGGAGCTTCAGCCATTAGGTACAGCCCGTTCCGACTGGGAAAAAAATGAATACAATTTAGGCAGTACTATCGAAGATGCACCTTTGCGAAACTTGCTAACTGGATTGGCTAGCTGGAAAACTTTGTTACCTCGCCTAGCAAGCGATACAATTGTGCGTGTTTTTCTCAAACATAATGCTTCTGTGTGGGTTCTGCGTACCAATCAAATTGGTGGCAACGATCCTGACATTGAACCGATCGCACCGATGACACTTTAAATATCATGTCCGCTTCAAGACTGATCATTCAGTCTAGTAGTGGACTAAATAATTAGCAAAACTTAAATATTAATCATAATAATTGTTTATCTTTTAGTTCAACTCTTCGTAAATCTGGTAACGTTAATTGAAGTTCTTAACAATTTTCCCAAATCAAAAAATTAGAGCAAGCATTGGAACGCAAAGCTAAGTGATTGCAGATATCAAGTTACCTTTGTCCATTGTTCATATTTGAGGCATAAAAAAATGACTGGCTTTCTCATTTCTATCGTCGTGATAGCCATCAGTTTATTGATTATCTCTAAGCTACCTTTAGGTGTTGAAGTTGATAATCCTTGGATTGCTCTGGTTGCTGGAGCAATCATTGGTGCTTTCAATGGGTTTTGGAGTTTGTTTCCGGGATGGTTTAGAACGACAAGTGCTGTGGTTAGTTTGGGATTGATTCCCTTGATTGGGAGTATTATTGTGTTTGGTCTAGCTGCTTGGCTAGTTCAAGGATTTCGATTACGGTGGGGGATTGGCAGTGCAATTATTGGAGCGATCGCACTCAGCATCGTTAACTCTATTCTCTTGTATATGTTGCGGCTAATTGGTTTAGTTCCAGCCTATTAACCAGAACAATCTTGGGCAATGCCTCCTTGTAGTGGCGTGCCCAATTAAAATTTTTTATTCTCAGAACAAAAGTCAGAATATATTCTTAATTGTATAATTGTAAATTCTGAATTCTGTATTCTTCAATATTTATTTTTTTCTTAATCTAATTCTTATTTATTTCTTATTTTGTTATTATAACCTCTTTATATTTTAAAATTATTCTGATTCAAATAACTCAATTTCAGTAAAATGAAAATAAAAAATTAATGATTTATTTATCTAAAAAAAATTATAAGAATGGTCTTTAGCCATATAAAATATTCCACAGTTAGTATGTTGTTATTTTACGCTTATCTCTACTGTGGAGTAGTCAATAATGGTGCATTACCAGTTGTCAGACAGCGAATTGTCCATCCTTATGCAGGCTCCTTTACAAGCCATCATGGCACTAACTCTGTCAGATAATATCGATCCGGTTTCTTTTTTTAAAGAAGTACAAGCTGGAATTCAGATTATTACAGCAGAACAACAAAGCCAAAATATAGCAAGTGATTTGGTGAAATTTTTTGTTACTTCTTTTGATGCAGTTGACAACAAGAAATTTTTGAACGATGAAGAATTAGTGTTAAAAAAGGAGATTGAATTGCTGAAACTACTACAGAACCTCGAACATCCAGCACAAGGACGTCAAAAAGCGATCGCTCATTTTGAGCAAGTTGCATTGATTCTAGCAAATAAGCTAACTACTACACAGGCATCTGAGTTTAAGGCTTGGTTAATGTCTATTGCGCGTAAAGTTGCACAAACAGTTGAGGAGGAAGAAGGTATTCTCTGTGTTGGCGGTGAGCAAGTTCATTATGTAGAAGCATTCATGCTCAAAAAGTTAGAACATACTTTGACATTAAAAGCGTAGTTATTTTTTTGCAAGTTCGTATGTATGCCAAGTTTAGCAAAGCAAGAGTAAAATCAATTAGTTTTTGCTAACTGTTAAATTGCACCTGAAATTTAGGAGAAAAGCAATGGCTGAATTGATTGTGATCGCTCTTTAAATGTTTCGTCTTTTGAAAACTGTTCAGAAATTAGAACACCTTGATGAAACACATATACTATCTGTGCAAACAATACTTTTAAAAGTGTTAGCTATCATCTATCTTTGTACAGATTTAGCAATCTTAGGTTTATGATGACAATAAAAGGAGAATAAAATCTACAATGGAAGCTGCAAAGCGCAATGTAGAAAAGCTCAGACTACAAGAGGCTCGTGAACAAAATATACCTTGGAGAAAATGGGGGCCTTATCTTAGCGAACGGCAATGGGGAACTGTGCGCGAAGATTACAGTCAAGCGGGAAATGCTTGGGATTATTTTAGCCACGATCAATCTCGTTCTCGTGCATACCGTTGGGGTGAAGATGGGTTGGCAGGTATTTGTGACGATCGCCAACAACTGTGTTTTGCACTAGCTCTGTGGAATGGTGTTGATCCCATCTTAAAAGAACGATTATTTGGACTGACTAACAGTGAAGGAAATCATGGTGAAGATGTCAAGGAGTATTACTTTTATCTTGATAGTACGCCTACCCATTCCTACATGAAGTACCTGTACAAGTATCCCCAACTAGCTTATCCCTATGCAGATTTAGTAAATACGAATCGGCGGCGAAATCGGCTGGAATTAGAATACGAACTACTTGATACAGGAGTATTTGACGGCGATCGCTACTTTGATATTTTTGTAGAATATGCCAAAGCATCCCCAGAAGAGATTCTCATTAAAATCAGTGTTTGGAATCGGGGTGCAGAAACCGCATCGCTCCATATTTTACCAACCTTGTGGTTTCGCAACACCTGGTCTTGGTTTGCCGAACCATCACCCAAGCCTTTTATCAAACAACTCAACGATCAAACTATAGCTGCATCTCATCCCGAACTTGGTGAGCGGTATTTGTTGTATTGCGATCGCGCTGTTCCATTTTTGTTTACTGAGAATGAAACCAATCGGGAACGGATATTTAACCTGCCTAATAAATCTCCCTACGTCAAAGACGCAATTAACGATTACATTGTCCATGGCAAGCACGAGGCGATCAACCCTGAGAAATTCGGGACAAAAGCCGCAGCCCATTATGTACTAGAAATTCCTGCCAATGGAGTAGAGGAGATTCAGCTATGTCTGAGCAATCGCTTGTTAGATGCTGCTTCCTTTGGTGATAAGTTTGAGACAGGGCTGCAAACTCGTTCCTTGGAAGCAGATGAGTTTTACAACGCCATTATTCCTGTGAATGTTTCAGAGGATGAGCGCAATGTTATGCGACAGGCGTTTGCTGGGATGTTATGGACAAAACAGTTTTATTATTATCCAGTCTATGATTGGCTCAAAGATGAAATCTTGCCACCAGATTGCCAACAGCGCCAACCAACTCGAAACAGAGAGTGGTTTCATCTTGAAAGTGCCGATATCCTCTCGATGCCAGACAAGTGGGAGTATCCTTGGTTTGCTGCTTGGGATTTAGTATTTCACTGCGGTGTTTTGGCAGTCGTGGATATAGACTTTGCCAAAGAACAGCTCAGACTGATGACTAATCAAGTCTACCTCCACCCCAATGGGCAAATTCCCGCCTACGAGTGGAACTTTAGCGATGTCAATCCCCCTGTTCATTGCACGGCGACTTGGCAAGTTTACCTGATAGACAAAGCTATGCGGGGTGGAGTTGGCGATCGCCTGTTTCTCGAAAGTATGTTCCACAAACTGCTGATGAATTTTACCTGGTGGGTGAATCGTAAAGATGCGTGTGGTAATAATGTATTTGAAGGCGGCTTTTTAGGCTTAGATAATATCGGTGTTTTTGATCGCAGTGCGCCCTTACCGACTGGTGGAACGCTCGAACAGGCAGATGGTACTAGTTGGATGGCGATGTTCTGTTTGGATATGTTAGCGATCGCCCTGGAGTTAGCGCTGTTAAATCCTGCTTACGAAGAACTCGCCTGCAAATTCTACGAACACTTCATGTACATTGCCGCAGCGATGGATCGCATTGGTGAGAATGAAGATGAATTGTGGGATGAGGAAAACGGCTTTTTCTATGATGTGCTGCGATTTCCCAACGGCTCTTCTCGGCGGCTCAAAGTGCGATCGATGGTAGGGCTGATACCGCTATTTGCATCTGCTGTTTTCGACACAGATGTGCTAGAGGAATTGCCTATTTTTAGAAAACGAGTTACTTATTTCACCCAGAAGTTTGCCCCATACTTGCAGAATATCAGCAATCCGGCTCAACCTGGGGTTAAGGGTAGGCGTTTGCTGTCCCCTGTGAATCAAGATAAATTACGCCGCATCTTAGAAAAGATGCTCGATGAATCGGAGTTTTTGAGTGATTACGGTATCCGCGCCCTCTCTCGCTATCACAAAGATCATCCTTACATCTTCTCAGTGGGTAGCAATGTTTACCGTGTTGATTATGAACCCGCAGAATCGTCAACAGGGCTATTTGGTGGTAATTCTAACTGGCGTGGGCCGATCTGGATGCCAGTAAATGCGTTGCTGATTCAATCCTTGAGGAAGATGTATTCCTACTATGGTGATGAGTTCAAGGTTGAATGTCCAACTGGATCTGGCAATCAAATGACTTTGTGGGAAGTTGCCAACGAAATTAGTCATCGCTTAACCAAAATCTTTCTCCGTAACGAGCAAAGTTGTCGTGCTGTTTATGGGAGTACCGAGAAATTCCAAACCGATCCACACTGGAAAGATTTAATACTATTTTATGAGTACTTTCATGGTGACAATGGTGCAGGAATAGGTGCTAGCCATCAAACAGGATGGACAGGTATAGTAGCACGGCTGATTCAGGCTAATGCAACTTTGACTCCACAAGATGTTCTGGAAAAAGGATTTCTGTGTGTATCTTCCTCAAGTTTTGTGCGATCTTAAAGCGCGAAATTGGTAAAATTGGAAAAACTGAGTTCTAACACCTTCCTCCAGTGGCAGGAAATACTGACATCCAAGAGAATCAATATAGCTTCTTTCTCTAAAGTGTAAAGATATTTCCCTCAGATACTTGGGTTAATTTCTAGACCGTATTTCTAAAGCAAGGTCAAGTAATGAGAGAGTGACACTTCCAAATTGCTGGAGGAAATGCCTTAAACGGAAAGCAGTAGCATGAACAACTATCCTGCAATGTTGAAATGGATCTCTCAAGTAGGTGCCACCATTGGTGAGGGAAAAGTGAAAAGAACAAAAATCGTGCTATTTTATCTGGTACTTATTTCAGTATCTAGCTTTTTAATAGCTTGCAATCGAGTTCGCAAGAGTAGTAGTGGTGATACTGTTGCTGATACTGGTAATACTGCAACTACTCCTAGTACTAGAATTACACCCAATACTGAAACAACACCTAGCAAATTTGGAGCTATTCCTGACACCGTAAACATACCAAGTGGATATCCGATAGAGCCACCAGTTGACTTGGATTTTCCTGATATGCCTGCGATCGCTCCCGGTAGCCAGAATATTCCAGGTATATCTCCCAATACTACTGGTAGAGCGATCGCGCCTGGTGGGGCAGTTCCTAACCAGACTTCCATTCTTCCCAGAATGCCAACCACACCCAACAGTCAAATTATCCCGCGCGTACCTTCCAGTAATATTGGTAGGGCGACTGTGCCTAATAGAACTGTAATTCCCAACCAGCCCTCATCTCCTGCTGTAGTGCCAAGCACACCCAGCCAGGATTTCAGTACTGTTGCCAGAACACCCATATCTAGTAGAGTTACTGTTCCCAACCAGCCCTCATCTCCTGCTGTAGTGCCAAGCACACCCAGCCAGGATTTCAGCACTGTTGCTAGAACACCCGTATCTAGTGCGACTACAGTTCCTCAAAAAACTTCACTTCCTCCTGTTATACCAACTACACGTAGTAGCACTATTCCACCTAGACAGGCTTACACTACCCCCAGAATACCTACTGCAAGGGTGCAACCAAAACGTACTTCAACTACCGCAAAATCATCTCAAAACCGAGAAATTAACTACTCACAACAATCAATTAGTGATGCTAATGCTGTAGTTCGTGGATTAGTGGTAGCAAGGCGTCAAGGTCAAATCAAACCCTACACTAGAACCTGGAGAAAAACTCAAGATGCGATCGCTTTGTTACGTCGAGGTAAAACCAGACAGGAAGCTGCCACTAGAGCTAAAGTTCCGATGCCTTTGCTCACGCAATTAATTGAGTGGGGCGATAATCAACCAACCATCGCCCCTAGCTTACTTGCTTATAGAGTTAAACCATCAGAAGACACCTCAGTTGCGACGAAATCATCTCCAATCCAAGAAGTTACGTACTCACAACAGTCAATTAGTGATGCTAATGCCGTTGTACGTGGATTAGTGGTAGCAAGGCGTGAAGGTAAAATCAAGCCCTACACTAGAACATGGAGAAAAACTCAAGATGCTATCATTTTGTTGCGCCGAGGCAAAACCAGACAAGAAGCTGCCACTAGAGCTAAAGTTCCCATTTCTTTCCTCACGCAATTAATTGAGTGGGGACAAAATCAGCCAAACATAGGAAGTGTGATGAATATACAAAATTCTCAGTCATCGAGCGAACAAGTGAGGTAACCATAAAACTTATCTTTTCTGTTCCCTGTCACCTATCCCCTGTCACCCCAACCCTCTTCCCAGGTGAGCGATCGCACAACAGATCCGAACTAAAACACTTGTAGTCTAGTCACTGCAAAGCGATAATTGACGAGAACAGGGCAGCTTGAGCAACTTGTTGCAAGTGTCGGCTGTTGTTTTTGGCACAAAGGGGAATAAATTTATGGAGCACAACTTTAAAGAACTCGCTGAACTTTATAAAAATGCGCTCCTCAACGATGTACTAATCTTTTGGGAAAAACACTCGCTCGACTGGCAGCAAGGCGGCTATTTCACCTGTCTCGATCGCCAGGGTAAAGTTTATGACACCGACAAATTTATCTGGTTGCAAAATCGCCAGGTGTGGACTTTTTCCATGCTTTGCAACCAGTTAGAAAAGCGTGAAAATTGGCTGAAAATTGCGAGCAACGGTGCTAATTTTCTTGCGCAACATGGCAGAGATGCTGATGGTAACTGGTACTTTGCTCTCACCCGTGAAGGTAAGCCATTGGTTCAACCTTACAATATCTTTTCTGATTGCTTTGCAGCAATGGCATTTAGCCAGTACGCCCTCGCTTCTGGTGAAGAGTGGGCAAAGGATGTGGCAATGCAAGCTTACAACAACGTTTTGCGCCGCAAGGACAACCCCAAGGGCAAATATAACAAAACTTATCCCGGTACGCGCCCGATGAAATCCTTGGCAGTGCCGATGATTTTAGCCAATTTGACTTTAGAAATGGAATGGCTGCTGCCGAGTGAAACTCTTGAGCAAGTTTTAGCTGCGACAGTGCAGGAAGTAATGAGCGATTTTCTCGATCCACAACGGGGATTGATGTACGAAAACGTTGCTCCCGATGGTTCTCACATTGATTGTTTTGATGGGCGGCTAATAAATCCTGGGCATGGCATCGAAGCGATGTGGTTTATTATGGACATTGCCCATCGTAAAAATGATACCAAAACAATTAACCAAGCCGTTGATGTAGTACTAAATATTCTCAATTTTGCTTGGGATAGTGAATACGGCGGATTATATTATTTTATGGATGCAGACGGACATCCCCCACAGCAACTGGAATGGGATCAAAAGTTGTGGTGGGTACACTTAGAATCTTTAGTTGCATTAGCAATGGGCTATCACCTGACGGGGCGTGAAGCGTGTTGGGAATGGTATAAAAAGATCCACGATTATGCTTGGCAGCACTTTGCCGATCCAGAATACGGTGAGTGGTTTGGCTACCTCAATCGCCGTGGGGAAGTATTGTTAAATCTCAAAGGTGGTAAATGGAAAGGCTGCTTTCACGTGCCGCGGGCGTTGTATCTTTGTTGGCAGCAGTTTGAGGCGTTGAGTGTAAAGTCAAGATAATCTCTGCTAGCTTACAAGTAAAAGGTGTCTCATGAATGTTGTCACCCCTAAGCGATTCACAATTGACGAATATCATCGGCTGATAGAACTTGGATTTTTGACGGAGGGCGATCGCATTGAATTGATTCGAGGAGAACTGATTCAGATGACTCCAAAGGGAACGGCTCACACATTCTGCACTACCCGTCTTTGCCGTCAATTGGATCGATTGCTAGGCGATAGGGCAGTTGTGCGTTGTCAAGAGCCTATCATTATCTCGTTAAATAGTGAGCCTGAACCAGATGTAGTGATTGCACAAGGGAATGAGGCTGACTATCTTGCTCATCATCCCTACCCCCAAGATATTTTGCTTGTTGTTGAAATTTCTGATTCTACATTCACCTACGATCAAACAACAAAACTAGAATTGTACGCAGAAGCTGGAATTTATAATTATTGGATTGTGAATTTAAATTCTCGCCAATTAGAGTGTTACAGTCAGCCGTATCAAAATGCTCAAGGTGAGTTTAACTATCTAAGCAAACAAATTTCTCTCCCTCATCAATCAGTGGCTATTCCTGGGTTTGAAGATGTTTCATTGCACTTGAATCGGATTTTTCCGACAAGTGAGTGAGGTTGTGCAATTTCGGATGAAGAAATGCTTAGTTTACACTTTGTTTTACCCGAAATAGGAATTTAGCGTAAAATTTTCTTATACGAGCTTGAATAAAACATACGCTACGATATTCCCTATAGCTTCCGTGCGATCGCTCAACTTTATTATCTAGATATTGCCCAGAAAATTGCCAAGGTTCTAAGTTTTCCCAAATTTCTTGATCAATTGTTGAGGTAGGTGCTTTCGAGTGAAAAATAAGGAATGTCTTTACCTACCCCGATCGCTTTCTAAATCATCAATCACTTTTTCCATATACCATTCTTCAGACATACCAGGATAGTATCTTTTTGCCTGCTCAATCAGTCGTTGAGCAATTTCCCAATATCCCCCTACCAACCTCAACAGGCGTTGTCGCAGTATATTCTGCCTTGCCTGTTTGAGTTCCAAACTAGGAGACTGAATTTTTTTCAGGCTATCTAGCACCTGTTGGTAATTTCCCCAATCTTCTTTTTCGCAAAAAATACTTGCTGCTCGTTGATAATCTGCAATAGCATCTTGCATTTCTTCTAAGTGAGCGTAGGCAATACCGCGATTGTAGTAAGTTTGGGCATCATCGGGATTAAGTTGCAATGCTTGGGTATAATCTTGGATAGCTGCCAAATAATGCCCCATTGCTCGATAGGTATTTCCTCTCGCGTTATAAAGTAGCGCATCCTGAGGTTGGATTTGGAGTGCTCGGTTAAAATCAGCGATCGCTCCTTGGTGATCCCCTAAATGAAAACGTGCTCTACCTCGATTGCGGTAAACAATTGGATCTTGGAAATTCAACAGCAGTGCTTGGTTAAAGTCAGCGATCGCCTCTCGATAATTTTCTTGTTTGCAACGCACAACTCCGCGACAGCAATAAGCTTGGGCATCCTGCGGATCGACTTGCAACGCCCAGTTTAAATCTTCTAATGCTTGGCGAATGTCTCCCTTTTCTGCCTTCTCCAATAACTGGGTGAAATATACCTGTGGTGATTGAATTGGTGGAACTTGAGAACTTATCTGCCGTACCAGAACAGGTTTTTCTTTTGGTTGTAGTTCCTTAATCTTTTCCAAACAAAGGCGGCAGTTTTCTTTATCTTTTTGCTGTAGATATAATTCTGCAGCTTTTTTAAAGTTAGCGATCGCATCGTGGATATACCCCTGTTTGCGGTGTATTATTGCCCGTAAATTATAAGCCGAAGCATAATTAGAGTTCAAAAAAATAGCTTGATTTACGTCTTTTAGCGCCCCTGGGAAATTTTTCAGCGCTACTCGTGCTAAAGCACGACAGTAATAAGCCTCTATACTTTCGGGATTGAGCTTGAGGGCTTCCGTATAATCAGAAACAGCGTGGAGAATATTTCCTAAATCATAGTATGCTAAACCCCTTTGCAAATAAGCTTCACCAAAATAAGGATTTAGCTGTATGGCATGGTTAAATTCCTCAATTGCTCCAGCATAGTCTTTTTGTCTAGCTTTTTCTAATCCCCGCTTGTAAAAATCATCATTCATAGCGCTTATTTAACTCAGCTAGTTGATGTTTAAGATATATTGCGATAGCCTATTTTAGTTACTTATCCATAATTTTTATATATTCACTCCGTCTCAAACCTATTTCCTATTTTCGACAAAACATGATTGAATTGCCAAAAAAAGCAGAAGAGCACCAGGAGCAGGGAGGCAGAGGGAGAGTGAGGACAAGGAGAGTAATAGACAATTGTACAGACGCGATAAATCGTGTCTCTAACTACTAACTACTGTACGGGCAGGTTTTAAAGGCAATCTCTCTAGAATGACGAAGATATCCAAATAAACCCGCTCCTACTATCCACTAACTACTAACCACTAACAAATGACTAATGACCAATGACAAATGACTACTGACTATCTTTACCGCTATCCACCCTTATATTCTGGTATTCTATTAAGACGCTACAAACGCTTTTTTGCTGATGTTGAACTTGCATCTGGAGAGATAGTAACAGCACACTGTCCAAACACTGGCCCCATGACAGGAGTTTGCATTCCTGGTAATGCAGTGCAGCTTTCCAAAAGTGACAGCCCAAACCGCAAATTAGCATACACCTGGGAAATGATTCAAGTGTATGATAACGAACCAACTTGGGTTGGTGTCAATACTGCTTTACCCAATCGAATCATTAAGTTAGCTTTGGAAAAGAATCTTTTCCCAGAATTGGGTGAATACAGTCAAATTCGTGGTGAAGTTGTTTACGGACAAGATAAAAAAAGTCGAGTAGATTTTTTTCTCTCTTCAACTCCACCAGAAAATCAAAAGTTAAATCAGCTACAACTTGTCTCAGATAGTAATATTTTGCCTCAAGAATCAGCAACAAAAGATAGCAATTTGTTATTAATTGATAAGAATCGACCGATTTATTTAGAAATTAAAAATACTACTTGGGCACAAGGCAAATTGTCGCTCTTTCCCGATACGGAAACCACACGAGGGCAAAAACACCTGCGAGAATTGATGGCACTGTTACCTCAATATCGTGCAGTAATGCTTTACTTTATCAATCGGGGTGATTGTGATGAGTTTGCTCCAGGCGATCGCGCCGATCCTGTATATGGTAAGTTGTTGGGAGAAGCTTTAGCTCTGGGTTTAGAAGTGTTACCCTGTCGGTTTGAAGTTTCGCCAATTGGTGTTCGCTACTTAGGCTTGGCAAAACTCAAAATTTAACAAAAAAGAATACTCTGTGTAAAGCTCTATTCTACGATAAGCCGAGTGAGATTTGGTGATGTGTAGAAGTGCTTATTATGAAGATAAACTTTCTAAAAAGATATGTCAGTATAGATTTATGAGATGTGAAATTAGCACTATATATTATGCAACATTATGCAACAGATATTATAGCAAAAAATAACTGACTTATCGGATACCTTTACATATGAAAATACGAACTATTACCACAGGCATATTACTGCAATCTCCTCAAGAGATAGACACAATTAAACAAGCTGTTGAATTTAATCAGCAAGCAAAATATGTGTTTGAAAAATTTGGATATGAAGTTCAAACAACGAGGATAGCTACAAATTCCTGGGAAGAATATCTACAAGACTTATCTACCAACGAAATTATCAGTAAAATTCAAACTCTAGAAAATATTTGCCAAGAACTAAATATCAGTTTTTTCAATATTGGTTATGCTAATCAACCTCAAACAATTGCCATTATTCCAGATATAAACAAAAATACATCAGTTATTTACGCTTCTAGTAAAATTGGCGACAGCAAAACAGGCATCAACTTTGAAAATGCGCGAGAATCAGCAAAAGCAATTAAACGCATTTCTCAAGAAAGCGAAAATGGTTATGGCAACTTTCGTTTTTGTGCTTGGGTAAACTGTAAGTCAGGTACACCATTTTTCCCTACTGCTTATCATAAAGGTGATACATCTTTTGCTATTGGCATAGAATGCAGTGACTTAGTGATGAAAGCTTTTTCACAAGCTCAAAGCAATCCTGAAATTGCAGAAAAAAATCTCCAGTTGCTTTTAGCAGAAGAATTAAAGCAAATAGAAGACATTGCTGAGAAAATATCCAAAAAGTTTAATCTTAAATACAAAGGTATTGATACATCCCTGACATCACCATTAGATAAAAAGGAAAGTATTGCTTTTGCTTATGAAAAGCTCATAGACGGCAAGTTTGGGCAACCAGGAACACTCTTCATTTCTAGTATGCTAACTCGTGTCTTGAAAAGTGTACCAGTCAAAATTTGCGGTTACTCTGGTTTAATGCTTCCTGTTTGTGAAGATGTTGGTTTAGCAGTCAGAGCTAACGAGCAAACTTTCGATATTACTAATTTATTATTGTATTCTGCAGTTTGTGGTTGTGGACTTGACACAGTGCCAATTCCAGGTGATATCACAATCGAAAAAATTGCAGCCATATTAATTGATATGGCAACTTTAGCAATTAAGTTAGATAAACCTCTTTCAGCCAGATTATTTCCAATCCCCGGTAAAAAAGCTGGGGAAATGACGGCATTCAATTCCCCATATCTTGTAGACTGTAAAATATTTTCTGTTAATTAATACCAATTCTCCAAAATCAGGCAACAGATGCAAATCACGAAAGTCTTGCTAGATCTAGCTTTATTAATTGCGAATTGGTGTAAGTAGGAATAAGTTTACCTAGTGAATTGGTTATGTTAGAAGAAAAATTTGATTTAACCCGCCCACACAACAGTTAGTTTTTTCTTACCAAAAACACAGATCCCCGACTTCTTTAAGAAGTTGGGGATCTTACAGGAGGCATTTTACATTTTATTTAGTTTTTCTACTTTTTACTCACTACTTAATCTGAAAGCAGGCTTGGGGAAGTTAGTACAAAAACATCTCTTGTACCTACACCTTCAGCTGTTGGCTTCACTGGAGTAGTAAAGTGGAAGAATTCATGATCGTTGATTAGAAGAAGTTCACCTGGATTCAAAATTTTGCTAAATACAGGCTTCTCTTTTTTAGCAGTGTATAAATGTGTTTCTCCGCCTTGAATATTGTTTCTATCAACAGAGAAGATACCGATAAAATCAGTGCCATCTCTATGAATACCTTCAGGTGCTGGATTACCAAAATTATCTGGCGAACAAGTAGTTCTGATTTGATGTACTCCTATTTCTGCCTCTGGATGTAGTTTACAAGAATCACTAAATGCTAGGATCATATGTTTAAATATATCCTGTTCTATAAGTGCATCATCTAATTCTGAAAACTCTCTTTTGATATCTCCCACTAATGGATTATAGTCTTTACTTTGAAAGAGATAACCATGAGGCAGTTTAATTACATCATCTCCAGAAACTATAAAACGCGATAATCTTCTATAGCGATATTTACCTTGAATGTAAGGATCAACAGGTAGATTGTCAAAAAATGGTTTGAAACCTTCTGGATTGATTGAATTTACCTTTCTTAAAGTAAATAGAAAGGCATATTCTAATTCTGTTGATCCCAGGACTTTTTGCATAGGATTTACCTCCTCGCATATTCAAGCTCTCCCTATTTTTGATGGGAGGCTTATTAGTTATACTCCTAGTCTAGGCGATTTTTTATTAAATTGTCGTCAAGTAAACTACAGAAAATGTCATTTTATGGTATAGAAGGTTTCGTAATCTCTCAATCCTAATATTATTCTCGGCACTGTTGCTGTCTTAAGGACATACTCTGCATAGTGATGAAAACTGGTAGGCTCCGCCTGATGAACATAAGGCGGAGCCGGGGAAAGAGACAATGTGAAATTAATATCTTTTAAATATTAATGAGAAGACAAAAATATATTGGACATACTTAACCAGCTTTGTCTACTGTGGTAAATAAGGAGATTCAAAATAAATATTCCTATTCCAAAGTTTCTCGCAGATTAGCCCTTCTGTTGGAGGAGGGGTAATAAAGAAACCCCTTTCACAGCTCATTAGGCTTGGCGGTGGGTTATTCACTTTTTTGATACTATCTAAAGATGCTACGGCTACAAACGAATTCCAATATGAGCAAAGGTACGCTTTTTGACAAAGTTTGGGACTTACACACAGTTGGTACACTTCCTTCAGGACAGACACAACTATTGATTGGGCTGCATCTGATTCATGAAGTTACTAGCCCCCAAGCCTTTGCTATGTTAAGAGAACGAGGCTTAAAGGTACTGTTTCCAGAGCGGACGATCGCCACAGTAGATCATATTGTGCCGACAACCAATCAAGCGCGTCCGTTTGTTGATACTCTGGCAGAGGAAATGATGCAGGCGCTAGAGCGCAACTGTCAAGAAAATGGCATTACTTTCTACAATATTGGCTCTGGCAGTCAGGGTATTGTCCATGTGATTGCGCCAGAACAAGGACTTACCCAACCGGGGATGACGATCGCCTGTGGAGATAGCCACACTTCAACTCATGGAGCATTTGGAGCGATCGCTTTTGGTATTGGTACTAGTCAAGTCAGGGATGTTCTCGCTTCTCAAACCCTTGCCCTTTCTAAGCTCAAAGTCCGTAAAATTGAAGTCAACGGCACTCTCAAACCCGGTGTCTACGCTAAAGACGTCATTCTGCATATCATCCGTACCCTTGGCGTCAAAGGTGGTGTGGGATACGCTTACGAATATGCAGGCACAACCTTTGAGCAAATGAATATGGAAGAGCGGATGACTGTCTGCAATATGTCCATTGAAGGCGGTGCCCGTTGCGGTTATATCAATCCCGATCGCGTAACTTACGAATACCTCAAAGGCAGAGACTTTGCCCCCAAAGGTGAAGATTGGGAGCGAGCAGTTGTTTGGTGGGAGTCCATCAAGAGTGATGCCGATGCCGAGTACGATGATGTAGTAGTTTTCGACGCTGCTGACATTCCTCCCACCGTTACTTGGGGCATCACCCCCGGACAAGGCATTGGTATTAACCAGTTTATACCTGCTCCCGAACAACTACCTCCAGACGATCGCCAAATTGCCGAAGAAGCTTACAGCTACATGGATCTTGCTCCCGGTAAGCCAATCTGTGGTACTAAAGTTGATGTCTGCTTCATTGGCAGTTGCACCAACGGGCGAATTAGCGATTTGCGCGAAGCTGCCAAAGTTGCCAAAGGGCGTCACGTTGCTCAAGGAGTAAAAGCCTTCGTAGTACCTGGTTCGGAACGGGTGAAACAGCAAGCCGAAGCCGAAGGACTAGACAAAATCTTTACTGCCGCAGGATTTGAGTGGCGCGAACCAGGATGCTCGATGTGTCTGGCTATGAACCCCGACAAATTAGAGGGGCGACAGCTGAGTGCTTCTTCCTCTAATCGTAATTTTAAAGGAAGACAAGGTTCAGCTTCCGGTCGCACTTTACTAATGAGTCCGGCAATGGTTGCGGCGGCAGCAGTCAAAGGTGAAGTGATTGATGTGCGTGAGTTGTTGTAAAGGTGATTGGGATCGGGGATTGGGGATTGGGTATTGGGTATTGAGTATTAGGATCTCTTTATTCCTAGTCCCTAATCCCTAATCCCTAGTCCCTAGCCCCTAGCCCCTAGTCCCTAATCCCTAGTCCCTAGTCCCTAGCCCCTAGTCCCTAATCCCTAATCCCTAGTCCCTAGCCCCTAGTCCCTAATCCCTAATCCCTAGTCCCTAGCCCCTAGCCCCTAGTCCCTAGTCCCTAAAAAAATCTTATGGTAAGTGAAGTTAAAACAGTTTCCGGGCGCGGTATTCCTTTAGTTGGCAATGACATTGATACCGATCGCATTATTCCTGCTCGTTTTTTGCGCTGTGTCACTTTTGATGGCTTGGGCGAACACGCTTTCGCTGACGATCGCGCTGCACTAAGCGGACAACATCCCTTCGATCAAGTGCAGTATCAAGGCGCAAAGATTTTGGTTGTCAATCGTAACTTTGGCTGTGGTTCTTCGCGAGAACACGCACCCCAAGCGATCGCTAAGTGGGGAATTCAAGCGCTTGTCGGTGAAAGCTTTGCAGAAATCTTTTTTGGTAACTGTGTGGCAATGGGCATTCCTTGCGTGACTGCGGATGCAAATAGTGTTAAACAACTGCAAGAAATTTTGGCTGCTAATCCTCAAGCTCCTGTGACAGTTAATTTAGAAGCGATGCAGGTGCAATGTGGTGAGTTTTCTGCCCCTATTTTTATGGGCGAAGGTGCCAAAAATATGTTTGTTGCCGGTACTTGGGATGCTTGCGGACAGTTGGTAGCTCACGCCGAGCAAATTCGAGCCACAGCAGCAAAGTTACCATATTTACAATGGAGTAAGGTTGCAGCAAGTTAACTGTTAATAACTAAGAGTAGGCTGATATCTCCTCGTTGCAAATTGCGTAAATGCTTAGTACAGCGATCGCATTTTTTATGACTGTGGTTGCCCCCTGTTACGAGTAACCATTCCCCACGAATAGAATTCGGGGGCTTTTAGTAGCCCTGAGAAATAGCGGTTGGGTTCCTGTTCAGGTTCCGCAACACTATCCCCGAACCTCTTAGGCGTGGTTACGATTGTCCAGAGGGTGTACTCACCCCCACGCCCCAGAAAACACATTGGATTGCCCCTAGCAAGCAATGTGTTTTCTACCCACTTGCGAGACTACACGCCAGTCTCTCATCTACTGGAAAGCCGTTTCTGTTGGGTAAACAGTGCCTTGTCCGATTTCGACTTACCAATATTATCCGATATTTTGGTACTGCACTCACATGGTGGACGGGGATTAAAATCCCCTTCGGGTTTCCTCCCCAGCAATGAAATTGCGGGGCTTCCACCCTCCGAGTTCGGTAATGTTTTTCCAAAGACAATATACTCACTATCACCTTAAATAATAGTGATGTTGGGATAAGCCTAGCAAGCCAAAAAATTTGCGATCGCACAAATTAGCAATGATAATTCTAGTCATGGGTGTTGCCGGTTCTGGGAAAACCACCATTGGGAAGTTATTAGCGGATACTTTGCAATGGGATTTTTACGATGCTGATAATTTCCATTCGCCTGAAAATATCGAAAAAATGCAGCGTGGTATTCCTCTAGATGATGCCGATCGCTTGCCTTGGCTGCAAGACATACAAACAGCTATCAAAAAATGGTTGGAAGAAAATCAAAATGTTGTACTAGCGTGTTCGGCACTCAAAGCTAGCTATCGCCAGTATTTTTTAATTGGTGATGAACGCATCAAACTAGTTTACCTCAAGGGTTCGTTTGAGTTGATTCAAAAACGTTTGCAAGAGCGTACAAATCACTTTATGCCCGCAAATCTTCTTAAAAGTCAACTAGATATTCTAGAAGAGCCTGCTGAGAGCTTATATATAGATATTTCTGCGCCGCCAGATGCGATCGTGCAAAATATCAGAGATGGGTTGGGGATTTAGGCGGCGAAAAAAAATCTGCCATTCTGGCAATTTATTCAATTAAAAACGAGTAATTTAGTTAATACATGCCGTCCTTTAGCGAATTGCGACAACCTCCTCCCCCGGTAGATTACTATCGGGGTCTTTTATTGCTATCTATAGATTGTATAATTTGAAACGTCTAAACAAAGAAAAGTTGGCGTTGCTAATTTCATGTATGAAAATAATTTTACCTAATGCCAAAACTATTGCCCAGACGCGATATATTGCGTCTGGGCATCCGGATTCTTAATCTACATCTTTGAGCTAAATTTTTATTTATATTTAGTTACAAGAGAGTCTGGCGATCGCATTCCAATCCAAAAGCCAAAATCGTATTACCCTGGTTCGCGTCGTTGGGGAATTCCCAGAAATTGTAAATCTCTGATCTTCATTGGTGTGGATGGATATAATGCTTCTGGGACAAGCATTTTATTTGCAGATTCTCGATTCAAGGTATTGCCTGAACGCTCGTAAATAGATTTTTTAATACTTGACATACCCTCGGCTGCCACTGGAATCGTTTTACTTCTAGATCCAAAGTTAGTGTGCGGCTGAATACCAGGCTTTAAAGTTGGCGCTGATATCAAGGTTGTGTTGACAAGGGCAACACCGAAGAAAGTAGACAATAACAGAGCTTTTGCACTTCACGTTTATAACCCTCCCTGAAAAATTGGTGTGACTTATACCGGAGGTAGTCGATACTTTGCAGAATAAAAAACAATCGGGGAGAACTAGAGGAGATGGTGAAAAAATTTTTTAGTTTCTGTAGAGGAATATAGTTGCGATCAACTCAAGCTACAATCTCTATATTTAGTTGCCAGTTCTGACGCAAACGGATATTGTAATGCCCAGTCAGTCAGTTAGCACACCTAGAGCAGATATCTTGGTGATTGATGATACCCCGGAAAATTTAAACCTCTTATCCGCAATGTTGACGGAACAAGGGTACAAAGTTCGCAGTGTAACTAAAGGTTCAACAGGCTTGCGGGGAGCGACAGCAGCACCTCCGGATTTAATTTTGCTCGACATCAATATGCCGGAGATGAATGGTTATGAAGTCTGCGAACACTTGAAAGCAAATGAGCGCACCCGTGAAATCCCCGTCATTTTTATTAGTGCTTTAGGGGATGTGCTGGATAAGGTTAAAGGCTTTGCAGTTGGTGGAGTAGACTATGTCACCAAACCATTTCAAGTAGAGGAAGTTTTAGCCAGAATCGAAAATCACTTAACGATTCGGAGATTGCAAAAACAACTCCAAACACAAAATGAGCAACTGCAACAGGAAATTCGCTCTCGCCAATTAGCAGAAGAGCGGTTTGCCAAAGCCTTTCGTTCTAGCCCCAATCCGATCGCGATCGCCACTCTAGAGGAAGGGCGTTTTATTGATGTTAATCCCAGTTTTTTAAGGTTTTGCGGCTATTCTCTAGAGGAGGTGATTGGACATACTGCTACAGAACTAGACTTGCCATCTGCTTCTCAAACCCTCGCTTACACTATTCAAAAGTTCCAGGAAATGGGATCGCTACACAACCAGGAAGTAGAATTTTGTACCAAGACAGGGGAGTTAAAAACTATACTGCTATCCATAGAATTTATCGATATAGCTAATGTGCAGTGTACTTTATTGATTGCTAATGACATCACCGAACGTAAACGTCTGGAAAACGAGTTTATTTCTTTGGTTAGTCATGAATTGCGTACACCTTTAACCTCAATTATGGGAGCATTGGATATCTTAGGTGCCGGAAAGCTGGGAACAATGAGCGAACAAGCACAAAAAGTCCTCAGCATTGCTACCAGCAATACCGAACGCCTGATCCGTCTAGTCAATGATATTCTCGACTTAGAGCGGATGAAATCTAGCAAAATCGTTATGCACAAAGTGAAGTGCAATGCCGTAGATATAATGGTTCAGGCAACTGAAGCCATGCAGGCAATGGCGGATAATTCACAAGTACAGTTAGTTGTCAATCCTCTCAATGTAGAACTTTGGGCAGATAGCGATCGCTTGCTGCAAACTCTGACAAACTTAATCAGCAACGCTATCAAGTTTTCTGAAACAAGCGACACAGTTTGGATTGGTGCAGAAGTTATAGAGGACAAAGGGAATTCTCTGTCTGCGTCTTCTTGTGCGTCTAACTCCCTACTCATTACCGTGCGCGATCAAGGACGAGGAATTCCTGAGGATAAACTACAAACGATTTTTGAGCGGTTTCAACAGGTAGATGCATCTGACTCCCGTAAAAAAGGTGGAACAGGTTTAGGATTGGCGATTTGCCGCAATATTGTCCAACAACACAATGGTAGAATCTGGGCTGAAAGTACCTTAGGAGAAGGTAGTACTTTTTATGTCCTCCTGCCTTTAGCATCTTCTTAGCTAAGTGATGTGATGAAAAATAATTACATTAAAACTTCAGTAATCTATATATCTTAAATGAAAATGTAATCGACCATACCATTTCACGTTAATAAGATACACATGAATTTTGTCCAGACGCAATATATATATCGCGTATGGACATGGTCTGTATTTTGATCAGATTTTTTGTGAAATAGTATCAGCAATAATCTTTTACTATATTTAAAGTTAATAATAACTAGTCGTTAATTAAATTCAATGTAATAATTTTTACTATTTCTGTGGCTAAATCTGTTGGTTCTACGGGCTTACTCAGATAAGACTGAAAACCAGATTTGAGAGCAAAATTGCGATCTTCTTCTGTACACATCGCCGTGATAGCAATAGCTGGAATTTCCCCCAGAGGAGGATTAAGAGTTCTGACTCTACGAATAAACGAGCAGCCATCAACTTCTGGCATTGCAATATCAGAAATCAAAACATTTGGTTCAAATTGTTGTAAAATTTCCAAAGCTTCAATTGCTGATTCTGATGTCATTACTTGAACACCGTAGCTTTCAAGAATAAAGGCAAATAAGACACAGTTATCAACATCGTCATCTACTACGAGTATGCGCAAACCATCCAAAGGCTGAAAATCTTCTCTGTCGTCCTTAAGATGATTGTTATCAAGATCACTTGACATGATCATACTGTCTCCTAGTTGCGTACTCAATTAGGGGGAAGTCCTGCTATGTAGCTAGGTGCGAACTAGCTACCTAGTGGGCGCTTTAATGTAATTAAGTAATTATTAAATCAAATTTCTCTTGCTTTAGTCTTATTCCCTGCGAAACAGGAAAATATATCAAAAGACATATTCCATGTGGAGTTACAAGTTATTTGTTTCAAAATCTTTTCCCCTAGTTCTCCCCGATCGCATTTTAAAATTACAGACAAATCATAAATATTGACGAAATATCAGGCGAGGCTACTATTATGAGCAAAAATATCTTAATCGTAGATGATGAAGAAGATGTACGCGCGATCGCCAAGCTAGGGTTAGAAATGGCTGCGGGTTGGAACGTTGTAACTGCTAGCTCAGGCAAGGAAGCGTTAAACCAAGCTCTTAAATATCAACCTGACGCAATCCTATTGGATATGATGATGCCCGATATGGATGGGCGTACCACATTGCAACAACTCAAGGCGAATCCAGCTACTGAAACAATCCCCGTGATTTTAGTTACAGCTAAAGTTCAAAATTCGGATCGAGAAAATTTTACCGAGTTGGAGGTTGCTGCTGTTTTTGCCAAACCATTCCGCCCATTGCAACTACCAGAGCAAATTAGTCAGGCGCTGGGGTGGGGGTAGGTGCCGATAAATTTGTGAGCTTGATAGTAGTAATTAAATACAGTTAAATAACTAAAAAGCCATTTCAAGTTTTACTATTTTTGTGACCAGTTTCTAGCTAGATATGTAAGGTTTGAACTAAGTGAAATTATTGCATAGCTAGGTTTTCTCCTAAATTATTATTTATCCATACCTTACATTTAACTAAAATAGCCCTCAAGTTTCTAGCTTTTATTGTTTTACTTTCAAAACTTCTGCTATCACTCTTAAGAAAGTCAAAACCTATTCCAAGAGAGTGATGAGCAGTTCATCTAAAAATGCAGAAATATTATTAGTGGCTTGATAATTTTCATTGCACAAAAAGGAGAGAACTATGGAAACTGATTTACAGCAACAGCAATACGTCAATCCTGCCTCACAAAACCGTGTCGAAGCACTAGAAGCTTCAGAAGCCGGAAAAATTGCAATAATACCACCTGCTACTAAATCTGACGAGCAATTCCAGGAAATTGGCAGAAAAGTTTCTGAATTTTTGGAACAGTTGCCCGAAAAAGTAGCTAGGTTCGTTCAAGAATATAAGCTACCAGTGGTTAGCTTTGTTTTGCTTGTAGTAACAGTTATTACTCTTAGAATATTGTTAGCACTACTGAATGCTTTGAATGATATTCCACTGGTTGCTCCATTTATGGAAATAGTCGGACTTGGTTATACCGTTTGGTTTACTTTCCGCTATCTTCTGAAAGCTTCCACTCGACAAGAATTAGCAGCAGAAATTAGTCTGATTAAAAAGCAAATTTTCGGCAGACAAGAGTCAGAAACTTTAAGCTAACCGCACCATCATAGCAAATTAAGAATTCGGAAGTCAGAATGAATTGAATCAGAATACAAGCTT
>NZ_AJLN01000035.1 GCF_000317285.1 Chlorogloeopsis fritschii PCC 6912 | reverse complement strand
AATTTATTTTATGTAAAACTTCCGGATTCAAACTTAACGTAATCATAAGTCTTTAACCAGACATGATATTAGTGATGTCTGAAGTCAAGCGGTTACCCTTACCTTAATTAATACTTACCACAAACTAAGTTGATCGGGAGGATTATTTAAGTTATTCCAAGGTAAGGGTGGAACTGAGACGCCATTTTGTTCTAATAATTGTTGAAAATAACGGGCTGTACTAGGCGATCGCTCTTCTATTGGACAATGAACAAAGAAATAAATACGCGTTCCCTGTTGCAACCACTGCTTAATTTGGGTTACCCACTCCTCCATGAAAGTTTGATTGAGTGTTAAGTTGGGATGGGAAATAAATCGAATCAAACTAAAAGGTGCTGTAACGCTAAACTGTACTGGTAACTTCGGTTTACGTCGCTCCGATTGTAATTGTGGATCGTCGTCTCCTGTATAAATAGGGCGGGAATCCAACAATACTCTTCCCACACCTAGCTTTTCTAATAGCATTGTCAATTGACTGGCGTAAGGTTCCTTAAACCAGTCTCGATGGCGAACTTCTAATGCTAATGGTATTTCTGTACGCGGCCAAGCTTCCACAAAGGCGGTAAGATCTTCTATTGATGTAGGTGCATAACTAGGGGGTAATTGTGCAAAAATCGGCCCCAAACGCTTACCTAAAGGACACATTACCTCTATAAATTTCAAAGCATCAGGAATATGCGGTTGCAATAGCCCTTGATGAGTTATATCTCGCGGTAATTTCAAACAAAATTCAAAACCAGTGGGTGTTTCAGTTGCCCAACGGGTTACAGTTTCCTGATTAGGCACAGCGTAGAATGTGGTATTGCCTTCAACTGTAGTAAAACGTCTGCTATAAAACTGGAGAAAATCGGCTGGGCGAGTACCTTGAGGATAAAGTTCGCCCACCCAGCCTTTGTATGCCCAAACAGCGCAACCAATAAAAAAGTTCACAACAATATACTATCGTTGACTAGCGATTTTTCTTTCTAAAACAGCGATTCGCTCTCGTGCGTTGGGATGAGTACTCAAAAATGTCGGTGTAGAAGAACGATTAACTAATTTACTTAAGAAAGCAGGCATAGCATTAGGATCGTAACCAGCTGCTGTTAAATATTGCAATCCTTTAGCATCAGCTCTAAATTCAGCTTCGCGGCTATTGGGTAAATCTACAGCAACCTTATAAGCCACGGCAGCTAATTGGCTACGATTTAAGCCAGCAAGCGAGGCTGCGCCTTGAACTAATTGTGTTTGTCGGAGTCGATTGACTAAATCGTCATTGCAAATGTGGGCGATTTCGTGAGCGATCACGGATGCCAATTGATCTTCATTATCCGCTGCTCTAATCAAGCCAGTGTGGACATAAACATAACCGCCTGTGGTAGCAAAGGCATTAATGCTTGAGTCTTGAACTACATAAAATTTAAAAGGAATTTGAGAACAATCACTAGCTCTAACTAGTCGCTGCCCGATTCTGTTAACAGTCTGGTTGGTACTAAGCCGATAATTCCTTGCTACCTGCTTATGTATATCGCTACCTAATGCGACTTTGTCTTTCGTTGATAAATTGGAAAGCTGGAAATAGCGAATCCCAGGAACAATTAACTCCTGAAATGGAATTGCACTAGCTGGCATAGGAGCAGATAATCCTACACTCACAGCGGTTCCTAAGCCCAGTGCCAAAGAAAGAGGTTTTTTTAATTTATTGCGGAAATGAGAATTCATGAGCGTCAAAATTAAGAATTACAAGTCAGTCAAAAAAGTTTATTTGAGGTTGACAAGAAGTGTGTAAACTTATTGTTTTCTAAAAAACACACATTAATATCTATTAACTATTAGCGATAACTAAGTTTTTCATTTTAACATAATTGAGTTTGGATATATTTTTACACTCCAAGAGAGTGAGTGATTACCAATTATGGGGTGAGCTTAAATATTTAGAATTTATCTATCAACAAACTGGAAACTAGGAAATTATATTCATATTTTGACCTATTCTCTGTCTTACCTAACCTCAGTTAATTTTGCTTCTTATACATTCTTTATATTATCCTTAGCTTGAGTTATAGGGTAAATAGTTAAGGTAGTAAATTCCCCTCCTTCTATGGGTTGAAATCACTTATTTTAAGTCAAATTTGATACGCAAATAATTTTTCGTTGTCATCTAGAATTATCCCTTCTACTGCTATCTATATAGTAGACATTGAGTAGGCGATCGCTTGTTCCCAAAATCTCAATTCCAGCTTTCTCCAACAAGAGAATCAATGAGATTGAGTTAAAGCGGTGTTACCCAATAGCTCACTCCCTTGAC
The DNA here is from genome assembly GCF_000317285.1 of Chlorogloeopsis fritschii PCC 6912. Lineage (GTDB taxonomy): Bacteria > Cyanobacteriota > Cyanobacteriia > Cyanobacteriales > Nostocaceae > Chlorogloeopsis > Chlorogloeopsis fritschii. The sequence continues at coordinate 32,694 of NZ_AJLN01000035.1, read as the reverse complement.
AATTTTATTTTGTAATCCAAACTCAGCCAATTTCTCCTGTGGTTGTCCGAGATAAGTCCAATGGGGTATGTCATTTTCAACAGTTTGAAACCAGCCATTTTGATGTAAAGCCTGTTTTTGCATTGGTGTTAATGCTCGTAAATCAATTGCCAATCCCCAAAGATGTTGTGATGCACCGGGAGGAGCTACAGTAGAAAGAATTTTGGTTTCCTTGCCTTGACGAACTCTCTCTAAAGTTATAGTGTTGGCGTATTTTCTCCAAAATTTTAGATTCGTGGTAAAAGTACGAGTACAATCACTAGCGCCATAACCAGATTTTAAAGGAATTGCCACTTGTGCTTGCGCCTGATTAAAAGCATCTGCTGCTACCTTTTGTAAATAGCAGTTGTTAGTGTTGTTAACTTTACCCAACGTTAGATTAGATTGAAAGGCTTTTGTCTCATTTTCATTAGTAAAAAATACTTTTTGTGGTAGTTTTACTCCCGGATTTTGATTAATAAATATTGCTCCGTAGGCACGCAGCAAAATATATTCATAACTTCCCGATTGTGGAAGCACAAGCAGTTTATTTTTGACTTCAGCGACAAAACGCTCACTTTCAGATAGGTTCAAAGTAGAAGTAGGTGAAATATCTGATTGAGGAAGATTTGTACAAAACTTGCCAATTTGTTGTCTATGATTGACTACAGAGCCAGCCATCAAGCAATCTTGTAATTGTTGGTCATTTCTACTTAAGAGTTGATGAGTATTCCCTGTACTTGCCACTAAAGTAAAAACAATCAAAGCAATGAGACTATAAAAAACAGTTTTTCTCAAAATTATTTTCACAACTACCTACAATCATCATCTTATTTCAATTCCAAACCCACCCTCGTTACCAGGTTGAACTGGTAACGAGAACTAGAGCCTCTGGCTCCTAAATCGAATCTTTAAATATCTATTAATAATTCAGTACTCGTATAATTTCTAACACATATAAAGACAATAAGGGAAGCATTGGATCGGTTAGAATTGACTATATCTATAAGCTTGCCGTTCCCTAGTTATGACCATGCACAATTCCGTTGAATTCCAAGACACCTTTGATATCATCGTTGTTGGTGCAGGTCACTCTGGTTGTGAAGCAGCACTGGCTAGCGCACGCCTTGGTTGCCGTACCTTGCTATTGACACTTAACTTAGATAAAATCGCATGGCAACCTTGTAATCCAGCAGTAGGTGGCCCCGCCAAGTCTCAATTAACCCATGAGGTAGATGCCCTGGGTGGGGAAATAGGTAAAATGGCAGACCGCACCTATCTGCAAAAGCGGATTCTCAATTCTTCGCGAGGCCCTGCGGTTTGGGCATTACGCGCCCAGACTGATAAGCGGGAATACGCGGCAGTAATGAAGAATATCATTGAGAATCAAGAAAATTTGCTTGTTCGTGAAGGCATGGTTACAGATTTAGTCTTGGGTGCTAACGATGAAGTCGTCGGCGTTCAGACTTACTTTGGTGTGGCGTTTCAGTGTAAAGCCGTAATTTTGACAACTGGTACATTTTTGGGAGGACGGATTTGGGTTGGTAACAAATCGATGTCCGCAGGACGTGCTGGGGAATTTGCTGCCGAGGGCTTAACCCAAACTCTCAACCGCTTGGGCTTTGAAACAGGACGGCTAAAAACAGGAACTCCGGCACGGGTAGACAAGCGATCTGTAGACTACACCAAAATGGAACTTCAGCCGGGAGATACAGAAGTTCGGTGGTTTAGCTTTGACCCCCAAGTGTGGGTAGAAAGGGAACAAATGCCCTGCTACATGACGCGCACCACAGCCGAAACTCATCGCCTGATTCAGGAAAATCTGCACCTATCTCCCGTATATGGTGGTTGGGTAGAAGCTAAAGGGCCGCGTTACTGCCCTAGTATTGAAGATAAAATTGTGCGCTTTGCTGATAAAGAAAGCCACCAAATTTTTATTGAACCAGAAGGCAGAGATATACCGGAGCTTTACATTCAAGGGTTTTCTACAGGGTTGCCAGAAAACTTACAACTGCAAATGTTGCGGACTCTGCCTGGTTTAGAAAATTGTGTGATGTTGCGTCCGGCATACGCAGTTGAGTATGATTATTTGCCTGCAACTCAGTGTTATCCCACACTGATGACTAAGAAAATAGAAGGGCTTTTCTGTGCCGGGCAAATCAATGGTACAACTGGTTACGAAGAAGCCGCCGCTCAAGGCATTGTAGCGGGAGTCAACGCCGTGCGATTTGTGCGCGGACAGTCTCCGATCGTGTTTGCACGTGAGGAAAGCTATATCGGCACACTGGTAGACGATTTGTGTACGAAAGATTTGCGGGAGCCTTACCGAATGCTCACAAGCCGCTCGGAATATCGTTTACTTCTGCGTTCTGATAATGCCGATCAGCGCCTCACACCTTTAGGGCGGGAAATTGGCTTGATAGACGATCGCCGCTGGGAATTATTTGTCCGCAAGCAGGCAAATATTGCAGCCGAAAAAGAACGGCTACACACAGTACGGATTAAAGAGCATGATGAAATTGGGAAAGCGATCGCTCAAGCTACAGGACAAGCTATAAAAGGCTCGATCACCCTTGCTGATCTGCTGCGGCGTCCGGGATTCCATTACATTGATTTAGAAAGGTACGGACTGGCAAATGCCAATCTCGAACGTGCTGAAAAAGAAGGCGCAGAAATCGACATCAAGTATTCCGGCTATCTTGCCAGACAGCAAAATCAAATTGAACAAATTGCTCGTCAGGCAAACCGCCAGTTGCCCGCAGATTTAGATTATGCATCAATCGATACCTTATCAAAAGAAGCAAGAGAAAAACTTACAAAGGTAAAACCGCTTACTATCGGTCAAGCGGCACGTATCGGTGGTGTTAACCCAGCCGACATCAATGCTCTGCTGATCTATTTAGAATTGCGTAAAACCAAGTCAGATACTGAGTTTCCAGCCCTAGCTGTCAAACAATCTTTATAAAGCAAGAGTATAGTAGTAAGGAGTATCTGGGATAGGCAGGTATGATTGATGACATAAGTACATACTTAGGCATCATCAACGCTGACCAGATACTAGTCAAAATTTATATACCGAATAAATCATCAACTCGTCTCGCTGGGATGGGTTTATGGGTTTTTTATTCAAAATTTGCATAAACAAGGGTAATAAATCTCCCCAAAAAGCTAAAACTGGAAATTGCTATGTCTTTAGAAATCAGCACCAACCTGATTATTCCAGAACCAGCGGAGGAATTAATGGCCAGCGAAACTTGGTCGATGGAAACCTATGCTGACAGTTTGATTGACGATCTCTTTGCTGAGATAGACTCTGTTCTGGATGGTAGCAGGAAATTACCTGCGCAAAAGGGAAACCCAGCTAAGAGGTTACCTCCATATACTCATGCACAAACAGTGAGTGTGCCGCAAATTGCTTTACCAGAATCATCTACCCAAACCACACAGAACACTCCACAATCTCGGAACAATCAATTAAGTACGTTTGTGGTAAGTACTTCTAGTGTTGGTAAATTAGTAAAGAAACAACCTCAACAATCACAGCACTGGAGTAGATTGCCAAAACTGGTAGTAACCTTAGGATTGGCGATCGCTGGTATTGTCTGGATATCCAACTCCAATCTACTCAACCGTCTAGGATCAAAATACTTTCGGCAAGCCTTAGAGATATCCCAACCGCAATTGCAGCCACTGGTATACACAAAAGAAGATGTTGCAGTCGATTTTGCCAACTACGTATTAGAAGCACTAGCTGCAATGGATAGGCAAGATGCGAGCATTTATCTTACATCTGCCAATACACTCATATCAAGAATGGCAAGTAATCGTACAGCCCTTGCTTACGTCAGAAACGAAAAACAAACTGGGAATTTACCACCCGTCTTGACAGGTAACAATACACCCCCCACTCCCAACCGTTCTACAAGCATTGTAGAGCGAATATATATTCCCGTTTATCAAGCACCACTGCCAATGCGCTACGTGCCTTCAGCCAACTCTGGTATTGCCACAACCTTACCACAACTACCCTCTGCTGCCAGCACAACTGTACCAACTGCATCTCCATCTCAGAATACCGGGGATAAACCAGTCAAACCTACAGATCTTTTGGCGGGTATCCAGCCAAAGCTCAAACCCTTAGACGTCAACCCTACGGCAATACCTGTACAACAAGCATCCCAATCAGCAATACCATCTGTACCAAACTTGTTAGCACCTCCAAAGCTACCTACAGCTACAGCACCAGAGGCGGCATCTGCCATTTCTTCTCCTGCTGCTCCATCCCATACTTTAGAGGGATTGTTAGAACTAGGAAACAAGTCTGCTGCTTTATTTAAAGTGAACGGTATCACTCGCCGCGTTGAGATAGGTGAAAGCATCGGTTCCAGTGGTTGGACATTAGTAGATGTCGCTAACGGAGAAGCTATTATCCGCCGCAACGGTGAGGTGCGATCAATTTTTGCAGGGCAGAATTTTTAACAAAGAAGGCAGCTATGCTGGAGGCAGAAGGGGAAGGCTCCTTTCTAAGCAGATTTAAATGGTTGGCGTTTTGAGTCTTAATTATGTCCACTTAACTTAATAGCTAATGGCTAATGGTTCATCGGGTGATACGGAGAATTTTGTCTCCCCCTTGAGGACAGTTTCCTCTACCGTCACAGTTGCTAGTAGTAACGTACAATTCACCATCTAGCCCCATCGCCACCTCTCGGAGTCTTCCGAATTGATTCTGAAAGTACACCTCATGTAGTTGCACGCGATCGCGGTTTGCTGAGTCGAAAACAACCCGATGTAGGTGTCTGGAACCAAGAGTACCAATAATTAAGTTTCCTTTCCACTCAGGGATGGTATTCCCAGTATAAATTGCTGCTCCACCTGGAGGTACGGCTTGCTGCCAAGTGAGGGAGGGAACAACCATACCTTTTTGTGATTCACAACCGTATATATCAGGCCAACCAAGATTATCGCCTGCTGTGGCAACACTCACCTCATCGTGACCAGTTCTTCCTAAATCACCACTAGGCCCGTGATCGGTCACCCATAGTGTAGACTGATTTGGCCAATCAAATCCTTGGGTGTTGCGAATTCCTGTAATGAAAGCAGGATTGTTTGGAAATGGATTATCTTTGGGAACTTGTCCGTCTGGAGTCAAGCGCAAAATCTTGCCAGCCAAACTATCAATATTTTGAGAGGATTTTGGCTCTCGCCCATCACCAGTACCAATATATAGCATCCCATCTGGGCCAAAGCGCAGACGGCCGCCATTATGATAAATAGCAGCAGGTATATCATCGATAATAATTCGGTCTCGTGATGCCTTAACTCCATCAGTAGATAATCGCCACCGCTCAACTCGATTGACTGGAGAGCCATTTTTATCAACTGTATAGTACAGGTAAAAAAATCGATTATTGGCAAAGTTAGGATGAGCCGCAATCCCCAATAACCCACCTTCTCCAGAATCTGTAACTTTGACGGTGTTCACAGGAGCTTGTTGCAGTTTGCCATTTCGTACTAGTCGCACCCTACCAGGGCGTTCAGTGACTAGCATATCTCCTCCAGGCAGAAAAGCTATTCCCCAAGGAACTTCTAAACCTGTAACTACCTCCTCAACCCGTACTTTTACCTGTCCTTGGGAACCAAAGCCATCTTTAAGATAGATACAGGCTTGAGTTTGGGCAGCTGTGGTTGTATTTGCAGCGGGTGATGCTGCTTGATTTTCATTATTAGAGTTGCTCAGTGTTGCTGGTGCATTGTTACAGGCAACAAGTCCCGTTAAACTGAGACAGAAAAATAAATTGATTGTAGAGTTTCTTGAATACTTCATGCTTAGATTTAGCAAAATCCTGTACAGATTCTTTGGTTGAATACATATTTAATATTCAATTTAGTATTCAACTGCGGATGTAAAATCCTCTTTAGGTTTGACAATTAACAGCAGGAAGTTTTAGTGAGTTAATAGTTATTGTCCGTTAGTTAGACTAGCTGCTAAGGTGTATTGTTCCGCAAATATTTTGTGATTTTTTTAATTCTCGGCGGCAATTAATGTGTAAATCTATTTTTTGATATCTGATTACATCCATCAATCATTGTGTAAAAGAACCTTTGAACCATCTTTTCCATTTGGGTTGCTGGCTTGCACCTATGACATTGTTTGTTAACGATTGGACTGCAAAGCGTCTAGTGCCAAATTCAACTTGAGGACGTTAACTCCAGGTTCGCCAAAAACACCCAGGAATCTGCCATCAGTATTTTGAGCTATCAAGGATTGTATTTGGGTTGGGTTAATACTGCGGACAGAGGCAACACGTTTTACCTGTGCCTGTGCTGCATCAACGCTGATGTGGGGATCTAACCCAGAACCAGATGTATAAACTAAATCAGCAGTGGGTTGAATATTAGCTTTTTGTAGCCGTGTGACTTCCTTTTGAATACGTTCGATAAGTTCGGAATTGCTGGGTGCCAGGTTGCTAGCTCCTGATGTACCTGTGGTAGCAACTTCTGGGCTAGTGCTATAGTCAACAGTGCTGGGGCGACTACAAAAATAGCGATCGCTATTAAAAGGTTGACCAATTAATGCTGAACCGATGACTGTGCCTTGTGTGTTGTTAATTAAGCTCCCATTAGCCTGAAAAGGCAATGCAAGCTGTCCGCAAACTAACATCAACAAAGGATAAATTAATGCTGTTAAGAACCACAAAGCCAAGGTGGAACGAACAGCTTTATTGAGTTGACGTATCTGACTCATCAGAATTTCTCCGGTTGAAAAATGACCACAAATAAATAGATGCAGACACTTACAGTTACTAACCCTAAAAGAGCAATGGCGTAGGATGCAGTACGTGATATTTCCTCAGAGGTGGCTGCGTATACGGCTTGTGCCAAAAATACGTTGAGGGTAAGTGTGAGGAAGAGAGAAAGAGATAAATTTTTCATGATTGAAACGCCCAGAGGCACGGGGTATTTGATTATGCTAGTCCTATGGCTGCAATCAAAACGTCAATCACTTTGATGGCAATGAAGGGAGCAATGACACCACCCAATCCATAGATAAAAATATTGCGCTGCAAAAGTTGATCAGCTGTGAGTGGACGAAACTTGACGCCAGTTAGTGCTAAGGGAATGAGTACGGGAATAATCAAGGCGTTATATATCAAGGCTGATAAAACAGCAGATTGGGCACTAGCTAAACCCATAATATTGAGGCTACCAACACCAATACCAGCAAAGATGGCAGGAATGATGGCGAAATACTTAGCGACATCGTTGGCAATGGAAAAGGTAGTCAGTGCTCCACGGGTAATCAGCAGTTGTTTACCAATAGTGACAATATCAATTAACTTGGTGGGATCTGAATCCAGGTCTACCATATTAGCTGCTTCCTTTGCCGCTTGTGTACCAGAATTCATCGCTACGCCGACATTTGCCTGTGCCAATGCCGGAGCATCGTTAGTCCCATCTCCAGTCATTGCGACTAACTTTCCTTGGGCTTGTTCTGTTTGAATTACCTCAATTTTGTCTTCTGGTGTAGCTTCAGCTATGAAATCATCAACTCCTGCTTCTTGGGCAATCACTGATGCAGTAATGCGGTTATCTCCTGTTAGCATGATGGTTTGAATTCCCATCCGCCGCATTTGATCAAACCGTTCTCGAATTCCCGGTTTAATAATGTCTTTGAGATAAATGACACCGTAAATAACTTCGTTTTGACAAAGTGCCAGGGGAGTACCACCCAATCTCGAAACTCTCTCAAAAGCGGCATCAAGTTCAGGTGTTAATTGTCCATTGCGCGAACGCACAAATCCTTTGATCGCATCTACTGCACCTTTACGAATTTGCACGCCGTCAGGTAAATCAGTGCCACTCATGCGCGTTTTGGCAGAAAATTCGATACCTTCTGCTTGCTTGGGGTCAAAATCTAATTTTGCTCCTAATTTTTCTGCTAGTTTGACGATGGATTTCCCTTCTGGTGTTTCATCAAATACACTCGATGCTAGAGCAACTCTTGCCATCTTTTCCATAGAATGACCGTTCACAGGGATAAATTCCTCTGCCATGCGGTTACCCAAAGTGATTGTCCCTGTTTTATCTAATACAAGAGTGTTCACATCTCCACAAGCTTCCACGGCACGTCCGGAAGTGGCAATGACGTTAAACTGAGCAACTCTATCCATACCAGCAATACCGATCGCACTTAATAATCCGCCAATAGTGGTGGGTATAAGTGCAACTAGCAGGGCGATTAATACAGCAATACTGACAGGTGAATTTACGTAGACTGAGACTGTGGGTAGAGTTGCTATTACTACTAAAAATACCTGAGTCAGAACTGCCAATAAAACCGTCAGAGCAATTTCATTAGGAGTTTTACTGCGGGAAGCTCCTTCTACTAAGCTAATCATTCGGTCGAGAAAGCCTTGTCCTGGGTCAGTTGTAACGCGAATGGTGAGTTCATCGGAGATGATTCGTGTTCCACCAGTCACGGAACTAGCAATATCTGTCCCTGGTTCTTTCAATACTGGTGCAGATTCTCCTGTAATGGCAGATTCATCTACAGAGGCAATACCTTGAATCACTTCACCATCAGCGGGGATAATATCACCAGCAATTACCTTGACTTGGTCACCACGTCTTAATGCTGTAGAACTAACTTCTTGAATGGAACCATCAGCAAGGAGTTTTTTGGCTTTGGCTTCGGATTTTGCCGATCGCAAGGCATCTGCTTGAGCTTTGCCTCGTCCTTCGGCTACGGCTTCGGCAAAGTTAGCAAACAGAACGGTTAAGAACAAAATTAAGGTAATTAGACCATTGAATAGTCTCAGATTATCACCCGGAGTTGGGCCAAATAGATCTGGTGCGATCGTCACTAATGCTGTAATGATTGTGCCTAACCAGACGACAAACATTACCGGATTTTTGAGCATATGACGCGGGTGCAATTTGATGAATGCTTGTTGAAACGCACGCCTGTAGAGTCCAGATTGTTTGACTTTTGGTGTATGTTTGCGTTCTTGACGTGGTTTGGTAGATCGTGTCATTGGTTGTTACTTCAACAAAATTAATTACACATTCTTCAAGCTCTTACCTGATATCCACCCGTAACTTCAATTTTGCCTAACCACTTATCCACCTCTGGCAATCAGAAAAGCTTCTGCCAAAGGCCCCAAAACAAGTACAGGGAAGAATGTGAGCGCACCAAGAATCAAAATCACGCCACTTGTCACTCCTGTGAACAGTCTTGTATCAGTTCTTAATGTGCCTGAAGTGACAGGAACAGGTTGCTTGCGGGACATACTATCTGCTAGCAGTAGTAGGGCAATAATGGGGATATAACGCCCTGCCAAAATGCTGACACTGGTGCTGAGGTTCCACCACAGGGTGTTATCACTTAATCCTTCAAAACCAGAACCGTTGTTGGCGGCGGCGGAAGCGTATTCGTAAACTACCTGCGAAACTCCATGAAAACCAGGGTTAGTAATGCCTGAGAGGCGATCGGGAAAGCCAAAGACTATTGCCCAGGGGATAAGAATAGCGAAGGGGTGAACTAATAAGATGACGCTGGCTAGGATGATTTCTTTTTTCTCGATTTTGCGTCCTAAAAATTCTGGAGTTCTCCCGACCATTAAGCCGGTGAGAAATATTGCCAAAATTAAGTAGATGAACAGATAAGCTGTACCAGTTCCCTGACCTCCCCAAATTATTTGTAAGAACATATTAAATAGAGTGGCAAATCCCCCATTCGGCATTAAGGAATCGTGCATTCCATTCACAGCACCACACATAGTTGCTGTAGTCATAACTGCCCATAGTGCTGTTTGCGCCCAACCAAATCGCACTTCTTTGCCTTCTAAGTTGGGTTGCTGTCCCCCTAAAAGAGAATTAACAACGGGATTGCCTTGAAACTCACCTACTGCGGCAACACCTACTAAAAAGACAAAAATGACAAAAACCATCCAAAACACTAACCATGCTTGTTTATGGTTGTTAGCAAACACGCCGTAGGTATAAATCAATGCCGAGGGAATGGACATCATTGCCCACATTTCTAATAAGTTAGAGAAGCCGTTCGGATTTTCGTAAGGATGGGCTGAGTTAATTCCAAAGAAGCCACCGCCGTTTTCTCCTAATTCTTTGATCATCTCAAAGTGAGCAACTGGGCCACGGGCTATTACTTGAGTTGCACCTTCTAAAGTAGTAGCTGTTGCTGGGCCTGATAATGTTTCTGGTACACCTGCCAAAATCAACAACAATCCCCCAATCACAGATATAGGTAGCAAAATTCGCGTGATTGACCTAATCAAATCGCTGTAAAAGTTACCTAATGGTCTACCAGTTAAACCACGAATAAAGGCAATACCCACTGCTAAACCAGTTGCTGCCGAGGTAAACATCAAAAAACCCAAGGCGAAGGTTTGACTGGCATAGCTAAAGGTTGTCTCACCAGAGTAGTGTTGTTGGTTAGTGTTGGTGACAAAAGAAATAGTGGTATGTAGTGCTAGATCCCAACTAGGAGCACTTAAATTAGTAGGATTAAATGGTAGCCCTCCCTGAAATATCAGGATTAAATAAACTAAAATCCCCATAACGAAGTTGCTATACATCACTGCTTTGGTATACTGCCAACCTGTCATTTGTTCTTGGGGACGAATACCACTCAAGGCATAAATAACTTTATCTATGGGATTAATGATGAAATCAAGGAATGTTTTTTCTCCCATGAAAATCTGAGCTATATATTTACCTAGTAAGGGAGTAGTTGCTATGAAAATGAGTAGTGTGATAACAATTTGTATCCATCCTGGTAACATGAATTATAAAAGCTCCTGAACTAGTATTGCTCAACTTTTGGGAAAATAATCTTGTGGAAAACAGTGACTTGAATACCTTTTGTTTAAGGCAAGTTTGAGCATAGGAACTAAGGCTGGATTTAAAGCAACAGCCAAGATATAATCGCCATCGCAAATAATAGGTTCTGCATTTACTAAGATGACTTGGGTATCTCTAACAAGACCGATGATTACACATTCATTTGGCAAACTTAAGCTTGTTAATGCTTTGCCACAATGGCAGCTATTACCCCAAATTTTTACACTTATTAAACCTAATGGCATAAACGCATTTTTTTGTTGAGCAGAAGAAATCAATATCTTCTAGTTTGTAACAATTTATATTGTTAATGATTAGAGTCACTAAGACAAGCAATAGAAGGATATAAAACAGTGTTTATTTATTTATATCAAGTGTTTAGTATGTTTAAGTAAGATATATTCAAGCGTTTATTTTTATATAAACACGTTTTGACAAATTACTAATAAGGTAAGATATACAAGATATATATGCATTTTTTGAAATAAAAAATGCTTGATAAGCATTAAATTCTAAATGGTTAATTTTAAAGCTAGATTACCTAATAAAGAATCTCCTTTAGGCAAATTTTGGCTCATTGCTGGTTTATTTATAGTTGTGATTGCTCTGGAGTTCTCTACACCAACTGAGTACGTGTTTGGATATCTGTACACGGGGCCAATTTTGTTGGCAAATTCTTGGCTGGGGAGGCGTGCAACTTTTCAAGCCACCCTTGCAGCCGTGTTTTTAACCATGTTGAATCTTGTAATACCAGTAGGCGAAGTGATGAAGGCTTCCACAATTGCCAGTAGAGCGATCGCAGCGATGGCGTTGATTGTTACTGGTGTGTTGAGCGATCGCCTGCGACGTTCCCAAGATGCGATCGCCCTCACCCGCGCTAAACTGGCTGCTCAAGAAGAATTATCCAGAGTTCGCGAAGACTTTGCTTCTACTCTCACCCATGATTTAAAAACGCCTCTTCTAGGAGCAATTGAAACTCTCAAAGCCTTTGAGGCAGAAAAATTTGGTGCTATTTTACCAGCACAGCAAAAAGTTTTAGCCACAATGACACGCAGTCATCAAACTTCCCTACAATTACTGGAAACTTTGTTAGATATCTATCGCAATGATACTGAAGGCTTAAAACTGAATTTAGAACCTGTGGATTTAACTATCTTGGCAGAGGAAGCCACAGCTACTCTCAGTGATTTAGCATCTAACCGTCGTGTTTATCTCTCACTTAACTATGGTGACTCTAATTGGCGGCGATCGCTGTGGGTTCAGGGTGATGCACTACAACTTCAACGAGTTTTGACCAATCTCCTAGTTAATGCTATCAACCATTCCCGGCGTGGTGAGCGTGTTGAAGTGGTGTTAGAACCGCAAGATTCCTATCAAGTAGTGAAAATTTTGGATACAGGTGCAGGTATTCAGCCCGAACAATTCCGCCATTTATTTGAACGATTTTATCAAGGACATAGCGATCGCCAAGCCAAAGGTTCTGGATTAGGACTTTACCTGTCTCGGCAAATTCTTGAAGCCCACGGCGGTATAATGTGGGCAGAGAATAGAGTACCTATCGGTGCGATGTTTGCTTTCAAGCTTCCGGCTTACCCATTTCAATCCTCTCTTACTGTGTGAGATGCCATCTACCCCCATCAAAATTCTCTTAGTTGAGGATGATGAACTCTTCCGCTTAGGCTTGCGCGTGCGATTGCAACAAGAAACAGAGTTAGAAATTATTGCTGAAGCCGAAGATGGTGAAACAGCTATTGAGTTAGTTAATCAAAATCCTTTCGATGTAGTGCTGTTAGATGTAGGATTACCAGGAATTGGAGGCATTGAAGCCTGTAAACAAATTAAGCAGCAAAATCCCCACTTACCAGTCTTAGTATTGACTTCCCATTCTCAAAAACCTCTAATTACACGGTTAATTGCAGCAGGCGCTCAAGGTTATTGTCTCAAAGGAGTGGCGGCGGAAAAATTGGTGTTAGCACTCCGTTCTGTAGCTGCTGGAGCATCCTGGTGGGATGAAACCGCAACCAAAGAAATTCGTTCTGCTTTTGGATCTGAGTGTGCCCAACTTGACTCAGAAAATATCTCAAATTTCTCCAACCCACTCACCCAACGCGAACAAGAAATTTTGTCATTATTGGTAGCAGGAAAAACCAACCGAGAAATTGCCCTTGCACTTTACATTACACCTGGAACAGTCCGGGTACATGTCCATACGATTTTGCATAAATTGGGAGTAGGCGATCGCCACAGCGCTGTTGTTGTCGCTTTACAAAAACGTTTCATCAAAAGCGACTTGATTGTAGAAGAGTAATTTCAAAGTATTTTTAATGCCATTTCGCAAAAGTCAAACTCATACTGTCATAAAAAAGTCTCTACTGGTAGTTCACTAGTTCATTTTCATACCTCAGATAGAGACAATTCCCAGAAGCTTCCGCGTAAACTTCATTTGCAAATCTTGCTAGTACCCTTAATACTTAAACGTACAAATCACTGCAATACTGAAAATCAAATCTGTCAACTTACACTCAAAATTGACTTATGGATAACTCGTCAGCGCGGAAATATTTTTACCAAGAAATCCAGCAGCCTGATGAGTATATTGATTTAGCAAGGGCAGCTTTATACATTGCTCAAGAAGAATACCCCAATCTTGATGTCGAAGAATATCTCAACGCTCTTGATGCAATGGCAGCAGAGCTGGAAGAACGATTGCCACCACAACGCTATCCGCTGCGAATAATTCAAAGTATTAATCAATACATTTACGAGGATTTACGATTTACAGGTAATAAAATAGACTACTATGATCCTCGTAATAGCTTTTTAAATGATGTGATTGATAGGCGCTTAGGAATTCCTATTTCTCTAGCACTAGTATATATAGAAGTTGCCCGACGAATAGATTTTCCAATGGTAGGAATAGGGATGCCTGGACATTTTCTCATTCGTCCTGACATTCCAGAAATGGAGATTTTTGTAGATGCCTTCAATGATGGGGAGATTATGTTTCCCCAAGACTGTCAAGAAAAACTGGCTCAAATGTATCAGTATCCCGTGTCGATACAACCAGAGTTTCTAGCGGGGGTGACAAAAAAGCAATTTTTAGCAAGAATGCTCACTAATCTCAAATACATTTATCTCAGCCAACAGGAATTGGAAAAAGCTTTAGCAATAGTAGAGAGGGTTTTATTGCTGTTTCCTGACTTGGCTTTAGAATTGCGCGATCGCGGACTTTTGTGCTACCAACTTGGACGATTTTCTCAAGCCGCGAATGACTTAGAAACTTACCTGGATATAACTCCAGAAGCCCAAGACGCTTACATTATCAAAAGACTGCTGACTAAACTTGGTAGGTATTGAAGAAAGGCAAATGGCAGAGGGCAGGAGGCAGAAGGAAATTAGGACAAGGATTTGAGGGAGTTAAGGAAGGTGAGGGAGATGAGGAAGTAATAAGAGTAAATTCTTCCCCATCTTCCCTATCTCCCTCATCTCTTCCTCTCCCACTCTCCCTCTGCTCCCTCACAACCCTTGCTGTATTTCTTCTGCCACGAGCTTGAGGCGGCGCAGTTGAGCTTGCATATCTTGTTTTGTCCAGTATTCAGCAAAGGTTTTAAAACCCCAGCTGACGATCGGATTGGGAATTTCAAATTCAAAGCGGTTCAGTAGGCGCGTTTTCTTATCTATCGGTTGACATTCCCAGCGATCGCGTCCATGAAAAAAACCATCAAATTCCCAGACTACCAATCCTGGTTGTCTTTCTACAACAGTACTATTCAAAGTAGGCTGAACTACAGGTACTTGAATTATAAAGCGACTTTTACTGCCAACATCAGTATTCCATTCGCCCACTGGTTCACAACGTAATGCCGGATTGAGCCAACGGTGCATCAAAATGCGATCGGTGATGCAGTCTTCTACTACCGTCGCTGGAGCATTAATATCTATTGATTGTTCAAAAACTTGCATAGCAGATAATTTACATATTTTGTTCTTATATGTGCACTTTAGACTAACCCAAAATTCAGATTTGTTAAAATGTCTTAGCGAATATAAATTAAAATCTTTTTATGTAATATTTATAACATTGACTAAAGTAAAAAATTATATCTTGATAAAAAGATATTTTGAGCATTTTTCAGAAAAATTAACTGATAAATAAAAATAAAGAGAAAAAGAAGCCCTCACATCATTTATTGTCAAATTTACTGGTAAATTAAAAGGCAAAACACTAGCATTTTAACTGTGTGTAGCCTTATACTCCAAAAACATTACGGTGTTTTTTGGCGAGACAACTGAACTTTAATACCAAAAACCATGAATATAAATTGGCAAAGCATAACCCAACTGATGGGATCTGGTTTGTGGATTAGGGGAGAGACTTTTTTAGCACAAGTACCAACATTACCACCACAGCAAGATGCCAGAATTAATAATTATGTGCAGAACACTTTCCAACAAGTGACTGCATTTCTGCCTCGTTTGTTGGGGGCAGTATTAATTTTATTAATTGGTTGGTTAATTGCGGCGATCGCGGCTGCGCTGACGCGAAATCTTCTCAATCGCACACGGCTAGATAACCGGATTGCGGCTGGGATAATGGGGCGTGAAGATGGCAGAGAACTTCCCAAAGTAGAGGGTGTAATCTCCAATATAGTATTTTGGGGTATTCTGCTCTTAACGATTGTTGCTGTTTTAGACACGCTAGAGTTAAGAGTAGCATCTCAGCCGCTCAATGCTTTCCTCAATCAAATTGGCGATTTCTTGCCAAGGTTGGTAGGTGCAGCAATCTTTTTGGCAGTTGCTTGGTTAGTAGCTAGTTTAGTCAAGCTCATCACAATACGCGGATTGCGGGCATTAAGAGTAGATGAACGTTTAAATCCACCGCAGGATGCTGATGCAGCTACCAGGCAGAATCAATTGCCTCTCTCTGACACGCTTGGTAATGCCCTGTATTGGTTCATATTTTTACTATTTCTGATCCCAATACTAGATACTTTGGGATTACAACAGGCATTACGTCCGGTAGAAGTACTTGTAACAGAGATTATTGCAATTCTACCGAACATCATTGGAGCAGTGCTAATTGCAGTTGTCGGCTGGTTTGTGGCGAATGTGGTGCGGCGCATTGTGACAAATTTGCTGGCAACAACAGGAATCGACAATTTGGGAAACCGATTTGGACTTTCACGCACTGCCACAGGACAATCTCTTTCCGCAATTATCGGTACGATTGTCTATGTCTTGATTTTGATTCCTGTGGCGATCGCGGCGTTGAATACCTTACGTATAGAAGCGATTTCGGTACCGGCGATCGCAATGCTGCAACAAATTTTGAATGCGCTTCCCGCCATCTTTACAGCCATAGCAATTTTAGTGATTGCCTATTTTGTGGGACGCTTTTTGGCGGATCTTGTCACCAGCATTCTCACAAGTATAGGCTTCAATAACATTTTCTCGATTTTGGGTTTACCATCACCTACCAGAAGAGTTGTTATTTCAGCAGAAGAACCAACAGCAACGCCACCGACTCGTACCCCCTCAGAGATTGCGGGTATTGTTGTCTTAGTCGGTGTTATGCTGTTTGCTACTGTAGCCGCGGTAAATATCCTCAATATTCCAGCGCTGACTACATTAGTGACGGGTATTGTCATTATTTTGGGGCGAATTTTGGCTGGATTGATAGTATTTGCGATTGGTTTGTTCCTCGCGAATCTTGCATTTAGCATTATTACCAGTTCCGGCAATGCTCAAGCCAGAATTTTAGGACAAATAACGCGGGTTGCCATTATTATCTTGGTTTCGGCAATGGCACTACAACAAATCGGCGTTGCCCCCGATATTGTCAATTTAGCCTTTGGATTGTTACTAGGTGCGATCGCTATTGCTATTGCTCTTTCCTTTGGTTTGGGTACTCGCGATATCGCCCACCAGCAAGTTCGAGAATGGCTGGATTCCTTTAAAAATAGAGGCTAAACATCATAATTCTCAATTAAATTCAATACAATGACCTCAATAGGGACGCAAGAGCAGTGCGCCCCTATTTTTATTTTCAATGGCGTTGCGCTCTAAATCGTGAATAACTTTTTCGAGATACCAATGATCGGATTGATTTGGATGCTGTTGACGTTGCCGATCAGATTAAAGCATCAGAAAATCTTCGTATTTTAATTTAAGGAATAGGCAAAGCTGCCAAATTGTTGTGAAAGAACTGGTCAAAGCGCTAAAAAATGACTAGAGTGAAAGACGAAATTCAATCACCAGCAGGTAATCGGCAATAGGTAACTAGATTCTCTATTGCTTCAAAGGAATCACTATGATGAATCAAATTAATCGGGTGGCGATCGTTGGTGGAACCCATGGAAATGAATTAACAGGGGTATATTTGATTAAGAAATTTGAGCGATTTCCCCAGCTAATTCAGCGCTCCAGTTTTGAAACTTTGACTTTATTAGCCAATCCCCAAGCCTTTAAGAAAAACAGGCGTTACATAGATAAAGACTTGAACCGTTGTTTTCTCAATCAAGATTTGCAAAATTCTAGCCTTTCTAGTTATGAGGATATCCGAGCAAAGGTCATAAATCAAATGCTAGGGCCAAAAGGTAAATCTCAAGTAGATGTAATTGTGGATTTGCACTCTACAACTGCAAATATGGGGCTGAGTTTAATCCTAGATACTCAGCATCCATTCATGATGCAATTAGCAGCTTATCTTTGTTCTCTAAATCCCTTAGTTAAGATTTGCTGTCCACAAGTTGATAAAGAGAGTTCTTTTCTTAGATCCTTGTGTCCATTTGGCTTTGTAATTGAAGTTGGGTCTGTAGCCCAAGGATTGCTAAATGCAGAATTGTTCCAGAAAACAGAGCAACTTATTTATACAGTTTTAGATTATTTAGAAGCGTATAATCAAGGTTTCATTTCACCCACTAATAGTACATTCAACCTTTTTGAATATGTGGAAACTATCGACTATCCTAGAGACGAAAACGGAGAGATTCAAGCAATGATTCACCCCCAGCTTCATTTTCAAGACTATGAACCTCTTAATCCTGGCGATCCGATGTTCCTAACTTTTGATGGAAAAGAAATTACTTATCAAGGAGAATCAATATTTTATCCCATTTTTATTAACGAAGCTGCTTATTACGAAAAGGGCATTGCTATGTGTTTAACCAAGAAGCAACTAATAAAAGTCTAGCTAAGTTAGAAGAACTTACGCACCAGTCACGGAAGAATAGAACCGCTGAGGCACGGAGGTCACGAAGTAATAAGATTTAGAGAGGTATTTTGCGTAAGTTCTGTAAGTTATTTTTGATTTTTAATACAGCTTTTATCAATATCTAACCCTAGAATAAAACATCTAAAATCTCTTAATTTTTGTTCGTAATTCATCTTTAATTCGATTGAGAATTGACTTTTCATCTAGCGTTGCTAAAATTTTGTTAATTACTGCTTTTGGCCCTTCTGGCCCCCAAGTTGCTCCATTAGCTAAATAAGCTTTGGTTACTTGTCCAATTCCATAAGAAGAAACACCACTTACTGCAGCTTGTGTTAGCGCTACCGATAGATAAGGAGCAAGAGAAGCACCACCAGTTGCGGGTGCAGAGATGCCAAATAAAGTTTTTAGAGAACTTAAGCCAAAATTTGCTAAAAGTTCGCTGGCACTAATACCGCCCATACCCAGAGCGATTTTTTGCAGCAATTTAACAGCGCCTGTTTCTGTCATGGGAATACCGTAGAGTTTAGATAAACCCAGAATTAAAACAACATCAATGACTGCACCGCTCAGAATATCGACGACAGTTAGAGGATTGAGAGCGATCGCACAAGCTTTAGTCATTACCGCCTTCCAAATTAACTCATTGGCAGCATTCTCCCGAATTGCCAACTTGCGCTGCACCAATTGCTCATTCACGTTGTCAGCATAGAGCATGGTGTTCAAAGCGACTAGGGCTTTTCCTTCACGGTGGAGAATCTCCAAAATTTTCAGCTTCAGTTCCTCCATTTGGGCTTTACCCTGACGCATTTGCAAGCCTCTAGTACCATCAGCACGATAAACTACTGTCTTGACTAGCGGTGATGCTGCTGCCATCACAATTTCATCAGGAGAAAGTAACTCTCGCACCCGCTCATCCCGAATTTTTTGATAAATTGCCATGCGATCGGCTTCTGGATACTGATCGACTTTGTTAAACACGAGCAATATTGGTTTACCCGCTTCCCGTAGTTGAGAAAGGGCTTCGTGTTCGACTTTTGTCATATCGCCGGCAATAACAAACAAAATTAAATCTGCTTGTTTTGCTACTTGCTCTGCCAAAGCAGCACGAGTTTCACCATCAACTTCGTCTAACCCCGGAGTATCAATCAATTCTACTTGCGAGTGACCAACTCCAGGTAAAGTAACTCTTAAGGCGCGTTCTGTTTCGCCAACAGCTTCCTCAGTGATAGTCCAATTCACTCGCTGGGCAGTGCGGGTAACACCGTGCAATGGCCCCGTTTCAAACACTGTTTGCCCTACTAAAGCATTCAACAGAGAAGACTTGCCCCGCCCTACCATACCAAAAGCAGCAATTTGTACTACCATGCGGTCTAACTTGCCCAACATGGTTTCTAAATCGCCGATTTCTATCTCTAGCCCTGCTTCTTCTTCAGGAGTGAGGTCAAAACTTGCTACCAAATTTTGCAACGCCGTTTGTGCCTGTTTATAGTTGAGTTCTGCCTGAATATCTTCAAAGCTGAAAATGGCATTATCTAGTTCCTTCTCCCAATTAAGGGAATTTGTATCCGTTTTGGACGCAGCGCTCTGATCGGGATCGGGCAGGGGCAATATCGAAGTCATAACAAATTTGAATTTAAGATTTTGGCTTTTAAATTTTGAGATTAATGTCCTTTTCAATCCTAGTAATTTTTAGCAACAAATTGGGAGAGGGGAGGCGGGGACAAGGGAGACAAGGGGACAAAGGGACACGGAGAAGGGGAGAAAAGGGGACAAGGGGACAAGGAGAAAGGGAGACAAGGGGACAAGGGGACAAGGAGTAACAAACAACCAATGACCAATGACTAATGACTAACTACAAACAAGTGTCCAAAATGATCTAGAGTGAAAAATGCATTAAGTATAGTACTGACTTGACAAAATCACCTGTGCGAAAAATAGTAATTGCTGGAAACTGGAAAATGTTCAAAACCCAGGCAGAATCCCAAGAGTTTTTAACGGGATTTCTGCCTACTTTAGAAGAAACCCCACAAGACAGAGAAGTGGTATTGTGTGTTCCATTCACTGATTTAAATGTTTTGTCCAAAAGTTTGCATGGTAGCCGCGTACAACTAGGAGCGCAAAACGTTCACTGGGAAGACTGTGGAGCCTACACGGGTGAAATTTCCGGGCCGATGTTACAAGAAATTGGGGTGCGTTATGTAGTTGTCGGTCATAGCGAAAGACGACAATATTTTGGAGAAACGGATCAAACTGTGAATTGGCGTCTGAAGGCAGCTCAAAAGAATGGTTTAATTCCGATCCTGTGTGTAGGTGAAACTAAACAACAACGAGATGCAGGGGAAACGGAAGCACTGATTTCTAACCAGTTGGAAAAAGATTTAGTAGACATAGATCAAAGCAATTTGGTAATTGCCTACGAACCGATTTGGGCGATCGGTACTGGTGACACTTGTGAAGCCACTGAAGCCAATCGAGTCATTGGTTTAATTCGCAGCCAATTAAAAAACCCCAATATGACAATTCAATATGGCGGTTCAGTAAAGCCGAATAATATTGATGAAATCATGGCTCAACCAGAAATCGATGGCGTTCTAGTGGGAGGAGCAAGCCTTGAGCCTAGTAGTTTCGCCCGGATTGTGAATTACAAATAGATTATCAACAATTGGAACCATTAAGGCACAAAGGCACGAAGGCTAAATATCATTGATGTTTCCTTTGAGTCTTAGTGGTTTTTCTAACCCTAAAAATTTTGCCATGCCAAGCAATTTAACAATTCGCGATCGCACTTTTGAATGGGGACGACGAACTTATTTGATGGGTGTTTTGAACGTCACACCCGATAGTTTCAGTGATGGTGGTGAATTTCACTCTACTGCTGCTGCTTTAGCCCAAGCGCAAGCACTGCAAGCTGCTGGTGCAGATATTATTGATGTGGGCGGTCAATCGACACGACCAGGAGCAGAACAAATTACTGTTAGCGAAGAGCTTGATCGTGTTTTACCAGTAATACAACTACTACGTCAAAAAATCACTTTACCAATTTCTGTAGACACAACGCGGGCAGAGGTAGCAAAAGCTGCTATTCAAGTAGGTGCAGATATAGTTAATGATATATCTGGAGGCACATTTGACCCGGAAATGCTACCAGCTGTAGCAAAATTAAACGTGCCAATTATTATCATGCATATCCGTGGTAATCCGCAGACTATGCAAAAGATCACAGACTATCAAAATTTGATGGAGGAAATTTCTAATTTTTTGGCTCGGCAAATTGCGGCAGCGACTGCTGCGGGTATTGATTCAGAAAAAATTATTATCGATCCAGGTATCGGCTTTGCCAAGAACTACGAGCAGAATTTAGAAATTTTTCGCCGCTTGCCAGAATTACGAAAACTCAACTGTCCGATTTTAGTGGGGCCATCCCGTAAAAGTTTTATTGGTCGCATTTTAGATCAACCAGATCCAAAAGCACGAGTATGGGGAACGGCAGCGGCGTGTTGTGCTGCTATCTTTACAGGAGCTGATATTCTCCGAGTTCACGATGTTCACGAAATGCGGGATGTCTGCTTAGTTGCAGATGCCATTTTCCGACAGTCCTCATAAATCCTGCTTTCTGACTAGGTAGAACCATGCTCAGATGGCTTGCCGTTACCATTTTCTTTAGTTGCTGCCTCGGCAATCACCTCTTTCATCAAATCACCACTTTTGCCTGGATCTACAAAGACTACTTTGGCATTTTCGCTTTCACCTAGTCTGTAGCTAGCATTAATGTAGTCTTGAGCAACGAGGTAGCGCAAAATTTCCTTGCTTTCAGGACTAGTGCGTAATGCCTCAGCAATAATCTGCATCGAAGTCTTAGTTCCTTCAGCTTTCTTAATCGCGGCTTGTCGTTCTCCTTCAGCTTCTAAAATAGCAGCGCGGCTTTTAATTTCTGCTGCTCGCTGTTCTTCCATAGACTTGCGCACGCTTTCGGGCGGTGTAATTCTCTGAATATCTACTCGCAGAACATTAATCCCCCATGTTGTAGTAGTCTGATTCAATTCATCCAACAAGGCTTTATTCATCTCTGCTCTAGAAGCATTAGTTTCTTCCAAAGTATTCTGGGCAATAACTTCTCGGAGTGTGGTTGTCGCCAAATTATTCAGCCCTTGTTGTAAATCGTCAATTTGATAAAAGCTTTTTTCGATATCGACGATGCGCCAGTAGACCACTGCATCTACTTCCAGATAAATGTTATCTTTAGTAATTACATTTTGCGGTTTGATATCTAAAACTTGCTCCCGCGTAGTATCTTCCATCACAATTTGATCTACCAAAGGAACAATAAAGTTAAGTCCTGGTCTAAGTTTGCGATGATACCGTCCCAAACGTTCTACGAGGGCTTCATTCCCTTGACTAACAAGTTTTGCAGATCCTAAGGCATAGCCTAAAAGCACTAAGACTATAGCAATGATTGGCTCCATGTATGCTCCTAATTAAGCTTTTGGGAAATTTACTTTACGGACTCAATTCTACTTTGTCCTACCTTTCAGTCTAGTGGGTGGAATGTGTAATGTTCTTATCACAAGCAGCGCACTTAGGCAAGACTGTTTAGCGAATATCGAAGATGCGGACATTGTGTTAAGAAATATCGATATTAAAGCACTATTTTAATAGTAAGGTGGGCACTCTCCACAACGTAAAAATAAGGGTTTGAGGAAAGTTAGGCAGTGCCCACCCTACAAAAATAGCAATCAAGCAACTGGTGCAAGATGTGAATTAAGAAATATCGGTATTAAAGCACTATTAACTTTACTCTAAAGCACCTAATTATACTTATAATCTCGTACAATCTCGGAGTGAGTTATGATTACTTAACTGATGTGGGTGCGGGAAAACTACAAAAATAGATGTTATGCTGCATTTTTCCATAACGCCTTGATGTACATACTCTAACCTTTGGAACGTGGATCAAGTTCTTACAGAGCATCCAGTACTAAAGCTAAGTACGATCGCTCTACCCTCACAAACGAAAATTTTTAAGCAGATTGCTATTTTCAAAAAGGAGGAATATATGCTCACCAAATCTGTTATTCTCTCTCATCGCAGCGAATGGGTTGAGTGGCATCTTACTCCCAGAGGCTGGGAACGAGGAACCGAAAAATGCGACAATCTCGCTCACCTTATAAAAGTAGAACCTCCCGAAGACAGGGTTTTAACGTGCAGATATCATCAGAATATAGCTGTTAATTCTATCTGGTTGCAGACACATATTAGCGAGATTTGGAAATCTGCAAACCAAGAAATAGTTAATAAACTGTTGGAAAAGTTTGGTTCTTGTCCGCAAATTTTATAAATTAGGCGTTGCTGATTTCATGGCGTGAAAATAATTTTGTATAATGCCAAACCCCTTTGCTTGTAGAGACGCGATATATCGCGTCTCTACATTCAGTAACGCTATCTTGCTTAACCCAGACATTCCTTAAAGAAAGTTAGCACCTGCTCTGGGTAATCTACTACATATTGATAAGCACCAAAACGATGATCTGTCTCAGGATAAAGGGGTTCTACAGCGTTGGGCGTGGCTGCTACCATACTGGCTACATCAGCAACACTACCCCATTTATCACCTGTTCCTTGGACATAAAGTACAGGAGTATTGCGCGCTCCAAAAGCGGCGTAGACAGGTTGGAGATAAGCAGTTTTGGGAGCACCGAATAAACGATAAAGAATTTCAATAGGGATGTTAATTAGTTTACCTATGACACCGTATTTATCGGTACGATAGCGTTCTCCGAACAGCGATGAGGTATTGGGCTGTACAGCAACAGCAGCTTTAATGTCTGTGGTTTCGGGCAGTGTATACACTACGGTGTTGCCTCCCATCGAAAACCCGACAGTGACGATCCGATTCGGATCTACTTCAGTTCGGCTTTTGACGTAGCGGATAGCTCCCAACAAGTCATGTTTTTCAAATAAGCCATAGGTAACTGGAATCCTGGCTGCACTCTCACCAAAATTGCTCAAGTCAAACATTAGCACGTTATAGTTCTGCTCGTGCAATGCTTTGGTTAAGGGAAACAGGTTAATTGGCTTACTTCCTGGCAAGTCTCCGAGGAAATCGTTAGCTTTTGTACCTATCCGATTCCAAGGCCAGCCATGTAAAACGATCGCCACGGCAGATGGAGTTGACTTAGCAGGAATAAACCAGCCTTTGAGACGTATTCCATCCAGAGCCGGAAACTCCACATCTTCATAGCTTAACCCTAATTCTTGCTTGGGATTAGTCCACAGCCGTTGCCGCTTTGGTGCAATTACTAACCGCGCTGAGTTGGCGATCGCTAAAACGAATACCAACAAAACTATAACAATCAGCCAGATAAATATATTCATTTACTATTCATGCTCCGCGTGATTTTTACTACCATTTTTCTTGGTGTAAATCTGACAGCTTCAGCAAGTAACTTGTTTTTCCAGCCAGGAATCACAACTGTTTTGTTAGACATCAAGCCGCGATAGCCTATCTTAGCTACAGTTTCTGCATCCATACTTTTCTGGCTAGTAAATAGTTTGGATTGCTCCATAGCAGCCCTTTGTTGAAAACTAGATTCTGTCGGCCCCGGACACAATGCTGTTACAGTAACACCTGTACCTTCTAATTCATTAGCGATCGCTTCCGAAAACGACAAGACATAGGCTTTTGTTGCGTAATAAACTGCCATGAGCGGCCCTGGTTGAAAGGCAGCCCCAGAGGAAACATTCAAGACTTTGCCATAGCCTTGCTGCACCATATCTTTAAGAAATAATTTAGTTAAATGGGTGAGACTAACCACATTTACTTGTAGCAATTCTAATTCTGATTTAAGGTCAGTTTCGTGAAAGAAGCCATAGGAACCAAAGCCAGCATTATTTACTAGTACATCTACTTTGATTCCAGCTTGTTGTAGTTCTGTAAAAATCTCTGTGGGAGTTGTTGGTACAGATAAATCCTTAACAATAATTTCAACTTTTATATTCGATTTTTCTGTGAATTCCTTGGCAATTTTCTTTAGCTTTTCTTCACTTCTAGCAACTAGCACTAGATTGTAACCATCGAGTGCAAATAACTTAGCTAATTCATAGCCAATTCCTCCAGATGCTCCGGTAATGAGTGCAGTTTTTCCCATGCCTAAATAGTCTGTTTTGTTCATAAAACAGAAACTTCTTTTTTATTTAAATTCTTGGATTGATGAACCTCGTTATAACCTAAAAAATACTAATTACGTAATTTGTAAAGTAAATATAAGAATATTCAATTTTGGAAGGCGATCGTACTGTTTAAGACAATGCCGTTCAGTTAAGGTTAGCTCCCCCTTAAAAAGGGGGAAAATTAACCGCGTTTTGCCTCCCTTTTCAAGGGGGTTTCTCGTTACCAGGTTTCTCGTTACCAGGCTAAACCTGGTAACGAGGGTTTCGAGGCTGTGCCTCCAGGTGCTTGGTAGGAGTTTTGATGTGAATAAATAAACTGTTTGATAGAGGTAAAAAACTTCCTAATTAGGTATGATATGACTCCGAAATAAGTTCTGAAAAACTAGAAAACTCACAAAATCTCTAATTTTACAAATTTATGAGAAGTTTATTACAAATTGAAACATCCAATGACCTTTACTCACGCTCTAAAGAAAAAAGCCGAGACTATGAAGATATTCTAGTTGTCGGTCAACCACTGCAAGTCTCCCTAAAAAATCTTGCGCCTGCTGAGGATGCAATTGTTAGTTTCAAAATCCGGGGAGAAATAGAAGTTTATTCTAGCGTAAACCAACCCATTGCTACACAAACACAGATTCCTCTCCAGCAAGTTCCGGAGATTACCCTTATAACAAGAACCTTTAGCGATCGCCAAAAAGACCGTTCTTTACAAATAACCTTTGAAGATGATAATGGTCGTGAGTTGAGTCAATTTCAAATCCAACTAACTTCTCTGCGGATTTGTTTAGATGTGGATGCAGATCGAGATGGAATTATTGACGAAAATAATCCTCATAAAGGGGATTGGCAATGGGGAATTAATGGTCATGGTGCAGTCTTATTAGTAAATAGCGATCGCGATTTTGTTCATTCTGCTGATGAATACGATGGCGGAGATAACTATATTAAAGGTCTGCTGGATCTAAAAGATTTTAGCTTTATGATTGTTCGCAAAGTTGGTTTAAGAGATTTACCTTCTGGATGCGAACTGTGCTTATCAGTTAACCAAGACACCGCCAAACGCATTCGCATTTATGACGAATTAGATAGAAGTGGCTATGAGTTAATTGGCCCTGAAAACACAAAAGCAAAAATTAGAAATACTGACCAAGATATTATCTTGGCTATTGAGGGACTAGCTTATCCTGATTTTGACTTCGATGGCATGGTTGAAATAAATTTAACTCTGGAGAAAAAAGGAAAAACCATCTACAGCGATCGCGTGGTTTTTCGAGTTGCTCCTTGGATGATGACTCCTAATACTTTATCTCCAACCACTGTCTTTGTTTCTCGTTTATCTGACGGACGTAACGAAGAATTTATTGAAGAA
Organism: Chlorogloeopsis fritschii PCC 6912; assembly: GCF_000317285.1. Taxonomy (GTDB): domain Bacteria; phylum Cyanobacteriota; class Cyanobacteriia; order Cyanobacteriales; family Nostocaceae; genus Chlorogloeopsis; species Chlorogloeopsis fritschii. The sequence goes on along the minus strand of NZ_AJLN01000035.1, from coordinate 6,064 downwards.
CTGAGAAAAGTTGTTGGTAAAGCCAACGCGCAACTAGAGCCTGTTCCTTTTGAGTTTCATCAGGACGATCCTTGGATGCGAGACGAAATTGAAATTGGTTACACTCAAGCTCCAGGGCACCTAATGCACGTAGTACTTGATTCGCCACGCGATCGTGGATTAATTCACTTCGTCAAACGCAAACTATTAGGAATTGACTTTGGTTATGTAACCCGTAGAAGCCGCCATGAACCCACAAAATTAGACTCTTTTGGAAATCTAGAAGTTTCTCCACCAGTAACCGTAAAAGGTGTTAATTATCCCTTCGGTCGTTTAATATTTGGGGGGGCGCGTAAAGAAATTATTCAAGAGCCGCGTCGAATGTTAAGAGTCTTGCGAGACTTTCTCTATGCCCAAAAAATTCAAGCCCCCTTTGAAATTTTTTCTGACTGGCTTAGTGTAGGTCATATAGATGAATTTATGACCTTTGTTCCTGCTCCTAATCTTAAAGGTTTCAAACTACTTCTCGCTAGCACTGCCAAGTGTTATGAGCTTCTCCAACGCTTACGAGATGAAGGACATTCTCAGGTATTATTGCGGCAAGGAAAGCGACTTTATGGCAAACCTGCTGATATTAGTGTGACAGATATTCTCGACGATCAAGACTTAGCCGATCAAAACCAGCGCTTTCAAGAACACATTAATTGGAATCGAGAGGTTTTGAAACAGGAATTAGACTTAGGTGAAGAAGACATTATTGATATCCCTGCTTTATTTCAAGATAATGGCAAAGGTGATGGGCGAGCAGAAACTTTTTTCCCCAATATGGTTAATATGATTGTTTTCAATCAGCATCTTGCTATTCCCAAACCATTTGGCCCTAAGGTTAACAATCAATGTCAATTTGAAGCATATGTTAAAGAAATTTTAGAACCTTTGGGTTTAGTTTGTCACTTTATCGATGATTGGGAGCCTTATTTTCGAGGAGGAGGGGAAATTCATTGTGGTACTAATGCATCTCGACAACCTTTTGCCCAAAAATGGTGGGAAATTGAGCCGACATTCTTTTAGAGAGGGCTAATTCCAATTTGACCAAAACTAGGGCGTTGCTGATTTAATGTATGAAATTAATTTTGCATAATGCCAAAACCCTTGTACCAGACGCGATATATCGCGTCTGGGCATCCGGATTCATAGCGCGATTCAGCAACGCCAAAACTAGGGTGTGGGGAAAATTATTCCCACTGCAAGATATTTTTACCTTATTTTTTTGCGTAGGGTAGTATGAAGTTAGCTTTCAATAGGCTACAGCTATGACTCTGGCATCCAATCACAAAGCTGCTATCATTCGCACAGAACGCGGACTTACGATCGCAGGTACTCGCATTACTCTGTATGACGTAATGGATTATGTGACAGCACAGTATCCACCCAAATTTATCCGCAACATTTTAAGCCTTACGGATGAGCAAATAGATGCTGCTTTGGCTTACATTGAGGCGCATCGTACAGAGGTTGAAGCAGAGTATCAAACTGTCCTTGAGGAAGCAGAAGAACTCCGACAGTACTGGGAAGAACAAAATCGCGAGCTATTTGCCCGTATAGCGGCAAAACCTCCGAAACCAGGTACAGAAGCTATCCGAGCAAAACTTCAGGCGGCGAAAGCCAAACTTGAGTCGAAGGCATGAACTTTCTGATTGACCACAATGAGGTGTTTTAGTATCGAGCGATCGCAGCCATAGCAGTCATATTCTGTATTATTCTATTTTCCTAGCTGCCAAATACTCATACAACTGCCAACGCGCATCAACTTCAGCTTGCGCTGCTTGCAATAAGTGCTTGGCAAGTTCAGGTTTGCTCTTAGCCAGCATTTGGAAGCGATTTTCTTGATACATTGACTCTAGAACTGGTTGCTTGGGCGATGACATATCTAATTGCAAAGGATTTTTACCTTGTGTTTGCAACTCAGGATTATATCGATATAGTAACCAGCGCCCTGATTCTACCAATGCCTTTTGGTTACTCATTGCTGTTGTCATGTTGATGCCGTGGGCGATGCAATGGCTGTAGGCAATAATTAACGATGGGCCGTCATAGGCTTCAGCTTCTAAAAATGCTTTCAAAGTCTGGTCATCTCGTGCGCCTAATGCTACACTCGCCACGTAAATATTACCGTAGCTCATCGCGATTAATCCTAAATCTTTTTTGGCAGCAGGCTTACCACTGGAGGCAAATTTGGCAACTGCTGCCCGTGGAGTTGATTTGGAAGCTTGACCACCAGTATTAGAATAAACTTCGGTATCCATCACCAAGACGTTGACATTACGACTACTAGCAAGCACGTGATCTAGTCCGCCAAAGTCAATATCATACGCCCAACCGTCACCACCGACAATCCAAACACTTTTTTTAACAAGATAATCAGCTAAAGATTTTAAAGATTTTAGTTTTCTTATTTTCTCCGCGTCTTCTTCTACTATAAGTTCATCTACACGTTGTTTAAGAAGAGCAATTCGTTCGCGTTGTGCATAGATATCTGCTTCAGTTTTTTGTGCAGCACTAAGAATAGACTGAACTAAGTTATTGCCAACCTCACTACTCAATTCCTGCAAAAGTTCAGCAGCATATTCAGCTTGTTTGTCCAAAGATAAGCGAAAACCAAAGCCAAATTCAGCATTATCTTCAAATAAACTATTAGACCATGCCGGGCCTTTACCTTGAGCATTTTTTGTCCAAGGAGTTGTAGGCAAGTTTCCACCGTAAATCGAAGAGCAGCCTGTGGCATTGGCAATTACCGCGCGATCGCCAAATAGTTGTGTCAGTAATTTTAAATAAGGTGTTTCACCACAACCAGCACAAGCACCGGAAAATTCAAATAATGGTTCTTGCAGTTGTTGTTGGCGAATTTGGTTGAGTTTTAGTTTGCGTCGGTCAGGATTTGGTAAATTCAAAAAGAAATTCCAGTTTTCCCGCTCTTGCTCCCGCAAAGGCAACTGGGGTTTCATATTAATCGCCTTTCTTTCTGGCTGGGCTTTATTTCTAACTGGGCAAATATCAACGCAGATACCGCACCCCGTGCAGTCTTCTGATGCTACTTGAATAGTAAATTTCTGCCCGGCAAAGTCTTTATCCTTGGCATTGGTTGACTTGAAATTTACAGGAGCATTCGCTAACCAATCTGGTGGATAAACTTTAGAGCGAATCGCACCGTGGGGACAAACCATAACACACTTGCTGCACTGTACGCAGATATCTGGCTCCCAAACAGGAATTTCCTGTGCGACATTGCGTTTTTCCCACCGAGAAGTTCCAGTCGGATAAGTACCATCAGCAGGGAAAGCACTCACAGGTAATTCATCCCCCTGCCACGCCATGATTTTACCTAGAACTTCGCGGACGAATTGTGGCGCATTCTTAGAAACAAAGGGATGTTTGTATTTTTTGCTGTAAACGTTACTGGGTATATCTACTTTATGTAAATTACTAAGGGTGTTGTCTACCGCTTGCAAGTTCATGCGGATGACTTCTACGCCTTTTTTACCGTAAGTTTTTTCAATAGTTTGTTTAATTTTAGCGATCGCTTCTTCTTCTGGCAGCACTCCCGCAAGAGTAAAGAAGCAGACTTGCATAATTGTATTAATTCGTCTGCCCATGCCACTTTCACGGGCAACTTTGTTAGCATCAATAACGTAAAATTTTAATTTCTTTTTGATAATCTGCTGCTGTACTTCGGCTGGTAAATACTTCCAAACGGTATCAGCATCGTAGGGACTATTTAACAGGAATATTGCTCCAGGCACAGCTGCCTTAAGAACATCAACGCGTTCTATAAATGTCCATTGATGGCAGCCGATGAAGTTTGCTTGTTCAATTAAATAGGTGGAGCGAATTGGCTGAGAGCCGAAGCGGAGGTGAGAAACAGTCATCGAGCCAGATTTCTTGGAATCGTAGACAAAGTAACCTTGGGCGTAATTGTCTGTTTCTTCACCGATAATCTTGATGGAATTTTTATTTGCGCTGACGGTGCCATCGGAACCCAACCCGTAGAACATGGCTCGAACAACGTTATCGGGTTCCGTTGAGAAGTTCAAGTCGAAACTTAAGGAAGTATGACTTAAGTCGTCATTAATTCCAATAGTAAAGTGGTTTTTCGGTTTTTCTTGTGCCAGGTTATCAAAGATAGCCCGCACCATTGCCGGGGTAAATTCTTTAGAAGAAAGACCATAACGACCACCGATAATTATAGGAGAGGTTCTTCTGCCACTGCCTCGCTCGCTACACACTTCATGCATAGCTGTTACTACATCCAGGTACAACGGTTCTCCAGCGCTACCGGGTTCTTTGGTGCGATCCAAAACAGCGATCGCCTTTGTAGTATCGGGCAAAGCTTCTACAAAGTTTTTGGTATCAAAGGGGCGATAAAGTCGAACTTTGAGCACGCCTACCTTTTCGCCGCGAGCATTGAGGTAATCTACGGTTTCATGTACCGTTTCGCAGCCAGAACCCATGAGAACAATGACGCGATCGGCATCCTTTGCCCCATGATATTCATAAATTTGGTAATGCCGTCCCGTGGATTCTCCAAATTCATCCATAACTTGCTGGACAATTTCAGGGCAGGCATCATAAAAAGGGTTAACTCGTTCCCGCCCTTGGAAGTAAACATCAGGGTTTTGAGCAGTTCCCCGCAAAACTGGGCGATCGGGCGTTAAAGCACGGGAGCGGTGGGCAAGTACTAATTCTTCATCAATAAGCGATCGCAAATCGCTATCTTGTAGCAATTGGACTTTCTGAATTTCGTGAGAGGTGCGAAACCCATCAAAAAAGTGCATAAATGGCACTCGCGCTTTGAGAGTAGCGGCTTGGGCAATTAGCGCAAAATCGTGAGCTTCCTGTACTGAAGCAGAACACAGTAGAGCAAAGCCAGTGGCACGGGCTGCCATTACGTCACTGTGATCGCCGAAAATCGACAAAGCGTGAGTAGCCAGGGAGCGTGCTGCAACATGAAGGACAAAGCTAGTCAACTCGCCAGCAATTTTGTACAGGTTGGGAATCATCAACAATAATCCCTGGGATGAGGTGAAGGTTGTTGTCAGAGAACCTGTTTGTAATGCTCCATGCACAGCAGCAGCGGCTCCACCTTCACTCTGCATCTCGATTACACTCGGAACTGTACCCCATAAGTTAGGAGATTCTTGTGCTGCCCAAGTATCTGCCCATTCACCCATTGCAGAAGAAGGGGTGATCGGATAAATGGCTACAACTTCACTTAAGCGATAAGCAACACGGGCTACAGCTTCATTTCCATCGATAGTTGCAAAGGTTTTGTTCATACATTAATTCTCCTGACAGCTTCCCCAAATGCCGCGATCGCGACGTTCCTAATTAGCAATTAAAGGCATAAATAATTAAAATCCTTTGTGCCCAGACGCGTTATATTTTTTCTAGCTTTGCCTTTTATTTCTATTAAAGCGCCTGGTATAAAAGGCAGAATTAAAAAGGTAGAATTAAGAACATAGCTACCAGAAAGATTAACTCAAAATAGGCTATTATATGTTAAATCAACCTTAATTCAGAGTTATATTTGTACCATCATGGTAGCTTCTATCTACCTTCTTTAAGAGGATAATTAGCAACAACTAGAAATCATCAATGTGGCGTCTTATCATAAGCATAGGTAGAAATAATATTGAAAGATTGCAATTGCTTTGGTACAATTACAATCTACAGGCTATTTGGGTCTCAAGTAGATTATCTCACCCACCAACCTGCTTTAATTAATAACTATTAACGTTGTACTCAAGCAAGAAAACCACTGCTAGCTAGGATTTTCAGAAGTTTTAATATTTTTTTGGGGTATAGGTACGGGATTTGCTAACAGATGTACATTTACAAATTTTCTAGATGTAGAATATTGCTTATCTAGTGAAACTTCAATAATGACACTTACTTAAAAAATATTGAAACTCAATCTTAAGTTTGTAGAGTATATAAAGGTAGTTTAACACACTGTTTTGATGTAACACTTTCTAATGTAAGCATTATTATAATTTAGTAAGTGAATATTTTGTTACCAGATAACTTA
>NZ_AJLN01000034.1 GCF_000317285.1 Chlorogloeopsis fritschii PCC 6912 | reverse complement strand
ATTGCCCGTAAGTCAAAATTAGGTTTTGAGCCAAATCTCAGCAATGCCCACCTTAAAAAAACTGTATCCATAGTTTAAAAACAACATTCTCGACTTCTTAAAAAAGTCGGGTTTCTATGTGTTTTAAAAGTGCTGTTACCTTTATCACTGCCCAGTATTTTCCCAAAGTTCTTAACTTGATATCTTGTACGCCTATGCAAAAGCCCGGAGGCGAAGCCTCCAAACCCTCGTTACCAGGTTCAACCTGGTAACGAGAATGCTGGCTCACCACTGCACTAGCTCTCCTACAGTTTAAGGTTTACTTTATAAATCATCTTTAAGCCGTTTAATATTGGTCAGATCTAATCTTCCTTTTATCAAGCAGCTAAAGTTTATGATGAGACTATAGCTAAGTATACATTAGAAACTAAAATCAGTTTATTCACAGCTATCAATGAAAAACAACGACGAAACAAATCCTCAGTTAGATTTAAACAATTTAGAAAAAATGAAAGTTCCACCAGTTTCTCAGAAAACAGGACTTATACCAAGGTCAATTGGTAGAACTATTAATAGAATTACAGCTGATTTTTCTCCACAGGCAGAAGAGCAATTTATTAAAAATTTTCAATTTTCTAGCAATCGAAGCAGAATTGCCTTGAGATTTTTACTCATGCTTGTGATTGTACCGCTTTTAACTCAGGAATTTTCTAAGCAATTTTTGTTTATTCCTGTTGTCAAGCAGCTCAGAAGTGAAACTACACCTAAAATTTTTCTGAATTCGGAGATGGAAGAAGAAGCTCTGCGAGAGTTGAAATTTTTTGAGGGAAAACTGAAATTTGAACAGATAATTCGCAAATCTCCCCCTCTATCTCCACAAGTTATAGAAGAAAAACTTCAGCGTAAAGCTAATGATATAGCACAAGCATATTGGGAAAAAAGTAATATTGCCATCAGTAATATTTTTGCTGATATTCTCTCACTAATTGCTTTTGCATTAGTAGTAGTTACTAACAAAGAATCCATTGAAGTTGTTAAATCATTTATAGATGAAATTATCTACGGTCTGAGCGATAGTGCTAAAGCTTTCTTAATTATTTTATTTACAGATATATTTGTAGGATTTCACTCGCCCCACGGCTGGGAGATTATTTTAGAAGGATTGGCAGAACATCTTGGATTACCAGCAAATAGAGAAGCAATATTTTTATTTATCGCTACATTTCCTGTGATTTTAGACACTATATTTAAATATTGGATTTTCCGCTATCTCAGTCGGTTGTCACCTTCTGCATTAGCTACATTAAAAGAAATGGACGAGTAATAATTGCTTATGCGTGCAATGCTTTTAGAAGCACCGCGTCAACCCCTGCGGCTAGTTGATTTGCCTGTACCAAAACCCAATCCAGAGCAGGTGTTGATTCGCATTCATGCTTGTGCTGTGTGTCGTACAGATTTGCATATTGTAGATGGAGAACTGACACATCCAAAACTACCTTTAATACTTGGACATCAAATTGTAGGTACTGTAGAGGCAGTGGGGGAACGAGTAAAAAATTTTAACGTAGGAAAACGCGTTGGTGTTCCTTGGTTAGGTCATACTTGCGATCGCTGCCGCTACTGTCTTTCTCATCGTGAGAACCTTTGCGACTATGCCGAGTTTACAGGTTATCACCTCGATGGCGGCTATGCAGAGTACACCGTTGCTGACTATCGCTATTGCTTTGAAATTCCAGCAGGTTATCCTGATATGCAGGCTGCACCCTTGTTGTGTGGTGGATTGATTGGCTATCGCGCCTACAGAATGACTGGTGATACTGAAAAAATTGGCTTTTATGGCTTTGGTTCATCTGCCCACATTTTAATTCAACTAGCGCGTTATCAAGGGCGTCAAGTCTTTGCCTTCACCCGTTCTGGCGACACTCAAGGACAAGAATTTGCCCGTCATTTAGGTGCAAATTGGGCAGGTGATTCTGACGAACTGCCCCCAGAACCATTGGATGCGGCGATTATTTTTGCACCAGTTGGGAAATTAGTACCTGCGGCGTTGCGTGCGGTTGCTAAAGGTGGGGTGGTGGTTTGTGCTGGCATTCACATGAGCGACATTCCCTCTTTTCCCTATGAAATTTTATGGGAAGAAAGGGTGTTGCGCTCTGTTGCTAACTTGACTCGCCAAGATGGAGAAGAATTTTTAACATTAGCACCTCAAGTTCCCATTCGTACAGAGGTAAATCTCTTTGGGTTAAGTGAAGCTAATGAGGCTTTAGATGCTCTGCGTAGTGGCAAAATTGAGGGTTCGGCAGTGTTGTTTACTTAGGATTTAAGAAGGCAGATGGCAAGAGGCAGGAAGGAAGTTAAGTAGTAGCGTGGCTAGACTAAAATGATGCAATAAATTGTTTTGTGGTGCGGACATCTTGTCCGCACGGGCGGGCTAGAAGCCCACCCCACAAGATTTTTCTAATGTACCAATTTAGCTGTATCAGTCCACTACCTGGCTACCTGGGGTGACGGCCTTAAAATCTTAAAATAGTGTCGTAACCATTCTTCACACTAGCGTTATTTGTCCTGTTTTCAAATAGGCATAATATCTTCAAGTTTAAGCTGTAAATTTGGCAAAAGATAAGAGCGAATAGTATTTTTTAAACGATATTGTTGCTGCTGGTACTGTCCGTTAACTAACTGACAGATAGTAATGGTAGGTTGTTTTGGATTGCCAATAAATTGCAAACTATCCAAACCACGCAAGTCTACAATCCAATATTCTGGAATGTTAAGAAAAGCGTATTCTTCCACCTTTCTTGCGTAATCATCTTGCCAATTTGTACTCACAACTTCAGCAACAAGCTTGATTGTACTGCCGTTACATATAATAGGTTCTTTTTGCCAGAGTGGTTCTTTACTAAGTTCTGCTTGATCTAAAACAATGACATCAGGGCGCAACGCTGTGGCTTCCGCAGCCGGCGGTTTGAGCAGGCAAGTTTTTGGAATTAGCCAATTGAAATTAGAACTAAAAATTTCGACATAGATTCTACCTGCAATACTACCAGCTACAGCTTCATGAGGGCCTGTAGGTTCCATGTCTCTGAGTTCTCCGTCAATTAGTTCATAACGTGTATTGTCACCATATTGGGCAATAAATTCTTGGAAAGTTAGTATTTTGGGTGGAGTGTAAGTCATGTGTATTTGAGTGTAGGAAATAGAATGTGTTTTAATCTCTAATAGGGATTAATTGAAATTTCAACGAGAATGGTTCGCCTCTATCCACCACTCTTGGGTGTTTCAATCCCTAATAGGGATTAATTGAAATTTCAACCCATCAATGGCGGTGCTTCCACTGGAGATACAAAAGTTTCAATCCCTAATAGGGATTAATTGAAATTTCAACTCAATTGGCTGGCAGTGCCGATAGCAGCTATCCAATTCAGTTGTTTCAATCCCTAATAGGGATTAATTGAAATTTCAACCTCAAAAATGAGGTGATGAATTTCGCTGCTTCACTTGTTTCAATCCCTAATAGGGATTAATTGAAATTTCAACTGAAGCGAAAGGCTTGATTAAATTTCACCCAGTACCCGTTTCAATCCCTAATAGGGATTAATTGAAATTTCAACGTTCGTTTCTTACTGTTGCAGTGCTTTTAGTTTTGTTTCAATCCCTAATAGGGATTAATTGAAATTTCAACATCGCTACCAAGGCTGACGGTAAAGCTGATAAAGCGTTTCAATCCCTAATAGGGATTAATTGAAATTTCAACTTTTTACCTTCAACGAAGCGCTTGGCGCTTACATCTTGCGTTTCAATCCCTAATAGGGATTAATTGAAATTTCAACGTTCCCCAAAGCGCCCGATGCTCAATTAAATCCGCGTTTCAATCCCTAATAGGGATTAATTGAAATTTCAACTATGGTACCAACGCTGACTTAATATTTATAGATCGGGTTTCAATCCCTAATAGGGATTAATTGAAATTTCAACTTCTTCAAAAGCTTGCCAGCCTATCATTGTGTTTCAATCCCTAATAGGGATTAATTGAAATTTCAACGTTCGCCTTCATCAAGGCTCGCAACTGCGCTCGTAGTTTCAATCCCTAATAGGGATTAATTGAAATTTCAACGGTATTGCAGCTACTACTATGGCAGTTGGAACTATGTTTCAATCCCTAATAGGGATTAATTGAAATTTCAACATAAAACGATGTCCGATAACTGGTACGTTTGGGATGTTTCAATCCCTAATAGGGATTAATTGAAATTTCAACCTTACAGGCTATTATGCGATATACCTGGATGCCAAAGGTTTCAATCCCTAATAGGGATTAATTGAAATTTCAACAGCGGTAGCCCGAAAGTCAATCAATATTAGGTTTTCAAGGTTCATTTGCGCGGATGGAGAAATCATAGCATAAGAATTTTGGATTGAGTAGGGTGTAAATGGCTGAAACCTAGTCTAGGCAAGGAGCGCGGATGGCTGGTCAGTAAATATTCCTCTAAAACTTTGTGCAGTAAGAAATTCAGCTATTTTTCCCTGAACTGATTTTTCAACACCTACCCATCCGCGCATTCAGCAAAGAAAATACTATCATCGCGGGGTTGTTCACCACCGATACGTTCAACCTTACCAAAACAGCAGGCGCACATAAAGTAAAAGCGAATACTATCAGTATCAGGTTTAATTAACTTGTTGAGGCGCGATCGCAATTTTGCATATTGAGTATCGGTAAGCTGGCACTCAAAGACGCTATACTGCACCCACTGCCCATACGACTTGAGAACTTTGTGGATTTTTGTACGGCGCTTGTCTTCTGAAATATCATAAGACACAACAACATTCATTAATATTTTTCACCTTCACTACATCACTGTGGAAATAACTTGATTGGGTATTGGGTGTCAGTTATCAGTTATCAGTTTCCCTTCTCTGTTCCCTGTCTCCTGTTCCCTAGTCCCTATTTATCCCTTCTGCCTTCTGCCACGCCAGTCGCCCCAAGTCGGGGAACCCGCCCACGGCGCTGGCTCCTCTGCCTCCTGCCTTCTACTTCAAAACCAAAGGCGGATATTTCTCGGTTTCCCCCATCAAGTATTTCGCCAGTAGCCGCGCTTGCAGTTCAAAAGCTTCTTGGTAAGTACATTTGCGTCCCATTACTGGATGCTTGAACTCAGATTGCTTTTTCTGTGCGTACAAGCGCAAAAATGTTTTTCGCCCTTCTGGAGTCAGGGAAACAGCACCGCTCAATGGTTCTGTTACAAAATCTGTAGGTGTCAAAAGCCCCTTATTTAGTACAGATAAAACCACTGCATCTACTACGAGAGGACGAAACTCTTCCATCACATCCAATGCTAGTGATGGTCTACCGTAGCGATCGCAGTGCAAGTATCCTAAATATGGATCAAAGCCGACAATATTAATAGCACCTTGAACGTCATGCCGCAATAAGGAATAGCCAAAGCTGAGTAAGGAATTAACTGGATCGGTTGGTGGGCGGCGGATACGGCTGTTAAAAGTAAATTCTTTAGCTCGAATGAGTTGGTTGAAGCAGCCAAAATAAGCTGCACTACCCGCACCTTCTAAACCGCGAAGCGAATTAATACTTTGAGTTGTGTCAATGGGTGCAATTGCTTGTTCTATGCGCGTGACATTTTCTGATAAATCTAAATCTGGACATTCACGCTGACGGCGGATAAGGCTGTTTCGATAGTTTTTCAGTTTACCGCGTACAAATGCTTGAACTACGTGAATAGCTTGGGCTGACTCACCAGCTGCTTGCCATTGTGCCTTACGTACAAAAATGTTTTTGGTTACTTCTGGTTCTAATCGTCCCAAATAACGACCATTTTCTGTGAGAAAAGTCAGAGGGATGTGGCGCTCAAGTAGTTCAGAAATTGTCGCAGGTGAAATCGTAGCACGTCCTAAAACTACAACACCATCTACTTTAATTAACGGTACGTCTAAAATTGTCTTTTTATCAAATTTGACGTTGAGACGTTCATCAACTTTGCCGATAAAAGCATCTTCTTGAGTAATGTAAACTGTGCCCATAATTGCAACAAAATCAGTTATCAGTTATCAAAATTTCAAATTAGCTGGCTTCTTGATAGCGCCCTAGTTTCTCAGCAGCTTGGGGCAAACATGATGAGTAAAGACTGCATCCATCACAGCGTTTGCTTTTGACAGGTTTTGGCATTGCACCTGTAAATAGCAGTGTTTGAACGGCTTCAATGGTAGCGATCGCACTTTGACGCAGTTCATCAGTAAGTTCTACTAACTGGCGTTGGTGCGAGTGTGCGTAGTAGATATAGCCACTGCTAACACTTTGCCCTGTCATTTCTTCCAAACACAACGCTTGAGCGCAGACTTGTAGTTCATCGTTATCCCATTCGCCTTTACGTCCCCGTTTATATTCGACTGGATACCATTCGCCCTTTTCGGCTTCGATTAAATCCGCTTTACCGATAAGTTTATATTGTTCAGACTTCAACCAAATTGCCCTTATTTGCCAGGTTTCTTCTCGATTTCCTTCTCCAACTGTATGGACGCGATCGTGTAAACTTGTACCTTCAATTGTGTATTGGTTATCAATAAATTCTCCTGCACAAAACATTCGCCAGCAGCGGTGCGGGCAATAGGCATATTGGTTTAATGCTGCAATGGGAATGTAGTCAGCTAAGGTTACAGGGAACAGGTGACAGGGGACAGAAGAGATTGAATTTATTGGGTTTTGATTTTTCATTGTGTACTTAAGATTTTATTACGGAGTGAAGTAAGCATTTTGCTGATTTGTGTGATGAGAGATAAAGTTAATTCTGCTTGTGGTTGAGTTACATAATTTAATCTCACAGCCAGCATTAAAAAAGTTTCTGTCTCCATAAGTGAACCTTTCGCTATAGCCAAAAAGTAGGCATAGTCCTTATTTGTTCCTCGTGCGTGTCCTTCTGCAATATTTGCTAGTACTGATGCTGCTGCTTTCGTAATTTGTGAAGTTAATCGATAAGTTTATGTGTGTGGAAATAAGGTAGTTATTTGATAGATTTTAACTACCATATCCATTGCTTTTTGCCACACAATTAAATCTCGATGTGATTCAATTTTCATATATAAAGTAGATGAGAATTGGATAGGTTATAGCCATCAAAATGTTTCCTGTTTTCTGTTTGTGAACAGTTTCACAAATAATTTAAGATTGCTATACAAGTAGTATTCCCTTCTATCTATTACCTCTAACCTATCCCCTGTCCCCTGTCCCCTATCCCCTGTTCCCTATCCCCTGTTCCCTATCCCCTGTCCCCTATCCCCTGTTCCCTATCCCCTGTTCCCTATCCCCTGTTCCCTATCCCCTGTCCCCTGTCCCCTGTCCCCTATCCTCTCCTCACCATTCCCATACCCATTGTTGTTTTCCGTCCCACTCCTGCATACAAAGCAAAGTCAGCTAAAGCATTAATTTGCTTAATTACTAGCGGTTCAACATCACCTAAAATTCGATAGCTAATTTCACCCACGCAACCTATAAATTTACTGTCATAGTTGCTAATAATTTCTGTATTAATGTTAAAAAAGCTGGGATAAATTGATTCAAAAGAAATGTTGGTAAATTCAATCCCACTATATTTATTCCAACGGCTAAGAAGACTGTTGAAAACACATTCTTTGCTGGGAAGAGCAGTATCGTATCCACCTTGACGAAAGGCTACTGGGGTAGCAAAGGCCAAGTTAAGAGTGCGATCGCTCTGGGATGCTTGCTCATATAATTGAGCGTAAGTACAAGCATTTGCCCAAGGTTGCGTTGATTGCGGCGTACCTTGAATGCTAGTAATGTATAAATTTGCCGAACCCAAATGCCAAGGGTGCTTAGGGTTGAGATTTAGCCACAGTGAAGTTAGCTTGCTAAACAAAGTGTCATCGAGTAGGGAGATGCGCCACCAGCAGGAAGTACCTGCGAGGATAGGTTTTTGATGTTCCCATTGCAATGTCTGAATTTTTTTCCTATCCTGTTCCCTCAATACTTGCAAAGGCGAAAGGGTGAATGCTTTATCGGCTTTTGAAGAGTGCAGGTAATCTCCCAAAGTTGGATCGACAGAACTAACGAGGGTGAGAAAAAGGGCGTGGAAATGTCTGCCACTGAGAAATTCAGGGTAGATGGGAGATTGGGGAGTGAGGTTGAGGATGAGGCTATGGGGCATATTTTAAAAGTCAAAAGTTAAAAGTCAAAAGTTAAAAACTTATACCAATTCTCTAAAATTCGGCAACAGATTCAAATCTTGAAACCTAGATACAATCTGAATTTCTTAATTGCGAATTGCGAATTGGTATTACTTGCGTTTTTTTGTTGCATACTGAGCAACTCTTGATTCGACAGTAAATTCTGGTATTTCCGCAAGTTCAGCTTCGCTCAAACTATACTGTTCACAAACCAAGCTCAGACGATTTCCTGGGGTTTTGACAGCGTTGACAGAATGGGTTAAATCACCCTGAAAGTGCAGTAAAGTATTCACTTGAGGCTTAATTTGCCCCAATTGACGTTTGTGCGATCGCAGTACTAGTTCTCCTCCCTCCATATCTGGTGGTACGCGAACATAGAGAACACTAACTACAGCAGGCGGTTCAATGGTTTTGCAGTATGATCGCAAAGAGCGATCAATATGCGGATCAACGCGGGAGCCTTCTTTAAGCAGTAAAGGATTGAGGTAAAAAGCATTACAATTTGCCTGGAGAGCCAAGTCTAGATAAGGCTTGAAGTAGGGAAACTGCTGTACTACTTGTGGAAGATGCGATCGCACAAACACTACAGAAAATCCCTTAGTGCCAACAAAATCGCGGTTGAGGTTGTTGATAGTAAAGTAAGGACAAGCCTGGATTTCTCCCCATAAGTCGTTGAGGTAATTGCTGGGGAAGGCGTTGGGTTGTAGTTGGTATTGTTTCACGGGGGTGTGGGAGGAGCGATCGCCTGATAGTGATTAACTGCGAAAACGATATTCCATTTGCGCTGGAATTTTCAAGTCTTTAATACTATCAAATTGGTAGTATTTTCCTTGCATTTTTACATTTTGGATGAGGCTAACTGGAGGCATATTTACCACGTCGTAACTTATAACCCGATTGGTAAATATCACATCCAAAGGATTTAAGGGATGATGACAAGTAAATACATTTTCTTGGATTTTAGGTGATGGCAATTGTTCAACCGTCACTTCAGCTTTGCTCATCCATTTTCCCAATCGAATCCATTTTGGTAGTTTAAGTTGCTTTTGAGCAATCACAAAAAATTCAAATTGACTTTCCGGCGCAATTTCTTTTGCTCTACCAAAGCTAGGAATATTCTTTTGGGTTTTCTCCATCTCAACGTGATAGTTGTTGTTGGCATACTTCCAGGTATTGAGAATGGCAGAATGATTAAGCGATCGCGCCGGAGTAACGTAAATAGCCTGTTGATTAAGCCGCGTTAAATGTTCTTCATATTTAGGAACTTGTTCAGGGCAAAAGTAGCGATAGGAATGTTCTTCAGGGACAGTTGTGGAATATTTTTCACTATCAACTAATCCTAGTGCATAACAGAGGGCATAATTGTGAATTATTGGTTCTGTTTCATACAATCGCCCTATTTCACGAGTTGCGTAATAGAGGCTGTCATGTAGTTCTAATTGACAGCGGTAAATTAGCACCATATTGCCTACTCCATTGCAGCACTAGCTTTCTTACTACCTTTGGCATCTTTCTTAGCTTCTTTTTTACCTGACTTAAGAACCCATGTCTGAGCATAAGCCGTTGATTCTGTATTTGCTTGATTCAACAGTGCTTGTAATCGATTTTCATCACTGGTGATGGATTTCACTTCATTCAAAAGTTGTGTGAAGGATGCACCAACAAAATCAGTATGGGAAATACACTCTTGAGACATGAGAGTAGTAATTGCTTGTGTAGCAGCCTCTAAAACATCGTTTTCATTAAGCGGATCGGGAGGATTAATTTGTTTTTTCTCCTGCATTACGTCATATATTTTTTGTGTCCAAAGTAGATTACTGACAATCTCACCGTCAGCAAAAATTACTCCTATTAACTCATTACGTACCCTACCAGTACGGGTAGTCTGCGCTCCATAATGGCGTGTCCTGAGAATATTATTGAAAACATAGAGAAATCCTGCTTCAGTCGGATCTTTCAGCGTCACAATGCTGGGGAAAAAGACTTGAGGTAGAATATGGTCTTGACTATTAATACGGCTAGTTACTTCCCCTTGGCGGCTCATTGTGCCATTTTCAAAGGGTGCATTGAGGGTAAAGCTGAGGTGAGAATCATCAAATGGTGTAATAGAGTAGGCTGTGTCTACAACTACTTTTGATTTCTCAGAACCAGAATCACCTATAGCAAAACCGTAAAGAATACAATCAGGCGTAGTTTTGCTGAAATCTACATTGTAGTCGCAATTTTCCCATTCACCAATTTTATAATTACGTAGCAGTTCTCTTCCTGTCAAACGTTCTGGAGTTGACTGCTTGCGCTTAAACATTGCCAAGCGACTAATCGGTTCTTTGTGTTCAATACCAGCACGCACTCTTGCTTTATTGAGTTCACCATCTGTCTGAAATAAAGGGTAAGATTCTGTCACGCGAATAGTGATGAAATGAACATATTTGCCCATTGGTTTAGCGGGGATTGCTTCGTGAAAAAACTTAGAATCGATGGTGTTCAGAAATTTCATGATTTAATTACTCCTATTTATGATTGTTGAAAAAAGAGAATAACTTAGACTGTTACTTCAATCTCTAATTCAGGAATTTCATCAGGCTCATCTTGTGGACGTGCTTTACGTTCTTCATCATCTGCAAGGCGATAAAGATACTCACAGGTATCTCGAATTAGGTTGAGTTGAGTACCTGCTAAACGTGCGCAATCGCCTTTGAAACTTCCCTCAAAAATTTCCTTGACAAAATATCTAGAAAATTCATAGACTGCTTGACGTTCTTCTTCTGAAGTTAAAGCAGGTTTCCACTTACCATCTACTAAAGTTAGTGTGGGTTTTCCTTCAGCAGCTCTACGCCGTACATTATTCATCAGCTTTGCTAAACGAGCCGCCACTACATCTGTTAAAGCATCAGCATCACTAGCTACAGCTTTATCAATTTTCAAAATGACATCAGCAGCTTCATCAATTGGTTTGAGAATTGCATTTGCTTTTGCATATTGTCTTTTTGCTCGATAAAAACGACGGTAGAGTTCTGTTAACTTACGCAGTTGATTCACGTTTTCTCCTTCTGGTTCAAAATAGTAGTAAAAATCTAAGTATAGGCGAACTTTTGCAATAGACACAGAATCGATTTTGTCTTGTTTTCGCAGCCATTTATTGAGGTAATGAAATACATAAAGAGGACTGGTTTCTAAATCCCGTGCTAAATCTGCTAATTTTCCCCAATCTGGATCGCCATCTTTTTTGCGGTTTGCTTCTAAGTGGATGGAGTAAGCAGCAGTGAGAGCATTTAAAGGTGAAAACGCTCTTGATTGCCGAGGTAAGATACTATCTAAGCGATAATTATCTTGTTTAATAAGAGAACGAATTGCTTGATGTTCACCATCAATTACAGTTGTTTCTTCAAAATCAGCGCCACTAATAAAAGGTGGTATGGGTGATTCTGACGCTACAACTTTCACATCCATAACAAGCGGTAATGCTAATGCTAACCAAGCTGGCATTACCCACGATTCTATTTCTACAACTTTAGCTTTACCATTGTCATATCTGACTTCTGGTGGTATACCAATAAAGAAGAATGTCAGAGTTCCATCTTCTGGATAATTCATTTTAAAAGTACGATCGTTTTGAGATGAAATATCCTGTTTAATTAATAAATCATCGACTCTTTGATAGTTTTCGATTTCTAAGTTTGCAACTTGCTCTTTAGAAATAAAGTGTTTGCGTAGTTCTGAATCAAATCGAGATTGAGAGATATAATTGTAAGCCTTATGTATAAACTTGTTAGTTTCAGGAGTGAAGAAATAAGCAGGATATAGATAGAGGTATCTAAATTTTCGGTTCTCAAAATCTCCACCAGTCTCATCTGTCTTACTCATCATAATTTGTCGCAACATAATTTCTATTGACCAAATTGAGCATATCTGTCGTTTTGCTGCTTGAGTATTGAACAAGATTTGACGGTTACTGTAAACCTGAGGAGCAAATAAAGTTGCTGTTTCTTTTTGTTCAGTTACAGTATAAGAAGAGCTGGAAATAGAACAAACATTCTCCCTACCTCTACCAGTATTTTTAGCAGCATTATATCTATTGATTTCCATTAAAAATTGCTCTGGTTTTGGTTTAACAATTGCACCTATTGGTAAGGAAATAACTTGATTTACGTAAGTGCGTAAATCACGCCAATTGTCATTTGTATCTGGTTGAAGTCTCAAATTTAGTTTTTCTGATAAAGATTGAGCTAATTCTTCTATTAAATAACGTTCTTCATCAGGAGAAATGCCAAGTTTTGTTTCATAAAAACGACTAGCTATGTAAAAATAGCGATATATAGTGCCACCAGAATCAGAAAATGCTCCAAAATCTTCAATTAAATGACTTAAACCAAGATGTTCGAGAACTTCTGAGGCTAAATTCCCATCTTTATCAATTGCAATAGATGATATTAATGCTAGAAGTTTTCCTAGCCTATCAACTTTGCCATCAAATACTAAGTTCTCAAAATTCACCGATTTAGGAGCTTGGCTTCTATTTTGCTTGTCTACTAGAGTCTCCCCAAGATTATCAAGTTTTTGACTCCATTTAAAAACAGCTTTTGGTGCTATTCTTGCAACTATTTCTTGTGGCGTAAATAATAAGCTGATATAGGGAGCTAATTTAATTCTCCTTTTCATATCATCTCTATTAACACCTATAAGCCTTGATTCGATTTGTCCCTTACATAACTGATAAATTTTCTCTACAACCTGGTTGGCAATATCACCAGTATTAATTGCAGGCGCATCGCTACTGGCAAGGTATACTACACCATCCGGCAAATATAATAACTGTGTGTAGTATTGCTGAGGATGTACATCCATCAAAGCATTATTAATAATATTTGTAAGAACGCCACGATTATCTGATAAAGCATGGTAGGTAAACTTTAATTGCCCATTGCTTAAATCGTTTAATAACTCAGGTAGTTTCTCATTTCTGCCATCACTTTCTACATCACGAGGATGTTTTATTAATGAAGCAAATAAATCAGACATTTTCAATAATCTGTGCAGAATATTCCGCACTCGACCATCTAAACGCGGTTGTAAACCACGAATTTCTAAACCTCGATCAGCATCACTTCCATCACCAGCATTGCTACTCAACCAAACAATATCATCTATATAATTTTCCCAATCCTCACCCAAAAAACTATCTAAACTAAAATCTTGAATTTTTTGTTTAACATAGCCGCGTCTTAAATTGGGCGCATCTGATTTTTTTGCAGGATTTTTACGCCAATCACGATTTGTAAACACACCATTCGTGTCATTATCTTCTAGCCAAATCGGATAGTCAGGAAATTTTTCAAAGTCATGTAGAATATACGCAGCTACAAATAAACGAGTTTCTTTTTCTCCACATTGACGCTTGACAGGATTAGTTTCTAATTCTGCTGACTTTAATTTCTTAATAATTCGGTATGTAGGAAATAATCCATTAAGCAGGTGAGATAATAAGGATTGGTCATGCTTACTACGTTCAACATTTTTACCTTCGGCTCTACGGTCTTCTGTAAATTGACCACCCTTAGCCGTTGCTCCTACTAATTTATGAATTAGTTGAGGTAATATATTATCAGCAAAACTAAGAAGTATGGAATCTTCCTTATTTTCTTGTACTTCTTTAATTGCTTTTTTGAAGAGGCTAATAGTTAAAAGTTCTTTCTGAACAGGAGTATCTTTATTTTCTTCATCATCATAGTTATCTAGGTCTGGAATTTCTGGATATTTGTCAAAGTTATTTTCATCATTCATTTGTCTTCGTCCTTCACTTCAATATCTTGGTATTCTTGAATATTGCCTTGTCTAACAATCCATAGTTTTCCAGTTACATCTGCTGCTTCAAGTCCAGCAATTAGAGTTTCTGTAACTGCACGATAATCTTCAAAAACAGGGCTGGGTGGTAAACGAACCACTATAATTCCTCTATATTTAGAAGGTTGATATTTAAGACGATTTCCAAACCCTCTATCTGTAGTTACTAGACATCTAGCTTCACTCCGACAGATATCAATTAATTCCTCATCAGAGGTAGAAACTAAACCTTGTTCTCTTACTGTTGCAACATCATGTCCTGCAAGTCTCAATAAGGTAGCTACTCGCAAACTACCCATATTCTCATCAAGTTTAATATTCACTTTTTTGTTTCCTTTTGCACTCCAATAGGGATTTCTACATAGTTATCTCTTGCCATTTCTGCACCATATGCAATACAAGCGAGAATATCTTCTCGTTCCAAGCCTGGATATTCTTCCAAAATTGTCTCAATTGTTTCTCCACCTGCAAGAAGGTCGAGAATTAAAGCAACCGATATACGATGACCTTTGATACAGGGTTTACCGAAACAAATATTTGGGTCAATGGAAATTCGGGTAAGTAAATCGGTTTTGGTCATTGCTGCTTCTCCAAATCTGTCGTAATTCTTCTAAACGAATCCATTGGTTGTCTTTCTTTACTTCAATGTACTTCCAACCATTAGCTGCACCACCATTAAACTTTGCTGCTAGGGGACTTGGTTTATCAAAATCTTCGCCGTTGTGGATAATAGTTCCTGTAGGGGAGATTTCTAAACCATCAATATAGTCACGATGTAATTTTTTTGCCACTCCCCGCTTTAGTTTGACTCGTACAGATATTTCCTTCCTGGTGATACCTTCTGATTTCGGGCAAAACCCTTTCTCCACAACTTTCTAACAAATCCAGCCTTCATCTTTTTTCGGCTTGCGAAACCAAAGTAAGGTTTCCAACATCAGTGCAGATTTACTAAAGGCTATGGTGTACGGTGGTGACTTTTTCTCATCGCTGCTATGTTTATCTACTAGAGAGTATGCTTGAAAGTGGATAGGTAAACCTAACTTGGCTCTTAGGTAAGCGCGATCGCAATCTGAAATAAAGCAGACTAAACCCCTACCTGACACAGCATCGTTGATTCTATTAATCCCGCTACCGTGGGGTTGGCGAATTTCTAAACCTTTTAGAACCTGGACTTTACCAGATTTAGCAATGTCGCTGATATCTTCGGGGTAGTAAAATCGCCAGTCTTCTCTTACTTCCCGGTAGCCGATCAATTTCAAACAACATAAAGCTTCCTGAAAGCGAGTGGTTGTAACTTTAGATTTCTCAGCTTGCTGTATAAATTCCTTTCTATCCATCCATTCAAACTTAAAGTTGCTGAGAATACCCGGTAAGTTATAAGTTTTAAAACGTTCATTGTCTGGTTCTTCTAGATTTGTCTCATCGTAAATTGCACAATCTAACTGGCTGCTTCCCCGAAAACTCCGTGCTTCATCAATAACTTTTTTTTTCTTTTCTTCTAAACATTGATTTATTTGATGATACTTGTGCCAAATGTTGACATCAAGTGCTGCTTCAATAGCCTCTTTGAAGTTTTTTTCAGCATCGGGATATTGATGATTCAGCCGTCTTAATTCCTGATGAACACAAGCTGATTGAATAGCACCCCAGCGTTTTGGATATTGGTTAAATTGATTTACAAATGGGTAAATTGCAGGAGAACGAATGGCTTGTGTAAAGGTTACTCGGTCATAAATTTCACCGTCTTGCAAAGGGTGCGAATCAATTTCAAATAATCTTTGCACAATAAACTTAGGAATTAAAGCATAAGCATGATAAGGATGAGGGTGAAAATCTTTATGTCTACCTATCCTACCAAAGCGTTGAATAAAATTACCTGAGTCTGTACCTTCAAATACCAAAAAATTTATTCTAAAATCTACGCCAACATCAATAGTGGATGTTCCTAAAAGTAAGTCTGCTTCTACCACTGATGCAGCTTTTTCAGTCTCACCTGTTAAACCTGTATTTTCTCGAACCTTTAATCCTAAAGGCTCAAAAATCTCCTTAAAATGCTGGGCTAGTTTCTTAACCGCAGCTATTGAATTGAGAATAATTGCACCTTTACTACCTGGATAGTCTTGAAAAAACTTTAAAATTACTGATTCAGAATTTTTTATTAGCCAATCATAACTAGATGCAAGATTAGGTTCTAGTGATTGCGGAAAAAATAACGCGATCGGCTGACTAATTTGCCGCCATTGATTACCACTTTCTGAAAAACAGTATTTCTGTTCTTTGGCAGGATTAATTTCTTTATATCTAATACCAGATTTTTCAAAAAATTTTATTAATAACTCATCTGGCGTTGCAGATAAAAACAGAAATTTTTTACCTGGAACAGTATTCTTAATTAATAAGATTGCATTGAAGATACTAGCAACTTGAGCAGAAGAAAATACATGAAATTCATCAAATATAAATAAATTGTAATTATCATCTATTTTACTGAATAGTTTATTAGCATTTTCTCCTTTTGTTTTACCGTCTTTTTTAAACCGCCTCAGATAGCGAAAATCGTGGATATAGTAGAAAATATCGGGATTAGTCAACAAAATTTCTGCTTGGTTAGAAAGATTAGTTAATCCAGATTGTTTACTTGGCAGTTGGTTAGTTTCGATAAAATCTTCCAGAATAGCTGCATTCAGCCGATAAATCTGTGGGTTTTTGTCTGGTTGGAATTCGTCCTTATATTTTTGTACTTGCTTTTCCTGATCTCTGGCTAACTCGTTAGTTGGGTAAGTTGCCATCGTGGATACACCATCTGTCATTGCCCCAAGAAATGCAGCCAAACTTTTACCATCGCCAGTCATGGCGGTGTTGAACACTACATCAATACTTGGATCGCGAAACGCCTCTAAAGTTTCTCTTTGATGCCAAGAAAGCGACCAATTATTCGGTAATTTCACTCCTTTAGGGGTAGCTACAGTTTCTGAATAGACGGGTTTCAGATATATGCTGTAATTTTCGGACATATACTCAACGATGCTCCTGGATGGAGAGTTAAAAGAATTTCTGCCACCATTGGTGGCAGTTTTTATTTATGTGCTAAATACGACTAGTCTAATTTCTGCAACCAATGGTTACAGTTTTTTATATGAATGTAAAAATCTTTCGTTAATTTCTCGCATTAATGATGCGATTTGTTTGCTTTGCTGAAATAGTGTCCGTAATTAGTTGTTAAAAACTATATTGGCACGCAAAATAGGGGTTGACAAGATATATCAATATAAAAGTGTCCGTGTAAAAATGAGTCGAAAAGGTCAATCAATTACACTCTCGATATCAGAACGCGACAAAGCCGAACTAGAAGCGATCGCTCTTGAATTCGGTATGATGTGGGGCGATCGCCCGAATATCTCTAAGCTTGTAGAAGCGATCGCTCGTCGTCAGTTCATACTCGGTCATAATAATAATTGGTCAGAAGCAAGGATAAGAGCATTACATCGATGTATCTCTGCTTTGACAGACATCGGACAAATTGAACAAGCTCAAATTATTGCAAACTTGCTCTTAGAACGCAGCGAATTATCATTACCACTGCGAGGTGAAATAGAACGTTTTTTGGAGAACTCACCCCCAGCTTGGCGTTTGGATATTGATCGTTATATCAAACGAGAGCAACCTTTTCAGCTTTCCTATCAAGATGCTACCGGGCGTATATGGAATTTTACGGTTCGCTATGCCAAAGTATCACCGCACGAAAAGCGTCAATATCTTGATTGCTGGTGTGAAGAGACAGAAGGAAATTTCGACGTGGAAGAACTCCATCATAACTGGAATTTGCGTTTAGATCGCATACAGGATGCGGCTATCATGCCTATTTCTGGTAAGTGGCGATCGCGATTGGATGAAATGGATGTAGAAATGCACCTATTAGGCAACTTAGCTTTTGCTTACCAAGCCAAACCAGAAGACAAGACAAGTGAATGGATACCAGAAAAACAACGTGTGCGGCGAGTTATTAGAGGCGTTTCGAGTACCTTTTGGTTTATCCGCGAAGTTATGCAGTATGCGCCAGATTGCGTAGTGGTGTCACCCGATTCAGTGCGCGATCGCATCAAGCAAAAACTTCGCAATCTATGCAATTCATACCAGATGTAACAAGCGATCGCACAAAACAAATTACCCTTCACCTTCGCCGCGACTAGTTCATGATCCAAAGTCTCAGGAGTTCGCTAAACTTTAACCAACAGGAGAATAGAGATGATCTAAACAATGACTCAAAGAATAGTCTTATCTCGATTTATCTTGGCGTTTATTGCAGGTGTAATTTCCGTGCTGGTATTTCACCAGGGAATGCTGGCACTGCTACATACAATAAATTTTACGTCCCGTTCTCCCTATCCAATGACACCGACAGCTCCTTTTGGTATCCCGCAAGTCTTTTCTAGTGCTTTGTGGGGTGGAGTTTGGGGTTTAGTTTGGGCAGCTATTGCACCTAGTTTTCGCCGGAAAAATTACTGGATAGCAGCTTTACTTTTTGGTGCTTTAGCACCGACACTAGTTGCCTGGTTTGTCGTTGCACCCCTCAAAAGTCAACCTCTAGCAGGGGGTTGGCAACCAGCAGGAATGGTGACAGGTTTATTAGTCAATGGTGCTTGGGGTTTCGGAACTGCTTTGCTTTTGAGCTTGTTTGCTCGCAGACAGGCATTCAGCAGATAAGTTGTTGTTTTGGCGATCGCTGGTAGAAAGTTGATGTGCATGATGTGCAATCGTGCGATCGCACCAACAAATCAGCTTTCACTATAGCGATCGCTTACGGGAATGGTGCAACTGTGCAATCAATGCAATCCACAAAACGGATCGCGTTCTGTCTCAACATTATTTGATTGTGCTTGCAATGAGTCTCGAAAAACACAACCTTCTTGTTTGAGGCATTCAGGATTTAGTGATGTCCAATAAGGTACTTCAAAGGCATGAACTCGTAATAAACCTTGCTCGTTAACAGAGGCATAATATTTGCAAGGATATTCGGTTTTGACTTCTGGTTGTGGTAATTCGCCAATTAATTCCCATTTATTCGATTCTGGGTTGCGAAATTGGAAGTAAAAACTATGTTTGCCACTGGCAGGAAATGGAGGCAACTCTGCAATTAAACCCATGCTTTGTTGTATGCCGCCATCGCTATTGCGAAAAACTCGCAAATCTTTACCATAATCTGTTTCGGCAGCAAATACTAAAGTGTGAGCATCGGTTTTGAGGGCGCTGGCAGATTCGGCAACATTAACTGCAATATCGCATATTACCCTACCATCACTGGAAATCAATGCTGGTACACCAATAGCTTTTGCGGCATCGAGGTAAGGAATATTTCTAGAAATGAGGTAATAAGGATTACCCCGACAAAGTAATAAGTCTATGTCTAATTTTTGATTAATTTCAAACTGAACTTGAATGGAGTTCTTAAAATCTTCCTCATTTATGCCTAGCTTTTT
Organism: Chlorogloeopsis fritschii PCC 6912; assembly: GCF_000317285.1. Lineage (GTDB taxonomy): Bacteria > Cyanobacteriota > Cyanobacteriia > Cyanobacteriales > Nostocaceae > Chlorogloeopsis > Chlorogloeopsis fritschii. Next base: position 6,459 of record NZ_AJLN01000034.1, on the reverse strand, counting down.
CATTAAGGCATCACCGTTGTAGCTACCCCAAAGCTGGAGTTTCATATTCTCAAAGTCTTGACGTCTGATGTTATTAGTTAATTGCATTCCCAACCAGCGACTGCGAAACTTTGCCATCGCATCTTCGGCTTGGAGTTGATATAGTTCTTGCCCGGCATGAAAAATTGGATCGGGGCTACCGCCAATTACTTCTCGTACAAAGGAGCAAGGAAGAAAATAAAATAGGTTTTTGACATCTATATATAATTGGTTGGCTCCTTTACGTAGCAATTCCTTGGCTTGTTGGGGAGCGAAACTTAATTGTCGGAGTTTTTCAGCAAAACAAGCTCCTGCTGAGGTTGCTAACTTAGTATATTCGGGTTCAAAGGTAACGCGTTCTTCGTTCCAAACAAAATAATCAGACTTGCTAAATACTCGGTAAAGTTCGCGTTCAACTAATTCTAAATTGCAAGTTTTGCCAGAGAGAATTAACCAATCTACTGTTTCTGATTGGTTTTTTAAGGCATTTTCGATTAATCCTTGGGCAATACCGATGGCTTCACGTACAACGGGTGCCACTGCTTTTTCAAATTGTTCGACTGTGAGTGTGACGCTGAGGCTATCAATTGCACTGCTGGGCAAGTAAATGTCATGTTGTGCCAGCAGTTCTGAAATTTTTTGCCCATCTAGGATAAATACCGATGCATCTGATGTATTGTGTTTTTGTCCGAGTGTAATTTTGGCAGCTTCAGCATATTCCCACAAACTGTAAAAAGTTTGGGCGCGAGATGGTGCGTTCTTCCAACGGGTGGGCAAAACTTTTTCCGCATCATTTAAAGCTTCTTTGTAAGCTTCTCCTTCGCGGATTTCGTTATCTACACAAGCTAACAGCGAACCTTTTTGAAATTTACCGTTCTCAAGAAAGCGATCGCTCAATTCTTCTGGCTGTACTTTTAATACATCTTTGGGCAAAATATCTTCTGCAATTGCACTCAACAAACAATCGGCGATCGCTGCCTTCAACAACAGAAACAATCGCAGTGTAATCAACTCGCCACCCAACTGCAAATGACCAGAAGAACCTAACAGTTTTGGCGTAAGTTTATAGTAGCGTCCGCCATCACCTCTATCTTCACCAGGCTCGAAGGGGTTGATTTCTTCTAAGGCAAGGCGAATCAGTGCCAAGTCAGTAGTTCCACCGCCAATATCTAACACCAAGACATTTTGCCACCATCTGTCTCCATCTTGTCGGCAGCGAGTTTTAAAAGACTCAATTCCCAAGTTCAAGTCACCGCCAAATTCTCGCCACAAAAAGAATATCGCCACCGAGACAGCTTCATCGTAAGCCATCTGCACATCTTCAATATCTAATTGTTTTACCAATTGCTCGATTTCTCGGCGCACAAATGGCGAAGCTATTGTTGGATAAGTTACAACCGCTCGATAAAATTTACCTTGGGAACATTTGAGCGATCGCTGGCGGTATTCTTCTGTTAAATTCATCAATTGGGCATAAGCTGCTTGCAGGAGCTTATTCACAGGAACATTATCTTCTTTGCCATTGAGAGTAATTGGAAAAGAACGTTCTTGCCCAAAATAGCGCTTCGGTGAATGCAAGAACCTACCGCCAATTTCCTCTCCTAGTCTGATAGTATCGAGTCGATGCTGTTTTGCTTGTTCGCCCAAGCTAACTTTAACTTTGGCTGGATCGTCTGTTGGTAAAGTTGGTTCGAGACTAATAACTTCTAACTCACTCGGAATTTCACTCAAACGGCGAGTTTTATCCAATTCTACTGGTATTAAACTTTGCCACTCTAGAGCGGGAACGCGAAAAACTTCGTGATAAATTTGGTTTAAACGCCTGCTGGCGGCACGACGAAACCAAGGCAGACGCTTGCTGAGGGCAATTTCTATCTGCCGGATTGCTTCTAAAAAATTCTCGCCGTGTAAATTACGTAAATTTACAGTATTATCTTGCAAATTTTTACTTACTTCTGCCAAAAATCTTTGCCACTCCTGCACCCAAGCCTCGCGAGTCACACCAGGCACATCATCGACAGGGCGCTGAGTTATCCATGCCGAGAGGCGATCGCGTAACTTTAATTCTTGTTCGCCAGGCAGACTATGGGGCGTAACAATCACTTTGGGATCGTAAAGCGTAACTGTAGAGTTGGAAGTACCAAAATCAATGGCAAACCAGCCGGGATAGGTGATTTCTGACTTTTTATTTTCTGGTGCTAATTCCGTTTCTGGCGGTGGTGGAGATGCTGTACTTTTAAGTGGGTTTAAGACTGAATCTGTAAACTCTGTAAAAGTCATTAGTGGTTCTTTAATGGAATAATCTTTAATTGGATAAGTCCAGATATTACATTCCGCAAGAGTACGTTTGCTGCTAGACAAATTTGGTTGATCCATTTCGTCTGAGTCAAAATAGTCTACAGTTACCTGTAAAGTGCAGTTAACACCTGGTGGTAAAGGTTGGTTCCAACGACAATCACTTTGCCGCAATCTTTGGGGTGTAGAAAGTTTTAATAGTCTATTAGTACCAAAGTCTACACTTTTATATGCTGTTTGCATCTGTGCCGCCAAGTCTTTTGGCAAACCACTTACAGAGATATTAATTCGAGAGATATAGGGTAAGTTGAGACTGGGAATTGGTTTGATTTCAATTGCTGGCAACAGCAACAGTGATGGATCGTTTTGATGAGTACGCAGTTGATAGCGATTAAAAAGTTCAATTTTGACGGGCATTTTAAATTAGCCTCAAATTCTAATTACAGTCCTAAATTTATTTAACGTAGACGCGCCTTCTTCGGCTTGCCGCAGGCTACCACAAAGTGCACAAAGGACACGAAGAAGAAATACAAAATAACTGCTTCTCTTAATTATTCTTTGCGTACTTTGTGTTCTTTGTGGTTTATTTTTTAATTACAAAGACACAAAGATTAAACTTCCCCTGGATCAGAAATAGTCGCAACTTGAGAGAGTGTCTTTAGCCAAGTAGGGGTAGAGCCTGAGTTACGTTCTTCAGCGGCGGCAATATATCGCAGTAAAGGTTCGTGTTTGGATTTCAACAGTTCTTGGAGACTGTCTACAATTTCCTTCAGCGCTCTCGAAAAGGATTGTTTGACCTGTTTCGTTAACTGACTCACGTATTGCACGAGGTGTAAGCTAGCAGTGGCTGTAATTTCATCGCGCAATCGCAAAACAGCAATTTGATGATTAAATGGTCTAGGGGGAACTGGAGATTTTTTCTCAGGACTCCAATCAAAAATTTGACCGTTTGGATGTCTGTCATCTTTGCGTGCTAGGGGAAATAAGGCATCGGCGTTAATGGAAACTGTACTGCCTGCTAGCCCGCTGTGTTCGATAATCAATTTTTGCCATTTATTGGCTGGCTCAATTGCCCGCAAAAGGTTGCGAAAGAGGCGGAGTTGGTTTTTACCAAAGTTTTCCTGAATATACTGTTCCATCTCTGGCAGTATCATTGCATTAACTGTGGTGCGATCGCTCGCCACTTCTAATGACAATTTGCTAAACAGATCTGTGACTGCCTCTTTTGTGCGCTCGTGGGCAAAAACTTGCATTTCCTGAACTGTTTGCACAAATGCCGGATAAAAATCGTCGCTTTTGGTGGGGATGGAGTCTTCTATCTCTTCGTCGTCAAAAAAACTTTCACTTTTGCTGAGGGCGATCGTGCCATTTTTGGTTCTATCAAAGAGTAATGTCCACTCACTCCAATCAAAGAATATTTTACTAGTTAGTTCGTCTTTAACCACATCGCTCACAGCTATGCCGTTGCGGTTGTTTAAAATGGGCTGTCTTTCTAAATCTGCTTGAAATTGTCTGTAGATAGTGACTAAATTTTCAATTGTTTCTCGTAAGTTGAGAAAAGCAGGGTTTTCTTGAACAGGAATGTATGATGGAATTTCTTCTAAGAGGGTTTTGAGGTAATTCTGTTGTTTGCGTAAAGCCTCCACAGCCCTTTTGGTATCTTCCACAAGTTGTTTCATGCCATGCTGGGCGACATGATCTCTGAGTAGTGATCGCAACCGACTCATGCCCCCATCTTCAACATAGTCGCTAAGTTGTTTGTGCAAGGTGCTAGAAGTAGGAAGCATTTTACTTAATTGCTCCCATTTCTCTCGCAGTTCTATTTCCTGAAATTTGTTGGGCAGATCTAGTTCGGGTAAAAATTCTGGGGAGGAAACTTGCACCAGTGAAGATAGTTCGGCAAGTTTCGTTAACCCGTAAAGTTGCGATAACAGAACAATATTTTTTTTCTCTGTTGTTAAGTTGCTGGCACTGGCAATGGTAAGTTGAAGAATGCCTAATCGTTCTAAGACTGCTTCTTCTGAAAGTAACGGCTCATCTACAAGTTCATCAATCGCTCGTTCGTCACTTAAAGTCAGAGGCAGTTGATTGAAACGTCCAACACCAACAATAATTCTATCTCTTAAATCTTGTCCCTTATCTCGTTCCAGCATAGTACGAATTTTAGAAGCGATCGCTCCACCGGGATATCTGCCATTGAGTAGTAACAAGATAGTTTGTACATCTGCTAGTTCTCGCAACGATAAAAAAGCATCTCGCACGCCAGAATCCGCAGAACCCAATCCCGGAAAGTCTAAAAGTACAAACTCATTTGTTCCTTGCAACCCAGATAAATCCCAGACTTGCTTTGCTACCTCAACCGTGACATCAATCCGCCGAATCAAAGAAAAACTCTTCTGCAAATCTATAGCTGTGGGCTGGGTAAAACTTTCCCAAGGTATGGGAGGGGGCGGTAGTTGTGCAAAGTTGAGTTCTAAAATATTCATGGGTGGTTCAGCTAGTCTCAGCCCTTTCTTAGCTGTAGTATGGTCAATCTGATAGCTTTTACCACAAATTTCTTTACCGTAGGCGCTATAAGTACGCACAAATCCAACTAGTTCTCGTAGTAATGAGCGTAATTCTAAACTTTGCGTTTGATTCCAGACTTGCTCACACCATTTCAGGATACCGTTACTATCCACAGCCGTTGTCGGGTGCAAATTTTGCAGAGACGCAATTTCTATTGAAGGTATATCTGCTGCTTTTGCTCGTACTTCGGCTTCCTTGAGCATAAAGCGCAGACACTCTTTCACCCCTTCATGGGATAAATACTCCACCGTAAACTTACTAATTTGCGTCGTCTGTAAGTTTGGTTGTTGACGCAGGTGAATCGCCGTAACGTTACCTGTAGTCGGAGTTTCACTCACTGGCAAAGCATCGGCATAGCCAATTAAACTGCCAAGTAGCAAAGTTTTGCCACTGCTAAATTCTCCCATGATCCCAATTTTCACGGGTGAGGAGGCAAGTTCTACTACCCTGCGGGCTGACTGTCGCAGATAGTGAATGTTTTCATTAATACTAGCGGGAATCCAACTTTCTTGGGGAGGTGGATTCTGTGACACTAGTTCTAAGCTTTGCAGGATAGATTCCCCATACTCTTGATAGCGGCGTAATTGTTCTATTCCAATGTCGTTTTTCATACTAAATAATTAGATAAAATTTCAGATAAATTATCATTTTTTTTGCGCTTTTGACACCTCAAATCTAGAACAATATACTCGTAAATTATGGATTTACAGTATTAGCCACTGTTATAACCTGTTTTTCAATCAAAGAAGTTTAGCAATTTATTTTTGAGCGATCGCAACGTATAAGACAAATTTGCATAAGTTCTTAATAAATTGAAGATTACACCAGGCAACACAGTGTATAGGTAAGTCTAAGCAAGCTTTTCAATTACTCTGTACAGTTTTTGCTAAAATCGTAGAATTTAAAAAAAAATATTTTCATTTTCCAGAAAAATTTATACTCACTATGATAAGTATTCAACGCGCTGATGCAGCTTAAATTAAACTCGAATGCTATTGAGCAAGAGATTAGCTAAATCAGAAAAAGTATAAAATTTACGTTATTTTTCATTCTCTCGTTGTGTGGTTTAATCACATGGACGTCTTGCACCAGCTCCAACAACCTGGAGACAAAGACTCAAAACCCTTGTTTGCAACAGCCACCAGGCAGCAGATCACCACCCTTGTTACTAGGTGCAAGCTGGTAACAAGAACAAGAGCCTCTGGCTCTTGTTGATCTTGGTGCAAGTTATGAGTTATGAAACTCTCACTCAAGCACTAAAGCGTCTTTTTATTTCCAAACAAAATATGCGATAATATTAAAAATATTTCTCATTTATTCCCAGGTAAAATTAACTTGGGATTAGCTTTACTACTTAAATTTTTTGATATAAATTTTACTTTCCTTTCAGCAATATTAACTATGACTATCTCCATCTCCAGCCCAACCTTCTACGAGTTACTGTATGAGGAGACGGTAGACAGTTCCCAACATCCAGATCCCGATGATAAGTTGGATGTGATGTACAATTTCCCAAAGCTAATAGGGCAGGGCTACTGGCGGGAAATCGAACTGCGTCCTGGTTTGGAGTTGGTTATT
>NZ_AJLN01000033.1 GCF_000317285.1 Chlorogloeopsis fritschii PCC 6912 | reverse complement strand
GTTGGGTACGTCACTAATTTGCGCTTATGCGATCGCATAATTTTTGAAGATCCGGAGAAAGAATGCTGCATAAGTTACCACTTTCATTTTTCAGGAACACACGAAGATAAACATACATCCACAGGTGGCGGACAGTATATTTTCCACGGCAGTGGTTTAGCTCCGAAAATTACATCTCAATGCTATCATCAACAACCATACCTAGAAATCGGGCGTTGCTGAATCACTGATCGCCTTTACGAGATATTCCCGCTTCGATTCAAGTAGTGCCACAACGAGTGTTAGAAGAACAGCAAGTTACTACTCTCAATGATGCACTCAGAAATATCAGTGGTGTAACTCAGACTGCTCCTAGTTACTTTAATCAATTTGCCACTTTTACGATTCGAGGGTTTGAAGTTTCTGACGGTGCAGGTAATTTCACCAGGAATGGATTGAGATATTTACAAGGGGGAGGTAAAGCAGCAAATTTTGCTAATATTGAACGAATTGAAGTTCTCAGAGGCCCTGCTGCGGCAGATTAGATTTCTTCGAGCAGACGAACAGAGATTTCATCAATGAAACAGAAGAATTTCAATCTGGAAATGCCTTTAGTCCTCGTGTGGGGATTGTCTATCAACCAATTCAACCAATTTCGCTCTATGCCAGCTATAGTCGCTCGTTTGCGCCAAGCATTGGCAGATTGATTGATGGCGAACAATTTCAGCCAGAACGAGGGACACAGTATGAGGTTGGGGTTAAAGCAGATATTAACAACAGACTCTCCGCGACTCTCGCATTTTACGATCTCACTCGTTCTAACGTCACAACTGATGATCTAAGCAATCCAGGCTTTTCGATTCAAACAGGTGAACAAAATAGTCGTGGTATTGAATTGAACTTTGGAGGAGAAATCTTACCAGGATGGAACGTGATTGCAGGCTATGCTTATACCGATGCGCGAATCACAGAAGATAACACATTTGAACCTGGTAATCGTTTGTATAACGTACCAAAACATAGCTTCAATTTATGGACGAGCTACGAACTGCAAGAAGGTGACTTGAGAGGATTGGGCTTTGGATTAGGATTTTTCTACGTAGGCGATCGCCAAGGGGATTTAGAAAATTCATTTACGTTACCCAGCTATTTTCGCACAGATGCTGCTATCTTCTATAACCGCGGACAGTTCAGGGCATCATTGAACTTTCGGAATTTGTTTGATGTAGACTATTTTGAATCTGCTTACGATCGGCTTAACGTTTTCCCAGCGGAACCATTCACTGTACAGGGAACACTTTCATGGCGGTTTTGAGGAGTTAGCAATTCGTGAAAATCTCTCTACGCCGCCTCATCTATCTACTGTTTTTGGGAGTCTTAACGGCAACACTGATTGTAGCTTGCAGTACGATTAACAATACTCGTGTTACAAATCACAAACTGCAAGTTGAAGACTGTCGAGTCGTGCAACATACAATGGGTGAAACCTGCATTCCTCGCAATCCTCAACGAGTCGTAACTCTAAGACCTGATACTTTAGTAAATAGCTGGATATTGGGTATCAAACCTATTGGCTCGGCATATGAACTCGGTTCCCAGCTTCCCAAATATCTTCAAGGCAAAGTTGAGCAAGTAGAGTTTGTTGGGAGCTATGATTCTCCTAATTTAGAAAAGATTTTGCGACTTAAACCCGACTTAATCTTATCTAACTCTTACATGAAAGATATTTATGAACAGTTGTCACAAATTGCACCTACTGTTGTACTAAACTATCCTTGGCCTCCCCTTGGTTGGAAAAAGCAACTAGAAGAACTTGCTCAGATATTAGGCAAAGAGAATATTAGTCAGCAATTTATGGATAATTACTGGCAACGGATTGAAAAACTCAAGCAAGCTCTGGGAGAGCGTCGCCATACCCTAAGGATATCCGTTGCAGATGTAACTGGAGAAAATCTATTTACGGCATACGGAGAAAAGCATTATTCGGGAACGATTCTCAAAGATATTGGATTGCAACGTCCGCGATCGCAAACAGGAGATTTCTTCTACATAGAAAATATCTCGGAAGAAACCATACCTAAGATTGATGGGGATGTTCTGTTTCTTGTATCTTTGGAATTTTATGGTGACAAGACAAAATTGGAGAATCTTAAACACAAACCCTTGTGGCAATGGCTTAACGCCGTTCAACGCGATCGAGTCTATTTTGTCGGCGAACATTGGCATGAATCAGATATTTTCGCGATTAATGCTATCCTTGATGACCTCGAAAAATACCTTGTCAATACACCTTAACCCATGCCTAAACTAGCACTCAAACTGGGTGGAAGTAAAAGGCAGCCCCAACTACAGCATAGGTTGCAAGCAGCAACATCCCCTCTAACCAATTGGAGCGACCATCTAAACTAATTAGATTGGCAATGACTACAGCAATAATGACTGCAACAACCTCAAACAAGTTAAAGTTTAAATCCATTGGTTGTCCAATTAGCTGCCCAACTAGCACAAGGATCGGTGCAACTAACAAAGCAACTAGTAAACTCGACCCCATTGCTACAGACACTGACAAATCCATGTTGTTCTTCATTGCTACTCGGACAGCGGTTACGTATTCGGCTGCACCTCCAATTAGTGGTAACAAAATTACTCCGGTAAATAGAGGCGTCAATCCTAGTCCCTTTGTTGCTTGTTCAACTGCACCAACAAAAATCTCCGACACGAAGGCTACACCAATGGTTGCTGCAAGCAAAATACCAACCCAAAGAGCCAAATTTGGCTTTGAATGCTTATCTGCTTCTGTGGTTTGTTCTAAAGAAACCTTATCTTCTAGTTCTACAACCCCAACATCGTAGAGGTAGCTGTGAGTCTTCAAAGAAAACAACAGCGTCAAGCCATAAACTACAATTAAAACAACCGCTACAAAAATCGACAAGTTGGTAATAGCACTTGGCTCAACAACATTAGATGTGGTGATCACCATCGCAGGCAGGACAATTGCAGTGACTGCCAGTGTCATTGTAGAACCATTGACTCGCGCGGCCATTGGCTGAAAAGTCTGCTCTTTGTAACGTAGCCCACCCAACAGCATAGATAGACCCATTACCAGTAGTAGATTACTGATAATTGTTCCAGTAATGCTGGCTTTTACAATATCTACCAAGCCTTCTTTGAGAGCTACTAAAGCAATGATTAACTCAGTTGCATTACCGAATACTGCATTTAACAAACCTCCGATAGAAGGCCCTAAAACCACAGCAATCTCTTCTGTTGCTCTACTCAACCAGATTGCTAAGGGAATAATTGCAATCGCTGATAGTCCAAACACTATTAATGCATCCCAGTCTAACTTTTCTGTGACAATTGCAATCGGAATAAAAACTAGCAAACCTATTGAAATTAGATTTTTAGTTTGTATGTTTTTGAGTAGATTTGACATCAGTATAGAACTCTAATAATGACTAGTTAGCACAAAATCTCACTGAATTAAATCAAAGCAATTGTCTTGTCTGTAACAATTACTAAGCAACTCACCAGTATAGAAATCTGATTTTCCAACAGTATTTTATATGCAGCGTTAAATATAGCTAACTAGCTAAAGATGGATAATTGCCGCCGTGGATATACTTTACTTCTATAATTATGATTTAACAAACAGCCACTGAGTCAAATTTGTATTTACCTGCATTTTCTGGAGGATTTGTCAATAGCTCAAATAGTATAATGGAAATTGTTGAAATAGCTTGTAAAAATTGAATCTCGCCACATCCAGAATTCTCCGTAGTGCTACTTCGTAACTTTTTTATCACTTTTTTGTGTATGAACCGCTAAATTTACTAAAAATTACCTAATTAGGATAATATTTTGCCGTTTTTGGATAGACTTACATACCAAAAAATAGTAGACTTTACGTATTTTGGTAACTGCAATTTCAATGGCTAAGTAAAACAGAAGACTAAAATTTCTAGTTATTATAATGACATCAAAACCATATCAAACAACAAATAAACGCTCTCCCCTTCAACGCTTACTTAACTACGGACAAAATTATCGCTCACAAATTTATCAGGCCTCAACCTATTCTATTATTAATACAATTTTAGATTTAGCACCACCTTGGTTAATCGGTGTTGCTGTAGATATATTAGTACAGCAACAAAATTCCTTCATAGGTAAATTAGGAATTAGAGATGTATTATGGCAATTTGCCTTACTTTCACTAATCACTGTTATTGTTTGGGTATTTGAATCGCTTTCTCAGTATGCCTATGACAGGCTTTGGCGGAATTTAGCCCAAAATATCCAACATAATTTACGCTTAGATGCCTACAATCATTTACAACATTTAGAATCGGCTTATTTTGAAGACAGTAGTACAGGTGGTTTGATGTCTATTTTGAGTGATGATATCAACCAACTTGAAGATTTTTTAAATGGGGGAGCAAATGAAATTATTCAAGTAACTACTTCATTCATAATTTTAATTGGTGGTGCGCTCTTTATTTTACCTCCTAGCATCACCATAGCAGCAATGTTGCCAATGCCATTTATTCTCTGGGGTTCTCTGGTATATCAAAGACGTCTCGAACCTCGTTATGCTGATGTCAGAGAAAAAGTCAGTTTTCTGAACTCTCGTTTAGCAAATAATATCAGTGGAATTAGTACAATTAAAAGTTATACTGCTGAAAATTATGAGAGTGCAAGATTAGCAAATGAAAGTGAGGCTTATAAAAAAAGTAACGCCAAAGCAATTAAACTTTCTGCCGCGTTTATCCCCGTAATTAGAATGTTGGTTTTAGTCGGATTCACGGCTTTATTATTTTTGGGAGGGATGGCAGCATATGCAGGAAGAATATCTATAGGTAATTATAGTGTTTTATTGGTTTTAGTACAAAGGTTGTTGTGGCCGTTGGTATTTTTAGGAGAAACTTTTGATAGATATCAACGAGCGATGGCTTCTACGAAGCGCGTTATGGATTTGTTAGATACTCCCATCCAAATTACGACAGGAGATATACCTTTATTTGTTGAAAAAGTACGGGGTGAAGTTGAATATAAAAATGTTACTTTTGCCTATCAAAATCGTGAAACAATAATTAAGAATTTATCTTTGCATATTCCTGCCGGAAAAACTATTGCTATTGTTGGTTCAACTGGTTCGGGTAAAAGCACATTAGTTAAATTATTACTGCGTTTTTATGATACTTCTAATGGTGTAATTACTATTGATGGAATTGATATTCAAAAATTGAATTTATCTGATTTGCGTCGTAGCATTGGTTTAGTTAGTCAAGATGTATTTTTATTTCATGGTACAGTGGCAGAAAATATTGCCTACGGTACTTTTGATGCTACAGATGAAGCGATTATCAATGCTGCAAAAATAGCTGAAGCCCATGATTTTATTATGCGGCTTCCTCAAGGTTATGAAACAATAGTCGGGGAACGAGGACAAAAGTTATCTGGGGGACAACGCCAACGTATCGCTATAGCTAGAGCAGTTGTGAAAAATCCACCAATTTTGATTTTAGATGAGGCGACATCTGCGGTAGATAATGAGACAGAAGCAGCAATTCAGCGCTCTTTAGACAAGATTACTATTAATAGAACTACGATTGCGATCGCTCATCGTCTTTCCACGATTCGCAACAGTCATTGCATATGTGTGATGGATAATGGTCAAATTGTTGAGCAAGGTACGCATGAGGAATTACTAGCGCTTGATGGCATCTATGCAGGATTCTGGCACGTGCAAACCGGGGTTCATTAATGCTTACTTTTTTAAGCGTTTCTGAATAGAAGTATGAAATGAAGAAATGTTGTAAATAAAAACTCTTACTCTCTGCGACTCTGCGTGAGATAAAATTTATCCCACAATTATGAACGCCGTTTTTTACTAAAAGCCAAAATTGGTATGAGCAGTATAATAACCGTAATTTTACTAACCATGCCACAGTAGGCTGACATGAAAAGCTTTGGTAAACTTTGGTTGCCTAAAAGACTAAAAATCATCGTGATTTTACTGTTAGTTTTGTGGCTTTCGCTAGCGGGATTAGCCACCTATACTGTCCGTCAATCTTTTCCTAGAGAAAGTGGCACAATTCAACTACCTGGAATTAAAGCAGAAGTTACCGTTCGGCGCGATCGATGGGGAATACCCCACATTTTCGCTACCAATTCCTACGATCTATTCTTAGCACAGGGCTACATACACGCTCAAGACCGCTTTTGGCAAATGGACTTTTGGCGACACATCGGTTCTGGGCGGTTGGCAGAAATGTTTGGTTCTTCCCAGGTTGAGACTGACAGATATCTGCGGACTATGGGTTGGGCAAGGGTGGTGCAACAAGAAATACAGCAAATGGATGCAGAGATGAAAGCGAATCTGCAAGCTTATGCTGATGGTGTCAATGCCTATCTCAAACAGCGTCAAGGCAGCGCCCTAAGTTTAGAATACGCAGTCCTCAAGCTTCTCAATCCTGGGTATAAACCGGAACCTTGGCAACCGCTACACTCCCTAACTTGGGGTAAAGTAATGGCTTACGATTTGGGTAGAAATTTGGATCGCGAAATAGAACGCGCTATCTTGCTTAAAACCCTCACTCCTGCTCAGGTAGAAGAACTTTTTCCGCCTTACCCTGAAAATCTGCCAACGATTTTGCCTGGATTTAGACATGAAAGAGGAGCACAGAAACAAGCCGAACGAAAGTTGGAAATCACTAGCCACTATTCTGTAGATTTTGTGACAAAAGCTTTAGAGTCAATTAGCAAACCAATGTTGGCTTTAGAGAAACTAATCGGCTCAACAGGAGTAGGAATTGGCTCGAATAGTTGGGTTATATCTGGGAAGCGCACGGCTACAGGCAAACCTATATTGGCAAACGATCCTCACCTAGCTGCGCAAATGCCCTCTATTTGGTATGAGGTTGGTTTGCACTGTACACCCAAAAGTAAAGAGTGTCCTTATGACGTGACTGGCTTCTCCTTCGCGGGAATGCTAGGGGTAATTATCGGTCATAACGATCGCATTGCTTGGGGTGTCACGAATGTTCAATCTGATGTCATGGATTTGTACATCGAAAAAGTCAACCCAAACAACCCCAATCAGTATGAGGTGAATGGTAAATGGGTGGATATGCAACTTGTGAAACAAACAATTCAAGTTGCAGGTAGCGAGCCGATTGTACAAACGGTGCGCTATACCAGGCATGGGCCGATTCTTTCGGATGTTGCACCTAATTTGAAAGAATTTAATTCAACTCAGTACTCCAATCTACCACAAAACTATGTCGTTGCTTTGCGGTGGACAGCTCTAGAACCATCCAGACTTGCCTATGCAATTGCCCAACTGAATCGCGCTCAAAATTGGCAGGAGTTTCGCACTGCCGCTAGCAATTTTGATGTTCCTGCTCAAAATCTAGTTTATGCTGACGTAGAAGGCAATATTGGCTACCAGATGCCAGGTAAATACCCTATACGCGCTCAGGGAGATGGACGTTATCCTGTTCCTGGTTGGACAGATAAATATGAGTGGCAAGGCTATATCGATTTTGAGGATTTACCCCAAAGTTTCAATCCGCCTCAAGGTTATATTGCTACCGCCAATAATTCAGTAAGGAGTGAATATCTTTACGTGATTACTAAAGACTGGGTTTATGGCTACCGAGCAAAACGCATTGTGGAGATGATTGAACAGCAAACTCAGCCTTTATCTGTCAACGACATACAGCAGATGCAAGGTGACAATCGCAATTTGAATGCTCAGACGTTAGTACCGTTGCTGCAAGCTATCTCTTTCAATACTCCCCAACTGCAAGCAGCTCAAAAATTGTTACAAGATTGGGATTTGCAGTTAGGAATGACATCGCCTGCTGCGGCTTTATTTGAGACTTTCTGGAAACATTTGCTAGCCGATACTTTCCACGATCAACTACCTCAAAAGTACTTTCCTGATGGAGGCGATCGCTGGTATGCTGTGGTGGAAAATTTAGTGAAGCAGCCTAATAGTAACTGGTGGGATAACAGCAAAACTCCTGCCATTGAAAATCGCGACTACATTCTGCGGCAAGCTTTCACAGAAGCAGTGGCAGAGCTAGAACAAATTCAAGGGAAAAACTTTAAAAACTGGAACTGGGGTAAGCTGCATACTATCACTTTTGTTAATGCTACTTTGGGCAAATCTGGGGTGGCACCGATTGAGGCTTTGTTTAATCGTGGTTCTTTTACCACGGCAGGCAATGGGGAAACCGTCAATGCTAACCGCTGGAGAGCAAATAAATCTTCTTTTCAGGTGACTGATATTCCTTCGATGCGGATGATAGTAGATATGGCGAATTTGGATAACTCGTTAGCCATTCACGCTCCTGGGCAGTCAGGGCACGCTTTCCACAAGCACTACACTGATATGATTGCTCCTTGGAGCAAAATTGAATATCATCCCATGTTGTGGGAGAACAAGAGTATTGCAGCAAAGACTACAGCTACACTCAAGCTAGTTCCGAAATAGTTGCTCAATGTTCGGCGTTGCTGATTTAAAGTATGAATGTGTCTCACGCAGAGGAGCCAGTGCGTTGCGCGGGTTCCCCGCGTTGTAGCAACTGGCGTCACGCAGAGTCGCAGAGAGTAAGAGTTTTAAATGCCTGGTTTTTAAATTTCATACCTCAATTCAGCAACGCTCAATGTTCACTTTACACCACCTGTAAAGACAACAATGCGATCGCTCGTTTAAAAAGGGAGACGATCGCAACTAGACTGTTATGTTGAAAGGAGTAGGAAGGGATTTGAGGTAATTTAAAAACTCAGTAATTTCAGTGCTAGTCAATTCCTGACGCGATCGCTTGTTGTAGGTTTGGTGTAAGTAGGAGCGCCCTTGTGCTAGACTCCAACCCAGTCGTTGCATTTCCATCCAAATCAAGTCTGATTTAGATAATTCAATCACGCCTGCAATCAGTTTCCAACAAGCAAATTCATCTAAGTCTGTTTTCCGCCAAGGCTGTCCTAAACTAATAGTAACTAAACATTCATTTCCTATTGTTGTACCTTGGTTGAGTTTATCAATCAAAGCTAAATCTGTGATTTTAGCTCTGATTGTTTGTGCGTTGGCTGTAAGTATAGAAGCTTCCCACTTTCTTGTGCCTTCACAGTAATCAACCTGAAATTTAGTTGTTCTCATCAGTTGCAATGTACGTCTTTGGTGCTCAAGCAGTGATTCTAAAAAGGAAATAGGAACAGAGGTTTGCCATTGGCTGTGAAGAATTTCTGCTTCGCAGTACTGAAGTATATCAGCAATGGAAGCTTGCCCCACACGCTGCCATTTACCATGCACAATTAGGCGATTTTCGTATTCATAGCCAGGACAGGTATCGAGAAGTGGAATTTCTAAAATGTCTAACAATCTTGGCTCTTCATTATCCACCAAACACATTTCTTTGGGAACTTGTCCGTGTTCTAGATTAGTGACGGGGCGAATCCATTTACCTGTAGAGTTTTCAATGCCAGCAATGCAGCGATCGCCATATTTTTTAGAATTAGCTAAACAGATGATTTGAACCATAAATTATTAAAGGTGACATATGGTTATATTTCCCCATTTGTCACGCAAATATTCAGCCACTAGGCGACGATGGCAATGGTGTGGTTTAGCTTCACTACAGAGCAAACAGCTACCATCTAAAAGCTCAGGTGAAACTTTATTTTCCAGTTGGCGTTCTTTCATTAATTGCAAAAACTTATTTTCATAGATTTCCCAATCGCCGTTATTTTTTTTATAGGCATCTAAAATATCCTTCGTTGGTGCCATGTCTAGAATATGAGTATATTCAATGTTGCCAATTTTGAGTAAGAAATATTCTAAATCTGCACGTTTGGTAAAACCGGCTAACTGAGAAACATTATTTAGTCGTGTATCAATAACTCGCTTAACTCCAGCATTAACTAGAGTATCAAAGAATTTTTGAGCGGTTTTTTGAGTAAAGCCAATTGTAAATAAACTAATTGATTGATGCATTTGTATTCTCCGTTTTTTCTGTATAAGCAATCTGCTCACCTTGGCGCTTGTAAGCTTCTTGCAAAGATTTTTCTCTGGAATAATGACTCTTTATTTCTTCAGAAATTAATACATCATCGAACAAAGATAATTGAACTTGTTTAGGAATTTCTGGTAGCTGAAGCCCATGTAATGCTAAAAGTCTTTCTTCAAGTAAAGAATGTGATTCTAAATCTCCATTTTTCAGAATGTGTTTAATGTCTAAGGGAAATTGGCGCAGGTGCTGACAGATTAGAATTGAGCGATGGCAAGTAATCGGATCTTGTTCAGCACACATGAGAGCGATTCTGTGATTTTCTGCTCCATTTAATATTCGCTGAATACCCTCTGCAAATTGTTGGGAAGATGCTATTTTTTCAAACACCGCTTTGCCATCAACATAGTAACTCAGATCGTTTGGTCTTGCTCCCAGTTCACGTCCTAAAAATACGTAGTGAATATCTGCATTGATTAAAGTTGGCTTGAGTTCTGCATAATTAAAGTGAGGTAAATAGCGGCTGTAGGGATGCGATCGCACATCAGCCAAGGCTGTTACTTTGTAATTTTGCAGTAGTGTTATGAATTCTTCAATACTGTGATTGGAATGTCCAATTGTAAAAAGTTCCATATGAAAAAGCGGTTTGGTTGCTGCAATTATGGCATTACTATCTATTTGATGCCATCATTATTTTTGGGTATATATTTTGAGTGATAACTGGTAAGCGATCGCTCTGTTTGTATCTAGCATCAAATTTTTGGCTTGCAATATACGGTTAATTTAAAGTGAGGCTGTTTTTAACTAATACATCGGCTTAAGCTTGAGTATGAAATCATTATTTGATTAGTTGAAATGGGTTCGTTTCAATGATTATCCAGCTTCAACATACTCACATAAGGTTGTGGCTTCAGGAATAGGCAAACCCTCTTCTCGTAACCCTTCCAAATGAAATGCGATCGCTTCTATTCTACAGGTATGATATCTTGCACCATTCGAGAGAGCCAGAGGCTCTAGTTCTTGTTACCAGGTTGAACCTGGTAACGAGGGTACGCCACACATTAAGAATTATCCACGCTCCTCTAGCACTAGTGTAGACTCGGCTGCTCGTCCAAATTCTTCCGGTGCATATTGCAGGTGTACTTCAGAGCCGGGATATGTAAAAGTACCAGGAGTAACAGAACGCACTAAATAATGTAAGTTATAGACTCCTGGTTCTAAATGATCTGCATAGGCAACAATGCGATCACGATGGATAGTCTTGTAACCCAGTTGCCAGCTGTCGGCTGGTGCTTGCAATGCAGATGTGGCTGTCTGGAAACTCTCATCCACTGCTTCCAAGCCTGCTGGTAGGGGATCTGTTATCACCATATGATCTACGGGGCGATCGGCAATTATTTCTAAATTAATGTCAAAAACTTGACCTGTTTTTAAAGTTAAAGGTTTGTCAAAAGCGTAAAGCCCTGTCTTTTGAAGTACTTTTTCTTCGTTGATGTTGCGAATTTCCCGCGTTACTCGTAAACCGTTATACCTACCTGGCTGATTTCCCTGCAAGCGGTAACGATAGGCAACTAAATAATGTAATGTACCTTGTCCAGATTTTTGCAATTGTAAATCATGACGCCCACGGGGTAGTTTATCCATAGGCACTTTTATTTCTAAACTAGGATTGCGATCGCCTGCAAATTTAGCTTCTCCAAGTTTTCTATTCGCTAATTGTGCTGTGGCAACAAAATTCGGTGGTGTGGGTTGCAGTTGGCTGTATTCCACTAAAGCTGTTAGCGCTTGGGCATTATCATAGCTAGTTTGCCATGTTCCATCTCGTCGCAGTGCTAAAAGACTTTGCAACAACCTATCGACAACTTCTGGTTTACTTTGCTGAGTAATAAACAAGCGTAAAGCTTGTGCTTGCGCTGTGGTTGGCGAATTCATCCATCCCCAACTGCGGGGTAAACTTACAACTGCGCTGCGACCAGTTTCATATATATTTTGTTGTAGTTGGCTCAAAAGTTGTTGCGATTCATCCTGCCATTCTGGAAATTGAGATAAATATCGCGCTAATCTCATCTGCATGACTGGATCAAAAGCATTGCGCTGTTGATAGATATCTGCCAGGAAAGTATTGCGCTTGTCTCCCAATTCTGCCAAAGCCATTAAGGCGTTGAGTTGCATCTGGCTTTTACACGGTTGCTGCTTGCAAAATTCGTATTGTCCGGGGTTTGCTAGAATTTTTTGCAAGTATCCTTTAAGTTGGGAGAGTATTCTAGTATTAACTAAGGTAGGAAACACCTGATTTGTTTTAGCTAAAGACTCGGCTGCGTAAGTAGAAACCCAAGGATCGGATTTTTCTTGCCCTGGGAAAGCGGCAAAACCACCATCGGCAAGTTGGAGTTTTTGCAATCTTTCAATACTTTGGCTGGCTTGTTTGGTAGGATTAAATTCTGCAAAAGTCTGACTATATTTTTCTGATAGAGTTTGCAGATTTGCAGCAATCAACAACTGGCTCGCCGCAGGTTCTGCAAAAGGCAAGTCATCATCCTGCCAAACTTGTTGTGCTGGTGCTTTAATCTCTGGTATGAGAGTACTCGCTAACTGAATATCTAAACCACCTGCTTCTGAGACAGTATTTTTCTCGACATTGAGAGGAATTTTCGTTTGATCCCCCCTTGATCCCCCCTTAAAAAGGGGAGCCAGCGCGTTGCGGAGAGAAGCGCCGTGCGGGGGTTCCCCCCGTTGAGGCGACTTCGGAGGGTTTCCCCCGTTGTAGCGACTGGCGTGGGTTGGGGGGATCGTACCAGTTTCCACAACTTGTTCTGTAATTTCCAGTGGCTTAATTTCCAGAGGTACTTCAAAAGCATCTGCCGCCACACCATTTAGCTGAGTAGTAAAGCGAATTTTGCCTTCTCCAAGATTGCTCGCCGCCATTGGGAAGCGATAAGCACCAGTAGCTAATTCAGTTTTGGTTTGCAAAGCTTTCGTTTGAGGATTAATTCCAGCAAACTGCACTGCCCCGCTAACTTCACCATTAATATTGAGAGTTCCCGTTTTGCCAGTGTTGTTAGTTACAGATAAGCCAGCTTGGAAGTTATCACCAGGGCGGGCAAATTGTGGCAGTATGGCGTTAGTTAATAAGGGCTTTGTTGTGAGAAAAGTTCCTTCGCCGTTGCCAAAACGCAGATTTCCATCGGTGGCAACAGCCATGACTCGCCATGTGGTTAAGTCATCTGGTAGTTTGAATGTAATCTGTGCCTTACCATTATCATCTGTGAGGATTGAGCCGTTGTAGTAAGCAAGAGCTTGGAAGTCTTTGCGGATGCGGGTATTTGCTGCACCCGATGAAAAACCACCGCCATATCCCCAACCTTTGGGTTTAGCAACAGATTCTTGCTCTACTATTACCTGTGGACGATTATCGCTGAAGCGGGTAGCGATCGCTTGTTCTGCATAAACTGTATTTACCAAATCCGGTGGACGATAGCCAGAAAGTTGTAACACTGCTTCATTTACCACCATCACCGTAAATTGTCCTTTGCTGGGATTCCCCTGATTATCCTTGAGTTCTAGCTGTATTGTTTCCTCTGCACCTGGCTCAAGCGATGCTTGTAATGGGGTAACTTGCACTTTTAAATATTTGTCTTCTAAGTTGACATTAAAAGGTGCAAAACCTATTTTCACCAACCTATCCAAACTTCCCGCTTCTACCTGGTTGAGAGGAGCACCCTGTCTGACTAACACAGCTTGCACAGCCGCATTGGGCAACATTTCTGGTGTAACTTGAAATTGAATTTGCGGTGCGCCTCCTCTAACTTTAATTATTTGTTGATAGAGGGGTTTGTCTTTAATAACAGCAAAATACAACTCTGCTTCTGGGTAGGGAGATTGAATTAAAGCTGTAGCAGTTTCCCCTGGCTTAAATTCATTTTTATCAAGTTTAACTTCGAGGCGATCGCGCTCTTGCGAACCCCAATATACGGGATTTTCTCCTGTTGCCCAAATTTGTAAATCAGTAGCAGTGATGTCATTTCTGGCATCGCTAAAATTAGCTCTAATCCGGTATGAACCTGATTCGTTTGGTGTGAATGTTACCGCTTGAGGATGATTTGCAGATGTAATTTCCGTTTGTCCTACCGTTTTATATTCAACTTGATTTTTTGGTGTCTGACTACCTTCTACTATCTGCGTTACACTGCTGTATTTCATCTGTTGCAGTTCCAAACGTATCCGTTGACCTGTCAGTACTTTGCCTGTAGGATCGGTGACGATAACTTCAATGGGAAAAGCTTTGCCAGCTTCAGCAACGAAATTACTTTTTAAACCAATCAGGCGATCGCTCGGCAGGGCTGTAAAAGTTTTAGAATTAGCTACAGATAAATTAGAAACATCTGCAACTTGTACATCTACACGATACGTCATTGGATAAGGTAAATCTTTCGCCACCGTTACCGTTTGATTACTTTTTCCATTAACATCTAATTGGGTATTAGTTTGCAACACATCGCTAGGTACAGAAGGTGCTTCTTCCGGCCAAAACCACTGTTTACCAAAAGCAAATTCCTCCCAATCTTTGGGAATAAAATTAGTCTGCTGGCGAGTGATAAAATATTGGGCTTTACCTCCTTCTACAGGAGAACCAAATAAATAATTACTTGTAGCTTTCGCCTCAATTTTGTCATTAATTAAAGCAAATTCTTTATCTAAAGAGAGTTCAACTTTAAAGTTAGGCGGCTTAAACTCTGCTATGCGAAACTCTCCAGAAATTTCTTGCCCGTTTTTGCCCTTCGCCTGAATTGTATAGTAGCCTAATGGCTGCGTCTTTTTGATGGGTAATTCTAGAGAAAACGTGCCAAATTCATTCGTTTTTTTTGTGCCTAAATTTGTCTTTTGTCCATCCGAACTTACTAGAGTTAATTGGTAATCAGCATTCCGATCCTGCTGAATTGTGCCATTTTGCAAATAATCAGCAAAACCAGTTAACCAAGCTTTCTCTCCTGGTTGATAAAGTTGGCGATCGGAAAATATTACCCCGCGTGATATTGGTTTACCATCATCCCAATCTGCATAAATTCCATAGCCATAGGCACCACTATATTCTTCAGTACGAGCAAATGCCCAATCTTGATTTTCACGAGCAATGACTAATAACTGTGGTGCTTGTTCAAAGCTTTTTTTACCAGTAAAACATTGTTCTAAATCTTCACGTTTTAGCCTGAGAGTACCATTTTCATCTGTTTTACCTGATGTGCAAGGTATAGGTTGCGGACGTGATTTTGCTTCTAATTTTGATTCATAAATTTCGATATTAGCTGCTTTGACTGGTGAACCATCGGCAAGATGATGTACTCTAATCAAACCCGAATTAGGAAACCATTGTGCAAATACACCTAAATTTGTCAACTGCACCATGCCATAGGTTATGGGTTCTCTCCATAATTCCTTGCCATTCTCTTGATATTTATTAGTACGTGCTTGCACTCCATAGGCTAACATTCCGATCGGAGAATTGAGTTTTTCTCGTAAAGGAACATTTACCTCAACAGACTGATTTTTCTTAGCCGCTACCTTAAAGCTTTGCCATTCTGAGGATTTAGGTAATAAATCATTTCCATTCCCTTTGGGATAAGCAGAATTGAAATAAACTAAATCTGTTGGTTGTACCACTCGATAAGCAGCTTGATACCTTCCTTCTGGAAGATTTACTGTAGAAATATTCAACTGCAAATCTTTTCCAGCAGGGAAAATATTTAAACCTTCAGGAACCCAAATATCACCTGCTAAATCTCCAGTGTTGTATCTAACTGTGACTGGTTTACCTAAAGTCTGTCCAAATTGGTCTTTCAGATTACTATCTATAGTAAATGTATAATTAGTAGTCGGCTCTAAAGCGTAAGGATTAATACTAATAATGTTCTCTTTATCGTTGACTTGGATAACTTTAGAAATAGATTTGGGAGCAGGATTAATTTTAATACTTGCAATTGCAGAATCTGCAACTAAGCCATTATTAAATTCTAACTGAGGGCTGCCTTTCACAAATCTTCCATAAGCACCCCCCGCATTTGGTTGCCCATAAAACTTAATACCTTTAAATGCCAAAGGCGAATAAGTACTTATCTTACTAACAAAATTTTTATCACTAGCTAAATTACCATAAGCTGGACGTAAACCAGGATAAAACTCTAAGCGATAATTAGTAGCTTTTTCTAAACTTTGCTGTGGAGTAAGATTATAAATCCAATCAAGGGCAGAAGAGTCAAATTTTTCCAACGGATCTTGTGTTTCTGTCGGTTTTTCTGCTTTTGCTAATTCAACTTTAAAGCCTATACCCTTATTTTTACCTTCTGAAATTAATTTTAAATGCTCTCGAACTGATGTTATATCCAATTCAACGTTAGAAGTAACTTGAAATTTTGACTGCAAGTCAATTGATTCAACTTCAGATTTTTCAATTGGGTTTTTACCAGGTAAATTAGTTAGTTTAATTGGTTCTGTATTAAAAGTCCAAGCTAAATCTTTGTCGAGTTGATGATTTTTTAAATCAGCTAAACCAGCCTTTAGCGTAACTTTCAATCGTGTTGCTTTTGGCAGTGTTTTATCAGCTTGAAATCCTACCATGCGCGGTGTCAAAAATCGAAATTGACCGGGTAAAGGTGGATCGAGTGTAAATTTTTGTAGTAAATTCTGCTGTTCGGGACTATCAAGACTTTCAACAGGAATTAAAGCTTCTTTAAACCGGATACGAATTTGATTGAGAGGTGCCGCTTCTCCAATCGGACTAATTTGTTCTATCCAATCAGGTAACTGGGGTAAAGATAACGCCGAAACCTCTGGCAATCTTTCTTTACCTGGAGCAATACCAACTAAATTACACCCTGCTATTCCTAATATTAGTGTAAGGAATAGCAGGGACTGCATAAAAATTCTTATAACCATGCTGAGGAAATTAGCTATATTATAATTGATGATTTACATTGATACCCGAACAATTCTGTTTGTTCCAGAAAATTACTATAAGTTTTAAACATTAAATATTATTTAACAAACCACAGAGACGCAAAGAACACAGAGCGAATAAAGATACAAGATAGTAATTTCTCAAATAACTCTATATTACTCTTGCTCCGTGTTCTCTGTGTACTCTGCGGTTTAATAAAAGAATATTTATTTGGTTACTTATGGTAGATAACTTATTAAGACTTTGAAATATTTCCTGATATAGCAACCATCGCCGCGCAACAATTAAAGTAATTTTTCTTTGGCAAAGGATTCGCTGATGAAACAAGCGAACAAATGGCTTCTCCCAATCAAGCAGAAAGTTTGGCATCAGCTAAATCGCAAAACCAGCAAAATAATCTTGGCTTTACTGCTCATATGCCTTGTGGTGCGCTTACTACCGTATTTTGCTCCCATTCATGCCGCAGATATTGCCCAAGAACAACTGGCACTAGAATTTAGCGATCGCAATGGGCTACCGTTAGGAACAATTCTTACTAGCGATCGAGAACACACATCTGTTGTTCCGCTCAATCAAGTTTCTCCCCACTTCATTCATGCCATTTTAGCCGCAGAAGACGGAGACTTTTATCATCATGGAGCGTTAGATCTAAAAGCAGCTGCTCGCGCCCTCAAAGATTCAATTCAAGCTAAAAGAATAGTTTCCGGCGCTTCCACAATTACCATGCAGCTAGCACGGATGTTAGATTCTGCACCCCGCAACCTGTCAGGTAAAGTACGTGAAATTTGGCTATCTTGGCGATTAGCAGCTGGAATGAACAAAGATGAAATTCTCTCTGCCTATATTAATCGTTTGCCGATGGGCGGAAATATATATGGTGTGGAAGCAGCTGCTCGCACCTATTTTTCCATACCTGCCAGCGATCTAAATCTAGCCCAAGCCAGCCTTCTTGCTGCTATTCCTAATAATCCCACTTACTTTGATCCGCTTCAGCATTGGGAACGCCTCAAACAACGGCAGAAATATGTCCTCAACCGTATGGCAAAAGACGGATATATCACTAAACCAATAGTAGAGTGTGCATATGCTGAAAAAGTTTCGTTTCAATCTCGCCAACGAGGAATTGTTGCTGCACCACACTTTTTGTTTTGGTTAACGAGTACCCCTCCCCGCAAGCGGGGAGGGGTGGCGAAGCCGGGGTGGGCTTCTCCCATCCGCACCACAATAGATCGTCCTTTGCAACAATTTGTAGAAGCACAGTTACAACAAGTACTTTCCTCTCTCGCTGCCAATAATGTTCATCACGCGGCTGCTTTAGTAGTTGACAATCACACAGGAGAAGTTTTGGCTTATGTCGGTTCGCCTGATTACTTTAATGAAGCAAAATTGGGGCGCAACGATGGAGTACAGGCGCTGCGACAGCCTGGATCTACACTCAAGCCGTTTTTGTATGAAATGGCTTTGGAAAAAGGTGTGATACGTCCAAATACCATTTTGGCGGATGTACCTACAAACTATGCAATTCCAGGTGCAAAACTTTATAGTCCTACAGATTATACTAAAAGTTTTCTCGGCCCAGTACGAGTGCGGATAGCATTGGCGAATTCTTTGAATATACCAGCAGTAAGAGTATTAGAAAAATTAGGCGTACAAACTTTTTTAGCTCGTTTGCGTGAGTTGGGTTTTGAAAATCTCAATCAATCAGCAGAATACTATGGCTTGGGATTAACTCTAGGTAGTGGCGAAGTTAGTTTGTGGGAACTCGCCCGCGCTTACGTCATAATGGCACGACAAGGACAGCCCATTCAATTAGTCACTGCATTAAACGATCAAAAAGGACACGGAGACATTTCTTCTCCCCGCGTCTCTTCTCCTAGCACATGGCAATTAATCACCGATATGCTTAGTGACAATCATGCCCGTGCCACAGCCTTTGGTGTAGACTCTGTTCTCAACCTACCTTTTCCTGCAGCTGTTAAAACTGGCACCTCTTCTAATTTCCGCGATACTTGGACTGTTGGCTTTACTACCGATTACACAGTTGCTACTTGGGTAGGTAATTTTGATGGCGATCCGATGCGTCAAGTATCTGGAGTTACAGGAGCAGCACCGTTGTGGAATCGGATTATGCTACACCTGCACGAGCATAAGGAACCTGCTACTTTTTCGCTCCCAGAAGGAATGGTGCAATTACCTATATGTGCATTTTCTGGGTTAAAACCAACACAAGATTGTGCTTCTGTAGTACAAGAATATTTTTATCCAAAAGACATTAGCGTCTACGCAAACCAAGATAATTTTGATTTGTCCTCAGAGTATGATGAATGGTTGGCAAGGCAGAATCAATCTAGTTTTACTTCTGACCGATTTAAGATATTATCTCCTCACAATGGCGATTTCTTTTTGCTTTATCCTGGTGAAGAAGTACAACAAAAATTAGAGTTTAAGCTAGCAGGAATATCCACACAACCTGTTGAGTGGTGGTTGAATGGCAAAAAGATAGCAACCCAGTCCACTAATTCTTTATTTTGGCAACTGCATCCCGGTAAGTGGACATTAGAAGCCAGAAGCAGAGAAATGAGCGACAAGGTTACTTTTCAAGTCGAATTAGCTAGTAAAAAACCTACACGTCGGGGTTTTTCTATTGGTAATTCCAAGGTAGGCAATAATTAACCATAATTTAGACAATGATGCTGTTCACAAATGCTAAAGTCTTACCATCTGGATTGACACCCATTTAAAACAGAATTCAAGTTTGAACCTCAATCTACCAAATCACATCCGAGTAAAAATCTCTTATTTCTTTATCTGCTGTGATAATTGAAGCTTGATTACTAGTGGCTAATGCTACAACAACTCGATCAACTGGATCTCGATGGCTCCATTCGAGTTTGACACTTTCTAACCACACATCTTCATCAATAGGGACAATACGAACAACACTAGACTGTTTCAGAGAAGCGACGTACTCGTTTAGATTAACTCCTAAATCTAGTTTTTTATTTTTGATTTTGATAGCGATTTCCCAGATAGCGATCGATGGAACAATACCGTTTTTCTCCCTTTCCATCTGATTGCAGACTTTTTTTGCAGATTGAGAAAGTCTCTCTGGATCTAGACTCCACCAAATTAGAGCGCAAGTATCAAGGACTATCTTCACACTTCTGTCCATTCCTCAGTTGTAGGAGTCGTTAAATCCTCAAAATACTTTACTTTGCCGCGCATTTGTCCAAATAACTGCTCTGTTGATGGTGAATTACCGTATTTAGTAATTTTCACCACTGGTTTTCCCCGATCGGTTACTACAATTTCTTCTCCTTCTGACTCTACAAGCCGCAAGAATTCCAGCAGTTTGCTTTTAAGTTTACTTTTGGAAATGGTTTTCATAATGCCCCTAGTCATGACCAGGCTCATAATCAGATAATATCACATTTCCTATTTAATTCTTGACGTCATCGTCAGGTTATTTTGATAACTGCAATATTTACTGAAGGTTAATTTACTGAAGCTAACTATCTGCAATAAGATTAACTAAAGGTTAAGTTGAGATTAATAACAAAACTATCTGCTCGCCACCGATAGTAGTGAGCAAACTCGATCGCTAAATAAACTCAATTCTGACACTTTCCTAGTTACAGCCAACCATTAAACCACGGATGCAGTCAAAGCTTCGCCAAATTAACTTACCACTGTTTGCGATCGTTGCAGAAGGTTTCTTCTCGCGCCTCAGTTTCGGTTTAATTAGCTTTGCGTTACCGCTCTATGCCACTCGCCTAGAGTTGAGTCTGACCGAAATTGGTTTTTTGATCGCGCTTAACGAAGCCGCGGCAATGGGTTTTAAACCAATTATGGGTTGGGTAGCCGATCGCTTTGGATTGAAGCGTAGTTTCACTGCTGCTATTGGTATACGTAGCCTAGTCGCTCTACTTTTAGCTTTTGCTACCTCTGGGTGGCAACTTTATTCGATCAGAGTTTTACACGGGATGTCTAAAGCTCTACGCGATCCCTCCGCTAGCGCTTTAATTGCCGAACAAGGCGGTAAAAAAGCTATTGCTTCAGCCTTCGCCTGGTATCACACAGCTAAGATGGTGGCTGGTTCGCTAGGAAAAGCACTTGCTGGCATTTTGCTGACGCTAACAGCCTCTAATTTTTCCCTAGTCTTTGCCTTTTCCTTTCTCATCTCCGTGTTGCCACTGTATACAGTTGCTCGCTACGTTCGGGGAGAGGAATCGCCGCAGACAGAAACAAACAAGACTAGTAAAGTAGCTGAAGCAGCACCTAGCAACCAAGAAGAGCAACTTTCAACTCATGCCACTCCCAACACACCAATCCTGCTTCCGTTCACCATCTTGAATTTTTTAATTAGCGGCACAGCAGAAATGCTGAAAGGTTTGTTTCCCATCATTGCTACCAAATACGCTGGTTTAAACGAAGCTCAAACAGGACTGATCTACACAGTCTCAACACTTGTGGTTATGTTCTCCGGGCCTTTATTCGGCTGGTTGTCCGATCGCGGCTATCGGAAGTTGGTACTCATGATCCGTAGCGTTGCCAATACAATCTCTTCGATTATTTACATCTTTGCTCCCAACTTAGCAGGCATCACCATTGGCAAATTAATTGATGACACTGGTAAAGCAGCTTTCCGCCCGGCTTGGGGATCGCTAATGGCTCACATTTCTAGCTTTGATAAGAAACGTCGAGCGCAAACAATGAGTTGGATGATTCTCGGCGAGGATGCTGGTACGGTTGCTGGCCCCATTTTTGCTGGCTTTTTATGGAGTACTTGGGGACTGCCAGTTATGCTTGGTGGGCGTGTTTTGCTGGCTGTAGTGACTGAAGTTTACGCGACGTTCTTAACAAAATCGTTAGACAAGCCAAGTAGAGGAAGGCGAACTCGCTTGCATCGTCGCAGTCTAATCCGTCGTGTTTCCAGATGGTTTAGGCGAAAAAGGGTGTAGGGGAAAATTTTTTCTCTTTCCCAGGCTCCAGCCTGGGAAAGCATTGATTGAGGCTCCGCCTCCTCTTCATGAGGCGGAGCCTCACAGTTCTCATTACCATGCAGAGCATGGTAATGAGAAATGAGAAAAAGGTTGCAGGTTGCAGGGAGCAGGGGGGAATGTTTTTATACCAATGCCTAATACTCCATGCCCATTTTCATGCCTGGCGGCGAAACTGATTTCATAGCGATCGCCTTCATTATTTAGCTTGTCTACCAAGCTCTGCCAATAACAGGTGAGGAAAATCCACTGTCATCCCATCTACACCCGCTTTTAGTGCTGAGATCATCACTTCAGCGTCTTTTACTTTCCATGCCCTAACCTCTAATCCAAGCTGTTTACACCTAGAGACTAACTCTTGAGATACAGCATTAGCTGGCAAGCAGATTTGGTTCATACCTGCCTCAACAGCTTGCATAATATTCTCGTCGCTAATGTCAGGGGTTAGGAAGCCAACTTTAGCGGCACTTAATTGTGTCTTGATGTTTTGAACCACTGGAAAATCGAAGGAAGTGAAAGTAACTGCACCTATCAGCCCAAATTCTTGCACCATTTCCAGAACGCGAAGTTCAATCCCCGGTTGCTTGATTTCTAAAACTAAGTGAGTGCTATTTCCGTAGCGGGCTAATGTATCGCGCAGCAATGGAATTTTGGCACCACGATACTCTTCGCTAAACCAAGAACCAGCATCTAACTCACCAACCACCGACCAAGGAGTCAACTGAACTAACCCTTCACCGTTAGTGGTTCTATCCAAGTGTTTATCGTGTATGAGGATTAACTCACCATCACTAGTGGCACGAACGTCTGTTTCAATTGCATCTGCTCCCACTGACAATGCTATGTCAAATCCCTCCCAGGTATTTTCAGGAGCAAGAGATGCAGCACCACGATGTCCAATAACCTGCATAATTTGTATCTCCCACTTCTGATATAAATTTGTGTGTCTTCACGGTCGAGCAAGTTTATCTCAAACACCAATGATGCCCCTCATTTTACCTCTGTATCTGTCTAAATGTTCTGATTGGTGGGTTCTGGAGACTGGGGATTGGGGATTGGGAAAAATTTTCATTTACATTCCCCTTGTCCTCTTCCTAGCCCCTAGCCCCTAGTCCCTAGCCCCTTTTACTTACATGAAGATTTTCTCATCAAATTTTCATGATTCATTCATTTGGTTAAGCAATTATTGTATCTAAGTTAAGCAAAGGTTAAAAACCGTTTAACTTCATAGCTTTGTCCTATGCAGAGCAGTAAACGATTTGCAAAGGAGGAACAAAATGCAAGGGATTATTCTTGCCGCTGGTTGTGGTTCGCGACTAGCATCAGTACTCCAAGGAAAGCCTAAGTGTTTAGCGCAGTTAGAAGGAGTGAGTCTCATAGAGTATCAACTGGCAGTACTGCGCAGTTTTGGTATTAATGATGTCTGCGTTGTGCTTGGCTATCGGGCTGATGAAATTCGGGAGGTAGTTGGCGATCGCTGCCACTGGATCATCAACAATCGATATGCAGAGACTAACAGCCTTTACTCTCTGTGGTTAGCTCGTAACTGGGTGCGCGATTCGTTTGTACTGATGAATAGCGATGTTCTGGCACATCCTCAAGTTTATGAACGTCTTCTAGAAACTCCAGGTAATGTTTTAGCTTATGATTCTTGGTCGGGCAACGAAGCAGAACACATGAAGGTTGCCTTTAACAAGGGAAAGCTACACCAAATTAGTAAAACTCTGGATATAAAAAAAGCACAGGGCGAGAGTTTAGGTCTTTTGAAATTTACTGAACGAGCTATCAAGTCTCTATTTAAGGAAGTCGAGGCATCTCTGGCTGTTGGCGGAGCAAACCAGTGGGCACCAGCAGCTATTCAACGCCTAGCTCGCAAGCGAACAATTGCTGGCATAGATGTTGCTGGTTTGCCGTGGGTTGAAATTGACTTTCCTCAAGATTTGCAATACGCCTGTAACAAAGTCTGGCCTGCAATCTGCAAGACTCTACCATCCTGGCAACGCAAACAGAAGGCGGCATCACCAGCTGCCAAGCAATTAGTTAAACTCGGCTCAAGGGTAGCATGATGAGTTATACCCAAGATCCAGTCTTCCAAACCATCCAACAGATTCGCACTCCTCAGATAGTTGAGGAAGTTCTCTCTCAAGTTTGGAGTCGTTGGTCTAGCCATCACCTTTATTTAGTCAAGGTTACTCCAAGTCTGACCAACTATAAACCTTATGAGCGGGCGCGAGTCATGGCTGAAGCGACTATAGTCTTCGCAGATGACAACAACTCATCTGTGACGCTTAACCTCTTCTTTCATGTCTTTGCCAAAGCAGAGATAGCTCGTCAAGAATTTGAGAACAGCTACACGCATAACTTCCTACCTTGCCAAGGGCCACCAGTATTTCTCATCCCCCATTGGCAGACTGTTGTGTGGACATTACCCAATGCTCCCAACTTGCGAGAATTAGAGCAGCTATTGCAGCCAAAAAAATTTTGCCATTTCCTAGTGCCACCAGATCAAATCCCATCTGGCATTGAGGATTACCCCACACCTAAACTCTTACGTTATGTGCCACTGAAGCGAGCTATCCTTGCTTGGGAAAATCCCAATACTCATCGTCGCTATTTTGCCAAGCTACTCAATGCCACTGATGCTCCCCATGTTGTCCGTAATTTTCAGCAAGTTGATGCAGCTTTTGCTAGTGGCGAGTTAGGTTTTAGTGTTCCCAAATTTGTTTCATACAATCCAGCAGTTCGCACGCTACTGATGACGGAAGTGTTAGGCACTCAGTTCACAGAACTCATGCATCGCGTCATACCTGAATCCTTTTCTCTGGTAGGACGAAACTTGGCACGACTCCATGACTGTAACCTTCATCCTGAAACGGTTTGGACTCCTAGTAAAGAACTTGCCGTACTCCACCGCCACATGAAGGGTTTAAAGCTAGCTCTCCCTCACCTCACAGCCCAGCTTGAGGGAGTAATAAGCAGACTCGAAGATTTATCTGAACAGTTGCCTTTCCTAGAAAATTATCCGATACATGGCAATCTCTTTGGCGACCAAATTCTTTATAGTCCAAATGGGATTGGTATTGTTGACTGGGATGCTTTGTCCCTCGGCGATCCGCTTTACGATCTCGGTCGTCTGATTGCTCATCTAATTTATATTGCTGGACGAGAAAAAATATCTCCACCAGATGTAAAAGCTTGTGTTGAAGCTCTGCTGAGAGCTTACGAACAGGAAACCAATCGACCAATCGATCGCTCATGCCTCGTCTGGCACATTGCTACACAGCTACTTCTACGCGGTAAAATTTCATCGCTGAGAAAGCTAGTAGAGGGATGGCAGACACACCTTGATTTTGTGGTTAATGAGTCCGAACAAGTGTTAGATGGTCAAAGTCTTTACCTTTGTCTACCAACACTCAATCATTCAGTTTTATCAGAAGTTTAGCAATGAACCCTACTAAGCCTGTCACCGTACTTTTTACTGGTTATGCTCCCGTTCACTTCCTCTGTTTTCGACCAATTTACGAGCAGTTAGTGCAGCTTTCTGGAGTTGAGGTTTACTTATCTGGAGGAGTGCGGACAGAAACAGAGCCAGGATTCACCTATGATGGTGCAGCTATGTATGCTCCGTTTCACATTCAGCCAGAGCGGATCTTATCTGTCGAGGAAATTCAGAATCGTCACTTCGATGTGCTATTTTCTGCCAACAAGCGCATTCTTGCACCGTTAGAAAATTTCGAGACGCGCATCCAGATATTTCATGGGGTTTCCTTCCGCAATCGCGGGGTGCGTCCTGAAAACTTGGCTTACAACGTTTTTTTCTTGATTGGCCCTTATATGCGACGGAAGTTTGTAGAAGCCGGACTGTTGGCGGAAGACGATCCGCGTGGAGTGCCAATTGGTTTTCCTAAGACCGATCCTTTGGTTACAGGTGAACTCGATCGCGGGGAGTTACTCCAAAGATACGGCTTTGATGGTAAGCGACCAATTCTACTTTATGCTCCAACAGGACAAGCTTATAATTCCCTAGAAACCATGGGCGAAGAGGTAATTGCTCGTTTAGCAGCAACTGGCAAGTACGATTTGCTAATTAAACCTCACGATCACCCAAAAAATGAGATTGACTGGTTCCAAAAACTCGCACCACTGGAAGATGCTCATACCCGGCTCGTGCGTGCTCTTGATATTGTTCCTTTGCTGTATCTCTCAGACTTGCTAATTACTGATGCTTCGTCAGTTGCCAACGAGTACGCTCTGCTAAATCGACCGCTTGTTTTTCTTGATGTGCCACAGCTAATTGAGCAATCAAAAGCACAGGGGGCGATAGTCGATTTGGAAACTTGGGGTAGGCGTGGTGGTTTAGTAGTTGAGCATCCCGAACAGGTAGAGGAGATCGTGGCAACTAGCCTGAGTGAGTGCGATCGCTTCTCGGAAATTCGCACTGGTATTGCTTCTGACCTATTTTACAACCACGGTCATGCTACCGACGCTGCTGTATCGTGGTTTAAACACAAATTTTTGAATTCAATTTAGGAGTAATGATGGCGGGAGTTTTATCGCAGAATACCTTAGCTAATAACATCAACGCAGAAAGCATTGCTGCTAAACGCATCGCCTATTATCTGAGATATTGTGGTAATCTGCACTACTTTGCAGCCATTAAGCCCTATCTAGATTACATGCTTGAGCAGGGTATTCACGAAAATTTTTTGGTTGTTCGCCAAATAAGTGCTGAATGCAGCCAATTGCAGGAGTATATAGACTACACCCACTTATTTACTGATGATTGCAACCTAGACTCCTACGATTTAGTATTGACTCCCACATTTCTGCGAGCCGAAGAGTGTACAAATAAGACTCGCGCAGTCCAAATTTTTCATGGGATGTCTGACAAACCTTTCACTTATGACCGAGATTTCAGCAATTATCTACTTTGTCTTTGCGTCGGACAACGACAGGTAGATCGCCTACTCCAAAACGAATGCAATCACAGTATGCGATGGTCGTTGATTGGTTATCCCAAGTTCGATAACCCGCCTACTCAACCACCACTGTTTGATAATGACAGAAAAACCATTATCTATTGTCCTACCTGGCGCAAGCAAAATATTAGCTCAATTGAGCAATTTCTGAATAACTTGGATGTAATTGATGAAATTACTAGAGATTACAACCTGATTGTTAAACCGCACCCGAATATTTTTAACCCTAATCGAGAGTTCTACGACCAGGAAATTGTCGATCGATTGCATCGCATTCCTAATATCAAGCTGATTCGTTCGGGAAACGTCATGCCCTG
The DNA here is from genome assembly GCF_000317285.1 of Chlorogloeopsis fritschii PCC 6912. Lineage (GTDB taxonomy): Bacteria > Cyanobacteriota > Cyanobacteriia > Cyanobacteriales > Nostocaceae > Chlorogloeopsis > Chlorogloeopsis fritschii. The sequence goes on along the minus strand of NZ_AJLN01000033.1, from coordinate 70,299 downwards.
GTTTGCTCAGTCTGATTTATTCATTGGCGACATTTCAGCTTCGGGTTACGAGTGGCTGTACTACAATAAACCAGCTGTTTTTCTCAATCCTCAACCTGGTGTTTTGCAACCTAGCACTGATGTCTCATCAATAACTTATCTTTGGCAGTGCGGTGATGTATGCAATGATATCCAGCAAATCAAACGCCTAATCGATGAAAATTTACAGCGCGATCGCTATCAAAGTATCCGCGAATCCCTCCTTCACTACAGTGTATTCAACCCTAGAGATGGGAGTGCGACTAAGCGCGGCATACATCAAATTGAGCTACTTTTACATTCTAGTCAGTAGGATTACTGCCTCTCGCTGGTTGTCTATAGTGATTTCACTACAACCTCTATAGGAGATTCTAGTTATGAGCAGAATTCTTATTGCCGAAGATGAACCTGGCATTGCTAGCTTTTTAGAAAAAGGTTTGCGAGCTAATGGATATAGCACTGCCGTTGCAAAAGATGGTTGCGAAGCTGTGTTGCTAACTCAACAAAATAATTTTGACTTACTAATTTTAGATATACATCTTCCTGGCAAGGATGGTTTGACTGTAGTGCAAGAGTTGCGAGAACGAGGCGAACAACTACCCATTATCATTCTCAGTGCCAGTAGTGACTTGAGTAACAAAATAACTGGCTTGCAGAGTAGGTTCAATGACTATCTCACAAAGCCCTTTCGATTTGAAGAACTGCTGACGCGAATCAAAACTCAGTTGCAATAAGCATATGTTTGACTTATTAATCGCAATGTAAAAACAGCTTGTTGTCATCAATCTATAGATGTATTTAGGTGGACTTTTCCAACCAACACAATAAAACGTAACACTTTTGTCTCAACAGCAGGTAAAACGTGAGAAACGCTCATGCAAACACAATATCCACAACCAAAATCTTCTTCTACAACTCATTTGAAAAAAAGTGCCTTGGTTCTTTCAGGCGGACAACAGCAACGTTTATGTATCGCTAGGGCTTTAGCGGTGCAACCAGAGGTGATTTTGATGGACGAACCTTGCTCGGCTCTAGATCCAATTTCTACCCAACGAATTGAAGAATTATTGCTGGAATTGAAGAAGAATTACACAGTTATCATTGTGACTCACAATCTGCAGCAAGCTACTCGGATTTCTGATTTTACTGCCTTTTTTAACGTTGAACTGCAAAATGGAGTTCCTATTGGCACACTTGTAGAGTATAAAAATACTACTACACTTTTCCAAAATCCAACGAAAGAAAGTACGCGAAGGTACGTACTTGGTCATTTTGGTTAAGCTAAATTTTACGACGCGATCGCGTGAGATTTATATATATCATTACAGCTTCGAGTACCGAGAATAGGGGCTAGGGAAGAGGAGTTTTCATCAATTCATTGTGTGATAATTTACGTAGGTACTTGAGTTGAGTTGTTAATTACAAACAAAACATTAAAGAAACTTTTGAGGAATTTCCTACATTACGTGAAAACAACAATGTAAAAATCTCTATAAATTAAAAATTTTTTCATTCTTTTTCCGGAAATCAGTGTTTTTTGGGTGATGGAATAAATAAAGGGTTAAAGGTGGCTTACAGAGTTCATGTCTACTTTTATGCGTAATACTACGGTAATAATTCTCTGGTATCTTGCCCTTTTTAATATCCATAGTTAATATAGACGCGGTGATAACGGCATAGTTTTTACCAAGAGTAATTATACGCAACAGCTATAAAGTTTTTTGAAAGTATGAAATTGAGGTGAGTACAATGACTGCTACACAGATTGACCTAAACAAACAAGAACGCAAATCCACCAAGAAGAAGCAATCTTTCCGTAATGTGGATATTGGCACTCCTTTACGACCAGTGCGTCAGCGTCCGAAACAACAAGAGCATGAAGTACTCAACGACTGGTCACATGCAAGTTAATTTACGTTTAACTTTAGTAAACGGGTGCAGCAGTAAAGGCCATCCACAAGCACAGCACCGATATTAACACGCAGATTTTGATAACTAAATAAATATTGCCATTAGGTATAAAAAAATCGTACATACTTTACACCTCCAGTTACTACTTGTTAAGAGTCTTTTGAGGCGTTTCTGGATTTGAGGAAGATAAGGCTACATTCCTGTTTTGCCTTTATTCCCCTCTATATCTATTTTCCTGTAAAAATTACTCTATAAAGATATAAGTTAAAGTTAAGGTAACATATTTTAGTATTTTCCTAATGTCTACTGTCATGAAAAGAGGGGCTAGGGACTAGGGGCTAGGGAAAAGAGATTTTTATTCACTCGTTGTGTGATTTATTACATGATTGTCTAGTTAGAGATGAAAATTTTACGTTTAATGTACGAATAATTAGATAAATTTATACTTACTTGGGAAATAAAGCTAAAATTGGTGAAGAACCACACAAATAAAGCTGACAATGCTGATACAAGTAAGAATAAGTCATTGTCATGGCTACTGAAACAGAAATTTTGTTTCAACCTTGATCATCTAAACTTTGATTGCTCTTTAATTTAATAGGAGCAAGTACTATGATTTCCCGCAGCAACATTCGTAACATTGGAATTTCTGCTCACATTGATGCCGGAAAAACTACCCTTTCAGAGCGGATTTTGTTTTATACAGGTAAAATCCACAAAATGGAAGAAGTGGGTGGTGATGGCGATGGTGCCACGATGGATTACATGGAACTAGAGCGCGAGAAGGGCATCACTATTACCTCAGCAGCTATCACCTGTTTTTGGAACGATACACAAATTAACTTAATTGATACTCCGGGGCACGTAGACTTTACGATCGAAGTTGAGCGATCGCTCTCGGTGTTGGATGGGGCAATCATGGTATTGGATGGGGTTGCAGGGGTTCAGTCTCAAACCTATACGGTAGATCGGCAGATGAAGCGCTATCGCGTGCCGCGTCTTGCTTTTATTAATAAATTGGATCGAGTTGGTGCTAATCCCTTCCGAGTGATCGAAGCTCTTCAAGAAAAGCTGTTGCTCAACACGGTAGTGCTTGAGTATCCCATCGGTTCGGAAGATAAATTTGCGGGAGTCATCGATTTAATCGATATGACTGCTAACTACTTTGAGGGAGAAAACGGAGAAAAACTAGTTAAAAAGCCGATTCCAGAAAATTTACAGAAAGAAGCACAACTAGCACGAGAAAAACTGCTCGATCGCATATCTATCCATTCAGAAGAGATGATGACAAAGTTACTTGCAGGTGAAGAAGTACCAAAACAAATGATTTGGGATACTATTCGCCAAGGAACTTTGAGCTTAGAGTTCACACCAGTGTTGATGGGTTCGGCGTTTAAAAATAAGGGCGTACAAAATTTACTTGATGCGATCGCCCTGTATTTGCCCTCTCCCATCGAAAGACAAGTTGTTACCGCTACAGATGTCTCAACTCAACAAGTAGTCCAAGTTTATCCCGATCCTAGCGCTCCGGTGGTAGCGTTTGCTTTCAAATTAATTGATAGCGAATTTGGGCAGTTAACTTACACTCGCCTTTACTCAGGAACCTTAAAGAGTGGCGATCGCCTTTACAATAGCCGCACAAAAAAACAGGTGCGCGTCAATCGACTGGTGAGAATTGAGGTTGATAAGCGTCAAGAATTAGAATCGGCAACGGCTGGGGAGATTTTCGGCTTAATTGGAGTTGAGTGTGCTTCTGGCGATACCCTTTGTTCTTTGGGAACTAACCTTTCCTTGGAAGGAATATTTGTACCAGAACCAGTGATGACTATTGCCATTACCCCAAAAAGCCAGGAAGATATTGAGCGTATTTCCAGAGCATTGCATCGTTTTGTTCGAGAAGATCCGACTTTGCATATCAGCACCGATCCAGAGTCGCATAAAACCCTAATGTCAGGGATGGGTGAATTGCATCTGGAAATTTACTTAGAACGGATGAAAAGAGAATACCACGCCGAAGTTTATGTCAGTCCGCCAGCCGTTGCCTATCGCGAAACGATCGCCAAAGCTGCAACTTTTGACTACACTTTCAAAAAACAAACTGGTGGTGCGGGACAATACGCTCATGTTATCGGCCGGATAGAACCTTGTGAAGAACCATTTATATTTGAAAATCGGGTAGTTGGGGGTGCTATTCCTAACCAGTTTATTCCCGCTTGCGAACAAGGCTGCCGTGATGCATTGAAAACAGGATGGCTCAAAGGCTATCCAATTATTAAAGTGAAGGTGATTTTAGAAGGTGGTTCTCATCATCCGATCGATTCTTCGGAACTGGCGTTTCGAGTTGCAGCCAGGTTTGGGTTTGAAGAAGCATTTGCCAAAGCCCAACCAATCCTTTTAGAACCGATGATGTTGTTGGAAGTGGAAACACCAAGTCAATTTTTGGGACGCATACAAGGAAAGCTATTATCGCGTCGTGCTTTACTGCTAGGTTCGCAAACCAGGGATAATGACGTGGTGATTCGAGCCGAAGTACCTTTAGCAGAGATGTTTGGTTATTCTACTGAACTGCGATCGCTTTCTCAGGGCATGGCAACTTTCTCAATGGAGTTTGCCGAATATCGACCTGTGCCAGAAAATCTTATCAATGCGGTGCGATGACGTCTAGCAGCCGAGCCGACATCTCATAATATTAAAAGAGAGCTTAATCTTCACCATGTATCAAACTGATCCACCTCGTCCGCCCAAAGAAGTGCTCCCCACAATGTACGATCTTCCTAGTGAAGATCCCAAGGAGCCTGGTTTGCCCGACGACTTTCACTTGTTACAACCCCAATTACTTCGAGAAACCTTCCGCCCACCTGGCTATCCTACAGATAAAGTTTATGTTGCTAGCGACTTAAATCTTTACTACGATCCGCGCCATACACTATGGTACAAGCGCCCAGATTGGTTTGCAGTTTTGGGAGTTCCTCGTCTCTACGAACAGCGAGATTTGCGCTTAAGTTATGTTGTCTGGCAAGAGGGCGTTAATCCTTTCATTGTGGTTGAGTTGCTTTCTCCCGGTACTGAAAAAGAAGACTTGGGACAGACTTTACGGGATATTGAACAACCACCAACAAAATGGGAGGTATACGAACGAATTCTGCGTATACCCTATTACGCTGTCTTTGATCGCTACACCTCTCAATTCAGAATGTTTAAATTGGATGGCAGCCGTTATGCAGAGGTAGCCCTACAACAGCCGCGCTTTTGGATGCCAGAACTAGAATTAGGATTAGGTGTTTGGCAGGGAAAATATCAAGATATTGAGATGTCTTGGTTGCGCTGGTATGATGCAGCAGGCAACTGGATAATGACTCCTACAGAACGATTGGCAGCACAATTGCGAGCGATGGGCGTTGAACCCGATCTCGGTTAGCTATGCTTGAGGCGATCGCAAGTTTCCAGAATTGAGAAGAACAGTTCAAAGCTCATCACTACCAAAATGAGCGCTGATAATTGCGAATACGGTAATAGTTTGGGTAATGTCCTCGATAACCTGGATGATTTCTGGAACGATATCTAACACGATATCTTGGGTAATGTCTTGGACTATACACCCGATAATATCTTGGGTAATAAACTCGGTAACGATGTTCTCTGTGACGGGGTCTATAATCTCTGTAATATCGGTTGCCACCACCAATATGAATAATAATATCAGCTTTAGCGCTCTGCCCAAAAGGTAAAGTTGCAACCGCAGCTAAAAATGTTGCTAGAACTACTGAAGTAAAAGGTTTCATCACCTCACCTCAACAAAGCTTTCCTAAGTTGATTATTACAATTGTGAGAAAAATTGGTTGATATCAGTAAAAACTCGTAATACAGCTATAGCAACCTGTGATATTCATAAATTTTGAAATGCACAGCTTGGAAGAGGCGATCGCCATGTGGCTCCGCCAACGCTACTCTATAGTCAGAATTCCCAATCAGATTTCAGTAGGACAAAAACAGAATTTGGATGCTATCTATACAAAAGCTTCGGTTTGCCGATCTAGCTGGCATTTTCTAGAACAACTTGTGAAATGTAAATAAAAGTTACAGAAAGCGTAATTAGCAGTTAATCTTAAGTATTTAATGACAACTCACAAAAAATCATTACCGGAACTTCTAGAAAAGATACAGTTCAACTCCTGAGTCAAAATATTAGATTCTCAGCAGTTAGCTTATTTCATGTTTCTAGAAGATATTCCGATTTCATTAAATTCTAATGTGGTGTGCTCTGTAATATTAAAACCTCAATTTTTGCTGTCATTAAATCATGAATATTATGAGTTTAAAACTGAGATTTAAACCAGTTTCTTTTAGTTGGGTGGCTTTGCATCCTCAACCTCAAGGAGTCATCCAATTCATTGGTGGGGCTTTTTTTGGCACATTTGGCCCCATGTTTTTTTATCGCTATCTACTCGAATGTTTATTTAAGCAGGGCTATACAATCATTCTCTTGCCATTCAACTTTACTTTTGACCATTATACAGAGGCGGGTTTTCTGATTAGAGAACAGTATAAACTCATGCCAGAATTAGTAAGAATGGCAGATAGGTAATTTAGTTCTCAATTTTCCAGATAATTTTTCTGTTCCTCTAATTGAATCTGTCAACCAAAGAAATGCAGAACTTGAAGTTTACGTACTTCAATTGCTTAATTATCTAGAACAAAAAAAGCGCAAAGACGATAAAAAATAATGGCGTTCCGTCATTGTTCAGCTTTACCAATATCTTCGGCGATCGCTAACGTTAGAATCACAGCGCAATTTGTTGGGCGATCGCTTTCTGGTTTTTTGATAAATGGGAAATTGGAAAAACCCACTCGCCAAGATTTAAGTAAATTGAAAAAATTGTTGAGTAGATTTTTCCAACCTTAACCAAAGTCCCACCAATCATGATTATTTTTTGGACAGTCTAAAAGTGTTTAAATGCGATCAAACCAATTTAGTTTCTTGCCGACGGAAGAACCAGCGGATAAATAGCTTCTCAACCTCAATCCATATAAAGATAATGGCACTAAAGCCAATACAAACCATTAGCTCTTGGAAGGTGATGTAGTGAGTACCGAAGAAGTTGCGGAGTGGTTCGATATAAATCAGCAACAGTTGCAAGATGCTGGTTAAAATTACAGAGGCAAGAATAAAGGGGTTAGAAAAGGGATTGATCTGAACAAATAAACGAGTGTTGGAACGAATCGCAAGTGCGTGTCCCATTTGAGCTAGACAGAGAGTAGTGAATACCATTGTCTTCCAACGATCTGGGTCAAGGGTTCCGCCTGCCGTGTTCTGCTGAGTAAAGTTGTATGCCCACGTCATCATCAAGATGGTGACTATGGCTAGGACACAGCCAATGCGAATCATATAAGCTCCCAAGCCTCTGGCAAAAATATTTTCTTTGGGATCTTTGGGTGGCTGCTGCATGACAATCGCCCTACCTGGCTCTACTGCTAAAGCTAAGGCAGGAACACCATCCGTCACCAGGTTCATCCAGAGAATTTGTAAGGGTGACATCGGCACACCACCTAATCCTAGTAATGGTGCAGCAGCAATAGTTAGTACTTCGCCAATGTTGCTGCCTAAAATGTAACGGATGAAGCGGCGAATGTTGATGTAAACGACACGTCCCTCCTCTACGGCTGATACGATGGTGGTGAAGTTGTCGTCTAAGAGCACCATATCGCTGGCTTCCTTACTGACATCTGTACCTGTGATTCCCATTGCCACGCCAATATCTGCCTGCTTTAATGCTGGAGCATCATTAACTCCATCTCCTGTCATTGCTACTACGTTGTTGCGATGTTGCAGTGCTTGGACGATCCGCAGCTTATGCTCTGGTGAGACGCGGGCATAGACGCTGACTCTATCAACTTCTGCCTCCAAGTCTACCATGCTGAGTTTTTCTAGTTCCTGTCCGGTGAGACATAAATCGCCTGCCTTGGCAATACCTAAGTCTTCGGCGATCGCCTGCGCTGTTAATTGATGATCTCCAGTAATCATGACAGGGCGAATACCTGCTGTTCGGCATTTTGCTACTGCTTCTCTGACTTCAGGGCGGGGTGCATCTAGCATTCCTACCAATCCTAGCCATGTCAATCCATTTTCGGAGACATCTTCAGAAGCTTCGGGCGGCAATTCTGTTAAGAGTTTACTAGCAAATCCTAATACTCGCAGACCTCGACTGGCAAGCTGATTATTTTGCTGGAGAATTGTTCGACGCTGCTCATCTGTGAGAGGTTGCCAACGATTCCCCACCTGGATGTGAGTACAACGTTCTAGGGTTAACTCTGGCGAACCCTTGGTAAACATGACGTAAGGTGCAAGCTGTAGATTATTAAATGGAGAAAGTCGTTCATTACTTGTGCGAGTCTCCACCATAACGCTCATACGCTTGCGCTCTGAGGAGAAAGGAAATTCTGCCACGCGAGGGAAATAGGCTTCTTGCTCATCCTTGCGGAACCCAGCTTTACCTGCAACAGACAGCAATGCTCCTTCTGTTGGATCTCCAAGAATTGCCCACTCACCATTTTCCTTTTGCAAAATAGCATCATTACACAGCACACAGGCCAGCATGAGTGCCTGAAGTTCTGGCTGTTGGGGTGAAATCATTTTAGATGGTTGATTCACCATACCCATCTCATAAAATTGACCTTCAGGACTGTAGCCTTCTCCTGTAATGCTGACAGAACTGCTGGGTGTATGCAGTGCCTGCACTACCATTTTATTTTGGGTGAGAGTTCCAGTTTTGTCTGAGCAAATGGTGGTGACAGAACCAAGAGTTTCTACAGCAGGAAGTTTGCGAATCAGAGCGTTGCGCCTTACCATGCGCTGGGTTCCCAATGCTAAGGTGACGGTGATAACTGCTGGTAAACCTTCTGGAACAACGGCAACTGCCATGCTCAGGGAAACTTTTACTAATTCCTCAAACAGGGAGGGATTAAAAATAGTACCGCCCACTATGACTAGCCCCACCAGTATTAAGGAACCCGTTACTAGGGTGTTTCCCAACTGGCTCATCCGCTTTTGCAAGGGGGTAGGCTCAGATTCCACTGATTGGAGTGCGGTGGCAATCTTGCCCAGTTCTGTTTGCATTCCAGTTTCAGTCACCAAGACTGTTGCCCGCCCCTGAACAACTTCAGTGCCTGAGAAGACGAGATTGATGCGATCGCCCAAAGGTGCATCTTTTGGTAACAGCACTTCTGCTTGTTTGTTGACTGCGTGTGCTTCTCCTGTTAGGGCTGCTTCTCGCACTTGCAGGTTCGCAGCTTCTACCAAGCGTCCATCGGCTGCTACTTTGACTCCAGCTTCTAGCAGCATGATGTCTCCTGGCACCAATTCTTTTGACTCTACTTCTACTGGCTTACTATCTCGGATGACTCGCACTTTTGATGAAGCTAGATTTTTTAGTGCTGCTAAAGCTTTTTCGGCACCACTTTCTTGAATGTAGCCTAGTACGCCATTCAGGAGCACCACTACAAAAATCGCGACGGCATCCTTGGGAAATATGAACTTTCCAGCCGTGAAAGATTCGCGCACATCCAAAAATGCAGAGATGATTGCCACTGCAATCAGCATCAGCAGCATGATGTTTTTGAATTGATCCCAGAAGATTTCTAGGGGTGTACGTCCCCCCGACTCTACCAACTCATTAGAACCGTAGTGCTGCTGTTTTTTTGCAATTTCGGTGGTACTTAAACCACTGGTGCGATCGCTTGTCAGCTTCAGGAGTGCTTGATCAACCTCAATGGTATGCCAAGCCGGAGCTTCAGGCTTCGCAAAAGCTGAGTCTGATATGGTACTAGAAGACATGGATCGAAATTCCTAGTAATGCTGTTTGGTCTAATCGCAATATTTAATAGTACTAATTTTAGTATATAGCACTATTAAATAGTATCTAGATAAGATAAAGTAATCATACTCTTAAGAAAAGGGAACAGGATTTGACTTGTTTGTTCCATTTAAGGTAGTCGCCCGGGGCGGCTGCTCTTAAGAAGGCAGTCGCTATGAATAAAATTCACCACAAAGACGAAAAAGGGTTCTTTCCCCTACACCCTACTTTCACAATATTTTTCAGACTAACTGATACTATAAAATAGTATTTGGTATAATTTAAAATTATAACTATCCAATAGCAATTTCTAACTTAAACGTTATATTACCTCCTTACCCTTACTCCCTAAAAAAATGGTCAGCAATCCTTTTGTTCCCCGATATCTAGTTGGCAGACAGGCAGAACTAGAGCAAGTCAGCGCAGTTCTTGCTCAGGATGGCGACTTGATGGTGGCAGGTGTTCCGGGGAATGGACGGCGATCGCTCATTCGTTGGGCTGCCCAACAGATAGGAGCTAGGGTGTTGGAAATTGACTGTTTGCGAGTGACAAATTCTTCTCGGTTTTTGGAATTGTTGGCAGAAGGACTAGTGGAAGTGTTCTCAGATCCAGCGGAGCTAGAACTGATCCAACGATGGAGTACTGAACATCCGTTGATTCTGGAACAATATTTGACGCGACGAACTCGCTTAGTATGGCACGTCCCAGCTAAGGATAACTGGGATATCCTCAAAGCTCTGTTGACCCTGCCGCAAGTGATGGCAGAATGGCTGGATTGCCGAGTTGTGTTAGTATTTCAAAATTTTCCTCACATTCGCTCTTGGGATCGAACTGGGAAGTGGGAAGATTACTTGCGCCAGGAAGTCGATCGGCAAAACCGTGTCAGTTATGTCCTCATTGCTACGGTTCCAGAACCCTGGGTTTATGAAAGCAATTTGCATATCGTTACCTTAGCACCTCTGGAGCGCAAAGACCTCCAATCTTGGATTATAAATGCGATGGCAGCAGAAGGACTCAAGTTTGAAGCAGATAGTCAAGCACTAAATATGTTTCTCAATTACGTCCAAGGTCATCTCGGTGATGCGATCGCTCTTGCCCGTCGCATTTGGCTGGACTGCCGAGCTTTTGCAAAAATGAAGGAGCAAGGTGCTCAGAAAAATGCATCTGGAGCCATAAACTCTCAACTGCAATCATCCCCAATAATTTACCCTTTTGAAGACGGATTGATTCAAACTCACCACGTCCATCGTAGTGCTCTCAGTTTAGTGGAAGATCTATCTCTAACTTTTGAGTCCTTGCTGTTGCTGCTCCCACCGATTCAGGCTCGTGTTTTAGAAAGTCTTGCCCTCGATCCAACTGATAGCCCTCACTCACGCGATTATATCGAGAAACACCAACTTTCTAGAGGAGGAGGTTTGCAAGGGGCGCTGGCTGGATTGGAGCAAAAAGGACTTGTTTACGGTTCTAAATATGGCTATCGAATAGCAATGCCGCTGTTAGCATTTTGGCTGAAGCACCGTTTGAGTTAAATGACAATCAGGAAAAAGGGCATAATCGGAAACCCTGCGATCGCGCTCAACCCATAGGCAAAAATGGTCAGAATTATTGAACCAATAATAGATATGACTAGCGATAACAAAATATTGGGAAGCAAGAACGCAAGTGTATTCATAAACCGATGGAACGGTCGAGTCCAACCACTGTTTCTAGGGGCAAAGCTCAAGGAAGAGTACATAAGCACCTCAAATATTATGTTTGAAGGGAATATTTACGGAATACATTACCATTAACATCACCTTACCACCAATCCCATGCAAGGATGATAGAATTTTCTACGAAAAATAGGGTTAAGGGATGAACTTTAGCTTATAGTTGCAATCAACTATTAGTATAGTAACGTACTATTAATTTTCTGAATCAAGAAGTAATTTTTCTGGTAAATTTCAATTAGTAGAAAATAGCAAGTATTTGGACAAATCAATTATGTTTAAGCAGATGAGGAATGCCGCAAGAATTGTTGTTGGCTCTATATCCGCTGTAGTAGGTGTTGTTGGAATACTTCTGCCTTTGATTCCTGGTACTCCATTTCTTCTGGTAGCTGCGGCTTGCTTTAGTACTCTAGAACCTTAAATTCCGAATTAATCGGCCTATTTTTCTAAAAATAGGCCAATTTTTAGTAATTGATGTCTGATGTGAATGATGAAAATCAACGATATCTCAAGGATTCTGTGTGCTGTAGAGACGCGAAATTTCGCGTCTCTACAACGAGAAATGCTCACATAGAATTACCCGAATACTTGCAGTTTGGGATAATTAACTCTGTCTAATACTGGCTGGAGTTTTTTATCACCTAACTTTCGCATGGATTTGAGTAATTCTAGAGTGAAAGGTTAAAATTTCAATGAGCAGAATCATTACATTTATTGGTAAAGCAGGGATAGGACAGACAACGCTAGCGATCGCCACTGCCAAGTGGTTTTCTCAACAGGGAAAAGAAGTGTTGTTTGTCACTCATAACCCTAGTCCCAATGCTGAAATTTTGTTGCAAACCCCTCTGACGCATATTTCCCAGGTTGTTGCTCCCAATCTCCAAGCTGTGCAGCTGCAAGTTACAACAATGCTTGACCAAACCTGGGAAGAAGTTAAGAAACTATTATCTCTCTATATCCCAATACCTGACTCTGAAGAAATTTATTCTGGGGAGTTGATTTTGCTGCCTGGATTTGACAGTTTCCTCTATTTTAATGCTATGCGCCAATACTATCAAAGTGGCGAGTATGAAGTCATTGTCTATGATAGTCGGGGAGATTTAGAAACGCTGCGGATGTTAGGTATACCAGGGATGCTGGACTGGTATTTTCAGCGGTTTGGGAAGATATTTGAGGGATTTAGCTTACACAAAATAGCTGATTCGATTGGCGGGCCGATCGCTTCTGCTATTGTTTCGGCAAATGTGGATGCTGAAAAATTACAACAAGGTGTGGATCAAGTCCGCAGTTGGATTGCTGAAGGTATTGCTGTGGTGGGAGATACCAGCAAACTGACATCCTACCTGGTAACTAGTAATGAAATGGGAGCGATCGCTGAGACTCGATGGCTTTGGGGAAGCGCTCAACAGATCAACCTAACCGTCAATGGTGTTCTAGCTTATCAATGCCAGGAAGATGGCAATCTAACCGATTTACATCAAGCCTTTACTCCGTTGAGTGTTACTCCCATTCCAGCTTTACATGAGCATAACTGGAACCCTTTGCTAAAAGCCCTACCTGATTTCAACGACAATCATCGCTCTCCTTTGCCTCTCAAGATCGATCTAGAATCCCGTCAATTATTTGTATTTTTACCGGGATTCACTAAAAAACAGGTGAAGCTAACTCAATATGGTAAAGAACTGACTGTTGAAGCAGGGGAGCAACGGCGAAATATCTTTTTACCTCCAGATTTGCAAAAGCTATCTATTAAAGCAGGCAAATTTGAAGAACCATATTTGATCGTTGCTTTTGAAGAGAAGCAAGAATAGGGTAGAGACGCGATTAATCGCGTCTCTACATGCCAATTTGTGGACTAACGAGGGTCATACTCACCATTCACCAACAGCATCATTAAAGAAATCAGGGATTTCATACCCATTACAATTAACGACATGAACCACTAGCCTGCTATAGAAGGATGCAGGAAGAAAGCAGTGGCTAGCATCGCATAAGTTATCAACAGTAATATTCCCTCTAGCCAGTTAGCGCGTCTATCGGTTTTGACGGAATTCGTCATTAAAACTGCAATGCCTAACCCCAAGACTATAAAGTTGTCAAAGTCTAAGTTCATTGGCTTACCCATAATCAAACCAGCAAAAACTAAAATCGGAGTCACAAACATAGCAATTTGTAAGCTAGAGCCGATCGCGACAGAAGACGCTAACTCAACCTTATTTTTGGTGCCGCAAATACCGCAGGTAATGATTTCCACTGCTGCTCCAAACATAGGAATCAGAATGACTCCAGTAAAAAGCTCTGTCAAACCTGTGGTGGCGATCGCCTCTTCTAAACTACTGACAAGTACTTCCGAGACAAATAACAGAATTATTGTTGTTCCCACAAGCAGTCCGATGTGGAGTTTTAATTTATACAAACCCCTCGCTTCGCTGCCATAGCTTTCGGGTTCGGCATCTTCATCTAATCCGTAAAGATAGCTATGGGTTTTCATTGAGAACAACAGCATCAAAACGTAACAAATCAGCATCAGTGCTGAGGCAATATAAGAAAAATCATTGGTTGTTTCCAGGTGTAAAGAAATAGAAGTTAACTCAATTGCAGTCGGTGCTAGCAAGAAAACAACTACCAAGTTAAGCAAAGAGGCATTAACCCGCGCTACAGTACCAAGATTTTCTGAATTCAGTTGAAAAGGCTGCTTCGGGATCTGCAATCCCCCTAAGAAGAGAGCAAAACCCAGACCCAATAATAGGTTTGCCATCATTGAACCCATTAAACTAGCTTTGACTACTTCTATCAATCCCGCTTGCAGGGCAACTACGGAGACAATCATTTCAGTCGCATTGCCGAAGGTTGCGTTGAGCAAACCGCCAAAAGTAGGGCCAATACGAGTAGCGATCGCTTCTGTAAAGTTGGCAATCCAGGCTGCTAAGGGGATAATTGCCAAACCTGCTGTAATAAAGACAAGCAATGGATCGAGATCCAGTCTACTCAAAATCAAGCAGATGGGTACAAAAATCAGCATTCGTAAAAGCAATGCATCTTTACGGGACATGAAGCGATTGGTTGGGCTTAATATCTTTTGGTTGGATTTTGTGACTGGCATAGTTATCACTCTAAAATTTAATTGTTTAACTGGAGAGAATGAAGAACGTGACAACTTCGAGGTAATTAAACACTTAGTTTAAACCCCGAATCAGCAAAGCTTTGTTAATTCACTGGGAAAAACTGAATAAATTTTGCCCAATATAAAAAATCCCGTAACAGAAGCAGCGTTTCAAGATAATATGCAACCACTAGGAAAGTTAGTGTTAAAAATCATCTTGAGCCAAATACTTGAATATTGAGTCAAGACTAACTAACCTTTGGTTTAGAAATTATTAATGAATAATATCAAGTTTAGTTGATTACCCAAAACTGTTAGAAGTCAGTTTTTTTGATGATGCAGGTAATACAATAAACCTGATATTACAGCTATTTTCTCATGGCTAAACAACTTTTAGATTAGAGAGGTTTTGCCAATAGAATTTCTTTGAGGTTTTCAGATTTAGCTGAAGTTGAAGATTGCACTACTAGAACTGAGCAAGGTGCATGATGGGTGACATAGCTGCTGACACTACCCAAAATCAATTCACTAATTCCTGAAATTCCCCGACGTCCTATTACGATTAAATCCGCTTCCCAAGTTTTAGCTGTTTCGCAGATAATGCGGCTAGGACTACCTAAACTTTGAGAATATTCAGTTGATACGCCTGCTGCAATTGCTTCATTTGCAAAAGATTTGAGTAGATCCAAACCGGGCTTCTCAAACTCTTCCCAGCGTTTCTTGCTTTCTGGGGTATTCATTAATGACAATATACCGGGGGTGTCTTTGTCGTCCAAAGATAAAATATGTATTAATCTCAGGCTTGCTCCAGTTGCTTTTGCTAGGTCGAGTGCCTCCCGAAAAACATATTTACCAACACTGTCAGAACTAGCAATGGGAACCAGTATTCTGTGTAGCATAACAATCTCCAAATTTGTGAAATTTCAAAGGGAACGGGGACAAGAGGACAAGGGGACAAGGAGAATAATTAATGACCAATGACAATAGCTTTATTTGTGCCGACTTACTTAGCACTTTGGAACATAGAAATTCTTTGTTGAATTCAAAGTACAAATATTTGATTTAGCTCATTTTTTTCTAGGTATGAGTTCATTACGAATTTGAATTTACAGGACTCTATGTTGACTTTGATGAACTCATTATTTGCTACATATGAGTTCATTATAAATTTAGAACTGTAGGATTCTAATTTAGCTTGGTCGAGCTTATTATTCTCAGTATGTGAGTTCATTTTGAAATTGAAATCCAGTATCAAGTATGACAATAGAAAGCATGGGAGATCCATGAAGATATCCCATGCTTTTTCTAGCTAAACTAAACTCTCGGCAGGCGATTGTGCTCCGTAGACTAAGGAATCAACTACATGAAAAGACTTAGTTGTTGGTTCGTATACCCAAGCAACACCTTCTGGGTCTTGGATTCTGCTCCACTCAATGAAACCAGGTCTGGAACGGTGACGTGTTAGTGATTGCGAAGATAATCCCAACCGTTTTGCTAATTCACTTTGCTTTAGTTGTAGTGTCTTCTTTTCAGAAGGTTTTGCAGCCTTAACTGTGGTTGGTTGGCTCTTTACTTGGGAACCATTTGCTCCATTTAGAGTGATGGCAGGATTTTCTTTATGACCATTGCCATTTTCGTGGTTACTATGTCCGTTTGCTCCATTGAGAATGACGGCAGGATTTTCTTTATGACCATTGCCATTACCGTTACCATTTTCATGGTTGCTATGTCCGTTGGTGTCAGCTACCTTGTTTTTCACCTCGGATTGCAATTCAGAAGAGACAAGAACTTCTTCAACCTGCACATCATAGGTTGGTAGAACTTGGTTAGATGTAGATGTGGGTTGATGCTGGTGAAGCCGATTTTCTTCTTCGGCTATTTCGGCAGCGCTGAGTGTATGTCCTAATGGAGTGACGTCACCCGGCCCCATCAACGGGCGCAGACCGTTTAGTTCTGCCAAAATAGCAGTACCATTGTTGATTACCACTGCCAAAATTGGATCGAGGGCAAAGAAAATACCTGAAAGTAGAGCGCCAAGGTTAGGAATTGCCACGATCGCTGTATTCTGCCAGATAATGTCCATTGCTTGGCGGGCACATTTAATTGCCATAATTAAGCCGCGTAGGTCGTCTTCCATCAGCACCACATCAGCTGTTTCTCTGGCAATGTCTGTTGCACCCGCAAAGGAAATAGAAACATCAGCATACGCTAAAGCAGCTGAGTCGTTGATGCCGTCTCCGCAGAAGGCAACAGTTTTACCACTGTCGTGCAATCCTTTGACAACTTCGACTTTCTTCTCTGGAAAGGCTTCTGCATAGATGTTATCGGGGTTCATGCCCAAGTTGCCAGCGATCGCTCTGGCTACTCGTGTGACATCACCACTTAACATATAAGCATTGATGCCCATCTCCTTCAGTTCTTTGATTACTGCCTTACTTTCTTCGCGTGGTGGATCGCTATAGCGAATCACACCTATAAGTTTGCCATCACCTGCCACGTAGACCAGAGATTGCCCTCCAGACTTAGCATCTGGGTAGCGGCGATCGTATTCATTTAGATCGACGTTTTCTTGAGTCATAAACCGGGGACTGCCCACAATGATCTGCATCCCGTCGATTTTTGCGACTGCACCCAAACCAACCTTGTACTCCCACTCTTCACATTCCTTGAGAACAAGTCCCTTATCTCTGGCATTGTGAACGATCGCTTCAGCAATTGGGTGGGTTAGCCCTTGTTCAGCAGTAGCAGCTAAACACAATACCTCATCCTTGGTAAAGCGATCGTCCATGATATCAATGTCATTGACGCCTGCATGTCCGATCGTCAATGTTCCTGTCTTGTCAAAGACAACGGTGTCGATGGTTGCCAAAATTTCAATGGCTCGACCACTGCGAATAAGGACGCCATTACGAGCGGCGTAGGTGAGTACAGAGAGAATTGTTGTGGGGACGGAAACGCGAATGCCAGTACCAAAGTCCAGTGTCAACAGCGCAACTGCCCGATTCATATTACCTGAAGCAAGTCCGACGCCACCAGCAATTAACAGGGTAGGTAGCACAAACTGATTTGCCACTGTTGCCGCATAGTTTTCGACGCGGGTATCATGCACCGGAGCCGCCTGCATCAAGTTGACAATCACACCAGCACGGGTGTTGTTGCCAGTTCGCTCTGCAAGTATTATCAAGTTACCATCTACTAGCAGCGTTGAAGCAAACACCTCATCGCCTTCTCGACGAGTCACAGGAACTGATTCTCCAGTCAGCTTGCACTGGTCAAGAATACCAGTACCCGTCAAGATAATGCCGTCAACGGGAACCTGATCGCCGGGGTATACCAAGACGCGATCGCCCACTACCACATCTTTCGTGTCGATTTCTATTTCCCGATCATCGCGAATGACAATGGTGGTTTTGTTCAAACAAGACATCAAGTCGAGATTTGCCCGCTCACTGCCACGAGCAGTCATATCCCGAACTGCTTCACCACCTTCCACTAAACCCAACATAAAGGAAGGTGCAAAGTAGTGTCCTTGGAGGGTATGTAAAGAGATTGCCAAACCATCAAGGAAATCTATGGTGAGTTGACGATCTTGTTGAATTGCTTCCCATGCTCGTTTAAAGACTGGCATAGCACCAACAAATACAACACCTGCAATCACAAAACCTGGAATTGGCAAGCCGACTAGTGCTCCTACACTCAACACCAAACCAGCAATAGGAAATCCCAATCGTTCTACAAAATCAACCTCATTATCAGCTTTTTTCTCTTCTTTTTCTCCTGTCCATCCGAGAGGAACTTCAACTTCAGACGCTCGCTGAATTGCAGTGAATAGCTTTTCTTGAACTATGGCAATGGCAGTTGCAGTTGGTTGATGTTTGTAATTGACTACCAGGGAACTAGCTTGGGCATTGATTTCAACTTCCGTCACAAATTCGATTGTGTCAAGAACGTACTTAAGTTTAGTGGTGTATTCTTCATCCTCATGTAGTTGAGAAATTCGGATGCGAAAACGTCCTGGTATCCAATGCACAACCTGATAATGGATATTTTCTGCCTGACTGGAGTGAGTCTCTACTGATATAACCAATCTATCCGCAACTGCTGTAACCGTCATAAGGCACTCCTAAATTGAGTTGTTATCTGAGGTACAAATTTTAAGACAATAACTTGCTGTACATTTTTGCAAGTCTTACAGCTTGTACCTGTGTATTCAGGAAGCTTTTAATTAGCCTCCTGAATCATCATGAATACATCAAAGTTTGGCAGGAATTTTTTGCCATGCTTTGAACTGAGCTATTAATCATTGAAAATTTAAGTCATTTTGTGAATTTGATTGACGTTTTTCTGTGACGATAAAACGAATTGGATGACTCTTAATAGTTAGACAATCATCGAATTACCAAAACCTAAGCAATATAAGCAATATAAAAGTTTTGGCAACCTTACTTTTTGAGATGAGCTAAACAGTCGCATCAAAAGGGAGCACTAGTGAGATAACCATTCCACAAGAATGATTTATGAGTAGAAGTGTGATATGTGTTTATACTTTGAGGCTATCTCTATATCTCTATTAAAGAAGAGTTTACATAAAAAAGCAAAGAAAAAATAGAAAGTTTTATGAATTTTGTTTTACGTAACTAATTAATTTTAAAAGAAAATTTAATTTCATTGATACTATACTATCAATTCATATAATTCTCTCTGAAGCTAAAAAATTATTGCTTATGGTAGTGATAAACAGCATAAAAAACTATTTGCTGGAATAAGCAAAAAAATCCTGACAAAAATAGATTATTTAAAGATAAATTCACTAATTTATGAAAATATCATAGATTTTAATAGTTTTACTTCCAGATAATCGTAGGAGTGCAAGTTTTTGTGTCCCTACAGTTTAACAGGCCTCTTGTATAAATATTATTTTTTCTTATGCTTCAAGTGTGGAGTATTAGGTACGGAAGAATGACTTTTGCAAGAGTTTCAATGAAAACTATCAAGAATTTCTATATAGCAGTCTTAAATCATTTGTGAACAACAAAATCCCCGACTTCTCTAAGAAGTCGGGGATCTAAGCGTTCGATGATATTAGAATAAAAATTGTCTCATCAAAGTTAATATATTTTGGTCTATATAAGCCTCGACTTCTTGGTGGGTAAAACTATAACCCAATTCTGTTCCTAACTGTACTGCTATTCTGACGAGACTGGCTTGGTCTGTCGCTACTCCTAAACGCTCTTTTAAGGAAGCATCTTGAAGAACTAGTTGATGGAATTGCTTTAGCTCATGGAATTGGTTTATTTGTTGTGACGACACGTTTATCCTTCCTCACTTTTCTCTATTGAAAAACAGAAAATATAAATTCATCATCTTGTCTCAGCTTCGGTTTAGGGGAATAGATGATGAATTTTAGCAAGTCAACATTAAGTGGCATAAATATACATTTATGCTACTTGAATATTGCTGATACTAAAATGCAAGCTAAATGGGTAATCGCCGGACAAAACTTAAAAATTTACAAAGAAAAGCAATTACTTAGCTGCTTTTGGAACTGATTTTGGAAGACTTGATTTCTACAGTTTTACTCTCAATTTTTTTATATCATAGATTAAGGATAAATAACTATCCAATTATGATGATTTAGATTGCAAAACAGACTACTCGAAAACCAGTGCCACTACCTGCATGATCTGCTTGATCCCAATGGCGCTGGGCTGAACGGCAGAGAGTGGGGAGGCAATACCACGCTCCACCTCGCAATACACGACAGTTGTTAGACTTATCCAACTGCCAAATACTGCCATCAGAAGGTGCATTTTGATAGTTTTCATGCCAAGAATCGGCACACCATTCCCAGACATTGCCGTGTAAGTCGGATAGCCCAAAAGCATTGGCTATTTGGAAGCACCCAACAGGGGTAGTCTGTTGGCGATATGGCCCTTCTGTTCCAGAACCGTAAATATAGCTACCGTCATAATTAGCAAGGTTAGAGGTTATGGTTTCACCAAAGTGGAAAGGAGTTGTAGTTCCAGCCCGACAGGCGAATTCCCACTCTGCTTCACTTGGTAAGCGATAACTATGCCCTGTGAGTTGGGTAAGTCTTGCACAAAACTCAATGGCATCATACCAGCAGACTTTCTCGACGGGAGTATCTGGGTGTTTGAAATTGGAGGGATCTGGGTTGAGATATCTGTTGATTTGGGGAAGTTGGGCAATTATCCTCCACTGGGCTTGAGTAATGGGAAATCTACTAAAGTAGAAAGGTTGGAGGGCGACTGGATGTTGGGGTGCTTCATTGCTCTCTCTACCTAATTCATCTTCAGGAGATCCCATCAAAAATGTTCCTCCTGGAATGTAAACCATATTCAGAAAGACACTATCTCCCAGATGTTCTTGAAAATATTGTGCTTTGTTGATGGAGCAGTTAATTGGTTGTCCCCTGTTGTTTAAGGTTACAACTTCAAAGCTAAACTCTTGTATTTTGACTGATGAAGAAACTTTCTGTAATTGGAAGTCGGGTACTATTGTATGCTTTTGCTTGCGCTCTTGTTTAATGCCTTCTAGTTCAGTTCGCAGTTGTGCCATCTCTTGAGTAGATTGCTGTAACTGCTCCTGCAAGAGTGTGAGTTTGGCTTCTTGTTTTTGCAAGATTTCGGTCAGATCAGAGCGTTCTTGATAACTTTGTTCAAACTGCAAAGTAATTTGTGATGCACGTTGATTTGCTTGCTCAAGCTGTATCTGTGCTTGTTTTAATCGCTCTTGAGCTAATTGTAAGGCTGTCCATATTTTTTTCGCCCAAGCCAATCTGGTATTTTCTTTTTGAACAATTTCGGGGATCCACCCCATAGGAAATGGGTAAGGTGGTAGATTCCAATTACAGCAAGGACAATAATCGTCCTTGTTATGAATGTACTTACTTTGGCAGACGGGGCAGCGAGGCATGATTATAACCTCTGTTACAGATTTTATGTTTTAAGTAGGCAATAAATCAGAAATAGTAGTTGTCTTTTTTTGGGTGTTGCTGGAATTACTGACTTCCTGAGAATTAGCAAACGTAGAGATTAAGGATTCGTCTACTACATAGGAGTTGGGATCTGTATCAGGTTCAAATAAAGGTCGGAAACTGTTTAGTTCTGCCAGTAAGGCTGAACCATTGCTGATAATAACTCCTAACACTGGATCTAGAGCGAATAAAACTCCTGCGAGGACAACGCTAATATTGGGAATGGCAGCGATCGCCGTATTCTGATAAATAATTTCCATCGCCCTTTTAGAAATGGCAATGGCATGGGTAATGCTGCGCAGGTCATTATCCAAAAGTACGACATCAGCGGTTTCTCTGGCAATATCGCTACCTTCAAGAAAAGATATGGAGACATCGGCATGAGCAAGAGCGGCAGCATCGTTAATACCTTCACCAACAAATGCTACTATCTGCCCTCTGTCTTTTAAGTTACATATCACTTCAACTTTTTTGTCAGGGAAAACTTGGGCATATGTGCGTTCCTGGTTGATGCCTAATTGAGCACCGACGTGATTTGCTACACGTTGATTGTCTCCTGTTAAGATGTAAGTTGTCATACCCTGACATTGTAAAGATTCAACAACTTTTGTACTTTCTGGACGCAGAGGATCGGTAAACAAAATTACTCCTAGCAGTTGATTATTCTTAGCAACATAAACAAGAGAGTAACTGCTTGTTTTCAAATTTGGATATTTTTTGTGGATGGCATCTAAATTAATACCCTCTTGTTCAAGGAGCAATTCGCTACCTACTAAAATCTTTTCATCCTCAATCAGGGCAACAATTCCTAAGCCAATCCGATAATCCTTGGTTGTAGAAAGTTTAATTTCAACTCCATTTTCTTCCGCACAGCGAATAATAGCACTAGCTACGGGGTGAGAATTACCTTGTTCGGCAGAAGCGGCAAGTGCTAGGATTTGTTGGGGCGATATTTGCTCGTGTGCTGTTTCAATCGCCACGACTGCTGCATTTCCTTGAGTTAATGTTCCAGTTTTGTCAAAGACGACGGTATCTATCCGTGCTAGCATTTCCAAAGCTCGACCGCTGCGGATGTAAATTCCCTGACGAGCAGCATAGGTGACGGCTGCAAGAGCAGTTGTTGGAACTGCAATCCGAATGGCGTGCCCAAAGTCAAGATGGAGGGGAGCAAGTGCCCTCGATACATCTTGCGTCAGGGCAAAAATGGCTCCACTTAATAACAGGGTTGGTGCAATTAGGGCATTAGCGATTTTAGAGGCGTAATCTTCTACACGAGTATCGTGTACTGGCGCAGATTGCATCAGCTGAACTGCCAAACCTAGACGAGTATTCTTGCCAGTTCGTTTTGTGAGGACGCAAATCTTACCTTGCAATACTAGGGTAGAAGCATGGACGACTTGTCCCTCTGAGCGAGAAACTAGCTTCGATTCACCTGTTAACTTGTGTTCGTCGATCAGGGCAGTACCCCTTAATACCCGTCCGCTGACGGGAATTGTTTCACCTGCATAAACAACTATGCGATCGCCTTTTTTCACCTCGCTTAATTGAATGCGCTCCTCTTTTCCATCCCGTTCTATCCTGACGTACTTATCTACTCCTTGCAGTAAATCTAACATTTGTTGCTCATTGGCACGGGCGGTAGCATCTCTAAGCACATCTCCTGACTCTATCAGGCTAACCATTAATGCCGGGCCGACAAAATCACCTTTGATTGTATAAAGACTCATCCAAAGGATATCCAGAATATCCGCATCCAAACGACGCTCTGTCAACATCAGATCGAGTGTGCGCTGGATAAACGGAATTGCGGCAACAGCTACCACTCCTGCTAGCAACAAAGGGGGAATAGGTAGGAATTGTTGGGCTAAAAGTGCCAATCCCAAACTAAAGACAGGCATTCCAACTCTCTCGATTACCCAGTCGATTGCTGGTTTAAATTCTGTTTCAGCCCAGGTAATTTGTGACGAAGTTTCGGCGATCGCTGCCTGCTGAATCATCATCAGTAGGCTTTCTTCGACTATGGTGCTGGAAACAAGCTTTTCTTGATAGTGGATGATTAATGATTCTGCTGCTGGATTGATGCGAACACTAATGATGAAGTCAAAAGACTCAATTAACCAATTTAGTTGGTTGGCATACTTTAGATCTTTAGATAATCGAGGAATTTTAATCCGGAGGCGACCGCTAGTAGAATGGATGATTTGATAATCTATTTCCCCAATATGCTTCTTTAAGCTCAGAGTTTCTATTTCTGCAACCGATCTCATTATTGTTCTACCTTTAATATCAATCAGGTTTAAAAAAGAATTTTAAGAAATTGACAAACATCTTGACAGAAGGAGCCTTTTGTTGCATCTATCTTAGGAACAATTGCTTCCTACTAGAGTATAAAATTACAGATTAAATATATAAGTTTCGCTTAAATTAAGTAATTCGAGCGTGTCTATTTTTACCAATTGATTGTTAATATCGCACTTAACTGTACCAACAAACTCCTCAATAGCAATGTTTTACAGCAAAATCCTATAGAATAACTTATACTAATAATTAACTATAATTTATCGAATCTGTATTTGCTAGTTGGAGGTGAATGGCATTGAATTGACATTTATTCCCGGCTGAACATGCGCTAAAGCTTTCAAAAAAAATGGTAAAAATTTTTAAACATTCATAAAATTTATCAGTTAAAAATTTTGGATTAAGAGAGAAAGAATGTTATGCCCTTCATTGACATTAACCGTGTCAACATTCTCCCTAATAGGCGTCCTCTCAATGACCAAAAAGTCGCTGAGTTAATGGAGTCTATCAAAGCTAATGGACTTTTGAACCCTATTACTTTAGACCAAAACCTCAATCTAGTTGCAGGCTTGCACCGTCTGACTGCCTGTAAGCTCATTGGTTTGAACGAGATAGAGTGTTGTATTATTACCTGCGAAGACAAAGACCATGCCCGCCTAGCAGAAATCGATGAAAACTTGATTCGCAGCGAATTAGATGCTCTAGAACGCTCGGAATTATGGTTGGAACGCGATCGAATTCTAGAACGGATGGGGCTGAGGGCAAAGGTAGGGGACAACCAATTTACCCAAAGAGGTGGTGAAAGTATTTCACCACCGCCGAAAACTACATTGGAGTTGGCACAAGAAATAGGCTATACAGAGCGCACTTTACAGTATGGTAAACAAATTGCTAAAAACATTGTTCCTGAAGTTAAGGAGATGATTAAAGGCACGCCAATTGCTAAGAGTACCTCAGCGTTACTGAAAATAGCCAGGGCGGGAGGTAAAGAACTACAAGAGGCAGAACAAGCAGAAATAGCGGCACAAGAAGCTAGAGCAAAACAAAAAAGAGACGAACTAGAAAAGCAAAAAAAGCTAGCAGCACAAGCAAGAGAGAAACATAAGCAACTTCAGTTAGTTGCTTTTCAAAACGCCATAGCCCAAAAAGAAGCTAAAGAGTCTAGCAAGCCAACTCAACGTGTATCAAAAAATATTAAGACCGATGAAATTCAGATACAGACTGACGAAGTCTGGATTCTAGACCGACACATGATTTATTGTGGCGATACCACCGATGAAGATTTTATTCAACTATTACCATCTAATGCTGCATTGGCGATCGCTCCTCCCAGTTGTTCTTGGAACCATGACTACTTAGTGAACGAAGCTCGTGTTGTCGCTGTGATGTGTCGTGAGGGATCTATCTACAATCTTTGCAGAAGCACTCAAATGCCCTTTAGATATGAATTAGTTATAGGAAATATATACACTGCTATTTTTTCCCAAGAAACTTTGCTTAAACCAACTCATAATTTTGATATTGAGGGTGTTGAAGGCATCGTTTCTTACTTGGTGAGCTTTTTTACCAAACCCGGTAGTTTTGTAATTATCCCTTCTATCGGACATGGTGAAGCACTAATTGCTTGTGAACGTTTAAGACGGATTTGTTTTGCTGGAGACGAAGATCCAAAGCGAGTCAATGAGGCAATCCTTCGTTGGCAGCGATGGACAGGAAAACAAGCAATGAGAGCCTAATCGCAAGTTGCGTTCAAAGAGATTTCTTTCCTTATATCTTACACTCTTCTCTTGAAGAGCCAGAGGCTCTAGTTCTCGTTACCAGGTTGAACCCGGTAACGAGGGTTTGTGGGCTGTTGCCTGGTGGCTGTCGGTAGGAGTGCAAGATGTGAATTTCCCCGTTCCCTTTAAAAAATGGAGTGTAAAGGTGCAGTCTACAGCCGTAGCTAGTTGTTTGCTGAGTTTGGGTTAGTTAGCACTAACCAACAACAAACAAAAATAGATTTACACCTTTACATCCCCGATATTGTCAAACGCTGCTCTTGTTGAGGATGGTAATAATAGCAATCTTCAGCAAGCTCTGAATCTTTTGTGAAAGTAGCTGAGAGCAGATGCAAATGTCAAATTTACATCCTGACAAAGTCGGGATTGGCTTTTAACTTTGTAACCGATGCAATTTCTTGTGCTTCTGCTGACTCTTTTCACAAAGTTTTCAGAATGCCAATGAGACCGCTACACACATTTTAGACTCGTTTTGATCGTAATTCTCATCAAGTCTCATTAGTATCTGTTAGCAGTGAGTTAGAAATAACTAAATTATTACTCTTTCAAGATAGCCAGTTGTATAGATTACAATCTTTGTAAAGATACATCAATATTAATGGTATTGAATTTAAGAAACTCTAACTTTCGTTGTTTGATTTTTGTTAAATCAACTTATTTCGGGCTACCAAAATCATGGCATTCATAAAAATTGACGATATTGTGGTTAACACAAAATATATTGCTGCTATTCGATTACAAGGTCGAGTCCGCTCTGAAGAAGAAAGTGTTTATTTACTGATCGCCATTCCAAGTACTTATCTATTCCAAGAAGACAGTATTTCATCCAATGCCTACCACTACGAATGGATAGAGTTTACAGGTGATTCTGCTAAGGCACTGCGAGACTATTTTACAAGTTTCAATAATGTCATTGATTTGCTGCCTTTATGTTATTGATCAACAGTAATGAAATGATTGGTAGTTAGTGGTTAATTCAAAATTCTTATGTAGTCTATAGTATTTATTCATAGACCTGTGGTGTCATGACCATCCTGCGAAACTAGCAGCAATCAACCACTTCTTAACTTCAAAAAAATTTTTGCAGATATTCGTATATACACAACAGCAGTCAGTGTAAAGAATTTAAGCTGCTCCTATTTTAATTAGTAGGGAAAATAGATATTACCCTACTGCCTGCTTGACTCTACTGATGTGATTGATTATGAGTAAGATTTGATGGCAACTGAAATACCAAAGCTATAAAAGATACAATAATTTGCTAAAAGTAAAAAAATATGTTTCACTGCGTCTACTTTTGTAACAAAAACTTAATGTTGTTTCTAGTACTTTATTTTCCTGATAATATGTAATATGAATTCAACAAGGTGGAAACATTTAGAAAGTTTCGCTACTTGTTTTCTGACGGTTTTTACTCTCACTACCCAGTCTTCTTGCTATTGCTCGTGTAGCTGTTGAAGATTCGTTTCTACTTTTTTCATTCAGTATTTTGAGGTTATACACCTTTACAACTTAGGATTCGAGTTATCTAAATAGCTGCACCTGAAGCAAGCAGATTTCTCTATCATTTTGGAGGTCAATTAAATATGGAATTCGAGGCTCTTTTACTAGGTCTTGAACCGATGACTGCTGCCGTAATTGGAGTTGGAGCATTGGTGTTAGTACCTGTTGTCAGCGCTCTTGACTCTGCAACTGGTCACAATGTTTCAGAATCTGCAAGGAGTGCAGCTAAGACTGGATTAATTTGGACTTTTGATGCCATTGATAAAGCTCAATCTACTTTCGCCGAAGCAAGTGAATCCTTCAAGGATTTAGTTGCTGAAGCAAAAGCAGAGCGTTCAACTTCCAAAAACGGAACAAGCGAATCTCCTCGTGAGGTAACTATCGGCTAACCTCTGCAAAGCATGAAGGTGAACAGCTGATGCTTGCCAGAGACTGATAGCCCCTCGGTTGTCAGTCTTATATTGACCAATCTACTAAGCTAATGTGCGTTTAAGTTGCACATTAATCTATTTAACTTGACAACTTCATCAATAAGCTTGATTGTCACCACTTAATACTTGCTTAATCTCTGCATTTTCAAAAGTTGGGCCATGTTTACGAGACTCAACCTACAAAATATCATGCACCAAATTAGAGTAGACGCGCCACTACGGCTTGTGGACTGACTTAGATGCTTGGTGCGGCTTCTCATAGAGTGCGCAACCCTAGTGATGTACAACAATAGGGGCGTACCTACAAGAAATCCAAAATTACAGCTGCCCTCATGCTCTACTTCTCCTGATGATAAATCAGGAGAAAAGAGCCTTCTCTCTATCGAACTATCGGAGATTTGTTACCATGCTTAAATATCCAGAGTTCTTTGACTTGCGCAAGCTAGCGATTACCTTTGCTGTTAGCCCATTTGCTTTTCTTGGGCTAGTCATTCTAACTGACTTATCAGCCCATTGGTTCATGACTCAACAAACAGCAGATGCTCTGTGTGCAAATGGATGTCCTCAAGATCATGCTATAAAACTTCAAGCGGGTGAATGTCGATAGCGCTTTGCTACTGGATCGAAATTCCATGCAATCCCTTCTGGATCTCTAGCCTGAGTCCATATAGGAAACTCAGGCTTCAATCTTTTGCTGGTAAGAGACTGAGATGATACTCCTAACCGCTTTGCCAATTCACCTTGTTTCAGTGCTTTGCCATTTGATTTTCCCTGGCTGATTCTTTGAGAACTGCTTTTTAGAGGAGGTAAGAAGTTTGTCTCAAAAAGTGGGCGTGAACCGTTTAAGAATTCAGCTACAAAGGCTGTACCGTTATTGACAATCACGTTATATACAGGATTTACACCCAAAAACATGCCACCGCCTATTTGCATAAATAGGTTAGGAATCACTATGGTTGCAGTGTTTTCGTAGATTATTTCCATTGCTCGCTTGGCGATCGCAATGGCATGGGTGACTCCGCGCAAGTCATCTTCTAAAATGACAACATCAGTTGTCGGATCGGGAATCTGGCTCGTCTTGGCAAAGGAAATGGAGACATGAGCACAAGCAAGCCGTACTGCCTCATCTTCCCCATCTCCCACAAAAGCCACTGTCTTACCTTGGTGCTGCAACCCACGAATCAGATTTATTTTTTGGGTGAAAGGAACTTCTGCACAGACGTAATGGGGATGAACTCCTAACTGAGTGGCAACATCAAGGGCGATCGATTCAGGAACACCAGAAACTAAGTAAATATCTATGTTTTGACTCTGGAGAATGGCAATAGCTTCCATCGTCTCAGGGGAATCTAAAGCCAAGACATCGATATCAAAGACAATTGCATCGATGTGGGCTAAGGCTTCCAAAATACCACCACTGCGAATGTATATTCCATGTCGCACGGCATAGATCAGCGCTTGCAGAACTGTTGTCGAAATCGAAATTGGAATACCACTACCAAAATCAAATTGGTAGGGTGAGATCGCAGCACCAATGTTACCTGTCATTAAATAGATCGTGCCACCTAAAGCCAGAGTTGGTAAAATTGCATTTGTTACAAATTCTGCTTGAAAAGCACCAATTTTTGTATCGTGAACAGGTGCTAATTCAGCCAAAAGAGCAGCTAAACCAGCACGGGTATTCAGTCCAATTCTATTTACCAAGACACATAAGCGACCTTCAAGTAATATTGAAGAGGCAAAGACATCTTGTCCTTCTGAACAAACAATAGGTGTAGAGTTACCTGTCAAATTCTGGGTATCGATTAAACCATAACCATCAACAACGATCCCATCTACCAAAATCATTTCGCCCGATTTGACAATCATGCGATCGCCTTGTTGTAAGTTGCTTATATGGATCTGTTGTTCCTCTCCCTCCAACTCTACCCAAACATATCGATCTAACTCATTTAACAAATTGAAAGACTGTTCTTCTCTAGTTTGGGTTGTATTTCCCCTGAGAGTTCTCCTCACTTCTACCAAAACCGTTTTGAGTGCAGGTGCGATAAACTGACCTTGGACAGTCTGCATAGTCATCCATGCTGAATCCAGTAGATCGATATTGGGCTGATGTTGATTGAGCAGACTATCAGCAGCACGGTTAAACCAAGGTGTTGCAGCTCCAGCAATGGCTAAAATTACAATCAATGGTGGTAACTCCAATGGAGCTGCTAGCAAAGCTAAAGTCAGGCTGAGGGCAGGAAATCCTAAATCCTTCCATTGATTAACTTCCGGTTTCAGATCTTCTCCTTCCAGCAGAAATTCTGTTAAGGAAATTTCAACACAGTCTGCCGCAGCCTGGATACAGCTAACAAACTTTTCTAGCGCCGTTGTGCTGCAAAAATTATCTTGATAGCTAACAATCAGTGAACTTGCTTGTGCATTAATACGAACCTCAGTCACAAATACCAGCGATTCAACTAGTGCCTTAAGTTTGCTAGCAAAGTCTGAATCATGAGCAAGTTGAGGTATACGAATACGATAACGTCCAAAAGTAGAGTGAACGACCTGATAGCTCATTACATCGAGAGAAGCTTAGTGAAAGGGTTTTAAATCTCGCATTAATCAACATCATAAGCTACAACCGAAATAAGTAAAAAGCTTTTGTTGTAAAACTATGTGAGAATTGCTCGGTGTAATGCTATTTGATTTGTGAACAATCATATCGCCTAGAACCCAGACTTTTTAGAAAAGTCTGGGTTCTTGTTTTCATAATTAATCTATGCTTGCTATATCCTCTAATTATCTCCTCTTCCTGCGATATTCAGCCAAAATCGCCCTTCTTTCGATATTAAATTCCTCAACAATCAATAATGTCATTCCAAATAAAATCACAAAACCTAGAATAGAAACTAATAAGAGATTATCCATAAAACTTGCCCCTCATTGAAATAGCTCTCTATCTATATTGATAGAATATATAAAAAATCATTATACCTAATCTTTCTAAGTAAGTAGTATTTACTATCCAAAAGGTATAATTGCCACAAGTATTTTAAATAAACTGAGAACTTGCACCATTTTCAATAAGCGTAAGGTGGGCACTGTTCACAACGTAAAAATAAGGGTTTGAGGAAAGTTAGGCAGTGCCTACCCTACAAAAATTGCTGATTTTAACAAATTAAATAGGATTGCTATATAGCTATTTTGTATGGCTTGATGAAAATCAATATAGTTTTTTGTTTGATGTTTAGTATTTATGTATGTTAAAGATAATTAATTTTGTAATTAGAACTTTTTAAATGTGATAACCTATCATGTAGGCAAGCTATCATCTCAGTCAATTAAAAATAGTGAAACAGACTCTGCTCAGACAAACGTAATTAATCGTTTGTCGTAGGTGCTTGATGCAGGTGTTTTAAGTAATTGTGGAATATATCACCACTGCCACCTTTGCGATGAAGAACAAAATGGATTTAGCGGTGGCAGTGGCAATGGGATCGAGTTTGCAAATTGCCATGTTTATTGCTCCTATTTTAGTTTTGGTGAGTCAATTAATTGGGCAATCGATGAATCTGGACTTCAATCCCTTTGAAGTACTGGCAGTGGCGATCGCAGTCTTAGTTACCAACTCTATTAGCACTGATGGTAAATCTAATTGGTTAGAAGGAGCTTTACTTCTGATTACCTATGCTGTTGTTGGCACAGCATTCTACTTTCACCCTTAACAGTGCTCAATTTCCCATTCCAATTTTTATTGAGGTCATCTCCATGTCAAGTGAAGGAATAATCAAAGCTCAATCCTCAGACATTGCAGTCAAAGCAGAGGTAATCCAAGTTTATTCCCAATCTACCAGCATTCAGTTAGCTAGAACTTCGACTCAAAAAGCTTCTTGTTTGGGATTTTTTGCCACAGTTGCAAATGGAATCGGACAAGCAATCAGCGATGCAGCATCACAAGCAGGAAAAGCTGTGACTGAAACCACGGCTAGTATGGCAGAAGCAATTAATGGCATGGCATACCAAGCAGGAAAAACAGTGCTGGAAACTGCTGCTAATGTTGGAGAAGTGCTTGATAGCGTCACACCTCCTGGTTTAGCGCATTTGTCTGCAACAGCCAACAATATGGGTGAAGCGATCGGCAGCGTTGCTTTCCTCACTGGAAAAATGGTATCAGGAACAACTGTTGGTATTGGCGAAGCAATTGGAAATGCTACCTCCCAAGCAGGGCAATCTATTGCTCAGACAGTATCTGAAGCCATAGAAAATATTCCCTCTCCCGCATCCAAAGCTACGATTCAAGAATTCGGAGGTAGTTTAATAGGAGCTACTGTCGGAGAAACAGTAGGGGGAACAGTTGGAGCAGTTGTTGCTGGGATGGCGATCGGGCCAGCAGGCGCGATTGTTGGGACTCAAGTAGGCAGTGTTGTTGGTTTTACCATTGGCGCACAGTTTGGTGAGGATGCAGTGCGGCAAGTCAATCAGATCGCTCAAAAAAATTCTGAAACTGTTTATAACGTAAAACCATCATCTTCTCATCAGCAGAAAGGAAGTTGGCTAGGCAATACTGCCTGCAATTTCTTAGGTGAAACTGGTACAGCTGTTATCGGTGGAGCGATCGGGGTTACAGTGCTGGGGCCAAAAGGCAAAGAAGTTGGTAGAAAAATTGGCATGTTTGTAGGTAGACGAACTGACTGGAATCCCAACATAAAAACTGCAACTCGTGTTGAAGTTGGAGGTGGAGAAAAGCAACAATCTTAAATATATTTGTCGATCGCATATACAAACTACTCCACCTCTGCGGATAAAGTCAGCAGGGTAAGGTTTCTACATCCTCGCTAGCAAGTTGAGGCTTTTGACGCTTCGTTCATCAATTCACTTTATCCTCAAATCTTCGTTAACTTTAGCGACCTCTGCGCCAAGTTGCGATAAGGAAACACTTCTGTTCTACAGCCATATTGATATCTTGAGCGAGCACTCTTGCTCTAGTTCCTTCTGTTCTACAGCCATACTGATATCTTGAGCGAGCACTCTTGCTCTATTTCTCGTTACCAGGTTCAGCCTGGTAACGAGGGTTTCTACCACTTCCACCTGAATATTTACTCTTTCACTTTCAAGGTAGTTAAAATTCCATGCCCTTGACTAATAGAATTCATTTCCGCAACTTACACGGTGACATTTTTGGCGGTGTCACCAATGCTATTGTTTCATTACCTATTGCCCTGGCGTTTGGTGCTGCTTCTGGTTTAGGACCTGTAGCAGGTCTTTATGGATCGATCTGTGTCGGCTTTTTTGCATCTCTGTTTGGTGGCACACCGACTCAAATTTCTGAACCAACCGGGCCAACAACCGTATTTATGACAGCGATCATTACCGCGATGATTGCTAGAAATCCAGAGCATGGTATGGCGATGGCGTTTACGGTAGTCATGCTGTCTGGAGTGTTTCAAATCCTCTTTGGCATCTTCCAGTTGGGTAAATACATTATCCTCATGCCCTATAGCGTCATTTCAGGATTCATGTCTGGAATAGGTGTGATTCTGATTATTCTTCAGATACCACCATTTCTAGGACATGCAACCCCAGAAGGGGGTTTGATGGCAACGCTAACAAAGCTACCGCAACTTCTGGCAAACCTGAATCCTGTGGAAACCAACCTAGCAATTATCACGATGGCAATTATTTTTTTTATGCCCTCTAGATTCAGGCGCTATTTTCCACCACAATTGGCAGCATTGGTGATCGGTACAATCATTTCCTTTACCTTGCTCCATAATGTTGAGTTGAGACGGATAGGTGAAATTCCATCAGGATTACCTACTCTATATATGCCTACCTTCACACCCGCTCAAACGATGCGGATGTTAATTGATGGAGCCATGCTAGGTATGCTGGGTTCGATTGATGCCCTGCTGACATCAGTCATTGCTGATAGTATGACGCGCACGGAGACTTATGAGGATCAAGAATTGATTGGTCAAGGAATTGGAAATTTAGTTGCTGGTTTGTGCGGTGGACTTCCTGGTTCTGGTGCCACGATGGGAACAGTGATTAATATTCAGGTGGGAGCTAGGACTGCTCTTGCTGGTTTAATTCGGGCAGCACTGATGTTAATCGTGGTGTTGTGGGCTGCTGACTTAGCAGAATACATTCCGATGGCAGTATTAGCCGGAATTGCTTTTTCGGTAGGAATTGAAATGCTTGATTGGAACTTCTTGAAGCGATCGCATAAGGTTCCCTGGAAATCAACTTTGATTATGTACGGGGTGCTGCTGATGACAGTCTTTATGGATCTGATGGTTGCTGCTGGAGTGGGAATGTTTCTTGCTAACCTCCTGACAATCGAGCAATTGAGTAATGTACATGCTCAACAGATCAAAGCGATTTGTGATGCAGATGATACTATTCCCTTGAATTTGGAAGAGAAGGAGTTGCTCAATTTAGCCGATGGGCGAGTCTCATTATTCTACATGGGCGGGCCGATGAGCTTCGGGGTGGCAAAAACCATCGCTCGCGAACATTTAGCGATCAAGAATTGTGATACTTTGGTGATGGATCTCAGCGATGTTCCCTATCTGGATGAAACAGCGGCGCTGGCGATCGAAAATGCGATCAAAGATTTTCAGCAAAAAGGTTGTCAGGTGTTTATTGTTGGTGCGGTTGGCAGAGTTAAGCAACTGTTGGAGCGTCTTGGCATACTTAACTTAGTACCCTATGACAACCTGTTTATGGATAGAACCTATGCCTTGAAAAGAGCAGTTGTGATGGATAAGGTTGAAATCGGTTTGCAGACTGGTTAAATTTAGGGGTTTGATTGTCATACTGCATATGCCTGCCTGATATCTTCTAAGGCTTGGCGTAATTCTTGAGCGTGCATCCAACCCACAAAGCCAGCATACAAACATTTCCCCTGTGGAGATGCCACAAAGACATGATCGACGCCAACAAGGTTGCGCCAAGTCCGAATCGTGCCGCCATTGTTCAACTTCATCACCACCTTAGCTCTATGAAAGTCACGCCAATGCCCATCAGTCATTCCTGGCACTGCGTGTAAGCGTTGAACAATGTCATCAAATATAATGGATTCACCAATTGTAAAATCCAACCAAAAGTCGCGAATTGTTGATGCAACCAATGGATGATTTCGCAAGACAGCATGAGACAAACCGCCTAAACAAATAAACTTCGCATTTGCAAACTTGGTAGATCCTACCGGAATAGTACCGTCACTGCCATCGTCAATATCTCCAGCAATCGCTAGCGTTGGAATCACAGCTGCAATGTGTTGGGCGATCGCTTTGCGGTTTGTTCCTAAATCGCGAGCAACTCCGATGCCGAGATTCAAGGGATCGACGATCCGCCCTAAGTCTGCTCCGCCAACCGGGGATGCAACCAGAACTAGCGAATGTACCTTAGCCCACCACTGTGGATGACGATTCAGTAATTCTAACCAAATTAAACCACCCATCGAA
Source organism: Chlorogloeopsis fritschii PCC 6912 (assembly GCF_000317285.1). GTDB lineage: Bacteria > Cyanobacteriota > Cyanobacteriia > Cyanobacteriales > Nostocaceae > Chlorogloeopsis > Chlorogloeopsis fritschii. Next base: position 35,247 of record NZ_AJLN01000033.1, on the reverse strand, counting down.
TGACCAATTATCCTGATCGGAACATCCGGATACTTAGCCATTTGCTCAATGGCAATACTTTCCACTAACTTAATGAGAGGGGTAATTCTAATCCAGGTTTGGATGTATCCCAGGTTAGGGGCAACGACTGGAGTCGTATCCGTGACGAGACGTTGCCCCAAATCTATCATCGCTCGATTATCATCTGCCCACCCATGCTGTACGAATAAGATGAATTCTGGATTCTGCGTTCTTTGTTCTTCTGTTATTTTTCTTGATACGTCCATACACCATCATCCCAGTCTGCATCAGATGGAGGTTTTTGCAACCAGTGTTGACAACGCTTCATATGCATGAGTGTGGCTTTATCATTTTTATCCATTTCCAAAACTTTATTAAATTCGACTTGAGCAAAGGTAAATTGGCGCTGAAGGTAATGATTACGTCCTTTATGATAATACTCAAGCAACTTTAATTTTTCACTACTTATAATATCAGATTGCAAACCGATTAATTGATATACTGCTACTGGTTCATTTCTACCTTTGACACGAATATAATCTAGTTCTCTTGCCCAAACAAAATCTTTGCAAGGATAATATGTTTTGTCACTAATAATAATGTCACAGCCGTATTGCTTGCTAACACTTTCTAATCGCGAACTCAGGTTAACTCCATCACCAATGGCAGTAAATTCCATCCGCTTGCTAGAACCAATATTGCCACTAATTACAACATCAGAATTAATACCAATACCAATATTAATGCACGGTTTATTAAGTGCATGACGGCGAGCATTAAATTCTTGCAAACGGTGACGCATTTCTAGAGATGTTTGCACTGCCATCCAAGCGTGTTCTTGTAAAGGTAAAGGAGAACCATACACAGCCATGATGGCATCTCCAATATATTTATCGAGAGTACCTTTATATTTGAATACAGCTTCTACCATCGACTCGAAATATTCGTTGAGCATACTTACCACTTCTTCTGCATCTAGGTTTTCTGTCAAAGTGGTATAGCCACGAATATCAGAGAATAAAATCGAAACTTCTTTGCGATCGCCTCCCAATTTAGCATCATCTAATTTCAGCAATTCTTCTGCTAATTCCTGAGTCATGTAGCGATACATCGTACTTTTGAGGCGCTTTTCGTCGCTGATGTCATCCATAACTACGAGTGCGCCACAGATTTGATTGCGATCGCTGGCATCAGCTATTGTGTTAATCGATAAATTTACACTGTGCTGCTTGTCTTCACCTGCCAGTAGCGTGCGATCGGGATAGTACTGCTGGCGGTATTTTGACTCGGCTGCACTCAAAGCACCCTGACACCACTTTTGAAAGTCACCTTCTTTAATACGGATAATCTCAGTAATTAATTTTCCTTCTAGGCGATCTTGTGCTTCTAAACCTAACAAGCGTTTGGCACTTTCATTGGCAGCAATAATATGCCCAACTTTATCAGTAGAAATTACACCATTAGAAAGACTGCGGAGAATATCTCGCTGCATTTGTTCTTGTTGCTTAACTGTGGCAAACAATTTAGCGTTTTGTAATGCTACTCCTGCTTGAATATTAAAAGCTTCCATAAACTCTTCATCGTTACGATCGAAACTAGCTTGGAAGCATTCGGGAGCTTTAGGCCAATCGCTAGGATTATAAGCAGAAAAATCACCAGACTTCTTTTTATTTACCAGTTGCGTCACACCAATTAATTCGCGATCGGCATTAAAAACTGGCATACACAGTAAACTACAAGTACGATAGCTTGTCTGCTGGTCTATTTTTTTGGCAGTATCAGAATCAGGATGCTCGTATAAGTCAAAGGGAATATTTAAAGTTTGCCCGGATGCTGCTACTTTACCAGCAAAACCTGTACCAATTGAGATACGTAACTCCTTTGTTGAGCCGTCAGCTTGGGTAATTTTTGTCCATAATTCGTGGCGATCGCTATCAATCAGCCAGAGAGTGCTGCGATCAGCATTCATCAATTCTTTGGCTTCATCCATCACCCGTTTGAGGGTATCTTCTAAATCAAGACTGCTTTGACTCAAAGATTTAACCGCTTTCATCAGCGCCGCTGCCGCTCTTTGTTTTTGAGTAGCAACGTAAAAGGAGCGTGACGACTCTAAAATCAGGCGAATCGAAGGAGCAAATTCCTGAAATAACTGTTCATCGTTACTGGTAAAACCACCAACATCAATTCTTTCTGACAAAGATGCACATGGATTGATATGAGATTTTAATTTATTTAGCAATTGCACCACCGCTACTAATTGCCCATGTTGGCTCAACAGTGGTAAAGCCAGCATTGTGTAGGTACGGTAGCCTGTTCTTTTCTCTTGTGCTTGGGCGAAAAAAGAGCGGGGATCGTCGTAAAAATCAAAGGGAATGTTAATAACTTTTTTTTCAGTTGCTACTTCACCAGCAATGCCCTTATTAGCCGGAACACGAATTTCTAAAGAGCGATCGCCTTCTGCTTCGGCTACTATTGACCACAGTTCTTGTTTTTCTTCATCTAATAAAAATATAGTCGTCCGGTCTGCTCCCAGTAATTCCCCGGTTTTTAAAGTTATAGAATGTAACATTTCTTGCAGAATTTTTTCAAACCCATGTGAATCCAACATAGACAGGGTTTGATTGACAATCTGTAATTTTTGTTCTACGTCTTTAACGACTAGTTTAAAAGTATCCTGAGTTAAGGGGGCAAGAAAGGAAGAAATTGTTCCTTGACTTCTGACAAGAGCACCCACAGGAGTAGTATTTTGCGGCAAATCGCGATCGCTATGGGTGGGAACACCAATAATTAAATCGGCACCTTCACCGCTACTACGTTGTTGAACTGACATAACTGACTTTTGATATAGGATCGATCGGGTTGTAGGAGTTTAATAATGCAATTAAATGATTATGTAAACATTATTACTAGCAACACTGAACTAGTATTATCCACAGTGTAATCGCTCCTACAGCCAGCGTCACCCCAGAAAAGATTGTCAGTGATGTGCATCTGATACCAATTCTCCAAAATCCTGCTACACATTAATCACCGCGTCTCAACTGTAGCCATCTTCAAGAGAAAAGGTATAAACCTATCCCTGCGGGTTTGAAAATAAGGTTGAGGGAACAGGGTTGGGGGAACAGAACAAGAAATATTTTCATTCCCTCGTTATGTGATAACATTTCACGTTAATTACGATACACATCAATTTTGTAGAGACGCGATATATCGCGTCTGTACTTATATCAAATTTTTTGTCAAATAGTATGCCGATCGCATGACGTCTAGATTGAAAGTCAAAGATTAGATAAATTAGCGATCGCCCTGATTTTAAGAGTGAAACGGACAACCACCTGCGGTTAATTTTTGCAGAAACGTGCTGTTATCAAAATAATGCTCTAAAGACTCAATTTTCAAATCTTCTGTGACGCGAGCAATACTTACGCCTACTATTTCTATTGTTTCTCCTGTTGGTGCATAATCTTTAAAAGAACCGCTAAATGTTCCCCAATGCCGCCATTTAAAGGTAACATTTGGTGGCCCTGAAAGTACTTCTGTTAGTTCCCATAAAAAACCATCGGGAAAGGCTTTGTGAAACATTTCAAAAGAAGATTCAAAAGTTTCTGATTTGGAACTGTACTGTTCGCTTTCACCTAAGAACAAGTTATAAGTTCCTTCTTTTGCTACTTCCTGGGCTGTGTATTGTGCCCCTCCATTGCTACTCATCCTAAAGCGATCGCTAACAATCGAAAGCCACTGTTGAGGATTGGATTTGTGAGACGCTTCCATCTCAAAAGTTCGGACTAAGTTTTGAGCGATCGCTTCTAAAGAGCCTTCTGGGTGCTGATATTGACTTTCTTTGTGAAGAAATTGATTCGTGTAGGTATAATCTGGACGTTGCCCTTCTCGCCACTCAACTCCCTCATCGTTAGCAAGGACAATCTCTCTATCTTGTACCCACAAAGGTAATTCTGAAGATTTGGAGTCACTCATTGCTATTTGCTGAATCAAATCTCGTTCAGAATAAAATGTGTGCTGTAAACCCGTAAATTAAATTATACAAAAGTTTATATTAAGTATAATAACTAAATTAAACGTAAAATACCTTTGGCAGCTCCCCGACTTCTGTTAAGAAGTCGGGGAGCTGTGTTTTAATTTATTTAGTTTATCAATAATCTTTAAATAAATTTGTCACTAAAAAATTTACCAGTATATGTACTAATGGCAACGCTTTAACACCAACTTTTATAGATATTGACTATAAATAAAAATGTCTTGCAAAGGAGTTTATCATCACAAAAGTTGTTCTAACTTTTGGAAATCAAGCTGGATTTCATCCCATAAAGCCTTGTTGTGGGGATCGGTTTTTAAAGCTTTTTGAAGATAGATTTTGGCTTTAGGTAACTGTTTTTGTGCGATCAGTGCCCTTCCCCAGATTTGATAAGCAATTGCTTGCCACTGCCGTACTTCCGCATCTTCTGGCATACGTTCTGCCAAAGCTTCTGCTAGTGCGATCGCCTGCGGAAATCGTCTTGCTTTCAAAAACTGCTGCAACTGCTCATAAGTTTTCCACTTCAAACGCTGTTCTATTTCTGATGCTTGTGGCGGTTGTGGCGTTGGCTTATGTTGTGGCGTCTGGTGAGAAATTTGTTCTGAATAAGTTTTTGTTATTTCCTGAGGAGTTGCCCCTGTTGATTGAGTTGACTGTTGCGGTATTGATATGGGAGGTACAACCTCCAACAGTAACTTGTATGCCTCAGTCAAGGCAATAAACTTTTCTTTTGCCTTTTTGTCATCTGGGTTGATATCAGGATGATATTGCTGCACCAATCGGCGGTAAGACGCCTTGATTTCGGCAAAGGAAGCTCCCGATCTTAAACCCAATAAACGGTAGCAATCTCCAAGATCCATCTTCAGCTACTACAAGCACGAATATGAACTATTAGCTTAAAGCATAAAGCTTTAGGTACCAATGATAAAGACCAAATTGCCAATTTTAAAGGTTAATGATTATTCATTAGTCATTCGTCATTAGTAGGGGCGGGTTTATTTAGATATTTTGTCATCCTAGAGGGATTGTTATTAAAACCCGCCCGTACAGTCTAGCCCCTAGCCCCTAACTACGGGCGTTCTTCAATTACTCTATCAATCAAGCCGTAGTCTTTTGCCTCTTGGGCAGACATAAAAAAGTCACGATCCATGTCTTTTTCTATTTTTTCCAAAGACTGACCAGTATTGTTAGCGTAGATCTGATTGAGCTGACGGCGAATTCTTAAAATTTCCCTAGCTTCAATTTCGATATCGGTTGCTTGCCCGCGAGTACCTCCTGAAGGCTGGTGAATCATGATCCGTGAGTGAGGCAATGCCAATCTTTTGCCTTTAGTGCCAGCGGCTAGCAAGAAGGAACCCATCGAAGCTGCTAAACCCACACAAATTGTTACCACATCAGATTTAATGTGCTGCATGGTGTCATAAATCGCCAAGCCAGAGGTAACCATTCCCCCAGGGGAGTTTATGTATAAATAAATATCCTTACCTGGATCTTCGGAATCCAGATACAGCATGACGGCGATAATTTGATTGGCTATTTCATCGTCAATATCTCGTCCCAAGAAAATAATACGTTCCCGGTAAAGACGATTGTAGATGTCAATCCATTGTGTAAATTGTTCCCCTGGCATCCGGTAGGGAACTTTAGGAACGCCTATAGGCATTTTTACTACTCCGTATATAAATTATTGGGAGGTGGGAAAATTAAGTGTGTAGACACCTGTTAGGGCAGCTTCCCGGACAGTTTCTGACGTTTGAAGTAAAATTTTTATCCTTCTGCCTTCTGCCTTCTGCCCTCTGCCTTTAAACTTCTGCCTTTAAAGAATACTCGCAGGTACAGGAGGATGGGCGAGTTCTTCTTTTTCAAAAACTCTATCAATCAAGCCGTATTCCACAGCTTGCTTAGGAGTCATATAGAAGAGGCGATCCATATCCTTCTCAATTCTTTCCTTGGGCTGCCCGGTGTTGCGAGAAAGGATGTCTAACATTGTTGCCTTGTTAGCTAGTACTTCCTTGGCGCGAATTTGAATATCAGTTGCTTGACCTTGAGCATAGCTCTTCGGTTGGTGCAAGACAATACTAGCGTTGGGCAAACTAGCGCGGCATCCCTTTGTTCCAGCACTGAGGAGCATTGCTGCCATACCTACTGCCATCCCAATGCAGATGGTGTGAATAGGAGGCTTGATATATTTGATCGTGTCATAGATGGCAAAGGCTTCTGTTTCAAAGCCAATGGGTTCACCACTATAACCAGAAGTGCCTGTGGAGTTGATGTAAATTTTAATCGGTTTTTCTGGATCGTCAGACTGCAAATACAGCAGTTCAGCAACGATAAGTTCCGTGACAGCAGGCACCAGCGGCATACCAAGATAGACAATTCGCTCCTTTAACAATAAGGAAGGTAAATCTGGCGGCGGTGTGCGGTAGAAGTTATCGCCGTAATAGGGGGCTTGCACAGCCTTGATGGGGGAAATGTCCATAGCAACTGTTGCCTGAATTAAAGCCGTTAACTGTAATACATCCTAGCGCGATGAAAGCTCATCTGGAGGTGCGGATTTCTCGCTCATGAGCAGGATTTTTCTACTTTTAAGTAGCGCTTGTTATTAAGTTATTGTCAATATTATTAATGTATGTTTGCTTTATTGCTTTTCCGTAGAGCAGATATTGCATCCTGAAGTTATTTATATATATGTATATCCTGGTTCGGAACCTTGAATTATGAAGGTTAGTTTGCTGCCTAAGCTAAATGACGGCAATTTGGATGCCAGTCAAATGAACAGTCAACGTCAGTTGGCAATTTCTGTTTCTGCGATCGCAGAACAAATGGATCGTAATGTGCCACTGAATTTATGCTTAATTTTGGATCATAGTGGTTCTATGAGCGGACGACCACTAGAGACTGTGAAAAAAGCCGCTATTCGCATTGTTGACAGACTCAAACCAGGCGATCGCTTGAGTGTGGTAGTTTTCGATCACCGTGCCAAAGTCTTAGTACCCAATCAAGTTATCGAAGACAGAGAGCGCATTAAACAGCAAATCAATCGTCTTGCTGCCGATGGTGGTACTGCTATTGATGAAGGTTTGCGTTTGGGCATTGAGGAATTGGCGAAGGGGAAAAAAGAAGCTATTTCCCAAGCTTTTCTACTCACTGATGGCGAAAATGAACACGGTGACAACAAACGTTGTTTGAAATTCGCTCAGTTGGCGACTGGCTACAGCTTGACTTTAAATACTTTGGGATTTGGTGACAATTGGAACCAAGATATTTTGGAAAAAATAGCTGACGCTGGTGGCGGTACGCTCTCTTATATCCAGCAACCAGAACAAGCAGTAGATGAGTTTAGCCGCCTTTTTAGCCGGATGCAAGCTGTGGGATTGACTAATGCTTATTTACTTTTCTCGCTCATGCCGAAGGTGCGATTAGCAGAACTAAAACCCATTGCCCAAGTTTCTCCAGATACGATTGAGTTACCAGTACAAGAGGAAACTGATGGACGTTATGCCGTACGCCTGGGTGATTTAATGAAGGATACGGAACGGGTTGTTTTGGTAAATCTTTATTTGGGACAATTTCCACTAGGCAAACACGCCATTGCCAATTTACAAGTACGCTACGACGATCCGGCACAAAACAAGACGGGCTTATTGTCAGAGAATATAGCAGTAAATGTAAATGTGCTTTCAGCTTATCAAAGCGACTCCAATTCAGAAGTACAGCAGCATATTCTAGCATTAGCCAAGTATCGGCAAACCCAACTAGCAGAGGCGAAATTGCAACAAGGCGATCGCGCTGGAGCAGCAACGATGCTACAAACCGCTGCCAAAACTGCCTTACAAATGGGGGATGTAGGCGCAGCAACGGTTTTGCAAACTTCTGCCACCCGCTTGCAAGCAGGTGAAGAATTATCAGAAAGCGATCGCAAAAAAACCAGAATTGTTTCCAAGACAGTTTTACAGGATGAATAGTATCTGGGGTGGGCAAATTGCCTGCCCCCATTCATTTGAGAGGGGGAGCAGAGGGGACAAGGGGACACGGAGACACACCAGACACGAAGACAATCAACCACTAACCACTAACTACTAACATTTACAAATGAAAACTACTGGAATTCATCATGTAGCGATTATTTGTTCAAATTACGAAAAATCAAAAAAGTTTTATACAGAAGTTTTAGGATTTTCGATTATTAATGAGACTTTTCGAGCAGCTAGAAATTCTTATAAATTAGATTTACAAGTTGGAGATAATTGCCAAATCGAATTATTTTCTTTTCCTAATCCCCCACAAAGAGTAAGTAAACCAGAAGCTTGTGGTTTAAGACATTTGGCTTTTGAAGTTGATGATATCGAGAATACTGTAAGTGATTTACAAGCTCAAGGAGTTGAAGTAGAAGATATTAGACTTGATGAAATTACTGGCAAGAGATTTACTTTTTTTCAAGATCCAGATGCTTTACCATTAGAAATTTATGAAAGATAAAGTAGTAGTCTGTCTCATTAATTTTGATTGGTAAACTCGTTCTTAATTTTTCTTCCTTTGTGCTCTTTGTGTCCTACCCTGCGGGAAGCCGCTGTCGCGTCTATGTGGTTCGTTCCTCAACCCCCTTAAAATTTATAATATGAACCAGTAGTAGTCTCTCACATAAGTTTTGAGGTATTCGTAGTAAGCGATGCACGCGCTCTCGAAGTTTAGGACTAAAGTCCTTACTACGAACTTATATAACCATCATAATTAATGCGATGAACTAGTAGTTAATAATTTATTTTGACGAAGAAGACGAATATAGATTGCTTTACACGATAAAGAACTAATGCAGGTTGATTGCATTGAGAACATAGTTTAACTCGAAGCGATCGCCCCATTCCGTCTCCTGATGAAGTGTTATTACTGCATTGCTTCAGCGACTTTCAGCGTATCCGTGTATTGCTGAAATTTGACGATGCGATTATCTTTGAGCCTGTAGACGTGAGCAAATGCAGCTTTAGTTGATTTGCCTGTTAATTTATAAGTGCCACGATATTCGCCTAAAGCGATAATTGTGTCGCCAGCGTCTAACCATTCCTCCACAACCGCTTGCCATGTATCCCACTCCGAGCGAAACTTAGCAAAAACATCATTCAAAATTGCGTCTACTCCGCAATGCCTGCCACCACCCGGAAATCCTTCGTTTTGTATCCACTCTATATTGGGATCGAATATTTGAAGAATGGTATTTTGATCGCGATCGCTAAACGCTGTGTACAGACGCTTTACAATTTCAAGGTTGCTCATTTCAGTACTTTCACTCTAATAACCTTCCACAGTTTTTAACAACCCCCACTATGTAAATGGGGGTAAGGCACTTTCCTTCTAGACAGTCTACTTAACTTATTACCGTACTCAAAGAGCGATCGCTTCAAAAACAGCGTACCCAAAAGAAAAACTTAGGGTTGAGTTTGAAAGTTGTATCCACCAGCATCAACAGAGAGCTTACCTTCCTTCCATCCCAGATAAATAGGTGTTTTACCCCCGTCAGGATTTTGGTAAACGGCAAAGTGATTTTTCCAATCGTGAGCTTGTCCGTTTCTCCAAACTTTTGGTAAGCCTGAATCTTGATATTTGAGTTTTATGTTCCCCGCAACACCTCGATACTCAACTATGCCACCATGAATTTGGCTCAGATTTAACCGCGACTTCTCTAGCACAGACAGTTTAAATTGCTGCCAACTACCGTAGCTTTCCCGCTCACCCACTTCTAAAGCAAAACCGCTTATAGTCTTAAGAGTGCCAGTTGCAGTTAAAATCTGGTCAATGGGGTAGCGATCGCTCATTTTCTGAGTTGCTTTATGGTTAATTCCCTCAACCTTTAAATTAATCGGCGTCAGTGCCAACCACGTTTTTTCGTAGCGAATGAAAGTCACACCATTGTCGGTTTCCAGCTTTGCTGACTTGGGTAAGAAGAATTGAAACGGTACTTGTGGCTTGTTGTTGAGCCAGATGACTAAATTGCGGTACTGAGCAACATTGTCGCCACCAACAGATGAAGTAGATATTTTGGTAGGATCTGTTCCTGTTGCGGCAATAAAATAATCAACACCGCGCTCAGTGTTAAATGCCATCAACTTGAAGCCGTTCCAGTCACCACCGGAACCTTGAGCTAATGTCCCCAACTGAAAAGTGTTGCCAAAATAGAGGGTTTCGTAAAACTGGGGTGCGTCATCGCCTCCTAGTTTCCAGTTTTCATAGGTTGGCTTGGAATTTAACAGTTCTACTGGCTTTTGAAATTGCTTCCGTGCTAATGCTACAACTGCTGCTGGTGGACGATAACTGCTAGTAATTAGGTGTATTTCGTCTGGTTCAGGCTTTGGATCTGCTAGGGGTGAATCACCAAAGTACAACCCAAGAGAATGGGTAGCCAAAGAACACCAAGAACAATTACCCTGACTATAATCGCGCTTAGAAGGGCCACCAAATCCACCACGCCAATATTTTAGTGCGCCAGAAGCGAAAAACCAATCTAATGCAGATTTGGCTAGTGATTTTACTTCTGGATCAAGAGCAAAATCGTAGAGATTTATGTAGCTGGTGATGGTGTGTCCCAGGTAGTTTTCAGAATCCCATTCGCCTTGTCCAATTTGATATAAAGTACGAACATTGTGGCTGATACGTTCTTTGTATATCTTGCGTGTCTGTTCATTACCACTTTCTTCCGCAAACAGATATACTGCAACTTCCCGCATGGCTTTGAGGTTATCAGTGTTGCGGCAATCTACCCAAGTATCGCAGTTATCTGTAGACTTCTGCCAAAACTGGCGTTGGTATGGAAAGTGGCGTGTGAGCGGATCTACTTCTGTCCAAATTTGCATCGCCTTTTTCATCCGCTGGCGATATGCCGGGTTAAGATACTTGCCAAAGTAGAAATATTTGCGGACTTGCCCTTTAAGAGTGAAACCAGAGTAAAAATCAATTCCCAAAGTGTGGGCGTGATTTTGAGCGTCAGCATCTTCAGATTGGAGGAATGCGATCGCACGCGCTCTATTCCCGGCAAGAAAGTCAATCATTGCCTTGGGGTAAGATTTCTTTTCACTCTCAAAAGCAGTAGTTCCGTATTTACTGTCTGCAAGTTTTGCAATTACATCCTTTGAGCGCTGCTGAAAGTCAGCTTCCATCTGTGGTGTCCATTGTGAGGAGACTTTTGACTGGGAACAAGCTGACAAAAAACACAGTAAGCAGATGATGGCAGCACTTTTAAGATGTAATTTTTTCACATTCACCAGATATACTAAACAAACTCAACGACCACCAAGCCAAATGCGTATACTGGGCGCACTCAAACCAGGTAAAAGTAAACACAAGGTAAGTAATTATCACCGCCTCAATCCCCCGGCAAGGCGACTTGATAACCAGCCATAGACCCAATCCTAACAGCGATAAGTAAGAAACTAGACCTAATACACCTACTGATAGAATTGTATCTAAAATCAAATTGTGTGCTTTCACCGTGGGTAGCGTTTGCCTGCCACGCTGTCCATCAAAGCCCTGGTAATCAAAAGTAAAATCGCCCAAGCGAGTAACCTTCACCCATTTAACCGATTTAGAATTGATGACGTGTGGGTAAGCAGTACCAAAACCATTCATACCCCAACCGAGTAAGGGGCGTTTACTGATACCGCGTTCTGCTATCTCCCACAGATATACTCTGTCTGATGTCAGTTGTTTGAGAATCTTGGTATTACTATCAAAGTTGAATCGATTGAGTGTTTCAATGTTGCGAGTTAAGGAAACTGCACCGACAAACAACAAAGCCACCAACACGGTGCAGAGCATAAAGGAGCGTACTTGTTTGCTTAAAGGGAACTGATAAATCCAATAAACTCCTGCGACAACAAAAGCTAGTATTCCCGCCCTAGTTTGAGTCAATAGCAATGCAGGGATAATTAGGATACTAGCTATAGCAGCATAACGAGTACTTATCCACTGCCATTGCCAACCGACAAGCGTCATCACTGCCACTGCTGCTAGCACAAATGAAGCATGACCGCGATGAGAATACAAGCCGATTGGCTGTTGATTTTGGAAAATGGTACTAGCCAGGATATTATCTTGGAGTAGTTGCCCACTTGTGGCAGTGTAGTCGATGCGCCAGTTAATAACTTGAGGAAAGATACTCAAGGCAAGGATAACACCGCCAATAACTAAACCAATGAATTGAGAACGGGCTAGTTCTGGATGCAGTCTTAGTAGTAGGCTATTGCTGAGGGTGAAGATGGCAATTAGTAACCAGTAAAGCAAGCCATCACCCATCTGCTCTTGACCGAATAGGGAACGTAAGGGGAAGGGACTAGTAACAGTTGCGATTAACCCAATTGCGAGAAATATTTCCCACAGCAGTTTGCTAAGTTTCCAACTTTGGGAAATTTTAAGGGTGTCTTTTTCTTCCCACAGATAAAGAAAGTTGAGTATACAGATGAGGAGGATTGCAAATACTTTTGGCTGAGTCCAGATTTCCCCGCGCATTGTACCGAATGGGTTGATGAGAATGATGCTGAGGGAAAACAAGAGAGTGTAGAGGTGGTTCACTGCTGTTTGTTGGATCTAATTTTCAGCGCTTTTACTATACTCCATGCGCCAACTGCTAATAGTCCAAATACAGAGGAGTACTCAGGTACAGACTGAGGAGAGCTTTCCTTAGAAATTGGACGCATTTTGAAACTACCTATACGGTCATTAAATGCTAGTTGAATCGGGAAAGCTGTTTCTTGTGTTGAACCAAATAGTGAATCGATGTCAGTTATTTTAAAGTTGGAAATACCATGACCAAATAAGGAAACAAAGTCTAAGCTCTCTCCGGGACTGAATTCACCAACAATAGTATCTCCTACTGAGACGGTAAATCGATTGTCGTCTCCAATCGGGAAGTCAAGAATTTCAGTAAATAGTGTGTCATCTAGTGCTTGGAATTCAAAACCATAGGTAGTGTGTGGGTCGTACCAACGGCAGCCAGGAACGTTGCGGAATAGTTGCCAGTTTCCTTCCCTCTCATCAGGAAGAATAGGATCATCCTGCGTCCGGCCTGGAATTTCAATCTCAGCGCCAAATCCACCACCACCGCTACTTCCAACGATAAATTCATCTGCTTCTGGCAGAAACTCTCCCTCTTCATACAGTTCAACATAAAGCTTGTAATTGCCTCGATCTTCACCACGACGACCCCCATTTGCAGCACGAACATCTAGGTTGATAGTGCCATCACTAGACACAGATCCCTTCAGTGCAGAAGCAAAGCCATCGCCCAATGGACTGCTGTTATCGTCAAAGTTGCTTATATAACCAGAGTTATCAGATGCAGTTAAATACGTGTTTGGATTGCAGCGATTTCCAGGTATGTCATTATCAATCCTGGCAGTAAATCTTTTTCCTGGAGTAAATCCTGGTAGTTTGAAGCTATCTACTTCGGTACCAGAAGATAAACTGTCGGAAAATTCATAGGTACAGTTATCATCACTGCTAATACTCTTAGCTGGACATAAAATATTACGGCGACGATAAACTCTGTTTATCCAACCCCATCTAACCCCGTTGTAAATTTTTACTGTTTGTGGTGCTATTTCCTCAACTAAGTAAAGTTCACCAACCCAAAAATGAGGGTTGTTAGCGTCTATTCTATAAGATTTATCTCGGAAAGAAGATTCATTTGCAGTACCTACAGTGTCATAGTAAGGGTTAACATTCATCCATATGGGAATGTCAATTCCGTCATAACGGAGATCATGTGTTCCTCCATCTATATGGATCTGGTGTTCATTATAAAGGCTATGGTTATTAACCACACGTTGAATCCAATGGATTTTTGCTTGTTCTGGTTTTGGGTCTGTTTTCTGGGGATTATACTTTATATTAATATAAGCTCCTACTCCACCTCGTATGTGATTGTCTGACTTCGGCTCTTCTTTTGCACAAAGAGTTTGAGCACCGCAAGCATAGTAATATAAAATTTCAAAATTACCATATAAATTTTTGTCTGAAGGAATAAAATCCCAACCTCGCCACCTAACATCATCATTTAACATTTTCAAGAAATCATTTGTCCCACCTAATTTAATAGGGGCAACATATCTAGGTGACAAAAAAGTTGTACCACTGGTATTAGCATCTATAACGTAGGGTTCTGTAGGATTGTAATAAGAGATAGCCCCTTTGCCAAACTTAAGACTGAAGGCCATAGCCGACTGGTTCGTCAGTGCCATTAGTAAGTTTGTTGCTACACAAATTAGAAAATATGGTTTTTTACGCATTTTTTATTATTTCCTAGAGATCAAGTTTCAAATAAATATCAGCTGTTGTCATAAAATTAGCGAGTAAAGTCAAAACTAATTTCATGACTTGCTCAATTTCATGACTGGACTAGTTGAATATCTACAAGCGGAGTCAGTACCTCTCCAGTCCAGAGATTTTCTACTATTCTTTGTAAAACTGTTGGTTCAATCCATCGAGAAAGATCCCCTATACCTTCACGAGAGTAACGATACTTGAACCGAAATTGATATGTACCTGGATACAGTGGGCGAAAAACGTAAATGTCTTCATATGGAAAAGGGATATTCAAAGTTAACTGTCGGTCACGCTTTTTCTTCGGATTCTGTATCCAAAAAAGAAAGGCATTACAAGAAAAAGTTAGTGCTTTTTCTGGAAGTACCAGAAAAAAATCAGATTCCATTGGTCGGTTAAGTCGCTCACAGTGGATACCTGTCTGCATTACTTGACCATCTGGTACTATCAATTCTGGAAACATAGAGTAAAAATTCGATGAAAAATGAAAGGAAGTTTCCGTATTATTAGTAATGCGAATACCAAGCTGTACAGGAGTGAAAACACTGCGCTTGGCTTCAGGAATGGGTAATACTCTTTCCGATACCACAGTTTCAAATTGAATACCATCCACTTCAACCATAATGCTGCTATTTGATTCACAAGATGTCATGTTGGCTACCGTCTTTATTTCAGGTTTTTAAGTGCCGTCATTATAGACAGTACACAAATTCTATTGTCCTGAAAAATAGCGATAATTTGTTGCAGACTTAGGTTTAGATTTTTCAAAAAGTTTTTCTAACTCTTTGTTCACCATCGAGGCAACAACATCACTATTCTTTCTAAATACAGGATAGTTAATGTCTCTAAGAGCTTTACGCAAATTTTATTTCTGTTGATGGTTCAGAAATACTTTAGCTATATGGGTAGTAGATGCATAAATCCGACGTTGATTTCATGCAAAACTTTTTGGTGCTACATTTCAATGTTGTAGTTTATAACTCCGAAACTATTAGGATAAATATACGCTGTCTTTGAATAGGTGATAACCCAAGTTTTACTGAATTGTTAAAACTAGTATCTACTGTATTAATAAATGAAAATTTATTAGAGCTTTATGAATTAAATCTAAAGTAAATATTCTTCAAAAAAGAAAGGTTAATTGTTAAAATAATACAAAGATAAAATCAAGAAAAGAGATAGCCCAATATTAAGAATATATTAAGCTGAAGAAATATATTTATTTAGTGATGTAGCTGCTACTGTACTCAAAGAGCGATCGCTCTGATCAATAGCTTGTTGTCAGTCAGTTAAGTACTTGCACAGTCATTTCAACTACTTGGATATAACTGCCAGGTAAAAATGACAGGTGTCAAGCTTTGGATCTGCTACAGGCGAATCACCAAAGTACAACTTGAAGCAAAAACTTAAACTATACATCCTCGTCTGATAAACTATCCCAGAGTTACAGGCGATTTTTTGCCCTAATGAAACGTTCCCCCTTATTGCTTGCCATCTTCCTGATCTCATTCACACTACGTACCTTGGCAATTACTGCATCCCTGAATACCGATGAGGGGTTGTGGATATACCGCGGCAGTCAGTTTATCAAACGCTTGCTGGAAGCAGATTTAACCCGTACTTTTCTCAAGCACCATCCTGGGGTTCCTAATATGTGGCTCAGTGGCACCAGTATGTGGTTGAATTGTTCGCTGCACAAGCTTTTTCCTGGCTTTTTGGGTGTAGATTTGCCTTCAGATCTAAGTGCTTGCTTGAATATCCAAGAGTTTCCCATTTCTTTATATATAATTCCTCGCCTAGTACAAGCAATAGTCACTTCTGCTTGTATGGTGTATTTATACATACTCAGCAAGCGTTTATTTGGTAAAGCTGTAGCTCTATGTACTATTAGCCTACTGCTATTAGAACCATTTTTTTTAGCATATCAACGCTTTATTACCACTGACGCACTACAAGCTGATTTTTCTGTTTTGGCTATACTGCTATTTTTGTCGTATTTGCAAAAAGATAGCGATCGCAAATCTCTTTTAGTTTCGGGAGTATTTCTGGGATTGGCGACGGCAGCGAAAATTACTGCATTATTTTTATTACCTGCTGTTGCTCTGTTAATAGTGTTGATTGAGTTAGGAATTTGGCAGAGTAGTTTTCCCAAAAGGGGCTGGAAACAACAATTTCAGGGCTTTGCACTTTGGGGAGCCACTATTTTAGTAGTGTTTACCCTCATTTTTCCGGCAATGTGGGTTTCACCCGGATATGTTTTCACTCAGATATACAAGGGTATTCTAGACGAGTCCGATCGCGGATTTCTTTTTTTCTTGGGGCAACTTACCCATTCGCCAGGAATTCTTTTCTATCCGCTAGTGCTGGCATATCGTTTATCACCTGTACTGCAAGTAGGATTGTTGGCAACAAGTGCAGTATTACTTCTACCAAAGTTGCGGCAAGAGCAACAGAAAGTGCCTGAGTTGGCAGCGCTCGTTGTGATTTCTCTGTGCGTCCTGCTGATACTATCAGTAAGTGACAGTAAAATCGACCGTTACATTAATCTCTGCTTGCCTATACTAGGGTTGCTCGCAGCTGTTGGTTGGCTAAAAATAATTTCTTGGGTTGAAAATTGGGTGGGCGATCGCATTACACATCTTCCCAATTTTTCTAGCGATCGCGCCCCGTTAACAGCAGTAGTTCTATTACTTTTACAATTAATTTTCCTTTTACCCCACTATCCCCATTACCTGACTTATTACAATCCGTTACTCGGTGGTGTGAAAGTAGCCCAAAATATATTTATGATTGGTCAAGGGGAAGGTTTAGAAAAAGCTGCACAATGGTTGAACCAATCACCAAATGTAAAAGAAATCAAAGTAGCTAGCTGGTATAGTCGATATTTTTCCACTTATTTCCACGGTCAAACCTTACCAATAGACAAGCGTATCCCATCTGGAATTCAGCCTTGGACACAGGCTAATCGAGTGGTATTCTATAAAAATCAATTGCAGCGCCAACTTCCAGAACCAAAGATGCTGGCTTATTTTGCCATGCAGCAACCTTTATATAGTGTGTGGTTTCATGATGTTGACTATGTTTGGGTTTATCCTGGTTCAATACCCTTAGCTGAAGATATCAAACGCATTCAGTTTCCTTTATCTTTGTCTTTTGGCGAGCAAGTGCGGCTACTAGGTTATGACTTAAATCAAACGAAGTTGTCTGCAAATGAAGATTTGATTATCACATTCTATTGGCAATTTCTCGCACCACTACCACCAGATATTCAACTTAAAATTGGTTTGCGCAAGAATAGTTCTAGTCTGAATGAACTTTCTAATGCACCTTTGTTGAATGGATATATACTTCCAGAACAAATTAGCCCAGGCACAATCCTGCGAGATGTTCACAAGCTGAAAATTTCTCCAGTTAAACCACAGCAACACTACCAAATTGAAGTGGGATGGGTTTCCCCTAGCCAGGGAAAAGAATTCGGACGAGCAGTTATTAGTAAAGTGATAAGGTGATGTTTAGTAGTTATTTGTTTATAAATTACGTCTGATGTGAATTAAAATAGCAAGCAAAAATCATATTATAAAAATCGACCACAGATAAACACAGATGCACACGGATAATTTATCTGTGTTTATCTGTGTCCATCTGTGGTCGTTATCACAATAAAATTGGATTTTACAATCAATCTATTATGAGAGTGCGACTCAAGGTGAGTTCGGCTAATTCACATTAGACGTAAATCACTATTAACTATTAGCCATTAACTATTGACCCTTAGTTACTTTTTCCCATTCACTACCTGAAAATCTATAAATCGTAGTTACAATTCTGCCATGATTAGAAAAAGTTTTTACTGGTTGATATCGTTCCTCCCAGTAACTTTGTTCTTTGTCTAAAATTTTTTTGTTTCCACTTTGAGGATTTCTGATATATATTACGTATATTTCTCCTGTGGAGTTAGAATCGTAAGGATATAATTCTAAATTTTTGAAGTTACCAGGAATATAATATCTCGTAATACTTTTCTTTTCATTAGTGATAAAGTATCCATTACTTTTCGCGCTTTCAAGATATAATTCTACCTTTTCCCAATGTCTGTAATAAGGAAAACCAAATAAACTCTGTCTGCTTTGCCTTTTGAAATTAAGAAAGAAAAAATTTTTATTTTCCCACGGATATTCTTGTTTGTTATCTATGAACAATAAATGAGAAAACAAGAAAGAAGATATATATATTGTACTGACAATAAAAA
This sequence comes from Chlorogloeopsis fritschii PCC 6912, assembly GCF_000317285.1. Lineage (GTDB taxonomy): Bacteria > Cyanobacteriota > Cyanobacteriia > Cyanobacteriales > Nostocaceae > Chlorogloeopsis > Chlorogloeopsis fritschii. The sequence continues at coordinate 16,657 of NZ_AJLN01000033.1, read as the reverse complement.
CACTAATATATTTTGATTGATTGAAAAATCGCTTTTTTAGAAAAGAGTGAAATTCTTCTAATCCAAAAGCCATTAAAATACAAAAAGGTATCACGTATGTATAAATATGTGTACCAGGATTACCAACCAAAGTTTCTAATGCTATTAGAGGAAATAAAAACCATAGAACCACTGAACTATTTTCTTTGATTTTGAATAGTCCCATTAAACCCAAAACTGCATATATATATATCAGGAATAATGGATTATAAGTCATGAACGTTTTTGTCGAACTAACAGACTGTTTGCTTATCCTATCTACCCAATATTCTTTTGTAGATTCTGAGATTGAAAGAAAGAAAGGAATATAAAATACAGACAAAGATGCTAAGAAAATAGTTGTAGCATAAATTAAATGCTTAATTGTCTGTTTATTATTTCTACTGTTAACATACCATCTATAAACTAGATAAAAGACAAACGGAGCAATGAAAATGCCATCATAATGGGCAAGAATAGATAATCCCCATAACAGCATCCCCAAATATAATCCATAAATTCTCCAACCATAATATTTAGTAGATAAACTGAAAAAATACAAAGCTAAAACTGAAAATAAAATTACAAATGATTGATATTGGACTATTCTCGCGAAAGCAACGAATAGACCATTTAAGGATACAAATAAAGATGAATAAAGAGCTATTTTTTGCCCAAACTCGATTTTGACAAACTTATAAAAGAAATAAATAGCGAAGATGCTTGCTATCGTAAAAGGTAATCTAAGCAAAAATTCATTATCATAATCAGGATTAATAAAACTCATAAGATAAGTAACCAAAAATTGAATTGGCCCTTTTCTTTGAGTTAGTAAAAAATTCAGCATACTTTGACCATCTTGTGGTCTATATAATGCTTTAATTTCATCTCCTTGATAATTTGAATAACCTATATTAATTAATCTCAACCAAAAAGTAGCAAGAATTAAATAAGCCAAAGGAATTTTATTTATAATCTTTTTCATCGCGGCTTGACTAAATGTTTTAAGTGATTTCTGAAGTATACCCCTAGTGAAAAACCAGGAATAGTGAATCTAAATAGAAAACTTGAATAATATTACTTGTTTTCTGAGATCCTGCACCATTCTCAAGAACCGTAAGGTGGGCACTGTCCACAACATAAAAATAAGGGTTTGAGGAAAGTTAGGCAGTGCCCACCCTACAAAAATTGCTGAACCGCATTGGTTTCTAAACTGACGTTACTAAATTGCTGAGACAACAAAAAACCTCGGCTGTTAAACCGAGGCGAGTTAGAGGAATCCAAATGTCGTTCGCGTAGTGTGTGCGTAGCACTTTGGGAGATACCGATGAAAAATTAGAATAATTAATTTGCTTTTTGTTTTATATTTGTTAACTTATGTAAATAAATATAATATTTACGTTACAAATAGTCAATTGAGGTTGACAAAAAAAGGTAAATATATAATATAAGCAAATCTTATGAAAAGTACACAGCTGTTAAATCAAGTATTCCAGCCAATCAATTGATAAAGCTGCCATAATATGTATGTTTAATATTACAAAAAATACAACTTTAGTCTAAGAATAAACGTAAATGCTTGATCCAAGTTTGTGCGAGCGTCCTGCTAGCCAATGGTTAGCTGTGAAGTCAACGCTTTATCAATGGCTGATGATACCTTCTCTCGTTGTTTTAGTATGTGTAGCTTTAGTCTTCTTACCTTGGATTATTCCATTTTTGCGAGAGTTACGGTGGCGACGCTTGTTTATTAGGTTAGGAATCCTTTTGTGTGCGTTCTACTTAATTGCTACTTTCCCGCTAACAACAGCAATCATCAAAAAAGGATTGTGGGCATTTGTTCCTAACGATCCAGGTACAACAAACGCAGATGCAATTGTAATTTTGGGACGTGGGCCGAAATTTCGGCCTTCTCGTGTAGAAGTAGCGGCAGAGCTTTGGAAATCTCAGCGGGCACCTTTGATTTTTGCTAGTGGTGCAGGAGATGGGCAAGAAATAGTAGAGGAATTAAAAGCGCAGGGTATTCCTGGTGATGCATTAGACGAAGAACACTGCTCTCGAACTACCAAGGAAAACGCACTTTTCACCGCTTCTGTCTTGCAACCAAGAGGTGTAGAGCGGATTTTGCTTGTAACCGATCCTCCACATATGTTACGTTCGGTGCTAACTTTTCGCAATTTAGGATTTGAAGTTATTCCACATCCCAGTACTTTTCCAAATCATTTACCGAGGAGGAAAAAAGCAATACTTGTGTTTTATGAGTCTATGGGTTTACTTAGCTATGGTTTACAAGGACGTCTTCTTCCCCGTGACTTTATTACTCAACACCAAAACTCGCCAGTAGCCAAGTTAGAAAATTCTTCACAGTTGGAATCACAAAATTCCAAGTCGGTAGTTACAGGAGATAGAAGTTATAGCAGGGAACAGGCTTGAAATTCTCTTGATGCCCTAAGCTACCTGGCAGCGGCCAAAGTATCGTAAGCCTCTGATTTCTGCAATAAAAAACCCCCATCAGGGGGCTTTTTAATGAGAGTATTAAGTAATAAATAACACTCTAAAGAATATATAACAATCCGAAAAGGATAATCCAAATCACGTCTACAAAGTGCCAGTAAATTTCAGCAGCTTCTATTCCAAAGTGCTTTTCGCTACTGTAATGACCTGGTTTAAGCGATCGCCATAACACAGCTAGAATTGCTAAAACACCAATGGTAACGTGCAGCCCGTGGAAGCCAGTCAAAACGAAAAACGCACTGGCAAACAAGTTTGTAGTTAGACCGAATTCCAGATGGTAGTATTCATACAACTGCCCCACCAAAAAAACGATCCCCATCACAGCAGTGATCCCAAACCACATTTGCATACCCCGCAAATTATTCTTTTTGATTGCGGCATCAGCATTGTGGATTACAAAACTGCTGGCAATTAGATTAATGGTATTGACTCCGGGAAGCAGTAATTCTAGTTCAGGAGTTCCTTCTGGAGGCCAAGCAGGCAATGTCGAACGGAAAGCCAAATAGGCACCGAATAAACCCATGAAAATCATCCCTTCAGCAACCAGGAACATAATTAGTCCAAAGAGACGAAAATCTGGATGCTCTTCGTGATGAGCAGCTTCCACTGTGTGGTGGTAATTTAGTTCTGCTTTTGCTGGGTCAACTGTTTGACTTTGCATGAATCTTCTAAGGTAATGGTGTGAAATCTGAATTTTCTATTGTGACGGAAGAAGGATAAACAAATGTTATCCTTTTGCCTCTCCGAAGTTCAGATCGGAGGAAACCTCCGATCTGACTTCTCTCTGCCTTCTGCCTTCACTAGCGTTCGTCAGTTTCAGCAGCGATCGCCGGATAAGGTTCGTCTGGATTGGCACGTAACACAGAGTTAGTACCAGCGGACAAAACGGGTTCGGCATCAGACAGGGGAACGCCCTCCCTTGCATTCTCCAAGCCGTAGTCATAAGGGCCTGTTGCCAGTACTGGTGGTTTATCGAAGTTTTCAAATGCTGGCGGTGAAGCAGTCATCCACTCCAGAGTTAGTGCACTCCAGGGATTATTACCCGCTTTTGCCCCGTACATCCAACTCCAAATCACATTAATAATGAAGGGGAATGTCGAAACTGCCAGTATGTAAGCACCATAAGTGCAGATTTCGTTGAGGAACGTGAATTGGGGATCGTACTGGGCGACGCGGCGGTTCATACCCATCATGCCTAGCTTGTGCATCGGTAAGAAAGCCATGTTTAAACCGATGATAGTGAAGGCGAAGTGAACCTGCCCCCAAAATTCATTCAGCATTCGCCCTGTCATTTTCGGGAACCAGTGATAGAAGGCTGCATAAATGCCCAATACACTACCACCAAACAGAACGTAATGCAGGTGCGCCACCACAAAATAAGTGTCGTGAACGTGGATATCAAACGGCACAGCTGCCAACATTACACCACTGATCCCGCCAATCACGAAAGTGCCAACAAAGCCGATCGCAAACAGCAAAGCAGGGCGCTCAAGGTGAAGTTTGCCACCCCAGAGAGTTCCCAACCAACTGAAAATTTTAATCCCCGTGGGTACGGCAATGATCATTGTGGTGATCATAAAGAACATCCGCAACCAACCAGGGATACCACTGGTAAACATATGGTGTGCCCAGACAATCAAGCCCAAAAAGCTAATTGCCAGAGAAGAATAGGCGATCGCTTTATACCCAAAAATTGGTTTGCGAGAATGAACGGGGATCACTTCAGAAATCACCCCAAAGAAGGGCAAAATCATAATGTAAACCGCTGGGTGTGAATAGAACCAGAACATATGCTGGTAAACTACGGGATCGCCACCGCCAGTGGGATTAAAAAATGTCGTACCTGCGAACAAATCAAAGGCAAGTAGAATTAATCCTGCCGCAAGTACGGGTGTAGATAAAAGAACCAACGCTGAGGTTGCAAAAGCTGCCCAACAGAACAAAGGCAACTGATGGAATCCTATGCCAGGGGCACGCATTTTCAGCAGGGTAACAATGAAATTGATTGCCCCCAGGATGGATGATGTACCCAAAAGTAGGACACTCATAATCCAAATTCCTTCACCCACCTGACCGGTTACTAAGCTCAGGGGAGGGTAAGAAGTCCAACCTGCGTCTGGTGCATCGCCTACAACTAAGCTGGCGATTAACATTAAACCCGCTGGGGGAATGATCCAAAAAGCTAAGGCATTCAGGCGAGGGAACGCCATATCCTTTGCCCCAATCATCAGGGGAAGCACGTAGTTAGTAAAACCCGCACCTGCTGGCACGATCCACAAGAAAATCATGATTGTGGCGTGCAACGTAAACAAGCTGTTGTAGACTTCGGGAGTAACAAAATCGACTTCTGGGGTTCGCAGTTCCGTGCGAACCAAATCGGCCATCACGCCACCAATGCAGTAAAAAATGAAAGTGCTAACTAGGTATTGAATACCGATAACTTTATGGTCGGTGTTAAAGGTAAAGTATTCCCACCATTTTCTTATTCCTGGTTCCTCAATTTCGGCAGGAATATTGGCTTTTTCTTGTACCTGTGCTTGTGTCATAGAATCTATTGTCATTTGTCCTTGGTCATTTGTCCTTTGTCATTTGTCTCGTGTCCTAATGACTAAAGACTTATGAACGCCAGTCGCTACAAGTTGGCAAAGCCGCCCAACGCGCTGGCTCCTAATGACTAATTGTGAATTTGATGTAGTATTTCTGGCTGAATTCCCATGTTGTGAGTATGGGGTGCGAGAAATTCAGCTGGAGTTAATTCCGCAGGATTTACAGCAATTGCTTGATTAAGCGTTTCATTGCTTGCAACTTGCTGTTCTTTCATCCACGCTGCAAAGGTTTCTGGTTTCTCTACGACAACTTGTGTTCTCATTGCACCATGGTAAGGGCCGCACAGTTCTGCACAGATGAGCGCATACGTACCCTCTTTGCTGGGAGTAAAGCGGATCTCACTTTGCCGTCCGGGGATCGCATCTTGCTTCAGGCGAAACTCTGGTACCCAGAAAGCGTGAATCACGTCATTTGCTGTCATATTAATCTGCACCTCGCGTCCGACAGGAACGTGCAGCTCACCAGAAGTGACACTGGTGTCTGGATAAGTAAAAATCCAGGCATACTGCAAACCTGTAACGTTAACTGTAAGTGCGGGTGGTTTGCCTTCTTTGTCAGGAGTAGGCCCAATTGTAGGAGCTACACTGCCTACTCCAGGAGCATTCTGCTTTTGAGGAATTTGATCGGCATTGCGGACTGCTGCTGTGGCAGGATCTTCCATTGCCTGATCAGATTTTTCCTGATTGAGATTGGGTTCTGTGTTCGGTGGTGTATCGGTTAAAGTCGCCGCAATCGCCGCTCCTGGCATTTTCATCGCTTGTGGTGTCATCGGAGCTTCGTGGACAGCATGGGGATTGAAACCGCCCATTTCATTGTAGACATCGAAGCTGTAAACAGAAATACCAAGAACGATAATTGCCGGGATCGCCGTCCAGAGGATTTCAAGTGGTACGTTGCCATGAACTGGCAGACCGTCTTTATCGTCACCTGTACGTCGGCGATACTTGACTATAGTGTATATTAAAACACCTTCAACCAACAGAAAGATACCTACAGATACGGTCATCATTGTATTGAACAGACCGTCTACCAAGGAAGCTTCATCAGAGGCTGCTGTTGGTAGGAGACCATGATTTTGACCGTACCAAAGACTGACGAGTGTCAGTAGGATGCCAATGAGTAATGTCCAGATGGAACTTGGAATTTTCACGGTTGATAGAGCTAATGACTTTACTACGGTGGACAGAACTGCTCACTTACTACGGTAGTCTAGGCTGCCAGACATTGAGTACCAGAAGGTGAAATCATTATTAATTTTTAAGCTGATGTTTCCATCCTCAACAGAACGTATTGATTGGATATGCCACAAGATGGATGTCAATCAGAGAAAATTCTCCGGAAGCAAGAAGAATTTGCAGCAATCAATTGCTGACAATTGGAAAAATCCCTAAAGCTTCAAGCCCAAACTGGCAAGGGTGGTTCAAAGTATAAATGAGAGCCGATCTCTAGTCCAGCTTTATATAAGCTAGGGTGGAGAAGGATCTACACTGAATTGTCCCTTGAAGTTTGTTAGCTCACGAAAAGTAGGCAAAAGGTATCTTTCATGAGCGAGATAGTCCTAGAACAACAAAATCTAACGGCAGTTGAACAGCAAAAACCAAAGGATCGAATTCGTCGTTTGGTTTGGAAAATGTGTGTGGCCACTTTGATTTTAATGGCAATCGGCAGTGCCACCCGCGTGATGAATGCAGGACTGGCTTGCCCAGACTGGCCTTTGTGCTACGGTGAACTAGTGCCAACCAAACAAATGAATTTCCAAGTTTTCTTGGAGTGGTTTCATCGCTTGGATGCGGCATTAATTGGCATCAGTGCGATCGCACTCGTTGGTATTTGCTGGTGGTGTCGTCGCTCCTTACCCTACTGGCTGCCTTGGGCATCCACATTTGCCTTGTTTTTAATTGTTTTCCAAGGTATATTGGGCGGACTTACTGTTACCCAATTATTGCGGTTTGATATCGTTACCGCCCACCTGGGAACGGCGTTATTGTTTTTCTCGACTTTAATGGTTATTGGTACCGCACTCACCCCGTACCAAGGTACTGGAACTGTTGGTAAATTACCTTGGGTGGGTTTAGTAGCTACTCTTTTGGTGTACGTCCAAAGTCTACTCGGTGCTTTAGTCGGATCTCGCTGGGCGCTACACCAATGCTTTGCGGGTTACCAACTTTGTGATGTGATGTATACGCATATTTTTGGCTTGATCCCACCAACAGTAGCAACACTAGCTGTTGTGATTCTGGCTTGGCGCACACCAGCATTGCATCCAGCTTTGCGAAAACTGGCAAATATGGCTGGAGGATTGCTAATGCTCCAAATCCTGTTAGGATTAGCCACTTATCGGTTACACCTCCAAGTTGAGCCATTGACAGTTTCCCATCAGGCTGTAGGAGCAGCTTTGCTAGGTACTTTAGTAGTTTTTACAGTTCTCTCGCTGCGTGACTGGGCTATAAATCGGGAACTCAATGCTTACACGATTACCGATCCAGCAACTGCGATCGCTAAAACTGTATCTGGAGCAAAGCCTTAATTTATTTCAGGTTTGAGACTCAAAAGAGCTAAAAAAGCAGCGGCAGCCTATAAGTTGTTAACACAAAAGGAAATATTGCCAAAATGATTGAGACTAATGTCTCGAAGCAGCATCAAACATTTCTGCAAGTTCTTCAAAGTTATTACCAGTTAACTAAACCCAGGATTATTCCATTACTGTTGATTACTACAGCTGGAAGTATGTGGATTGCAGCTAAAGGACAAGTAGATCCAATGCTTCTACTAGTAACTCTAGCTGGTGGCACTCTAGCTGCTGCTAGTGCCCAAGTAATTAACTGTATCTACGATCGAGACATTGACTATGAAATGGAGCGGACACGCCACCGTCCCATCCCTTCAGGTAGGATACTCTCACGTGATGCCCTCCTGTTTGCGATCGCTCTAGCTGTCATCTCCTTTACCCTACTTACTGTATTTGCCAACTTGCTAGCTGCATTGCTGGCAATGTCTGGTATTGTTTTTTACGTTTTAGTTTATACACATTTACTGAAGCGCCACAGTAGCCTAAATATTGTGATTGGAGGTGCCGCAGGAGCAATACCAACACTAGTTGGCTGGGCAGCAGTTACAGGTAGTTTAAGCTGGACAGCATGGTTATTATTTGCAATTGTGTTCTTGTGGACACCGCCTCATTTCTGGGCATTGGCATTGATGATTAGGGATGATTACGCAAAAGTAGGCGTGCCTATGCTACCAGTAGTAGCAGGCAATCAAGCAACAGTGCAGCAAATTTGGTATTACACTTTGGTAACCGTAGCAGCAACACTGTTACTGATTTATCCCTTGCACCAAACTGGAATTATCTACGCAGCGATCGCCCTATATTTGGGTGGATTATTTATTTACAAAGCGTGGCAGCTGTTGCAAAATCCGGAGGATCGCAATTTAGCTAGAGGATTATTTCTCTATTCAATCTCTTACATGATGCTATTGTGTCTGGGTATGGTAGTTGATAGTCTTCCCCTAACGCATCACGCAATCAGTTTTGTAGTAAGTCAGTTACATTTTCTCAGCTAAAATCTTAGTTGGAAATTTAAGCGAATAGAAACCGGGTTTGTGAAAAGCCCGGTTTTTAGTTGGAGCGATCGTAAACCAAAGGTTGCTGTATTTGATAAATTGAGACTTGATCAAAGCGTCAGAAAGTAACCATGACAGCCATTCAAACAACTGTGGTTCTTGCTATGACAGCGGATGGGAAAATCAGTGCTGTAGATCCTAGAGCGCCCCGTGATTCAGATCCAGCTGATAAAGCGCATCTAGAGTATCAAGTCTCGCTTGCAGATCTCATCTTAGTAGGAGCTGGAACGATTCGAGCAGAGGAAAAAACCTTTACAATTAACAATCCTGAATTATTAGCAGCGCGTCAAATTCGGGGACAGCCTCCCCAGCCCATTACCTGTGTTGTCTCACGCTCACTAGAACTATCTCCGGCTCTGCCTTTTTTCCAGCAGGACGTTGAGCGATGGATATTTACGACCCAAACAGCTTTGGAGCGTAGCTCCCAGACAACAGGTCTGCACAAAGTAGCTAATTTAATTGATCTGGGCGATACAGACTTAGACTGGGATCGAGGCTACACCATAATGGCAGAACGTGGCATCCGCAAGGTTGTTGCTTTAGGAGGAGGCTCTTTGACAGCTTCTTTGGTGCAGGCAGGGCGAATCGATGACTGGTGGTTGACGATTTGGCCCGTCATTTATGGAGGGCAAGGTGCGCCGACTCCAGTAGAGGGAGAGGGCTTTGTTCCCCGTGCAGCCCCTCATCTCCAACTAATTGAGACTCGTCAGGTTGGAAGTGAGTTGTTTTTGCACTATCGTACTGTCAAGTAATTATGTTTTTAGAGTTTATGAGATCTCAATTAAATTCGACGAGCTTGCAGGCATTTTCCTGTCACAGCTTTCAAGCCTACTCATAAATAGCTAATCAGTAACACCTTTAAAACATGGAGAAAGATGTGAAACAGCTTTTAGACTACAACTTCTTTGATCCCGAACTCCTTGAGTGCCCTTATGAATTTTATAAGCTGGCGCGGGAGCAGGCACCAGTTATGGAGCTACCGAGTCCAATAACTAACGCCAAGCTCTTCCTCGTTACCCGCTATGATTTAGTGGTCGAAATTCTTAAAGATACGGCAGTGTTCTCCAGCAATTTCTCTACTCTACTGGCTGGTAAACAGGAACAAGACGAACAATTGCAGCAAATTTATGACCAAGGTTGGCCCCAGATGAACACTTTGCTGACAGCAGATCCGCCAGAACACGAGCGATTCCGAGCATTGGTGAATAAGGCATTTACCCCTTCCCGTGTCAATAAAATGCACAACTCGATTCAGCAGATCGCTGATGAACTAATTGATAGTTTCATCGATAATAACAAGTGCGAATTTGTCAGCGAGTTTGCCGTACCCCTACCCGTGAAAGTGATTGCCGATCAGTTAGGTGTGCCGCGAGCAGATCTGCCCAAGTTCAAGCGATGGTCTGATGCTTTCATTGCTCGCCTCGGTCGCATGATCTCTAAAGAGCAAGAGATAGAGTGCGCCAAGGATGTCGTTGCCTTCCAGCATTATTTCTACGATGTAATTGAGTCACGTCGGTTAGAACCCAAGGATGACCTGATTACCGACCTAGTAAAGTCAGAGGTGGCAGGGACGCGATCGCTCGATATCGCTGAACTGCTCAGTATAATTCAGCAACTACTGGTAGCAGGCAATGAGACTATCACTAATGTGATCGCGGGTGGTATGCTGCTGCTTGCCCAGAATCCTGAGCAAATGGCTTTGGTACAAACAGATCTTTCCAAGCTTGAGAATTTTGTTGAAGAAGTCCTGCGTATGGAAACTCCTACAGCGGGGATGTGGCGAGTCGTCAAGCAAGATACAAAACTAGCAGACGTTGAACTCTCAGCCGGATCGTTAGTGATGATCCGCTTTGATGCTGCTAACCGCGATCCGGCAAAATTTGAGGATGGCGAGCGTTTCGACGTGTGCCGCCAGAATTCGGGTAGCCATCTGGCTTTTGGGCATGGCATCCATTTTTGCTTAGGCGCTATGTTGGCGCGTAAAGAAATGCAGATTGCTTTTGAGCGTTTGTTGCTACGCCTCAAGAACATTCGCCTAGCGCAAGGAGATTATAAGCACTTGCCAAACATACTCTTACGGGGATTGACGCACCTCTACATTGAGTTTGACAAGGTAGCATGAGTAACTATGATGATTCAAATAGAATCACAGCAATGTAGAAAGATTCTTTTTGGCTTGTGCTTTCAATTTCCATCAAAACCTCCTCTAACAGCGTGATCGCATTACTATCAGAATCGGTTATTTAAAATTGTAAAAACTAAAAATGCTGACAAATTACATTAGTGCAGCAATGCATAAGGCGACTTACGAATTGCTTGAGGATGGAACTTTTTATGGTGAAATTACTGAATGTAAAGGTGTTTGGGCAAACGCTTCCACACTGGAAAATTGCCGGGAAGAGTTGCAAGATGCTTTAGAAGGATGGACTACTTTAGGACTGCGTTTGGGGCATACTCTACCAATACTTGACGGTATCAACCTGAATTTTAGTAAAGAGGTTGCCTAATGCCACCATTTAGAGCAATCAGTCGGCGTGATTTAGTTTATTACCTGAAAGAATTTGGTTTTGATGTCCCTTATCCCGGTGGAAAACATTAATAAAAGCCCAGTTTTTTAATGAACTATATCAACCTCTCCATTCCGACTCAGGAATTTGTGCTCCTTGAAAAATACTGCGTAATGTACCTATAGGTAAAGTACGCCCTCGATGTTCCGGAACAATCACTTGCAAACCAATATCTTCATTTCTCCATTTACGGTGACTACCTTTTTGAGAAATAAGTTGAAATCCATATTGTCTCAAAATAGATTCAACTTCTCTAGCTGTCATCCGACGAATACGTTCGCTCATCAGACGATAATCTCCCGTGCAATTGCACCAGGAGCTAACTCAATCTCTTCCTGTTGTAAGTACAATTGAATAGCTTCTTTAATATTTTCTAATGCTTCTTCTTCTGTTTCTCCTACTGAAGTACAGCCTGGTAATTCTGGACACCATACAGCCCACTCACCTGTTTCTGGATCTTCTTCAAGAATCACACGCCATTTCATAATTAATTATTTTTGATAATAATTCTGGGATAGATTTGTTCATGGTGAAAATGACAATGAACCGCATCATGAACCATTTCTTGTAAGCTTTCTAAGTCATCAGCTTGAGTAAAAATTGATTCACCTAATGCCCTGGCAGTGTAACCACCATCTGGATCGTCTTCAACTAAAAACACAATTTCAGTCATAACAAATTTCGGATTAGAACAACCAGGATTGGAACAGTACAGCATTTCAGGAAAAGTCTCAACAGATTATGCCTCTGTGTTAAGTTTTCCCATTTTTCTACCTGTATCTCAGATTAACTCTCAACTATCTGTGAAGCAAATTCTATTGCCTCTGCTGCTGTGGAAACCTTACCTTCAATTTGTGCGATCGCTATTTCTGTTAGTAATTTCCCGACAAGTGGTGAAGCCGGAATTTGTAATGCTGCTATCAAGTCTTTTCCACTTACTAAAGGCGCGGGATGAGCAACTAAATCATTAGGATTAAGGTAGCGATTGATTAAAGGTGCGATCGCTTCTATAGAAGTACCATTTGCTACTGCTAAAACTGCTGTGGTTGGAAATACAAATCCAGCTTCTTGAAATAAGAAATACTGTTCTCGTAAAGACATTGAAGATGCATTTAGCTGCATAAAAAGTTTCAAAGCTGTAATTACAGCTTTAATTTCCGCACGGCTATAGGTTAGTTCGTGTAATTCAATTTCTGCTACTTCTGGATTTTGACTAACTAAACAAGCTAGCTTGGCAATACCCAACCAAGTTGTTTTCACGGTATCGCGAATACATTTTTGCAATTCTTCCCCTAGTTGTGGCCATATTTGTGTAAGGCGATCGCTGGCACTGTCAACTGCTCTAAGCTGGCGAAAGCTTTCTAGCGTAGCGTATTTAAAAAAATGGGTAAGTAAATTATCTTTGCCCGCATCAATTAGCCAAGGAGTACCATGAGAACTTGCCAGCATATACCCCAATTCTACCCGTACTCGTTCTGGGGCAACTTTCACTAGATATGGTGTTAAAGCGCGAATTGCTGCTTGAGTGCTTTCTTCAATCCTAAAATTAAGTTGGGAGGCTTGGCGATACGCCCGTAGTAGCCGCAAGGGATCGTCTTTCAAATTAACGGGTGATATCATCCTCAAAATCCGCTTTTCTATATCTGCACAACCTTCCAAGGGATCGATGATTTCTTGGGTGTGTGGATTGTAGGCGATCGCATTTACTGTAAAATCTCGCCTGTGTAAGTCAGCTTCTAAACTATTTCCTTCTTGTAGAGCAAAATCAGCAGTCGCACCAGGAAATACTACACGAGCAATTTGTCTTTCTGGATCTAGCAAAACAAAACCAGCTTTGTAATGCCTCGCTATTTGACGAGCCACTTCTACAGCATTAAATGGCAAAACAAAATCTAAATCTAAATATTCGCGAGTTCTGTTCAGGATGGCATCTCTTACAGCACCACCTACCATGTAAGCAGGTTGTGGCAATAATTCTAGGCTAAAAGGCCAAGTTTCGGGAGCTAGGGTAGAAGTAACTGAAAGATGCATTGTAATAAAAATAAACCCAAGGGCCAATGAATAACAGTTTCGCTTAAGCTACATTAACAATAAAGGCTCAGGAGTTGGTTCTATTATGTGTGTTTGTGTTAATTGCCACTATGTAGATCGCTGCATCACCTACCACGCGGTAGAAACGCAGCACCAACAGCCCCATTTGACTGAAAACCCAGATTTCGAGCCAAATGAACCATCCATCAATGTCAACATTCGTTCCAAAGACGATGTCATTGAAATGGAATGGGATGTTGTGGGTTGTCTCAGCTTTAAGAAGGAAATGGGTAAGTGGTCGAAGTTACGCCCTGGTGAATTGGTGCCAACTTGAGAAGAATGGCAAGTGATTTTAATGCGACTACTGCCGAACAGTGTGGTAGTCGTATATGTCTTGATGTAAATGCAGGTATTCAAAATTATATGCCTGAAGGCCTTTTGCCAATTTAAAATGAGCAGTGGCAACCTGATTTATATTTGTATAAGCTTTGTCTACTGAATTAGAAAATTTCGACTCCACAAAATACGGTTTAGCACTCCACACCACAACCCCTGAACTAGGTTTGGCAATCAGTAACTTTGCTGAAGATAAACGTTCTGGTGTTTGGAATTTGGAACGCGAATTATCCAACCAGCTACATCTATATTTAACGAAATTTATAAAACCTCAAACCTGGGCAGATTTAGCATTCATTGCCGTCGCTAAAGGACCTGGTGGTTTTACTGGAACTCGCATTGGTGTTGTTACTGCTAGAACACTAGGACAACAATTACGTATTCCTGTATTTGCTATCTCCACCTTGGCAGCAGTGGCGTGGCAGAATGCTGAATATGCAGAAGATAATGTTATTGCCGTGCAAATGCCAGCACAACGGGGTCAAGTTTTTGCTGCTATTTATCAACCTGCACCTGATGCTTCTAGACTCAACGTCTTATTGCCAGATACTGTCTTGACACCAGAAGTTTGGCAGGAAAAGTTAGCTAGCTGGAATATTAATTATCAGCTAATTGAAGCAAAATCTGGATTAGCAATCACAGTGACTAGTATTTTGCAACTAGCATATTTAGATTGGCAGAGAGGAAATTGTCCCCATTGGTCAGAAGCACTGCCATACTATGGACAACATCCAGTGGATACGTAATGTAAATGGGTTTGCCCTCCTCTACATTTGCATCAAGCGCCAATTATAGCGATTCCATTCGTACATACCTTGAATTTCATACTCGGCACCATTATTAAAGCGGACGATGCAATTGGTAGAAGAATAATCACTATGTCTAACTTCCTTAATCTGAATGACAATACAGGGAAACCATTCGCGACGACAAGGGCCATCATCTTGTACCCATTCCCACAGTGCATTGCAAACTTCAATGCGATCGCCTACTTTTAGCCTCCATCTATCCTCAGAAAAAAACTTATGAAAATGATGTGCTTCTATACGATTAAGCCATTGCAAACCGTAGCGATCGCGGATAAATTGAACCTCTCCAGAATTATTGTCATGCAACCAATCGTTAAGTAACTGGGCTTTCCAGGAAAGATTTTGTTCTTCTTGCCCTTTGACGAAACGTAAAAATGCTTGCAATTCTTCCGTGGTTAGTTCATCTAAAGGGTTAGCATGATCTAAAACGCCGGAATTTAAGTTTCCCTTAATTTGTCCGACGACTTGCAGTAATATCTGTTTTTGTATCTCAGTGAGAGGGCAGCGGGCTGTTTCACAACGATTAAACGCTGTTTCCAAGGCTGCTTCAATCTCATCTGGTGTCATAAGTTAATAGCAATTTAAGGGCTATTTCTATAATTATTACAAAATTTGTAGAGACTGAAAAATAGCCTCATACAATATCTACTGGGAATGAGATATATCCAATGTTGCAATATAAAATTAGGTTAATACAAGTTTCTATAAGTCTCTATCCTAAAATAAAAAGTTATAAATATAACACTTAAACAAGTAAGATTATCTATTTTTAAATAAGTATCAATAGCTCTCAAAATCTAATTCTGGCACTCAAAATACTATAAACTGAGTTTTAAGTTACCTATTGTTTTATTTATTCAAGGTGTCTTTTATGCTGTTACGCGCACTGAGAGTGATTTTCTTTTCCTGCATATTCGGAGTATTAACGTGGGTGTTTACTCCCCCTGCCGTAGCACTGACACAAATTAAACTATTTGATATTTCTTATAAGGAGTGCCCAAAAGAACTGGCAAAAGGAGCAGTTACTAGTGGTACTACGATGGCGGCAAATTGCTTTCTTGTCACTGGGAAAGCTGAAAATTCGACTAACAAAACAGTCTACGATGCAGATATATTTGGGCGTATCTATGATGCTAATAACGACTCAGTCATGCAGAATCGCACCCGTCTGGGTTCAATAGCAGAAGTACCACCAGGCATCAGTGATTTTGAATTGAGAATTTCTGTGCCAGCCAATCAACCCACTCCTTTAAAGTTAAAGCAGTTTAAAGCTGCCGGGTTTAGCGCCCAAGTTCGTAAGTAATACAAATTTGCCTAAGATATATATAATTCTCAAACTACCCAGGTTGGCTTCATATTTATGAACCCAACCTGTATTGATTAATTTTTTACATCTTTTACCATAACGTTATTCCAGTAATAGCAGTTCAGTTGGAAGGAGATGCTCATAAGGTTCGTCAGTCTATCATCATTGGTTCTGCTATTGCCTTACTGATGTTTATCGCCTGGAATGCTGTGATTTTGGGAAGTGTCAATTCCGAACTGGTAAAGGACGTCTACTCAAGCAAAACTGTTTTTGATCCATTGCAAATTCTGCGTGATGGCGGTGCAGGAGAATGGTTAGGGATACTAGTTTCTGTTTTCTCAGAATTTGCGATCGCAACTTCATTCATCAGATTTGTATATGGCTTACTAGATTTCTTTAAAGATATTCCTGTTTGTGCATCCAATAATCATTCAACTCGCTTACCACTCTATGGACTCATCATTTTCCCTCCAATGAGTTTGGGGATGCTGAATCCTAGCATTTTCTTTACTGCGTTAGATTATGCTGGAACTTTCTGTATTTCAGTTTTAGGAGAGATTCTTCCCGCATTAATGGCTTGGAAACAACGTCAGCAGCAGAAATACTCCCAGGGTATGAATATTATGCTTGTTCCTGGTAGCTGGGCGACACTCGCGCTCGTGATTTTTGTATCATTAAGCGTCATCTTCAAACAAATTCTCTCATTTTAGCTATAAACAACCGTACCTTTAACTAGAAAAGCTGTCACGGTAGGCGATCGTACCTCTTTGCACTAGATAGCAGAGGAA
>NZ_AJLN01000032.1 GCF_000317285.1 Chlorogloeopsis fritschii PCC 6912 | reverse complement strand
AGATTCCAATTACAGGCCAAGCTGCCAAGAAGAAGTGCAACGAGCGGCTGTTGTTGAAAGAAGCGTATTGGAAAATCAAGCGACCGAAGTAACCGTGAGCAGCGACGATGTTGTAGGTTTCTTCTTCTTGACCGAACTTATAACCGTAGTTTTGAGATTCGGTTTCGGTGGTTTCACGCACCAGAGAAGAGGTTACCAAACTTCCGTGCATTGCACTGAACAAGCTACCGCCGAACACACCTGCTACACCCAACTGGTGGAAGGGGTGCATGAGGATGTTGTGCTCTGCTTGGAACACCAACATGAAGTTGAAGGTTCCAGAGATACCAAAGGCATTCCGTCAGAGAAGGAACCTTGACCCAAGGGGTAGATCAAGAAGACTGCGGTTGCTGCTGCTACAGGTGCAGAGTAAGCTACGGCAATCCAAGGACGCATACCTAAGCGGTAGGACAATTCCCACTCACGACCGAGGTAGCAGAATACACCGATCAAGAAGTGGAAAATTACCAACTGGTAAGAGCCACCGTTGTAGAGCCACTCATCTAAAGAAGCTGCTTCCCAAATTGGGTAGAAGTGCAAACCAATCGCGTTGGAGGAAGGTACTACTGCACCGGAGATGATGTTGTTTCCGTACAGTAAGGAACCTGCTACTGGCTCGCGGATACCGTCGATGTCTACGGGGGGAGCCGCAATGAAGGCGATGATGAAGCAAGCTGTTGCTGCTAGGAGGGTTGGGATCATCAACACGCCGAACCAACCGATGTATAAACGGTTTTCGGTGCTGGTGATGAATTCACAGAACCGCTCCCATACGTTGGCGCTTTCGCGTCTTTGTAAGGTTGTTGTCATGATTCTATGAGTGCGATTATTTTTCGACTTATGTATGTATCAGGCTTTTGTTTGTTTGCCTGT
>NZ_AJLN01000031.1 GCF_000317285.1 Chlorogloeopsis fritschii PCC 6912 | reverse complement strand
TTATATCAAGTTCGGATGAGTACTTATAATAAAGGGAGAACAGTTGCAGTGCATCTATACTAAGTTTTATGCCGAAAAGGATTGCGCTCGTTAACCACATGAGTACGGAAGAACTGTTGGTTGGCTATCGTCAGGCAAAAGAAGCAATAGAACGTAGCCACTATCAAATAATTTGGTTATTAGCGACAGGAAAAACGGCGGCGGAGGTGGCGCAAGTAACAGGGTATACAAGAATCTGGATTTATCAGTTAGTAAAACGCTATAACGAACTAGGCGCAAGCGCACTGGGAGACCAAAGGCATCATAATCCAGGAAAAAAAGCACTCTTTACAGATGTACAACAAGCGCAACTGTGGCAGGTACTGGAAGGCAAAGCACCGGATGGTGGGTTGTGGAATGGTCGCAAGGTAGCAAATTGGTTAAGTGAACTGACAGGAAAACGTATCAGTCGCCATCGGGGGTGGGAGTATCTACAACAAATGAGATATAGACTGCGTGTTCCGCGACCAGAACATGGGGAGAGTGAGCTTCTAGAGCAAGAAAATTGGAAAAAAAACTGAATTTGAGGCTCAAGTTTCTTCAAGCTCGATATCCAAACGCTGAAATCGAGGTTTGGTGCATGGACGAACATCGTCTTGGACTTCATCCCATCCTGCGTCGAGTTTGGGTTCCACAAGGCTCTCAACCAATGGCCTCAGTCATACAAAAGTATCAATGGATGTGGCTATATGGTTTTGTACACCCAGAATCAGGAGAAACTTATTGGTGGGTTCTTCCCTATGTAAACACAGAGATATTTAATCGTGTGTTGGCTGATTTTGCCCGTGAATATGGTTTGGGAAGTGACAAACGAGTACTTCTAGCTATTGATCAAGCGGGTTGGCACATCAGTCATGATTTAGAGTTACCCGAAGGTATTGATTTAATCTATCTACCTGCCTACTCCCCGGAACTACAACCCGCAGAACGTTTGTGGCCTTTGGCTAACGAGATTGTCGCTAATCACTCCCCAAGTTCTTTAGATGAATTAGAAGCTTTGTTAGTGCTTCGTTGTCAACAACTGATCAAACAACACGATTTCATCTCTGGTCTAACTTGCTACTACTGGTGGCCAAAAACAAGGGCAGCTTAATTATAAGTGTTCATCCGAACATGATATTA
>NZ_AJLN01000030.1 GCF_000317285.1 Chlorogloeopsis fritschii PCC 6912 | reverse complement strand
GCGATCGCATCAAGGGTGGTTGGGTTTGGGAATTATTTCGAGATGATCGGGTATTGGTTGAACCAATGGTGAAGGCAGTTTTTTTTGATTTAGATGGGACGCTGCTCGATCGTGATGCGTCGGTAAAACAGTTTATCGCAGCGCAGTACGATAGGCTGACTGTCCACTTAAGCCATATTCCCAAAATCGACTATATCACCAGATTTATTGAGCTAGACTGCCGTGGTCATGTTTGGAAAGATAAAGTTTATCAAATGCTGGTTGCAGAATTTGAAATTGAAAGAATGAGTTGGCAGGCG
>NZ_AJLN01000029.1 GCF_000317285.1 Chlorogloeopsis fritschii PCC 6912 | reverse complement strand
AGATTGACATCCTCCCGCCGCTAACCCTTGCGGGTGTAGCGGGGGATTCCAAAGATCACTCTTTGGGGTTTCTCTTTCCACGACTCGGCTTATTTGGAGGAGTTGCCTCTCCCAAACAGAGGTCGATATCTCCAGAGACTTGAGATCCTGTGTGCCCCACAGTACGTAGTCCTAATTCAAGTATGTTCCGCGCAGCGTTCCAGTCTCTATCCTGGGTATGACCACAATGAGGACAAACATGAGTTCTAGTAGACAAGGTTTTTTTGACACCCTCACCACAGTTAGAGCAATTTTGACTGGTGTAGTGGGGTGGAACTGCAACAGTCACCACACCAAACACCTTGCCAAAATACTCAACCCACTGCCTAAACTGAGTCCACGCAGCATCACTAATCGATTGGGCAAGATGTCTGTTTCTCACCATATTCCGCACCTTCAAATCCTCATAGGCTACCAAGTCTGCCGACTGGACTACGCACCTCGCCAATTTTACAGCGAAGTCTTTACGTTGCCTACTTACTTTGAGATGCTTTTTACTCAATCGATTTCTCACTTTAACTCTGTTTTTAGAACCCTTTTTGGTTTTAGACAATCTACGTTGCAGACGTTTCAAAGACTTCTCGCTTTTACGCAGGTGTCTAGGGTTCTCAATCTGATTACCTTCGCTATCGGTATAGAAGTGGTTAAGTCCCACATCCAAACCAATAGTTTTACCTGTTGGTTCTCGCTTTTCGACTCGTTCTTGGTCGATACAAAACTGCGCGTAGTACCCATCGGCACGACGCACAACCCGCACTCGCTTGAACTGTTTCAACTGGTAAAAGTGCAGGTCACGAGTTCCCCAAAGCTTGAAAGTCCCTGCTTTGAAACCATCGTTAAAAGTGATATAGCGACGGTCATCAGAGAGCTTCCACCCACAGGTTTTATATTCAACACTCCCATGAGTTTGCTCTTTCTTGAACCGTGGGAATCCTTTCTTACCTGGTTTAGATTTCTTGCAATTATCGAAAAACCTAGCAATTGCAGACCACGCTCTTTCTGCACTAGCTTGACGAGCCATCGAGTTCAACTTGGCTACCCAAGGAAACTCAGTATTAGCAGCAAGAATAGCGCAAAATTTGTTGAGATCGTAACGCCCAATTCCTTTGTTATCCATCCAGTACCGGAGGCAACTATTACGCACAAAACGAGCAGTTCTAATAGCTTCATCAAGCGCTTGATACTGCACGTCTTGCCCTTCAAGTTTTGCCTCAAATACCAGCATTTATGTAACTTGTTAGTACATAAAATAGTATACCATGTTGTCAAAAACTTAACTACCCTCCTCCCTAATTTTGCTAACGCAAAATACTGGTCAGAGGGCGTTGCGTTTTTGACCCATGATTCATCTCCCGCTAAGTCTGCGACTGTAACGGGAGTCTTCTCATGGAATTAGATAAAA
>NZ_AJLN01000028.1 GCF_000317285.1 Chlorogloeopsis fritschii PCC 6912 | reverse complement strand
TATTAACCGTTGATAGCAGGAGCGCTGATTGCAACTCTCTCAGCTTCGCCAGAAGCCAAGTCGAGAGGGAAGTTGTGAGCATTGCGCTCGTGCATAACTTCCATACCCAAGTTAGCGCGGTTGATGATGTCAGCCCAGGTGTTGATGACGCGACCTTGAGAATCAATCACTGACTGGTTGAAGTTGAAACCATTCAGGTTGAACGCCATGGTGCTGATGCCCAGCGCGGTGAACCAGATACATACAACAGGCCAAGCTGCCAAGAAGAAGTGCAACGAGCGGCTGTTGTTGAAAGAAGCGTATTGGAAAATCAAGCGACCGAAGTAACCGTGAGCAGCTACGATGTTGTAGGTTTCTTCTTCTTGACCGAACTTGTAACCGTAGTTTTGAGATTCGGTTTCGGTGGTTTCACGCACCAGAGAAGAAGTTACCAAGCTTCCGTGCATAGCGCAGAACAAGCTACCACCGAACACACCTGCTACGCCCAACTGGTGGAAGGGGTGCATGAGGATGTTGTGCTCTGCTTGGAACACCAACATGAAGTTGAAGGTTCCGCTGATTCCCAAAGGCATTCCGTCAGAGAAGGAACCTTGTCCTAAGGGGTAAATCAAGAAAACTGCGGTTGCAGATGCCAAAGGAGCAGAGTAAGCTACGCAGATCCAGGGGCGCATACCTAAGCGGTAGCTCAATTCCCACTGACGACCAAGGTAGCAGAAGCAACCGATCAAGAAGTGGAAAATTACCAACTGGTAAGGGCCACCATTGTAGAGCCACTCATCTAAAGAAGCTGCTTCCCAAATTGGGTAGAAGTGCAAACCAATGGCGTTGGAGGAAGGTACTACTGCACCGGAGATGATGTTGTTTCCGTAGAGTAAGGAACCTGCTACTGGCTCGCGGATACCATCGATGTCTACGGGG
>NZ_AJLN01000027.1 GCF_000317285.1 Chlorogloeopsis fritschii PCC 6912 | reverse complement strand
TTGACCCTCCCCTGACTAAAGTCTAGGGGATTCTAAAAGGATGCTACGCAACAGGCTCTGTTGCCGTGTTGCTTCGCGTTTTCCTTTCTAATTTAAGAAGATTAATCCTTCTTGGGGCAGTCAAAGACCCTCTAAACTCTCCGAACTAAAAAGCCATTGAGCTTACTTTTCCTTCCGATATTCAGTGAACCATTTAGATCCGCATTAACCAGATGTCCTTCCTTTGTTTTGTACAATCCGCGTTTAATTCGTTTACCAGAAAACTGGTATTCCTTGGGATTGTCGGCATTGTAAACAGGTATCTTATCACCATCAAGCGCACTTGCTTTAGAGGTGTAAGATTCTTCTTGTTCCTGGTAATTCAACCCGTATCTTTCACACATTGCCTTCAATTTAGAACGCAAACTGTGAAAAGGTATTTGAACAAAGTTCTGGTTATTGCGTCCACCAATATTGATTTCTTGTTTGATGCCGGGATTGTAACCCACAATCAAATTAGCAATACTGTTGGTGATACAGTGATTCACGATAAATCGTGCTGTCTTGTTCAGGTAATCTTTGACTTGATTATTGCGCTTCGCCGTAAGCTTCACTTGTTGATTAGTGATGCCTTTGATATTTTGCTTATCTTTAATAGATTGCAGTTGGCCGGATCGCTTGTTGAACCACTGGTTAATAGATTTGATTGGTTTACCATCCACTAAGTAGGATGCCCCATTGGTATCAACACAAGCAGCAAGATTATCAACTCCCAAATCAATACTAATAGCACTATTGCTTTTAACTTCTATGGGTTCAGGTTCAACTTCGCTGATAAATTCAATCTCAAAATATCTAGCATTGTATTTTGGGTGAATCCTAACTTCCTTGATTTGATTTATGTTAAGTCTTTTTGGGAATGGAATCCAAACTTCTCCAAACTGCTTTCTGAAAGCGTTGGACATCGGAACTCTGAACTTTCCATCTTTAACAACAATTCTAGGAATTATCAGCAAGAAGTATCCATATGCAGGCAAGTAGTTAGGAAGTTTCACTTTCTGTTGATAGCTTCCACTTTTAACTGCACTAATCAATCCGTAGAAGCTTTTAAATGTTCTGTCTACTACCTTGAGTGTTTGCTGTGCAATATCTGTATTGAGAAGTTTGTAGTTCTCGTTAGTTTTGCACAGATGGTAAGCAGATTCATAGCGCAGATGTTTACGTTCAGCAAAGAAGTATTGCCGCACAGTATACAAACCTACGTTGTAAAGGTTCTTACTCAGTCGGCACAACTCGCGCAGAGCAACAAATTCAGACTTATTCAGTTCTCTGATTTGGTTCTTCTGTGTCAGATACATAAAACAACTCTCGCTATAGAATTTAGTTTACAGCGAAAGTATAATCTAGTCAACAAGAGAAACTGTGGACTAAAGTCCACGCCCGTCGTTTTTCCTCCCAGGGCTAAAAGCCACTGGGTTTCCAAACTCCCCTAAAGATTTTTATG
>NZ_AJLN01000026.1 GCF_000317285.1 Chlorogloeopsis fritschii PCC 6912 | reverse complement strand
ATTTGATGACGGGGCGGCGCACACTCGTGATTTCTAATCGTGAGTTAGCCGCCCGGCAAGGTCTATACTACTATACAGATGGTAGTGTATATGGTATAGTGACAAGTGGAAGTAAAACACGGCAGAGGTTATGTTTACGCGATAGAATACCACATAGTATGGTGTGTTAAGTATAGACATCAAGTCTTAGAAGGAGACATAACAGACTATTTGAGACAACTGCTGGTAGAAACAGCGATTCAGTATGGCTTTAGGATAGAAACTTTAGAGATCGTATCTGACCACGTACACGCTTTAGTTTCAGCAACTCCTCAACACACTATTCCTAATATAGTAAAAGTCCTTAAGGGGGTGTCTGCTAGAAAGTTGTTTCTTAAATTCCCTGAACTGAAAAATAAGTTGTGGGAAGGGCATCTTTGGAATCCATCATATTTTGTTAGCACGGTGTCAGAAAATACAGAAGAACAAGTCAAAAAGTACATAGAAACACAAAATGCAAAAAGCGTTTAAAGTTACACTCATTCCAAGTCGCAGCCAGGAAGTCTTAATTAATAAGACTATCGGTTGTGCTAGATTTGTGTACAATCGCTTTTTGGCAAGACGCAAAGAGTTATATGAGTCTGAGCAAAAGACTTTAAACTATAGTGGATGCAGTCAGGAATTAACGCAACTGAAGAAAGAGATAGAGTGGTTAGCTGAAGTCGATAAGTTTGCCCTTCAAAATTCTTTGAGGAATTTAGAGACTGCGTACAAGAATTTCTTTGCAGAGCTAAAGAAACCCAAACAAAAAAGACGATTTGATTTTCCTAAGTTCAAAAAGAAGCACGGATTTAAACAGTCCTATAAAACCAACTTCACGAACGGAAACATTCAACTACGGGACAACTACCTCAAACTACCAAAGTTAGGCTGGGTGAAATTTCACCATTCTCAAGAAATAACCGGGATTATAGTTAATGTTACTGTCACTCGTACAACAACTGGTAAATATATTGCTAGTATTTTGTGCGAGACAGAGGTAGAAAAGCACCCTGATGTAGATAGAAATATTGGGTTGGATTTAGGAATAAAATCGTATCTTGTTACTAGCAATTTAGAAGAGATTGAAAACCCTAAATATTACCGAAAAGCTTTAAGAAAACTACGCAAAGCCAATCAAAGACTTTCTCGTAGCATCAAAGGTAGTAACAATCGAGTCAAAGCGAAAACCAAACTGGCTCAAATTCACGAACGTATAACAAATGTTAGAGATGACTTTCTGCACAAGTTGTCTACCCGACTTATCCGAGAAAACAGTATTATCTGTATCGAAGATCTTCGAGTAGCTAACATGGTTAAAAACCATAAGTTAGCACTCAGTATTATGGATGCTAGCTGGTCAAAATTCGTTGCCATGTTGGAGTATAAAGCTTTATGGCATGACCGAATCGTGCAGAAAATATCTCCTTTTTTCCCCTCATCTCAAATCTGTAGCTGTTGTGGTTTTGTTAACCCAGAAGTAAAGAATTTGAGTATAAGAGAATGGGACTGTCCTAATTGTAATACTCATCATTTGAGAGATTATACGGCAGCAGTCAATATTCTTCATGAGGGATTGAGAATTTTAAATGCCGCCGATGGTTCAACGGAGGCACAAAACGCTTGTCGAGATGAGATAAGACCTAGGGATTCTCAGGCGCTTGTCAGTGAAGCAAGAATCGCGTGACTTTTAGTCATGCGAGGTTCAA
>NZ_AJLN01000025.1 GCF_000317285.1 Chlorogloeopsis fritschii PCC 6912 | reverse complement strand
CTTTAGCTAAAACCGCAAGAAGCCTCTCACTTACCGCGAAGCGGAAGTGATGAGATGAATTGCGGGTGAGTTGACGACAATCTTCCGACCAATGCTGAAAGCGAGGGAGGAAGATATGGAGGAAACGAGCAGTCTTAATCTTCAGGTTGCTGCTGATTTTCAATGTATTTTCGTAGTGTTGAAACGGTAACTCCTCCACAACTAGCAACAAAGTAAGATCCATTCCAAAAAGCATCTTTACTATAAAATCTTGCTAAGTGTTCAGAAAATTGCTGTCTTAATTTTCTTGATGACACTGATTTTAAATTGTTAATTAACTTACTAAGTTCAATGTCAGGATGATATTGAAAAAGTAAATGAATGTGATTTTCTTCTCCATTAAATTCTATAAGTTTGCAGTCCCACTTAATTAACAATTCTTCAAAGACATTATGAAGACGCTCTAACATCTCTACTGTTAAAGCGTTTCTTCTATATTTTGTAGTTAAGACAAGATGTACTTTGAGATTACTTACAGACCGTCCTTTTGAAACGAAATCATTTTTCATTTACTATTTTCTAAAATCAGTGTATATTAAAAGCATAACACTAATTAACGAAGGTGGTGATAAACAGTTGAGAACAGCGTACCAGTACAAACTACGCCCAACAAAACAGCAAGCAATAGAAATAGACAGATGGCTGTCTATGTTGTGCGCTCAGTATAACTATTTGTTGGCAGATAGATTTAACTGGTATGAGCAAAATCGATGTCCGGTTAATGCTTGTCCTCTTGTTTGTCATTTACCCGAATTAAGGGACAATCCAGACTATTATTCTCAAAAGAAAACATTACCTGAACTTAAAAAAACGCATCCTCACTATGGTGATATTTATTCACAGGTTTTGCAGGATGTAGTTAAGCGGGTTAAGGTAACTTTTGATAGATTTCTCAAGGGTGATAGTAATGGGAAAAGAAGTGGTAAACCAAGGTTTAAATCTAGAAGTAGATATAAAACCTTCACTTATCCGCAAATAAAAGACGGATGTTTGCAAGATAACTTAATTAATTTACCAAAACTAGGAAAAATCAAGGTTATTCTGCATCGTCCATTGCCTGATGGATTTAAAGTCAAAACTGCTTCTGTCACTAAAAAAGCAGATGGTTATTATTTAACTCTGAGCTTAGAGGATTCTACAGTTCCAGAAATCAAACCAGATATAAATCCAGAATCAATAACTGGTATTGATATGGGATTAAAAGAATTTTTGACAGATGCCAAAGGCGAAGCTGTTGCTATTCCTCAACACTATCGCAAAGCTCAAAAACGCCTGAGAGTTATCCAAAAACGTGTTTCACGGCGAAAGAAGGGTAGTAATCGTAGAACAAAAGCAGTTAAGCAACTAGGTAAACAACATAAAAAAGTTGCTGATAAGCGCAAAGATTTTCACTTTAAAACTGCTAGCAACTTACTGAAAAAATATGACGTAATTGCACATGAAGACTTAAACATCAAAGGACTATCAAAATCTAGACTTTCCAAGTCTGTGCATGATGCAGGATGGGGTAACTTCTTATCAATACTGACAAACAAAGCCGAAAATGCTGGTTTGTTGGTAATACCTGTTAAAGCATCTGGTACAACTCAAGAATGTTCTAGTTGTGGTGCAAAAGTACCTAAAAAGCTACATGAACGATGGCACGAATGCAGTTGCGGTTGTTCTTTGAATCGTGATCATAATGCAGCCATTGTAATAAGAAAAAGAGCCGAGGGGCATCCGGTTCTTAAAGCCAAGAGTCTCCTACGCAATAGCCGGATTGTCTTGGAAGCCTACACTTACTGCGAAGCAGAAGTGTAGGAGTATGTCACAAAA
>NZ_AJLN01000024.1 GCF_000317285.1 Chlorogloeopsis fritschii PCC 6912 | reverse complement strand
TTACAAATTTCCATTGCACATTGGGTTGATCTACACAATCCCACTGCGTAATCGGATCTCCATTACTTTGAGTTGCACCTTGTTGATGAAGACATTTGCCCGTTTGTTGGCTTTTTAAGTAAGAATAACCCTCGCCAGCAGGTTCTTCTCGCCATTTTACATTTGGTTGATTTACACATTCCCACTGTGTAATCGGTGCACCGTTTTCACTGGAAGCTTCATGAAGGTGCACACATTTTCCGCTATGGGCAAACTTCAAGAAAAAATATCCTTTGCCTGCTGGAACTTTCTCTACTTTAACATTCGGCTGATTCACGCAATCCCATTGTGTGATTTTGTCTCCATT
>NZ_AJLN01000023.1 GCF_000317285.1 Chlorogloeopsis fritschii PCC 6912 | reverse complement strand
CAAAAAATTTTTGTGAAAAGAGTTGACAGTGAAGGGAGGGTTCGTTAGTATAGTTAAGTGCCTGAGAGAGGGAGCGCGACAAAGCGCCGCTCGAAGTCATCCGAACCATGAAAATAATATAGTTTGAAAGCAATTATAAGACAGAGAGCCTGCGGGAGTAAAGAAAATAAAGACCGAGGCTAAGGTCAAAAAAGAAAAAGCCAAAAAAGAGCTAAACAAACTACAAACGTAGAA
>NZ_AJLN01000022.1 GCF_000317285.1 Chlorogloeopsis fritschii PCC 6912 | reverse complement strand
CTCACAATTTTCTATCTTATCACATCCACATTTGTCAGCACAAGAGCCAATCCCAATCTAGTCTGCTCATTGACAAACCTAGATGCTTTTGGTCATTCTCTATTTCTTTTGCTGGCAAATCCAGGTGGAGGTAAGGAGACTCGAACTCCTGACATCCTGCTTGCAAAGCAGGCGCTCTACCAACTGAGCTATACCCCCACGAGTGGGCCATCCTGGACTCGAACCAGGGACCTCACCCTTATCAGGGGTGCGCTCTAACCACCTGAGCTAATAGCCCTTACACCGAACCAAATTATAGCTTGAAAGCACGACACATCCCTGCGT
>NZ_AJLN01000021.1 GCF_000317285.1 Chlorogloeopsis fritschii PCC 6912 | reverse complement strand
CAAAAGCCTCCTCTAATGTTGAGGAAGCTAGTTGTGAAAGATAAACCTGGCACCGAGCTATTTTAACGTGGGGCAACCCCCAGACTATCGTCGCCGCAGCAGCGTTTCACAACTGAGTTCGGGAAGGGTTCAGAGTGGTTCCGCCGCGCCATAGGCACCAGGAAAGCCCTACGGGAATTAAAAATGTAAAATTAAAAATTGCTTTGCCGAATTTTAATTTTTCAGTTTTAATTGTTCAAAACCCTGAAGACTGCATAGATAATTGAAGCGAAATAACCAAAGTTGTGAGGTCAAGCCCTCGGTCTATTAGGACTCCTCAGCTACATACATTACTGCACTTCCACTTAGAGCCTATCAACAGGTGTTCTACCTGTGACCTTACTGGATTTATTCCATGAGAGTACTCATCTTGAGGTGGGCTTCCCACTTAGATGCTTTCAGCGGTTATCCGCTCCGTACATGGCTACCCAGCGTCTACCGTTGGCACGATAACTGGTACACCAGAGGTACGTCCTTCCCGGTCCTCTCGTACTAAGGAAGGCTCCTCTCAATACTCTTACGCCTGCACCGGATATGGACCGAACTGTCTCACGACGTTCTGAACCCAGCTCACGTACCGCTTTAATGGGCGAACAGCCCAACCCTTGGGACGTACTTCCGCCCCAGGTTGCGATGAGCCGACATCGAGGTGCCAAACCTCCCCGTCGATGTGGACTCTTGGGGGAGATCAGCCTGTTATCCCTAGAGTAACTTTTATCCGTTGAGCGACGGCCATTCCACTCTGCGCCGTCGGATCACTAAGGCCTACTTTCGTACCTGTTCGAGTTGTAACTCTTGCAGTCAAGCTCCCTTATTGCCTTTACACTCGACGCACGGTTTCCAAGCGTGCTGAGGGAACCTTTGCGCGCCTCCGTTACCTTTTAGGAGGCGACCGCCCCAGTCAAACTGCCCACCTGAAACTGTCTCCCGACCGGATTACGGTCGCGGGTTAGAATCCTAGCTGAACTAGAGTGGTATCTCACCGTTGGCTCCATTCCCCCCACAAGGAGAATCTCTACGCCTCCCACCTATCCTGCGCAAGTTCAGCCCGGACACCATTCCAGGCTACAGTAAAGCTTCATAGGGTCTTTCTGTCCAGGTGCAGGTAGTCCGTATCTTCACAGACAATCCTATTTCGCCGAGTCTCTCTCCGAGACACCGTCCAGATCGTTACGCCTTTCGTGCGGGTCGGAACTTACCCGACAAGGAATTTCGCTACCTTAGGACCGTTATAGTTACGGCCGCCGTTCACCGGGGCTTCGGTCGTCAGCTTTAGGGTTACCCCCTGACCAACTTCCTTAACCTTCCGGCACTGGGCAGGCGTCAGCCCCCATACTGCGTCTATTGACTTTGCGGAGACCTGTGTTTTTGGTAAACAGTCGCCTGGACCTCTTCACTGCGACCCAAGTCATCCTTGGGCACCCCTTCTTCCGAAGTTACGGGGCCATTTTGCCGAGTTCCTTAGAGAGAGTTATCTCGCGCCCCTTGGTATTCTCAACCTCCCCACCTGTGTCGGTTTCGAGTACGGGTCAAAAATAGTTAACGTACTTAGAGCTTTTCTTGGAAGCTAGACTATGCCACTTCCTCTCCGTAGAGAGTCGTACTCGCAGCTTCGCTCGGAACGTTTTCGCCGTTCCTCATCGCCTCGCATACTTGAACCGGTAACCAACATCCGGCTGACAATCGCCTTCTCCGTCCCTCTGCACTACTATTTTTGAGTACGGGAATTTTAACCCGTTGTCCATCGACTACGGCTTTCGCCCTCGCCTTAGGTCCCGACTAACCCAGAGTGGACGAACCTGGCTCTGGAACCCTTGGGGTTTCGGGGTATTGGATTCTCACCAATATTTGCGCTACTCAAGCCGACATTCTCACTTCTGTTTCGTCCACACCTGCTTGCCGCTAGTGCTTCACCCTACTACAGAACGCTCCCCTACCGATTAATACTATTAATCCCACAGCTTCGGTACATCGCTTAGTCCCATTCATTTTCGGCGCGGAAGCGCTTGACCAGTGAGCTATTACGCACTCATTATAGGGTGGCTGCTTCTAGGCAAACCTCCTGGTTGTCTGTGCACTTCTACCTCCTTTGCCACTTAGCGATGATTTGGGGACCTTAGCTGGTGGTCTGGGCTGTTTCCCTCTTGACGATGAAGCTTATCCCCCACCGTCTCACTGGTTGTGTGTACATCGGGTATTCTGAGTTTGTCTCGATTTGGTACCGCTCTCGCAGCCCGCACCGAAACAGTGCTTTACCCCCCGACTTCAACCACAACCGCTGCGCCTCAACACATTTCGGGGAGAACCAGCTAGCTCCTGGTTCGATTGGCATTTCACCCCTAACCACAACTCATCCGCCGATTTTTCAACATCGGTCGGTGCGGACCTCCACTTGGTGTTACCCAAGCTTCATCCTGGTCATGGTTAGATCACCAGGGTTCGGGTCTATAAATACTGATTTGCGCCCTCTTCAGACTCGCTTTCGCTTTGGCTTCGGCATCCTCGCCTTAACCTACCAGTACTTATAACTCGCCGGCTCATTCTTCAACAGGCACGCGGTCAGACGAACTATCGTCCTTCCACTGCTTGTAGGCTTGCGGTTTCATGTTCTATTTCACTCCCCTTGCGGGGTTCTTTTCACCTTTCCCTCGCGGTACTGTTTCGCTATCGGTCACACAGTAGTATTTAGCCTTACCACGTGGTCGTGGCTGATTCACATGGAATTTCACGTGCTCCATGCTACTCGGGATTCAGCTTGTATCCAGTCAGCTTTCGACTACAGGACTTTCACCTTCTTTGGTGCAGTATTTAGCTGCTTCGTCTAACCTCTAGATTCCATCATGCTGTCCCACTACCCCAAAATACATGTACTTTGGTTTAGGCTCTTCCCCGTTCGCTCACCACTACTTGGGGAATCTCGTTTGATTTCTTTTCCTCCAGCTACTTAGATGTTTCAGTTCGCTGGGTTCGCTCTTTCCTGCCTATATATTCAGCAGGCAGTACATACAGGTTGCCCTATTCGGATATCTCCGGATCCCCGCTTGCTTCCAACTCCCCGGAGCGTTTCGTCGGTCACCACGTCCTTCTTCGCCTCTGTGTGCCTAGGTATCCACCACAAGCCCTTATTAGCTTGACCACAAATAACTTTTGGTGTCTGTTCAGTTTTCAGTTACCAGTCACCAGTTTTTTTACTGATTACTGTTCACTGTTCACTGACTACCTACTTTTCGCTTCTCTATGCAGTTTTCAAGGTTCTGGCTGGAATCATCCCAGCAGTCTAACTACTATTAATTAGTTGCTGAAATTA
>NZ_AJLN01000019.1 GCF_000317285.1 Chlorogloeopsis fritschii PCC 6912 | reverse complement strand
GTAGTGCGATCGCGGTTAAAAGGTGTGGGAAGCAAGATAGAACAGCAGGCAAAATGGCACAAACAAGTAATCATAGGTCTGCTATATTGAAAAAGCGTCAAAAGCCAGACGCAACCGAACCAAGAAAAACAATCTAGAAGCCGAAAAGCAGCAACCCAAACAAAGGGGAAAGAAAAAAGAAAAAAAATTGATTAGCCCTTGACAAGTCCAAAGAGGTTAGCTATTCTAGATAAAGTGTCAAGCAAACGCAAGGCACCCGAACCTCGAAAAATCAATAGTTTGAAAGCAAAAGTTAACCAATCCTCGTCAAAGGAATCAAGTCTTAGGTCAGAGAACTAAGACATAAGAGTAAAAAGATAAAGAGGATTCTAAATTAGAATCTTTTATTTCTAGAGACGTGAATTTCGGGTCTCTAGACCAGGAAA
>NZ_AJLN01000018.1 GCF_000317285.1 Chlorogloeopsis fritschii PCC 6912 | reverse complement strand
GGTGACAGTCGGAGTATCATATTGGGGTTGCTTGTTAACCATTACCACGATCGCTCTTTGACCGTTTAAACTACCATCTCCACGCTTGAGGGCTGCACCAATGCGCACATCAGCAATATCTTTGAGTAGAATTGGTGTATTATTGCGAGCTGCGATCGCCGAATTCCCAGTTGCTCAATTGAATCTATACGCCCTACTCCACGAATAACAATTTCTTGATCGGGATTAATCAAAAAGCCACCCGCAGCATTGACATTTGCACCTGTTGCTGCTGCTGTTACTTCTTCGAGAGTGACATTAAAAGC
>NZ_AJLN01000017.1 GCF_000317285.1 Chlorogloeopsis fritschii PCC 6912 | reverse complement strand
AGAGCCATTGAAAGGGCAATGGAGGAAGTTAAAGCTGGTTTGCCCAAAGATGTCAAAGTTACAGAAACTTTTCGCCAGGAAAACTTTATTGAAGCAGCAATTGAAAATGTTACCAGTTCTCTACGTGATGGTACTATCATCGTTTCGATTATCTTGCTGATGTTTTTGATGAACTGGCGCACTGCCGTTATTACCCTCAGTGCAATTCCTTTGTCAGTTCTAATTGGTATGTTAATTTTGGGTTGGTTTGGTCAAGGTATTAATACTATGACACTGGGAGGTTTGGCTGTCGCAATTGGCTCGGTGGTAGACGATTCGATTGTAGATATGGAAAACGCTTACCGAGGCTTGCGAAAGAATCAGTTAGCAGGAACTCCTGTACACCCATTTAAAGTAGTATATGATACCTCTGTCGAAGTAAGAGTTAGTGTAATTTTTTCTACTATAATTATTGCCGTTGTCTTTGCACCGATTTTCTCACTTACAGGCGTGGAAGGGCGGATATTTGCGCCGATGGGGGTTGCTTACTTAGTGTCAATTTTTGCTTCTACCTTTGTAGCAATGACCCTTTCCCCAGCTTTATGCGCGATTTTATTAGCGAACAGACGCTTACCTGCAGATGATACTTGGGTGAGTGCTTTATCGCAACGACTCTATCGACCAATGCTGAATTTTTCTATTCGCTTCCCCACAATTATTTTGGCAGTTGCTGGAGCATCTTTAGTAGCTTCTTTGCTTATTCTACCAAGTTTAGGGCGGGTGTTTTTACCGGAGTTTCAGGAACCATCTTTAGTAAACGCAGTTCTGCTTTATCCAGGGAGTTCTCTAGCAGCAACCAATCAAGTTGGATTTGTGATGCAGGATGCGCTCAAAAATGATAAACGATTTAAATCAGTGCAGTTAAGATCCGGACGTGCCCCTGGTGATGCAGATGCAGGTGGAGTTAACTTGGGACATTTAGATGTAGAACTGAGTGCAGAGGGATTGAAAGATAGGGAAGGAAGTATTGAGAAACTGCGAGCCGAATTTGCGAAGATACCCGGAGTTGCACCGAATATCGGCGGTTTTATTTCTCACCGCATGGATGAGGTATTATCTGGCGTAAGGAGTGCGATCGCAATCAAAATTTTCGGCCCTAACTTAGAAGAACTGCGTCGCCTTGGCACTGAAGTGCTAGCGGCTGTAAATGGAATTGAGGGACTTGTTGACTTACAACTTGAACCCCAAGTCCCGATTAAACAGTTGCAAATTAATTTTAACCGAGAAGCAGCGGCTCGCTACGGCTTAACTGTCGGTAATTTGACTGAGATGGTGGAAACTGCTCTGAACGGACGAGTTGTTTCCCAAGTTCTCAAAGAGCAGCAACTATTTGACTTGGTGGTTTGGTTAAAAGAAGATGCTCGCAATAACTTAAATATTATCCGTAACTTACTAGTAGATACTCCTACAGGTCAAAAAATTCCTCTTGCTCAAGTCGCCAGTATAGACTACGGCACTGGCCCCAACACAATTAACCGGGAAAATGTTTCTCGCCTCATTGTAGTGTCTGCAAACGTATCAGGTCGAGATTTAGGCTCTGTAGTAGATGAAATTCAAGCTCAAGTCAAAAACTCAGTACAACTACCCACAGGTTACTTTATTCAATACGGTGGTCAGTTTGAATCAGAACAACGAGCTACCTATAATTTACTGGTATTTGGAGGACTGGCAATTGTCATTATTGCAGTCTTAATGTACTTTGCTGTTAAATCTGTTGCAGCAATGCTGATGATTATGATTAATCTGCCTTTAGCAGTGGTGGGGGGCATATTTTCCATTGCTTTAGGGGGTGGAATAATTTCTGTGGCCTCGTTGGTAGGATTTATAACTCTGTTTGGAGTAGCGACACGTAACGGATTGCTACTAGTAGATAACTACAACAACAAGCTGGCACAGAAAATGAGTCTGCGGCAAGTCATATTTGAGGGTTCAATGGAGCGCTTAGTTGCTATTTTAATGACGGCTCTCACCTCAGCTTTGGGAATGATCCCTTTAGTCATTGGTACGGGCGCAGGTAAGGAAATCTTGCAACCTTTAGCAGTAGTAGTGCTGGGAGGGTTGTTTACTTCTACAGCATTAACATTACTTGTATTGCCTGCATTGTACTCTAAGTTCGGTAATTACTTAATACCTAAGCAAACTTTGTCAGAAGTTGAAAAGGTGAATAGAGTGGGAACAGTACTGGAGTGGTAAACAAAATTGACATATGAAATTTCATACTGATTTCATTTTATTTTGAGAAACTGGGGTAAAGGCTAGCCAATGCACAAGCACTGCGATCAAACTACAATCTTTCACTTGCCTAAAGTTTTAAAATGCTCAGTTCTATCATAAAATGGGCGATCGCTCGCCGTTGGTTAGTTATTCTGGGTACAATCATCGTTACTGTTTGGATATTTCGTACAATTATCCAAATGCCCTTGGATGTCTTCCCCAGTTTCGCTCCACCCCAAGTAGAAATTCAAACGGAAGCACCAGGACTTGCACCAGAGGAAATCGAATCTCTAGTCACTTTACCAATTGAAAGTGCAATTAATGGTACTCCGGGAGTTACAGCAGTACGTTCTTCCAGTGCGTCTGGAATCTCCGTTGTTAAAGTTATTTTTAACTGGGGAAGTGAAATTTATCAAGCTCGCCAGCTAGTAACAGAGCGACTGCAACAAGCGCAAAGTAAACTTCCAGAAGGAGTTGAAACACCGCAAATTTCCCCTACGAGTTCCCCCATTGGTACTGTACTGCAATACGCCTTTACATCAGAAAACACTTCCTTAATGGAAGTGCGGCGCATTGTTGATTGGCAAGTAACAAACCGCCTTTTGGCTGTCGGAGGTGTTTCTCAGGTAGTAGCATACGGCGGTGATAGCCGCCAATATCAAGTATTAGTAGATCCAGCAAAACTCAGAGCTTTTAATGTCACCTTAGAAGACGTAGAGCAAGCCGCCTCTGCTGCTAATGTTAATGCTCCTGGTGGTTATTTAATTACTCCCGACCGTGAAAAATTAATTCGGGGTATAGGGCGAATTGAATCTATAGAAGAACTACAGCAATCTGTAATTACTGCTCGCAATGGTACACCTGTAAAAATATCAGATATTGCCGACGTGCAAATCGGTGCAGCGATCAAACGAGGTGATGGCACCTTTAACGGTCAAAAGGCAGTGATTGTAATGATTAATAAACAGCCACAAGCCGATACTCCCACTGTCACCCGTGCAATTGAGGCGGCGATGTCAGAGATTAAAGCAGGCTTACCCAAGGATATTAAAGTTACCCCTACCTTTCGCCAGGAAAATTATATAGATTCTTCGATTGAAAATGTTCGAGAAGCGTTAATTGAAGGCAGCATTATTGTTGCTATTATCTTAATTCCATTTTTAATGAATTGGCGCAATTTAGCTATTTGTTTAACAGCTCTTCCTTTGTCTTTGTTGGTGGGAGTACTACTACTAAATTGGGTAGGGCAAGGTTTAAATACCATGACTTTGGGAGGGTTAGCAGTTGCAATTGGTTCCGCAGTTGATGATGCAATTGTTGATGCTGAAAATGTCTACCGTAACCTGCGAGAAAATAAATATTCTCCCAAACCACGTCCTGTTTTAGATGTGGTATTTGACGGTTGTCAAGAAGTACGTGATTCTGTATTTGGAGCCACCATTATTACTATAGTTGTCTTCTCACCAGTATTTGCTTTGACTGGCGTAGAAGGTAGCATTTTTATTCCAATGGGATTGGGTTATATGGCGGCTGTGATTGCTTCTAGTATCACAGCATTAACGGTCACTCCAGCTTTATGTGCAATATTGTTGCCTTACGGTCACTTACCAGAAACTGAACCTTGGGTAGCAAGATTTTTTAAGCGCCTTTATTATCCTTTAATAAATTTTTCTCTACGACGTTCTGGAATTATCATAGCTCTAGCTATTGCGAGTTTGGTAGCAGCAACTTTGATTGTTCCCTCATTTGGAAGAGTGTTTTTACCAGAGTTTCAGGAGCAAACTTTGGTGAATACCCTGACTCTTTATCCTGGTGTGTCTCTAGAAACCACCAATGCAGCTGGTGAAGCACTTCAACACGCTCTGAAGGGAGACTCTAGATTTCCCTACGTACAGTTACGTTCTGGACGTGCGCCTGGTGATGGGGATGCAGCAGGAGTAAATTTAGGA
The DNA here is from genome assembly GCF_000317285.1 of Chlorogloeopsis fritschii PCC 6912. Classification (GTDB taxonomy): domain Bacteria; phylum Cyanobacteriota; class Cyanobacteriia; order Cyanobacteriales; family Nostocaceae; genus Chlorogloeopsis; species Chlorogloeopsis fritschii. Next base: position 68,472 of record NZ_AJLN01000017.1, on the reverse strand, counting down.
CACTTGGACATCGAGTTAAGTGATGCAGGGATGAAAGATAGGGAGGGGACAATTGAGAAGCTACGGGAAGAATTTGCGAAGTTACCGGGAGTAGCACCGAATATTGGTGGTTTTATCTCTCACCGTATGGATGAAGTGTTGTCTGGTGTGAGAAGTGCGATCGCAGTGAAAATTTTCGGCAGTGACTTAGAACAACTCCGCACTATTGGACAGCAAGTTGATAATGTAATGAAAACTGTGAATGGGATTGTAGATTTACAACTAGAACCGCAAATACCAATCGAACAAATACAAATTAAGTTTAACCGTCCGGCTGCTTCGAGATACGGATTGACAGTAGGAAAACTTTCTGAAATTATCGAAACTGCCCTTAATGGTAGAGTTGTGTCTCAAGTTTTGGAGAAACAACAAACTTTTGACTTACTTGTGTGGTTAAAGCCAGATGCACGTCAAAACTTGGATACAATTCGCAATTTGTTAGTTGATACTCCTGACGGTCAAAAAATTCCTTTAGCACAAGTTGCCACAATTGAAAATGGTACTGGGCCAAACACTATCAACAGAGAAAATGTCTCTCGTTTAATAGTTGTTTCTGCTAATGCTAGTGGTAGAGATTTGCGCTCTATTGTGAATGAAATTCGAGATAAAGTAAAGCAACAAGTACAAATTCCTCCGGGTTACTACATTCAGTATGCAGGGCAATTTGAGGCAGAAGAAAGAGCCACTCAAAATATCTTAATTTTCAGTGCCATAGCCCTTGTTGCTATTACAGTCATCATGTACCTTTCAGTGAAATCTATTCCTTCTACCGCCATGATTATGATTAATTTGCCTTTGGCATTAGTCGGGGGAGTATTTTCAGTGGCTTTGAGTGGTGGTATTATTTCTATTGCCTCTTTGGTTGGCTTTGTCACTTTGTTTGGTGTTGCTACTCGTAACGGTTTATTACTAGTAGATAATTACAACACTAAATTTGCGGAAGGAATGCCACTTAAGGAACTGTTAATCAAAGGTTCAATGGAACGTCTCAATGCCATTTTGATGACAGCTTTTACATCGGCTTTAGGATTAGCGCCTTTAGTAATTGAGAGCGGGCCAGGAAAAGAAATTCTCCAACCACTTTCGATAGTAGTATTGGGTGGTTTGTTTACTTCTACGGCTTTAACGTTAGTGGTTTTACCTGCTTTATATGCTAAGTTTGGTAAAATTTTACTGCCTAAGCAAAATATGCCAGTAGTAAAGGATGGAAAGGTATCGAAAGCAGTTTTTGAAAATTAGACAATATTATAAATAAACACAAAATATCGTTCAATTTTGTTGCTGAGATATCTTGGAATTTAAGCAGAACAAAGTGTTGAAATAGGAGTGGTGTTACAAGAGCTAAGTATTAAGATTAGTGGCTACGTTGAGGGGTAAAACCTAAACGTAGCATATCTCTAAAAGGGTCAGCCAGTAACAGATAAAAGCACTTTCAACTATTACTGCACTGTCTGGTCAATTATTCTGAATATGACTTTGGATTAAGAAGACTGCGTTCAGTGTCAGGAGTATCAGCAGCCGAACCTGCAGCCGCTGATCCGACATAGTCTATATTGTAGATTTTTTTGAGCCAGCTTCGTAGCTGATTGATTTCTCTTGTTTGCTGAGTGACAACATTGGCACCTAAATTTACAAACTCTACATGATAAGCGCGGTCAATAATCTCCCCAGCGAATATGATGGCACCCCAGTGGTGCGAGGTTAAAGTCTTCATGAATGTGATATTAAAATCGTCTCCACTTAGTGCAGATAGCTGATTTATTACATTTTGACTAAACCTGTGAGGCACTACCACACGAGATGGTCTCGACTCGCCCGTGGTTGTTACTCTCCTACGCTTGGTCACTCGATTCACTCGGTCAACTTGCAGACGCAGCAGCAGCCTTGCAAAATATTGAACCTCTGCTCAAACAGCAGGGTGACTCGGAGATACTTTCGGGGCTTGTGACTGCCTTTAAGGGTGTGCAGGCGCGAGGGCAAGGAGAGGTATCCAAAGCGAGTACTCTAATCAAGCAAGGCTTGCAGCAGTTACCCAAAGATGATTCTTGGTTCCGAGCAATGATTTTGTTGAATTTGGGTGTCACCTACTTTGTTGCGGACAATTTTGCAGAAGCTCAAAAGGTGCTTCCCGATGTGACCAAACTTTGTCAAAAAGCAGGTGTTGCAGACCCAGCAATTGCTCCATTGTATTTACAAGCACAATTTTTGGCATTGCGCGGTCAAATAGACAACGCGATCGCACTTTGTCAGCAAGGAATAAACCTGGCAACCGAACGGGATTGCTTATCAACCTACGCGGGCGTTTTGGTAAAGGTGGCGATGGGCGAACTTTTGCGAGAGTGCAACCAACTGGAGTCAGCCGCACAACACCTGAGCGCAAGTATTGAGCGAGGTATTCAAGCCCAACAGCCAGGGGTGATGATGGGTTATATAACCCTAGCACGAGTGCTTATGGCACAAGGAGAAACCCAAGCCGCATGGCAGGCAATTTGGGCAGCCGAGCAGTGTCAACCTTGGCTGTGGCCAACGATTCTCTCTGTTGCAGCTTGTAAAGCCAGATTGCATCTGGCGCAGGGGAATTTAGAGTCAGCGATCGCCTGGGCAGAAGACAGCGGACTAAGTGTAGATGACGAACTTCGCTATAGTTTTACCGACCGACTGCTATGTGGTTCCGAACTCGATTACCTAACCTTAGCAAGGGTGCTGCTTGTTCGTGGCAAGTCAGCAAAAATATCTGAGCCATACTTGGATAATGCGATGCGATTGCTTTCTCGACTGTATGATTTTGCCAAAGCAGGCGGACGCAAAGCACGAGTCATGGAAATCTTGATATTACAAGCCTTGGGATGGCAAGCCTACGGAGATATCGAACAAGCATTGAGCATCTTGGAAGTAGCACTTAATCTTCCACATCAAGGAAATTATGTACGTATATCTGTCGATGAAGGTCAGCCAATGATGGAGTTGCTTCGTCATGCTGCCTCAAGGGGGATTAATCCTAAATATATCAGCCGTTTGTTGGCTGCTTTTGGTGCGGTTAACAAAGAAACATCTGCTACAGTTGAGCTTTTGATTGAGCCATTAAGCGATCGCGAACTAGAGGTTTTGCGCTACCTAGCAACAGGACTTTCCAATCACGCGAGCGCTGACAAACTCTTCGTTAGCCTCGCCACCGTTAAATGGCACGCCCGCAAAATTTACAGCAAGCTAAACGTGAGCAATCGCACTCAAGCAGTACATCAAGCTAGAGAATTGGGAATATTGAAGTAAGCACCGCCGCCTTCTGTGAAAATATCATTCCTCTTAAAAACTATCCTCTCAACTATCCTTTCGGTTAATGTCTGAATTCGACGAGAAGGCAACATTGTAACTAGAACGTCAAGGAGCGTCAAAAACCTTCTCACAATCAGGGATACTTAACAACCCGATTAATTTCTAGCATTGATAGGAGAAACAAATGAAAGCAATTGTCCGCGAACATTTTGAAACAGAATTACGCAAAGCCAAAACAGCCATTGCAGCTAAGGATTACGAAACTGCGTGGACGGCGTTGCAAAGGGCGCACATTCTCGGTCAGGCTTATCCTTTGCCTCATGCATTCGCTCATTGGGAAATGCTGAAACTGGCGTGGATACAGAGAGATTTCAAAGAAATAGCTGGACAAATTCTGCCAACTGTGCTTGCAATTCCTTTGACTTGGTTGTTTGGACGAATGCGCGAGCTGCGACCTGGTAGAGTAAACGTTGATGATTCAAAGCAGAGGTCTATTCCAGAGGATTTGCTTGAGATACTTAATCAGTGAAGTACTCCACACTTGTCCAAAAACTATCCTTCAAACTATCCTTGCAACTATCCTTTCGAGCAGTTGCTAAAACCAGTGAATACGCGACATTGAAACTACAACAGTTTAACAAGAGTGCCAGATTTGTTCGCAAGGTTTTAAATCGCGTTTGTCAAAGGAGGTTCGTCAATGGAATGGACGATAGGATGGTGGCAAATTTCAATTCAGCGAGTTTGGCCGACAAACGAGCAGCTAACCCGAATGTATAATCAGGCGGCTCCAGATTGGCATCATCTCGTCCAGCATTTTGGTGTCAGCCGCGCCTATGCCAAGTTATTCCAATCTCTGCAACAATCTGCCGTGCTAGATCATCTCCGAGACGGCTCAACTGTATGTGATTGTGGTATTGGTACAGGTGCTTTCAGTCTAGCTTTAGCCAAAACCGTGAGTTCCAAAATACAGGTTATTGGCGTGGATATTTCTTCACAGATGTTGGCAAAGGCACACCAACATTTTCTGCAAACAGGTGTAAATCACCAAATCTATCAAGGTGATGTCAATACATTAGCATTTCACGACAAAACCTTTGACTTGGTTATAAGTGCCCATATGATAGAGCATTTGCCAAACCCTACTGTGGGACTCCAAGAAATGGTAAGGGTTTTACACCCAGGTGCACCGCTTATCCTTGCGGTAACACGTCCAGGGCTACTCGGTTTTTGGTTTCAATGGCGCTGGGGAAACACTTGCCTTGCTCCAAAAGTTCTGGCAAAGATGATGAGCGAGGCAGGGTTAACCAACATTCGTTTCTATGAGTTTACGTTTGGATTGTCGCATTTTACAAGTATTACATGTGTAGGATTTAAAAAGGAGCAACAAAGCCGGGCAAACCCATATAGATACTAGACTGTCCAAGCCACGATGACGCTGTTAGTATTATTTGCTTTAAAAAAGCGGCGTTGCATAATAGAGGGATGAATTGAGGTCATCTACTGTGCAATGTTCATACTGTGGGTCTACGAGAGTACGGAAGAACGGAAAACGAAGAGGTAAACAGAATCACATCTGTCTCTCATGCGAGCGCCAATTTATCGACGTGTATGATCCGCCCAAAGGATATTCTGAGGAGCTAAAACAAGAATGCTTAAAAATGTACCTCAATGGTATGGGTTTTAGAGCAATTGAACGAGTTAAAGGTGTTCATCATACTACTATAATTTATTGGGTTAAACAATTAGGGGAAAAGCTTCCAGATGTCCCAAAGGAAGAGGCTATTCCAGAAGTAGGAGAATTGGATGAGTTGGAAACATTTATAGGTTCAAAAAAAACACTCTTTGGCTGTGGACAGCAGTAAATCACTTTAGTCAAGGTATTTTAGCCTGGGTTTTAGGAGACCGTAGTGCTGAAACGTTTAAACCATTGTGGGAAATTGTTAAACAATGGAAAAGCTATTTTTATGTGACAGATGGCTGGAAAGTTTACCCAAGTTTTATCTCTGATGGAGACCAAATTATAAGCAAAACATACATGACACGAGTTGAAAATGAGAACACCCGATTACGGCATTATCTTGCACGACTCCACCGAAAAACCTTGTGTTATTCTAAGTCAGAAGAAATGCTTAGATACTCAATTAAATTATTACTACACTATCTGAGGTATCAAACTGTACTTACATAAATCTATTCATCCCTGTATTCAGCAACGCCAAAAAAGCTTTTACATTAGCTTTAGATGACACCTTTAAAAATATAAGAACCAATCATATCTTCAACTCGTATTTTCATGAACCAAAACAGGAGACGCAAAATTATCACAAACCCGCGTAAACTTCCACAACAGGAACGCTCAAAAATAACTGTAGATGCAATCCTCACTGCAACTGCTCGCATTTTAGTTAAAGATGGGTACGCGAAAACCAATACTAACCGGATTGCAGAATTAGCTGGTGTGAGTATTGGCTCATTATATCAATACTTTCCAAGTAAAGAGGCTATAATTGCAGCCCTCATCGAGTGTCATGTTGTTGAAATGGTTAACTCAATTAAAACAAAAACAAAATTATGCTTAGATAAATCTTTAGAGTATGGGTTACACGAACAAGCTTGCCTAATCTAACTTTCAGTTATTTCGATGGGAAGAAATCAACCTCTCTAACGATTGTGGAATGCTATGCAAAACCCAATCTAAATCCGTGAACAACGAGTTTTCCGGAGAATAAATAAAATATGCCCTTAATCGTAATGATCGCATTGGTTTACACCTAAAGCGACATCAGCTAGTAATTCATCAGCTAGGTCAAGAAGCTTGGCTATTCGTTCATCACTGAGTTGATAGTAAACAAAACGCCCTTGCTGTTGGCGAACAACCAAATCGCAACAGCGCAAACACCCAAGATGGTTAGAAACATTAGACTGAGTGAGTCCTGTCATCTCAACAATTTCGTTGACAGTTAGCGGTCTAGAACGTAATGCATTGAGAATAGCCATACGTGAGTGGTCAGAAAATCCTCGAAACAGTTTGACTTTCAAGTTGGCTGCTTGAGTTTTGGCGATTTTAGTTTTAGCAATCATTGAAATATCTCGAAAAGCTTTATTATTTTTACATATCAGTATTGACTGATATTATATTCTTGTCGAGCCAAGGCAGCGATCGCTACTCTTGCCTCTGATCTAATAATTTCACAACAAAAAGGAGAAAGTAAAGCTATGGCAGCAACAGTAAACCAAGTCAAATGCGCCTGTGGTACTTGCCTGTGTGTTGTTCCCATTGATCAAGCTGTGATGAAGGACGGCAAACCTTACTGCTGTGAAGCTTGTGCCAATAGTCATCAAAGTGGTGAAGTCTGCACTCAATGCCAATCTGTTTGTGGCTGTGCTAAATAAAACTAGAAAATCTTCTTGTTGTACCAGGTAAAATTTACTGCTGTGGTTAGGTTTAACCTAAGCGTGGTAGTTGGTGGTGTCTAAGGACTTGGAGCCGAGCCGTGCTTGCGTCTTGCAAGTGTACGGCTCCTGAGTCATAAAATCGGAATATCTATTACAAATTGGTTGATAGCCATATCATCGATTTGTATTGTTCTATGGCAGAACACTTTGATGAATTAAATGTTTAGGTGCTATTTTATCTGGTTATAAAGACCATAGATAAGTTTTAAAAGTAAGTTTTAAAATCTATTTCAGTATCAGTTGGAATTAAGCTGTACACCAAAGGCTGAAGGTAAATTCCAACCGTTTTAGATGAGGTATGACTCACTGTAGCCGCTGGTACTGCATCAACACCCCAAGCGTAAACATCGCTACAGAAAAACATAGCTAGCACAACAGAGCAAGAAAAAGAGATCCAAGAGTGGAAAATTATTGCGTTAGTTCTAGTAGCGCTGTTAGAATTAAGGATTTTTGGGATAGTAGTGCGGTGTATCGTGAAACGCTGATACTCACAACTGATGGAAGTAGCAACTAGCCAAAAAGACAATACTAAACGAATAGATAACCAAGCTAATAATCCATAGAATTTTAGAGAATTGACTAGCAAGTTTTTTGCTGATTAAAGTTGTCAATTATTAAAGCAAAAAGCGATCGCATTTAATAATTAGTCACTCTTTCTACCTGAGTGCAGAAGCGTTGTAGACATCTATGACAGTAAATACGTTGATACTCTGCCTAAACAATAGTAGTCGCCATTCAAAATTTCACCCGAATTTCATATCAATATGAAAGACTGAATAAAGAACGCTAGTTAAACTTCTTAAAACTACTTGTAAAAACAATGTAACTAGCTCAATACAGTGCGAGATCCAAATTCCTCCTAAAGATACCAACATTCATTTCGAGTGTAACTCTGATTTCTCCTAACTCACAGGATACAATTAGCGATGGTAATATCTAAGCGTTATCAACCTTCTATTCCACTCCGTTGTACTTCTTCCATAGTACTTAGTTTGCTCCTGCTATCTGCTCCTACATCTGTTTTCGCCGGTGGTGGACATGACCACAGTGGCGGAAGTGCATTTCAAAGTGGAAGCGAAACAAGTGGTTCAATAGAAGTTGATGCCGAAACAGCCCAGCAGTTAGGAATTAGAGTCGAACCAGTAAAAAGACAACCATTGGCTTTGGGTATTAAAGCCACAGGACAGATTGAAACTCTACCTAGCCAAAGAGTAGAAGTAACTACCCCAATTTCTGGAGCAAAAGTAGTTGAACTTTTAGTCGAACCTGGTGCAAGAGTTCAAAAGGGTCAACCTGTAGCTGTTTTGACCAGTCCAGATCTAGTAAGCTTACGTGTGGAATCTCAGGAAAAACTTGCTCAAGGACAAGCAGATTTGCAGCAAGCCCTAGCCGATCTCAGGCTAGCCCAGCAAAACTACGATCGCTACCAACAAATCGCCACAGCTGAGATAGCTCAAACACAGAGCCAAGTGGCATTTGCACAAGAAAAGTACGACAAAGACAAGCAGTTAGCTGATGCTGGTGCTTTGCCACGTCGCAACGCTCTCGAATCCCAAACTCAGCTAGCAGAAGCCAAAGCGAAACTTGTAACAGCTTCAAGTCGCCGTGATGTGATCGAAGCTGAAAATCAACTCAAACGCGCTCAAGCAGCAGTTAAAGTAGCACAATCACGTATCAATCTCAGTAATACCACTTATCAAACTCGACTGTCTCAACTAGGAGCGCTCGCTAACGCCAAGGGACTAGTGACAGTAACATCTCCCCTGGACGGTAAAGTTGCTGACCGAGAAGTTACTATCGGTCAATCATTTCAAGACGCTGGTGGCAAACTGATGACAATATTGAATGACAGCAGGATATTTGCCACAGCTAATATCTATGAAAAAGATTTAAACAAGGTAAAAAGAGGTCAGCCACTCAGAGTAAAAATTAGTTCTTTACCTAATCGTATCTTTACTGGCAAAATTACTCGAATTGGCTCAGTAGTAGAAGGCGAAACACGAGTAGTACCAGTGCAAGCAGAAATAGAAAACTCTGGTGGACAACTTAAACCCGGAATGTTTGCTGAACTGCAAGTATTAACAAACGAAACATCTGCACCTGTCTTAGCAATTCCTAGCTCTGCTGTGGTAGATGCAAATGGCAAAAAAATGATTTATGTCAAAAATGGTAATGCCTTTCAGTCAGTTGATGTTAGTGTTGGTCAAACATCTGGGGATTTGGTAGAGATAACCAGTGGTTTATTTGAGGGAGATTTAGTAGTCACTCAACGTGCGCCACAACTTTATGCACAGTCATTACGGGGTGATAATAAAGCTAAAGAAGAAGAACATAATGAAGAAGGTGGTTCCCACACAACTGAGGCTAAAACTAACAGCTTGCCAATACCCTTATGGTTGTTAGGTGCAGGGGGAGGAGTAGCGATCGCAACTTTGGCTTTCCTCGCTGGTAGTTTCTGGTCTAGCCGTCGTGCCCGTTCCCGTCAAGTACCAGTAGGTGATGGGTTCAATTATGAAACCGAGGTTTATATCGACAACCACAAACAACCAACACCCTCTACTTCCAACACTTCTGTGGAAGAGCAGGAAAACTATCGTCGTTCAGACAGTAATTAATGGTTAGTGGTTAAAAGCAATGAACAATTGGCAACCAACAACAAACAATTAAATTATGACTAGTGCAGTTTTGCTAAATGGGTAATTTCTCGACGTTGGTTAGTAGCGATTGTAGCACTGTACTATACGTTTAAATAAATCAAAATATGCTTAATTCCATTGTTAAATGGTCTATTGCCCAACGCTGGCTAGTAGTTATTGCTTCTATTCTCATATCTGTTTGGGGCTTCCGCATCCTTACACAGATGCCACTTGATGTGTTTCCCAGTTTTGCCTCACCCCAAGTCGAAATTATGACCGAAGCCCCAGGACTTGCACCAGAGGAAGTGGAGTCCCTGGTGACTCGACCGATAGAAAGTGTGATTAACGGTACCCCCGGATTAGAAGCATTGCGTTCTTCCTCGGCTGTCGGTCTTTCCGCTGTAAGAGCTACTTTTAGTTGGGATACAGAAATTTATCGCGCCCGTCAATTGGTAACGGAACGGTTGCAACAAGCACGCAGCCAGCTACCGCAAGGCGTAGAAGACCCAGAGGTTCTTCCTGTCAGTTCGCCTCTAGGATGGACTGTTAAATACGCCTTTACTTCTGAAACCACTCCTTTAATGGAGGTCTGGCGGATTGTCAATTGGCAGGTGAAAAACCGCCTGTTGGCTGTCCCTGGCGTTAGTAATATTGTCATATTTGGTGGAGACGAGCGCCAATATCAAGTGTTAGTAGACCCAGATAAGTTGAAAGCGTTTAATGTCTCCCTTGATGATGTCACTAAAGCAGCACAAGCAGCCAACGCCAATGCACCAGGGGGATTTTTAATTACTCCCGACCAAGAGACATTGGTGCGAGGGGTAGGGCGAATTGAATCTATTGAACAACTTAAGAAATCAGTAATTAAAGCCAGCAATGGCACACCTGTACTTCTCGAACAAGTGGCAGATGTGCAAATCGGTGCAGCACTCAAACGCGGCGATGGTAGTTCTGCGGGTAAGAAAGCGGTGATTTTGACTGTCAATAAACAGCCAACTGCTGATACACCAAGCGTTACAAAGGCGGCTGAAGCAGCAATGGAAGAGCTAAAAGCCAGCTTGCCTAAAGATGTGAAAGTCACCGAAACCTTCCGCCAAGAAGATTTTATCGAAGCCTCTATCAAAAACGTTGAAGAAGCTTTGCGCGATGGCACGATTATTGTTTGTGTCATCTTGATTCTATTTTTGATGAATTGGCGCACGGTGATCATTACCTTGAGCGCGATTCCCGTGTCTTTGTTGTTGGGAATGATGATCCTCAATTGGACGGGACAAGGCATCAACACGATGACTTTGGGCGGACTTGTTGTGGCGATTGGTTCGGTGGTAGATGATGCAATTGTGGATATGGAAAATTCCTACCGCCGTTTGCGAGAAAATCAGATAGCAGGCAATTCTGTACCACCACTGCAAGTTGTTTTCAATAGTTCAGTGGAAGTACGGGTGAGCGTCTTGTTTTCCACAATTATTATTGCAGTCGTTTTTGCACCAATCTTTGCCCTTTCTGGGGTAGAAGGTCGGATTTTTACACCAATGGGTATAGCTTATTTGCTGTCAATTGTGGCTTCAACCTCGGTAGCACTGACATTGACTCCGGCATTATGCGCTCTGTTGTTGGTAAATCGGCGTTTACCAAGTACAGAAACTTGGGTTGAACGACTTTCCCATCGCCTGTATCGTCCGCTTTTGAAATTTTCTCTACGTCGCCCCAAAATTATTTTGACAGGTGCGATCGCTAGTTTTGTGGCTTCAACAATGATTCTGCTCTCGTTAGGGCAAGTTTTTTTACCAGAATTTCAAGACCGCGCCTTGGTGATTACCACGATTCTGATGCCTGGTCAATCTCTGGATGCTACCAATCAGGTAGGCTTGGCATTGGAAAATACTCTTAAAAAAGACCCCCGGATTCAAGCAGTTCAGTTCCGTTCTGGACGCGCGCAAGGTGATACGGAAGTAGCTGGTGTTAATGTTGGAGAACTAGATGTTCAACTGAGTGAAGAGGGAGGAAAAGACCGAGATAAGGCAATTGAAATGATTCGGGAGCAATTTGAGAAAATTCCCGGTGTAGTTCCCAATATCGGTGGTTTTATTTCACACCGCATGGATGAAGTACTCTCAGGCGTGCGGAGTGCTATAGCTGTAAAAATTTTCGGCCCCGATTTAGAACAACTCCGCCAGCTTGGTCAACAAGTACAATCAGCTATGGGTGAGGTTTCCGGTTTAGCAGACTTGCAATTAGAACCGCAAGTACCAATGAAACAGGTGCAAATTCAGTTTGACCGTAACGCAGCAGCTCGCTATGGTTTGACTATTGGCGAATTATCAGAGACGGTAGAAACTGCACTCAATGGGCGAGCTGTTTCTCAGATCTTAGAACAGCAACAAACCTTTGACTTGATTGTTTGGTTGCAAGAAAAATACCGCAACAATATCGAAGTCATCCGCGATTTGCTGGTTGATACACCCAACGGACAGAAAATTCCCTTAGCTCAAGTTGCAAAAATTGACTACGGTACAGGCCCTAACACCATTAACCGTGAGAATGTCTCTCGTTATATTGTAGTCTCCAGTAATGTGGCTGGACGCGATTTAGGTTCTGTGATTAAAGATATCCGGGATCAAGTTAAGCAAGAAGTACAATTACCTCCTGGATATTACATTGAATATGGTGGTCAATTTGAAGCGCAAGAGGGAGCCACAAAAACTTTACTTTGGGCTGGTGGATTAGCTTTTGTCGCTATTGCAGTTCTGATTTACTTTGCTGTCAAGTCGATTCCTGCAACCATCATGATTTTGATAAATTTGCCCTTGGCATTAGTGGGTGGAGTCATTTCCATTGCCTTGGCTGGCGGTATTCTATCTGTAGCTTCAATGGTAGGATTTATTACCTTATTCGGCGTTGCTACACGTAATGGACTATTACTGGTTGAGAACTACAATTCTAGGATGGCAGAAGGACAGCCTCTGCGGCAGGCTTTGATGGAAGGGTCGGTAGAAAGGCTGGCTGCTATCTTAATGACAGCGTTAACATCAGCTCTGGGTATGGGACCCTTGGTAATTGGTAGCGGAGCCGGAAAAGAAATCCTCCAGCCACTAGCCGTTGTGGTGTTAGGTGGATTGTTTACCTCTACTGCTTTAACTCTTTTAGTTCTGCCAGCTTTGTATGTCCAGTTTGGTAAGTTTTTAATGCCAAGAAAAACTGAACCAATGATGCAGTCAGAAGTTGCAGGAGAGGTAAGTTTTTAGTTGTTAGTTTACTAAATATTGAGGAGTGTAAATCAATGAAATTGTTGAAGACCAATTTCGTAGTTTTAGGCAGTGTAGGTTTGCTTTTCTTAGGTGCTTGTAGTGGCAGTAATCAAGTTGCAAATTCAGAGAGTGGAACAGCATCAACAACAGAAACGGCTGCCAAGTCTGAAATCACAGCAAAAGATAACCACTCAGAAAGTGATGGTCATTTTCATAATCAAAATAATGCTCAAGGTCATTCCGAAGATGGTAAAGGTGAACATTCACACGGCGGTCAAGTTATTGAGTCTGGGCAGTATCATTTAGAGTTTGTTGCCGAACCAAAAGATGATGGAAATCACTTAGATTTCTATTTAAAGAAAGGAGAAAAGCACGATGTAGTTCCAGATGCAAAGGTAACGGCTCAAGTTCAACTACCTGATGGTAGTCAAAAATCGCTTCCTCTCACTTATGAAGCTAAAGAACAACACTACCATGCTGTACTTTCTGAAAAAGCAGCAGGCGAGTATAAAGTTGCTATTCTTTCTGATATCAATGGCGAAAAAGTGAACGGTCGCTTTACCTTTAAACGATAATTAATAGCAAGTGGTAGCAATGAGATAACAGTTATGGTTCACCAACACGACCACGAACCAACTAAATGGAAGCAACTAACAATCTATATTAGTGAGTCTGATAGTTGGCAACACCAACCCTTTCACCAAGCTCTACTAGGAATAGCTCGCAAACAGGGAATAACAGGGATGTCGGTGATGCGGGCAATTTCCGGATATGGCAAGCACGGTATTTTTCGGACTATGAACGAGTTAGATCCATCTATTGAGTCATCTGTGCTACCACTTGTTATTACGGTTATTGATAGTGAGAGTGCAATAACCGAATTTTTTTCCTTGGTCAAAGATATGCTTAAAGATAAGTTTGTTACTTGTCAAAGCATAGAAGTTGTCTCACCTTTGGTAACACTTTAAGGGCAGCATTCATGTCTCATAGTAACGATCGCAGCCACGGGCCGACTAATTACAACCGTGCCTTCATTATCAGCGTTACCCTCAACACTGGGTTTGTTGTTGTTGAAGTAATTTATGGGTTAGTTGCCAATTCCCTTGCTCTACTAGCCGATGCTGGTCACAATTTGAGTGATGTTCTAGGTTTGTTACTTGCCTGGGGAGCAAGCTTCCTCGGTCGTCGCCAACCAACACCACGTCGCACTTACGGATTACGTCGCTCCTCTATTTTGGCTGCTTTGTTGAACGCTATCCTCGTACTCGTAGCTTCTGGTGCAGTTGCATGGGAAGCTATCCAGCGTTTCCTTAAACCCAGCCCAGTTTCAGGCAGTACAATTATCGGCGTGGCTGCGGTAGGTATTGCCATCAATATGGGAAGTGCCTTAATGTTCTTATCTGGTCGTGAAAGAGACTTGAACATTAGAGGAGCTTTCCTTCACTTAGTCGCTGATGCGGCGGTGTCTTTGGGTGCAGTCCTAGCTGGCATAGCTATTGTTACCACTGGTTGGCTATGGTTTGACCCTGTTGTGAGTTTGATGATTGTTGTCGTGATTGTTATGAGTACTTGGCAATTGTTCCAAGAATCTCTCAACTTGGTGACAGATGCCGTACCAGCAGATATTGAACCACTTGCCGTCCGCACATACTTGGCTGAACTTCCTGGTGTAGCTAGTATCCATGATTTGCACATCTGGGCGATGAGTACCACCGAGACAGCACTCACAGCTCACTTGATAATGCCCACAGGACATCCCGGCGATGCTTTTTTAGAACAGGTAAATCGAGAGCTTCACGACAATTTTAGTATTGAACACACCACTATTCAGATAGAGTTTGGCGACCCAAATTATCCATGTCCTCTTACTCAAGACAATACTGTTGTTTAAACCAATAGCCTTGCTGCTGATGAGACGCAACTAGTCGTTGATTTAAACGATTATCGCGTCTATGTTTACCGCTGACTTAAGAATTTATCAGGAGAAAAGAATCAACCCCAGTGTCATGCAAAATTTGGTTTTTTAATGACACAGAACTTTTAATCAATAGCAAGCAAATTTATTCGTGGCAAAATTAAGAGGCTTTATTAAACAATAAAGATATTTACTCTGTTTATAAGATATTAATAGGCTTAAGATTACAGAATTATAATGGATGGTTTCTAGATGTTTTTTTTACAGTCTTACTTTTCATCCTGATTTCATTTTAATGCCATAAAGTAGAGAGTAGAGACTGAAAATTTGACTTTTATAGCTCTCTAAAAATTTCTAGTTGTGCCACTGAGTACTTGGTAGAACTAGACTTTTGGATATTGATAAAAAATTCAAATGAAATCAAGGTCGTCATCTAAAAAGATGAGTTTTATTCCCCGAACTATCCTGCAAACTATAAGAAAATTTCAGCAGACGTTAAATCCAAATGCCGAGACAAAGGTTATTGAAGAGTTTCGCGCCACTCGCCGTCAAACTATTTCCTCTATCCATTTTTTGTTAATTCTGATTTTAGTTCCACTACTTATAAATCAACTTTCTAGAAATTTTGTAATCACTCCTTTAGTTGAAAAGTTATGGAATTTAAGAGAGTCAGACGTTTTCCTAAACTCTTCTCAAGAAGAAAAAGCCTTAGCTGAATTAAAAAGATTTGAGCAAAATCTTTACTTTGAAGCTCGAATTGGAAAAATTCCAAAGCTTTCTATCGAAGCTGTCCAACAGAAACTAAAGGAAAAGGCTAGCACTATAGCAGAAGAAAGTAAAATTGATAGTATTAATGCAGTGACAAACATCTTTGCAGATATACTAACAGCAGCTACATTTATTGTTTTAATTTTAACAGGGAAGCAACAGCTATCTATTATTAGGTCTTTTGCTGGTGATATAACTTACAGTTTAAGCGACTCCGCTAAAGCTTTTTTAATTATTCTATCTACAGATATATTTGTCGGTTTTCACTCTCCTTATGGTTGGGAAATAATTCTAGGAAGTACTTTAAACCATTACGGGTTACCGGAAAACAAGAGTCTTATTTCTCTGTTTATTGCTACTGTGCCAGTAATAATGGATACCATTTTCAAATATTGGATATTCCGTTACCTCAATCGCAGTTCTCCTTCAGCCGTAGCTACCTATCGAAACATGAATGAATAATTTCTCATGAACTGCAAAAATTTCATCGTAATTTCATAGCAAGCTGTCATCCTTGTTAAAGAAAGAAAGATTCATATACCAAATATGAATCTGTAATAAGTTGACACATTTTCCTACCTGACCAGCCAAAATGATGAATAGAATGCTGATTTATGCTGCTACATTTGCTTTGGCGATGTCTGCGACAAGCTTCGCTAACGCATCTATAATTTCTGTAGGCTATGCAACTGCCAATACAGATGATAAAGTTCCCAATCTTGATAACAGTTTGCAACTTCCTCCTATTCAATGGAGGCTTGTTAAACATTCTTTTCGATTACATATTCCCCGGAATAATAAAGCTCTTTCCCAGCTAATTATTGATGCTCCACCAACTGTTGCTGTAAGTAATGATATTGAAGTATTAGATGAAAATGGTCGAGAGATTAACATTAATATTTCTGTAAATGGTAGAAAAATTATAATACATTTTCCCGAAACAGTTATTAATAATACTCAGCTTAATATTAACCTCAATAAAGTAAAACAACCAATTCAAGGATCAGCTTCTATCTATAAACTTTTAGTTAAAGTTGTTGGTAGTGATATAGAAATTCCTGTAGGTGTAGCTCAGTTCACCACATTTTAGTTTTAAAATAGCTTGAGCATATTTATTATTTTTAGCTCGGATTCAAACCTATTGCTAATGTAAACTTCATTTGGTGTTGTGGAAGCAATTTCATATAGTATAGTGTAGATGCAGAATGCATGTTTTAGAAAAACTCTTACTTAAGCACCCGTGTTGCATTGAGAATTGCTAAAAGTGCAACACCGACATCGGCAAACACGGCTTCCCAAAGCGTTGCAACACCGAATATACCGAGGATGATAAATAATCCTTTAACTACCATTGCTAGCACAATATTCTGCACAACGATCTTGCGGGTTTTTCTAGCAACCTGAATGGCTTGGGCTACTTTGGATGGTGCATCAGTCATAATCACCACGTCAGCCGTTTCAATGGCAGCATCGGAACCTAACCCACCCATTGCCATTCCGATATCAACTCTAGCAATGACAGGAGCATCATTGATGCCATCACCCACAAATACTACCTTACCTTTACCCGACAAGCTCAATAACTTCTCAATTGCCTCGACTTTGCCTTCTGGCAACAATTCAGCTACATATGAATCTAAGCCTAATAGGTTGGCTACACCTTGAGCAACCACCTTGTTATCACCCGTAAGCATCACCGTTTGCTCAACTCCAACACGTTTGAGATCTCGAATGGCTTGAGCCGCATCTTCTTTGATTTCATCGGCAATTAGAATGTAGCCTGCATAGCGTTGATCTACAGCGAGATGAACAACGGTACCTTCTACATTGCAGGTATCATGGTCAATATTTTCTCGATGCAGGAGGCGATCGTTTCCTGCCAGCACCGTTTGATTATTCACTTTAGCCCGGATGCCATGACCCGCAATTTCTTCGTAATCGGTCACATCTGCATCATCGATCAGTTGACTATATGCCTCTCGGATAGATTGTGCGACGGGATGACTAGAATGAGCTTCGACTTTTGCCGCCAAGGTCAGCAATTCTGACTCTGAAAAACCATTTTTAGTTACAATCTGCGTGACTTTGAACACGCCCTTGGTCAGTGTTCCGGTTTTATCAAAAACAACGGTTCTAACGGCGGTAAGGGCATCGAGAAATACTGAACCTTTGACTAGAATGCCTCGTTTAGCAGCTCCACCAACACCTCCAAAGTAACCCAGTGGAATACTGATTACTAACCCACAAGGACAGGAAATGACTAGCAGGATTAAGGCACGGTAAACCCATTCTTCGTGAGTTGCACCGGGAATCAATAAGGGTGGTAAGAGGGCAACCGCCAGCGACAAAATAACGACAACAGGCGTATAGTAGCGGGCAAAACGAGTGATAAACTTTTCCGTTTCCGCTTTCTTGCTAGTAGCATTCTCGACTAGATCAAGAATTTTGGCGATCGACGATTCTCCAAACAGTTTCGTGACTCCAACGGTCAGCACCCCTGTCTGGTTAATCATGCCTGCTAAAACGGTTTCTCCAACCTTTACCGTGCGTGGAACAGATTCTCCTGTCAAGGCTGAGGTATCAACCTGAGAATTGCCTTCCAGAACCTCACCATCTAGAGGAATTTTTTCTCCCGGTTTGACCAGAATGATATCTCCCACCCTAACCGCTTCTGGTGAAACGGCTTTGACTGAACCATTAACTTTTAGATTGGCAGTATCAGGGCGAACTTCTAGTAAGGCTTTGATAGAACGGCGCGATCGCCCGACAGAATATTCCTGAAATAGTTCTCCAACCCGATAGAACAGCATGACGGCAACGGCTTCAGGAAGCTGGTGAATGGCGATCGCCCCTACAGTCGCAATGGTCATCAGAAAGTTTTCGTCAAACACCTGCCCTCTAAGAACATTACGTCCAGCTGCTTTCAATACAGTCCAGCCACTTAGCAGGTAGGCAGGAATGAAAACTGCATATTCACCTAGACTATAAGGCGTGTTATGCAGGGGTTCCTCAAAAATCATTCCTACTGCAAAAAGAGCCACAACTAAAAGCACTGGAAGGAGTTCTGCCCTCAGATTAAACTCGCCTGTACCATGACTATGCCCGCGATTGTGGTCGTGGTCTTCGTCGTCTGTCACCTTTGGAGTGGGAGTGATGACGGTATAGCCTAAAGTGGTGATGTGATCGCGAAGGGTTGCTTCATTCACCTGCTGCGGATCATAGGACACTCGCAACTTGCCAGTACTAAAATTTACGGATGCTTCTGTTACACCTGACAATTTTTTGAGGGATGTCAAAATTTTGTCTACGCAGGAAGGACAATCCATGCCTCCCACCATGACATCCATCGTTAGGTTTGATGCGGCTCGCTCAACTACTACGGTATATCCCAAACTCACCACTCGATTTTTGATTTCTGCCTCAGTTACTTGTTGCGGGTCATAGGAAACCGTCAAGCGTTCAGTTACTGCACTTACAGATACCTCAACCACGCCTGCTAATCTTCCCAGGGCTGCTTCAATCTTTAACGCGCAGCTTGCACAGTCCATGCCACCGACCTGCATCTGCTGAGTTTTGATAGATGGAGTTTGAGTCATAGCCGTTTCAGTAAGTCGCTGAAGAATAACTCCTTTGAAGTTTAACATAGTTATCTCAATATCTGAATATATATTCAGATGTTAGAATGATTATTATTCTGTCTATTTTGAATTCATCCTCTACTCCCAACACTATCTCTACTTATGAAAAAACCAACATTGCCCAAAGCGGAGTCTCTTCAGTCTGAAGACACGCCCAGTTGTGATGCTCATTTGGTTCATCTTGATCGGGTGCGCCAGGTGCAACCAGAAATTATTTCTGTTGAAAAAGCGCAACAGATGGCAGAGTTTTTTAATGCGTTAGCCGATCCAAGTCGTTTGCGATTGATGTCTGCTTTAGTTAATCGAGAATTGTGTGTTTGTGATTTAGCCGCAGCCGTAAAAATGGGTGAGTCTGCGGTATCGCACCAACTGCGAATTTTGCGATCGCAACGGTTGGTTAAATACTATCGTGAAGGTCGGAATATATATTACAGTTTGGCGGACAACCATGTTATGAGCCTTTACCAAGAAGTATCCGAGCATCTGAAAGAAGCGAATACTTAATCTGTAGGTGGAGGATGCCTCGTCTAATAGTGGAGATGAGAAGGAAAAAAGGGCTGGCGGGGTAAATTGCTCCTGAACTTTATATCTTAAGAAGGTTGCTCAACTTTTCTACCTCTTTAGGTTTGGGCTAATTCTTTATGTAATTCGGCAAGGTGGGTGTGAATGAGTTCTTAACTGTTCTGGAATTTGCAGCATTACCTGCATTGGGAAATTTTGCGGATGGGATACTAGCAGAGTTTATTGTTACGTCTGATCGCACATAGTTGAAATTTCATCCTAATTTCATCTTTATCTGTCAATATAAGATACTAGCTAGTCACTCAATATATCCTTGCAAGTTACTAAACTAATCAATTTCAGTAAGAAATTACAGAGATTGTTTTTCCCTCATACTACTTTTTAATGCAAGGTTTATATTGAGTTTTTTTGTAATCATTAGAAAACCAAATATCTGTATTAGTCAAATATGTAATTTTTTTTATAAAATACTTATAAATTTATATTTAAAATTAAAATAAATCAATATCATAGTAAATGTTTAAATATATAAAATCTTACAAAAAATATTTAACGATAACCTACATCCAAATTTTTAAATTTTTTGGTCAATAAATACTAAAACCATGTCAGCTTCCGACACCAAGACAACAACTTCAAATACTAAATTCACCACAGATATAGTTCGGAGTTATCTGCGAGATATAGTTCGTGTACCATTGCTGACTCATGAGGAAGAGATTTTGTATAGCAAACAGGTACAGCAGATGATTGCATTACAGGAGAAAAAGGAAACTTTGAAGAAACAACTCAACCACGAACCAACCCAAAAAGAATTAGCTGAATATGTACAGCTTAGTGAAAAGGAAGTGAAGGAAATTTTTCAGCAAGGCGCACAGGCAAAGCAAAAGATGATGGCAGCAAATCTGCGTTTAGTGGTTTCTATCGCCAAAAAATATCAGAAACGAAATTTAGAGTTTATGGATTTGATTCAGGAAGGTTCAATAGGTTTAGAACGTGGTGTAGAGAAATTTGACCCCACACGTGGCTATAAATTTTCTACCTATGCCTATTGGTGGATTAGTCAGGCAATTACACGAGCAATATCTCAGCAAGGACGAACTATTAGACTGCCAATTCATATTACCGAAAAGTTGAATAAACTTAAAAAAGTACAAAGAGAACTATCTCAGAAATTGAGGCGCAGTCCTAGTATCCCTGAAATTGCAGAAAAGATGAAATTAAACCCTGCCCAAATCCGCGAACTTCTGATGATATGTCGTCAACCTGTCTCGCTAGATAAACAAGTGGGCGATAACGAGGACACAGAATTGCAAGAAATTTTAACAGAATCTCCAGAAGCCTCCCCTGAAAACTACGCAACTCAATATTTTATGCATCACGATATCCATATCTCGCTGACAAAATTAACTCTACAGCAGCAACAAGTCCTAATTCTGCGTTATGGCTTGGAAGATGGTTGCGAACTCACATTAGCGCAGGTGGCTAAACGGTTGAATATTAGCCAGAGGAGAGTTCGTTACATAGAACAACAAGCACTCAGTTACCTCCGTCGTTGCCAAACAAATCTACGAGAGTATATTGTTATTTAAATGTATCAAATAATACTAGTACAACTAATTTGCTTCTTTGAGTGTTTACCAATATCGTTGTCATCTGAAATGAAGATAGAAAGAGCTTTGAATGTAGAGCCAGACTATAAAGAGGTATGGGTTTATGGCTCTATCAAATACTACTTATTGTTTTTATTTTTGAAAAAATTTCTTTAACTGGCTAAAATCTCATCCAAATTTCATCTCACTTTGTCAAGCTATTAAGAGGTAACTTCAATTTACCAAAAATGATTCTGATGAATGATTGGCATAGTGAAGTAGTTACGGGAATGAAATGGATAAAACACTAATATATACTGCTGTTTTCACCTTAACTATGGCAGTTTCAGTTCCAGGTACTTATGCAAATCCCTCACTACAATCTGATAAGTCTCCTCATGTTATTGGCTTTATAGAATTTCCTCAAGGTATTCGCCATTGGAGAATTCTCAGGCATACTTTAAAAATAGAAGTTCCCCAACAAAGTAAAGCTGTTTCCCAGCTAATTATCCAAGCTCCAAGTAACATAATTCTTAGAGATGATATTGATGTATCTGACCAGTCAGGTAAAAAAGTTGATACTAAGGTTTCTATTAATGGTCAAAAAGCTACATTAGTGTTTATTGAACAAGTTGAACCAGGAACTACTTTGACCATAGATATGAATAAGGTCAAAAAAACAACACCAACAAATGGTGACAAAATGTACAAAGTTTCAGCTATTCTCGTTGGTGTTAATGCAGAATTACCAGTTGGTATAGCTCAACTGCGTGTACGTTAATGAACAAATTTTTGAGGTGCATTGGCTTGTTATGAAAGTTCTGCTAGTTGAGGATGAACCAGACCTTGGTGCGTCAATTCAGCGAAAATTGAATCAGGAAAGATATATTGTTGACTGGATTTTGGATGGTGATGAAGCTTGGACTTGTCTAGAATCTCATTGGACTGAATATACGCTGGCAATCTTTGATTGGTTGCTACCAGGAATATCGGGTTTAGAACTATGCAAGCGGTTACGAGTTCGCGGCAACTGTTTACCTGTGCTGATGCTAACAGCAAAAGATAGTATGAAAGATAAGGTAGCCGGACTAGATGCAGGAGCAGATGACTATCTGGTAAAGCCATTTGGCATGGCAGAACTGTTGGCACGGTTGCGGGCTTTGCAGAGACGTTCTCCTCATTTTCAGTCTCCACAATTGCAAGTTGGTAATCTAATCCTAGACTACAGTAATTTTACATTTGCTTGTGAGTACCCCAATGGAGACAAAAGGGTAATTTCTTTAACAAAGAAGGAATTTCACCTACTAGAATACTTCATGAAACGTCCCAACACACTTGTTACCCGCGATCAACTTCTGAATCATTTGTATACATTTAGTGCAGAACGTGTTAGTAATGTAGTAGCTGCTCAAATTAGACTTTTACGACGCAAATTGTCGGAATCTGGTTGTGATAGTCTAATCGAAACTGTCCCTAGTATGGGTTATCGTTTTAATCCTAGCAATGCAGATTCGACTGTTTCATAAGACTCGCTGGCGACTCGCTGCCTTATATGCGGGTATTATGGGTCTAATTTTGAGCCTATGCGGTTTTGCTGTGTATGAAGTAATCATTGATGCTTACTTAGTTTCCATTAGCCGGGAACTAGAATCTATAACAAGTACGCTGCATGATGTTATTGAACCAACACTAAAACAACCCGGCCGCATAGAGCCAGTTTTTCAACAGGTTTTACCCAATCTTTGTCAAATAAACTCTACCTGCCCTGCTCAAAAAATCTTTGAACACAGCCAAGGCACCCTTGCTGAACACGGCATATTTAGTCCTGTCTATAAAGATAAGCAATATTACATTCGTTTTATTGATGCTTCAGGAAGATTAATTGCTGTAGCGGGTTTTCAGCCCAACGAATTACCACCAATTGTGCGAACAGATGTGTGGCAAGCAATCAAAGATGCACAAGGCAATCGTTACCATCAAAAGTCCCTACCACTACATACTAAAGATGGGGTATGGGGCTATATACAAGTAGGGCGCTCTCTCAAAGAACTAGATAATCGTCTCGCTGCTTTGAAATTAGTTTTGGCGTTAGGATTGCCAATTACGCTACTGCTAGTTAGTGGTTCTAGTTGGTGGCTGGCAGGGTTGGCAATGCGACCAATTGACAGGTCGTATAAGCAAATGCAACAGTTCACCTCTGATGCTTCCCATGAGTTGCGTACTCCCCTAGCAGCAATTAATGCTACGGTGGAAACTATACTCGATAAGTCACACCTGTCTGAACAAGAGGCGCGAGATGTTCTGGCATCAATTAAACGCCAGAGCCATCGACTTGTGGAACTAGTTCAAGATTTGCTGCTACTTTCTCGATTGGAACAGCACACTCTGTCGATAGAACGGCTACCTTGCTGTCTCAACGTTTTAATTGATGATTTGATAGAAGAATTCTCAGCGTTAGCGAGTGCGGCTTCTTTGCAATTAACATCCTCTGTTTTGTGCCATCAGTCCCTGTATGTGATGGGAGACGAAGACCAACTTTTACGTTTGCTCTCTAATTTAATTGCAAATGCTATTCAATACACGCCTGCTGGTGGTTATGTAATCGTCATCCTAAAACGCAACAATGGTGATGCTGTAATTGAAGTTCAAGATACAGGTATTGGCATTGCACCACAGGAGCAAGAAGCGATTTTTGACCGTTTCTATAGAGTCAATAGCGATCGCTCGCGTCGTACTGGTGGATCTGGATTGGGATTGGCGATCGCCCAAGCAATTGCTCAGACGCACGAGGGCAGCATCCAGGTACAAAGCCAATTTGGTAAAGGTAGCACTTTTATCGTTCGCTTGCCCTTGACAAAATAGTGGAAACAACTAACTTGTGTATCAACAGATGATAATTAAATACCCCCCTATGGGATACAGTCAAATATATTATTATATAGATAATACATAAATATCCCCCTTGAAAAACAGTTAGAAAAAGCTAGTTTTAAGGAACATGAACGGGAGATTTCATCTCTTTGGCAGCCTGAGAAATTCTATTTTCGCGCGGCTCTATGCGGCTCAAACCACCAATTTGTTGGGAGATGCCCTCACCTGGGTAGGTTTAGCCTTACTCGCCTTTGAGTTAGCTGGAGATAATAGTGCAGTTGTACTCGCCTTTGCGTTGACATTGCGAATTACTGCGTTTATCTTACTATCTCCCTTAGCAGGTGCTTTAGCAGACCGTTTTGACCGCAAGCTGATACTGGTTACAACCCACTGTATACGCATGTTTCTCGTTAGCCTGTTGCCTTTTGTGACACAGGTTTGGCAAGTTTATGCACTTATATTTGCCCTCAACGTCTTTAATGCCTTCTTCACGCCAACTTATCAAGCCACAATCCCTCTAGTTACTGGTCAGAATGATTACCCGCAAGCGATCGCTCTTTCCAACGCCACTTACCAGTTACTAGGGGTGCTTGGCCCTGGTATTGCTGGCAGCGTGGCGGCACTAATTGGAGCAAGACAAATTTTCTTTCTAGATGCTTTGAGTTTTTTGATTGCGGCAGTATTTATTTTTACGCTACCTGGTCAATTAAGAGTCGAACAAAGCCAACAACCGTCAACTACCAGAGGTAGAACATGGCGAGACGTTAGAGACGGTACAACTCGTCTATTCACTGATACATATATCCGCTATGCATTATTCATGCAGTTGGTAGCATCTATTGCCGGAGCGCAGATTTTAGTGAATAGTGTCGGTTACGTCAAGGGAACGCTCAAACTGGGAAATGTGGAGTATGGCTGGGTAATGGCTGCTTTTGGTATCGGTGCAACGCTTTCAGCAGTGGCTTTTGGTGCAATAAGTCAACGCTTTAGACGGACAACCTTTGTGCTGTTCGGTGCGATTTTGATATCCTTATCCCTCCTGCCAGCAAACTATGCCTCTGTTAGTATATTAATGGTTTTGTGGCTAATAGCTGGTGTAGGACAAAACTGGGTTAACTTACCTACCCAAACTTTGATTGCAGACCGTATTCCTACTGTTATTCAAGGGCGAGTTTACGGCGCACACTTTGCTTGGAGTCACTTGTGGTGGGGGATTTCCTATCCCCTGGCTGGATGGCTGGGAAGTAACTTTGCAGAAGGCGAATTTCTCTACGGCAGCTTAATCGGTTTAATGTTGCTAGGAGTGGTACAACTCATCCTTTCACCTCCTGTGGATGAAAATGAACACGTTCATGCAAACTTTTGGCATGAACACGAACACATCCACGATGAACATCATCAGCACAATCATCACCCAGGAATACCATCAGGAGAACCTCACACCCATCCTCATGAACACAAACGTATCCGCCACTCACACCCTTATTGTATTGATATCCACCATCCCGCAAATGAATAGCTATGAGTGAGACAGTAATTCGCGAACAATATGACCAGATGGCAGATGTGTATGATCAGCGCTGGAACAATTACATTGTCAAGACATTATCTTTTATAAAAACTTGGGCACAGATTTCACCAGAAGCGGCAGTACTTGATATTGGCTGTGGAACAGGAGAGTTTGAGCGATTATTACTAACTGAAAATCCACAGCAGGTGATAACCGGAGTAGACATTTCAGAAGAAATGCTCCTCGTGGCTAAACAAAAATGTCGTACTTATCCCAATGTTTCATTGCAGAATGCAAGTGTGTCAGCTTTACCATTTGCAAATAATAGTTTTGATGTCATTGTATCTGCCAGTGCATTTCATTATTTTGACGACCCAGATATTGCATTAAAAGAAATGAGACGTGTCCTCAAGCCAGACGGCAAAGTAGTTATTTTAGATTGGTGCAAAGATTATTTATTGTGTCAAATTTGCGATTTTGTATTGAAGTTTGTCGATCCTGCTTACAAGCAGTGTTACACCCAAAAAGAATTTCATAGTTTACTAACATCTGCACAGTTTGATATAAAGCGTGCAACTAAATTTCGTTTTGGTGTTGTGTGGGGAATAATGATTGCTACCGCTACACTAAAAACTTAATAGTTAAGTTAACTCTTTCCAAGTTTTGCCCCCATCCTGTGATTGAAAGACAGCATTGTTTTCGTTGACAGCGTAAAGTATCTGTGGGTTTTTAGGAGCGATCGCTAGTTTCACTACCACCCCACCAGTTTCAGTCCAAAGCTTCTCCCAAGTCTTGCCACCATCATTACTGCGGTAGACACCAG
The DNA here is from genome assembly GCF_000317285.1 of Chlorogloeopsis fritschii PCC 6912. GTDB lineage: Bacteria > Cyanobacteriota > Cyanobacteriia > Cyanobacteriales > Nostocaceae > Chlorogloeopsis > Chlorogloeopsis fritschii. The sequence continues at coordinate 42,181 of NZ_AJLN01000017.1, read as the reverse complement.
GCGCTGATTTGAGATAACGATACCCATACATGACAGTACTGTTGCCATCTTTAAGTAAAGCTAGACTAACAAAAGGAGCTTCCTGTGTATTTGGCACTAGCGTCCAGTCATTACCACCATTCATACTTTCGTACATACCCGCACGGGTAGCTGCAAACACATGGTCAGGGTTTTGTGGGCCAACTACAAACTCAAAAGGAACACCACCTAACCCATTCATGGGAGGTTTAGTCCAAGTTTTTCCACCATCAGTAGAAGTATGCAGCCCTTGCGCTCCTGAAGCGGGCCATCCATAGAAAACATTGGAATTGCTGGGAGATATTGCCAAAGCGTGAAAGTCCACCCCAGGCATAGAAATTTGTTTCCAATCTTGCCCTTGATTCTCACTTTTGATGAATCCTAAATTACCTCCCGTATGAGGGTGTCCACTAGCGTAAAAGCGATTGCTGTTAATAGGGTCAGCCGTGAAACCCATGTAATCTGCACGTTGTTTCCCTATCCAGAACCACTCCCCAGTTTCAGAACGTTGCAGCAGCCCATTGTGAGTGGCAACATAGATAACTGTGGGATTGTCTCGATTTATTGCTAAACCATGAACATGATTGTTGGTTTGCCAATTGACCGCTTTTTCTAGAGAGACATTCACAGCCGTTGGTTGAGACTGAAGTTGAGGTGTAGATTGACTGCTTGACTGATTGCTGGGAGGCTGCTGGTTAGAACGACTAAACAAAAATGCCAAGCCTCCACTTAGAAATAAGGAAACTGCTAAGGGGATAGCGCAGACTACCATAGCAATTCCTATCCATTTCATAGATTGTTTATTAGTATCTGGCTGACTCATAGGTAAGATTTCTCTAAAAGTTTTTGGAAATAGTTATGTATACATTTTTGACTGTATAGTCTGCTATAGAGTCAAGAACATTTGCATAGAAATAAAACTTTTATACTCAAAGTAAAAGGGGATGGGGAACATGCTCGTACAGTCAAACTTTTTCTTGAAGAAGAAATGCCTATGATGGACGGGGTGATGAGATAGGCAACAGAAAGTCTTGACTCTACAGTAGACTTTAGAGTTTAAGCTGTAGTTGGTAGACAGCAAAAATTTATGGTGACTACCATGAAAAATACTTGTGAACCATCATCCCACAATAAACTTCTAAAAATCGGAGAGTTGGCACAAAAAACTGATGTTGCTGTGGGAACGATTCGTTATTACGAAACATTAGGGTTGCTAGAACCCGTCCACAGAAGTGAAAGTGGCTACCGCTATTATAATACTGATGCTATCAAGCGGGTGAAGTTTATCAAAAAAGCTCAATCCTTACAGTTTTCTCTTTCTGAAATTCAGCAAGTGCTTGGTGTGCGCGATCGCGGTAATCCCGCTTGCCCACTTGTGCGAGATTTACTAAATCAGAAAATCGCTCATCTTGAGAACCAAATCTATCAGATGCAGACGCTTAAAGCTGAACTAGAAACCTATCGAGAGCAGTGGGAAGATAAACCTCTTGATGACCCCTATAGTCAGAAACTTTGTAGCCTAATTGAACAAGTTGCTGATAAGGATATATCTGTTGAAAAATGATATTTTCTCATTTAAACAAAACTCTCACCGTTAATAGTAACGGTGAGAATATATCCCTTCTTATCTAGACGGGTTGTTTTGATTATTCATTATCTTCTGCATATTGCTGTGATTCATTTGCTGCATATTGTTCATCATAGATTTGCAGCAGGCACATCCCTTCTCATTTGTCGGCTGTGGTGTTGGTGATGTTTGTGCTATTGTTTGATTTATCTGCTCTTTAGATAAGTTTGTTCTGGTTGTAGAGGTATTTGCTTTGGTAACTTCTACAGTCTGGTTAGCGGTGTTTGCGAATGCGGGATGACCTGCGAATGTTAGCAATGCCGTTGCAGTTACAATTCCGCCTAATAAGGTTTTTGTGGGTGTAGATATGCTCATTTCTGCTTCTTGATTATCTAGTTGGTCAAACAGTTCCTTAACAGTTAAAGCAATACTAAACTCTTTAGTTAACTAGAGAGTCAAGTCATTAGCTAAAAAACCTTACTTAACATCTAATTAAAATTTTTACTCAGGTGGGGTTGACTCTATAGCAAACTATAGGGTTGAGAATATAAGTGAAGTAAAATTATTAATGAGCAAAATGTCAAAACGTCAAATAGAGATTTTTACGGCTGACTGTCCTCTGTGCAGTGAAACAGTGCAAATGGTGCAAGAACTCGCTTGTTCAAGTTGTGAAATATTGGTCTATAACTTAGGACAAGAGCGGCAAAAAGCCCAGCAGTATGGAATAAATGCAGTTCCTGCGATCGCCATCAATGGAACACTTGTCCTGACTGGTAAACCGAGTCGGGAGCAACTTCAAGCTGTTGGCGTTGGTCAACCTTGAGTTAAAAGATGTAGCAGTGAGATAGCTAAGTAAACCAGGTTAATTCATAAATTGAGCAAGACGAAACTTTCTTGTAGCGGGAAGTGTCAAAGGGGCTATTCTGGGTACAACTTCACTTGACCTTTAACGGTGAATCGAATACCCTAAGCGGTCAGGCATCTTTTTTCAGGAAGGCTATGAACAAAAAATTTCTACTGGCTTTGCTTTCTAGCCCCGTCGTTTTTACATCTTTGGTGTCTACGCTGGGAGTGGCTAATCCTGCCCACGCTACCCAACCAGTAATTCGTATGAAAGATGGTGAAGCGTGCATAAAACATCCACATGGTGGTTACACTTTTGTATGTACACGAGTTTCACAGAAGGATTTAGCGTCTCGTCGTTCTACACCTACATCGACAGTTAGCTCGGCACAGTCATCTAGTGAAAAAATTGCAATGCTAGACTTTACTGAAGAAGAAAGCAATGCAGCTATTCAGCTATTTGGTTGCGACTGCCCATATTGTATGAATTCTCTACGTGCGCTACGTGGTCAAGCACCAATGGTTTATTAGAAAAGGGTATTATTTCCTAATAACCTTTAACTTCACTAAAGTATATTCTGCTTTTCTTTTCAATAGAATTGTTGCTAATAAAAATTTTAATTCTAACTCCTAATCAATCAATGTCTGAGTTTAATAATTGATTCTTAAGCGACAAGTTTAGTGCTAGCTGAATAAAAGCAAAAGCCACCCTTTCATTTTTTAATCGGGTGGCATTTACATTCATATAGATTTGCGTTTTGATCACTAAACTATTTTTATTTATAGTTTAGTAACCCTGTAAATACACGCCGAAACCTACTTTTAAATATTTTGATATTCAGGCTCATTCCGACGACGGCGTAATACCAGTCCTCCTGCTAGTCCCAAAACAAAAATTCCGGTGAAATAACCTAAGCTAATAAACCGTCTAGAAAGGGGAGGCGAAATTCCTTCAACTTCCACGAATTGTGCTACTTTAAATGGTTGAAATTGCCGTGCAGCGCTTGCTTGTGGTGAAACTTCCACAACTACTTGGTGCGGCGCACCATCAAAAAACTGTTCTTGCCAAGTAAACTTACCCTGCTCATTGGGAGTAGTTTTGTAGGCAAACATCAGTTCATTGTCTTCCAGGGCGATCGCCTGAATATTCAGCGTCACATCATTAACTGGCTTTCCATTTGCAGTATCGGTTACTTGCACTGTCTGGGTTGCAGTTTGTCCAACAGTTGCATTAGTATCACCAGATAAGCGAACTTCCAAACCTCCAGACTTCTGGATAGCTGGCGTGGTGGCGTGGCTATGTGCGGAGTGAGCGTGAGTTGATGCTCTTTCTGCACTAATATTGACTATCAATAGGGCTGCAATAGCAACAATTGTGGCTCCGCTTAACAGCAAGCGCACTCGTTGTGGGGCAATTTCACCTGGTTCTACATTTTGTCTGCCACCGATAACCCAACCACCACCAAATCCTGCTAGTAGCAAAATAGCAGCTAGAATCGCTAAATTTCGATATTTCACAGGTTTTTCTGGGACAGAAAATGTGAGGGTTTGCTCAAATGGCTTAAAATCACCCACAACTTTTGGCGTCACCTTGGCTTGCAATTGATAGGTGCCACGAATAGGCATTACTTTCTCAAATTGCAACTTGCCAGAAGGGGCAGTGGCATTGAACTCCAGTAACTTTGTTGCTTCCACAATTGGGAAATCAGAACTCAGCCAAGGAGTCGGTGCAGGTGTTAATAATCGTAATTGTAAGTTGGCATTGGACAATAGTTGTCCTTGAGCATCAACTACTTTAAGAGTCAGTTTGACAGGCTCAGATGATGGTAAAACTTTATCTAGTGATGGTTCTGTTTTTAGTTGTACTGTAGGCGAGGATGCAACTGACGGTGATGGCAAAAACCAGTTCGTCAAACTGACTACACTAGTAGCAGCGAAAAGTAAGCCTGTATTCCGTTTTTTCATTAAATTCTTTGATTACGGAGTTTATTGCACCAGGGAATAGGGTGAGTATCGCCCACCACTATAGTATTTATGCGATCGCTATCTTTAGTGACACGCTACTGATTCAGTGCCATGGCGCAATTTATGGAATGTGTCATGTACAGGGGGATAGGGGCTAAAATAGACTGTCCAAAGAATGAGCATAACTAGGCCAGTCAGTAGGCTTGCTTGTCCAGGTACTGACAGAGTTACTTGTTTTGCCCGTTGCCCAACGATAGAGATGGTATTCATAGTTACTCCCTAACTAGCAGATTAAATGCTTACTGAATATAAGTGAGTAGCCAGGCTGAGAGTAGCTTTGTGTGCTTTACATTTTTAAACAGCGGAATTACACACCATATTTCCCCTTACCTTTAGTTGCTGCCTTCACTAAAACCCAATCCAAAACTTTTTATCACAATATCTTAGTTTTTACCAGGTGGTAGTTATATATATTTGCCAACTAAATTACTAAACAAATCTTAGCTAGGTGATACATTTCATCCTAATTTCATATTCTCTTGGCACACTAGATAGTATCCCTGACCGCAAACATCACTATATTATCCTTAAAATCTAGCAGCTAATGAAATCATTTAAATCGAGTTTGATTGTTTTAGGAAGTGTAGGATTGCTTTTTTTGGGGGCTTGTAGTAACAGCAATCAAACGGCTGATACAGAAAACAGTTCTGCTGCTTCTACCTCAATTACTGAGTCTCCAGTAACTTCAGCTTCAACTACTGCCAAAACTAAAAACGAACATGGTGTATCTAAAGGTGGTCAAGTTGTGGAGACAGGAGCTTACCACTTGGAGTTTGTGCCTGAGAAAGAGGCTAATGGAACTCACATGGATTTATATTTGCAAAAAGGTGACAATCATGAAGCAGTTCCCAATGCTAAAGTGACGGCTGAAGTTCAACTGCCCGATGGACAACAGAAAACAATCCCTCTAACTTATGATGCCAGTGGTAAACACTACACGGCTGCACTTCCTGAAAAAGCTACTGGTCAGTATCAAGTGAAAGTTACTGCGGATGTTGGAGGTGAAAAGGTCAACGGTCGGTTTAGTTTTAATCAGTAACTGCTTCCTGTTAAAGAATGCCCTAAGAAGCTTTTAAGCGTTGCTGATTTTGGGTATGAAATAGTAGCTGGAAGCTCGAAATCTCGTTAGAAATTGGGTTTCATGAAAGTTACTCAAATCTGCTAGAACGTGCGGTTTAGCGGGTTTGATTCGTTTACAATAAGGGTTTTTTGTATAAATACCCATGCCCGCCGCAAGCCAAAATCAGTGTTAAAGCGTGAGTAGATTTGAGTAAGGCACTTGCTGATTTGAGCAGGTTTTTCCCAAGGGCAAAATCATATCACTATCATGCAACGCAGGCTTTTACATAGAGAATAAGAGCTACCAATCGTTGAGAATAAGAGCTACCAATCGTTTACCTAACCCCGGAGGTTCTTGGCAATGAAACACTACAGCAGTCACAACCATAACAAATCATGAGGGACAACACACCTCCTCAAATGCCATAACCTTGCGCCGAGTGCGGCTGGCTTAGATTTGATGAGCACGGATGTTCTGCTGGTGGTTTAGCGGGTCATGACATTGTAAACAAATTTAGATCCAGAACGATATTTCATCTTGATTTCATTTCTAGATGAAAAGCTAAAAGAATAGGTTGTTGTTAAAGGAGTAACCAAAATAGGTCAATGATGATAAGTAAAGTTTTGTTGCTGTTCCTTGACTCTCCATCTAAGTAGATAGTTGAGAATTGAAGTTAAGAAGGAGTTGATTAATAACCAGAAAAAGGTAAAACAAAACAAAAAGTAAACTTCAGCATTGAAGAGAATAATTAGTTAGACAAATGATGCTGATTCCGGCTAATTTGAAACATTACTTTCTGGCAGGTCTAGAAGGTAATAAACTCATGTAAAGACTAAAATTTTGACAAATAGTAATGGTATTAGTAAACTTTTTAAGGATTAGCTAATACTTATGAATACTGGTTCTCCCAGTTCATCACATCTAAGCAAAAAGATGTGAATAATTCTTTAATGAAAAATTTCTAGATTGGTTTGGTAACCAGTATACAACATCATTTTTCTACTATTTCCAGCTATTTTGTGTAGAAATACTTCAGTAGTAACAAATGGGAATAATTAAGAAAAAAATTAAGAAAAAATAGTTTGTGTTTAGAGATAAATAAAGATTTTTACCCTCACAACTTCCTCACATTTTACAGTTAACTTCAATTATATAAACAAAAAAATCAGTCTATAAAAAAGGTGATATTATGAAACATAGAACTCTAATTTATGGTCTTACAGGCTTATTGACCAGTAGTGTTCTTGCAGGACTATTAATTACAAATAACACGCAAGCTCAGTCTCCAAATTCACAACATAATACTCATCACCCATCTACTCAAGCTAATCCTTCCCAACGAGGAATGATGACTCAAGTGGATCGGCATTTCATCGAAATGATGGTTCCCCACCATGAAGAAACTGTGAAAATGGCGGATCTGGCTTTAACCCGTACTAAACGCCCTGAAATTAAAAAACTGGCTGAAACAATTAAAAAAGACCGAAGCCGCGAAGTTCAACGAATGCGAACTTGGTATAAGGCATGGTACGGCACAGAAGTACCTGCTAATGCAATGGCTGGCATGGGAATGATGAGAACGCAGCAGGGTATGGATCAAGGTATGAACCAGGGAATGATGAGAATGTCCGGGAAGCATAACATGATGGGCATGGAAATGCATTTGGAAGACCTGAAGAATGCCTCTGACTTCGACCGTGAATTTATTCGTCAAATGATTCACCATAACCAAATGGGAATGATGATGTCGCAGATGGCTGGTAACAGCGCTACCAAACCAGAAATTCGCAACTTAGCTCAATCCATCATTAAGACTCAAACTGCTGAAATCGCACAGATGCAGCAATGGTATCAGGTTTGGTATCAGCCTACTCCTACACAAAGTCAACAATGAGTTTGAAAAGGTTGATGTTAATTTTATTGGCTGTAAGTCTTGGGATGATTGCTGGATTGCTTATTGTGAATAGTATACAACCTCAGCCTTTGCGGCCATCAAAACATCAAGACCCCTACCTCCATCCTCTTGGAAGAACAGCAGAATAATAATGCTGCATTAATAAATGGCAGCAAGGTAAGGTTGCAATGAAAGTAGTTGTTTCTGTAAGTTCTGGTACAAATGATCCAACCCTTGCCACTCTAGGGATGTTGGCAGCAAAAGTTGCAGTCGATGAAGGTCATGAAGTAGTAGTGTGGCTCCAGGGTGAAGGTGTAACTATAGCCAATAAAAATGTTTACGACAAAATTCAGGGGCTAAATATGCCACCGATGAAAGCTGTAGTAGAAGCGCTGTTATCTGCAAATGTGCCTGTCTGGGTTTGTGAGGCTTGTGCTAAGGGTCGCAACATTACGCCAGAAAACTGGATATCAACCGCCAGTTACAAGAATATGAGCGATTATGTCAGCACAGCATTGAATATGGATAAAAATTTGAACTTCTGATATAGAGCAAAACAGGGTGTACTCACAAGCTCTAGAACATTGGGAGTCACAATTGTGAACATCGAGCTTCGACACTTGCATTACTTTATAGCTGTGGCGGAAGAGCTGAACTTTGGGCGGGCAGCTGAACGACTCCACATTGCTCAACCTCCGCTGACTCGGCAAATTCGTCATCTAGAAGAGGAGTTGGGAGTAAAACTCTTTCATCGCACCACGCGCCGGATTCAGTTAACAGAGCCAGGTCGAGTCTATTTAGCGGAAGCCCGTCGAGTGTTGGTGCAGATTCAAGAAGGGATTGTTCTGGCACGGCTTGCCAGTCGCGGTGAGGTGGGCCGGCTTGCGATCGGATTTGAGGGTTCCTCTGCCTATGACATCGTGCCGTTGTCGGTAAAGGTCTTCAAAGAACGGTTTCCTAAAGTAAACCTAATTGTATACGAGATGACCACAGGCGATCAGGTGCAAGCTCTACATAATGCTCACATTGAAATTGGCTTCGTTGTACCGCCACTCTCTAATGCTTGCACGAACTAGCACACGTCAAGCATTATGACATCCTCACAAGTACTATTGCTGCAACCATTGCTGGAGCAATTATCTATCTGGCTCAGTTAGCTTACTGGCTACCATTTGGACGTAGTGACAGTCGCAATGGCAATCCGTTTGTAGGATTGTTGTTACTGATTACGGCTCCTATCGCCGCCATGCTCATTCAGATGGCAATTTCGCGATCGCGTGAATTTGAAGCCGATGCGGGTGGAGCCAAAATATCCGGTAATCCACAAGCGCTAGCAAATGCCCTCCGCAAACTTGAAGCAGGCGCACGGGCAATACCAATGGATAATGCCACTCCCGCAACTGCACACCTTTTTCAAATCAGTCCTTTTAGCGGCAGAAATGGAATGAGCAATCTTTTTTCTACCCATCCCTCGACTGAGGAACGCATTCGCCGACTAGAGGCAATGGCAGGAAATTTCTAACAGGATGAAGCAGTAATTATGAAAAACAAGTCTGTCTCTAAGTGGGTGGTTCGCATTTTGGCTGCACCAGAAACAAATTTATTTCTGTTCGCTTTTCTCCTTAATTTTGTTTACGAAGTTTGGCAAGCTCCTTACTACGAGTTCTATGGGATGCCCTCTTTATCAGACAAAATTAATGACCTCACTCATTGTACTTTCGGTGATGGTGTTATTACCCTTATCAGTGGTTGGGTTGTGAGCGCTTTGGCTCGTTCTCGTTACTGGATACTTAACCCTGGCTGGCAGTTAGCTTTGAGTTTTACTTGCATAGGCTGGTTTATTACTTTAGTTACAGAAACTTATCGAGTTAATATTGCCAAAACCTATGGCGTTCCAGTATTAGCTCTACCCGTTCTTGGTATAAGCTGGCTAGCTGTATTTCAGTGGATAATTTTGCCACCGTTGGTGCTTTATTTAGCTCGCCGTCATCTGCTGGGTTGGGGAATGGATGGGAGAGGATGAGCTAGATTGTCGTTAATTTGTATGGTGTATTCCTTGACACAGTTATCATCTCATTTTGAAGAAGTTACCGCTCAATTGCTTAATGGAGGTTATTTATGACTATGGCAACGCAAGCAATGACTGATCTCCAGTGGCATCTCAAAGGTGAATGGTTCGATGTCTGTAGCTGCAAACTGCCATGTCCCTGCACGTTTGCCCAAGAACCGACCTATGGTGACTGCTTGTTCACGCTTGTATGGCAAGTACATGAAGGACATTATAACGATGTCAAACTCAACGGTCTGAGTGTCATTGCGCTGGGAGAGGTTGAGGGTAATCAGTGGACGGAGGATGTCAAAGCATCGATGAAACTGATGTTTTACATCGACGAGCGTGCTGATGAACACCAGCGATACGCCCTTGAGCAAATCTTCACAGGCAAAGCAGGGGGTTGGCCGAGGGAATTTAGCAAGCTATTCAGTGAAATCCGGGGGATCGAGTACGCACCTATCGAGGTTGAAATTGCAGAGGACTTGAGGTATTGGCGGGCTGAGATCCCTGAGAAAGTTATAGCAGTAGTTGAGGCACTGACCGGGCCGACGGCAGATCCAAACCGTCGTGTTCAGTTGTACAATCCACCAGGTTCTGAAACAGGCCCCGGACAGATAGCTACTTGGGGCGTTGTGAAGAACACTTACGCCATCGGCTTCGATTATTCTCAACCCTTTGAGGGACAATCAAGCAAGCATATCCCGTTTGATTGGAAGGTGCCCTCATAGACAGATGTAGAAAAGACTTCCCGGTTGCCCGTTCCTTTCATGTGGGGACAATTGGGGTGACTCTTAACACCGTACTCCTTCAGGCTATCGAGATGAACGATAAAAATTGCTTGGTACGAATTCATCAAGACTTGTCATATAGGAAATTTTATTTATGGACGTACCGTCAAAAACTCCGCAAATCAAACGTTCTAAACGATGGGTGCTTCTGTTAGCAATTACTGTTGGAATTGCTACTGTTTTTACCGCAGTTTACACAATCTCACGGTATCGACGACTGTCCTCCACGTCTGCACCAACTCCCTCACCAACTGTTGCAATAGCTAGGAAGGTAACAGCCCTGGGACGTTTAGAACCCAAAGGCGAAGCTGTTCACGCAGCTACAACTGGTTCTCTGGAAGGAACTCGGATTCTCCAAATTTTGGTAAAAGAAGGAGACAAAGTTCGGGCTGGGCAAATTCTCGCCATCCTGGATACACGCGATCGCCGTTTAGCTGCTTTGAAAGAAGCGACCGAACAAGTAAAAGTTGCTCAAGCTCGTTTGGCACAGGTAAAAGCCGGAGCCAAAGCCGGGGAAATTAATGCTCAAAAGGCAACAATTGTGCGAATGGAAGCTGAGTTACAGGGTAATGTGAAAGCTCAGTCAGCAACGGTAGAACGTTTGGAGGCAGAGTTACGCAATGCTGAAACCGAGTATAAACGCTACCAGCAGCTCTATCAAGAGGGTGCAGTTTCAGCATCTACCCGTGACAGCAAGCGTTTAGCAACAGAAACCGCTCATAAAAAGCTAGAGGAAGGTAGAGCCACGCTCAAGCGGATTCAGGAGTCAGTGCAAGCACAACTGAACGAAGCTAAAGCCACGCTTTCTCGCATCGCTGAAGTCCGTCCCACTGATGTGCAAGCGGCGCAAGCAGAAGTAGATAAGGCGGTTGCTGCCGTTGAACAAGCAAAAGCAAACTTGGAACTATCATACGTGCGATCGCCAAGAGACGGTCGAATTTTGAAAATCCATACCCGCCCTGGGGAGGTGGTAAGCAATCAGGGAGAGGGGATTCTCAAACTAGGTCAAACCGACCAAATGTATGCAGTGGCTGAGGTGTATGAAACTGACATTAGTAAAGTTCGCCTTGGACAACGTGCCATTGTTACTAGTGATGCATTTCCTGAAAAATTACAGGGCACGGTAGACCAAATTGGCTGGGAAGTTGGTAAAAAAGACGTTCTCAGCACCGATCCCGCAGCTGCCACAGATGTCAGAGTTGTTGAAGTAAAAATCGGTCTAGACCCTGCTTCTAGTCAGCGAGTTGCTAGCTTAACCAACCTGCAAGTAACTGTGGAGATTGAGCCATGAACCGCAAACTTTTTCTGGCTTGGCTGCAACTCACCAGGGAAAAAGCTAGGCTGTTGGTTGCTCTGGCGGGGATTGCCTTTGCAGTTATTCTCATGTTTATGCAGCTAGGCTTTCAGGCGGCGTTGTTTGAAAGTGCAACCCGCGTGCATCAAAGTATTAATGCAGATGTGGTACTAATTAATCCCCGCTCCCGTGCGTTGATCAGCATGAACAACTTCTCCAGACGACGTTTGTATCAGGCTCTGGGTTTTGACGGCGTAGAGTCTATAAACTCCGTATATGTAGGTTTGGGAACTTGGAAAAGTTCTCAAACCCAACGCGATCGCGCCATCTTAGTTCTGGGAATTGATCCAACAAGGACAACCCTGCACATCCCGGAAATCAATCAAAACCTCGATAAGCTAAAACTTGACGATGTTGCCATCCTCGACCGAGTTTCTCGACCGGAATTTCAACCGTTCATTGCAGAAGTTGCTCAAGGTAAAGTCATCACCCCTGAAATCAATGGTAGAAAAATTAAAGTCGTAGGCTTGTTTACAGTTGGTTCGTCTTTTGGTTCTGATGCTTTGCTAATTACCAGTGAAGTTAATTTTTTGCGTATTTTCAAAACCCGTGAAGCCGGAGAAATTAATATTGGTTTAATCAAGCTTAAGCCTAATACAAATATTGAGAGAATTACTCAGGCAATCAAAACTAATTTACCACAAGATATCCAGGTGCTAACTCACGATGAATTTGTGGAATTTGAGAAAACATACTGGCAAAAGAACACAGCCATTGGTTTCGTTTTTACACTAGGAACAATCATGGGATTTATTGTAGGAAGTGTGATTGTCTATCAAGTTCTTTATACCAATGTCTCTGACCATTTGGCTGAGTATGCAACGCTAAAAGCAATGGGGTATAAGGATACCTACCTGTTATTAATGGTGTTTCAAGAAGCTTTGATTCTGGGATTTTTAGGTTATATACCTGGATTTGCAATCACATTAGGTCTATACGACCTAACCAAAAAAGCCACCAGTTTACCGATGGCAATAGATATTGGACGAAGTTTAATGGTTTTAATATTGACAATTTTTATGTGCTTTATTTCTGGTGTAATTGCAGTTCGGAAATTACAAGCTGCTGATCCTGCTGATATTTTTTAGTCATGAGTTATGACTTACGAATTATAACTCTAAACACAAACCTAAAAAATATTTATTCAACCTATGTATCAACAAGCTGTTGTAAAAGTCTGTCATCTCAATCACTATTTTGGTCAAGATGAATTAAAAAAACAGGTTTTATTTGACATTAACCTGGAAATATATGCTGGAGAAATTGTCATCATGATGGGACCATCTGGGTCAGGTAGGGGGGAAAGTAGCGAAGCTGTCACCAGCCGCCATACAATGGCTGAAACCTTTATCAAACAAGAACTTCAAAAAAATTTCTTCTAGTTAATTTCCAAGCAGGACACCATCCAGCCTGATAAGCATCATCTGTGACATCATCAATAACTATCAACCCATCTAATCCGATGTAATAAGGTAAAGGACTACCAGTAATCCAGCCATATGCTATTGCTTCAGAGTCTCGTTCTTCAACGGTAAAAACGTCTAAACCTTCTTCTAAAACGTAGTATGGCAAATAACAACAAGGATACTCTCTAGTGGTGGTTCGTTCTACAGAATATTTTTCCCACTTAAATTCAAATCCCTGTACTTGTCGATAATTATTCTCTAGCCAGTCATAAAATCTTTTGCCGAGTTCAAAAGCTTGAGATTCGCTGATACAGGCTAGCTTTGGAGTGAACATCTCACCATTAAAATGAACTGTAATGTCCCAAAGTTCTTCCTCTTCAGTAAAATCTATATCCTCATCAATCTCAATAATTCCAGCTTTATATAATTCAGCAGGCACGACTATTTTCTCCTATAACGCTATCCTTGTTTCTAGAATTCTTTCACGCCGATAATAGTTTGGTGCTTGTTCAACATCTGACTAATTGCCAAAAAGCTACTGCTGCTCAAAGGTTTTTCAAATTTCATGAAATTCATGAATTTGGTTGTGAAACAGATGTGTTCCGATGTCGTTTGACAATATCATTAACAGTTGTCTTTGAGATATGAAGCGAGGTGGCAATTTTGCGGTAGGAGTAACCTTTGCTGATGGGGAAGAGCTAACTGCTTGGTTGTGTGACAAAGTATTGCCATATGAGCGTAATGCATCATCTCTAGAAAGTGCTGTTTATGAACGCTTGCGCTCTCTAAAGCTAGAACCACCAACTTCTTTGAGAATTGAAAGACTAATTCGGTCTGCGGTCAAAACAACCGAGAAGAAATTTTGTGCAGACATATTCGAGCAACTTTCTGTGTTTTCATTATCGAAGATGGATGCGCTCCTCAATACCAAAGATGGTCTCAAGGACAACGAAAGCCATTTTCGTCAGTCAGTATTTAATTTTCTCAAAACTGACCCTGGTCGAACCAGTCTCAAAAGCATTCTCAAGGAAATATCCAAACTTCAATGCTTGAGGGAATTGGAACTTCCAGCCAAGTTATTTACCAACATTCCACCCAAAGTTGTCACCCACTACAGAAGGCGAGCTTCTGCGGAAACACCCAGGGAACTGCGCCGTCACCCCGCTCCCATCCGCTATACCCTGGTGGCTGCATTTTGTTGGCAACGTAGTCAAGAAATTACTGATAGTTTAGTAGAATTATTGGTACAAATCATACATCGAATCCATGTTAATGCAGAACGCCGGGTAGATAAGCAGCTTCTAATTGAGTTTAAGCGGGTAGATAACAAACCCCGCTTACTATATGAGATTGCTAACGCTTCCTTGGAGCATCCAGAAGAATTGGTTAAGGATGTGGTTTATCCGGTAGTTAGTCCCAAAACCCTACAAGCGGTGGTCAAAGAGTACAAATCCAACTCTCCCACTTACACAGAACGGGTGTATACGGTAATGCGGTCTTCATACTTACATCATTACCGTCGTATGGTTCCCCAATTACTATCGACATTGGAGTTTTGCTCGAATAACGATGTTCATCGTCCAGTAATCTTAGCTTTAGAACTACTCAAACGATACTCAACTTCTAATCAAAGATACTATGCTTTAGGGGAAGATTTATTTGTTGATGGTGTTCTTAAAAACGATTGGAAGGATTTGATTGTCGAAGTCGAGTCTGACGGACAAGAACGAATTAACCGGGTGAACTACGAAATCTGCGTCTTGCAAGCATTGCGGGACAAGTTGCGGAGTAAGGAGATTTGGGTCGTTGGTGCCAAACGCTACTGCAACCCAGAAGAGGATTTACCCCAGGATTTTGAAATGCATCGGGAGACATACTATCAAGCAATTGGGAAACCATTAGATGTGTCCGTGTTCATCAGTTCACTCCAGCAGCAAATGACTGATGCTCTAACGATGCTGAATAAAGGGATTAAAAACAATTCCAAAGTCAAAATTCTCAAGAAAGATAATGGCTGGATTAGTGTCACACCCGGCGAACCCCAAGCAGCACCTGTTAATTTAGACCAACTAAAACTTGAAAATGTGGTGGAGCAATGGAATGGTGCTAATAGTTTTATTTTTTACGGCAAGAACAGTGAAATTGCGACTAACCGCTTGGATGAGCAGGAATTGTCGGTGTTATGCCTACATTTGTTGCAGATGTGTTTGGTATATATAAATACTTTGATGATTCAGAAGGTTTTAGCGGAGCCTAGGTGGAACAAGAAGATGACTAAGGAGGATTTGCGAGGGCTAACACCGTTATTTTGGACACACGTTAATCCTTATGGGACTTTCCGGTTGGACATGAATGAGCGGTTAGAACTTGATGCTGCGTAAAATCGAAATTTTTTGATAAAACTCAGTCTGGATGAAGGTTTCAGCCGTCGCGTGGCGGCTGGTGACAGCTTCGCTACTTTCCCCCCAGGTAAAACAACTTTACTGACTTTAATTGGTGGTTTACGGTCTGTCCAAGAGGGAAGCCTTAAAGTGTTTGGTCGCGAGCTATATGGAGCCAACAAAGACCAACTCTTTGAAATTAGGCGTAACATCGGTTATATCTTCCAAGCTCATAATTTGCTCAAATTCTTAACAGCTTGGCAGAATGTGCAAACATCCCTTGAACTGCACGCAGATATTCCAGCTGAAGAACTCCGTCCCAGAGCAGAAGCCATGCTTAAAGCAGTAGGGTTAGAACATCGGGTGAACTATTACCCAGAAAATCTCTCTGGCGGGCAAAAACAAAAGGTAGCGATCGCCCGCGCCCTAGTTAGTCATCCCAAGCTGATTTTAGCCGACGAACCAACTGCTGCTTTAGATAGTAAATCAGGACGAGACGTAGTAGAACTGATGCAACAACTAGCACAAGAGCAGGGATGCCCTATTTTAGTAGTGACACATGACAATCGCATTCTAGATATAGCTGACCGTATTGTTCGCATGGAAGATGGTCGGCTAGCTGTGGATACTACTGTTCCTACAAGTTAATTTATTTGTTACCTACTTTCACGGTGGTCAAAAATGTCTGAACAGAGCGCTATTGCTGTCTACGACAGTATGTCAAAAGCAGAGGAAGCAGTGTCAGTACTAGAACGGGATGGCTTTTCAATTGATCGGGTTTCTATCATTACCCAGAACCAAGAGAGTGAAAAGGAAGTGCATCGCCACACAGGTAAAGTTGCTAATGCAACTATGTTTGGCGCTACTACTGGTATTTGGGCAGGTTGGCTATTTGGTGTGCTTGCTGGTGCAGCTTTTATTTGGGTTCCTGGTGTTGGACCAACGTTAATAATTGGACACTTAGCCAGCACAGCATTATTAGGTGGTATTGAAGGTGCTGTAGCTGGTGCAGTTGGAGGAGGAGTGCTAGGCACTTTAACAGGCTGGGGAATTTCTGCACAGCACGTCCTCAAGTATGAAGATAAGCTCAAAGATGGTAAGTATTTAGTAATAGTTCACGGCAGTGCAGAGGAAGTAAAACTTGCCCAAAATATTTTGGCGAATACTGACGCAGAGGAACTAAGTGCCTATGCAGCAAATGATACGTAGCTTTAAGTTAATTATATACGCGGTATGTTGGCCATCTGAAAGCGAGTGACAGTGCCGAGAATCCGTTGATAGCCTCTGTGCATCCAGTCTAAAAGGTCATTTACCCTTGCAAAAAACCAACCGAGCCAGCCGCGTTGTTGTCCTCGACGTAACAGTATGGCGGATACGGCAGGAGTAAATGTAATGGCATTAAAGGTGGAAGGCGTAATCAAAAATGCGATCGCATAATCGGCATTCATCCTTCTTCTACGGAAGAGTTTATCACCCTGTGCTGAACTCAAATCCAATCGGATACTGGTTGCAGCGATCGCGTTTTACTCAGGAAACATAAAAAATGATACAAGATTCTACCGTTTGAAAGGCCAGTATCTCCTTTAGCCAAAGAATTGTTTACCCTAAACTAACCCCATGAATCAAACCCAATCTTCCAAAACCTTTCTACTCCTAATCTTTGTAGTTGCTTTCGTGATTAACTTTGTCTGGGAGATGGGGCAGATGTTCGCTTACGAGCAATTTGCTACATCTGCTGCTCAAACATGGCTAATTTGCGGTTTAGCGTCAATCGGGGATGCTGTCTACATCAGTGTGCTGTACTGGCTTGGTCACCGTATCACCCACGATCGAGATTGGATTGCTCATCTCAATGGCTTAAGAATTCTAACGCTCGCAGGTGCTGGTCTAACCAGTGCAACACTAATCGAGTGGATTGCCTTAGTAATGGGCATCTGGAGCTACAGTGAAGCCATGATCCGACTTCCCCTTCTAGAGGTCGGGATTCTGCCTGTGCTTCAGTTGATGATTCTACCCGTTCTAACCTTTTGGATTGTGGGACAAATTACCCAAAGAAGCCGGATTTAGACTGTTTTGTGTGCGTCATTTTGCGCTTCATTGATGCCAGGCGAATACACCACCGAGGCGCGATCGCGATGGCCAAACAAGCCGAACAGAAATCTAAAGATTTAGCCTCTGAGCCTCAGCCGACGTAATAACATGGCATTAATCGAAACAACAACGGTCGAAACGCTCATCAAGATAGCGCCTACTGCCGGAGACAATAGAATTCCAAAGGAATAAGCGATCCCTGCGGCTAAAGGAATGGCAATAACGTTGTAACCTGTTGCCCAAAATAGATTTTGCAGCATTTTATTGTAGGTCGCTTTTGCCAACTTCAACGCATAGGTGGCATCTAGCGGACTACTATTGATCAACACCAAATCTGCGGATTCGATCGCGACATTGGTTCCAGCCCCGATCGCCAGTCCTAAATCTGCCTCGGTTAGAGCAGGTGCATCATTAATGCCATCTCCCACAAACGCAGTTGGTTTTTCGGCTTTGAGTCTGCGGATAATTGAGGCTTTATCCTGCGGTAGCACACGGGCATAGTAGCGATCAATATTCAAATCCTCGGCAACGGTTTTGGCAACCGCTTCGGCATCGCCCGTAATCATCACCACTTGCACACCCATTTCCTGCAATCTCGCGACAGCTTCTCTTGCAGGTTCCCGCACTTGATCGGCTAATCCAAAAACAGCCAGTACTTGCTGATCATCCATAAGAACGATCGCGCTTTCTCCCCGCGACTCACTTTCCTTTAATCCTGCTTGTAAGGCTGCTGGAAATGTCAGCTTTAACTCGCGTACCCATTCGGGTCTACCGACTCGATAACGTTGATTGTTCACTGTGCCTTCCACACCACTACCCGGAATTGCTTGAAAATCCTCGCCTTTTGTAAATTGAATTTGGCGACGATCGGCTTCCTGCACAATCGCTTGAGCCAGAGGATGTTCAGAGAGCGATTCTAGCGTTGCCGCAATTCTTAATGCTTTGAGTTCATCAATTTGATCTGTGTAAATTCGTTGAACTCCAAATCGTCCTTCTGTTAATGTCCCAGTTTTATCGAACGCGATCGTTTGAATGTTTCTTGCTCGCTCAAAGGCTTCTCGACTGCGAACTAAAATTCCATGTTTCGCAGACATCGCTGTTGCATTAACAATTACGAGTGGAATCGCCAAACCTAATGCGTGTGGACAAGCAATGACTAACACTGTGACAGCACGATTAATCGCAAAAGTACTATCAGGAGCGAATGCCAGCCAAACAATGAAGGTCAGTGTTGCAACTGTGATCGCAATCAGCGTCAACCAATACGCTAATTGATCCGCTAAGGCTTGATAGCGGCTTTTAGAACTTTGCGCTTCCTCAACGAGGCGCATGATTTGGCTGAGGGTGGTTTGTTCACCTGTGCGAGTGACTTTCACAGTCAATGCGCCATCTCCATTTACAGATCCGGCAACCACTTCATCATTGATATGCTTGGTGACTGGGCGGGATTCCCCAGTCAGAAAAGCTTCATTCACACTCGAAGCACCTTCTGTGACTTCGCCATCGATCGGAATTTGTTCACCGGGACGAACCAGAATTAGGTCATCGTGTTGTAGCGTATTGACCTGAACATCCTCAACTCGTCCATTTACCAAACGATGTGCCACGGTAGGCACGAGTTCTGCTAAATTCTCTAAGGCTCGACTTGCTCCCTGAACCGATGCCATTTCGATCCAGTGCCCTAGCAGCATGATGTCAACGAGTGTCACCAATTCCCAGTAAAACGGTTCGCCTCTGAGTCCAAACGAAACAGCAAGACTATAAATAAAAGCAACAGTGATGGCGAGTGCAATCAGCGTCATCATGCCAATCTTGCTGTGTAATTCCCGCCATGCCCCGCGCAGAAAAACCCAACCTCCATAAAAGTAGATGATTGTGCCCAGAATTGGGGCGACCCACTCTGAACCAGGAAACGCGATCGCGCGATACCCAAACCACATTTGCAACATGGGCGCGTAGTACAGCACAGGCAAACTTAGCACTAGGCAGATAAAGAATCGTCGTTTAAAGATTTCTGGACGATGACCTGCGTGCTTATCGTGGTGGGAATGTTGCTGTCGAGCTTGATGCAAATCCTGACGGACATCAGCAAGCTGCTTTTGATGTTCATCATGTCCAACGTATTCTTGCTGGGGTTGCTGATGCCCGTGATGCTCATGATGGCGTTGCATAAGTCTCTCTATATAAAAGTGCAACAGAAATGTAGATAGTTCAAGACTCTTAAAACAATGTACAAGAATCATCCATCTCAAGCTAGAAACAATTAATTGAAGGATAAAAGTAACTAGAGTTTAGTAGGTCATGAACTAGAAGTTTCAGCACCACCGATGAAAATCTTTATTCCTTCTACCCTCTGCTATCTGCCTTATTTTCAGAGTAGGCTACATCCCAGTGCAATGCCAACAATGCCCTACATCTAATTGGCCTGGTGCTGATGGCCGAAGCTGATAGGGATTTATTTGCATTTAACATACCAGAAGGAACATGATACACTCTCCAAATTTGACGAAGAGTACAAGCGCTATGCTGAGAACACACCTGCCTTTTTCCTCGTCTTGGTCGTAAGGCTAAGGGCAGTAATACCTAAAACAAAACTTAGGAGGACTGGGGTGAAAAGACGAAAAAGGATAAAAATCCTGTTTAATCGTCAAAACGCCTTTGCAATGGCACTTTTGCTGCTATGCTTATCAATCTGCTATTGGCAGCTGAATTCTGAGGTTAAGCTGTTGACACCAGAGGGGTTTAAGCAAGGAGTTAAAAATTTAGGAGTCCTTGGTCCATTAGTTTATATCAGCATATTGACTTTATCTGTAGTTGTTAGCCCTATTCCCAGTGCGCCGCTAGCAGTCGTCGCTGGTGCTATGTGGGGATCGATTCTAGCAGGGATTTACAGTGTGATCGGGGGCTTTCTAGGTAGTTTAATTGCTTACTTTTTGGGGCGCACTTTAGGGCGTTCGGCAATCAAAGCTTTGACTGGGAAAATCATCTATTTCTCGAAGCAAAGAGGAGAAACCTATCTTAGCTGGTTAATTTTTATTACGCGCTTGCTGCCAATCTTTTCTTTTGACCTAATTAGCTACGCTGCGGGAATTGCTGGTCTTTCTCTTCCTAAATATGCTATTGCTACTTTTTTGGGCATGATTCCCTCGACGTTTTTACTAACTTATATGGGAGGAGTTTTTGAGCTAGGGATGCCTTTGGGAATCGCTATTTCTATTGTTTTTCCGATCATCCTCATTGGTTTGCCTTGGTTAATTCGGCGCTATAACTGGCTAGGCATGAAAGATGTTTTTCGCGTGGAGTAAAGGATAAACCTTGTCTATGCCTTTGGCATAGACAAGGTTTATCCTTCAAAAAGCCGTTGAATAGCCTGCAACGAGGCGCACTTGACTATGCTCACTATCATCGCTGGCGATGTCACCTTGCAGACCAATATCAAGCACACTCTGATACCCTACCTGCTGGCGTAACCCTACCCCAGCGGACACTATGGCCCCATCTCCTGTTTCCTCACCAGCACGCACCCCTACTTCCGCTAGAATCGTGCGATCAAAACGGCGAGGGTAACCTAGCGGCCTGGAGTAGCCAAGAATTACACCAGGGGTCACAGAGCGATCATCACTATCAGGGACTGTGTTTACGTTCAAATCGACGTTGAGATGCAGACGATCGTATTGCCCTACCGTCTTGCTAGCAATACCGCGCAAGCGAAAGTCTACACCTCGTGAATCCCGTCCTGTCGGGAAGTAAGTATCAGCTCGGACAGCAAAAGCAGGCGTATTGTTGTATTCGCGGTTGAAATTATGGAACACACCTACAGATACATCACCGATGTCGAAGTCGGTGTCCTCAGAATCAGTTCGACCACCAATGCTGGGGTGAATACCGACATTGAGGTGGGTGTTAGGTGCAAAGCCATAGAGATACTCGATCTCAAACTCACCACCTACCGAGCGTCCCTGTGGCAAGGTTATCACGCCACCCAATTCTATTGCCTGCTCGCGATAGCCGATAGATTCGGCGTCGTCAAAAGATAACGGACGGTTGGCATCGATGTTGTTGTGGTCAACGGCGCGTGTCGAAGTAGCTGCTATCGCTACAAATGTCGTTGCAAATAAGGTGGCAATCGCATGTTTCGTTAGTTTTTTCATAGAATTCTTACTTTTGTATTCGTTTTCTAATAGCAAGGGGAACTAAATTAGTGACCGATATGGCTTCCCGCCGGAGTCTTGCCTGTATTAGGTACTGTCATGTCTTGCTGCGTAGTGCTTGAGTTATGGTTTCTGGAACCGTGATTCATGTTGCCATGATTCATCAACCCTTCTGGCATCATGCCCATCCCTGGCATACCTTCCATAAAGCGATGGTCGTGCAAACCATCACCACCATAGTTCTCACCCGGTTTCATACCCTTATGATTAGCTGCCATCACCATCCAAATTGCACGCTTAATCTGTCCTTCCTTCTGTTGTTCGCTCATCCAGTCAGAAGCGAGAATGTCATTTACCATGTCGTGCAACATATGCAGGTTGTCAAAGACGTTTGAAATGTGTGGAAAACGGGCTGCAAATTTCGGACTGACTTCAGCAAACATTGGCATGAACGGGCGATCGGTACGATACAATTCCACCTCGTGGTATTGTTTACCTGCTGTGGTGTAGGCTGCACGCTGCTGTTCGAGTGTCTTGCCGTAAAGCAAGTCATACATTGAACCTTGCAGCCAGTGGTAGCCCCAGAATAACCCATTCACTTTTGGATACTTACGACGGAATGCCTTGGAATAGGGCTGGGAATCCAAGTAGCCCATGTTCATCGGCAGGCTAGTAATGGCATAGGGTACGTTATCGACATAAAACTTATACAGGCGCTCAATCTCTGCTTCTTTTTGGGCGTCTGTCAACTTGGTGCTTGCTAGCACGTCTACGGTTTGGGCGTGAAGAATGTGTGCCCAGTCAAAAACCTGTTCCAACACTCCATATTTGCGCCCGAAAGTCGGTGAGATGTTGGCTTCATCAGGCATAAAGCGCGGAGGGTTTTTCAGCACCCAGTTGATCCGCTCAAAGGTTTTAGTTTCCAAGTCTTTAGCTTTGCCCGTTACCAAGTCTTCGTAAGCAAAGGCGTGTCCCACAGCGACTGCATTTAAATCCAAAGCTAGCGGTCTAATGTTGTAGATGGCATCGTTGTAGACACCGCGCTTGCGATAGATATGGTTTCTGTCCTTATTGTCCATCCAGCCTGGCAGGTTAGTTGGCACGGGTGGTAGTTTCTGGGCGTTAGCTGTTGGAGCTTTCATGTCATTCATATCATGTCCTTGATGCCCCTGATGTTCCTGGTTTTGCTGCTGGGCAGTTGCTGGATGCAATCCTATGCTTGTGAGTAATGCAGCAGCGATCGCCATAGCTGTCGTTTGTTTGATAAGTTTGTGTCGCATCGTCTAATACTCCTTATGGAAATACCTTGTAGCATGAGGGAAACCGAGTTTTGCCTATCTACAAAAGTCGCTGCGCGTCTAGTGCTTTCTCATCAGCTTAATTGTTTAAGTTTTTTTCAATAACAGGACAAATTGTTTGCTCTGGAGTTTCAGGTATAATTTCCCAACCTGAAAGCAGTCCTTCTAACTCTTGCCTCAGAATGAGTAATTGCTGAATTTGTTCATCAATGGCTATCAGCTTATCTTTTAACTTAGTTTTTATATGTTCGCAGGGTAAGTCGCCCCCATCATGAACATCTAAGAATTCCTTAATTTCTAATAAAGATAACCCAAGGCTTTGGGCACGTTTGATAAAGTTCAAGCGAGCCAAAACATCAGAGTGAAATAATCTAAATCCACCCTCGGTTCGACCTGATGCTTTGAGTAGACCTAACTCTTCATAGTAGCGAATTGTTTTAATCGGTATGCCGCTAGACTTAGCAACTGAACCAATAAGTTTTACCTCTTCTTGGATTAACATATTTAGCTGCCTTTTAACTAAATACAACTACCAGTTTTATGGTAGACTCTCTAGTTAGCTGGAGAGTCAAGTAGAAACAGTATCATCTCGCTAATTATTTGCTATATGTGACTCAAACTTTACTTGCCTGGTTGATGCCAAGTTTTCGGTACGTCCGCGAACCACAAACAAATCTTAACTACTCGCGATATACGGAATAGGCACCACGAATAAACTCAGGAAGTAGAGACAAGCATCCCGCTATCGATAGCTGTACCAAAAGATTTTCTGCTAACTGCCCCTGCTAATTTCACATTTATCGATTGGTTTTTAACACTTATTACATTGATGAATCGAATCCGAGGCGCTATTCCAAACTCCTTAGAATTCGGGCATTTATTATTTTCCTCTGCTGCTTAGTGATGTAATAGCGAATTGCGCGATCGCACCAGCTGTTGGCGAATCTTAATAATAATGATGTAGAGTATTGGCACTACAAACAAGCTCAAGAACGTAGAAACGAACATCCCACCAAAAACTGCTGTCCCCAATGACAGTCGGCTGGCAGATCCAGCTCCTGTTGCAACAAGCAATGGATAGCTGCCGATCAAAGTTGAAACCGTTGTCATGAGGATAGGACGCAATCGTGCTTGTGCAGCTTGCACTACTGCCTTAGTAATTGAAAGTCCCTGCTCTCGTAGCTGGTTGGCAAATTCTACAATCAAAATCGAATTCTTGCTGGCTAAACCAATCAGCATGACTAAACCAACTTGACAGTAAACATCGTTGTACAAACCCCGTAGAGATTGAGCTGATAAAGCTCCCAAGACTGCCAAGGGAACTGCCAGCATAATGATTAAAGGATCGACAAAATTGTTGTATTGCGCTGCCAGTACAAGGAAAACAAAAAAGACCCCCAAACTGAAAATAATTGGAGCTTGACCGCCAGATTCTACTTCTTCTAAGGAGATACCTGACCATTCAAAACCGAAATTTGCGGGTAAAACCTCAGCCGCTAGCTTTTCCATTGTCTCAATTGCTTGCCCAGAACTAAACCCAGGAGCAGCTGCTCCGTTGATTTCTATGGAGCGGTAAAGGTTGTAGTGATTAATTGTTTGTGCCCCAGTTGTTGATTTCATCGTTACAACGTTACTAAGGGGTATCATGTTGCCAACTCTTGAGCGCACATACAAGCGACCAACATCCTTTGGGTTAGAGCGAAATTGCGAGTCTGCTTGAACATAAACGCGGTATGTTCGACCGAATTCGTTGAAGTCATTCACATAGCGCGAACCGATAAATGTTTGTAGCGTACTGAAAATTTCATCAATCGGAATCTGTAGAGCTTCTGCTTTGCTTCGATCTACTTCAATCATCAACTGGGGCGCGTTGGCAGTATAGGTACTAAAGACTCCTTGCAATCCTGGAGTTTGATTGGCGCGGCTAATTAGCTCGTTTTTGACTCGATCCAGTGCATTAATATCTCGATTGCTTTGATCGCCTCGGTCTTGGAGTTGAAACACAAAACCACCTACACTACCGAGACTCTGGATAGTTGGAGGATTGACGGCTAGAACAGGTGCTTCTGGAATTCCCATCAAGGGTGCGCGTACCCGATTGAGAATTGCTGATACCGATTGCTCTGGTCTTTGCCGCTCTGACCACGATTTGAGGGGAGCCATAATCAATCCGCGATTGGGAGTGTTGCCGCTAAAACTAACACCACCCATTGCAAATACGCCTTCAATCTCAGGGACGTTGAGTAATTCTTTTTCGGCTTTCATAACGACTGAGCGAGTGTAATTTAACGAAACCCCATCCGGCCCCTGAATCAGGTTGACAAAATAGCCTTGGTCTTCCTCTGGCAGAAATGCTTGAGGAACACGCAGATACAACCAGCCTGTAAGTACCAAAGATACAGTAAATAACAGCAACACAACCATCTTAAAGTGAGTGACAGTGCCAAGAATCCGTTGATAGCCTCTACGCATCCAGTCTAAAAGGTCATTTACCCTTGCAAAAAACCAGCCGAGCCAGCCGCGTGGTTGTTGTCCTCGACGTAGCAACATGGCGGACACGGCAGGAGTAAATGTAATGGCATTAAAGGTGGAAAGCGTAGTTGAAAATGCGATCGTCAGTGCAAATTGTTTGTATAGTTGTCCTGTTGTTCCCGGAAAGAAGCCAACTGGAACAAAAACCGCCATGAGAACTAGCGAAGTGGCAATTACGGCTCCAAACAGTTCGTGCATTGCTTGAGAAGCCGCCTGACGCGGACTGATACTTTTTTCCTCAAGCAAACGAACCACATCTTCAACAATAATGATTGCATCATCGACAACCATTCCGGTCGCCAAGGTTAAACCAAATAAAGTCAGACTATTAAGTGAAAAATTAAACACTTTGACAAATGCAAAGGTGCCAATTAAGGAAACCGGAATCACGATCGCTGGAACAATGGTAGTCCGCCAATCTTGCAAGAAAATGAAAATCACTCCCACAACTAGTACAATCGATTCAATTAGCGTTTTGACCACTTCCCAGAAGGATGCTTCAACAAATCGAGAGGAATCATAGGGGATTTCATAGGTTAATTCTGGTGGAAAATTCTTTGCTAGTCGTGCCATTTCTGCCTTAGCCGCCTTAGCAATTTCTAAGGCGTTACTACCAGGAATCTGGATGATTTGATAGCCTACAGAGATGTGACCGTTATAGCGAGCAAATGTGCTGTAACTTTCTGCCCCCAGTTCCGCCCGCCCAACATCTTTCAGTTTGATTAGCGTCCCGTCATTTCCTGCTTTGAGGATAATATTCTCAAACTCCTCGGCTTCTCGCAGTCGTCCAACGGCTTGCAAATCGATCTGAAACTTTTGCCCATCGGGGGCGGGTGGTTGTCCGATCGCACCGATGCCTAACTGCAAATTTTGTTGATTGAGGGCATTTACCACATCTTGAGCCGTCAGATTACGACCAGCAAGGCGATTGGGATCGAGCCAAATTCGCATGGCATAGCGACGTTCTCCAAAGGATAGGACATTTCCCACACCATTGATACGTCTGAGTGGGTCTAACACATACAAATCTGCATAGTTACTAATAAACGTATCATCGTAGCGATCGTCCTCGCTGTATAATGCCATCGCTAAAACAATCCCACTTGATTGTTTTGTAACCGCAACTCCTGTCTTTTGTACCACTTCTGGTAATTTGGGTTGTGCCAGCAAGACACGATTCTGTACATCAGAGGCTGCAACATTGATATCATAGCCCTGCTCAAAAGTAATGGTAATTGTGCTATTACCATCATTGCTGCTGGTCGAATTCATATATCTCATGCCTTCGACCCCATTAATCTGTCGCTCTAAAACCGATGTCACGGTTTCTTCGACAATTTGGGCACTGGCTCCAACATAGTTAGCTGTGACGCTAATTTGAACGGGGCTAATGTCTGGATACTGCTCTACGGGCAACGTAGGAATGCTGATTAGCCCCAATACCAAAACTATCAGGGAGCAGACGATCGCAAAGACGGGTCGCTTGATGAAGAAATCTGCGAACATAAGTCAGTAGCAGAATAAACATTGCTAATCAATTGCTTTTCTTGGATTCAGGAACAATTGGCGCACCATCCCTTAAACCAAGCAAACTAGAGATGATGATTCGTTCTCCGGGCTGCAATCCTTTCAAAACCTGGTATTGATTGTCTTCAATACTGCCTAGTTCAACAGGTTTTTGCCGAGCCACAAACTGAGATTGGGCAGATTGCGTTCGCGATTCGGAAACTACAAACACAAACGTCTCTTTGGCTAAACGAGTTACAGCGGTTGTGGGAATGCGGACTCCAGGACGCCGATCCAAAATCACCCGCGCTCGAACAAATTGGTCGGTTCGCACTCTAGCTTGAGAATTATCCAACAGCGCCTTGACGAGTACCGATTGTGTCTGATTCGCCGTATTGGGTGCAATGAAAAATACGCGACTGATACCGACCTTTCGCCCAGAACCGTCTACCAACTCTACTAAACTTCCTAACCGCAATTGAGCTACCTGTTCTGCTGGAACCGAAATGTTAACCTCTAATAAACCATTTTCAGAAACGGTGATTAACTGGGTAGACGTATCGACAAAATCACCCACTTTAACGGGAATATCACCCACAATACCTGCAAACGGCGCGGTAATTGTATAAAACTGAAGCTCTGCTGCTTGCTCCTTTACATTTGCCTGAGCTTGGTTGACTAACCTCTGGTTCTTAATAATTGTTGCCTTTGCCTTAGCGATCGCTGCCTGTGCTCTAGTAATCATGGCTTCTTGGGCTGCAATATCAGCATCCGTCTGAGCAAGCTTGGCTTTGGCTGCTTCTAAGCTGTTTCGCCTTTGCTCTAGGATTTGCAAACTGGCAGCTCCTTCTCGATATAGTCGGTTGAAGCGCTCGTACTCGCGCTGATTGAGTTTTAGATCGGACTGTTCGGAAACTCGCCGAGCTTGTAACGCTTTGAGTGTCGCTGTTGCATTTTTTGCTTCGGCTTGAGCACTTGCTACTTCTGCTTGGGCTGTTTGTAAATCAGCCTGAGTGGACTCATAAGCTGCAATTCTACTGTCAACAGAAGCCTGTTGCTGCTTTGCATCAACCTTCAAAATTGGAGTACCTTTTTTAACCCGATCCCCTGCCCGAACAAGTATCTGAGAGACCTGACCCTGAATTCTCGGTCGTAGAGTGACAGAACGACGAGACTGAAGACTCGCAACAAATTCAGCACTTTCCTCTATAGTGGCACTTTGCACCGTCGCAACTTGTACCTTTGTTGCTGGGGGTTGGCTAGCTGCCGTTGGAGGTGATTCCTTGTCCGGAGCGAGAAACTGCCAAAATCCAACGCCGCCGCCAACTAGGAGCAAGGCTAACATTGCCCAGAAGCCCGGTGTTAACTTTGGTGCGAACTGACGTTTACTATTTGAAGGTTGAGACTCAAAAGATTCCATAGTTTCTTTCATTCTTTACTTATGGCGAAAAAGCCGCTAGTTAGAGGCTCATATCTTGCATCTGTGCTCTTGTCCGCTAAGAAATAAATTTCTTGGCTACCAAGCTAAAGTTCGATAAAGCTATCTTCATGAAACTTGGCTCCAGAGCGTGTAAATTCCTGTTTCAACTGAGCAACCCAAGTTTTGATCCGTTCCTGCGTTAACTCAGATTGGTTATCTTCATCTAGCGCTAAACCAACAAACTTACCGTCACGCACTGCTTTTGACTCCGTAAAGTCGTACCCCCCAGTTGACCAATAGCCGACGGTTTCACCCCCAAGTTCTGAAATCTTTTCTTCTAAGATGCCCATTGCGTCTTGAAAAGAGTCGGGGTAGCCGTTCTGGTCACCAACCCCAAAGTAAGCAACTTTCTTGCCGTTAAAATCGATATTGTCTAGCTCGTCAAAGAAATTATTCCAGTCGTATTGCAATTCACCTATATTCCAGGTAGGACATCCGATGATGATGTAGTTGTAGTTCTCGAAATCGCTCGATTCTACTTTAGAAATGTCGTAGATATCGACAACGCTGTCGCCACCAAACTCTTTCTGAATAAGTTCGGCTTCCGTTTGGGTATTCCCAGTTTGAGTTCCGTAAAATAAGCCAATTTTAGCCATTTTTCCTCCTTGCCGATCGGCGTAAAAATGTTTGAAAGTTTTTCGGAAGTTCAGCTATCAGCTTGTGCTCTGCTGATAGCTGATGGTGGAATAATAGAGGAATGTAAATTAAGCAGCTGGTGGATAGCCTGCTGACGCGATCGCTGTCTCAATAGCTGTTCTGGATGCTTGAGTTTCTACGTTGATTAATTTCGTTTTTGGATCGGTCTGAACAGTAGCGTTAGCATCAACCTTTTGAATTGCTTCAGTGATAGTTTTGGCGCAAGCAGAGCAAACCAGTTTATGAACTTTAAATTGTAATGTCATAGCTGTCAATAACCTTTTTTTGGATAATTTGTTGTGGAGTTATATGTGTAATTGAAGAACTCCAACTCATCTAAAATCACTTTAAATCCTCCATTTAACTGGAGAGTCAAGGGGGTATGCAAAAAAATTTATTGAGTGTTTAGTGAAATCTTTTTAAGATAAGAGTGTTTTCCGATATATCCCAGTTTTTTATTTAATTTTCTTTTAATAAGGGTAAAGTTTCTTTAAAAAACAAAACTAGGATACTTCCAATTACCTAGTGCTTAATCATGGGAGCGCGAGGAGCAAAAACTGAATTTACCAAGGAGTAAAAACCAAACTTGTGAGTAAACTAATAGCTGACAAAAGTTGAATAAGCTTCCTATGCCATCGCTAAAATTGATGCTAATATAGGTAGTTATTAGACCCTTTAGCAGCAAAACAAGAAAGAACAGAAACATATATACTCATTACCTCCAAGTTAATCAGCGCTATAGCCACCTTATAACTTAGAGTAGATTAAGCTCTCTATTTAACTAGAGAATCAAGTTATTTGAGAATCAAAAATTGCAGATTATTCTGCTCATTACAGAATTGATTTTTAAGTCGGCTCGATAATTGGACAAATTGTATTTTCAGATATTTCAGAAACAGGTTTCCAGTCCGAAAGTAGCCTTTCTAACTCTAACTTCAATACTTGTAGCTGTTCGATTTGGTATTCGATTTCTGCAATTTTATCATTCAGTTTTACTTTAATATGGTCGCAGGGCAAGTCCCCTTGGTCATGCACATCCAAAAACTCTTTAATCTCTAACAAGCTCAATCCAAGGCTCTGGGTACGCTTGATAAAGCTTAGGCGGGCAAAAACACTGGAGTTAAATAATCGAAATCCACCCTCAGTCCTGCCCGAAGCTTTGAGCAAGCCCAGGTCTTCATAGTAACGAATCGTTTTGATAGGAATGCCGCTTTCCTTAGCAACTAAACCAATTTGCTTCTGGGTTTCTTGGGCTAACATCATTCACTCCTAATTATTAACAACACGTGTAATCAAGGAAACCGTATAGTTAACTTTGTATCTCATCCATATTAGGTATTTGTCTAAAGAACTGTGCCCAGCGTTTGGGAAAGTGTTGCTTGCTAGTTACCAAGCTCACGCTGGGCACAGATGCTCCCGGTTTTCATGCTGAAATCTGCGTAGAAAACTGCTGTGTGCGAAGAGCATTGGATGGCTCTACTTCTATCACACCACGAAACATATTCATGCCACAGGTAAAGGCGTATTCTCCAGCTTTTTCAGGTGTGAACTCGATTGTAGTTGTTTCATTTAAGGGTAGATCGGCAGCAATGCCAAAATCAGGAATCAGTACTTGAGCAAGGCAACCACTGGGATCTTGACGCAGAAAGTTAAGTTGAACTCTTTGCCCTGCTTTAACTACAATATGGTTGGGTGTGTAGCCTTTATCAACCTGAACAGTGATTCTCTGGACTCCCTGTTCTACAATGGCGTGTACAGCGTCTGTTCCATTCTTGTTCTGGTTTGCAGGTGTTGTCATTATTGGTTGAATATCTGCCATAATTTCATCCTCTTTTGGAGATTGAACTTGCCCAGCTTCGACTTTAACTTCGCCTCGAAACATATTCATGCCGCAGGTAAAGGTGTAAGTTCCTGGCTCGTTAGGAGTGAACTCAATTGGAGTAACTTGGTTTAGGGGTAGCTCTTGGGCAATATGGAAATCAGGAAATCGGATTTCTTCAAGGCAGCTGCTAGGGTCTTTACGGTAGAAATTGAGCCGCACTCTTTGAAGAGCATTAACTACCACTTGGCTTGGTTCATATCCACCATCAACGGTAATTGTTATCTCCTGAATGCCCTGCTTTGATTGTGCTTTTTGCGATTTTGGCTTACTCAGCAAAAACCACCATAACTCCAGTCCTATCAATCCTAATCCGCCAGCTGTAACAGCTGCTTTTGCCCATAAGGGTTGTTCGATGCGATGGAACTGACTTGTTTGTTTCGTTTGAGATGGTTGCATTTGTTCGTGGGACATCTGTG
This sequence comes from Chlorogloeopsis fritschii PCC 6912, assembly GCF_000317285.1. Classification (GTDB taxonomy): domain Bacteria; phylum Cyanobacteriota; class Cyanobacteriia; order Cyanobacteriales; family Nostocaceae; genus Chlorogloeopsis; species Chlorogloeopsis fritschii. The sequence continues at coordinate 10,800 of NZ_AJLN01000017.1, read as the reverse complement.
CAACTGCTTTGTTAGAAGCAATTCCAAACACCAATCCCAAACTTGCAACACTACCAATGATTGCTATTTTGTTCATTATTTAAACGTCTCCGTTGGCGAATATAACTACATTGCAAGCTATGCTAATGCGCCGGAAATAGCTCCAAGTAAAAATCCAAATCCTGCTAAGGTTGCGAAAAATGTTACTTTCTTAAGCATTGTTATTACTCCCTGTGATTTATTTAACTAATTGTTTTAGGTTGAAACTTACGCAAACGCAGGGCATTCGTCACTACCGAAACAGAACTAAACGCCATTGCTGCGCCTGCAATAATGGGACTAAGCAACCAACCGAAGAAGGGAAAGAGAATTCCGGCTGCAATTGGAATACCAGCGACGTTATAGATAAAGGCGAAGAAGAGATTCTGACGAATGTTACGAATCGTGGCACGAGAAAGTTGAATGGCGGTAACAATCCCCTGTAAATCCCCAGAGATCAGGGTAATGTCACTAGCCGCGATCGCTACATCTGTTCCTGTTCCAATTGCCATCCCGACATCGGCTTGAGCCAGCGCCGGTGCATCATTGATGCCATCCCCCACCATTGCCACAATTTTGCCTTCCGACTGAATTTTCTCGACGGTCTCGGCTTTCTGATCCGGGCGGACTTCAGCAAAGACTCGCTTGATGCCCACTTCACGAGCAATCACTTCGGCAGTGCGGCGATTGTCTCCGGTTAACATTACTACTTCCAATCCCATTTTCTGCAATGTGCGAATCGCGTTTACAGAAGACGGTTTCACCGCATCAGCAATGCCCATAATCCCTTGGACTTTGCTATTGACTGCAATCCAGATCACCGTTTTACCAAGATATTCCAGGCGATCCCAATCTTCCTGCAATGCACTTGTATTAATGCCTAACTCTCTCATCCAACGGTGGGTGCCAATTTGTACCCATTGATTTGACACAGACCCTTGCACACCGCTACCAGCGATCGCTTCAAACTCCTGTGTATCCCTCAAGTCCACACCTTGAGATTGAGCATAATTCACAACTGCCTCCGCTAGTGGATGTTCTGAATTGCGTTCGACAGATGCTGCAAGGCGCAGAAGGTTTAGCTCATTGCCGTTGGCTGTACCGTTGACAGTTACAAAATCGGTGACAGTCGGCTTACCTTGCGTAATTGTACCTGTTTTATCGAGAACGACAGTCTTGAGCTTGTACGCGAGTTCTAGACTTTCTGCCCCTTTGATGAGAATACCATTTTCTGCACCCTTGCCTGTTCCCACCATGATAGAAGTTGGCGTTGCTAAACCAAGAGCACAGGGACAAGCAATAATTAACACACCGACAGTGGTAATTAGTGCCATCGTCACATTGCCCATAATGTTATACCAGAGGATGAAAGTGAGAATGGCGATCGCAATCACAGCAGGCACAAACCATCCGGTTACTTGGTCGGCTAGCTTTTGAATCGGTGCTTTTGAACCTTGCGCTTGCTGCACTAACTTGACAATCTGCGCCAAAAATGTATCTTTACCGACTCGTGTTGCACGGAATTTGAAACTACCAGTTTTGTTGATCGTGGCTCCAATCACTTCATCACCCGGTTGCTTCTTCACAGGCACACTTTCACCTGTTACCATCGCCTCATCAATAGTTGAGGAACCATCAATAATCTCGCCATCTACTGGAATCTTTTCACCTGGACGTACTAGGATGACATCCCCCACCACCACTTCCGCGATCGGAATATCAACTTCTTGACCATTGCGAATCACTCGTGCGGTTCTCGCCTGCAACCCCATGAGCTTACGAATTGCCTCCGAGGTTTGTCCCTTCGCTCGGTTCTGTAACAATCCTCCCAACAGAATCAACGCAATAATAACGGCTGCCGCCTCAAAGTATACGTCCGGGTTGAATCCTTTGTTAATGAACCACTGCGGAAAGAATGTCGGAAATAAGGAGTAAAGGTAGGCTGTCCCAGTGCCAATCGCCACCAGCGTATCCATTGTTGCTGTATGGCGCTTTAAGGCTTTCCAGGCATTGACAAAGAATTCACTCCCTGCCCAAAACAGTACGGGAGTTGTGAGGACGAGCTGGAGCCAGGGATTGTGTAACCACATGGGGATGAAGGGAATGTGCAACCCAGTCATGGCGGGCAGTGACCCAATCACCAGCACAGCACTGACAATGCCACTGAGCCAAAGCTTGCGGGTTAACTTGCGGTTCTCAGCTTGTCGTTCTCGCCGTTCCGTATCATCTTCGGGAGCAAGGACATCATCTTGTATGGGTTGAGCCAAATATCCAGCCGCATCAACCGCTTCCTGAATTGCAGTTATGTCTGTTTTACCAGAATCGTAGGTGACAGTAACTTGCTCAGCCCCGAAGTTCACACTACACGCTTCTACTCCTGGTACTGAGCGAATAGCGTCTTCAATGGTATTGGCACATGAAGCGCAACTCATGCCCCGTAGTTTTAAGTTTGCTGTATCCATTTATTACCCTCATCTCTCCAAAAGATAGGATGAATGATTAGACCTTGATGGCGATCCAACCAGTGACCATGAACGCTTTGAACTATCTTTAGTTTGCACTCTCCAGTTGACTGGAGAGTCAAGGGAGAGCGCAAGCGAATTTTGAAAATCTGTCAAAAGAAAGAACCTCTTAGTTTAAAGGGTTTCACGATCGGCAACCCGCACAACAAAGGGTACAGTAATCACAAGTCCGTGGCGCTGGAACTGTGCCCATATTTTGTAAAGTCCAGCGTGGGGAAAGGTGGTGTGTGCGCTAATCAGCGTGGCGCTGGAGTGGAATGTGTGTAGCTTGTTAGATTGTGTTTGTTGATGATGGGCAGATGATATGACTGCATGACTAGCACTATGTGCTGTCGATACTTCGTGTGGTTCCATAGGATGGACATGCAGAAATTCAGCACCGTTTTCACTAATAATGACGAAGTGGGCAAGGGCACCAAGATAAGGTTGAAGATCGGTGACTGGCTCGTTTGTCTGCTCATCTTCAACTGCAAAGTCGAGCATTACTGCTTCACCTGCACGTAATGGTTGATTTGACTTCATGGTGACTCGCAAGCCATCTACAGTCTTGGTTGTGCTTTCGTCTTCAAAGAGGGCGATCGCCTCACGCGCTTCTCCACGAATTTGCAGGCTGAGTTGATCAACAACTTGGTGAGTGTCCGGTGTGTAATCGACGTAGAGCCAATAATTACCAGTTCGTGGAAAGAGATGCGTGACGCGAAAACTGCCATCCGCTTCTTGTTTTGGATGTAAATGATAGAACTCACTAAGATCATCAGATATGATTAGCAGGTGCATTGCCTGTTCATGGACGATTTGGAGATTACAGACAACCTCCCCTTCCGCATTCCGTATTGTGAAAACAAGTGCTACTGTCTCGCCCGCATTAACTTCGGCAGGCTCTGATTTGAATTCAGTGCGATAAACACGTGCAGTTGTAGTTGCAAGCGTATTTTCGGCTAAAGTCATGATTTCAATCCTCTGCAATAAACTACTTTCATCTTGAAGTCTCTAGTACGCTGGAAAGTCAAGAGCTACGAGAAAAGATTTTTGTAAAATCCACAAAGCGAAGCTGAAGCAGCTTGGATACTTGGTCTTCCAGACCTCTCTAGTTGGCAACAGTATGGTCTATGTGCCAAAATCTACAGCATACTGGAATTAACTATAAAAATTTGCTTAAATTGTAGTCTTTAGATTTCTTGCGAAAGTTTGGAATTCTTGCTGTTTTTTCAAGTGTTGTCTCTTGGTGATATCAGAGCTGTTGTTGATAGGTTCTGGGAGACATTCCTACAGCTTTCCGGAAAGCCGTTGCGAACGTACTTTGCTCTGAGTAACCGCATTGAAAAGCAATGTCTGCAATGGTTATTTTCTTCTGCTTTAGCAGCTGCTTTGCCCGCTCTATCCGCTGCTGTATCAAATACTTGTGAGGAGATATCCCCATTAATTGCTTGAACAAGCGGCAGAAATAGTATTTGCTCATGCCAAATTCAATAGCAATCGCTTCTAGCGATAAATCCTCACCTAAATGTTCATTTATATAAGCGCTCGCTTGATTCAGCTTGTGTTTCGGTAATCCCCTACATTCAAAGCTTGGCTCTCGCTCCACATTCATAATTGTTTTCTCCTCAAAACACCTACTAGCGTCGTTTAGTTGAACCCGAAATCCAATGGTGGTGGCTTTGTGCGGTTAATAAGCTCTATCATGACAAGTCAGACATGCCGCAGAGCCGTTGTAGCCCCATCAAAGCGCTTTGTGCCATAGACGAATTGAGAGTTTTCTCCCAGCGATTGACCGTGTTTCATCAAATGCAACCCATAGGCAAGTTGCTCTGGTTCCCAGATATCTAAAGCTTGAGGAACATGGTGGTTCTGTTCAAGTAGAGCATCTGCAAGGGCGATCGCATTAGCAGCAGCTTTCGAGGTGCTGGCAGCCGTGTGAGGACGAGGAATGAAGGCAGCATCCCCAACTAAGGCGACTCGTCCAAAGATCATTTGCGGTACTCCTAGATCTAAAATTGCTTGCACAAACGGTTCTTTTGTAGCAGCAACCAGCTTTTGAAAGGGTGGAGCCAGTACCGCAGCAGCATAGGATCGCATCTGTTGCTCAACAGTGAGAGCTAAAAATCCTGGAGGAACTGAATAATCTCGCCGTCTTCCCTCTTTGTCAGTCAGAATTTGGGGTAGTTCTGTCGTTTCATCGTAGTTGACATACCAAACCCAGTTAAAGCGGCGTTCTCCGGGCACAAGCGATTCATTCTCACCGGGAACCACATATTGCAGAATGTGGGAATTGGGAAACTGGAAGAAGACGAATCGTTCTGTAAAGAGAGCGGCTGTCGCTGGATCAAGATCTGCTTCATCCACTAATCCTCGATAACCGACGTATCCTGCATAGTGATAGTGATAAGTGGGCAAAAGCAGTTGACGCACCGTTGAACCAGGACCATCTGCACCCACCAGTAATGCAGCAGTGACGGAGGTGCCATCTGCGAATATTGCGGTAACATCTTCATTGGTTTGCTGAATATCCGTCAGTCGCTTTCCAGTATGGTAGTGTTCGACTGGAAAATGCCGCCGCATGGAGCCATAGAGCAGGTTCCAGGATGTTAAGGTTTGACGCATGGGCATTCGCATTTTAATGCTGCCATCTCGGTTGAGGTAATAGCGTTCCTGTGCAATGACACCCAGCGAATCAACTGGAATGCTTGCCCGTTGAAAAGCTTCGATGACATCGGTTTGCAGGACAATGCCACCACCGCGACTGTCAAGGGTATGGGTCGATCGCTCATAAATATCTACATTCCACCCGATTGATCGCAGCATGATTCCAGTAAATAAACCACCCAACGATCCACCAATGACAATGGCATATTTTTCTGTAGAGTTCATTGTTCAACTCCGATTCACTTTCTAGTTCAATCAACGTTTTTCTAAATAACCAATAAATCTAGGATTCGGCTAGAAACTTGTGGACAAACGTAACCGCCATTGCACCTTCTCCGACTGCCGAAGCAACTCGCTTAGTCGATCCATGCCGTACGTCACCCGCAGCAAACGATCCCGGAACACTGGTTTCAAGAAAATAAGGATCGCGATCGAGCGACCAGCAAGCAGGTAACTGACCATTCTTAAGCAAATCCGATCCGGTAATCAGATAACCTGCCTCATCCCTCACAATATTTGTGTCTTTTGCCCACTCCGTGTTAGGCACACCACCAATACAGATAAAGAGATATTGAGTATTAATGGTTCGCACCGAATTCTCACTATAGTCTGTAATTTCAACTTGCTGTAGGCTGCCTTCACCGACTAGTCCCGTGACTTGAGCATTAAAAAGCACCTCAACATTGGCGGTATTCAGGATGCGATCGATCAAATATTTTGACAGTGTAGCTGCCAGAGTGCTGCCACGAACAATCATCGTCACCTGCTTGGCATACTGTGAGAAGTGCATGACTGCTTGACCTGCTGAATTACCGCCACCAACCACGAGAACCTGCTGATTCCGGCACATTGACGCTTCACTCACACCCGCGCCATAAAATAGCCCCCGGTTCAGAAAGCGATCTTCATTGGGCAAATTTAACCGTCGATATTCTACGCCTGTCGCACAAATGTTGGTACGGGCAATCATTTTGCTGCCGTCTGCCATATCTACATAAATGCGATTGTTTCTAAATTCTGCCTTAATTCCTTCACGCAATAGCAAGAGTTCAACGCCAAATTTGACTGCCTGCTGACGCGCTCGTTCCGCTAATTCTGCACCCCGAATTCCTTCAGGAAATCCCATATAATTTTCAATTAGCGAACTGGTTCCAGCTTGACCCCCAACTGCCTGTCGCTCAATTAGGACAGTTCGCAATCCCTCAGAAGCCGCATAAACTGCTGCACTCAACCCCGCTGGCCCTGCTCCATAGATCGAAAGATCGTATTCTTTGAATCTAGGCTGTGCTACCCACCCCAACCTTTGAGCAATGTCGCGAACGGTTGGTGCAAACAGTCGAGTACCATCTGGAAATTCAACAACTGGTAAACGCAGATCGTTCAGGGCGGCAAATCCCAATTCTCGATGGCAGTCCTCATCGCTTGTGAGTTCAACCCAATCAAATTCAACAACACTTCGATTGAGAAAATCGCGGATTTCGTAAGCTTCTGCTAGATTGGGTTGACCATACAGCCGCACTTGGCTTTGATGTTTCGCTGAATTTGGGTAGTTTAGTTTAGTCATCATCGCACTTAAACCTTCTCTGATTCTGTTGCAGCAGAGCGCAGCGCAGCGAGAAAAATCTCGGTAGGCTGCCCACCCACTAACACTTCATTGCCAATGCGGATTGTGGGAACACTACGAATTCCTTGGGCGATCGCTCGACGTTTCAACGCTTCAACATCTTGAATCCCTGCTTGTGAAAGAAGAAATGTCTTGACTTGCGCTGAATCTAAACCAATCTCAGCAGCGAGATTTACTAGCGTGTCAACATCACCAATATCTTGACCCTCTGTGAAATAGGCTCTAAAAATACGTTCTGCCATGTCCGTTGCTTTACCCGCTTTACCTGCGAACCAGGTCAATCGGTGTGCTTTGAGTGTATTGGGAGTAACTTTCATCAAGTCGTAGCGAAATTCAATGCCGTTGGCTTGCCCTGCCTGCACCGTTTTGGCATCCAGTTGTTGTGAATATTCCCAACTGCCAAATTTATTGGTGCGGTAAGTTTTGCGATCCATACCCGCTTCTGGCATATCTGGGTTTAGCTCAAACGGATACCAGATGCGCTGAATTGCAACCGGAATATCCAGTTGTGCGATCGCTTTCTGCAAGTTGGTGTCTGCTACTAAACACCAGGGACAAATAAAATCTGAAGTCATTTCGATTGTTAAGGTCATGGCTGTTTTCCCTTTAAACGTATTGTCATTTCTGCATTTTTATCTCCAGTACAGAGTGAATTTTGGCTCAGTAGATCCGCGATCGCCTCAAGTAGTGCTTCTGGTGCAATGGGCTTAATCAAATGTCGGTGACCTTAGGATTCTCAATTTCAAGACGCTCTCCCAATCGTCGCTCCGAATTCACCTTTGGTCGCAAATGCAGGATTACCGAGAGCTTTAGCATTTCTTTTACTAATTGCTTTCATCTTTTCAATCCACTGTAGAAGATACTTCCGTGACTGTTACAGGTTTAACTAAATAAACCAGTCTGTCCAAAATGCCTAAAATAAAAATGCTTTATGTCAGTATCCGCTGAACTGCTTCTCGTGAACTTTGAATTGCCCAGATTGAACTGTAGACCTGACTCGTAATAATCGATCCCTCAAACAGAACATAAATTGTGTCAGCTAACGAAGCTACTTCAACCTTCTGAGGTGAGGCGGTTTTATCTACGAAAGATTGCACCAACTCCTTGATATACTCCCGCAACTCAGCTTTATGTACCACAATCATTCGCCGAATAACGCTATCCGGTATTGGAAACTCTGATGTCAAATTTAGAAAAGCGCAACCTCTGAACTTGCTGGTTGTAAGCCATTGCTCCAAAAAGGCAAAAAGACTCAGAATACGCTCTCGTGGTTCTACATGGGAGTCAACCTCTTGCTTCAACCAAGAAAACCAATCCCTGTGTCGTTTTTGCAAAAACGCAATACACAAATCCTTTTTAGAAGGAAAGTGATGATAAAAGCTCGCTTTCGCGACGCCTGCTTCCGCAATAATTTGGTTGATGCCAGTAGCATGATAACCCTGTTCATAGAATAAACGATAGGCGGTTTCCAGAATCCTAGTGCGCGAATCGCTAGATGTAACTGTTTTAGTCATATTGTCAAAATAAACTAGACAGACTTGTCTGTCAAGAGAATTGTATTCTGGTGCACGTACCCAAAGCTTCAAATCACTTTTTGTGCCTTATGCTGTAGTAGTGCGAAATAACTAAGGTGTAGCCTTCGCAGATACTTCTTTCAATTAGAATTGTGTCATTGAGCCATGTGTATACCACCTCATCTTGAATTTGTGGCTTGAAACTCTCAGGAGTTATACTCACAGAATTGGAGAATATGTGGTGGTACTTCTTGACTTTTTCTTGCTATCTATGTTTTCCTAAACCCTTACTTATTGAACAACTAATATTTATATTAAAAATTTAAAAAATCTTGTCTACTGAAGATAAGGAAGTTAAGGACAACCAATTTAGTCGATGTTAAGTTAATGCTTTTAAAGCATACTTTTATTGATAGCCAATAATTGAGAAAACTATTCCTGCTTAAGAAATTCAACAATCTTTCATGAACTGGATAGCAACGTTTTTTCTAGTTTGACAAATTTAAGAATAGAAAAAACTTAAGTTCATTATTAACTGCCCAATCTTCGCTACCCAAGGTCTGTCGTTTTTGAAAAACTGTAATTCAGTAGATGGAAACGTAACTTTGATAGAAACAGGAGGAATTAATGATCAAACTCTTCAACCATGAGTTATCAGGGAATAGCTATAAGGTACGACTAATGCTGTCGCTGCTTGGGCTGGAATACGAGGTTGTAGATATCGATCTTAAAGCTGGTGAAGCAAAATCTCCATGGCTTCTGAAAATGAACCCACTTGGCCAAATACCGATTCTCATGGACGGCGATTTAGTCATTTCTGATTCCCATGCAATTTTGGTATACCTTGCGCGTCGCTACGGAAATGAAGATTGGCTGCCAGTAGAAGCCGTGTCAATGAGTAAAGTAATTGAGTGGTTATCTATTTCTGCTAACGAGATTCAAAATGGTCCTTGTACTGCCAGACTGTACTTTGTTTTCAACGCAAAAATAGATCTGGATTTAGCGCAACAGAGAGCACATGAAGTCCTCAAAGTTATAGACAAATACTTGCAACAGCAGGACTGGCTTGTACTTAATCGTCCGACCATAGCAGATATTGCTTGTTACCCGTACATTGGGTTAGCACCAGAGGGAGGTATTTCTTTAGAAGCCTACCCAAATGTAGTTGCATGGATTAACAGAATTAAAGGACTTACAGGCTACATTGGTATGCCAGGCTTATAAGTTTTCTCATCCATCCACGACCTTGTGTTCAAATTTTTAGGAAGATTTTACAAAAATCATGCATCCACTACCTCTTACCTCTTAAGTCTTGTCATTGCCTACATCTTTTGAAATTTTTATCTACCAATTGTTTGAAGTGATAATTTATTTGTCAATGATCAAACTTGGTCAATATTGCGTAACAAAAGATATGAAGGTTTCAGAACCTCTGCTTGTGTCAAACAATCAGCCCTTTTAGAACGCAATGATAAGCAGAGAAGAGCTTCTCTAGACTACACAAGACAATCAAAATAAAGGTGCGTTACATGATTGAAGTAAATGAAATAAACCAGCGTGTACACGATGTTTGGAATGCAAATGCAGCTTGGTGGGACGCTGAAGTGGGAGAAACAGACTTCTCCCATGAGTACGTTATTAACCCTGCAATGGAGACACTCCTTGCTATTAAACCTGGTGAACGAGTGCTTGACGTTGCATGTGGCAACGGTACCTTCGCACGCCGTCTTGCTCGGTTAGGAGGATCGGTTCTGGCCTTCGATTTTTCAGAAGAACTCTTGAAGTGTGCCAAAGCTCGAACTATCAGCTCACCGGGAAGTATTGAGTACAGACTTATCGATGCGACTGATGCAGCTCAACTTGCTTCTTTGGGAGAGCGCTGCTTTGATGCTGCAGTGGTGTCAATGGCACTCATGGATATGGCAAACATCGAGCCTTTAATGCATGCTCTTAGTCGGTTGCTTGTCTCTAAGGGACGGTTAGTATTCTCAATTACTCATCCTTGCTTTAACTCGTTAGGAGGAACTCACACCCAATGGCTTGGTACAGAAGGCGTTTTGGTGAAGGATTATATACAGCCAGCGACAGGCAATGAAATAGCAAAGCCAGGTCAACCCATACGTCATCCTTTTTTTCACCGACCGTTGTGGCATCTGTTTGGGATCTGCTTTCAGGTAGGTTTTGTTCTTGATGGTCTTCTTGAGCCAGTTCCTCCAGAGTGGCTACAAACTGCTCAACCAGAAAAATGGAAGCGTTATGCTCGAATTCCGCATATTATGGTGACGCGCTGGCGTCTGTTGGGGCAATTTTCAGGATGAACGTAGTTTCCTAAGAGCGCCTCACGCAGCGATCGCACATCCATTATGGATGAAAGAAACACTACTCACTTTACACCCATGACACAAAAATCATCATGGAAAAAAGAGCGTTCTTGAGACAGCGTTTCTTGAGATAGCAGTAAATTTTTGTACTTCTTTTG
>NZ_AJLN01000016.1 GCF_000317285.1 Chlorogloeopsis fritschii PCC 6912 | reverse complement strand
ATGAAGAGATAGTTTCTAAAAAACAACAGAGGAAATAAAAATGACAAATGTTACATCTACAACTGCCAGCGTTTACGAAGCTTTGGATGTGAATGAACTGGAAAGAATATGCGTTAAGCATGCATGGGTCGTTGAGCCTATTTTCAATGCTAGCAAGGCTGTACAGGAAATGCCATTTTTTGAGTGGGTAAGTGAGATAAAATCACCACTGCAATTTAAACCTGCTGCAGTACAACTATTTTACCATTCTGCAACCTTTCCCAAGGTAATGGGTTTAATGCTTGGCACAACCCCAATGTCTGAAAATCATATGATGCCGTTCTATGCAAAGCATGCCTATGGGGAGGCCGATCATCATGAGCTGTTAATGCACTGGATGCTCAGGCATAAGCTGTTGAATAATCGCAAAGAAATTGAAAATGTCGTTCCCACACCAGAGACAAATGCTTGTGTGAATCTAGCGTATCAGCTTGCAATAGAGCAGGATCGTGCTAAGTGGGTGGTTACTATCAATAGTGGGATTGAACGATGTTCCAATGAATTCTTTAAGGTAGTAGCACCTAAGATGCACGAACTTGGTGCAGGCGATACTTACTTTGATATCCATGTGGAAGCTGATGAACACCATAGCATCATGGGCATGGATTACATTGAGCCAGAAGATCCTGAATCGCCAAGAGGGCGACAATTAATTGCAAAAGCTTTGGAGGGAATTACTCTCTGGGCAGCAATGCTGCATTCTTGGATTGACGTAGAATTATTTCCAACATTTAACTTGGATGGTACGCTGAAAAAACGTGGACGGAATGAGGAGAATATTCAGAATATGTACATTATTCGCTGAAAAATTGAGGAGTTCCACCAGTAATTAAAGCGACGAACTGGGGTTGAACATCAATGACCCTAATATCCAAACCGCCAAATTCTCAGGCATTGCACAAAATAGAAATGACTCTTTTAGGGTAGGCATCTTGCCTACTCTGAAAACATAACGAATTATATTTATCGTCTCGCAGTTCCTGAAAGTTTGTTAAGCAATATGGAATGATTTGAACCGATCGGTCGTTTTATGAGGCGATGGTCTTACTCGCAATATTGTTGAGGTGCTTGTTCTGTTGGAGTTCAGATTAGAAAATGGCGGCAGAGGGCGTGCTGTCGATACTTACTGAATGCAATAGTTGCTCTTAAGAGAAGTTTACACCAAATTTTATAACAGATATTAAAGCTATTGCTATCTTGAAAAAGCTAGCTCTCAAAATAAATCGAGTGTTTAAAATCTAGCAAGAATTTTTGTCTTGCTGTTTAAGGTACTTAAGGTACTTATGGGTATGAGAAGAGATACAAATCAACTTATATGTAAAAAAATATGTTGTTATTGAAAGGTTTTGAAGTTGAGATTTACACGGGTACAACTCAAGGTGATATTGTAGGAGTTTCTGATAAGATTGTGGCTGCCTTGGACGGATTTACGCAGGAGCCAGACAGCCGCAATGTAGAATATATAACCGCACCCTTGTACAAATATAAGCAATTGTTGTTTGAGTTGGTACGTCCTAGATTGGAGCTGCGAAAGTATTTAAAGCGTATAGGTAATTACACGCTAGTTCCTGGAAGTACTTTATCTTTAGGCAATAGCGAATCCTTCTACCGTTCTGATCCCAGCAACTCTTACCATACCTACATTGAGCAGACCTACGGTACTAACGTTGTCACTACTAGCATTCATATTAACATTGGTATCAGTGACCCAGAATTGTTGATGCGTGCCTATCGCCTGATCCGTGTAGAAGCACCACTGTACTTGGCCTTAAGTGCTTCTTCTCCGTTTCTGGATGGCTGCGTTACGGGGTATCATTCCACTCGCTGGAAAATTTTTCCAAAAACTCCCAATAATGTTCCTCTTTTTGAAAGCCATGCTCATTATATAAAGTGGACAGAAGACCAGCTAGCAGATGGGACGATGCAAAATGTACGCCACCTCTGGATATCAGTTCGACCCAATGGTAATTGCCGTCCCTACAATCTTAACCGACTAGAACTAAGAATCTGCGATCTGATTGTAGATCCTATTGCCTTGCTTGCCGTCACTGCTTTGCTAGAAGCCCGGCTCTGGCAGTTAATAGATGACCCAAGCTTAGACCCACTAGAAAGGAGCATATTTTCAACAGCGACACGATCGGAAGATTTGCTTGCCATAACTAGTGCGAATGAAGCAACCGTTTCTTGCCAGAGCCTGGACGCAGAATTGAGACATTGGCAAGATGGTAGAAAAATTTTCGCTCGGAATTGGATTGAGGAAATTTACCAAGAAGTTTGGCTGATTGCTAAAAAAAAGGGCTTCAGCTTCTTCCTCTCACCCATTCAAAAAATTCTCAGGGAAGGAAACGAAGCGCAGCGGTGGTTAAAAATGCATAAGCAGGGTCTTGACAGTCGGAGTATAGTTATTCAAGCAATCCAAAATATGGTTCAGCAAGAAATAGAGCTAGAGGAGAGGTATTGTCAACTTAAACCTGCTTTGACAAGGTGAAGCGCTCTATTTCTCCATATCAAAGATAACAACTCCGTTGATGCAGCTATCTTAATACCAGCTAATCTTTCTTTTGTCACTCTAGGCAGAGGAAAAGTAGAAATAGTCCTCCCAAACGGGCTAAGATAGATGATTGCAGAAGGTATTGATAATGCCAATCAAACTGGGAAACCCAAGAGAAAGTTGCGGAAGTGGAAATACTTCAACCAAGGTTTAATTTAATTGAAAAGAACACATATGTTGAACGTTAAGATGCAAATAGTTTAGGAGATTTTTCCAACCATGATTTTGATCCCACCAAGGGTGTTTGGAAAATCTTTCTGAAACATTTTTTCTAATTTGTTCAATGTATTTGAATGGAATCTTAACATTATATACTGTCCTCAAATTACTAACTGAATTATCTAATGAAGATCTTGAATTTGTTAAGGGATACATCCCTAAATCCCTAAAGCTTCAGTTCAGATTGCTCTGCACTAAAAACAAATCAAAATGCATTATGTTCTGCATAACCTCTATTAAGGAGTGGGTACAGGCAGATACTTCTAGGATACGGTGTTAACTGTTCCTAGCTTTAAATTTTTTCATTACCTATATTATTGCAGCAGTTGCTGTACTCTTAAATCGTCTAAAAACTACTAACCAAAAACTGTTGACGTACTTAGAACTATAGGATGTAGAAGTAGAATTATGGAGCGTCAGGAATTGATCGAACTGTACAAGAAGGGGCAAAGATATTTTGGTAGGTTTGATTTGAGAAGCATGGACTTGAGTAATGTTGATTTGAGTGGTGCTGACTTCACCAATGCCCTAATGAACTCCTGTCTTATCGGAGCTAATCTGGCTGGAGCTGATTTGACTGGGGTATCCTTTGCTAAAGCCAGTCTTGTTTATGCTAATCTGACTAAAGCTATTCTTAGAAAAGCTAACTTATATTTTGCCAGTTTTAGGTGTGCCGATTTAACTGGAGCTGATTTAAGAGGGGCTAATTTGGAAAATACCGAACTCGTACAAGCCAATCTGTCTGGTTCTGATCTGCGAGGTGCTAATTTGGTAGGTACTAAACTTATCGGCAGCAATCTTACTGGATGTGACTTGAGAGAGACTAATTTGAGAGGTGTCAACTTGTGTGACGCAAATTTAAGTCAGGCGAACTTGGAAGGAGTTAGTCTGAGAGGTATGTATTTCTGCAACACTATCATGCCAGATGGAAGTATTCGGAATGATAACTGTTGAACTCAAGGCGGTTGATAAGTTTGTGTTACAGAAATTCTCAGAACCACCATTGATGGTTGCAAATACCGAAGACTAAAAGATCAGCAGTACAAAGCAGTTGACTAACTCAGCTTGCAGGTTTTTAGAAAAGTGTGCTCAGTAACCATACCAGTTTAATACGAGAGTAAAACGAAAGCGCTCCAGTTCTTAATATCCATAGGATGCCATTCACAACCGTGCAGTGGTCATTATTTGGCTTGCCTGTTCGCGGTTTTTATGGTACTGGTAACGGTTTTAAGCGTTCCCACTGTTCGTTACTTAAGTCTCCTCGATTCACCATTGCAACAAAGCGATCGCATCCTTTTTCAGGATATAACGAGTTTGAAAATACGCCCTAGTGCTAATGTTGCAGGTACTCATGATACCTAGCACAAGGAATCCATTTGTTAGATGTTGTTATTACAGTAAAGTTTGCATTTGCTACAAACAAAGTATCTATCTCCCACTGCTGCCTAAACTTTTTGAGAAGCAGAGCAAACGCTGCTTAGTCGGCTTCATTCCCATCTGCCACTTTTAGACATAAGGGAATGTCTCTATCTCCACTGCACATCAAGTCCACTTGGAATTTGTTTGAGATCCGGTTGATGATCTTGTGAGTAACCATAGGTAATTTCAATTGCCCCTGTCTGTTCTGTCTCTTCATTCTTTTTGCTGGCGTACTCTCCATGGATGTGAAATCAACTGGAGTCCAGGTACAAGCTATCCTTTTTTACGCCAAACTTTTTGGCTGCATCCGTTGCTAGCGTGACGAATAGTTGTGTTAGCCCCGCCTCATATAGTTGTCCAACACTCTGCCCAAACGGTTCATTTAGAGATTCTGGACTTATCCCCTCACCCAATAGATTCTCTGTTGCTTGACCCACAAAAAACTTTTCACGCCGGGTACAATGGCGCACTGACTAAACCCAAGCCATTCAGAATCATCGCTTTTACCGCTTGACCTAGAGTGACTATTTTTTGGTGATAAGTACCTGGTATTTGGTTGATTTGCTGTACCAGACACATTTAGTCAATAATGCCTGCCATTATGCCGTAGTGGTCAATATCTTGTACTCTGATTTCTGAGACTGATGATCTCATGAATAAAAAATACCATTAATCTCCTCGCTTACCTGCGGAATGTAAGTTATGAAGTAGAAAAGCTTAAGTTCAGCCTTAACATCCTAATTATCGCTGGTAAAGACGATTCTAAATTGGCAAGCTAAATGAAGAACATTCAAGTTGTTATTGAGGAAGTCTTTGTTAAGCAGGTTAACAGCGCACGCAGTAGATCTACTGTCTAGGCATTACTATTGTGCCCACAGCACACACATATTTTTAAGGGACTGATAGTAATATCACTACCAAAGTAGATCAACCTCAAACGCAACAAGCTTCTTAGTAAGTACTTTGTTTCAAAGGGGCCAGCAAATGAAAAATATCCTTCTAGTGATATCTTCAAGGAAGAGCTATTCTGGTAAAAAATCCTTGATTACAGCCAATTTCACCTAAAAATTTTCCAGTGATTAACGCTCTTCTTAATAAATGCGAGCAAAGAATAATAGACTAAAAGTCTCAGAACCATGAATCAGTTTACTCTCTATCTGCTTAAAAATTGCTGATTGTAATCTCTAGTGAGACTGATATGTTATCATTAATAATAGTTATGAAAGCTTCCTTTGCGGGAAAGACCAAAACTTTGGGTTAACAATGGACTCAGTTAGTGTCGGAAGTGGAAGCAAAGAAAGTTATAGCAACGATAGAAATGGGTAATGTGCGTCTTTTCCATAGATTCTTACAGTTTAAGCTATTCTTTAAGCAAGGTGTGGAACCTGTACTGTAAGCGATAGACCTCAAACTTGCTGCCTTTCCTCAGCAATAATTAAGTTATCGGCATCATGAATTAACGCACAATTACCCAAGTGCTTCATCTGGAGGCTTTTCTATCTTTTATGGTAAAGGTTACCTGCTTGTTCCATATATCAGTTTATAGTTGAACAAGCGACTCTCAGTCACTTCCACTTTTTTAGGAGTGTATCACTCGGGGCAATTATCAGCCTCCTATGTGGAACTAGAATGATGAGCCTGGTTGCTTCAAAAACTCTGCTTCCTCTGGTGTTGTAGTTCGACATAGAATGTTGTTGCGATGAGGAAAACGTCCGAAGCGCTCGATGATCTCTAGGTGTCGGACAGCAGATGAGGTAATGTACAAGCTATCTGGATCATTGCCGAGTTTGGAAAACAGCTCAACCGACCGTCGCTGATCATTGAGGTTCTCGCTGTGTTCAAAGGGTAAGTAGATAAACCAACGATGTATCGACGGTAGCTTCTGATCAAAGCCTGTAGCGACAGCATAGTGAGCTAAAGAGAGAGCTTGTGGATCAGTTGCATAGGTTTGGGGATGACCACGAAACATATTTCGTGGAAACTGATCTAGTAGGATGATTAATGCCAAGCAACTCTCGGGTGTTTCTTTCCAGTGGTCAAGCTTGCCCATTGCAGCTTTCCAATAGTCTTTCTGAAAGCGGTTTTGAATCTCCCGATCAAATTTTGGATCTTTAGCAAACCAAATTGTGCGATTTTTTCCGTAATCTGTTTCTTCTTTTCTTCCAAACCAAAAATCCAAAATTTCATCAACTTGTAACATTTCATCAACTTGTAACATTTCATCAACTTGTAACATAAGTACCTCCTAAGTAGTACGTAGTTCATCAAGATTAGGTATAAACGAGGCATTGTCAAGTTAATCGAGCAGTTATCCACAAAGACACTATTCTGCCTGGAGACAAGCAATAGATGGGATTAGGCAACAACTTGAGTCCCAGGCAACTTTTGCCAATAGCGATATTTATGAGCAGGGAGTAAGTGATATTTGGGGTGAAAGTGTTGTCTAATCAATGGAACTCCAGGGCAAACTGCTGTCCAAACTTCTGACATCACGCTCAATATTGCCTCATGGCTCACATCAATCCCCCAGTACAGCAGCAGTTTTTGCACGTCCCCATAACTCAACGGGAAGGCACAATACAACCAAACTGCATAGCTGATGATTTCTGTGGGAAAGTTTTGATTTCTGACTTACACTCAGCAACCACCTTAACTGCATTCTCAGTAACTGAGATATCTATATGTACATCTTTAAGCATTAACACCAGGGAGTTCCAGTTTCAAATGTACGGTATCTTCGGTTTTGTGGAGTCGGATACTGGAGCTTTGGTAAAGGTTGGTGCTTGGAAATCTTCAAGAGCTCCGTCGATTTGACATTGCAGTGTGTTCAATTCTTGCCAGGGGTTGTAACATACTAATACCATAACTCGCTCTTATGATTCCTAATTAATTATTTATTGACTTCAGGATTTTATTGCTTTGATTCTTATATTATTGATGATTTCAATGATTGAAAATACGGTTAATAGCACCTAATAAATTGATGATTACCGTCCGATAATTTTCGCATAATCAAAAGTAGTAGAATCATGTATTTATTAGTACGGTAAACCCAACAATTAGAGAATATAAGCTAATAGAGAAATGTCTTAATCAGGCTTTAAAATAAAGCTGACCAAGAAGGTAGTCAAGTCCAAAAATAATGCAAATATAAAATCAATTGCCGTCAACTGATAACCCCACCTTCCGCAGGTTCCTTAGGTCAAGAGATAACATTTTCGGCAAGGACACTCCTGAACTGGAGAATCCAAAGTCGTTCATCGGTAAGATTGGCAATCTAGGGAAGAGCTAGCGAAGATACCATAGCCAATTGTCAAGTGCATGGCTGTTTCAACGCGTAGTTTTGGTCAAACGGCTACCTCTTTTTAACAACATCCTAAGCAAGGTGCAACAGTTTTCGTGCAGCACACTTTCATGGGCTTGCCCGAAGCCCTCAATCGCTTGTACAAGGTTTTAATGATTGGATTACTCTGAGGTGTACTTAAGGTTGCTAGATAGAGAGCAGTTCGTAGTCGTGTCTGACCAGTATGTCCAATCGCCCCTTTATGGCCATCCATTAGTACCAGATTGAAAAAGTGTAGGTGAAGCGCCAGCATAAGCTGTCACTGCAAGAGCTGTTTCACAAGTGGTAAAGTTTAGGTTAGGGTTGTTACTAACAGCCAAGCAGCAGTGAGCCAACCGATACCCTTAATACTTTGCAGCAGTTGGGTAGAATCAGCCCACTGTTGGTCTTGATTAAGTGCTTGCCCAATCTCAGCTTCTACTTCCAGTAACTGTTGCTTAAGGTTTTCGACCAATGCTTACATCCGCGATCACACAACGAGAGAATGAGCATTACAGACTCGGTTCTAGCGACATTATGCTTCCAGTCGCGGCAAGATTATGGGTACAACGACATTGAACTATACGGTTTAGTTTGCCCCTTGTGTCACCGATGCTATATTTACCCCATTTAAACAATAGACTGGGAAAATTTTTTGAGGAAACATTAATGGCATTACTCAATAGCGTAGAAAAAGTCCAAAAAGTTCACGCTTGATGTCGGCGATCTTAAACCTTTAGTCGAACGAATGCTTGATGCAGAATTGATTACAAATCAAGAACTCGAGCAACTCAAGATCGGCGTGAGCAGTCTAGTACATTTGGTTAGTGCTTACAGCGATCATCAAGCAACACTGGCTAAAGCACAACCTGCAACAAACCTGCTAGACAAAATACTTAAATAGCATCAAGATGAGTAGCAAATCTCGAAAAGCATTGATTGGCATTACAACTTACGGTCGGCAAGCAGCATTACCATTTTCTCTACCAAGCGAATATATAGATGCAGTCCGTGCCGCAGGTGGCATTCCCATATTATTACCGCCAGGAGAAATTGAGCCTGCCATACTTCTAGATCCTTTGGATGGTTTAATTATCTCCGGAGGTGGAGATATTGACCCTGTTTGCTACAACGGTTTTGCTCATCCTACGATTTATTCTGTCGATGCTGAACGTGATGCTTTTGAATTGCAACTTGCCAAGTTTGCTCTTGAACGTCATCTGCCGATATTGGGTATTTGCCGGGGTTTACAAATTCTCATCGTCACCTGTGGGGGTACTCTGATTCCTCACATTGGTGATGTCTACGGTACATCTGCATTACATCGTCTAGAACCTGAACCTGGACGATGTTTACCGACAGAACATCTCGTCAGAATAGATATAAAAAGCCGTTTAGCTAACTGTGTACAGAATTCTCACATATCTGTAGTTTCTTTGCATCATCAAGCAGTAGATAAAGTCCCACCTGGTTGGCAGGTTGTTGCTCATGCCCCAGATGATGGGGTCATTGAAGCTGTCGAGCATGAACATCATCCTTGGGCAATTGGGGTGCAATGGCATCCTGAGCTTTCAACTCTTAATCCTAGTCATCAAAGAATTTTTCAAGCTCTCGTTCAGGCTGCACATACCCAACAAAGCTAACTGAGAAATTAAAGTATTCTTAAATATTTTAGTCAGCAATTAAAACTTGTGACGACTACCAAAGTGCCATTTAATTAACACCTGATTGTGGCAGTGAAATTTTATATTTTAAACCTATGGCATATATCCAATTAATAGCCACCGACAGTTTATAACGCTTAAATATAGCAAAGTTTTTATATGTTTAAATCTAGCTCAAATCAAAAAGTGATACTAGCTTTGTTGTTGCTTTTACCAGTTCCGAGCCTTGGTGTTGCCACTTAACCCTGTTTTGTCACTTTCGCGGTAGTATAATAACTTACAAACCCTAGAACGTAAATATAAAGCATAGTAGAGCCTCGTCCACCCATACAAACAATCAAATTTGTGGACGAATATTGCCAGTGGTATAAAAACTTGTTTTCCAATGTTAGGAGGTATGAGGCTTTTGAGTATATACGTATAGCAACTGTCTTAAAAGTCAATCCCCCTGCCATAAAATTCCAGAACCAGATGTTAACTGACTTTTCCCGTTAAGTCGTGAAACAACGGAATAGCAAGGGTTTCACAATATATTTGATTCTCAACAACTTAATTTTAATGACAATAAATCACTCAAGAATAGGGCTTTGGGCTAAGAGTATAGTAAGTGATCGCTCCATCAAGGAGATAATCCGAAAAGTCAGATGTTAACAGGTTAAACTGCCAACGTTACTGGACAGTTTGAGAAAACCAGAACGTGCAATGTTGAAACATTGCATTGAGAATAATTAACAGCTTATGCATACAAGCAGTCAAAGCTACCTTAGCTGGTTTTCCCTTATGGCGGAGACGCTCGTAAAACAATTAAATCGCACAGCCACTAAAGTTCCCATGTACAAAGCTGCTCGCACTTATGCCCTACCACCCCAAATTGTGCGCTTGCCACGCATCTGACCACTATCACGGTTAATGGGAGCTAAACAGACAAGGTTAGAGATCTGTTTATGACTCAAACTACCAAGATCTCTTAGTTCTACCAGCTATGTGCTCTAAATAACATCTTTTACTCTAAGTACACTTTTGAGTAAGTCCACCCGTTCACACCAAGTTAGTGTTTGACGAATCAGTGTTTGCAGTTGCTTGTTCAAGTTATTAAGTTGCTGCTTGAGTCATTAAATGTGAGCTTGAATATCTTGTTGCATTACACCTGTCATTCCAGCACTCGCAAGCTTTTTCTGCTGTAATCATTTCTACTACCTGGCGGCGACGAGTGACTAATTCACCGAGTTCTCGTGCCTGGATATCTCTTAAGGCTCTCACTTCTGGTCGGATGGCATCTGCAAAGTGCGCCAATACTGCTGCATCAATGGCATATGTCTTGGATCAAATTCTATGAAATTCTGATTGTGTAATCACTACCATATTGCGCGAGTTTTTAAACTAAACCATCTAGTTTGCGTTTAGTGACAGCTTCGCCAGATCTTCCCCTATATAGGCACATCTGTATTCAGGATTCCACAAAGATAGGAACCAGCTATAAAGATGCGAGATATTGGTGAATGAATTGAACAGCGATCGCTCCCTCACCCACCGCTGAGGCAACTCGTTTCACAGACTTATGGCGCACGTCACCTACCGCGAAAATACCCGGCACACTAGTTTCGAGAAGAAACGGATTGCGCTCTAGTGTCCATCCTTTTGGAAGTGTCCCATTCTGCATAGTGTCAGGCCCAGTCAGGATGAATCCATATTTATCGCGCTCTACAACATCTTGTAACCAGTGAGTACGTGGCATCGCACCAATAAAGGTAAAAAGGGCGTTGGTAGGGACAGTTTCAACCTCACTAGTTTCTATGTTTGCAAGAGTTATCGCCTCAAGCTTGTCTTTGCCAAATACTTCAGCAACCTGAGTCAACAATTTTACTGTTATATTGTCAGTTAATTCGATCTGATCGATCAGATACTTAGACATACTTTTCGTTAGTGAGTCACCTCGTACGAGCAGAGTCACACGCCGGGCGTATTTAGAGAGGTACATCGCAGCCTGTCCAGCTGAATTACCCGCCCCGACAATAAAAACGTCTTCGTCTTGGTAGGAAAGTGCTTCGGTGATTGCAGCTCCATAGTACACACCCGCCCCTGTCAACCTGTCAATACCAGGCACATCGAGTTTGCGATACGATACGCCTGTTGCAATCATCAGCGTATGACTGCTCAGTTCCGATCCATCTGCTAGAGTTACAATTCGATACTGACCCTCTGTACGAACGCTAGTTACTTCTTGCGGCGTAAGAATCTCTGCTCCAAACTTGTGAGCTTGTGCAACAGCACGTCTGGCTAAATCTCCCCCAGTTAGTCCAACCGGAAAACCGAGATAATTCTCAATCCGGGAACTTGTCCCCGCTTGCCCTCCTGGGGCCTCTCTTTCAATTATTACAGTATCCAGCCCCTCGGATGCCCCATAAACAGCTGCCGCTAGACCGCCCGGACCAGCACCCACGATAATCAAGTCGTAAAACGGCATTGTCGGGCGCATTTTCAGCCCTATTTTCTCGGCAATTTCAATATTTGTCGGAGCTATCAGATTTGAGCCATTGGGGAAGAGCAGTAGTGGTAGTTGTGGGACATCAGAACTGGTGGCGTAGGTAACCAGACGGTTCGCCTCATCTGATTCAACGTCCAGCCACTGGTAAGGAATATGATTACGTGCTAAAAAATCTTTGACTTGATGGGATTTGGGCGACCAGCGATCACCAATCACGCGAACGCCTTCAAAATATGGGAGAAACGATGTCTGCCAAACCTCTAGCAAATCGTTAAGCACGGGGTACAAACGCTCTTCTGGAGGGCTCCACGGCTTCAGAAGATAGTAATCAATCTTGGCCTTATTGATGGCACGAATAGCATCATCGGTATCTGCATACGCCGTAAGCAAGGCGCGTTTGGCCTGTGGAAAGATTTCCATTGCCTTTTCAAGAAACTCCACACCAGTCATCTGTGGCATCCGCTGGTCTGCCAACAATAGTGCCACTGGCTCATTGCGCAGTTTCAACTGTTTGAGTGCCTCCAAAGCCGTCGCACCAGAATCTGCTCGCAATATCCGGAAGTCGCTACCGTATTTATGCCGTAAATCGCGTTCGATAGCCCATAGGACTTGGGGGTCGTCGTCTATTGTAATTAATACAGGCTTAGCCATAAGTTCCTCATTAATTCACAAGCTACAACATTGAAAAAACAAGGCGCTGGCTCGTTTTAGCAGTTCGTTATTTAGCCCCTTAAAGTTGCTTTGGCTGACTACTAGTTGGGTTTAAAACCTCTACTTCTAACTTGAATCTTTAATAAGTATTTGAATCCCCTACTTATTGGCTTTCTTAAGTTTATTAAGGTACAAGTAAAGCTCAGTTGCAAACTAAAGAGGCTGTTAACTATCACCTAACACTAGCCATCTTGACAGTTTCATACCTATCCAACACAGTCACACCCTCACAAAATGAACTCATCTGAAGGTAATTCTTCACATGCTCAGCCGCACCAACTATATAGAATTCAACATCAGCACCCAACTTTTGCTTGTTGAAAATGAGCGATCGCAGCCCAGCGCTAGATATGCATTTCAGATTTTCTAGCATCAAGACAATGCGTTTGACTGAGTGGCTGGTTGCTTTTTTTAATTCATCCTCGAAAAGTGGTACAGCAGCTGCATCCATTAACCCACTTAAGGAAATCTTGGCGATACCTTCAGTTACATCTAATAGAGTTGCGTTGAAAAATACCTCAGTGGGAAGAATTCTGACTCTAACTTTTAGTTCATCGGTAGAGGATGGCAGTTTGATTTTGAGGTTGTTGGCATCAAAATCGAAATGCGATTGCCCATTGATCCATACATCAGCAATACGCACGCTGCCAGGTGGTAGAATATCTGGCTGAACCCGCAGAATATTATCCTTAAAGGCACCAGGCTTTGGCTTGAAGTACAAATCCATCGGCTGTTTAGTAATCAGCAGGTTTGTATAGACACAAGCCAAGTAAGCCAGCTCGAAGGAGTGATAACCACTCATCGAGTGGCTGCCCTTGCCTCGCTCAGTTCCCAGCAGATAGGGAAGTCCATTTGCCAAAACATTGAAGTAGACACCGCCAGCTTCGTAGTCGAGGAACCAAGCGTTATAGAAAGCTGCTGATTCACGTGCCAACCGTTGATACTCAGGTTTACCAAGTGAACCAGTAAGAATTAGATAGGCTAAAATGGCTTGTTCCTGCTGCCACCAAGCTTTTCGGTCATGCCATACAAAGCGGTATATCCCTTCCCCTGGTTTTAGGGTACGCTCTACGACGTCATACCACCCTCCACGCTGACGATCGCTGCCAACTGCTGGCATGATTTCTGCAATCTTTTCAGCCAGGGCTACATATTTTTCTTTTGGTTTCAGGTGGTTCATCCGCATCAGGTTCCAGGCAATTTTGAGGTTGTGTCCGACAACGGCTCGATTCTGCTGCCACCCCCAAGTCGTGTCGTGGCTCCAATCTTCATAAAAACGTTCTTGAACGAACGGACTATACTCATAATCCGGAAAACGCTTTTCAATTGTGTCAAAGGTGTACTCAAGGAAATCGGCGTATTTGTCCTCGCCAGTCGCCAGCCATAAATTAATCAAGTAAGCTGGGGCATGATCGCCTACTGAGTTCCAGTTCTTTTTAGCGCGGTTATGACCCAAAGTCTCTGAGTAAGGGCTGAGACTAATCGGATCGATGTGTGAAAATAATCCTCCTCTTTCCGATTTGTCCAGGAAATAGTACTCAAACAGATTGACGGTCAACTCTATGTCCTTCAGAATGTGCGGATCGCCTGTAACCCGGTAAGTTTGGGTAGGACCAACCAACGCATATATCTGCTCATAAGCTGGAATAGCGTCATAATCATCCCCAAATTCTGAGGAAAATATTTTTTGCTCACTTCCATCTGGCTTCACGTCAACTGCATGATACCAATAGCAAATACCTTCACCCTCGTCGAGAAAACGCATATGTCGACGTAGGTATTCGGTTCCTTTTTCGGCAGCCTCTAGATAACGCTCTTCCCCAGTCATCATATAGGCTGTGGCAAAACCGTAAACTAGGCGCGAAATGGTGTCAGTTTCCTGACGATTGCTCTTTTCCTTTGAACCAACCAAGCCTATACCAGTGCGATATTTTCGATAATCAATTTCACCATCCTCAAACTGTGCTTTCAGGTAAAAATTGGCAAGATTTTGTATTTGCTTGATCCACCAGTCTTGCTTTTCAAAAAGATACTCGCGTTCTGTCCGACCCAGAAAGACTATACGCTTGGCTTCAAACTTATACTGATCTCCCTCAAGATAGAAAATGCCATATACGAAAATATACTGATTTGGAGCAATTCTTGACCATATCTGACCAGTGCAATCGTAGTAAGGCTCTCCCAAATTGCGCACCAACTCAGCATAGGTGTTTGAGGTCAATGCTACTTCAAAGTTCCTTCCGTCTGAGGTCTTGAGGGTGAAAGTACCATGCTCTCCTTTACTCGTGTCAAAATCAGTAACATACCCAGCGATCAGGTCTGAAAACGTAAAATCTATGTTATTCATTGAATTTTCTCCAAAATTGAAAATTGATGACCTGGAAATTATTTGGAAATTAAAATGACAACGCTACGACCCTGAACAGTACAGACATTGCCTGAAACTATAGTCTCTTTCCCCTGTTCCATAATATCCATAGGGGAAGGTTCAGCAGTGTCTACAATTTTGTACCATTCCCTACCTGTAATTGAGGGAATTTCAAAGTCGAGAGCTTCCCAATACATATTGAGCATGACGTGAATATCTGCTTCCCCTTCAAAGCCGCCCATAGTATATGCGAGAACTCTGGCATCAGGATCGCACCAACCTGGACTGAACAACTTGCTACCATGCCAAGAAATGTCCGCCAAACCACGCTCGTTAACTTCGCCACTGAAGAAACGGCTGCGGCGTAAGGCACTATGACAATAGCACTTGCGGAAATCTATCATCAGCTTGAAGAACCTGAATATATCTGAGTTCTTCTCCACAAGATTCCAGTTAAACCAACTAATTTCGTTATCTTGGCAATAGGCGTTGTTGTTGCCCTTTTGGGTACGTCTGACTTCATCACCAGCCACAAACATCGGTACGCCCTGGGAAAGGAAGAGAATGGCTGCGAAATTCTTAATTTGTCGCCGACGTAAAGCATCAATTCCTGGATCGTCAGTCTCTCCTTCAACTCCACAATTCCAGCTCAAATTATCATTAATGCCATCCTGATTATTTTCACCATTGGCTTCATTATGTTTGTAGTTGTATGAAACCAGATCGTTGAGGGTGAACCCATCATGGCAAGTAATGAAATTAATGCTGTTAATTGGTAGGTGACCAGTTGCTTGATAGAGATCGGCACTTCCGGCTATGCGTGAAGCAACTGCCCCCACTAGCCCTGGATCTCCCTTGACAAAGCGCCGGATATCATCCCGATAGTGTCCGTTCCATTCTGCCCAACGATATCCAGGAAAGTAGCCAATTTGATACAATCCGGCAGCATCCCAAGCCTCAGCAATAATTTTGGTTTCGGCTAGGGTATCAGATATTTCAATGTGCCACACTACTGGCGGATGAGCCATAGGTACTCCGTCCTGACCACGCGCGAGAATAGACCCTTCATCAAACCGGAAACCATCAACATGCATCTCTTTTACCCAAAATTCCAGAGATTCTACAATCAACTTTTCCACAATTGGGTGATTGCAGTTAAAGGTATTTCCACACCCGGTATAGTCCATATAATACTGCTTATCCCAGGGCACGAGGTGATAGTAGGTGCTATTTTCAAAGCCTTTGAAGTTGATGGTCGGACCCATATGATTACCTTCACTAGTATGGTTATAGACCACATCTAGGATGACTTCAATGTCTGCCTTATGGAGAGCCTTAACCATATCTCGAAACTCCCTGATATGGCTTCCTTCATCAGAAGCAGTACAATATGAACCTTCAGGAGCAAAGTAGCTGTGTGGGTTGTATCCCCAGTAGTCTTTCAGTCGGTTGCCGTTAACTTCTCGGACTATTTCCTTTTCATCAAAGTCAAATACTGGCAGGAGTTCAACAGCTGTTATTCCCAATTCTTTCAAGTAAGGAATCTTCTCGATAATTCCAGAGAAGGTTCCGCAGTTTTTACAGCCTGAGGAGGGAGACCTAGTAAACCCGCCAATATGTACCTCATAAATGATCGTGTCACTCATTGGTCGGTTGAGGGGGCGATCGCCTTCCCAGTCATAATCTGAGGTGTCAATCACTACACTACGCATTGAGGTAGCTAGGTTGTCTTTTGTTCCTAAAGCATCTATGCGGTTCCAAAGAGCATTGCAGTTTCCCTTGGAGTAGGGATCGATTAGTACCTTGTTCTTGTTGAAGCGGTATCCTGCGCCGTGTAAATTCTGAGGGCCGTCAACCCGGTATCCATAGCAAGTGCCTGGTGTCAACCCTTTAACAAAGATATGCCAGAAATGAAAGGTTTTATTTATTTTTGGGTTCAATTGGATAATCTGAATTGGTTCCGCGTCATCATGCTTATCGAACAACAACAGTTCCACAGATGTGGCATGTTCTGAAAAGATTGAGAAATTTACCCCGTCTTTGTATGGCGTTGCACCTAAAGGATGTTGGCTTCCTCGTTCTACTTGGTACTTAGCTGTTACTGGCTCAAGTTGATATTTAGTTGTTGCAATCATTATGCCCTTCCTTTTATTGCACAGATGAGTTGTCTATCCTGATTCAGTCAGTACGTAAGGCTCTGCAAAGGTATTGAGAAAGCAGGAGGCAACTCCTCTGCTCCTCTAAACTCTTACTCTCTACAACTGGTGTGTCTCTGCATCAGGTCAATTCACATCCTCAATCAGCAACGACGCAAATTGGTATTAGAGGTGATTTATAAAGTAATTGTTAACAAACAAATCGATTTAACATCAATTTGTCCATTGCAGCATAAACAATTGCCTCACTCACTTCCGGTAACATCTGAGAATCCGATCTGGCACGCCGATACCGCTCTAACCAATCAAATGTTCTCTCTACGACCCAACATCTGGGCAACACTTCAAAATCAAAGTAATTACGTTTAACAACCTCAACGAATGACACCATAAATTTCATCAATCACATGGGCAAACTTCTCACCACTAAAACCTACATCAACCCATATCAACTCTATATTTTCACACTCGCGTAAAACTTCTGCGAACGGGCGATCGCACACCTCAATCGGTTTTGGGTATTAGCCGAGGTAACTATAAGACAATCGACGAGCAAATGACGTTTACGTCTCTTGACGCATCTTGCCGCGCCGTCATCAAAACCTTATTTATTAACCCTCACACATTGCATTCTGATGCGAGTACGTGCTTCAATTTTGCTGTATTTAGATTTACTTTATAAATCAGCTCTTACGCACTAACTTTCTGCATTTGTTGCTTTTTAATTTCCTCTAAAAAGACACCCATGAATTCATGGGTTACGTCAGGATGTTTTGCTGCGATCAGATTACCGTCGATGTGTATTTTCTTGGTTTCATCACCCTCAAATTGGACGATTCCTCCCGCATTTTGGACGTCGTAAATCAGGTTATGAGCACAGGTGACCTTGCGGCCTCTCAGGAGTTCTGGTGCAGCACAGAATAGCCAAAGGCTGTGACAAATTGTTCCAATTTTTAAGTGATTGGTATCCATAGCTCTCACCGCTGCTCGGAGAAACTTGACGGCTGAAGACTGGTTGGGTTGACCTGGCTTTGGATTGGCTTCATAGCGAAGACGATCCATAGCATAGCCACCAATGAGAATAATGCCGTCATAATCGGTAGGCTCAACATCTTCTACTTCTGTGCAGACTGTAACCTCTTCAGTAAAATCATTGCCTTTAAAAGTCAGTTGGTCATAACCCCAAAGATGAGATATGTAGTCTATCTGGTATCCATTTTTAGGAAAGAAGTCGTTGAACCCTCGATATTCAGTTTCGTCAAAGTGAGCTTCAATGAGTACACCTATTTTTTGTTTAGGCTTGGACATTTTAGTTACCATGTTGGACTCCTTTGTAATTTAGGTTAATCACTTTCTTGTGAATGTTTTTGCGCGGCGAATTGATATGTTCCTGCTAACGCTTGATTAATTGCAGCAATTCTTCTGGTGCATAAACATTGCGATATCAGTCAGTTGCTCGCATTTTAAATAGCAACCACTTCTCTGTGACCGCGTCGCAGCCAAGTCACGTTTCCCTTGGCGATCAATTCATTTCATTTTTTTGTCGTCAACACACTTTCATTCAAAGTAGACAACTTCACCATGAAACATAATAATGGGCCAAGCCATCGTTACATTTGGTTTAGCGAGAATCGCCCATCAATTTGTCTCTCTTTGCATTCCTGCTGTTCGACTATAAAAAAGTCCATCAGCACATAGATAGATAAGATTATTAGCGTACTCAAGAGCTAGAATATCTCCCCACCCTTGTCACAAGGCTTCACAGTGGGTTGGCCAACAATCCTTGTTTTCCTTTTCTATCTGCTCTAAGCTCGACTTTATCCATTTTCTAGCAACGCGATCGCGCTTTGCTGAAACCTATATGGGGTGGTAGTTTTACTTTTTCGATTTCACCGTGAATCAGTGACATAGAAAAACTTTTTGCTCTTATTGCTAGGGTTTTTGCCCTATAAGGAGAACCTAGTTCTTAATTTTGGATAAAGTCGAGCTAAGGCATCATGTAAAAATAAGTTGTACAAAATTAATCTAGAATAAGCTGTTAGCCTTATTTCCAAATCAAAAGTGTTCAAGTTATTTTTGAAAGTTTCTTGCCATGCATAAGGAACATAAGGTATAATTGCATCTGCATTTTTGACCATTACGTGGAAATTGGGTATGCTCAAATTTCCGTTTGGATTCCCAATTTCGATGCCATCAAAATAGGTTTTGGAATTGCAATTGTTCGTTGCACATCCAATTGCCTTACTAAATAAGTTGTACTCGTCAGACATCAAATATTATGCAACGCCACGTAGAATACTGCCTTTCCATCTCGACGTGTTCTGCATAATCCGCGTTGCTCATGCCTTCTCCTCCTTTTAGTACAGCTTTTCATCAATTTGTATGGTTAAGGCTTGTAGGTTATGTTGTCTTCGTTCTCGACTTATAATCGTTATGAATTTGTGCAATTCTGTACTTAGAACTCAACCTCCCGCATACTTGAAACAAATGTGGCTGCTTTCACTACAGTTTCATAAATCAAAGGTGGTCTTTTATATGTCTAGCTTTCCAATTCAAAAAGGTTTTAGCCAGCGAAATTTAGGAAGTTAAAAACAAATTTAATTTTTTTTAGTTTTTTCTTTTTGTGGTTGTTGCATAACCAAGCTATTGCAGACTTTTGCTTTGCTCAAATTTAAAACAAAAGGATACAGAGCAACTAAATTTATCTATGGAAGTGCAAAAAAAATCAAATCGAGACCAAAATTCAATATTTAAGGCGTTCTTATTACAATTACTTGAAATTGGCTATTAATTTACATTTTTGAATTTTGTTTTTAATTTTAGAATTTAAATTTAGAATCTTCCCAGCTAGATGGTCTAACATTAATATAGAGATAGACAAAAACTTAACTACTCTTCAACCTACTTCCTGTACATTAGGAAGAGAGAAGAATGTTTTGTTTTTGACCTGCGATACATTCTGCCACTAAACGCTTAGGCATTATATTGAGTGCATTCTTACTGATTAGAAGTAAAAGACTTAAGTTCGTCCTTAATTTCCCTATCTTTGGTTGCTAAAATCTTTTAAAAATTCTAAATTTTACTGATAATTGCTTTTGGCTATTGTTTAATTTTTGATTGCTATGATTATCAACAAAAGATACATTAGATTTTTAGTACAATATTTACGCTGAATATTTTCAAGATAAGCATTTATTATAATTTTAATAAATAAAGTTAATATGTAAAATATAATTAGAAAGACATTAGTGTAGTAAATCTATGAATATTTTTTTATTCACTTGTGTTACAGTTCATGGTAAAGTCAAGGTGATATCAAAAATACCAACAGGTATCAATAATAAATGCAAAAGTATTTGCATCTAAAAGTTGAAAATAGCTTGAACAAAAAATTGTGTTCATAGTTATACTCACTAAATCGTTTGAGAAAATGTTATAAAAATCATTTAGCTGAGTTGAGTAATTTACTCCTTACTGTCATTTAAAAATATTCTTTGAATACAAAATTGTAGTTAGATAGATTTCGTAAAATCAGTTTTCTTGAACTAACAATAAGGAGGTGGTTTGTTTGTACAGGAGTCAACAAATTCTAATTCATACAAATACAGAGTTAAACGCCGCGTATAAGCGTGGTGAACTTGTCGATTAACCAAAACTACCTACATATTGGAAGAATGGGTAAATCTAGTTAGCTACCCCACCACTTGGGACTGTAAATCCCAGTCTCATAGCATAAGTCCATTTTAATGGACTAAAACTAGAATTAGTTTTCTGAGTAAATTTTGTTACTGTTGAATATAAGGACTGTAAGTCCCAGTATCATTGCGATTTGACTTGAGATATTGTCGGCAAAACCTGCCCCTACAAAAGTCTGGTTAATCTCACGGACATGATATGAGGCTTTAGAACCCAATCTACAAATTGTAGGGTATTGACTGAAACTTTAGGAATTCTTGGGGTTCATACCAATTCTATGTAGCGACCCTTAAAAAGTACTTTTGCCCTTTGGTGCTAATAATCTTTTTTGGCTGAACGTAAAGAAATGCCTAGTAATAACGCTACCGTTCCCGGAGTCCGCGATTGCGTTCTCTAGCCTTTCTAGCGGATGCCCTATAGCTAATACACAAATATGACCGATTGTCAACGCACATCCATTTACTTGACCGACTATGAGTGTTACAAATCATTCAATCAACATAAGCAATACTGAAAAGCTAGAACGAGACACCTTACCTTTGTCTAAGTCACGCCAGATCATGCCAGGCAGCAAAAGTATTCATCTGAGACTTGTTCGTCTCTTTCGGTAGCCGACTTAGTAGTCAAAATGCTGGAAGATATGGGAGTGCAATATGCGTTTGGTGTTTCGGGAGGCGCGATCGCCCCCCAGTGGCACGCACTGCAACATAGTTCAATCAAAGTATTTCACTTTCGTCACGAAAACAGGCCTGGGGATCGCTAACGCGTTAACCGAGTTGTTCGCTGCATGGTGGGAGGGTGCGAAGACAATTATCCCTGAGCAAGAAATTTTCCCACGAGTTATTTTCTCTCATTCTGCAACAACTGTAACTGAGGAAACGAAATATGCGTAATGACTTTTTAATTGACACGGAATCGGCGTGTGTTGTATCTGACGAAGTAGCAGTGAATACAGCCAACTGCACTAGGGTGCATCAACCCAGTTCTGTAGAGAGTGGGGCTGGCTTTACTGCAAAAAAGGTTGATACAGACAGCATAGCTCAAACTCAGAAGCATTTAGATAGGGCTATAGTATTAGCCTGGAAGGCTGTGAAGTCGAACAGCAGACCACCAGCCCTGACTCGTACACGTTGGGTATGGCGGCTTGCTGGTGCTTACCATTCAAGTTGCCATACCTCACGACTGATGGAAGAAGCCGCCCAGCGATTCGCTGCATCTGGTCGTAAGAATTTGGCACAGTGGGCTGTACAGAAAGCCAGAGAGGAAGCAGGCCACGACCGACTCGCTCTGCGCGATATTCAATCAATGGGATATGACGCAGAGGCTGTGGTGCAAGCGCTTGTGCCATCTCCTATAAAGGCTTTGGTAGATTACTTTATACAAAGCGTGCAGACGACCGATCCAATTGGTTGCGTTGGTTTTTTCTATACAGCCGAACGCTTAGGGACATTTATAGGGGAGGAGTACATCCAAAGTGTGGAGGCTTTGTTACCACTGGGTACTCATGCCACACGTTGGCTACGTGTACACAGCAGTGTCGGTGCCGAAGTGAAGCATATAGAGGAGACAGTTAAAGTTGTTGCAGAGCTTACTCCTGAAGAGCATATCCGCATAGCACAAGCCTGTTATGAAACCGCATTGTTACGCTTTACTCCACCCAAGGAGGGCTATATATCAGACGAGGAACTTCAGAATGTATTGAAACCGCTAGAGTTGAATACTTGCCTGCGAGTGTGAACTAATTTTCAAAAACTAAACCCGGTAAGCAAGAAGAGCTTTTCTCAGACACCCTTAACTGTACTGTTCCAACTTTAAGGAGAAGAAGGATGCAATTTCGGATTTTAGATTTTGGATTTTCGATTTTAGTATGGTTAGGTTTAGGTTCTGCCTATGAAGTTGTTTTTTCACGGATCTTTCCAAATGCAATAAAAACTGCAACTATCGAGGAGCAATCTTTAAGTCATGATTTCACCAGCAACCTCCTTGAGACTAGTTTCGATATATTGAATGGCATCGAACTAGATGATTTGGAAAGTATCATAAATGAATTCACGCAGGGATTGCCAAGTGATACCGAATTCAGTACTATGTAGACTCAGTCTACATATCTATTTAGTGGCTTAAAATTGAAACAGTTGATTACCCTGGTTGTCTAGCCCCTGTCAAGTTAGGAGCCAAAGCAGCTTCAAGGCTGGTTAGCCCTAGCTACCGTAAAGGCTAGATAGTCAGGGATTAACACTTATCGGACAAAGAAAATCTCCAGTTCGTTAAACGGAAGTTCCCCCCAAACAAAAATCGCTGATACTTATGTAGAGCAGCTAGCTGCACGGGGGAGCTTCAGATTAAACTGATGTTTCAGACAAGGTTTACGGTGGGCTGATCTCTCTCGTTGGTAAAATCTCCACTGGTTTCATATAACTGTTAAATATGCTATTTTTCACCAGCAACTGCCCCCAAAACTTTCAGCGTAGCAACCATCGCTGTAGTTAAACCTGTAACCCCCATAATGTTCATCCGCTTATATGGTTTCTCCACTTTCAGAACTTTTAAGCACTCACCTGTTGTTACCTTCCACAGTCTAATTGTCTCATCCTCACCGCTGCTTGCCAAAGTTTGATTATCCGGACAAAAAGCAACTGACCTGATCCAACCCCCTGTATGTCCTTCCAAGACTTTGAGGCATTCACCAGTGCTAAGATCCCACAACCTAACTGTGTGGTCTTGACAGCTACTCGCTAGTATTCGGCTGTCTGGGCTAAAGGCTACTGATAGTAACCACCCCGTATCTATCTGCAAAATGTTAAGGCATTCACCAGTGCTGACACTCCATAACCTTAACGTTCGATCTGTACTGGTACTTGCCAACAGCTTACCATCCGAACCAAAAGCCACTGACCAAACCCAATTCGTATGCCCCTCTAGGGTCTTGAGGCACTCACCAGTACTAACATCCCAAAGCTTGAGTGTTTCCTCCAACGCGCCGCTAGCTAGCATCATCCCTTGAGGACTGAAGGCAACTGACCAGACCTGAGCTATATGTCCCTGGCAAGTTCTTAAAGTTTGACCCGTGTTGACATCCCATATCCTAACTGTTTGGTCTTCACTGCCACTTGCTAGCTTCTGCCCATCTGGACTAAAGGCAACTGACCGAATCGCAGCATCATGTCCCTGGAAAGTCTGCAAGACTTGACCTGTATTAACATCCCACAACCTCACCGTTCGATCTTCACTGCCACTCGCTAGTGTGTTACCATCTGGACTAAAGGCAACTGACTGGATGGCAGCACCATGTCCTTGGAACGTTTTGAAGCATTGACCTGTACCGACATCCCACAACCTCACCAAAGAATCGTGACTGCCACTTGCTAGCTTCTGCCCATCTGGACTGAAGGAAACTGAGAGTACCTGATGAGTATATCCCTGAAGCGTTTTGAGGCATTCGCCAGTACGAACACCCCACAGTCGTACCATCTGATCGCAACTGCCACTAGCCACTAACTCGCCCTGTGGACTAAAGGCGACCGAATATACCCAACTGGAATGTCCGTAGAAAGTTTTGAGGCATTCACCGGTGCTAACGCTCCATAGTCTCACCGTCTGGTCAAAACTGCCACTAGCTAGAATATCACCTTGTGACCTAAATGTGACTGAGTATACTTCATTTAAATGTCCTTGGAACGTTTTAAGGCATTCACCAGTGTTGACATCCCATAACTTTATCGTCTGGTCTTCACTACCACTCGCCAGCATTTTACCATCAGGACTGACGGCAATTGACCGTATCCCATCACTGTGTCCTTGGAAAACTTTGAGGCATTCACCGATGTTAATATCCCACAACCTAACTGTGTGGTCATCACTGCCACTCGCCAGCATATGCCCATCCTTACTGAAGACAACGGAGCATACCCAACTTGTGTGCCCTTGGAATGTTGTGAGACATTGACCTGTGCAGACACTCCATAACTTTATTGTATTATCATCACTGCCACTCGCCAGTGTGTTACCATCTGGACTAAAGGCAACTGACCAAACCTCGTCATCGTGTCCTTGCAAGATTTGCAGACATTGAGCGGTGCTGACATCCCACAACTTCACAATACAGTCAACACTACTACTAGCAAGAGTTCTGCCATCGGGACTAAAGGCAAGCGATACAACCCAGTTGGTATGCCCCTTACAGGACAGAAGTTGTTTCCCATCCGAAACTTGGTACAAGCGAATCTCACCATTGGTATCACCCATAGCCAAAAGTTTGCCATCAGGGCTAAAAATTACTGACAAAACGCCACCAAAGGTATCAGCAAAAACAGACTTAGCTAGATTGGCGTTTTGGAAATTTACATCGTGCAATTTCACATTCCGCAAATCTGCCTGCCAAACACTCAAATTAGAAAAATTATAGCCCTTGAGATCAGTTCCCAAATGACAAAGCAGATTAATAATATTTCCAGCGGTATAACTTTTTTCTAGCGGTGATGTCTCTCGTAGGGTGGCTAAAATTTGAGTGAGCCGATTTTCAACACTTCTAGGGCTTCCCCCAAAGAGAACAAGCAGCCCATCTATAACTGGTTTAAGGATGAGGCGAATTTGAGTTTCCCTAACATAGTCTTTCGCTGTCGCCTTCATCAGAGCATGACACTTGAAAAGACCAAGTTTCTGAAGGAAAATTTCTGAACACACCTGATCTACTAATCTGTCAGTCACATACTCCATCACTACAGGTTGTAATGTGAAGTGTGCTGCGCTTTTTTCAACTAGCGTAGGCGAAGCCTTCTCGATTAGCGATCGCCTTACCAGAGACTCCAGTGCTTCTAGTATTTTTTTTAACGGAATTGGTGATACAAAATCTTCTTGCAACTCTAATAGCGAAACTGGCTCACGATTAATTGCCAGCCAATACATTATATCTTTTTCTAAATCTGGCAAACGCTGAAATTGCTGCTCTAAAATATCGTGAATATCGCCAAAAACAGCCGTATTCTGATGCAAAAATTCTCTTATATTACCATTAAAGACATCGAGAATAGCCGTAGCAACTATCTTTAGGGCTAATGGATTACCTGCATAGCGCTCAACTATTGCTGTACATTCCTCTTCTACTCCACATAGCCCCTTTACTTTCAAGATTCCCTGCCCATCCACCGAGTTCATACCACTTAGTGGGAATGAGCGTACCCATAGCGTTTTTCCTTCTAGTGATGCCACTTCTTTCGGTTTTTCCCGGCTTGTCAACACCAAGCAACTAGAGTGAGATGTTTCTCCCACCCGTCTGAGCAGCTCCCCATACCATTCGTATCCCTCTCGATAAAGTCCGGCTCGACTACCACCACGCAAAATCGACTCCATATTATCTAGTATCAGCAAACAGCGATACTGCCGCAAATAATCAATCAGTCGCGACACTCTGTCGCATACGCTTTCTGGTAAGTTAGCTTCTGTTTCCTGTTCATCAGACAAAAACTGGATCAGGTTAGCCAGGATCGCTTGAATTGGCGGAGCTTCTCGTAGCGATCGCCAGATAACGTACTCAAAATTATTTTTAATCTTTTCTGTAAGCTTTACTGATAGAGCTGATTTACCAATTCCCCCCATCCCCAAGATTGACACTACTCGGCAGCGATCCTTTAGGATCAATTGCTCTAAAGTAGCAAGTTCTTCTGTACGTCCGTAAAAAACGGAGGTATCAATCGCTTCTCCCCAATCTAAGTGACTTTGGGTAATGTTTGAATAGAAACTTCTATCTAGTTCTAAATTAAATGCTGCGAGAAAACGCTCAAGTGTTCGTTTGTCAACCCCTTCTTCGCGAGCCAGTACTTTCGTGATTGTGCCTGTATCTAATCCAGTGCGTTCACTCAACTCTTCAAGAGTATACCTTTCTCCAAAATTCTCCTTATTTTCTGACTCAATTCTTGCATCCCGAAGTTTCTGGCACCCTTCAAGGCTGAGAATAACACCGCGCTTACGTCTTTGTTTCTGTGTATTCATATCTGGAAACCTGTTAAATAGTTAACTATGTTTCCTAATGTTTGCTCTTCTGCTAGGTCAGCTTTGCTTGTTCTCCTTTGCTCAAAAGACTCAATCCTGCCTCTAAATTCTCAGCTATTTAAATGACAAGTTGACTGCCGTTTCCTAAGCACCGTGCTTTTATGGGTAACATCAGTGGCTTGGAACTGCCAGTACTTACTACGAACAATATTGACAGGTTAAGGCAGAGTTTAGAAGTTTATGGAGTATAAAAGAAAATTTGACTTTTCTCTAAAATTGCCAACCTCCACATAGATACAACACAACTAGACCTGATGGTATATTATCAAAAGTCTCTAGGGACTTAGATACCTTAAACTATATAATAAAACTATAAAAACTATAAAAATTTTTAGGAATGTGAGTAACCAGAGAATTTTTAAACAGAGTGCAGGCAAGGCGGTTGGTTACGAGTAATAGATTATACATAAAAATCTATGTCTTTATTCTAAAGGCGTTCTATCGCTCTTAAATCAGTTTTAGAAAAAAGAACGAATTTTCTTTATTTCAGCCAGCGATAATTGCAGTTATCGTGTCTTGGTCTTTCCAACGCTGAAGAGTGTGCAAGCAGACTCCAAAATGTTCTGCTGTTTTTCCTAGCACTTTGTATATGAAACAACGGTGCTTTAACTTTTTACCGAAGTATACAGCGTTGTTCAGATAGAACTTAGGCACCATTTACAGAAAATCATATGTTTCAGACGTTGCAAATCCCCCCAATCCTCCTTAAAAAGTGTAGGGCTGTTTCATTCCACAAAGGAGAAGATTTTGTCAATATCAAAGCAAGAGAAATCTGTGGGCACACGTGATGCAAGAATAATCATTTTGGCACAGAACATTGAGGGCAAGTCTCCTACCCTACTCTGCGAGAAGGGCTTTGCCCAACGGCGAACGGAGGAGCTTCGCTAACACTCGCACAATCGATAGATTGGCAGGAATGCTCCCCATGCGTATAGTCAAACGATCCTCATCAAAAACCATATCCTTAACCCAATGCAGACTTCTCAATCGCCCAATGTCTGCGAATTCTTTGGGCAAAATCAACTGCTGAAAGCACGCCACCAGTAATGTAGTAAGAAACTTAGTGATATGGTTTGCCTGCAGGAGTACCAATTCTTTCAACTTTGATTAACGACTTCAAGCCAATCCATTGTTGACTGATACCAGTTAAATCATTGAAAATTTGTACAGTACTTGTTGTGACTCGATTTCGAGTTCGTTGGATGTCTTTGCCCATCTTTTGTTCTAAAGTCTTTAACTTGCTGCAGTTGTTCAATCAAATTTGCAGCCATTGTTTCTCATCCCTCAACGCTTGTCATTTTACGCCTTTTAGAGAATGAAACAGCCCTACCATTAAAAAGTGGGGCTTTGCGTAAGTTATAAAAGTTGATAAAATTAATCTTTCAAAACTACGGGGATTCAGAAGTAGAACCACCCGTCCGCACCCATTCATCGATAAGGTGATATAGAACAGAACACATTGTGACTCGCTTTTGTGCGCAGAGGGCTTTGAACTGAAGCTTTAGAGATTCTGGGATATATCCCTTTACATTCTCATTATCTTGGTTAGAGCTAGACCAATTGACAAGGTATTCAGGAAAAGGTCCACCTGCTTGTATCCATTTACCGATCAGATCCTCTAGAACCGAACTCATCTGCAATTTTCTTTGAATGCAAAGAACCTTGAATTGAAGCTTGAGATATCTCGGCACAGCTCCCTTAACAACGACATATTGCTCAGTGTTTCTATCGACCACAATGCCACACAAGCTTAGAGGATGTACGAAGAGTCTCAATTGTTAGGCTACTCGCCTGACCATAATAGAACTTACGCATTGACAAAATAGACAAAATGTGGAGCAAAGAGCAAAAAGAAGATAAGATTTTTCAATTAAATGATCGCTAATCACTAGGACTTACGGATTGACAAAAGAGGCAAAATGTATGTAAAAACATGGCTGAATCAGGATGCGATCGCTATCTACAAGGGGCGGAACTTGGTTGATAACATCCAAAAGAGATAAAGCCTTGCTTGTACTCTTCATAACACCATTCAGCCAATTAGTATGTGGCACTGAACCAATAAAGATGAAAGACCTGGTTGCTAGAACAGAGAGCCTCTTTTGGAAAGAGTTATATTAATAGTTGAAGGAACTTCCCAGCCTCGATGTGAAATTTAAGGTTTTATCTCAACTGCTGTCTTTGCAACGCAGCTGACAGAAGCTTTTCATTATGTTCCTCCAACTTTGATTTAGCCACCTCGCTCAAATTCTCAGGAGTCCAATCCATGTTCTTATCCCATTCTAAGCTGATACTTTCAATTTGCTGATATACTTCTAGTCGCTCACGGATTTCCCTCTCAAAATAGGGGAAGTATTCACATCCTGCAGAGGTAAAACGAATCCGTAAAAACACTTTCCAAGTATTGTCTACAGGTTCAACATCGATACTGCAAATAAGCCCCATATCTACCATTCCAATTGAGAGACCCCGAGCCAGCCCACAGGGGTCGTAAACCTCATTCATCTTAGTTTGAACCAAAGCAATTACATCTTCTTTAGTTTTGAGTGAATTGTTCATGCTTTAACTTCTCTACTCACTAGTACTTTGTCAAGTTTGAATTGAGGGATTAAGGCGCTTAAGTTTAATCCGTGCATCTGCTGTGTAAAACTGCTAGTCAACAGTCCGCGAGCCTTGATTTCTCTGTGTCACCCAAGCAGTAACTTCTGTGATTAAAGTTGTGTGGATTGCTCTCCGGTTGGGGTTTACGGTTGATTGTCGCTTCTAAACCAGACTCCACAAATCGCCGTTTTAGCCGTTCAATCGTTGTAACACTAATATCTAATGCTTTTGCGATCGCTCCATCTGTCCAACTTCCCCCTTCTTGATTGATGTCAGCTTTCAGTAATACACGCGCAAGGTTGATTTTGTAGGCATTTTCTTTACCTTTAGTTGTGAGTTTTTCGTGCGTATTCTCTCTGTTCTAAGGTTAGGTCAACAAAGTATTTTTTCTTGGGCATCACACACAGCACCACATCCAGTCTTTATAGATTAACGTGTTTTTTTAATCCCTCAATTCAAAGTTGACAACTAGTCTATCAACTTTGAATTGATGGATTCAGATGGGAAAAGAAGGACAAGGGAGACAAGGAGAAAAAGCTTTAAATTTTATCCATCAAATCAACCTTGTCGCTCTACTAGTTTCCATCGCTGAGACTGCTGTTTGTTTTATAGCTATCGCCAGTAGTATTAGGACACAGCATGTTTTAGAATAAAGTCTATTGCCTGCCGCAAGCAAGGGAAGTGAGATACAGTCTTGCGAATACGACTTTTGAGCCAAGCCCAACACTTCTTTCAACTGAATTTGGGTTCATAGCCGCAAGGAAAACTGCTGCTATAAGAATAGGGTTAGCGATCGCTCCTTGGGCTTGGCATGACACTTCTTTAATGCACTACTAATCTCCTCGCTTACCTGCGGAATATAGGCTTAAGACATCAGCCACCCAAGATACCGTTGACCGGAAAATCATCTTCTACTCGCAATTTTATTGACACTTCCTATGCGGGCACGATGTGAACTCCACGGTTCCGCTTTACCCTTAGCTTTCAGGCGACTCCATCTATCATTTTTAATTCGGTTTTTGATCTGCTCAATGTCTATACCGTGAATCCGTGCCATGTTTTCACCGAGGATTTTCCTTTTAATTTCCAGTGTTAACTCCGGATATTCATATCCTTCACGTAGATCCTCAGGCATCTCAAAGGCTATAAATGCCTTGATAATTGGATCGGGATGATTTAACACGCATCCAGAGCTAAAAAGTAACTGCTCTGGCTTGCCATACTGTAGCAATTTCCCGATAATGTGGGCAAATCGGCGAGGCTGGCGTACAACTAAACCCATCGTGGATTCTAGATTGGCGTAGACGTTGGGATGCATCTGCATTTGTAGTGCTGAATCCTCTAAAAAAGCCCAGCCGGTATGCACAACTTCAAATGTCATGTCAGGAAACACTGCTGCCGCAGTTGAAATGTCTTGGACGTTGACCACGTCTGAAGGTCCAGGTCCTACAGGTTGTGCTTTGTGAAAGGCTACATGTTTGACTCCCAATTCACGAGCTTTTTCAAAGAGCTTATATGCATTTTCTGGATCGTCATAAAACATCGAGACCATCTTGTTTGACTTGATGTCAAACATACCATTGGAAGGATAGAACTTAAAGCCAACCGCTCCCTGGCTCACTCGTTTTTCCATGTGGTCAAAAAGTGCATTTTTGTCTTCTGCGAAGGTATCTACCTCTGCATAGAGTAGTACGCGGTCAGGAGCTAAACGCTTCAGTTCAACATGAGTATCCCAAGGGCTAGGTCCATTCTGGAGAACCGCCGAGA
Source organism: Chlorogloeopsis fritschii PCC 6912 (assembly GCF_000317285.1). GTDB lineage: Bacteria > Cyanobacteriota > Cyanobacteriia > Cyanobacteriales > Nostocaceae > Chlorogloeopsis > Chlorogloeopsis fritschii. The sequence continues at coordinate 10,098 of NZ_AJLN01000016.1, read as the reverse complement.
TCTGAACACTGTGGGCGACCACCATGTCCAAATCGGATTCGACAAACAAGGCATGAGCAAGATCCTCCGCTTGCCAACGCTTTGTAAACTCTTCAAAACCCAGCAAATAACCAGGTTCTAGAGATTCTAATGATGCATGGATAACCTGATGCCAAAAATTTTGTACATCCTGAAACTTATCTGGAGGATAGCTTCTGACTCTGTTCTCGTTTGAGAAGTCAAAAGCGTGTACCGCTGCATCAATTACAAAATTGTTCTCAATCATCGTAATATAACTTGTGAGCTAAGAATGTAACTTGCAAATAACGACAAATTGTTATTTACGTGAACCTGCAAGTGGTTCTGCGATTTGAGAATCTAGTCTGGTAAAATGTGCATTGAGTGCTTCGAGTGCATTCCAGACTCTTAAGAAGCCAACATCAACCGTTAGGTACATGATCATCTCGCGTACCTGCTTTTGTGTCATCCCATTTTGGAGGCACAAGTTGGCATGGAAAGGAAAAGGACCATCTGCACTTAATGTCTGCTGGCACACATCGCCTGAAATAGAAATATAGACCCGTTCCATTGGTGTCAAACCAGGACGTCCCCAAACCTCACCTGCCATACGTGACGAGAGATCGCCATACTGAGGTTCAAATGCTATCAGTCCATCTTTGACATCGGTATCTAATATCCAGTTATGCTCTGGCTTGGGGTGCGAAACCTTATCTCCAGTGAGATACAGACCCTTTTTGTCGAATTCTGTGTAAATTTCCTTCAGCCTGGCAATTGTTTCAAAACACTTCGGGTAGGCTCCGTATACTCCCATATGCAAGATTGCTTCTTTCACGTCCTGGCGAGTCGCACCATTTTCTAAGGCCATTTTGATGTGGAATTCTAGTGGGCCGTATAGTGTTTGTTCGCAAACATCGCAAGCAATGGACATGAAAGCACGCTGTTTGAGAGTCAGACCGGAACTTTCTTGGACTCCACGAGCATACCACTCTGTCAGACCGCCAAAAGCTGAATTTATCTCATTAAAAGCTTGGAATACTTCTGTAACATTAGATTTTTTCATCACGATTAACCTCTAAGTGGTGATTAACTTCATTAGTCTCTCGGATGCAAAAACATCCCTGTAAAAGGTCAGCTGCTCAGTTTTGAGGTAGCATCCACCTCTATGCCCACGACGCAGATATGTCACATTTCCCTTAGCTAAAGTTTCATTTGTTTCGTCGTCAAGACATTTCCATTCAAAATAGACAGTTTCACCATGAAACATCACAATGGGCCAAACCATAGTTACCTCTGGTTGAGCAATAATTGCCCACCAGTTTGCCTCTCGTTTTGTCCCTGCTGTTTTGCCGTAAAAAGGCCCATCTTGACAAAAGTAAACTAGATTATCGGTGTACTCGCCTGCTAGTAGATCACCTCTAGCTTGCCGCAAAGCTTCACAGTGAGTTGGCCACCATTCCTTATTCTCTTTTTCTATGAGTTGTAAGGTGTATTCGGGAGTAATTTCAGGTAAAGTTGGTTTTTGAAGTGCAATATACTTCTCAGCATCACTGATGAGTTTTTTCCCTAGATCGTCAGGAACAAGTCCTGGTCTAGAATAATCAGCTGATAAATCTTTGTAGTAGTTATTTCGCTTCTGCATATCAAGCCTCATTGTTTTGATACATCCCTTAAGCGACTCCTGCTTATATTAGAAGGGAACTGATGCAGACTATTGATTATGTTTCAGTGCAACTTGCTCAACTAATTAAGCACTTCCTTTTTGATATAGATGTTTAAATCTTGACCCGCATACCGTAGTCTGGATCAGCCTTATAGAAGTGGGAAATTTGCCGAAGTTAGAATTCTTGCTTGGCAGTTTTCATTTCATTGACAAGGTTATCACCAGACGGACTGTTTCCTCTTCCTTCATTCTCAATTTCACCGCCTGTAAGGTCACGGTAAAACTCAATCGAGCGGTCAAGATCGCGGACAGAAGCGCTGATATGGTTAACGTGGTTCAGTTGCATTCTTCATGCTCCTTTTGTTTGTTGCGTGATAAGTCAATTCCAATTTTCAACTTCAAAAAAGTTTTAACAAGCGAACATCCGGATGTTAAGGATGAACTTATGAAGCTTAGGGCGTGTCTGCAAATCACGGTAATCTCGTAATATGAGACGTAACTACTTAACAGACGAACAGTGGCAAAGATTGCGATCGCATCTACCACCTGTTTTTACTACAAAATTAAGTAAAGTCACATCTTGCGCCGGAATATTATTCTTCGCTATCGTTCAGAATCTCATGTTTCGCTTCGCTTAATATTAATTTCAAATACGTCACTGACAGCGTTCTTTTTTCCTCAATTTAGTTATTTTTATCAAAACTTTATATGCTTAAAAAACACATAGGTGTTGAACCAGCAAAATATATACTTTTTTAATTTCATATTTAACTTCCTAATATTCCCTGGAGAAAACATTTTTAAATTGCCAGTATAAAAGACAAGCATTGTTGTGCTGATTGATGAAAGTGAAGTTATCTAGAGTGGAAAGCTTCATTTTGGGCAGCAATGGCTCTTAGTGATTTCTCGATCAATGCTTACCCTACGGGAAACTGACCTCTAGGAGTTTATAGTAGTCAGCGGTCATCCATATACCAGCTGCTTTAGTGAAAAATTGTCCTTCTGCTCCCATCAACTACTACAACATATTCGTAATAACCAAATGTACTGGTTCTGCTGGATATGCTGGCAGGAAATGCCGTTGTTGAGCAAAACTAAGGAGATTAAAAATGACGAATTTATTGATAATTTCCACAACAGAATACGGGTAATACACGGAATATGGCAGAAGCGATCGCCTTTAGTGCTATGCCAGTCACCAATACTTAAGTCTCAGTAAAATTTGCGGAAGATGTAACAAAATAGAAACTGTCTAGGTTCTTGCGATGCTTGAGGCATTACGTAAAATACCCCTGTTTCAAGAATTAACAGAGGAGCAACTTCAGTACCTAACACAGGGTATTCAGGTCTGGCTGAATCCAGGAGAAATGCTGTTTAATCAAGGAGAGCCAGTCGAACTCTTTTATGTGGTACTCGAAGGAACTGTGCGGATTTCGAGAAAGATTTATAACCAGGAGCTTTTTTTAAATACATACGATACTGGTATGTTTTTAGGAGAAGTTCCTCTACTTACGGGTACGGTTCACTTGGCAAGTGGGCAAGCAGTATGCAGAAGCCATGTGTATTGTATAAAAAAAGACGATTTTTGGCAGATGCTCGTAATCTGTCCGTCAGTTAGAAAAGTTATACTTGGTTGTATGGCAAGGCGAATGCAAGAGTTGCAGGTCTTATCCCAACAGCACGAGAAACTCATATCCTTGGGTACACTGGCCGCTGGTCTTGCTCATGAGATCAACAATCCAGCATCAGCAGTACATCGGGTTGCGGAACAGTTGCGCACTCCAATCGCGATATTAGAAGCCTTTGCACTTAGGCCGATTGAGCAACACCTCACGCCAGTTCAACTCCAGTGCCTCTCGAAGCTAAAGCGTGATGCTATTAAGCACTTCACTACTCCCAACCGTTTAGATCCATTGACTCAAATTAAGCTGGAAGACGAATTAGCGAACTGGCTGGAAGAGCACGATATTGCCGATGGATGGATCTTCGTTTCTACCCTAGTTGCAGCTGGAATTAACACTACTGAATTGGAATCGATTAGATCGCAGGTGAGTGTCAATGCACTTAGCGATGTGCTGAACTGGCTGGAGGCAACGCTGAGTGTAATAAGTCTGCTGGATGTGCTCGAACAGGGTACTACTCGCATCTCCGAGCTAGTTAAGGCTGTTAAGGCGTATTCCTACATGGATCAATCTCCACTGCAAGAGGTAGATGTGCATGAGGGTCTTGAAAGTACACTAACCATCCTCAGTTATAAACTAAGAAAGAAGAGCGGCATTGTTGTAACACGCGAGTACGACCCGAATCTGCCGCGCATTAGTGCATATGGCACCGAACTTAACCAGGTTTGGACGAATCTAATTGACAACGCTATCGATGCGCTAGGCGAATCTGGGCAGATTTGGGTGCGCACTGCACGAGAGATTGACTACGTGCTGGTGGAGATAGCAGATAATGGACCAGGCATTCCTCTGGAGATTCAGTCCCGAATCTTTGAGCCGTTTTTTACAACGAAGGAGGTCGGTGCAGGGACGGGATTAGGTCTAGAGATTGCCTATCGTATTGTAGTGTTTCAGCATCACGGAGACATTCGCTTGTTTTCGGAACCAAGCAACACAAGCTTTAAGGTTCGTCTGCCCATCAATCAATCCTAACCAGGATATGTGTTGACACAAAATCCTCTAACAAAAGCGTTACAAAATTATTGGAACTTCAATCATGGACGAGAATCAAAATAAAAAGATATTGACTACAGATGCAGGAATACCAGTTGCTGATAATCAAAACTCGCTGACAGCCGGACCACGAGGTCCACTGCTCATGCAAGACTTTTACTTAATTGAGAAGATAGCCCACTTCAACCGTGAGCGCATTCCAGAACGGGTGGTTCACGCTAAAGGTTCTGGAGCTTATGGCATTTTTACCGTTACAAACGACATTACACAATATACAAAGGCAAAACTTTTTTCACAAGTTGGCAAACAAACCGAAGTCCTCGTTAGGTTTTCCACAGTGGCAGGCGAACGTGGTGCTGCTGATGCAGAGCGAGATGTGCGTGGCTTTGCCCTCAAGTTCTACACTGAAGAAGGTAACTGGGATTTAGTCGGGAACAACACTCCTGTCTTCTTTGTGCGCGATCCGCTCAAATTCAGCGATTTCATCCGCACCCAAAAGCGCAACCCCAAAACCAATCTACGTAATCCTACTGCCATGTGGGACTTCTGGTCACTCTTACCTGAAAGTCTGCATCAAGTAACAATTCTGTTTAGCGATCGCGGATTACCTGCAAGCTATCGTCATATGAATGGCTATGGTAGCCATACTTTTAGTTTCATTAACACAAACAATCAGCGTTTTTGGGTCAAATTTCATCTCAAAACTTTACAGGGTATTCGCAACCTCACGAATGAGCAAGCCGCTAAGATTATTGGAGAAGACCGCGAAAGTTTTCAGCGTGACCTATTCTATGCGATTGAGCAGGGTAATTATCCCAGATGGCGTTTCTTTGTACAGATTATGCCAGAAGCGGATGCACAAAAGACACCTTACAATCCTTTCGATTTAACTAAGGTTTGGCCACATCAAGATTATCCTCTTATTGAAGTGGGAATTATTGAACTCAACCACAATTCAGAAAACTATTTTGCCGAAATTGAACAAGTTGCCTTTGCTCCCTCCAACGTCGTGCCGGGAATTTCCTTGAGTCCAGATAAAATGCTTCAGGCACGCATCTTGTCCTACACTGATGCCCATCGCTATCGGCTGGGTGTCAACTATGAAAGTTTGCCAGTGAACTGTCCCCATGTAACTGGGAAGCATACCTACCACCGTGATGGCTTGATGCGCTTTGACGGTAATGATGGTGGGTCGGTTAACTATGAACCAAATAGCTTTGGGGGGCCAGTAGCAAATCCACAGTATCAGGAACCGCCATTGAAGATTTTTGGTGATGCAGATCGTTACGATCACCGCGTTGACAACGACGATTACACTCAAGCAGGTAATCTATTTCGATTGTTGCCAGAAGACTCAAAACAGCGGCTATTCGGCAACATTGCAGACTCAATGAAGGGTGTACCACAATTTATCATCGAAAGACAACTTGCACATTTTGCCAAGGCAGATCAGGCTTATGCTGAAGGAGTTGCTCAGAGAATGTACGAAAAGATAAATACTTGAAGGAAATGGCTTAATGTCTCAGTCTTTCATTCAACAGCGAACATCACTGATGAGTCTCAACCGCTTCGAGGCATTCAGTGATGGCGTATTCGCGATCGCAGCGACTCTACTCGCGATTGAAATTCGGATTGCCGATCTTTCTCATGCTTCGCCGACAGCGATTTGGCGAGAACTCTTACATCTTGTGCCACATGTCCTGACCTACGCAACGAGTTTCATTGTAATTGGTGTGATTTGGCTAAATCACCATGCCCTATTTCATTTTCTCAAACGGGTGGATCGAATCACGTTAACGCTGAATTTATTTCTGTTAATGTGTATTGCATTTATTCCATGCTCGACAGCGATTGTGGGGCAGTACAGCCAGTATCCAAGCATTGTTGGCTTTTATGGATTTTCACTCGCGATTACTGGATATGTTTACAATGCACTTTGGTTTTACGTTCTAAATAGGTATATCAAGAGCGAAAACTTGATTCAACGACATATTGTTCGTCAAGCGTCAATTTGGAGCATGGGCTATCCAATTTCATATTCTTTGGCTGCAACCCTAGCGTTGGTTAATGCGACACTCAGCCTTCTTTTGTGTGGTGCTATCTCCTTATTTTACCTATTACCTGGTGCGATCGATCAACAGCTTGCTTGCTTTGATCGAGAACTTGCAAAAGACGCTTAAGTTGAATCCGTATGACCCTTCAAATATTTTGGTTAATGGCAATTACGTGTGCCGTTGCCGTTGCCAATCTTTACTATAATCAGCCGATACTTGCGGCGATTGCTGAAAGTTTCAATGCCAGTGCCGATCAAGTCGGCTGGATTCCCACACTCACTCAACTGGGGTATGCGTCTGGACTGCTACTTTTCGTTCCGTTAGGGGATCGACTAGAGCGTCGGCAACTAATTGTGACGATGCTACTCATCACCGCAAGCGTTTTGATTATAGCTGCACTCTCTCCAAACCTCAACAGTTTAGTCGTGGCAAGCTATGGAATTGGAGCAACGACGATTGTCGCGCAGATTCTGCTGCCGTTTGCCACTGAGTTAGTTCCACCGAATGCACAAGGCAAAATCGTAGGTAATCTGATGAGTGCCTTGTTTGTCGGCAGCTTGCTTGCAAGACCAGTAGGTGGATGGCTCGGAGAACAATATGGCTGGCGCAGTATTTATTGGAGCGCGGGTGGTGGGATGACTGCATTAGCGATCGCGTCTGCTCAATTGCTCCCGAAAAGCCAGCCCACCCTAAAGCTGACCTATTTACAATTATTGCAATCGCTATGGGGATTAGTGAAATCGCAGCCCGTCCTTCGCGAAGCCAGTTTAATTCAAGCGATACTGTTTGGTGCGTTGAGTGTGTTTTGGTCAACATTGGCGTTTTTGTTAACGCGCCCTCCTTACTCGTATGGCAGTAATGTGGTTGGTCTGTTCGGCTTCGTTGGAATTGGAGGAATTTTAGCAGCTCCGGTATTAGGACAAATTGCCGATCGTGGAACAGCAAAGACCCTACGATCAATGGTCGGCATGGCGCTCTTAGCTTCAATTGCAGCGTATCTAATCTTTTGGAAATTTGAAACTCAGGTGTGGGGCTTAATCGTGGGTAGCATGTTACTCAACTTGAGTAGCCAAGGTGCTTTAGTTGCCAATCAAGTCAAAGTGTATAGCTTGCTTCCCGATGCTCGCAGCCGACTTAATACCGTGTTCATGGTCTCCACATTTTTAGGCGCATCTTTGGGATCGGTCGTTGGAACTTATGGTTGGAGCGCTTTTCAGTGGACAGGCGTTTGTCTTGCTGGGCTCCTGCTTATCGGCATCGCAGGTATCTGGTTTGGAACAATAGATATCTCTACGTAATCATGACTTGAAACCACGCTGAGAATGCTAAAAGCAATGCCGAGGAGAATATGAAAAATGCAATCTTTAGGAAAACGCGTGTTCATTCATCATTAGCAGATTGCTAGACGGATTGTTGGCAGGAGTTTTGCTTTAAGCAATTGCTTGGGACGTAATGATTTACGAACGTTCTCTTCATCAACTCGATAGCCGTGGCGGCAGCATTGTGCTGCAACCCAAGTTTTTGAGGTATTCCAGCAGGCGGGCATTCACTATGAAGAAGCGCTCAGAGTCGTCGCCTATAAACGATATTACTTAAATCGCAACAGCAATGTTGCCCATCCGATGCTGATGCATGTTATTTCTACAACATTTGAGATTTAAAAATAATACTTGCGCTTTACTAAGCAAACCAAAAAGTTAATTTGACTATTATTTACCAATTAATTGTTGGAGGTGTAGAATAATCATGCCTTTACAGAGAAAGTTCTACAACTACCAAATTGCTCGCTACAAATCCTATGACTTTAAAGCCTCATAATAAAATGGCACTAAGATAAGCGATCGCAACTCAACCAAGATATAACGCTTGTGATCTTTGACCAACTTAGCTCCGTCATAGCCTACATCCCCTACTATCTCTGTGCTTTTTACCTACTGGTTATCAAAAATGGCAGCATTCTTGAGTTCGTTGCCGTCCTTATTAAATCTTAAATTTGTCAATGTCCTATTTAAAATTCAAGTTGCTATGAGGACAAAGCTATGAAACTCACAAAACGAACTCTTGCAGAACATACTGACCACATTTATGATGCAATTGTTGTTGGTGGCGGAGCAGGTGGTTTGTCTGCTGGAATTTATCTACAACGTTATCTCCTCTCCAGTCTAATTATCGATAAAGGCAAAGCCCGATCATTCTGGATGCAAGAACTGCACAATTACGTGGGTTTGCCTGCAGACACACCTGGTCGCACGCTGCTTAAGCAAGGTAGAGAACATTACTTATCCCTTGGCGGAGACCTTCTTGATGGTTATGTGGAAGAAGTAGTAGATGAAGGAGAAACCTTTGCCGTGCACGTCAAAGTTGGCAGGCAAGATAGCGTCTATCAAAAGTTCCGTTCCAAATACCTAATTGTGGCTAGTGGTATTATTGACTACTTGCCAGAGATGGAAAATATGCAAAATGTTTACGATTATGCTGGGTACAATCTGCACGTATGTCTCATCTGCGATGGCTATGAAATGGCAAACAAAAAGGTAGGTGTGTTTGCAAATAGCAACAGTAATGCAGAAGTAGTCTTTCCTCTTGGTTGGTTTACACCCTACATTACCTTGTTTACCCAGGGGAAATTTGAGGTGGCATTCCAGTTGCGTCAGAAATTACAGAAATATGGTTATAAGTTGGTGGAAACACCTATTAAGCAATTTTTGGGCAAGAACCACCAGATGAGTGGAGTAGAACTGGAAGATGGTACAGTGATTGAGTTAGAAGCTGGATTAATCTCAATGGGTTCAAAATATCACGCCGATTATCTCCAAGGATTCAATCTGGAAAAGCAGGGTGGTAATTTGGTTACGGATAAGATGGCTTGTACCTCCCATCCCCGAATTTTTGCAATTGGGGACCTCAAAGTCGGACTAAATCAAGTAGTTATTGCAGCAGCTGATGGAGCGCTTGCTGCTACACAAATCTGGCGGGATATCCGTCGAAGGCATTGTCAAGTTAATGAAGGGAGCAGCAGATAGTAGAATCTGGATACCCCTCGGTTCCTTACCTCTAGTGCACATCCACCATCGCTTTCTCACCGAAATCATTAACTATGCAGTTTGGTTGTATTTCACCTTTCCGTTGAGCTACGGCGATGTCAAAAAAACATGCGATCGCGTTGTCAGAAAGAGCGCAAGCGAATTTTGAAAATCTGTCAAAAGAAAGAACTTCTTAGTTTAAAGGGTTTCATGTTCGGCAGCCCGCACAACAAAAGGGAAAGTAATCACAAGCCCTTGAAGCTTTTTAGAAGCAGTGAAGACTCAGTCGAGCGCAGTTTCAAGTTCCTTGAGTGCATCTACAAATAAACCACTATCTGTGTAGTCCGAAAAGCTAGTGAGCCGCAGATAGCCAATTGATGGATTGAGCATTCCAACACCTCAAAATTCGTCTAAGGATTGTTTGTTACAGCTTGATCGCACACCGATGATTTTCTGGGAATTTGTCGAAATACGATATCGGATACTGTGCCCGCGATGTGGATGCGCTCGGAGTTGTTTGAAGCACTGGGTCTGATTGTATATTCCTTTTAGTTATTTTTAGAAAGTATTCCAAGCTCATACTTATTCAGCAAAGAAATTATTTCTATCATCTGTACAGATTCTCACAAGCTTATGAAATCAGTATTAAATCTCCATTAAAACAAATACTAAATTCCTAAATCATA
>NZ_AJLN01000015.1 GCF_000317285.1 Chlorogloeopsis fritschii PCC 6912 | reverse complement strand
AAGTAGGTCTTCTTGACAAAACTAGACCTACCTTTTTTTATCACAAAACGCTACCCACCTTACACTCCAAGCTTTTTAGGCTGCTTCGTCCCCCCTTCAGAAATCATACAAAAATGAAATTAGGATGAAATTTGATAAATCTTAAATGGCATAATAATAAGTCATTAGGTAGATGTTAGTGTATTTGCAAAACCTTATTAAAAGTAAATAAGCCTTGTCGCTATATGTCATAGCGCTGGTAAGTCACTTTTATAGTGAGGAGAGGAAATATTGGACAGCAATCGTACAAGACTGGAACTAATTTCAAACTTTTTCTATCACAAAATTTTTGGCATATATCCTCTAGGGTGATGCAACTTTGCATCTTACTTTTTAAACCTAAGTTTAGGTTTGGTAAAAATTTTGAGGAACCAGCAAAATTTCAAAGCTTTGCCGTTTCAGCTATTATCACTATCCTTGAATTTTATTAGTAAATAGGACTGTAAGTGCATTGATATAAAAATACTTCCAACTAAAGGTTCAATAAAACAAAGCCTCAACTTTGCAGGTACACAAGAGAAAACATCTGTGTCCTACAAATAAGATTTCAGTGAAATGAATGTGCCTTTAAACAATAATGAGTCAAAAAATGAACACAAAATTTACAATTTACAGTCTTGTTGCTTTGCTGACAAGCAGCACTATCACAATCCTCTCTATTACCAACAGCGTCAAAGCCCACGAGCAGATTCAGGCGCAGATTCCCAATCCAAGCCCTATGCATTACGGACGCGAGATCAGGGTTGAAGTAGATAAGCCGTTTATTGAAATGATGATCCCTCATCATCAAAGCGCGATCGAGATGGCTGAAATTACTTTGAGTCGATCTCAAAACCCTGAAGTTAGAAAGCTGGCTGAATCCATTATCGAAGAGCAAACCCGCGAAATAGAGCAGATGCGAACTTGGTACAAGCAGTGGTACGGCACTGAAGTTCCTATGACTGACATGAACATGGATATGCGTAACGAAATGGGAGAGGCTATGATGATTGCCATGCAGCAGCAAGAAATGATGGACAGGGAAATGATAGAAGCGCTGAAAAATGCGTCTGATGTTGACCAAGAATTTCTCCGTCAGATGATTCGTCATCACCAAATGGCAACGATGATGGCTGGCTTAGTTGTTAATAGTGGTAGACATCGAGAAATTAGAGATTTAGCTGAGGCTATTATCAAAAGTCAAAGTGCTGAAATTGCTCAAATGCAGCAATTGCTCCAAAGCATGAATAACTCTTAATCAACAAACCTCTAATCAATCTGGTAAATAATGGCTCAATTTCCGCAAATAAAAATGATGTGGTGTTGTGATTGGGGTGAACTAGGTTAAAGCGTTAATGGTGGGCGGGATATGTACTGCCCACTTTGCCTTAACGACAGGAAAATATTACTGCAACGCCTGCGAGCACTAGAACATTCTATACTTTCAGCACATAACACACGATATTTTTGAAACTACTCAAAAGAATTTGGTAAAAACCCTTGACTCTCTGGTTAGTTGGAGATTTTAGGATAAATCTATGACTTACATACACTTCGGGCAAAGTAAAGCTATTACAGTTCGCATACTTCCCGATTGTGCCAGATAATAGCTCATGCGAGTCAAAAAAGCGATCGCTCGCTGCCTATCCTGCCAGATGAAGGAGTAAATGTAAGAGGTAACTATGCTTTCTAGTTCATCTGTATTAAAAACGATTTTATTTGACACTGGGGCACTAATTGCTCTACTTGTAGGCATTGGTCTGTGGTGGCGAAGGGCTGTCCGTCGCTATTATCTGCCTTGTCCATTTTGGCTGGCTTGGCTTTTAGAAAATCCATACATGGAAGCTATGGCAGGGAGTTCAGTCATTCTAGATCGTCTTAACCTCTCCCCTGGAATGCAGGTACTTGATGTAGGATGTGGAACGGGCCGTATTGCTATTCCTGCTGCTAGAAGAGTAGCACCAAATGGTCAGGTAGTAGCGCTTGATAGCCAATCAGGTATGTTGCATAAGCTAGAGCAAAGGGCTAGCGCCAATAGTATAACTAATATTCGGACGCTTCTGAACAAAATAGAGCCAGGAGTACTAGAACGTAACAAGTTTGATAGAGCATTGTTGGTGACAGTATTGGGTGAAATCCCAGATCGGGAGGCAGCACTTCAAGAGATATTTGCTGCTCTCAAACCGAATGGCATTCTTTCCATTACTGAAGTTATTCCTGATCCCCACTATCAAACACTTGGTACTGTTCGCCGTATAGCTGAAGCAGTTGGGTTTTGCCCCGACCATTACTACGGTAATTTTTTGGCTTTTACAATGAACTTCGTAAAGCCAGATCCGGCACAATAGCAGGGATTAGGGCGATTACAACCGCTTAAAATTAAATCAATTAAATATCGAGCTTATTGCAGCTATAACTTGCTCTCAAGTTAAGTACAGGCTTGAAAAGCAGATGGGTGGATATTTGGACACTGATTTGGAATGGAGGAAAAATGAATCTCACCTCTGAGCAGGTTCACTGGATTGGCGGATTTGCATTTACGATTGTCGCTTTACTGCTCATCTTATATGAAACCCGCTTGGTAAGAGCGGGTTGGTTACCTTATCTGCTCCCCATACTATTGATTGGTTACGGAGTAGAAAGCTTTATAGATCCGCTGGTGCATGGCGCAGCGGAACCTCAGAACTATGGTGCTGAAAGCTTACAACATATTATACAGGGCACACTAATGCTGATTGTTGGTGGTGTAGAGTGGCTTCGTGCTGGTGGACGGCTAAAACATTATGGCTGGGGATTGCTTCTGCCACTTGGTCTTGTTGGGGTTGGGAGCGTGTTTATGTTCCATGCCCAGCATGAGGCAAATGTTCCTCCTTTGCTTCTTCTAGTTCAACATCGGATTTTTGCAATCACTCTTTGGATCGCTGCTGCTACCAAAGCGGTAGCTGAGTGGCCAAACAAAAATTCTCGGGCCTTTTCAATAGCGTGGCTTCTCCCGTTACTGCTGTTTGGATTGGAACTATTGGTCTACACAGAGGGAGGTACTCCCTTAATCCATATGGCTCACTGAATTACTCAAGTATGCAAATAGTAATCGCCACACCTAACAATCCACTAAGTGTCCGTCTTCCATATGAATGATGCGGTCAGCAATATCGAGAATGCGATTATCGTGAGTAACCATTAAGACAGCACAACCCTGCTCCCTAGCCAAACGCTGCATCAGTTCTACTACGTCTCGACCGGATTTACTATCTAAAGCAGCTGTCGGTTCATCAGCCAAAACTAGTTTCGGATGGCTTACCAAAGCACGAGCAATCGCAACTCTTTGTTTCTGTCCACCAGATAAATCATCAGGATAATAATTCACTCTATGACCCAAACCTACAGCTTTCAACATAACTTTAGATTTAGCTTGAGCTTCTTGATTGTCATATTCTTTATGTAGTTCCAGTGACATCTGAACATTCTGGCAAGCAGTCAAAAATCGCAGTAAATTGTGAGCCTGAAAGATATAACCAATATTTCGTCGAATTTGTACTAATTGGTTATTATTAGCTTTGTACAATTCATTTCCTAAAACTTTGAGACTTCCCTCTTGGACAGAACGCAAGCCTCCCATTAAAGTGAGCAAGGTTGTTTTACCTGAGCCTGACTGCCCTATCAAAATAACTACTTCACCAGGGTAAATTTCTAGGTTTATGTCAAACAAAATCTGTTTTCGTAATGCCCCTTGACCAAAGTAGTGATTGAGATTTTGAATAGAAATAATAGGATTTTGTTGTAACATTAGTAAACTAAAGTAAAAATATTCTTTATTCCACTAAAAAATATCTGCTGGATCTGCTGCTCTCAATTTACGTACAGCGATCGCACCAGAAATTGAACACATTAAAATTGTCAAAACTAAAACAAATACAGAGCGGCTAGCACTCATAAAAATTGGTAAAAAAGTGGCAAACTTAGTCAATTCATATAAACCTAAAGAAATACCTAAACCAGGAATGTAGCCAAAAATCGCTAAAATCAAAGCTTCTTGAAAAACAACACGTAATAAATAATTATCTGTAAACCCCATAGCCTTGAGTGTGGCGTATTCGGCTAAATGCTCGTTGACATCTGTGAAAAGTATTTGATACACAATGACTATACCAACTATAAATCCCATCCCCGTACCAAGTGCAAACATAAAGCCAATTGGTGTACTGGTGCGCCAATATTCTTTTTCAAACTCTATAAATCCTTGGTAAGTAAGTATTCTCACATCTTTAGGCAATTTAGCAACCAAATTATTCAGTACTTTTTGTTTATCTACACCTGGTTTTAAAGTAATTAAGCCAATATCAATTTCTCCTGAGCGACGATTTCTAAATAAACGCAAGAAATTTTGGTCGCTGGTGATTAAATTTCCGTCTGCTGCAAAGGAAGGGCCAAGAGTAAACAAGCCAACAGTTTTAATTCTGTAGTTACTAATTTCCGTTAATACCTGGTTGTCACGCTCAAATTGTGCAGCAATTGGCCCATATTCAGAGCGGGAAGAACGGTCAAATAGAACAGTATCAGGCAGTTTTAGCTTATTGAGATTTTGATTAACCTCTGGTAAATTAAATACTGGTTTTTCCGGTTCAAAACCAAACACAAATATGGCTCGATAATCGGCATTGACAGGATTTTTCCAGTCAGCAAAATCAACATAGACAGGGCTGACAGAATTAACCCCTTCAAAGCCTGATATTTGATAGAGACGACGAGAAGAAAACTGTCTCATATAAGCAAGAGACTTGGAACGGGGACTAATCATAACTAAGTCCGCTTTTAAAGTGGTGTGGAAGCGTGCAGCACTATCATAGAGTGCACCCTCAAACCCCAATTGCATAAACATGAGAATATTGGAAAAAGCAATACCCGCCATCGCAACAATCATACGAGATTTTTCGCGGGTAAGTTGTAACCAAGCTAGAGGTATTTTGGACATGATGACTAATGGGGAATAGAGAATGGGTTAGGTAAAGAAAGATTTTCATGCGTTCTAATATACGCAGTTGACGACTGTCTTGAAAATAAGGCAGGAGGCAGAGGGCAGGAGGTGAGGCAGCCCCCCAGAAAGGCGGTTCCCGTCGTAGACGCGGTAGATGCGAAGCGGATAGAAGTAGGTACGGCTTCCCGTCAGGGTAGGGGGACTGCCGTAGACGCGTTCGCCGTAAGGCGTTGCGTTAGCTAGCGGCTTCTCATAGAGTACCCGTTCGCTGTTGGGCGAAGCCCTTCCCGCAGGGTAAGCGTTCCCGTTCCCTCGTAGACGCGGAGCGGCTTCTGTAAAGTAGAGGGTTCCCGCAGGGTAGGGTAGGGCAAAAGGGAAGACTGTTTTCATTGGCTCATTGTGTGATTTATTACATGACTGGCTAGCTAAAATTTTTCTGTATTAATTACTACTTCTACTTGTAAATTGGTTAAACTTCTAACTTGCTTGGCATCTTTTGGATTGAGACGAATTTTAACTTCAACAACTCTGCGGTCTACATCAGCAACGGGATCAGTACTAAAAATCGCTTGTTTTTTTACTTGTAAGCCAACTTGAGTAACCTTTCCATATAGTTCTCCGGGAAAAGCTTCACTAGTAATCCTGGCTTGCTGACCGATACGTACTTGACTGACATCTGTTTCGTATACTTCAGCAACTACGTACATCTGGTCTGTTTGACCCATGTCTGCAATTCCTTCGTTACCAACAATTTCTCCTGGAAAAGTATAAATTTTTAAAATCTGACCGTCTTTTGGTGCGCGTACATAGGTTAATTCCAGATCTGCTTGAGCTTTTTCTACAGCAGCGATCGCACTTTCTACCTCTGCTTGAGCTGCTTGTACATCAGTGGGGCGAACCTCAGCTATTTGGTTTAAAGTTGCTTTTGCTTCGTTAATTTGCTGTTGCAGGGTTTCTTCGGTTTGCTTAAGAGTGGCTTTAGCCTCGTTGATTTGCTGTTGCAAGGTTTCTTCTGTTTGATTGAGGCTTGCCTTAGCTGCATTCAACTGCTCCCTAGCGGTTTCTAATTCTAGACGCTTGCTATCAAATTTGGAAGCTTCAACCGCACCTTCTTTGTATAGCATCTGAAAGCGTCCAAATTCTGTTTGAGCATTGCTCAACTGGGCTTGTAGACGAGCAATATTTGCTTGTTGGGTTCTTCTTTCCCCTAAAAGTTGGGCTTGCAAGCGGGCAATAGTTGCTTGTTGAGTTTTTCTTTCGCCAAATAGTTGTGCTTGCAGGCGGGCAATTTGGGCTTTTTGAGCGTTAATTTCCCCAGTTTTTACCCCAGCTTTTACCTTAGCTAAATTAGCTTGAGCAACTTTTACTTGTTGTTTAGCTTGTTTTAAAGCAGCCCAAAGACGATTATAGTTGTCTAGGATGGCAATTACTTGATTGGAGATAACTTTATCTCCCTCTTTCACTAAAAGTCTGTGGATTTTAACAGTTTCAAGAGAAGTGGAAGCAGACAGGCGAATAACTTCGCCTTGCGGTTCTACGCGTCCTCTGGCACTAACGGTATTAGTAGCAGGAGGAGTAGTTGGCAAGGAAGTTGATGCGGGATTTTGTTGAGTGGATCGGGAATGAAGAAGACTGTAAATAGTCGCTGTGCCAATAATTGAGGTGACGATACTTAGGAAGATAATTACCCACCACTTTTTGGACTTAAGAAACGGCTGCTCCATTACTTTTGAATCATGTATATTCATTTTACTGTTGAAGCTCAAGTTTAATCTAAAAAATCACTGATGAATTCTTTAAAACTAATTAGACTAAAACCTTTACTTTGGACATTTTTAACATCAGTTCGAGTAGGAAATGAGAAGTATGAGCCACCTAATGTTTGAGGGGTTTGTTTCAAATGATATTCATCAAAATTATTTATGATATCGGATACTAATTTTAACCCTTTATTATTAACTAATTTATCCAAACTAAGAATACTATATTCAGCGTTCTCCACTTCCAATTTTTCTTGTCCAAGTATTGCTCCTGAATCAATAGAAGTATCTACAATTTCATGAACCGTTATACCAAATTTACTATCATTTTTAAAAGCTGAATAGAAAACTGGGAATAAGCCTTTACATTTAGGTAAAAGTGCTGCATGTACGTTAATAACTCCTTTTTTTGGTATTTTGATGATTTGTTCTCTAATAATTTGGTCGAAAAAATATATAACGATTAAGTCAAGATTAGCTTGTTTCAATTCAGTGACAATATCTTCACTATTTACATTTGATATTTTAATATGCTGAATTCGATATTTATGGCAAATTTCAGATATAGTAAACTTTTTTCTTTTGCGAATAGTAATGAATGACACTAATCGAAATAGGTAAATTAGCCAAAAATAAAAAATAAAATTACAAGTTAGATAGATGACGAAATCAAACCCTGATCTGCGATAGTTAGTAATAATTTGCTTCAATAAATTACCATGTTTACCACTATACCTATCAGTAGTGACTACAACTGCTAATTTATCATGATGCTCTTCAATAAAGCTAATAATAGCTTCACTTGAGGAATAGCATTCTATATTAAACAAAGCAATTCTTTGCATAATTAAATCCTGTTTTTGCTTGGAAATAAATTGTCAGGAACACTAGTCCAGTGAAAGTTATTGATAAAATTCACAAAATAGATGTTTAGCGATCGCTTCGTTTTACACCGCTGCCACAACAGGCTTTTGCTTAGATATGGCAAGTTCTACAATGTCAGCTGCTCGTCTAACTCCACCTGCGCGTTGAATTGCTGCTTGTAACCTAGATGCATTATTTTTGTAGGAATCTTGACTTAGCACTTCTTGTATGCATATTCGTAGCTTACGGACGCTTAAACGAGCTAAGGGCACTTTTACCCCTGCTCCTGTCCAAGCCAAGCGGGCTGCTGTACCTGGCTGATCGCTAGTAATTGGAATAGCAACCATAGGCACTCCATTATTTAGGGATTCAAGAACAGTATTCAATCCTGCATGAGTAATAGTGAGGGTGGCTTTCTTAAGTAGTTCCATTTGAGGTGCATATTTAACAACTAAGGGTTTTCCAGGTAGTCCTTTTAAAGAGTCCGGGTTGCCACCACCAAGAGAAATTACCAATTGCACATTTAATCCATCACAAGCCTGAGCAATACAATGGAAAACATTCATTAAGCGATTTTGTATAGTCCCCATTGAGGCATAAATCAACGGTTGTCCAGTCAACTTTTCCCAGGGGAAAGGCACGGCTTCCCGACTGGCTGATTCATGGTAAGGGCCTGTGAAATGGAAGCATTGGGGTAAATGCTGCCTTGGAAAATCAAATTCAGCAGGTATCTGACTCAATTGGGCTAATTTGGAGCAGGAATCGTTAACGCGATCGCATGGGGGCAAATTCCAGCTTTGGCGATACTCGTTAATCAGCTTTTGAATTGGTTGAGCGATATGATTGAGCAAAGAGTAAGCGGCTCGGTTCCGCAGATGTGCCCACTGTGCAGAGTTATAGTTCCAAGATGTCACAAAGGGGGGAACGCCGTCTTCTTGATTAACGGGCAAGGCACTGCACACTGTAATGAATGGAAGATCCAAGAATTCTGCAACACTCCCTCCCTCTAGTGTCATTTGGTTTACCAGCAACGCTTCTACACCAGCGTTTTTGAGTGCTTTTGGGGCATCACGAAGTACCATCGCAGCTTCTTTTTGTATTAAATTCAGGTTATATCGCAGTGCAGCAAAGCCGCTCAATTTACCGAGTTGTGTCAACGATTGTGCCGCGATCCCCAAAGGATAATCAGTTTCTCCGATTCTCCAGAAATTCAATCCAGCTGCAAGTGTTTTTGATTGCACATCTGCAATGCCAAATAGAGTAACGCGATGTCCGCGTCGTTGCAGTTCGCGTCCCAAAGGTAGCATTGTGTTGAGGTGACCAGTTTTTGCAGGACAGAGAATGCCAAAATGAGTCATAACTAAAGTAAACTAAACGATTTAACTAGAACTACACTTGCACAGCCTTATGCTTGTTGCTTTTGCAGAGTTATTCTTTGTAAAGTTTGCTGTTTAAGGATTTCCAGCTTTATCCTCTGTTGTTAAACTTGGCAGTCACTAGAGAGAGGATCAAGCATGAAGTAAGAGAAAGAAAAACTTTTTTGGTTTTAAGCCCCCAAAAAGTTTTGCAGTCTGACAAACGAGGATTAACTTACTGGATGAGCAAAGTTTCTCCTGCTAAGTATTTATCCAAAGCAGGTGATATGCTAAGACGTGAAGGAGGGTGAAATGCTAGTGGACGGGCAGCAGTAAACAGGTAAGCAACTTCAGGTGAACTGATAAATGCCATGCCTCCTAATAACTCCACCGCATGAGCAGTAACACGTTCTATAGCACCTTGCACTGCATAACGCACAAACAGCGCCCTTGCTAGTTGATCGCTACCTTGGTTGCTGTCGCTAACCATCATTGACTGGGCTAGCCCTTCTAATGCAGCCATTGCTCCTTCAACTTCAATCGCTAAAATTGTCCGCTCAGAGGATGTACCCTTGTTAGCTGCAATAGTTCGTTCTACTAAAGCACTAGCAATACCAAGGTAAGATGCAGAGATCAGCATTTCAAACCAAAGAAAACCCCTTGTTTGGACATAATCTAAATTTTCAGCACTGCCAGTATAAGAAATTAGTTGTTCTGGAACTTTGACATCGTGAAGAACAACTTCATCGCTTTCTGCACCCGCTAGTACTGAATTAGTCCAGAAGGGACGACGCTCAATTCCTGTAGTATTTGTCGTCGGGATAATAACGACCGCTAATTCGCTACCATCTCCTGATTTGCTGGGAATAGAAACACTTGCAGTCAGCAAATCCATTGATGCAGATAAGCTACAAGGCTTTTTACTACCGCTAACTGTTACACCGTCAGCTGTGCGTTTTACCTGCATATTTGGACTGAGAATGCCTGCACCTGTCTGTCCTTCTGCAAATCCGGAAGCTACGTAGAGGTTTTGCTTGGCAATCCCCTCAAGTAACATCCACTCGAAGCCAGTTCCCGAACCTTGGGCAATCATCTCCACAATGGTTGCAACTGAAAAATGATGCATCGTGGTGGCGATCGCCAGCGAAGGCGCACGGCTGGCGATCGCTCTTTGAATCCGAACAACTTCCACAGGAGTTGCTCCTAAACCCTTATACTTGGTTGGAATTAATAAACCAGGGCCACCAAGTTCACGAAATATTTTTATGGCTGGATTTTGTGGCTTTTCCATTTCCAGTAAAGGAATGTACGCCAATTTTTCATCAAGGTCTGGCAGAAACTTTGTCAGGATTGTTCGTTCTGGTTTGAGAAAATTCACCTGTAAAACTCCTATTTACTGTGAAATATTTATTAGATACTTGGCAGCAATGGGATACTGTTTATAAATGTTGTATGACGGAACTAAGACCGGATTAGGAAACAGAATATTGAAACTCTTACGAATAATCCAATTAAGTAGAAATTCCGTACCTTTTATATACATATAGAGTGGCGTTTGATAGGAGCCTAATCTGGCTTTGAATGTGTCTGCTGTTTGACCAAAGTCAATTTTTGATACATTCTGTTTCAACGCTTCATCTAGAGCAGCATACATTAAATTGAAATACAGGTCTGACTCTGCATTTAGACTGTAATCTAATCTGCAAAATAGGTAATGAACACTTGATTGTGTACAAAGAGAACAATTGAATGCCACTATCTTGTCATCTTTATAAACAAGAGTGAAAAGTAATTGCCCAGAGAAATAAATTGCTAACTCTCGAAAGAAAGTGATAGGTAGAGTCTCCAGTTGATTTTCAGATTTTTGGACAACTGCTTCATACAATTGATGCATTTCTGGAGTATAGATTTGTAAAATTTTTTCTGTATCTTTCAACTGGACAACGCGAAGACCAGCTTTTTCAAATTTACGTTTTGACCTTTTAATATCATTGCGGTAGTGGGACTTTAAAGCAGCACAGTATTCCGAAAAATTAGCAAACTTTGCCTTAAAGCTATGCATAGGTAAACTTTCTGCTTTGAGATAATTAAGCTGTAGCAGCGCATCTAATTGATTGCATTCTTGAGAGTTAAACTCTTTGTAAATAATAAGCTTTGTTTTTTCTTTGGCTGCAATAGTATTCATAATACTATCAAGCAATTTTATAATCAACTCCTGATTAGCATTTTCTACAAAAATTAAATGGTTTTTACCGATAGAAATAGGTAAACCACAAAAAAGAACATTTAAATATAAAAATGATGGCAGCAAGCGTCTAACATGAGTAATAAATTCTTTAGTGCCTTTACTAGCAACAACTCCTAAGTCAGCTTTAAATGTAGATAAACTAGTACAAGCAGACGGATTACCATTTTGGTCATAAAAAATAACATACCAGAATTTGCTAAAGCCCGCCATAGTTTTTTCAATTGTCAATAAGAATCCAATATCCATGTAAACATTAGAATCACTTGTCTGACAAACTTGCTTCCAATCGTCTAAATTTACATCAAGGATTGAATTGTACAATTTACAAGAGTAATCATTCTCAATTTTAATTAAGCAGTCAATAGCTTTCGTCATTTATTTGTACCATCTCTATAATAGAAATAGATTTCAAGTTAAATCAGAACTATTTTTCTGTTTTGATAGCTCCAGAATCAATCTGCAACTATCAAAACAAGGTGAGGATTCCTATTTATTCAACTTATGCTGCTGAAACTTGGTCTGGTACTTGTGTCTGTGATGAATTAATTTGAACTGGTAAAAATTCCACTTCTTCACCAAACAAACCCCTAATAATTGCTGTGATATTTTCCTGTAGTGCCTGTATGGCAATAGGATCAAGAATTTGACTTAAAGAGGGAATACCCATGTCAAACTCAGCTAAAAATAGTATCAGGCAATCATCTTCTTGATTTTGAATTTTCCACTGTCCAGAGAAATGTTCAACATCACCTTCAATCTGATTGAAGCTAATCGTATAATTTGAGGGATCAAATACATCTTCTTCTGTCCAAGACATCACACCGCCACGAAAATCGACTTCCCAAGTAGAAATAGTCCGTCCGTCAGATAATACTTGGCTAGTGACGCTATGTACAGCTTGACTATTGTTTGGGTATGAATCGAAGTCGCAGAGAATCGGATAAATTTCTTCGGCACTGCGATGGGAAACTTTAGCGACAATTTCTAGGTATTGCATGGATAAAATCTCCTTTATGAATTAGCGATATTTAAAGATGAGTTACGTTTAGAAAGAGCGATCGCACTGTCTGAAATTGCACTTAGCAGCCAATCAATATCTGACTCACTCAGAGTTGCTGGTGGTGTCAATCTGACAACGCGGTGAGCATTAAGTGAATAGGAAACCAGCACATTTCTGTGCATGAGTTCAAACATGAAATCACCAGCCAGATAATCAGCTTCAAACTCAATCCCAATCAACAGTCCGATCCCCCGAACTTCTCGAACTAGATGAGGACATATTTCGCCAACAATTTTCTGCACCTCAACAACTAACTTTTCACCCAGTTCTTTGGCTTTGGGTACGATATTCTCATTTTTAATAACGTTAATTGCTGCTCGTGCGGCAACTGTGGCTAAAGGACTACCTGCAAACGTTGATGTGTGCAACAGCGGATCTTGATTGAGCCTTTCATAAGCTTGAGCAGAAGCAACAGCAGCGCTGACAGGTATTACTCCTCCACTTAAAGCCTTCCCTACCAGCAGAACATCAGGAACTACTTCTTCTCTATCTGCTCCCCACCAAGTTCCCAGCCGCGCGAGTCCCGTTTGAATTTCATCCAAAATCAAAAAAGCTCCATACTGGCGGCAGAGCCTCTCTACATCGCGCAGGTAGCCTTCGTAGGGAACAATGACACCACCTTCTGCCTGCACAGGCTCCAAAATCACACAGCATTCATCACCGTGATGAGAAAGTACATTTTCCAGTGCTTTTGGATCTGCAAAGGGGATAAACTCGACTTCTGGAAGCAGAGGCTGGAAAGGCAAGCGATAGGCTGCACGACTGGTAACACTTAACGCTCCCAATGTCTTACCGTGGAAGCCTCCTTGCATTGCAACTAGCTTGCGTTTGCCAGATAAACGCGCTAGTTTGAGACCGGCTTCTGTGGCTTCCGCACCAGAGTTACCAAAGTATACGTAGTCTAAACCTTTGGGAGTGACAGAAGCTAAAGTTTCTGCCGCCGAAGCTAATTCAGCATTTAAAAGCGCGCGAGTTGATAATGGATGACGCTCCAGTTGTGCTTTCACAGCCTCGATCACGGTAGGATGACAGTGACCGATAGTAAAGACACCGTAACCACCACAAGCCAGATACTTTTGTCCGCGTTCATCAAAAACGTAGTTTCCAGAAGAACGAACCTCAACATGAGTACCCATTAATTCCGCCAGCTTGGCAAGAGATTTATTAACGTGTCGTTTTTGCCCTTGGATTACAAGCTGTCTAAACTTAGCTGCTTGATGTGAATCTGGGTATGTTTCCATACTTTCAAGCATTTGTTGGCTTTCTTTCATCTCACTCTCAATTTCTCAATAGATTGATTAACTAACCTGAAAATGTGGTTTGATAGGCACTTTCTGTCTCTGGTTTTGATGTTCTAGCAATGCCAGTTCTACTAAAGGCATTGCTTTGCCGTAGCGAAACCAGGGAATACCAGGCCAAAGATGATGGATAATATGATAGTTTTGATTCAGCATCAATATCTGCAATAGTTGCCCCTTAAAGATGCGTGTGTTCTCCAAAGGATGTTGGGACTCTTGGGGAAAATGCACAGCCCATGCAACCGTTAGTTCAATTAACGCTCCAGCCACAAGCAGTGGAATAACCCATAACCATAAAACATCTTGCAGATGACCCATCCAAGCCGCACCGATGATAATAGACAACTGCAATCCCACTGTTATTAGATGTTCAATTAATTGCGGATGTTTATTAGACCACAAACGGCGATTAATCATGAAAGAGTTGTCGTGTGTTAAACGAACTAAAGTCCAAAGAGGTAACAACCAGCGTGGT
The DNA here is from genome assembly GCF_000317285.1 of Chlorogloeopsis fritschii PCC 6912. GTDB lineage: Bacteria > Cyanobacteriota > Cyanobacteriia > Cyanobacteriales > Nostocaceae > Chlorogloeopsis > Chlorogloeopsis fritschii. Next base: position 126,368 of record NZ_AJLN01000015.1, on the reverse strand, counting down.
TTTCTACCAATAACGTAGTCCGGGTCGTATTCTGGGTGATTTGTAAACGCGTGGTGCTGGGGGTGCAAGATACGGAACAAGGGGAACGTTGTACCCTCTAGAGCTGCTGCGATCCGCCCAACCCAGTTGTTAACCGTGCGGTTAGGATGTACTAAACGATGTACAGCTTCGTGATTCACTGTATACAGAGCGTACAGACATAATAAGTTAATTGCTGCTGAGGCTTGAAGAGGCAAATATTCTAAAAGATAGGCAATAATTGATGCTGAAAAGATGTTAATGATAGCAACAAATAGTAACAGGGTAGGATTGCCAAAGGTGCTATCTGGTATTTGCATTAGAGAGTGGTCAATCTCACGCAACCTCTGATTCACTAACTTACTTTCCACGTATGCCTCACTAACTAAATGCACTGTAATTTGAGCAAGAGTTTTCTACTCTTGCTCTTGGGACTTGCAACTATCTATGCAAATACTGGTGTCAGAGTCTGAGTTTCTAAGTGCTGGCGAATTCGAGATTTGTTTTTGTCGTTGACTTGTAAATAGTCATTCTCCAAAAACCATTCAATAGCCTTAATAGCAGCTTGTTGAACACTGCTTTTAGGTTCAAACCCCAACTCATTTTTAGCTTTGCTGGTGTCGAGATAGTAGTAAAGGCTGGAGAATTTGACCATCGGTGCGGTGTAGAGTGGATGTTGGTTGGTGATGTGGTCAGAAATAAATTCCAGAATTTGAGCTAGCTTGACAGCACCTGCCTGGGGTAGTTTCAATTTGGGAGCGGGAACTCCAGAAATTGCTTCTAAAGCCGAGAACAAATCAACAACGGAAAGGTTTTCATGTCCTAAAATATAGCGATCGCCTACTTTCCCTTTCTTAGCTGCTAGGATATGACCGTAAGCCACATCATCAACATCGATGAAATTAGCACCGCCATCAATGTAGCCTGGTATCCTGCGGGCGAGAAAGTCTAGAATCAGTTTGCCAACGGGATTTGGCTTGATATCTCTTGCACCTAGAGGAGCGGAAGGCATAACAATAACAATTGGCAATCCCCGCGCTGCGAATCGATAAGCTTCAAACTCCGCAGAATATTTTGACTGTTCGTACTCCATCGACATACCCCACAGATTGAAATTGTGATTCTCCGTGGTGGGGGTGTCTTTTCCGTAACTACCAATTGTAGAGATGGTACTGGTGTAAACTACTTTCTCTACATCCTGTTTGAGTGCAGCAGAAAAAACATTTTTTGACCCCTCAACATTAACCCAGTCAAACAGGTGGCGGTCTTTACGAGGAACCCAAAAAGCTACCATTGCAGCACCGTGATAAACAGAATGACAGCCCTGCATGGCCCGTGCTACCGAATCATAATCGGTGATATCTCCGTAGGCAATTTCAATATCCAGTTTCTCCAAATTTCTTAGATCCGAACCCTTTCTGACTAACGCTTTGACTTGTTGACCATCTTCTTGAAGTTGACGAACAATAGCAGAACCTACAAAGCCTGTAGCACCAGTGACTAAAGCTTTCATGATTTATCCCTCCAATTATTGAGTTAGAAAAGTGAAAAAACTATTGTTTTTAGTGACCGAATGGACAGTCAGACTTTTTGTGAGAGGCAAACTGTCGCCAGGGATCGGGCTGCGAAAAGAAGTTGGGCTTTAGCTCAACATTTTCATAGTTGCGGTGGAAAACTGGCGTCGTTGAGCCGGAAATGGGAGGTACAATCCATCCCCAATCGGCGTAGGTGGTTCTTCCCGCAAGTGCTTCGCTCTTCTCAAATTGCACGAAGCGACGAGTTTCGCTGTGGTGGTCAACCATAGTCACGCCAGCACGTCGGAACGAGTATAAAACCGCAACATTTAACTCAACTATGGCGCGGTCTCGCCACAGGCTATGGTCATAGCGGGTATCCAAACCCATTCGTTTTGCCACAACGGGCAATAAATTGTAGCGGTTCTCGTCTGCAAAGTTGCGAGCAGCTATTTCCGTACCCATGTACCAACCACTAAAGGGTGCGGCTGTGTACTGAACCCCGCCAATCTCTAGCATCATGTTGCAAATTGCTGGTAGCGCGTGCCATTTGAGACCAAGCTCTGCAAACCAAGAGTAATCAGGATGCTGAATTGGCACTTCCAGCACTGCATCACGGGGTAACTCAAACAGCTTTGGACGCTGATTTGGCATCTGAATCACGATGGGCAGGATGTCAAAGGGTGTACCTTCGCCTCCTTTCCAACCCATTCGCTGCACGAGTTCCGTGAACTCGACATACTTGGGATCACCGACAACCGAACCGTCTGGTTGTCGGTAGCCTGCATAGCGAATGAGCTGATCGTTCCAAATGCGGATTCCAGGTTTGCCTGGTTCTTGGGGCGCAAATACAGTAGCAAGGGATTTGATGCGACCGCCGTTAGTGCATAACCGCAGATGCTCAACCAAAGCCTCGAATATTTCTTCTGCCTGATTCAAGCTGCGGCGATCGCGAACTTCTAGTGAGTTCCAATAGCTGCGTCCCACACACCGGGTACTGTTACGCCATGCCAATTTGGCTCCGTAAGCTAGTTCATCAAAGCTTTGCCAATAGGTTCCAGTTTGTTCTACCTCGCTCTCTATTTCCGCAATTCTATCTAAGCAGGGTTCCTGAAATACTTGTTCTTCTTGCAACAATGCCAGAAATGCTTTGGCGTCAGATAAAATAGTGTTATACGTTCTAAAACCGTGTTGCAAGGCTAAGTTGTTGATTAGCATAGTATGTCAACAATCGCATTTAGCAAGTTGGACACGGTCTTTCTTAGCTTTTGCACCAGAGCAGGCCCTTGTTTGACTAGCCCAGTATTCCAGGCTGTGTGTTAAGGCAGTTTCCAAATGTGGTAGCGGTGCTACACCAAAGCGAGTTTCCATCTCTGGTAATGACGTAGGAAAAGGTTCCTCATTACACAGATAGGGCGCAACTTGAGCAAACCAGTCAAAACCTTTTTTGACGGATTTTGGTAACTCTGACATAAAGGCAGGACGGATCAGACGGTCTACAATATCAGGGCTGACCATGCGTGGTATGTTAATTTGTATACCTTTACTTTTGCCAAATTCTGCAATTAAATCTGCTATCTGGCGTACCGTCAAGGCTTTATTTCCAGAGGTGCTCCAATATTCACCTGCTACGCAATCATGCTCAATCAGTGCCGCTATAGCGTTAGCAACAACATCTTGAGGAATAAAATCTATATATGCTTGCGGTAACATTGGCAGGATGGGCAAAAAACCTCTAAAAAATGAACCTACGATGTTATAGATGCCCTGAAAACGTGCAATTTGACCTGACCTAGAATCACCAATCACTATCGAAGGACGAATAATTGCATGGGGCAATCCACTCTCTCTAACTAACCGTTCTCCTTCTCGTTTCGAGATAGTGTATGTATGCTCTAATGGGCCATTTTTGCGTTGATGAGGACGGATAAAAGCAGTACTGATATAGTAGAAGGGAACTTGAGCGATCGCCGCTAATTCCAGCATATTTTCCAAACCGCGTACGTTTGTACGATGAATCAATTCATCTGATTCACCAAAATCAGTGATTGCAGCTGAATGCACAATGCAGTCAACGCACTTTGCTATATCTTTTAGCTGTGTCTGACTAAGACTAAGCCCAGGCAATGAAATGTCACAAGGAATGGTAGTAGCATTAGGATGAGAGATTGGCTTTCTGTACGTTAGACAAATAACTGAATGTGCATAAAGTCGGGCTAATAAGGCTTGACCAACTACTCCTGATGCACCAGTGAGCAGGATAGTTTTCCTCTGAGGAAAATGATTTATGTACACTATTTTTAATCCTTACACTACAAGTGAATAATGGAATTAACCGTTATCCAGCAACATGGTTACAAAACACCAAACAATCACTATTTTTGCAAGTGTTGTATTTCTTGTTTTTCTCTTTTGTAATTCACTTGCAAAGCATAATTATTGTTTGATAAGGATAGATGATGATTGATATCCCGCATTTGTTGCAACAGAAATTCTACTTCAGTCTCAAGCTGGCAAAACTTTAATTGCTGCTCAAATGGATACAAGAACTGTTTTCGCTCCATTTTGGATTTTTGCTCCATAATATGAAATACCAAGAACACAAAGAAGGTAAAAAATCTTTGATTTTGATACCTCAAAAATTATTGCAGACATTTTTGATTTCATCTCATGTTATTTGACACCTGTTACTAGTTTTACAACTTCATTTATTACCATATAAGTTCTGCACTTATTCCTTAACGATTGCTTGTTAATTTTCTACAGTGTTGCCGAATAGTTTTTCGGAAAAATACAGATTATTTTTGATAGCCTCCTTATTTAATTCTGGTACAGGAGAAATTATTAACTCCCGTCTACTTATACGAATTAGTCCAAATGATTATGCAAGGCATTTACAAATTGTTACATAAGATTATTTTTTCAAGGAAAACACTTTAAAACAACAAACTAAAGCATTTCTAAAGAAAGGCATTACTGAATAACCTTTGAAGCCTACTCCAAATTTAGAGAGCGATCGGGGAGAACTAGGGGAGGCTGAAGCGGTCAAAAAATTTGTGTATTCATTAGAGCGAGAAAATTTCATCCTGATTTCATCTTGTTGTGATAAGTCAGTCTTACACTATATCTGTCTAACTTTAAATTCAGATTTTGTAAAATATTTCATCTTGATTTCATTTTGTTGTGGTATGTCAGTCTTGCACTACATCTGTCTAACTTTTACATGAGGTTTTGCGATAAATTTCATCCTGATTTCATCTTGTTGTGATAAGTCAGTCTTACACTACATCTGTCTAACTTTTACATGAGGTTTTGCAATAAGTTTCATCCTCATTTCATCTTGTTATGGTTCCTATCTCATACCTGCTATCTTAAAAGTGAGGATTGGCAAAGTATTTCATCTTAATTTCATTTCCTTGTGAGAACTTGATTATAGAGTTCTCTCTTTAGCTATAAACGACAAACACAACATATATATAGATATCTGCATTCAGAATTTATAACTAGAACGTTTAATTTGGAGAATCACTATGCCCGTTGAAAAAGATGGCAACCTAAATACCCCTAATCCCCATCATTTTGGCGGTAGTCTGCTGATACTCCTCTTTTTCCTGTTTCTGTTCCACTTTTTCATTGCTCCGGGAATGCGTCCCTCAAAAACTGAAGTTCTCTACAGCCAATTCCTCAAAGATATAAAGGAAGGCAAAGTTGCCAAGGCTTTAGTGGGAGAAAACCAGATTGAGTACACTCGCAAGACAGAGCAGTATCAAACTCAGCAAAATCAGCCTGCTCCTCCAGAAAAAGTCTATGTCACCACACCCATTCCCAATGACCAGAACCTACCAAAATTGCTCGAAGATAAAAATGTGGAGTTTGGAGCTATACCGCCGGAGCGCGGCAACTTTTTGACTACCCTATTAGGCTGGGTGATTCCCCCACTGATTTTCGTTGCTATTTGGGGCTTTATATTAAATCGTGCTCAAGCAGGAGCTGGAGCAGCCCTGACCGTAGGTCAAAGCAAAGCCCGTATTTATTCTGAGGGTAATACTGGGGTCACCTTTGCTGACGTAGCTGGAATTGACGAAGCTAAAGAAGAACTACAAGAAATAGTTGAATTTCTGAAAAACTCTGCCAAATATACTCGTATTGGAGCGAAAATTCCCAAGGGGGTATTGCTAATCGGCGCACCAGGAACAGGTAAAACCCTGTTAGCTAAGGCTGTAGCTGGGGAAGCGGGAGTACCCTTTTTTAGTATCTCTGGCTCCGAGTTCATTGAATTGTTTGTCGGTGTAGGTGCAGCGCGGGTGCGGGATTTGTTTCAACAAGCGAAAAAACAAGCCCCCTGCATAGTTTTTATAGATGAATTAGATGCTTTAGGTAAATCTCGCGGTGGAACAGGGCCTGTCATGGGAGGTAATGACGAGCGCGAACAAACTCTAAACCAGCTTTTAACTGAAATGGATGGGTTTGAAGCTAATACTGGGGTGATTATTCTGGCGGCAACTAATCGTCCGGAAGTGTTAGACCCAGCGCTACGCCGTCCTGGTCGCTTTGATCGCCAAATAGTCGTTGATCGTCCAGATAAAAAAGGGCGGGAGGCTATTCTTCAAGTACACGTCAAAGCAGTTAAATTAGCCCAAGATGTGGACTTAGGGGTGATTGCAACCCGCACACCGGGGTTTGCAGGTGCAGATTTAGCCAATTTAGTTAATGAAGCGGCACTATTGGCTGCTCGTCAGAATCGAGAAGCAGTAACGATGGCTGATTTTAATGAAGCCATTGAACGGGTGATTGCAGGTTTGCAGAAAAAGTCCCGCGTCCTCAATGAAGTGGAAAAAAGAACCGTCGCCTATCATGAAGCAGGTCATGCTATTGTGGCAGCCTTAATGCCTGGGGCTGGCAAAGTTGAAAAGATTTCTATTGTTCCTCGTGGCGTGGGAGCTTTAGGTTACACCTTGCAACTACCAGAGGAAGACCGCTTTTTGATGGCAGAAGATGAAATTCGCGGTCGAATTGCTACACTGCTTGCGGGGCGTTCTGCTGAAGAGATTTTTATCGGTAAGATTTCCACCGGAGCCAGCGATGATATCCAAAAGGCGACAGATTTAGCTGAACGAGTAGTCACCCTCTATGGCATGAGTCCAAAATTGGGGCCTGTCGCCCTAGAAAAAGTACAGCAGCAATTTTTGGATGGCTTTTCAAACCCGCGTCGTTCTGTCAGTCCCACGGTAGCGGAAACAATTGACCAGGAAGTGAAAGACATTATAGAGGGGGCGCATCATATCGCCTTACGCATTCTGGAAACAAATCGTTCTTTATTGGAGAAAATGACTCAAGATTTACTACACACAGAAATTCTTGAAGGCGAACAACTACGCCGTTATTTAGACCAGGTTCAAGCACCAGCAGAATTAGCAGTCTGGTTAGGCACAGGTCAAGTTTTATCTATAAATTAGCCAAACTTCTTTGTACATTATTCGTGCCAGTTTTGCACTTCTGAAATATCCTGGTTATGGTGTTTTTTTCAAATTTACAGTTACTAATTGGAGAAAAAATGAAGCGATTTTTTACTGCACTTGCCATCACTTCAACTCTTTTTATCACTCAAGCTTGTGCCTCACAAGTAAATAGTAGTGAAACACCAGACTCTAATGCTAGCACCGTAAGTAATGCGAATTCCCATGCGGATCACAATATGGAGGGTTCTAAAACACCAGAGGCAAAGGAGAATTCTCATGGCGGTCATAACATGGAAGGTTCCCATAATGAGCATTCTGATCATTCCAAGTTAGAACCTGCGATCGCTACTGCAAAGCTTACCCTCCCCACCAAGATTACTCCCAACACTCCTGTACCTATAGCGATTGAAGTGAAAGACAAAAATGGCAAAGCTATTGCTAATTTTGACAAATTCCAAGAAGAACTAATGCATTTGATTGTTGTAAGTGATGATCTCCAATCTTTCAATCATATCCATCCCATATATAAAGGAAATGGACGCTTTGAAGTCCAAGCTAATTTTCCCCATCCAGGCGGTTACACCCTTTTCAGTGATTACAAAGTAGCTGGAAAAGCAGAACAGGTTTCGGTCTTGAAAGCACAAGTTCCAGGTAAAAGTCCAGCGGCACCCACAATTGATTTAGCTACTACAAAGACTTTTGGTAATACTAAGGCTAATCTCAAGCTATCTCAACCGACATTAAAAGCTGGACAAGAAGTTCATGTAATTTTCAACTTACAAGATGCTGTCAGTAACCAACCACCGAAAGACTTGAAACCTTATTTAGGAGAAAGAGGGCATTTAGTTATCCTTAAGCAGTCATCACCGTTAACACAAGTAGACTATATTCATGCTCATGCAATGAAAAATACTCCAACTGGTGAGGTTCATTTTATCACCCATTTCCCGAAACCAGGAAAATATAAAATTTGGGGTCAGTTCAATCGTAATGGCAAAATCATCACTGCTGATTTTTGGGTAGACGTGCAATAGTCATTTAAAATTTCATCTTAATTTAGTAAATTAAAAAATATCATCCTGTACCTAGATTTTAATTCATGTCTCAGGCTTTATGATAGTGCTTGTATAGTACTATAAAAGCCTGTTTTATTATTACAAATAAATTAAAAATTAATTAAAATAAATTTAGAATAGTATACTTTTAGCTTTAGAAGAAATAAGAAATTCTTAGTAGAAAAAATAATTTTATAATCTTATTTTATATAGATTTACCTGTATTTCATCTTAATTTCATTTTATTTTTCTATAGTAAGTTTTAGAGACATGTTCCTCATGTTTCATAACCCCAATGGGCTTGTAGTTGTACTATAAGCCTATTTTCTTGTGGCAAACAGCATACTATGGTAGGGCATTCTATTTCATCTTAATTTCATCTTGATTTTCTATGTTAAATCTTAGAAGCTTATCCCTTGGCTTTATTTCACAATATTATCAGGCTTTTTAGTTTTGCCATAACGCTACTACAAGAAGCTTAATTTTCTAGGATCAATAAGAATCGAATCAAACTTAGCCCAGAATTTCAAAAGTCTAGCTTCATTCCTCGGTCTATACCGCGAATAAGAACCCGAACATAAAGTACTTGAAAGCTAGCATTAGGGGCTTCAGTAGAATTCTTAGAGAAGATTATCATAGATTTTCCTCAGCCAGTTACTTCTAGCACTAAGCTCTTAATTACTTTGAACAAAGTTAAACAACCAATTCTTGGTTCTACTTCTATCTATCACCTTTCAGTTAAGGTTATTGGTATCAGTAAAGAGATTTCTGTAGGTGTAGCTCAGTTCCCAAATTTTTAATTTACAAATTTTGACAATTATCTTGAAAATTCATCTAGAATTTCATCTTAATTTCATCAACAATTGCCAAACTAATAAATAGGAGGAGTATACCTCCTTTGGTAAAAACCTTACCAACAGCTTAAAACTACCAACAGTAAGTAGACTATCTAATTTCCCCTAATTAGCTGCTGAATTAAGGGGGTTAGCTGATTATGGCTTTTCTACTCTATTGGGATGCTTCTGTTAGTATCATGTTCATTTATAAAGTATGAACCTCAACTTTAATACTTTCACTTGAGCTTTAGTTGACATAGTTAATTTATAGGAAATTAAATATGAAGGAATTATTGGTGTATAGCGCTACTTTAGCTCTGGCTAGCATGGCTCTGTTATCTCCTAGTTATGCAACTGCTAATACAGATGATGGTAAAGTTCCTCATATTGATGGAAATGCACAATTTCCGCTTACGCGCTGGCGAGTTGTTAGACATACTATTCGGCTACACGTTCCTAAAAATAGTAAAGCCCTTACCGAACTAAGTATTAACGTTCCTGACACCATAACTATCAGTAGTGATATCAAAAATATCAAGATTGTGGATGAAAAAGGACAAAAAATTAATGCAAATATTTCTGTTAATGATAGAAACATACAAATAGCTTTCGTTGAACCAGTTGCTTCTAACACCAAGTTTAATGTTGAACTAAAGAATGTTAAAAGGCAGTTTCTGGGAAATCGTTATATCTATCAATTATCGGCAAAATTTGTTGGTAGTGATGCAGAAATACCTATAGGTGTAGCTCAGTTTCAGCTCTATTATTAATGTCAATAGTTTGGGTTAACAAATTTACCCACTCTATACTAATTAATCAAATTAAGAATGTGGAATAACTTTAGTCTACATTATTTAGATTATTTACTGATAATAATATTCTTTTGCTCTACTTCATTAGATATTGAAAATGAGGATTATTTATAGTTTAGAGATACTCAAGAATTAAAAGATAAGTAATTGAATTGTAAAAAATATTCAACCTCAGCAAATTTTCACTCTAATTTCATTAACGTTTATCAAACTAATAAGTATAGAACTCAAAAATTTATTGTTTCGGAGAACAATGAAGATGAAAAATTTAATTTATGCAGGTGCTTTTACCCTAGCGATTACTTCTTTATTTTCCTCCGCTTTGGCAAGTGGAAAACCAGGCGATTTTAATGCTTCCCATCTGGTCAAAACTGCTGCTTACCCTAATGATACCACTGCGATAGATGCTACTCATAAGTTTGAGGTTCACGTTCAGGGAAAACCTTTGGCAGAACTAGGAATTGATTTACCGGAGGGGGTAATAATTAATGACGGAATTGAGGTAAAAAATCAATCTGGTGAAAAAGTTCCAACAACAGTTTCTATTAACGACAGAAAAGCGACAGTTGCTTTCTCACAACCAGTAGCTCCAGAGACGAAGATATCAGTTTTTATGAGAGGAGTGAATACTCCAAGATATGAACCAGGATATACTCCTAATTGGCAATACCAAGTCTACGCTAAGAAAGTTGGATTGAATGGAGAAATTCCACTTGGTCTAGCCCGGATTCAGACTTACCCTCTTTAAAGAGATTGACTGCTCATAAATTGAGCTACAGTTGTCAAGAAAGTAAGTAAACAGCTATAGGATGAGCAGGTAAATATTGCTCATCCTACTAATCTTTCTCAAAGTTTTTTATGAGGAATTTAATTTATACAGGTGCAGCATTTGTTATCGTAGCTGCTTTCATTTCCGCAGCTTATGCTAAAGACAACATAGGCAATTCCGATGTTTCTCATCTTGAAAGTGGCGTAGCATATCCCAGCAGTATCGGATTTCAAGGCGCTACGCATGAGTTTAAGGTTCATGTTCAAGGACAACCCTTAAAAGAACTAGTTATTGATTTGCCAGAGTTCTTAAGCATTAGTAAGGGAATTGAGGTAAAGAATCAATCTGGTGAAAAGATTGATGCTCAAGTTTCTGTCAATAACCGCACGGCTACAGTTGTTTTTTCCCAACCTGTGGAGCCTCAAACAACATTATTAGTTGAGCTGCAAGGCGTTAATACATCAATTCGTAACCACATTTGGCTGTACCGAGTCTATGGCAAAATGCCTAACTTAACAGCACAAATTCCTCTTGGTACAGTTCGGATACAAACCTACGGTCGTTAAATACTCATACTTGGCTTTCCAAGATTAGCTCACCTAATTATTAACACCACTCATTTTTGATTTGAGGGTTTTAGCTATGAAAATACTTATCATCCGAACTACATTTATTTTGGCGATTCCCTTAGGAATGGTTTTACTTCAGATACCATTAAGTTCTGCTGTCTATGCAAATGCAGATACCTCAAAAACAGGAGCATGTGAAAACATTCTCCCAGCAAGACCTACTGGCGGAGCTAGTTTAGCTAGACTCCTAGCTTTACAAAAGTGCTATAAAGGACTTCCAAAAACCACAGTACAACAATTTAGTAGTACAGGAGTATGTGCAAATATTCCCCCAGCAAGACCTACTGGTGGAGCTAGTTTAGCTAGACTCCTAGCCTTACAACAGTGCTATAAGGAAAATTCGCGAACCACCACTCCACCTAAATAGTATGAGGGTTTGTAAATACCTTCCCTCAGCAATATATGCTGGGGGACATACTATCAATAAACTCTAAGCTTTTTTCATTTCATCTACTTATGTTATCTTATTACATTTAATAGTAAATGCAAGAATACATCAACTACTTGAGGTAGTAAACACAACGCCTTTTTGTATTGCTAGTTTTTTTAGGCTACGTGAAGAGTAAGAGTGTTAAAAACGAAAAATCGGGTGTGACAAATAGCAGTCCACATCAAAGCTTTAACACACTTACCCCAGTTACAGGGGTTTGGTACAGTGGTGTTTTTGTGAGTAGATAATATTTGTAAATTCATAATTTTTAATATTCTAAATTTCACCTTGATTTCATTTTTATCTGTCAAGCTAAGAATTAGCTCAATAGTCTCCTTGCAAGAAAATTACTTTTTATAACTCCTCTAATTAACCTCACCCTATTTTTCAGCAAGCGAGTCTACTGAGTTTTTCCTTTATTAATTATCTTCTGCCAAGTCTCTAACCTACGTTAGAGCCTAATGGATTAGAGTCTTAAATTTTATTTTTAGCCTGAAAATTTCATTCTAATTTCATAAACCTCTGTCAACCTATTTTTAAAGGTAGAACCCTGTTCATAATTATGCTTGCTTCACAAATTTGCCACAAATCTCTAAATGATGAATTGTTTATGCGGGTGCTATTAGTTGAAGATGAACCAGATTTAGGTGCTGCTATTAAGCGAGCTTTAAATCAAGAAAAGTACGTAGTTGATTGGGTTACAGACGGTACTGAGGCTTGGGCATATTTAGAAAATCGTTGGACGCAATATACACTGGCTATTCTTGATTGGATGCTGCCAGGAATATCAGGCCTAGAGTTGTGCCAAAGATTACGAAAAAACAATAATCCTCTACCTGTTCTGATCCTAACAGCCAGGGATAGGATAGAAGACAAAGTTGCAGGGTTGGATGCGGGTGCAGATGACTACTTGGTGAAGCCATTTGGTATGGCGGAATTGTTAGCGCGGTTGCGAGCATTACAGAGGCGATCGCCTCACTTACAACCAAAGGAATTAACTGTTGGTAACCTAACTCTTGATTACAGCAGTAGTGCTGTTGTGAGTCAAAATCCTAATCGAGACAAACAGGTAATTCCTCTAACTAATAAGGAATTTCAGCTACTGGAGTATTTTATGAAGCATCCAAATCAAATTGTTACTACAGAACAAATTCGCAATCAACTTTGGGAAGTGAGTGCAGAACCTGCTAGTAATGTGGTAGCAGCTCAAGTACGTTTGCTACGCCGCAAATTGACAAATAGTGGCTGCACAAACCCAATTGAAACCTTACATGGTATGGGATATCGTCTAAATCTTACCGATGAACCAAAATAAACTGTTTAATCTGACTCGCGTTCGTTTAGCGCTGTGGTATGCGCTAGTCATGGCTTTTATCTTAAGCCTGTGTGGATTCGGCGTCTACAAAGCAGTATCTCATGCCCATTGGATAGCCTTAGACCGAGAACTAGAGTCTGTAGCAGGAACTTTGCATGATAGTATTGAACTAAAACTACAGCAACCCGGACGCTTGGAAACAGTCATACAGCAGCTTTTACCAAATATTTGCATGGTTGGTAATGATTGCATTCAACAGCAGCTAAATTCTAAGCGCCATACTTTAAGCGTTGTTAACCAAGGCTACTACTACGTACGCTTTTTCGATAACTCCGGACGCTTAGTTGCCATAGCAGGCTCTCCTCCAGAAGGACTTCCCTTAACCTTTAACAAGCAAACTTGGCAAACTCTTAAAGACAGCAAAGGCAGGCTTTATCACCAAGTTTCCTTTGTGCTGCACACCCAAGATAATCGAGATTGGGGATATATACAAGTAGGGCGAAGTCTCAATGACTTCAATAGTTATCTAGATGCCGTTAAATTAATTTTAGCTTTGGGATTACCAATAGCAATGGGTTTAGTTGGTGTTGCTAGTTGGTGGTTAGCAGGATTGGCAATGAGACCAATTTACCAATCCTATAGACAAATTCAACAGTTTACAGCGGATGCCGCACACGAATTGCGGACACCTCTAGCTGCAACAGGAGCAACAGTAGAGTCAGCGCTTTTGATGCCTCAGATAGATGAAGAAGAGGCACGGGATATGTTACGAACTATACAGCGTCAGAATCAGCGGCTCACAACTTTGGTTGCTGATTTGTTGCTCTTAGCTCGCTTAGACCGCCAATCGATGTCCATGCGACGTGAATTATGCTGCTTAGATGACGTTGTTAGCGACTTAATTGAGGAGTTTGCAGCAATGTCTAATGCGGCAGGTGTGTTGCTGACATCTTTAATACGAGTTCGTCAACCTGTAAATATTGTAGGGGATTCTGAGCAGCTTTATCGTTTAGTTTCTAACTTAATTGTCAACGCAATTCAATATACGCCACGGGGCGGAGAAGTAACTGTTGTCCTAGACCGCAGTGACCATTATGCTGTGATTCAAGTTCAAGATACTGGAATTGGCATTCCACACAATGAGCTTTCGCAAATTTTTGATCGCTTTTATCGGGTGAATAGCGATCGCTCTCGTAGTACTGGTGGTTCTGGATTGGGACTAGCTATTGCTATGGCAATTGTTCAGGCACACCAAGGCAATTTGAAAGTACAAAGCGAATTAGGTAAATGTAGCATTTTTACCGTCGAATTACCCTTTAATACCCCCCCGCTAAAAAGTTTTTGCTCTATTGAGCCTTTTAAAGGGCTATATCGTCGCCAAAGTAAACGCATCTAAATCTTCTCCATCAATGTAATACTGTTGTGGACGCCATAAGTTCCAGATTACGAGATTACTGTACTTTGCATACACGCCCTAGTTGGGGAGTAATAAGGCTCAAAGGGAGAAACTGGATTTGTCAAAAACATCTTGCGTAGTTTCGGTAAAGCTTTTCGCGCCTCTGACATACCTAAACCTTTAAGACATGAGATTTCTCTAATTCCGTCTAGGGTAAAACGTCCTTTGGTAGTAGAAGGGCTTATCCGTAGAAGATTCTCCTCCCCAGCAAACAGTTTTGCAATCCCTAGAGATGATGAACATTGCCCTAACATAAACAAATCAATGCTTTTAGTTGCCCAGTATAGCTTTCCAAACGGAAACCATTTTTCCCATCCAACATGTGGTGGAGAAGTTGTACAGCCAAGACTGAGTACGCGAAGCGATCGTGAATCCCAACCCAGGGTCCTAATTCTTCATAAAAGGTAAGGATTTCCCCAGCAGATAACCCTAACTCCAAACCTAAAGCTATAATTACACGCTTCAGTAGTGGACGAAACCATTACCCACAAAACAACCTCTGCCGAGAACTGCAACATTGGAATCCCTTTGTACGTAGGATTCAATTTTAATAGACAATTTTCTGAATCCTTGATTAAAATTCATTGGAACTAGGGCGTTTCGTGATTTCACCAACTTCTTTACCGTTGCAATAAACCCAGTTGGTGACGTAGCGTTCAGTGTCATGAAAGCCACTAAATTCAAGACTGTTACCAGAGTATTTATCTTTAAACCATTGTCCTGCTTCTTGTTCTGTATTGAATGTTCTAGCAGCGACTTCTTCTGGTGGAATATTCCAATTTGTATTGCTATATAAATCGCACACATAATGTGTCATAGCTGTTCCTCTCGCGTGAAAACTTGTGTTTTTATTATGGCATTTCCGGACTTTTAGTTAAATATTTGTCATCTTGAAAGCACTGCTGTTATGAAGTTTGGCTTTAAAATAGCGGTTGGAAATAGTTAAATTTACCTTGACATTATCTAATAGATATGACGAGATGTGTAGCTCAAAGATATATTATGGTAGTGAACGCAGACTCACAATTTGATACTTCATCCAGACCTAGCCAAAAATTAAAAAGTGTTAGTTTTACTATGATGCACTTTTATTAAAAATAAATATATGATTTAAGCGTAGTGAAGGATAATATTTGTTGCATCTTGTATACTAACTTTATATTGTGTAGCAAGTTTATTTATATTGGCTTCAGCAGCTGCATGAGCTTTGATAATTGCCTGAATAATATTTAGTGGGATATTAACCTTACAAGTTGTAACTACTGGTTTGGGTAAAGTTATTGCGCCAGGATGCATCAACTTCTATCCCACATCTACCATGATACTTGTACTGATGGTGGTTTTTGCTATAGCAGATACGTTTGATATGCAACCAGGAGTTGTATTCGTGGCTCTTGCAGCAAGCGTGGACAGTTTTATTGGTCTTAATATTATTGTTTTATACATCAATAAACTTCGAGTAATTTTACTTTTAATACTAAAGTTTTAGTCAGAAATCGAATATTACTTTGTTTTTTTAATTAGTCAGGTTTAGGATACTATAATTGCTTTTACAAGCAGAACTAACTTGATTTATTGCTAATATATAATTATACTATTCTATCAAAACTTTGGATTTAAGTTTGCCTATCTCAATTGGTTATCAAATTTAATAAAAAACCTGGATTTTAGTGATTGCTAATATGGCTCATACCAATAATAAAGGTAATAATTATATGTCTGGTAAAAATCAATTAAATAAGGATAATCAACAAAAACAAGTTAAGAAGAATATTAAAAGACTTGTAATTGTTACTGGTGACAAAGGTGGTGTTGGCAAGAGTACCTTTACGCGAGCCTTACTCCAACTTTATATTGATAAAAACCTTTGGTGTATTGCATATGATGCTGACCAACGTAATAATCAGCTACATCGACATTATGAAAAATATTCTGGCTTAATTCGTTGTATTAATGTTTTTGATAAGGGTAAAGCAGACCAGTTATTGATTGATTTGGAAGCAGATTATTTTCCACTAGTTCTGCTCGATTTGCCAGCACAATCTGGAGGTGTTTTTGAGTTATTTGTAAAGGAACTGTCCTTTTTTGACATCCTTGCAGATGAACTTGACTACAGAGTTACTATGGTATCGGTTATCAATCGACTTCGTGATTCTGTAAATATTTTAAAGGCTCTGTATAAAGAATGTTGTGGTGATAAAGTTGATTATGTAGTTGTTAAAAACCTGTTTTTTGGAGATGAAAATAAATTTGGTCGTTACACCTCATCTGATATACGTCATACATTACTTGAAAAAGGTTTAGTTGAAGTTTTGATGCCTGATTTGATGGATTATTGTTATGATTTTATCGATGATAATAGCTTAACATTTGGTCAGGCTTTATCAAAAGAATTCGGTGCTGCCATTTCAGTTCGAGCAAGAGTTGGCTCGTGGCTAAAAGATTTTGAAGAAAAACTTCAACCTGCTCATAAACTATTGGGATTGGATTCCGAGAAATTACCTGAGGGGGAATCACACGCAACAAGACTTGTAATTAAAGAAAAACCTATTAAACAGCAGTCTCAAGAGCAACCTCAAAAACCAGCATAGTATGTTTAGAAAGAGATTTGTGATTACGATTGGTGACTCTCGTGTTGGCAAGTCTACAGTTTCTAGATTGCTTTTAGAGTTGTACAAAAAGTATGAATTAAATATTCGTGCTTTCTACCACGGTCGATGTCCTGGTGACTTGTCTAATAAGTTATCAGTATATGATAAATTGGGCTTTCATATTAAGCATTTGGGACTTAATAGGGGTGATTCTGATGTTTTGTTAAATGAACTGGAGATGTTTTCAGAAATTGACTTAGCATTGACTGATATGCCAGGTCAAAACATATTAGATTTTTTCAGATTTGAGAAAGAGATATCTTTTTTAGAAAATTTAAATTATTTGGGCTATCGTACTACTTTTATACATCCTATTTCTAATCGTAGAGATTGTGTTAAATACTTACAATTGCTCTATCAGTTTGTTGATACTCAGGCTGATTATCTAATTGTTAAAAACCAATATTTTAGTAATTTATTTAAGTACTACGATAATACTGAAATCCAGAAAGACATTAGCAAATTAAAAGGAACAGAACTGATACTACCGAAGCTTGAGGATTACGTTTATCAAGAATTGGAAGATACAAATTTACCTTATTGTATGGCTATCACTACGGAGTCAGATATGCAAGTTCTATATCGTTCTATAGTATATAATTGGATAGAAAATTTTCATGATACTATCATGTATCACAGGGTTACTCCAGTGTATTTAGGTTTAAAAAGAGACAGAAGTGAATTAACTTAACAACAAGCTCATTTTTAGAATCTTTAGGATTTATATTATTTTTATTGTTTTATTTTAACTGGTTATTTTATGAGCAAACTTACAAATTTTTCTACAGAAAATAACCTTAATAAAGAGGAGTTAGAGAAAGAGAAAGAGTATATTGAGGAGTTGATAGCTAAGTCGGGAATGAAGCCATCCGATCCTTTGTTTAAGTTGTACGCTCAGATGGGTACTACTCAATACGCGATTATGCAGCTACCTGGCAAACTTGATACTGTGATAGCAGGCTGGACGTTGGAGGTTGATAAGACACTCAAGGATGCTGCTGAGGTAGCGATAGTCCAACAGAGGGGTGCGATCGCTAAAGCAGCCCAAGAGTTGATAAGGAAGCAAAATGCCAGTTCTTCTTTGACTAGTAGGTTAGATTCACTTGATGTTAGTAACTTTAAGCTAGCTCAAATTAGTCTTATTTTAGGTTGCGTTCTGGCGTTGGGTGTGGCTATAGGGGCTTTTACTTTCAATATGGCTATAGCTTCCCAATCTAGTGGTAAGTCCCCTGTTACAGCTAATCTTAAGCCTGAAGATGCCAAACTTCTAGAGTGGGCTAAATCTAAAGAAGGGCGTGATGCTCGGCAAATTTATAAGAGAAATGCTGGTATTATTCGGACTTGCCGCCAAGGTAAGAATCCTGGTGGCTGTATCATTGATGCTAGCAATCAAAAGTAATCACGCAGCAAAAAATTTATTTTTATCGCAATTAGGAGCAAATTCTTTCGCTTCTTTGTATGTTTTTTCGGTTAAATCTTCTGGACTAAGTATTCCCAACCTGAGAGCCTCACATACAGCTTTCCCCCTAGTGGGTTTATACTTTTCTGTTATCTCTCCTTCTTCTGGTTTGTCGAGTTTACTAATTATTCGGTGTGCGTGCGAGCGCACAGTACTAATTTCTAAGCAAAGCTTGTTAGCCATTTCTTCGTAGGTAAGCCCCTTGGCTAGTAATTTTAGTACATCGTATTCGCGCTTTGTGATTATTTCTCTAGGGATTTCGTTATTAAATTCCCACATAGCTTCTGCTACTATTGTGTGTATATTTGGATCAATCCAAGATTCACCTTTGTAGGTAGTTAAAACTGCCTCGACGATTTTATTTTCTTCATTGCTTTTACTAAAAAAGGAAGTTGCTCCTTTCTTGAACACTTCTTTTATTGCCTTCTTGTCTCGGTTTGCTGTTACGATGATAATCTTAATTTTATTTAAATAAATATTTCTAATTTGTTCAACTACTTTTATTCCACTTACATCAGGTAGCCCTACATCAACAATTACTACATCTGGATCTGTATTTTTAATTATACTTAGGGCTTCTTTTCCGTATCCTGTTTCCCCACAAACCTTAATTTGGTTCGTTCCTTCTAATACAGCTTTTAAACCTAGTCTGAATATATTATGGTCTTCAACTAGGACAGTTTTGATAGGTTTCATATTCTAAATATACTTTTTATATACGTAACACTACTTATATCATTCTTTTGAAATCAGTGCTAAAGCTTAATAATATTCATACACAACTAGCTATTAGTTTAATTATTTTTTTATATTTATACAAAAATTAAAGAAACAGGAGAATCTTAAAGTTTTAATTAACTCTAATTTATAGCTTATTTTAGTGTTATTTCTGAGGTAACTACTGACTGTGTGATGTTTTGATAGTTGCAGCAGTGTTTATATATAGTTTTTGTGCTGTATAAAATTCTGGTAATTGGCAGGAGGCGCAATCAAATTGTTGCAAGGATTGTTGATAGCTTGCAGCAGCCAAGTTATATGGTGATTACTAAGTCTACTATTCCCAATACTTTGGAAAATATAGACTTGATAGTGAATGCCACTTTTAAATTAGCGACTGTTTATTGTCCCGGTAAGCCAGTTATCAAGGTTGTGCAATCAGCAGATGATTTGAATTGTGCTTCTGACTTTGATGATTTTTTAGTGTATCCTTTTGCACCGTTTGAACTTTTGCGGCGGGTGGATTTATGTCTTTGCAGGCATACTGATTACCTCCGAAAGCTTCCCCAGTATTTAGAGATTTTGTCCCATGATGTTTACCACCCTTTGAAGGCAGTTAACTTTGTCTTGGGTTTGGCAAAGGCGGGTAATTATAGTCATAGTCCTGAGCAGTTACATTCTGTACTAGATACTTCCTGCTCTACTATTACCACTGCTTTGGGTATTCTTGCCGAGTTGAAGAGTGAGTTAAGCTTTTTATCAGGTAGCAAGATTGAATCTATCAATATTTCTAAACTTTTACATTCTATCCACGCTCAGTTTCTCGACTATGCGATCGCGCAGTATATAAACTTTACCCTGTTGGTTGAGCCTGAAGCCATTGATATATGCATATACGCAAACTATAACCATCTTTGGCGGATGGTTTGTAACTTGGTTGTTAATGCTTTTAAGTATACCAAGTGGGGCGGTTTTGTTAATATCAAGCTTGATAGCCAAGTAGCTGGTTTCCTCCGCTTGACGGTTCAAGATACTGGTATGGGTATGACTCCAATGCAGTTGCAGCAGTTGAATGTTGATTTGGGAGGAATTTTTCTAGAAGATTCTTTTTCTATTATCTCACCAGAAGTACTCCCCACTGTGGATATTTTTGCAGCAAACGGGAAGCGCTTTACCCAACAGAAATCTTTACAAGCAACGGGCGATTTGGACACAAAACGTTCTCGTAAACCATATGAACGGATTAGCCAGTCTGCTAGTTCCTTTATGCTTAATGGTACTGAATCTCATGTGACTCCTGTAGGTTTGGGCTTGCGTACAGTTAAGTATGTTGCAGATTGTTACCAAGCTAGTGTAAGCGTGTCTTCCAAAGTTGGAGAAGGCTCAAAATTTTGTGTAATCTTTAATTTAGAGGCGAATTTTCAATGTTATTCTACGTGTAAACACTTAACTTGTGGATAATACTCTTACGATGGAAAAACCTGAAAAAAAAAGACGTGGTTGGATATTATTATCGATAATATTGTGAATTTCTCCAACCTATTCGATATTACCTGGCTATTTTTTTGTGGTTTTAGCCTTCAATCATTATTTTTTATTATTAATTTTTTGGTAGGGCAGCTTACCGTCGATACTGACTATTTTAGATTGGTTTACTGTATCGTTATGGCTTGGATTACCTTTCCTAAGAATAAGATACAGAATAGATATATTTTTATTGTTTGTGGGTTTTTGTTCGGTATCTTGGTAGGAATAATTTAATTAAGTAGAAAGCAGAAGGCAGAAGGGAAAAGGCTTATCCTATCTACTTTTTTAGCGTGTGCATTTTATGTTTAATTATGTCTACCTACTTAATTATTCAAGCTCTTTCTCAGAATCCTGAGTTTGTTGCTGAACTTGTTTATGGCGGTTTTGCTTTTCAAAGAGTAACTTAAACCGCTCAAACTCTTCTTGAGTAATATTATTTACTATAATAATATAACTAGGATCATTATGACTTTTGGAAGCTACTAGCGCTTCTTGATTTTCTAAATCTGAATTTCTATCAAGAAAGAGGGTATTTGAATTATCTTCCAGTTTGATGCTAGCTGTGTACTTGTCACCCTGATAAACTATCGACCTATTTTCTGGCTTTCCTTCATTACTTAATACTTCTAAAAGTTTAGGAATTATTATTTGCTGAACATCTGAATGGTTAGCAATTACTACTTTTTTATCCTTAGTAATGGCTTCATTTTTACCATTTTTGTCATCATCTTTTTTATCGGTGCTGGAGGTTTGGCTTTCTATAGCAGTAGTTGTACCTTGGGCTTGATTTTGCTTTCCAGATTCAAAATTCTGGAAATTAATTGGCTCCATACTTTCGATACTGACTTGGGAAAGCATTACTTTTTCATCATGCATTGCGCTTGCTTTTTGAAAAAGTGCTTGTTTGGCTTTTTCTTCTTGCTCTGGGGTAACTAACCCAATTTCTTGTGCTTTTTTAGAAACACTTTCGTCTGTAATGCCGTATTTATTAATTAATTCCTGTAGGTTAGCATATGTCATTGCTTTTGTCATTTTTGTCATTATTTACCTCTCTATTAGTTCTTTTTTAACGTCTTGGAGACTATTTTCAATTCGGAAGTACATAAACCTAAAGTCGTTTATAACTTCTTCATTTAGATTATTTACTTGGATTTTATTTTCTCGAATATATAACAGCACATTATTATCTTTGTCTTTAATTAAATATGTTTGTTCTTGTGCTTTAGTTGCTATTTGATAATTTTTATAACTTTCAGTTTTAACACTCATTATACCGTTAACATCTTCTTGACCCAAGGTTTTAGCAACTTTTTGGGCAAGCTTTGTAATTTCATTAATTTGCTGTAGTTCCCTAATATCACGTGACATAGCTTTGAAAGCTTTTTCAAGATTGAAACTGCTGTCAGTTTTATACTGGTTAGTTACTTCTTGAATTCGATTGATGTATTTTTCTGTTCTACCTAATTTTTTGGCAGCTTCATACCAATTCTGGAGGTTTTGAATAGTACTTTGTTTAATGGTATTAAGAGTCTTATCTATTGAGCTAGTGTGACTATTAGCTGGTGTTAGTGATAATGATTGTTGAATAGCCGCATTTAGAGTTTGCGGACTCTGAGTTTGATTTTTAAGAGTGAAACTTGTTTGTTCTGTTTCCTTTGGCGTTGGCTGTGGTGCTTGGTTGGAAGTAAGCTGTATTGCTTCTGCTAATTGATTTTCTACTACCTGTGAATTAATATTTTCTAGTGCTTTGGTATATCCTTGAGTTAATGCGCGGATGTAGGCTGATTCTAATCCCTTTCCTTCCCAGAAATTTTTTGTCCCACTGGATACTAAATAGCTGCACTGTTTTAGCCATTCGACACCTCCCCTTTGGGTTACAGCTTCCATAAGTTCGGGGTATTGTTCAAATCTTGTTTGCAGTATTTCTGCCATTAGCTGTACTCTTGGTTCGCCTAGAGGCAGAGTTTCCTTGTAGGCATAAAAAGTTTGTTCTGCTGATAGGAAAGGTTGTCCCTCTAGTTTCGATTCGGTATAAGTTTCCGGCCCGTAGTTTCCAGCCGGCATTGCTTTATTATCCCGGAAGGATACCGGATACTCCTTATCTGTGGTGCCGATTTGTTTTGCCTTGACCGTGGTGCTGGTGAGCACTCCTCCCAGAGGATCGGGACTGCGGGAGGATAAGTTAATGCCGGGGGCTATTGTTTTGGATTGCGAGGTAGCGGGAGTAGGGGAGGTAGGTACATCCTGACTGTTATCTTGGTTTTTCTGATAGGCAAGTCCTATTTGTACGATTTCGGCTACCGC
The DNA here is from genome assembly GCF_000317285.1 of Chlorogloeopsis fritschii PCC 6912. Taxonomy (GTDB): domain Bacteria; phylum Cyanobacteriota; class Cyanobacteriia; order Cyanobacteriales; family Nostocaceae; genus Chlorogloeopsis; species Chlorogloeopsis fritschii. Next base: position 103,417 of record NZ_AJLN01000015.1, on the reverse strand, counting down.
TGCTTGCAGCCCTGGGGCTTTGCTTTCCCGGTTACCTGCAATGTTGAGTGTTTGAATGTTGTTTTTCTCAACAAAATCACGCAGTTGTCGTGCGGCGGTGGGCTTGTCGTTAAGTGCAGTTTCGGTGGTTACATGCAGTATGGGTTTGCCCATATCTTGTGCAACTTTGACTGTAAACTTACTCCCAGGACTGTTGATATTGCCGAAGATTGCAGTACCATCAGAGTTGCGAATATTTTCGATAGTGCGCTTGTTGTATGTTTCGACAGCCGTACTCCCTTTTTCTCCCTCAATGAGTCCGTACTTTTGAAGGTTGGGATTTGCGCCGTTTTCCGTTACCCATCCCGCAGCAGCTGTACCTCCGGTGGGCAATCCTAATAATGCAGCACCAATAAGACCGCCCATATCAGCGCCTGTCTGCCCACCACTAATAACCGTGTTGGGTTTTTTATCAGGTTCGGCGATTTTATTTACTTCTGGTTGTATTTCTTTTGGTGTAACTGTGCTAGCAATGCTTTCCTGGGTTGATTGTGTTGCAGTTTGTACATTAGATTTTTCGATAACATTGGCATAAGCTTCCGACAGCGCCCTGATAAATGCGGATTCTTTACCCTTACCCTCCCACTGTTTATCCTGGGCACTAGTTATACTGGTGAGGCAGTGCGTTGCGGTGAGGCAGTCCATTGCGGGGGTTCCCCCCGTTGTAGGAACTGCCGAACCCGTAAGGGGTGTTTCCCCCCAACCCCACTCCGTGGGGGCCCCAAAGCCCCCCGTTGTAGCAACTGCCGTACAGTTTTCCAGCCACTCGGCTCCCCCGCGTTTGGCGATCGCCTCAATTAGCCGGGGGTGTTGTTCGAGTTTAGCCTGAAGTACTTCCACCATTAGCTTGTATTCATCGGCTGATGGATTCAACTGCTTTTGGTGGTTAAATGCGTGTTCTGCAGATGTGTATGCTAGCCCTTCAGGTTTTTGGACATGGGTTTCTACTCCATAACGTCCAGCTGCTGCTTCTGGGTTGTTATTAAATGAAACTTGGTAGTCGTTTTGCAGTTTCCCTTGTTCTTTGGCTAGTGCAGTGGCGTTGGCAAGTGCTGCTCCTAGCCCATCGTTGGAGTCAGGACTAACATTAATAGGTGTTGCAGTTTGCTTCTGGACGGTTGGGAACGGAACAATCTTGTCGTTGACATAATCCCCCAGAGGTTCCATGAACAACCCATATATTTTGCTTTTACTCGCTTGGGTTTGGGTCAGTTCTTTGACTGAATGTTTCTCCCAGTTCGCCCAGGCTTTGGTATACGCTGGATTTTGAATCATTTGGGGGGTAATTTCGTATTGTTTGCCCACACGGAATGCTACCTGTTCACCATTCTTACCAAGGGCGATCGCAATATCTCCCTCTTTGATACCATAAGTTTTTTGGTAGTCCACACCTCTGGTGGTGTGTACTCTACCGTACCCGCGCATGGCATCGATAGTCGTGTTGACTGGTACTTTGTCAGGTTCGCCGTGCGTGTGTAGCGAGTAAACCATTGGTACTGGTTTACCAGATATAGTAGGATTTTCTGGAATCTGGGGATTTTGAGCGCGTGCTGCGGTTTGATTGCCAATGGCAATAAGTTCTTCGACGATTGGTTGCTTTGGGGTATTGGGAAGGGGTGCGTTTCGAGTGGCATTTTTGAGGTCAGTATAGCTACGCTCTACTTTTATTTCGCCGCCAGGTGTCCATTCGTTACTCTTGATAGTCAGGTCATCGTTACTGTTAATTACTGCACGAGGGGGTTGGTTTGAGGCGAGGAAATTTTCAAACTTTTGGCGAACACTATTCTCCCTACCGAGGTCATTTTTAATTGACCAGATGTTGATAGACCATCTCTTGGCTTCAGTATTGATAGCGGCGTGTTCGTTTTTGCAGTTAAACCGTGTTACTGTACCAGATTCAAGTTTAAACTCTTGGTAGGTCGCGTTTTTATTTTCTTCTCTAGTCCATGCCATTTGCTCCTTGGCAGCGCGATATCCCCACTCGGAGTTACCAATATTGATGCTGCGGGCTTCCGTTGCGGCGTATGAGTCATCGCGGTGGTAATTAATGCCAGCGCCGGGTTGCTCTGAGTAAGTCACTAGCACGATATCTGCATCGGGGTAAACCTGCTTCACAAGTTGCATTAACTTGTCGTCTTGTACTCCGCTCTTGAAATCCTTGTCTTTTAAGTCCCATTTGGCACCAACCCAGGCTACTTGTCTACCAGGTGCATAGTTTGATTTATCGGTTTCAAGTACTGGTTTGATGTAGGTTTCGAGATGCGATCGCAGTTGTTCGACTTTTTCGCTCGCGATAACACCCATAATTTCGATGGGCTTAGTATGGTCTGCTTCTTGAGTTGAAGGGAGTACAATTCGTTGTGCAGCAACTTTGCCTTCAATAGATTCTTGTCTAATAGACTGGGCAGTCCAGGTTTGAGTATTTTGTGTTAATGGAGAATTGGGATTGCTGGCGCTGGCGATCACATTCCTTTCATTCCTTATATTGCTTGTTGTCGCTTGGTTATCCAGATTGTTATTGAATGGCTTATTTACTACTAATTGCAGATTTTGAGTGTTATTTTCTTCTATACCAACAGGTTTTGCAGGTGCAATTGGCAGGGGTATCTCTTCCTGACTTAATAACTTGGGACGATTCGGGAGTGATTGAAGTACCTGTTTGTACTCGCTTTGTTGTGGTGTAGAGCTTATTTCTAGTAGGCTACCTTGTTCTTCTACCTTTTGATTAAGCTCATTACTTAATTGTTCGTATTGGTCAAATCCATCTACTTCACCAATATTGATAGCTTCTCCTAAGAGAGTTTTTAGATTTTCTTCCAATTCACTACTGACTGTATCTTTCTCAAGAATAAGTATAGCTATACTGCTATCTTCTTCAATAATGTAATTACTATTTGCTCCTTTAGACTCTAACCAATAGTTGACAGCATTAACATCTTGAACTGGTACTACTAATCCAATCGCTTCTTTAGTAACTTGTGAGTTATTTTCTAGAGTATACTGCTGGTTGGGGTTGCTAAAATATATGGTTTGTTCTGGAATGATTGGAGCAGATAGTGGTGGAGTAACATTACTCTTGATACCGCCAACTCTTTCTATAAATTGTTCTTTTATTTCGGGAGGAATTGTACTTTCATCTAGCATGAATACTGTCATGCCTTTTTTGGTTTCCAATCGGCTTTCTAATTTGGGAACTTGCTCGTATTTTATTCTTACTCTTTCTATAAATTCTTTTGTAACTTCAGCTTTTTTACTATCAACAGCTAACCCAACTAATCCTACTAATTTATCTTCTTGACTCTGAAACATAAGAGTAGGACGTTCGGTAATTTTATCAAATAATTGGCTATTTTTTTGTTCTACTGGTGATACTTCTTTTTGTTGTTCAATTAATTGATAACGTTTAATCCAGTTTTTGGGATATTGTACTGATTCGGGGTTAATAGTTAATTTGCAGGTAGTTTCATTGCTTGTGATAACAACAGGTATGGTTGTTTGAACTTTGTTCTCATTAATTATACCTGCTCTAATTAACTGTTCTGGTACGCTAGGTGTTTTATTGTATTTACTTTTTCCTTTATATACCCGCTCGCTATATTGACCGATAATTCCTAGTGATTTATCGCCGATTTTAGCAGTGTAATAGCAGAGTTTATCATAAGCCTTAATATTTATAAATAGTTCTTGACTTTTGAATTCTTTATCTTTAAACTTATCATCTATTTCTATTCTTACAAGCTTTCCTTCTGGTGTTTCTCCAATAGCAAATGCATTTTTACCTGTAGTAATACTGGTAATTTTTAACTTTAATTGCTGTCCCTTCTGACCGGGCTTTTCTGCCAGCCATCCTGCTTCTATTCCTACCTTTACTGATTCTTTAGAAAGAGTACCTAATTTCTCTTCTTTACTACCATTTTGAAAGGTGATAACATAATCTTCTCGTTCAAGTTTACCTTGAACCATGGTTAAATTTACTTGCTCGCCATTAAACCTTTGGTCTTTATATTGAAATTTTTGTAATTCTTTTGCCTCGAAACTTACTTCGGGTAGTCCAAGTATTTTTGCTGTAACCGTGGCTGTATATACTTCACCCTTTTCAATAATACCAGTTGCTGTTGTACCGATGGGGAGCTTGCCATCGGTGGTGTTGATGTTAGCGAAGGTTTCATAATCTCCTGTTTCTGGGTTTTTGATCTCGATGACATCTTTAATGACAGTATTACCTTTATTGTCTACTTGTTCGCTAATATTAAATCTAATTTCTTGAAGTTGACCCTGGTTTTCTGGCTTGATTATTTCACTTGTACGGTTATAACCTGTAAGGGTAAATTCAGTAAATTGAAGTGTATCTACCTGTTTAATAATTTCATCAATGAAGGTAGCAAATACAAAATTTGATACTTTCTTTTGTCTTTCCACTTCTTGTTCAACTTCACTTTGACCTTTGGAATTAGAAGCTTCACGAGTTGTTGATACTGCCCAGGTAGCAGCAGCCATTGTTAGCTTTTGGTCATCAGGAATCGAATTATAGAAATCTTCGGCTATTCGGTAAGCTTTTTGGTACATCAACTTAATTTGTCCTTCACTCAGTTCAGGTTGGAAGGATATCTTGGTTGATGTAATTTCTTGGTTGGGTATAATTCCCAACTCTTGAAGTTTGGCTTCTTGCTCTTTGAATACAGTTCCTAACGTTCTAAACTTGGGTTTACTATTTTCAGTTTCATCGTTAATTTGAGCGTAGACTCGATATCTGTGGGGCTTATCTTTAGAGCATTTTTCGGCTGGTATTTCTGATACTTTTAAGATAATTTTTTGTGCGTTCCAGATTAAAGGATGATCGTATCTGAGGAGGTTTGTAACATCAAGTTTCTTACCATGCCCTATATCGATACTTGCTGATGGCCCTTTTTCTACCTTTTTGCGCTGGCTGTAACGTGTAGCGTTGTTGAACTCCCTATCAAATTCTCTTTTGGCAAGGTTAGCTTGCAGGCGTTGTTCGTATGTAAATTCTACTCCTTTGAATAGGTTTGAAAATTGAGCTAGTTCACGTGATTCTAGTTGTGCTTTCTCAAAGTACTGGTTAACCTTACTGATAAGGATTTCAACTGGCGAGTTACCTGTTGGTTTAATAGTACTGTCGAGGTAAAAATCTTTTTTCTTATCTCTAATATAGTTGACTTCCCGGTGGAGAATCCGACTGTTGTTGCGGATAATCTCTATTTCCGGATTTTTAGCACTTTTGAAGAGGTCAACCGCAATTTGGTTTTGAAACGCTGCTGCTGCAATCATTTCCCGATACATTCGGGTGTTGATGCCCATTGCAAAGAGTGCAGTTGCCTGGGTTAGGGGTTCTTGCCGAACAGTTTGGATAAACTCTTCCATATAACCGCGATACTTATCAGGAACTTCCTTACCTTTGATACCCTTGGATTTTGCCCAGGCTTCTGTCTTGAATAATTCTTCGTAGTGTTTAGCTACTTGCTGTACGTACTCTATTTGGTCTTTCTCGCTACCAAAGTTTTTTAGAATTGTAATTTCTGACTCTAACGCTTCAATTGACGTAAGATGATTGTTGATAATACCGACGCTAATGCCATCACTCATGTGGATGGCGATTTCTTCAAACTCCGGCTGGCTACCATCTTCCTGATAAAATGACTGTTTCTTGAGTTTGACAGTTGGCTCGTAAGCGTTTTCGGGTAGGTTACGCTCAAGAGCCTCTGCTGTAAGGTTGGGGTACTTGGTTGCTTGCTCAAATCCTATATAATCACCATCATAGTCGCGTGCCTGCCTCTCTTGTTCGGACTCTTGAGGAAGAATTTGTAACTCATAACCAGCTGATTGAAGTTCTTTAATATACTCATTAAACCTGTTAATAAACTCTATTTTGTCTTTGGTTTCGAGCTTACCAATATTTTTATCTAAGTAATTTTCAATACCTTCCAACTGTACATTTTTACCTTGAGCTTTTGGGAGGATAGATAAAAGTTGTTTGTTGAGGCGGTTGTAAATGCGATCGCTTGTTTCATCCGAGACGGCGATAACACCTGCAAGAGGTTTGCCATCGGGGCCAAAGATATCTTCTACTATTTTGTTGGTTGAGACGCACAGGCCATTAGAGTTTAGGAAGGGTGAGCGGAAATTGAGTACCTCCTCACCATCTTGGTAATGAGGAATGCAGACTTCACCATCTCTTAGGTCTTTTGACGGGATGACCATCGCCCGCTCAAAAGTGAGGGTTTTTCCAACGGAGATATCTTGCCACTCGCCTTGGACAAATCGAGCTAGTTCTCTTTGGATTTTCTCAGTTTCTAATAGTTGTCCCGACCCTTCGAGGTCTTTTTTGATGAGCTTGTAAATGCTTGTGTCAGTTGCTAACCGTTCTTGCAGCTTTTCAAATTCTTCGGTTACTTCTGGGTTGATGGTTGCTTCTTCCTCCAATTGGGCGGCTTGTTGTTCCAGGAAGGCTTTACGTTTTTCGTATTTCTCGCAATAGAGTTGGGCTATCTTGCGCGGGTCAGCCAACGCTTCTTTGAGTTTTGCTGCTTCGAGTTCTACCGTTTCAGCAAAATCCTTTAACCCATTGGGAAAGGATGCAATCATTTGAGAGATAGCAGTCTTACCTAACTCAGACTGAGATTTTTCCCCCAGCCAGATTTTTTGGCGATACAGCCCAGGTTTTATTTGAGGTTTGCTTGGCCCGTTGGGGTTATCTTTATCGGTTCCCTTGAAAGCTGATAAGGGAAGAATCAGGTCAACTTTAGCTTGGTTATTAGGATCTTGATAATTGAGGATCTGGTCGAGGTTAGCCGGGCGTACAGTACCCTTTCCAAACCTAAATTTGCCATCTTCACCATCTTTATCCGTCCAACCAAAGCGGTGCTGGATAACCCGGTACTGGTTGCCTTCTTGGTGTCCGGTTAGCTGGTGGTATAACTCTGTGGAGATTTGTCCGTAGCAGTCCCCAGTGAGGTGGTAGGCTTGGTTATTGTCGATAATGCCACCATTTTCCCCGGTAGTATCATCCACGACGAGGACATTTAATTCTGTGGCGATCGCATTTTTACACGAACCGAGGAATATTGATCCATAAGCACCCCTGTCTTTGCTATCAGGACATAACTTGCTTATAGTTTCAAGACATTCCTCTGGGGCGTATAATAGTCGGCTTTTTGATGATAGTAATAGTTTGTGTCCTTCTGGGTGATTTTTTAATTGGTCTGCGGTAGCTTTCTCGTCCATATGTCCAAACGAGAACTCCACATTTGGGAAAAAGTATTCTAGTAGGCTATTTGTCAACTCCTCTTTCAACAGGGAGTCTGGATTGCTTGGATTGTTATCGGTATGAATCCACTGATTTAGACGAGTGTCGAAATGTTTTGCCTCGATAACCATGCCTAAGTATGAAAGCTTTCCCACTCGATTTTATTTTTTATAAACTGAGGTTACATCCAACTAGAATTGGATAATTATTACAATTACTTTATTTAACATGGTATCATTATTAAATTTTTATTAATTAAATAATTATGTTTCCAATTTAATATTTAGATAATCTACCACTTATAGACTTAGCTTTTATATTGAACTTTAGTGAAATATCTGAGTGGTTAATTTCAGGTTTATAGCGGAGTAAAATTGGATTAGCTTGGTCTAAATATAAAGCATGATGCTGTGGTAAGGGATAATTAAGACAAAAATTCTATATCTTTATTTTGAGTAAATGTTGATTGTTTATGAGTTAGTTTTCCCCAGTATTGTTTATCTTCATCTATAGGATTGGCAGCTAATACTGTATTTTTTTCTAGGTTGTATGATGCTATTTCTCTATCATCTTGAAGTGATGAGATAGTTAATTCTTCACCCTTGATAGTAATTTTGTAATTTTTTCCTTTTAAGAGTTTAATTCCTCCATCCATTAACTTGATTTTTCCTGTTTGGTTTGCCAGATCCCAAATTTTACCGATGGTTGGTAATATACTCTCTGCCCAAAATTTATTCTCTGCTGATAGCTGGTTCTCTAAGTCGCTTGTTACTTCTGGTAAAGTGATATTATCTCTGCAGTTAATTGCCTTTGTCTTAGCTTGTTCGAGTACGGCTATATCCCTTTTGTAATCATATGTTAATCCGTACTCGGACTGGAGTTTGTTCCAACTGTAGGGTTTGTATACCTGATAACCAGCAATTTTAATATTATTGTGGATGTAGGTAAAGCCGAGTAATTCCAAACCCCGCATCTTCGGTAATACCCTAATATTGTTCTCCTCTAGGCGTTGAATAAAGGTAGAGACGGTAGGGCTATCTTTAATGGCTTCTTCTATCTTCGAGCGAATAATCTCCTTACTTGTGGGGTTTTTGTGCTTGCTATTGATTTGTCTGATACTTTTACTGCGATTGGGACTTATAGGTGCAATAATTCCATACTCTTGTTTCAATCTAGAGGTGATCGCCTCTGAAGTTGTAGGTGTAACCTCCAATCCCAGTTCTGCTGCGATGCGTCTGGTTGATACCTGACAGTTGAAATAGTCGTAGGAATCATCAACCAAACTGCCATCTAACCTAATACGGGAAGCTATTATATGTAAGTGTTCGTGATCGCGGTCGTGATGGCGAACAACGACGTACTGGGAAGGCGGAAGGTTTGTTTGTTCCTTTGGCAAGTATCCCATGTCTGTTAGATATTCTCTTGCCACATAGTTATACTGACTATCGGATAAATGCTCGTGATAACCTTCACGGTGTGCGATCGCAATAATTAAGTGAGCACATCGCCGCTTGACAGCCTTATGAATGTATTTGGTTGTGAGAAACTGTCTGTTAAATTCTGCTGGAGTTTTTCCCGTCATGTTAGTATCTATAATTACAGTACTCTCTTTTCCCAACACGTATTCTAAAGTATCGAGGAAGCCGGCTTTTTTGTAGATGACGGGTATCACTTTATTAATTACGCTTGATGTCGGTTGGCTAATGCTGTATGTATAGTTTTCCTCATCGCATCTGTATACTAACGTGCTGCAACTCCTCGGTCATTATTAACAGAGACCGTCTGTTTTGTTTTTAGTTTCTTCTTAGATTTAATCAACACGGGTTCAGGTTTCTGCTTTGGAGGCTTCGACGGTTTGCACCTAGAGCAATAAAGGGGATGCGAGGGATAGCATACCCGTTCCACTACTTGGTTACACTGTTTACAGACGAAGCGATAAACTCGTTGCTTGATAATGCGAACGTGAGCCTTAACAAAAACTTCCTTTGTGTCTAAGTGTTTATCCATTGATATTCTGTGATTACTGTGCCTGATTATCTATTCGATTCTAAGGTTCCTAGAAGTATAACGCTTGAGTTACCTTCCAGAATAAGGCTGTCTTCTGATTTTGAGCTAGTCTAGTGGCATGTTGAATGCAACCGCGATAGTTTTATCCACTTGGGCGATCGCCTTCTCGACTGGTTGGGCTAGTTGGGGATGACCTGTTTCTTTTACCAGATGTAATAGCATCATCAGTTCGCTTTTAGCCATACCTGCGGCGCTACGAATAGTTACTACATCAGCAGATGGTTTAGTTGCCAGTACCCGTTTCAACCCACAGGAGCGCAAGTACTCAGAGGCGGTTACTCCCGTAGCAGCAGCTTTCTCTTCAATGGTAGCTTTCTCATTCTCAAACAGGTACACCTTGATAGATTTGGTTCTCTTTGTAAGATTGTTTGTAATTTCCATTTAGTAAATTAATTTAAAATTCTATTCTTGAATGACCCTATTGGGCATACCTTGTCCTATCAATTCAAAATTTAAGCGACAAAATCAAAATTATCTGGAGGTCTGTCTCGATTACTGAGAATAATTCTGTTACTTTTGGTATAACCGATATGATTGTATATGACGACTGTGATAATGCTGCAATAAAGTGTCGGCAGCAAATGTTAGATATGATCGCTCTAGAAAATCTACGTTATTATACTTAATGCATAAGTAGCGATATATAGTCTGACTTTGTTAGTTTAGAGTTGGATAAGGAAAATTTCTCAACCTGAATGTTATAAGCAATACAACACTTGATTAACCGATAATAGTAACACTGCTGGCTGGAATGTAGAAAATATAAGGTTTATATCTCAAATTCAGTAGAGTGCGATCGCCACTATCCATTATGCAAAATTGCTTACATCAAAGTAATAATTTTGTTTACCCTACTGCTAATATACTTTACTGAGAGAATAATAATTCAGATAGCAGAATTGATAAAAATAGCCTTTATATGACAATTGTATTACAAACTCTGGGATTAAATCTGACACTATGTTGTATTTGTGTTGTGCGGATAATGCGATCGCTCTTTTATAGTTGTCGATAAATTGGTTGTTGGAAAGAATATTATCAGTTGAATTAGAAAGCTATTTTTTGAGTAACCCTATCAGACATACCTTGTCTTAGTGGTCTTAGTGGAAGAACAGTACTGTATGGGAATGTCATTCTGGGGAATGGAGGATACTGTGGTTATGCGAGAGTATGGTGGGAGTAGGCGCAACCATACTATACCCATCGACAGTACTCTTGTACTAGGGATATTTGCACTATGTAGGAGGCTAGCTTGGGGCTAGTGTGGGATAGTTGGAGATGACATTTTCTCAGTATAGGTTTAAGGTATAGATGAATACTTTTTATTACTGATAATTTTTCCTTTATCGGTAAGGACATCGTACTTTGTAACTCAATCTTTTAATTAATGGTTTGGAGTTTGGATAATTTGGATGGGTGAGAAAGAATTTGCGGTGATCCCGCAGATTAAAAGGAGTGTAAACACACTTACGGGTAAGATGTTTGAGTACTTGGCATCTAGCCCAATTGAGATGGGGTTAGTGGAGACGGTGGTACATACCCTCAAGGCATTTTGGTTGCCCCTGGCGATGCATTCAGTTGGGGTGAGAGGTGAAGAGTTAAGAAAAGTTGCTATCTGGGCAATTGGGGTATTGGAGAGTCAGATATTATTGATTAAGCGCACTTGTGGCTTAGAGGAGATATCGCAGTTGGTACTAGTTACCCCAATAGTCGGTCAATCTTTTGCTGGGGTTGTACCTCCTACTTCCACACAGACACAACAGCAACCAAATGATAGTATTAATGCTTCTTCTTCTGTTATTGCACCTACCCAAGAAGATGAGTTAGGTGAAGATAACTTTTTCGATGTGGATGAGGATGACCCGATAGCTAAAGCAGAGATAGTAGCGGATGCTGGATTTTACGTTGATTGAAAAAATTAAACCCCACTTGGGAGTGGAGTTCGTATGAGGAGAGATTATTCTTTTGGCGGCGTCACCTCAATAATGTGGAAGCGAATTGTCCCCTCGTCTGAATACCAACTGATGGTAGTTTTCTGACTTCCAGAGATAGGACTACTAGTAATTTCAAATGCACCTTCTGGTTGATGAATGCCGTTAGAGACTGCGCCAGGGATAACTTGTCGAAAAGCTGGACTGTCGGGACAACGACCCTCAAGTATGTTGTAACGAATACGCCACTCGATTGAGTTGAGAACGGATGCGACCAAGTTATCAGTTGCGCCATCAAAGAATATTGCCATGGGATTTCTCCTACGATTAAGTTGTTATCACAGGAGTTATGCGAGAGCAACTGTATAAACATAGACAGTAAGAGATTATTAGTTTGAGTAGTGCTGCTGGTTAGTTTCTACAAATTACAATGTTTAGCGATCGCGTGTTGGATTTGGTTGATAAATTCGTCATGCTTTATTTATTCAGAGGGCGGTAAGCTAACGAGGATTGTGTTTGGCTGTACGTTTTAACATGAGGATTTCTCCTATCAATAAGAAAGTTCGTGTTCTGCTGTCTTCGACTGTTATAGATGTAGAGAGAATTGAGTTATAAAAATAAAAACCCTCTAATTAGAGGGCTTGGTAGCAAGAATTATTTGTACAGCTTCCCAATTTGTTTTTTAATATTAGATGATTTGAAATAGATGCGAAACGAGCCATCAGAGTAGTATTTGATATCGCGTTCGCCGAAAGAGATATCATCTTGACTCAGCCAAGTTTTTATAGAGTCTTGGTTTTCTGCCACAAATATAGCAGGGAAATAGACTCTACCAGTTTTTGCACCTGTTACTTGATGGATAAGAATTTGGGCCTGTGGTAGTGTAAGTACGACAGCCATAGTGTGAATTATTCCGTGGATTTTTCACCCCCTTCTTCGCGTTATGCGGCTGTAAAGGTAGTGTGGGTGAAAGAAAAATCCCTTTAAGAAAGAGGGACTTCTTGATTAATACAAATTACCTTTTCCATCAAACATGAAGTTTGAATTTACCTTTGTTGCTATTGTTATATTAATTAGCTTTGTATTTTTTACTTGCTGATTTGTCGTCTAATAAACTCGTTATATCTTGTGAGCTAATTTTGAGCTTATTTCTAGGGCAGTTTGGATATTTTAGTTTAATTAATTCTGGAGGACTAATTTCAATTACGCGTCTAGATAGCTCTTGAATTATTTGATTAGTTGTACATTCTCTTAATTTAATTAGCCCATCTGCAACGCTCTCTCTTTTCGTGTTATCCCATACAATAATTATTTTTCCACCAAGTGCTTTGATAACATTTTCCACTGTTTTAATTTTAGATTTTTCAGGCATTTCAAACAATTTGCCTATGGCAGAATGATATCTTGAGGCTGGACTGTTTTCTTCTCCAAGAACTTTTATATATTCTTTGGCTAATTTATACAGTGTCCATCCTAAATTCCTAGGCGAGTTTCCAGTAATTCTTTCCAATTAGTATTATTAATTTCGTGCCGCATGATAACTTATTCTTCGCTTGCTTCATGTAATTGAAGCAGCTGCTATTGTGGTGATTTATCCTAATGTAAACTTTTAATTTAATTAGTGGTTATTGAAATTTTTGTGAACCAACCTGCTCTGATGTACGTGTAGGTTAAATTGGTTGTTACCACACTCATTTATAAAAAATAACAAATATGGCTAAAACTAGTGATAAATCTCAACCTAAGAAGATAGTTTTAACTTTGGATATGGGTGGTAGCAAGACTAAGGCGATCGCTCAGGAGTATCCAGAAGGAAAGCCGCAAGTTTTGCTGATGGATTCGGAAGTGGCTGATGTAAGCAAAGCTTCAGTTGAGAGTATAGATGCAGAAGGGTTGCCCGAAAGTCGCGTTTGGGTAGGTGTGGGGGGAGAGTATTATGTGCTGGGAGAACTTGCCCGCCGTCGGTTTAAAGGTATATCTCAACTAAGAGAACTAAAGTATGAACTGGCTATACCCAAAGTATGTGCGATGATTTGGCTTGTGAAGGAGAAACTGAACCTGCATAATGATGTTGCGCTGTATCTAAATATTTTGCTACCGCCAGGAGAAGTGCGCGATAAGGAGCAGTTAGAAACTCGCTTGCGGGAAGTATTTAGGGGGTTTGAGACACCAGCAGGTAGGATGCGGGTGAAGATGATCCGCTATGAAGTAGCTTCTGAGGGTAGTGGGGTATTTTTCCATCGCCGGAGAGTGCTTGATGGGAATACACCTAACTCGTTGTATGTGATGTTGGGTTATCGCAATGCGAGTGTATTTCTTGTTATGGGTGGCGTTCCCAGTCGAGGGATAACTTGCGACTTGGGGATGTCATGGCTGGTGAACAATTTTGTTTCCAAGGTATCAGGATTGAGCCAGGATAATCCTAATATTGTCGGAGTGTTGGTTGAGGCGGGAGCTGATTGTAACCCCCAACTGTTAAAGAAACTCTCGCGCAAGCGTAAAGCCGACGAGATAAAAGCTGATGGGCAGTTAATGTCCAAGGCTTTGTTGCTTGCTCGTGATGAATACCAAAGGGCGATTGTGAGGTGGCTGCGATCGCAAATGGAAGAGGATGTGTGCGAGGTGGTATTTTGTGGAGGTACTGCTGATTATATACGCTACGAAATTGATGCTTACTTCCAGAAGGAAGATACTAGGGTATCTTGGCATGGGGGTATCGCCATCCCAGATATAGCTGGCAGCATGGGCAATCGGATGGCGGATGTCGTTGCGCTGCACGAGCATATGGTGTTGGAGTTTGATAGGGTGACTAATTACAAGCGCTCTCAACCTTTGTTTGATGCTCCTACGGTTAAACCAACTAGTACTGCCAATACTTTAGTAGAGGCTAATAGCTCTGCCAAGAAAGTTCCTAACTACACGCCCCGTGAGATTCCCAAGGAGTTTCTGACAATGAGCGATAAGATTTAGCCTCTGCAAGCATGGATTGGAGTAGAGTGGACATAGAGCAGTAGAAAAAGCAGTAGTTGCAGAAATTTCTGCAACTATTCTCTTTAGATGAATTTTTGAGAGAGTGTTTCTCTAGCAAGGTTAAGCAAACGCTCTTGGATGTATAAAAATAAATAGTCAGAATGTTATTCCTGACCGTTTTTTGATTGTTAAAAATTTTTAGTTAAATAACTTCTGGTTGATTGGCAAGATATTTTTCTCTACGCTGCCAAGTTTTGCGGTTGACCTCTAGTAGTTCAAGAAGCCCCTTGTTGAATTTGTCGATGGAGAACTGAATCATTTGTTGAGTTGAATATTTCGGCTGTTCAACTGTCCCAAAAGTTTCTTATAACTTTGCCTTGAACTCATCCCATTCGGCTTTCTTCCATTTCTTACCAGTTTTGGCTTCACAAGATTCCCCGCAGACCTCCTGCAAGGCATAATAAACCTGCTTTAACTTGCTCTCCTCATAAGATGGAAGTATATAAATACCCATTGTAAATTCGTTAACTTGAGCAAGCTTTTTGGTTTTGGTAGCCATAATTATATCTCCTATTGAGAGTTATTTTTTATTCGTGTTTACTCGGCTAAAGCCGTTGAAAAAACAAACGACTGTTCGCTAATCAGAACAATCGTTTATTTTTTGTTGATTACAGTCCGCTTTTATAGAGTGAACTTCGTATAAAGTTATCTTGGCTTACGCAGCTTCTTCGATAGTTTCAGTAGATTTGCCCCAGTTCGTAACCTGGATCTCTTCAGCTTCTACATAAACAAGCTTTGCTTTCTCATCGCTACCTTTGGGAGTAAATACATTAGTTTCAATGCTTCCCGATACGTTCACTTGCATTCCTTTACGAAACTCAAGTTTATAATTTTGACCGCACCAAAACTTGACTGGAATCCAGGAAGTTTCGCCTCCCTTTTTGTTAACTCCAAGGGAAATTTCCCAAACCTTGCGCTCGCCAATTTGGAATAATTTTGCGTTACCGATGGTTCCGGAAAGTACTACTACGTTGATATTCATGGACATCTCCTAAATGTTGTAACTTGAATCGTTTTTCTTCCGCGAATGCGGCTGTTCAATTCAGTTTTTCTTTTTAGGAGGGTTTTATTTAAACTTGGCTCTACTGCAGCATCTTTGCTTGTAACTCCGGTGTGGATTGATTTTACCCTGCTTAATTATATATTTGTAATATCCTCCAACTAGAGTTATACGTAATTATTGAATCTTCGTTTGTTGTGGGATTTTCGTATCTAGGTAAAGATGATTTTTGTTGATATCTTTACAAGTGGTACGTGCAATGTTAATCATCGACTAGATAAGATAAATTGCTGGGGCTAGTTTATCTAGGTTTCTTTACACTACGGATGATATCCTATGAGCTAGTTAGTGTGATTTCAGATGTGCGTTTAATGAATGCCCATCATCTTGCTTCAGCTTATTTTTTATAGTACTGTTTCCAACTTGATTATTTTTATAGCAGTACTCAGTTTATGAGTACTGCATTAAGAGCCTTGAATTATATTTACTATCATGTTCAATAAATACCAAAAGATACATCATTATTTTGTTTTGTTTAACCCTATTACATATATACTTGTAGTGCCTATATTAGGGTTAATGATTGGCTTACCCTACTTTTTCCGCTCACCTAAAATTGAAGAACCTCCTAAGCTTATAACAGCACAAGACTTTGTGGATTATAGTGAAAAAATTTTAGCTAATAAGTTGTTCGGCGTTGATATTGATGGTAATAGAAGTGAAGTATGTACAAAAGCGTTATCTTACCTTAACCAGGGATTGAAACTCGATCCAAATAACGCTCAAGGTTACGCAGTAAGGGGACTAGTTCAAGATTGTCTCAATAAGTACAAAGCGAGTATATTCGATTTACAAAAAGCGAAGAACCTCTATCAATCTCAAGGGAAAGTTCAAGACGTTGAGCTA
This sequence comes from Chlorogloeopsis fritschii PCC 6912, assembly GCF_000317285.1. GTDB lineage: Bacteria > Cyanobacteriota > Cyanobacteriia > Cyanobacteriales > Nostocaceae > Chlorogloeopsis > Chlorogloeopsis fritschii. Next base: position 87,180 of record NZ_AJLN01000015.1, on the reverse strand, counting down.
ACTGAGAGTACGATTAAAAGTATTAAAGAGAAATACAAAGCTAGATAAGTAGGGAAATTAGGATGCTTTTTGTATGTTTTAAGCTAAAGGAGGGATGATTATTATCTCCCTTGCTTCTTTATTTTAGGTTCTCTGTTTCAGATGGAAATAGTTCTTCTATCTGTGCTAACAGACGATTGATTTTATTTGTTATCTTTTTGTCATTTTCTAGAAGTTTCCTGTGTTTTTTTAATAGTCCTTGTACATTTTTTCCTCTTGATGCTAGCTGTTGAAAAGGGGTTTCTTCTTTATCTGTTTTACCTGCTTCTAGAACATCCTCTACTATCTCTTTTATCTGCGATAGTGACAATCCTTCATCAATCGCCTGCTTTATTATTTTCTCCCTCGCTTGTTCATTCTTTACCCGTGCGATCGCATGGGCTTTGGTATATTCTAACTGCCCTCTTATGAGGACATCCTGGATATCGCTTGGTAGTTTAAGTAAAGGTAGGCGTGTTGTGACAAACGACTGCCAGGTAATTTTGCCAAATTTAGAGAACAAGTCTTGTATGGTAAGACTTTCATCGCTCCCCAAAACGTTTTGGGGAACTTTATTTTTTTCCTCATCTAGCATTCTGTTTAGAAAATAAACTATATTCTTTTGGTCAAGATTCAAAATAGCTGCGAGTAGTTCGAGAATGCCAATGGTTTCCTCATAAGCGTTGAGGTCTTCGCGTTGGAGGTTTTCGACCAAGCGGATGCGAACAGCAGCATTCTCATCGCAGTCGATTATATTGACGGGAATTTTTTCTAGTCCGGCTAGTTTGCTTGCTCGCAGGCGACGTTCACCAGCAACTAGTTCAAATTCGTTACTACTTGTGGATCTAACTACAATAGGGGAAAGCAACCCATTTTCTTTAATATTTTCTGCAAGAGATTGAATTTTTTGCGGATCAAAGTACCGACGGGGTTGTGATGGGGGAAGGATAATTGAATCTATTGGGAGGGTAGTAGTGTTTTTGTTGTCTGAATCTTCTTGGCTAGCGCCACTAAATAAATCATCGAGTGCGTTTTTATCGTATGCTTTGAGTTCAACTTGTTTAGTCATATTTATAGTTTTATAAGGTAATTTGCGATTTCTTCTAAGATACTAACTGCTGGGTGATTTTTCTTCCACAGAGCAAGCGGGAGATGTGCTTGTGATGCACTTGGAAAGTCTATCGAATTGGGAATGGGTGTAGTTATGTGCGCCCGTCCTTCGATTTGTTTTTTAATGGCTTCGAGGATACCTGATTGTTGAAGGGTGCGTTTGTCATATTGGGTTGGGATAAAAGCTGCGATTTGTAAATCTTTATGTCCTCCTTTCTTAAGACGGGCAATTGTTGTTAGCAATTGTTCTGTAGCAGCATAGCACTTATATTCTGTCTGTACTGGTATCAGGATGTGGGTAGCTGCCATTACACTCATAATGCTTAGATATCCCAGTGAGGGAGGGCAATCAATTAAGATGTAATCATATTCGCCGACTATTGGTTCAAGTGCAAACTTGAGTTTTTGTCGAGCGTCAGTTGTGATATCGCGTCCTAGTTCGATTTCAGCTCCGGTTAGAGCATTATTGCTGGGTACAAGATACATATTATGGATAGGTTCGTGCCAAATGTATAGCGGCCCGCGTTCGGTGATAGCAGCATATATTGTCTGCTCATCTTTTAGCTCCTTGGGTTCTATTCCCATAAAGGTTGTCAGACTTGCTTGTGGGTCCATATCTATAAGCAAGACTCGGTGTTTTTGAGCAAGATGATACCCAATATTATGAACTGTGGTAGTCTTACCAGCTCCACCAGACTGGTTGAATGCGGCAATTATTTTAGTGTTCTTTTTTGGCATTTTCAAGGGTGTTTTTTAACTCATTTGAAGTGATTCTATCAAAGTCTTCTTAATAAAGAGTAAAAAAATAATGCCAATATGAGTCTCTATACCGACTCATAATGACATTATTCTTAATTCTTAAAGTGGATACTTAAGTATTCATATTAGTATCCACTTTAAAAAGGAGGTTCATCACCTAGATTATTGTTATTTTCACTGGAAATATTCTCCTCCAGATCTTGTGCGAAATCAGGAGATTTTTCTTGTGTAGCTCCAAAATGTGCTAATTCTTGGAGGGTTTTTCCGGTGGGGATAAATCCTCTAATTACGAGGGTAGCTACTTTTTCTTTATAGTTTTCCTGTTCGTTAATTTGTAAATCGATGTACCCGTTAGCTATCCCTTGGCAGTTTTCCCCACTCCCTTTTATATCTACAGCAGGAGTACCTTTAGCACGATAGGGGATTTCATCTACTACCATGCCGTCTTTACCCCGATAACTAAAACTAGCTACCCCATGACAAATGAGTGAACCTTCTCTGTCATGGGTCTCATTAATATTTTCGATTGTTAATGTCAAATTGGTTTCTATCATTTTATAGTGTTCCTATTTACTAATCGAACAATGCCCCCAAGCAAGAACTTTCTACTAAGGGCTATTTTTGAATGCAAAATTCTTTTAGAAATTTGCGTTAGCTATGTTCGCAGTTTGTTTGTCTTCTAAGGAAGATTTATCTTCACTGCGAGGAGAGCTTAACAGTTCGATTTTTTGGACAGTTACTACAGGTTTAGACCTCATAGTTCCTGAATTTTTATCCGTCCACCTATCGAAGCTAAATTCGCCTAATACAGCAATTTGGGTTCCCTTTTTGACATAATTTGCAATTACCTCTGCGGTTGCTCCCCAGGCGGTAAGGTCAAACCAAAGTGGAGTTTCACTTTTATAGGGAGGCCGCACTGCAACTGAAATAGATGCTTTGACAGCCCCACTCTCGAAGTAGCGGACTTCCGGTTCTTGTCCTGCCCTACCAACTAATGTGATGCGATTGAGATACTCGCTCATAGGATTTTAATTTTCTAATACTTCAAATCCCTATTTGCGTAAGCACCTGTTAGTCTGTGGTTGTTGGTAACTGGGTAGGGCTACCCATAATTTGTCTAGGATTTTGTTTATCTATGGGTATAAAATTTGTGGCTACGGGAAGTATATATGTATCGAATTTTTATCAGTTATGGAAACATTCAAATTAGAAATAGACTTGATGCGACCTCTTCAAGTAAGGTTGGTAGAGTGCAAGTTGGTTTTACTGGCGCTAATGTGGATGCAGGATGATGAAAACCAACAAAGAAATCTCCCTGTTGATTATTCATCACCCTTGCTTGTAGATAATTCTGAATGGCAAGATAGGTCTTTTGCTACCCCCGATGTTGAACATTTTAGGAAGGTATCTAATACTGCTCGAATTGGTGCTTGGGATGAGATGATTTTACTCCGTTTGAGTCATTATATTATCCCTCACGTCAATTGTTTATATGATGCTTCTTTTTACGCACTTGTAGTGATTGCGATGCATCTTATAGATGCAGAATTGAAGGGGATATTTGTCAACTCCAGCGATCAATATTTTGCTCGTAGATTAGTATACGAAAGTTTTGAGATTTTAGATAAGCATCAATTTGGCGATAACCTTAAGTTTGGTGATGAAATATATTTTACTGGTATTGAAGAAAAAGATAGCTTAAAGTGGGGAATGTTGCTAAATTACCTTAGCTTTAAACTGGCGGCTTTGGGTGAATTTATTATGGACACTAGCGATATTGATGATGAAGTTGATAATGAATATGATGATTTAGATGAAATTGAAAGGGAAGAGTTTGATAGAAAATACCAACGTTTGCCTGCTGATTATTTCCAATGCAAACCTTATATTGAAAAATGCACTGACCGTTCAGAACTGGTATCAAGATTAGTTCAAAGGGTTGTTTATTACTTATTTGTAGGTAAAGAATATAATGCAAGTCGGTTGGATGAGATAATGTCTATTCCAGTTACTATTCGCTCTACTGTTACTTTTCAATCAAATTTGGCGATTGCTACTTATAGAATTGGTTATTTCATTACTGCTTCAGGGATTGAGGAATGGGCTGAGGGCAAAAATTGGTTTTTGTGTAAGGCTTTTTCTAGTTTGATGCCTTTCTACAACCGAGGTAAGAAAGATGCTGCGGAATTATAAATAAAGAAAAATCAGGATGATAAAAATAATTCTGATTTCACTTATTCATTCATGGTTTCACAGCTATCGCTGCCTACCCAGTAGTTGCTATTTAAAAAAGTGATAATTGTGCGTTGATTTCTTTTAAGGTATTTACCTTTTTGTGTGGTTTTTGTTTGAGCCTTTTACCCCACTCACTACTTACATTTTTGATGACACGAGTGCGGATATCGCTGGCGAGAGTCTCATAATCGTGTTGGATTTGTTTATAATCAATAGGGGTTGTACCAATGATTTTCCATAAATTTTCGTAATCATAATTTGGGAATGGTTTGTGCTTGATAAGGGTGGTATGACTTGCCCAAAGATATACATTATTCCACTCCCAAGATAGCGGAACTTCAAATGTGATTGGCATCATTACAGCAAGCACTTCACTTGGCGTAGCAAGTTTACCCGTTTCTCCTTTATCTACTTCTTCAAGGATTGTATCTAATCTGTCGATTGCTATTGCTTGCCATACCCAAGTGGGAATAGCATCCCTCCATTCTCGTCCACCAGTAATTATTGGGCCAGCTAAATACTTTACTAGCTGCACATCAACTTCCGCTATTTCTAATAAACAGGCGAATACCTTTCTATCCATCCCCATACTGGCTAAAACTTTGAGCATTTTTTGAAGGTTAGGAGTTAGTATTTTCTCTCCTTTCGACTTACTATTTTTGATGGTTTGTGCAATATCAGAAAGGGTTTGTTGTTGCATTTTAACCTCCATATAAAAAGCCGCCAGTTAGTAGTAATTAACTGACGGCTTATTATGTGTAGCAGTATTTTTTTAGGGCATGAGTAACGTATCCCAGATATTTCTAGGTGACACTAAAAAGCAAAGCTGCTTTCTTGCTTGATTGAATTTGACAAGGCTTCCTGTATTTTTGGTCTTTTTCCACCAGCTTGTCTGCAAGTAGGTAAGTAATAAAGCTTGAGTTTGTTTATCCTGCTTGCTTATCCAATTACTTACCTCCAGGGCTGTTATTATGTCTAGTGGAGGTACTTGCAGCTTGTCGAGTATGCTTTCAGGTATGGAATTTAACAGCTTGTGGAATGCGATCGCATGACCAGGGCTTCCAAAACAAACTTTGAGTATGTCCTGATGCAGGCTGATTTTCTGGCTCTCCAAGATAGTTTTTACTTCATCAGTAAATAGTTGACTAAAAGGTACTATTTGACACCTACTTTTAATAGTAGCTAGTATATTTTGAGGTCGGGATGTGATAAGGATAAATACGCTCTTTCCCGGTTCTTCTAAAGTTTTGAGCAAGGCATTGGCGGCGGCGGGTGTGATGCTATCGCACTCATGTACAATTACAACTTTTCGCTCACCCTCGATTGGGGAGGTTGAAACGAAGGTGATGATTTCCCGTACCTGTTCTACACCAATCCTGGAATTATCTCCTTGGGGATGTATTTGCAACAAGTCTGTGGATGCCGAGATATAGGAGGCAAACACAAGAGCAGTTTTAGTTTTACCTACTCCCTCGGTAGTACTAGTAAATAGGTAGGCTGGTGCAGTCTTACCGCTTGCGATCGCACTACTCAAAATAAGTTTTGCGGTATGCTGCCCGATAATTTCAGTGAATAAATTATTCATAGATTGCAGGTTTTGATGATGCTAGGAGTAAAGTTATCAATTCCAGTTTTGAGTTCGCCCTCAACTTGAATAAGTGCTACTAGGCTTTGTTTAAGTTTGGCAGCACTTACGGTTTCGACTTCCTTTTTGAGGAAATACAGCCTTTTGGGGTTGGTTAGTTCAGCAAGTGTTGAGATTTTGTTATCGGGCAGTTTTCCTTCTACCCCTGTTTTGGTAACAAGCCAGGTACGGAAATAAGCTATGAGAGTGGCGATGATTTTGAGAGGGTGTTCGTTGTTACCCACCAGGCGGTGGAGTATTTGCGCTGCTGCATCTGCTTTACCATTTTTGATGGCGTGGGCAAGTTCGGTACAGTTAGTATTGTTGTTGCTAACTAGGGCTTGTACATCTTCTAACCTTAGTTTTTCTCCTTGAGCGTAGATAGCAAGCTTGGCGAGTTCTCTATCAAGCCGTGTAGTATTGTTGCCAATTGCCTCTACAAGATAGCTTGTGGCAGTGGGAGTAAGTTCTAGGGAATAGGTTTTTACTGCTGTTTGAATTAGTTTTTCTATTCCTTGTTTATCCCAACTGGTGATCGGGGGAAATGCTTCAACCTCTGCGTACTGGAGTAGTATTTTAACGGCTTTACTTCTGCCATCTGGTTTGTTTTTTGAGGTAATTAAAAGTAGGTTTTGTTTGGGTATTTTGGAAAGATTTTCTTCGAGAGAAGAAATTACTTCATCCGAGTATTTATTGAATATTGTCCCATCTGTAATATGGACAATCTTTCCTCCCTCCCCCAAAGGAATTGTCATTACCTCTGTTATTATCTGGGGTATTGCTGCCGTTTTACAATCAACTTGGATATAGTTGAATATCTCCCATTCTTGAGTAGTAATATCTTCGATTAATTGTTCTACCCTTTTTGATATTGAATAGGTATCTTCCCCATAAATTAATTTTACTGGCATGGGCAATATACATGTGAATTTCGTTATGGAGATTGCGTTAGCCAGTAAGTAGTGATAAATCAATTTAGCGATAGCTAATAATATTTATCTTGGTTTTAAATTTCAAGTAAAAAATAGGGGCAGCCAAATTGTTTAAATGGACTTATTTATACTCCATGATTAAGGTATTTAAGAGGACAATTACCCCAATTATCCCTACCGAGCAACCAAGGCGCACACTTAGTTCAACACGCTACAATTCTCTATGGTAGGGAATTTTTGACAGGTTGCACCCTCGCTCTAGTAGCATTTCAATATCCTCAGTTGGCGCGAAGATCCGAACATCATTAATCTCACCTATACACGTACTCTTTTGTTCTAGCTATATATAATTATAAAAATAGCTAGAACAAGAGAGTCTCATGCCCAAGAAAAAATGCGGACTCGGATTTGACTGCGCCAGTATGATGCAATGTCCTGGTATCGACCCTGGTAACTGCTTGAATTACAAAACCTGTGGGAGTGCAGTTCAACTCAACCCTGAAGAAGAACTTGAACTTATTCGCATCCAAGAAGAACGAGAGCGCGAGTATACTGAACAACTGCGACGTACTCAGGAAAGGATTCGCCTTACTCGCCATTCTGCCGCGATCCTGATGCTAATGAGACGCGGTTGTCCACAATCACTAGAGTCGTTAGGTGTTACCCCCTCCATCGAAACAATCGCCACGCAATTAGATACTATTCGTACTCTTACTACCAACTTTGACGGTCAATATATCGCTCCACCAGGGTGCGAATTGCATGTATATAATGTCAAGCGCCCCAGTGGTACATACTCGTACTACAAGCTCACAGCCGAACGGGCAGTGTTTGCACCATCCGAGAGGGAACAACAAGTAAGGGTAATTCACGTCAGCCATGAAGATGATGCGCGGTGTATAGAAGCACAACTGGGTATTGAACGCCGTAACAACCTAACCCAGGTGCGAACACTTCTAAACAATGCCACTGCGCTACTTGAAGAAGTAACACGGATTCTCGAACTAACAGCAACCATTAACAGTCCTACTGCCACGCTGGAAGTTATCGACACCGAAGAAATTTTACCTATCGACTAAGAAGCAGCAGAAACGGAAAATATACCTTCTCATATTTTGAAAATCAAGTTTTGAGTTTTAGAGCCTAAAAACCTTGATTTTATGTGTCTATCTTCAGAGTAAGGAAAAAATAAAGTTTTTGAGAAAATTGCCCGGCTGTAAAGCCCAAAAATTGGATAAACGGTTAGTGCCGTTCTTTCGTTGTTGATGCTGACTGTGATGAAGCGTCTGGAGAAGAATTAGCCTTTATTAGCAAGCTCTATCAGAAGATAGTGGAGACTCATTCGCATCCCGATCACGATAGAGAAGTTCCAGTGACGCTCAGATGTCATTGGAGCAGGAATAACAAAATCAAAACCTGTTAGCGATCGCCACCGCACTACGCCAACAAAAACTGACGATTATCGCTCAAGGGCTACTTAGGAGGTTTTATTTTAGCCCGCACAAAGTGCGATTTCACCGAGTCGGTGATTCATCACCTTGAAGTTCAGCCGGATGACAAAGTGCTAGAAGTTGGATTCGGGCCAAAAGTGGGCATTGAGATTCTGGCGGCTGCGGTGTCAACCTGGTATGTGGCAGGTGTTGACTATTCAAAAGAAATGCTTGAGCAAGCCAGAGCGCGGAATGCGAAAGCGATTGAGACAGGCTTAGTCCAACTTGAGTATGGCTCGGTTGAAAAGCTGCCGTTTGCAGATGACACATTTGATAAAGCCTTGGCGATCAACTCCATGCAAGTTTGGCCAGATGCAATGGCTGGGCTACGCTCAATGCGACGGGTGATCAAGGTCGGTGGCAAGATTGCGTTTGGGTTTACTCCTCATTCCGGGCAATCGAGTACTGGATTGACCGAGATGCTCACGACGGCTGGCTTTACTGAGGCACATTTGGTAGAAACAGATCGGGGTTTCTGTGTGCTGGCGACCAAATAATCAGCTGATAAACGTAAAACTGGTGAACATTTAAAATAAAGTCTTGAAATTGCAGAAGCGTGAAGGGCTCGATTTTACGTACTTATGGTTTGGGCTAAGAAATAATAAAGTCATGAAGTTTTAAAGAAAAAATCTCCAAACGCTTCTAGATGAAAATAATAAAGTCCTAAACTGTTACGCAGGTCTAGACTGCTTCGCAACGCCCTATTGTCGGCTTTAGCCCAGTAGACGGTAAGCTCTTTTTGTGGCAGTTAGTTTAAGACTTTGTTTTAAATTTTAGAACTTTATTCTAAATGTACAACTGGCACACAATAATCCCAGGGGGCAATAAGATTTGTTCTAGTTAGATTTATTAAAAATAATAGCTAGAACAAAGGAGTAACCCATCAAATCCATTCAGCTACGTTAGAACTACCTGGACAGCGCGCAGTTAATATCTATCTATTGGTGGAAGATGGCTTTGAGATTACGCGCCCCGTGTAGGATTCTCAAAATTTCGACTGTTTCATTGATGATGCGATAGAAAATCAGGTACTTGCCTTCAATAAGACAAAAGACACCTGGTGCTAAATCATCACGTCTGACACCAACTCTTGGGCTATCAGCGAGAAGCTGGCACTTTTTATCTATTTTTTCTAATAAGCGGTCAGCCGCATTGATGTTATTTTGGGCAATGTAAAGCCATATTTCCAACAGGTCTTCGTCTGCAAGACGAGTACGGACAACTAAAAAAGCCATCAGGTTTAATGTTTCTGGTTGTTCAGCCTGCGCCGTCCTTCTGCTTTCAAGTCTTCAAGGGACATTGAGGAAAAAACTTTTCGATCCGCCTCATCAATGCCTCGGCCAATTTCTTCTTTCAAATAATCGGTATGTTCTTTCCACAGCTGCAAGGCGGCACAGATGACATCATCGGCAGAGGCATAAACGCCACTAGCCACATTGGTTCTTACCAATTCTTCCAGTTCCGAGGGCAAGGAAATTTGCATAAGCCTGCATTGTTTTCATTTGGGAATATAAGCTATTGTTACTGAAAAGTCCCATTAACAACAACTTTTTTCACCCCGTGTCTGCAAGTACAATACTTACAAGCGCTTGTACGCATCCCAAAAAGTCTATGACGTCCGTTTGCCCGTTTCCCTGCCTCTACAGTAACAGTCCACTTGCGTTGTTTTTTGTTGAGTAGTGATAATTTTATCTTAAATCGCTAGAAGACCTCAAGTGAAGCTTAATCGGAACTTGAGGATGAATAGCGGTCAGAAACGAGACACCCTTTGAGCGAAATCGAGCCAAGCGAGATAAACGCAAAGGGTAGTTGAGTTTTTGACAAATTCCTGGTACTCTAACTAATAGTAACCATGCCAAAAAAATGATAGTCTACGAAGCAAAAGCAGAAGCGACAATAGAGCAGTTACTCAAAGTCAATGAAGCTTTGAGGACTGCTCTTTTTGTTAGAAATTCTTGCTTGCGTTTTTGGATGGATGGTCATGCAAAAAATGGTTACGATTTGAATAAATATACAAAAGTTTTGTCAGACAACCCTGCTTTTCCTTGGGTATCAAAACTCAACTCATCGGCAAGACAGGCAATGGCAGAACGTGCCTGGGCAGCAATCTCTAGGTTTTTTGAGAATTGTAAAAACAAAGTTCCTTTTAAAAAGGGTTTTCCCAGATTTCGTAAACTCCAAAACAGAGCATCTGTTGAATATAAACAAAGTGGTTGGTCACTTTCACAGTGTCGTCAATACATCACATTCACAGATAAGTTTGGGATTGGAACGATGAAACTAAGGGGAACTCGTGACTTAAATTACTATCAGTTAAAACAGATAAAACGGGTCAGGATAGTGCGTCGTGTGGACGGTATATATGTCCAATTCTGTATCGACCATGAAAGAAAAGAGCAGTTAGAACCAACAGGTAAATCTCTAGCTCTTGACTTAGGGCTGACTCATTTCTACACAGATAGTGATGGCAATAAAGTAGAAAACCCCAGGTTGCTTCGCAAGTCCGAAAAAACATTAAAAAAGGCACAACGAAGATTATCTCGTTGTGCCAAAGGTTCTAAAAATCGTGCCAAGGCACGAATTAGATTAGGCAAAAAACACCTGAAATTACAACACCAGCGTAAAGATTGGTGCGTCAAATTGGCCCTATGCGTAATAATGTCTGCCGACATTGTGGCATATGAAGATTTACAGGTGAGAAATATGGTGAGAAATCACAAACTAGCCAAGAGTATTTCAGATGCTGGCTGGAGCATTTTCACTCAATGGTTAGAGTATTTTGGCAAGGTGTATGGGCGAGTTGTAGTTGCAGTGCCACCAGCGTACACGACTATTGATTGCTCTAATTGTGGGCAACAAGTTCACAAAACACTCACTACCAGGACACATCACTGTCCACATTGCTCCTACACCGCTTGCCGAGATTGGAATGCTAGCCGCAACATCCTTAACAAAGGATTAGAACTTTTCAGAAATACCGATGGGCAGTCGGGAATTTACTACGCCTCTGGAGAGTCCGATCTCTGCTTGTACAAGGCGACTTCTACAAGTAAATCGTCTCGCAGAAAGAGGAAAATCCAACAGTGATGTTGGAATCCCCGCACAAAACACAGCTTTAGTGCGGAGTGGATGTCAAAACCATCTTAAAACAAAGTTAATTGTTTGTAACTGCTTACTATTTGAGGATTTGCTATTTGCAAAATTTCTTCTCTTTTTCGGGCAACCAATTGGAGATAGTAGTGGGATGAATACTTCTTATGACTGTTTATATTGGTTACTCCCTGGATACTGTAGTAGTAAGTTACGACATCTCCAGTTTTTCCTAGTTTGAGAAGTTCCTTTTCGCCTTCTTTAATTTTGCGGGTGATGCATAACTTTTCTTTGGGGTATTCCCTTGATAAAATCTGAGAACAGATGTGTGCGTAATATTCCTCTGCTGCTGATGTATTTTGAATTAGATAGGTTAAGTACTGAATAGAAAATTCTTTTTCTAATTGCGAGCGATCGCGGCTGCGCCAGTTACCTTTAGTAACGATTTTTCCGTCCACAAGCCATAGAAGGTAGTTTTTGGTTCCCCTTTGGGGGATAAACATGGCATTGGCAATAAATTTTAGCTTGACGGTTATCCCTTGGGGTAGTTGAGACTGAAGTGTAGTGTATACTTCCTCTGGGTTGGGGTGGGTGAAGAACACACCATCAGTATCAACTTCTATGGATGTTGCACCAGCTTTATTGATTACTTCGATCATGAACTGTAAAGTGCGCCGACCGTAGGCTGTTACAAGGGCAGCTGCTTCCATATCATTGAAGGGTAGTTCCGAAGTGCCGAAGAACCCAAACTGAGAATTAGCTAGGACTTTGGTGGATTCTTTTTTTTCCTTAGCAACGATATCTCCAGTACTGGCGAGTTTTTCCAACCTCGACTTCTCGGTTACTAAATATTGCAGGATGCTCAACCCGACTCGGTTCGTATCTTTATGAGAGACAATCCCCTTTGACAATATAGTACTGGGATACATGGAACTAATATCGATGTACCCTACCCTTCTATACAATCCTGGTACAGAGTGAGCTATCCCCCCTTGAAATTTATACTTGCGGTCTGGTTTAGGCTTGTAACCAGGATAGTGATGCTCGAAAATTCTTTCCCATTTGGTACCGTTACCAGCGAGGGCTAGTTGCTGGAGGTTCATTCCTGGTACTACCAGTGCTTCGTAATAGTACGAGGGTACGAGCATATTGGCAATGAGTCGGGTATCTTCTAAGTCGTAGGTCAGATACTCCCTGATTTTTTCCCATCCCCTGCTACCAGAACCAGCTTTCCAGCAAACCTTGATTTCCTCATAAGGAAGAACTAATCGAGTTTGCGAACGCAATCCCATTTCCAAAACAGCTTGTTTGAGCGATCGCCCGTTGGTAAGTTTTTTGGCGATAAAATCCCACCTAAGAACGCAGATATAAATGTCTACGTGTTGGCAGTTGCGGATAAATATTTCCCGAATTTTTAGCGGTTCGCCGCGTACTTGAGCAGTTCGGATAGTGCGGGTCTTAGATGCGACTTTAAAGGGGTGAGTAATGCCGTGTAACTTGCAGCGAGTGATTATAAATGGTAAGTCAAATTGCATCCCGTTGTAGGTGAAAATTACTTCTGGATTTTTCTTTTCCAAATGATTGAGAAATTCCGTGATTATTTTCGCTTCTGAGATATCTATAAAAACAGTGGGACACCCTATTTCATCCATACATCCGATGGCGTAAATGCGATTCTCAACTGGGTCTATTCCTGCGGTTTCGATATCAACAAATAGTTGTGAAAGTTCCTGATACCGCTTTAAGTGTACTTGGGGTTGCCAGGATTTTATTGGAGTGGGGTCTTTCCAATATATGTCTAGCTTGCTTTCATCTACAACGATTCTACCTTTAGACTTTTTAACAAAATCTCTGTGATTGTAACTCATGAATTAGAGATTTTTCCAATTGTATGTATTGGTGATAATTAATAGTTTCTTGCCTTAATAGCGTATGCTCATGTAGTGGTTTAATTATTTGACTTTTTTACAAAATATTTACAAGGTTTTTACCAAATAAAAACCTAATTATTTATCTAGTACATATACTTATACTAATAGTTTAATTTTGCTATAGTTAGTTATGTTATTTAAGAGATTTTTAATATCTTCTATCCTAATTTATCTAGTAGGCTGTTCTCCTAAATCTTCTGATAATACCGCACAGTTGAATTTACCAAAACTTGTGGAATATTCAGCTTCCGTATCTCCCGCACCTGCTTCTCAATCTGAAGTTTTGCCAGAGTTATCCGAAACCAAGAAATTACCTGCTGTAGATTCAGTTAATGATTTGATTAATAATTTCCACTTTGATGGAGACGGGGTGAAGGTACGACTTGTTGTTAAGGACGATAAAGGTTGTTTTGTTTGGATAAAACCTTCTACTCCTGATGCAACTGGTGAATTGGTGATGGAGGGTTTAAAACGTGAGAAATTGGGTTTATGGAAAGGGAATAATACCCAAAGATTATTTACCCAATCTGCTCCTAATCAACTGGATATCTATTCTCCACATGAGGAATTGCAAGCTAGCTATACTAATCCCTCCGTTACAAAAGATTTATTGAAAGCACCAGCTGATTATAAGGAACGCACTGCTGGTTTTGACGTTCTATTGCGACGTGATTTGAGTAAGTCTAAAGTAGCACGTACTATATATACTAATCAGTGCGCCCAGTTTACTAATTTTTACTATCGTGAAGAATTATCACTCGAAATCACACCAAAAAACCGTCCACTTTTTTAAGAAAATTTACATCAACCTCCTAGACTTACTTTGACAAGTTATGTAATGATTTTAAACAAGGCTGCTCATTAAGAGTAAATTTGTGCTGCTAACTTCCATCAAAACCAAGCTAAAATTGACATCATAACAGAATTATAAATGCATATTTGCCTTGATTGGTTTCATTAATGAATTAGAATTACAAGAACTTTCTGATTATTCTGCCATTATCGGAGCCTTAAATACGCATAGTTAAGATGTTAAACAACCAGTCATTTAGAGGTACACCAAAGTCTGATGGAAACTGTTGCTGTATTTTTGTGTATTGAACTTGATTCCAATCTTTTTGATTAAATATACTGTGCGGAACTTCTATATCTACTAATTGTGAATTTTCCATGCTTGCACACCACATCCTAACTCAATAATCAATAATACAGTTCCAATTAGGTAATTCGATCCAATAATGTGGTGAAATTTGACCATGCCCAATCCATTGGAGCGAGCCACACCAGATTGTATGTTCGATACCTTTATTAAACAAAATAGTTGAGAGAATTCTACTATGCCCATCACACTCAGTTGGAGAATTATCCCAAACATCTAATTCGGCACGTAGCTGGCAAATAAAATCATTGTTCATTCCAAGCATTTTTCTCTCCAATAGAGTTTTTACTTTGCGAACCGTATTGATTGCCACATCAGCTTTGTCAGCCACCTGACGCAAAGATAATCCCTCATTAATTGCTGCAATTATTCGTTGTGATGCAGGTTTTTTCAAAAATTTCTCTGCCGTTTCAGCACTTGGTGGGCGACCAATGTGTTTACCCCATTTTTTAGCACGGGACATCCCCTTTTTTTAGTTACAGCGTAGTTTCTCAGGATTGATTTGAAACTGTATACTGGTCATCTTCCGCTTTCCAGGTAGCTCTTGGGCATCCAAAATATACCCAATAGCTTGCAGTTCCTCTATAGTCCGCCACAGAATTTGGTTGTTCCTAGACAGGTTACTGCCCAACAGATCTAAATTTTTGAACAGATATTGCTTAGAAATCACTAAATATTGTCCATCAATTAGCTTATCCCATTTCATTCGGCTAGCAAGATAAACTAGCAGTTTCATCTTGTAGTCATGCTTGGCATTACTCCCTAGCTTCTGCTTGGTGTCTATGCTGTTGGAGAACAGTATGTAATCTCCCGTTCGCTCCGATCCTTCAAAGAATTCCAGCGCCACCGTGTAAGCATCTGCTAGTTCATAAGTGTAATCGGCAGCCTTGGCTAAATCGAAGTCTCGTGGCACATTATCGATTTCGTAATCTCGGATGCGGAGGATACTTTTGACGATGACCTTCGCTCCCATTGTATTGCCTTTTTTCAAAGACTTAGCGAACACTAGCTCAGTTCTATGGAGA
This sequence comes from Chlorogloeopsis fritschii PCC 6912, assembly GCF_000317285.1. Taxonomy (GTDB): domain Bacteria; phylum Cyanobacteriota; class Cyanobacteriia; order Cyanobacteriales; family Nostocaceae; genus Chlorogloeopsis; species Chlorogloeopsis fritschii. The sequence goes on along the minus strand of NZ_AJLN01000015.1, from coordinate 71,807 downwards.
GCAACCAAGTCCTGGTTTAGCTGCGATCGCGACCTGGCTGTGAAACTACCATCCTTTGCACGAGTATAGCCTAAGCTTTCTAACAGATCATTGGATCGAAAAGAAACAAGACTTCCGTTGTCCTGCTCTCGCGCTTCCTTGTACAAAAACAGCACAATCGCAACCTGTCGTGGATTTAAAAAGGTTAGCAATGCTTTAAATAAGCGCTGAACTCGGCGATCCTGAATCTTCTCCAGTCCTTTGCTAATTCCCTCTTCTGTACAAACTTTCAGATTTAAGTTGGCATACTGGGCTTTCAGTTCCTCCCACTCCTGAGCAGAAAGTTCTTCTAATTGAACACGACGAGTTAATGCAACTTCGCTCTCGTCTTTAGGGTCAGCGTTAACTCGCATTTCTAAATAATAACCATCTGCATCAGCACGGAGAATGGGCTGTTGTACATCAGGGTTTCTAATTGATGCTCCTGCTCTAGGCAATACCATCAGCAGTTGTCCATCCACGGGAAAAGCGGTATGTTCCTTACTCACAACTATTACCTAATTATTGAGCAAATTTTATCAAGTTTGCCAGTTCTAAACTGCCACACCTCTATAAATTAATAACAGTCTTAGTTAACAAATCTTCATGAAGACCTGTGACTCCGGCGTATGATTTTCACGCTTTTACCTGTGACTCCGGCGTATAGTTTTACCTGTGACTCCGGCGTATAGATATCCTGTTTACCTGTGATTCCGGCGTATAGTTTTATCTGTGACTCCGGCGTATAGTTTTTGAAATCAATTTTTTGAAAGGCTAATGCTGCAAACTATCCAAACATTGACCTGTGACTCCGGCGTACAGTTTTACCTGTGACTTTGGCGTATAGATATTCCGTTTACCTGTGATTCCGGCGTATAGTTTTACCTGTGACTCCGGCGTATGAACCACCTGTGACTCCGGCGTATAAGCGATTTTGCCCCCTTGATATCAAAATCTTTCAATGCTAAGTTTCAAATTTGACAGCCTGCTCGTCATGACTGTCGTCATTTAAAAAGCCGAGGAGAACAGTAAAGGTTCTCTCCCGACTTACCTAAATGCTAGGACTTTGTTAGAGTCAACGCAGCGCCAACTGCGTGGAACAAAAGCCCAGATATAAACATATCTAGACTTTAACAAACTTCCCCCTAAATGGTAAGCGCAGAGAACTGTACTTTTGCTGCTGCCCTGGCTCCGTAAACTAAAAATTCACGGAGTTCGTGTTCAATGGAAGAAAGCTCTAAAAAAATTGCAATATTTGACTTTATTAAGTCAGATATTGACATTAAGCAGATTAATTGCGCTATTTATTCTATTTATCGTAATTATACTTTCACTATCTTCTCCAAATTCATGTTTGCTTTGAACGAGGAGGGTGCTCGGTGATGATTACACAGCTTTCAGCATTTGAAATTGATACCTCACAAGCAATTAAACAGCTAGAGCTTTTGGGATATCAGCGAGGTGATGCTATTTATGTTCGGGCTTTCTTGCCTAAAGAAGACCCCCGTTACGCTCCTAACACAGGACGCAAAGCTGATAAACTCAACTTCAAACAAATTTTGCAGTGGCAGCAGCAGGGTTATGGCATATATTTTGTGATTAACGGCGGTGGCCATAAAGATGAAGACGTTCAACTGTGCCGTGCGGTCTTTATTGAGCATGATGATCTGGAAATAGAGTTACAGCGAAATTTGTGGCAAACGCTTTCGCTACCAGAACCAACCTTTCAAATCCAGACTCGCAAATCCGTGCATTCTTACTGGGTGTTTGAAAAACCCATCCCAGTTGAAGAGTGGAAGCAGTTGCAAAATGACTTACTAACCTACACTGGTGCTGATCCAGCCATCAAAAATCCCAGTCGGGTGATGCGATTGGCTGGTGCGTGGCACATCAAGCCAGGGGAAAAGCCGCAAAGGTGCGATATCATCTCGCAGTCTGGTATTAGGTACAACTATGAAAAATTGCGTTCCTCTGTGCCGTTGTCGCAGAATCCTGAGTTAGTCCAACGAGAGCCTAAAACAGTGCAATCAGCAGCCAGAGCGTTTGCACACGAGCAACAGTACACTCGGTATGAAGACATCTCTGTACCAGTGCCAGTTGCGGTGCCGCTCGAAGTCTGTCTCTCCAAAGAGTCTCGTACTCTGCTCAACTTTGGGGTAAACGAGGGGGGTCGCAATACCAATGGAGCCAAACTAGCACGAGACTTAATTGGCAGTGCCAATTATCTTACTAACATCGGTCAGCAGTTTGACGGCGACCCACAGCTACTGTTGCAGGACTACGCTAGTCGTTGTAACCCGCCGCTACCAGCTAAAGAAGTTGATGCTATCTGGAAGTCAGCCGAAAAAGACCGCCCTAGACCCAGCTGTACTCCTTTATGTGTGGAAACCTGTATTAGGGCTTGGTACTGGAACACTTATATTAAACCGAATCAAAATTTCTTGGCTAGTTTTGGTAGTCCTGCTAGAAATCCTGGGTTTGGTAATGTTTCCGGTGTTGGGAAGAAGCCGCCTATTTCAGATGCCGCACTGCACGAACGCATTCTAGAAATTTTGAGCAGTTGTGATTCCGAGTCAGGGCGAGTGATCGCATTGATGGAGTTGGCGGCTTCGGTGAGGTGTCCCTATCGGCAGATTGAGCAGCTAGTTAAGCTACTTACTTTTGAAGTAGATTTGCAAACTGACACTTTAGTTGCCACGCAGAAGCTTTCATCTTTGCTTAAAACTCATCCTCACCAACTTGACCTTACCCGATTGCTTGAACCTCAGTTCGCCCAACTTCTGATTGATACTGCTAAGGCCATGCCGACAGCTCCTGAATTTTTATTTACGACACTCTTGGGAACTGCGGCATCTCGAATTGGATCGGCAGCGCGAGTAATTGTAAAGCCATCCGCAAAGTACGCTCAACCGATGGTGATGTGGACGAGCATTGTAGCTGAATCTGGTTCTATGAAAACTCCAGCCCAACGGTTAATTATCGATCCCTTAGTGGAATTAGAAGCTGAGGCTTTTGAGCGCTATCGGATGGAACTAGCTGAATACAACAAGCTGCAAACAGTGGGTAAAAGCAAAAAGCAGGACGACTCACAAGAGGAGCCAGCAATAGCACCCACTCGCCAGCGCTATCTAACTAAGGACAGCACACTGGAAACATTGCAGCGAATTCATAGTGAAAATCCTCGCGGACTGCTGTACTACCGGGATGAACTAGCAGGGTTATTCAAAGCCCGTAATCAATATCGCGGTGGTTTAGGGGCTGATGAAGAGCAGGAACTCGATCAATTCAATGGGTCTGCAATTATCTACGACCGCTCAGACAAATCTGTATGCTTACCTAAGAGTGCCATCTCACGTACAGGCAGCATCCAGTGGGAAGTTTTAGCTACTATAATGGGTGACCACAACGACTGCAACGGCAATTTTGCTCGATGGCTGTTCTGTGCTGCAAAGTCTCCTAAACGTTATCTGCGGTTAGTTGGAGAAAGTACTGCTGCCGATACTGGTATCTCTCAAGCACTACGTCAACTTTACATAAAACTCGGCCAGGTGTCAGCACAAGATTACTTTCTAAGCACGGAAGCGGCTAAGTTTTTTGAGGCGTGGCAGCATTCTCTCGTAGATGCCCAAGTTGCTGAGGAGTCCTATGGACTGAGGGCAGTCTATCCCAAGATTGAAGCTTACACCACTAGGTTGGCACTATGGCTACACATCGTCAATGCTGTCTTAAGGGGTGAAACTCTGAGCCAAGTTATCTGTGGTGACACGATGGAAAAGGCCATTGAGCTAGCAGCTTATTTTCTGTGGCAGCATAAATTAATTCATGCTCAAAACTCTCCAGAATCTGGGCTGACATCTTGGGGTCTGAAAATACAGAAAGTGGCTGAACGTCTGGGAGGGGCTACAGCTTCCATGCTCAAGAGTAGCATCCGCGCTTTCCGCAAAAAACCGACTTTTGAAATCCGGCGACTGATGGAAATGATGGCAGCAGCAGGTTGGGGTCGTGTTGAAAATAAAGGGTCTAACTTAGTCTATTTGCCAAATGGTGTACCACTGAGTGAGATTGACAAAATTGACAGAAATTTGACACCTGTGTCAATCCAAAAAACCCAAAGCACTCCTGGATTTGACAATGAATTTGACTCATTTGACATAAATCTTAAGGCACCTGTTTCTTCAGAGAAAGTAACTAACCGCCACTCAAATTCCTCATTACGATTGAAAGATGTAGAGTTACGTCAATTTGTCAATTCAAACGCTCAAATGCCCACCGAAGAAGGTACTGATTTGATTGACAATAACTGTCAATTGGAGCGTCAATTGTCAACGGATGAATGGTCAAATATAGAATTTCTAGGCAATAGTCACGATGATGATTCGTCCCAGTTCCTTGGAGGAAATGATGTACCAACCCCTCTGCCATCAAATGGTAATGCTCCAGAAGCATTATCCGAACTTTTACGAGAATCTACTGAGTTATTAGGTATTAAAGCGAGTGTTGACTTAAATTTCCCGAATGCTACCGCCCAGACACTGCAAGATGTGAACCCAACTGTTACAGGTAGGAAATCAAACAACCGCAAGCTTCAGCCAGTCGAATTTTTGACGGCAGCTGGGGAGTGGATTGGTGGGTATTTTATTGATGCTTGTGTCACTGTTACCAATTTAGTAGGGCGATTTAGTTTATTTGATGCAGAGGGGAGAATGCATGTCTTTGAAGGACAAATCCGAAGAGCATCATCAGGCTAGGTGCAAGCACACCTTTAACACCTACTTTTGTTACATTTATCGCAGCATCTTGTGTTCAATTTTACTCAAAAGCAAGGGGGTGAGACATACTGTAAAAACGGATAACAACTGTATCTTAAGCTGATAATTTCCCATTAAAAAGTTTCAGCTGTTTTTAAAAGGTATCAATTATGACAGTTGGAAAACTTAAATTAAAACCTGGTCAAGAAGTTAATGCAAACAAAAGCGACAAACGGGTAAAAAAAGGTGATAGTGAAATTTCAGTCACTATGACCTGTAATTCTTCTGAACAAGAGTTAGTAGAGCACGAACCCAAACCAAGGGAAGAATTTGCAACAGCTGATACTGTAGTTGTTGCAGTCGAAGTCCTAGAGGAGCTAACCGAGGAGGAAAAAGCTGACCGTCACAGATTGGAGCTAAAAATAGAACGGGCATTTTATGAAGCGGGTTGTGCCTTGAGGGAACTGCGGGAACGGCGGCTATACCGAAGTACTCATAGAACTTTTGAGGAATACTGCCGCGATCGCTTTAATTATAGTCGCGACACTGCTTACCTGAAGATTGCGGCTGCTGTCGTCTATGACAATATTCAGAAATTTTTGCCGACCATTGGTCGGCAAACTCCCATGCCGACCAACGAACGTCAGTTACGTGATTTAGCTAAAGCAAATTTTGAACCAGAACTTCAAGCGGCTGCATGGTTACAGGGTATAGAAGAAGCTGGCGGTAAAGTTCCTAGCGGACGCATTATTAAGGGAATTGTGGAACAGCTCAAGGACAAGCCTCTACTTCTTGCCAGTGATTTTTGCCAAATAGGTGACGTGTTTACCTTAACTAGGTTAGAGGGTACTGAACGCAAATATAATGGCTGTTGGGCGATCGCAGTTGCCCTTAAAGAATTTAGTGTAGAAGTGGACGTTCATGACACTACTCTAAACGTGAAACCTGAAAACCTCAACAAAATTGATTCTCCGGAAGTACATCGCCAACTACCACAAATTAAAAAACGCATCAAGCGTTTGCGCGATTATGGAATACTAGATCGCTGTGCTTATACAGTGTTGGAGTCTCTGGGACGACAGACTTACTTGACCCCTGTCGAGGAAGGCTTGTTGGAATGGTTGGAGAAATATTATGGGGTTGATAGCTGAAACATAATAACTGGTCGATAGCAAAGCGTCAAAGAAGATGAGGTATGATTTCATGAAGTCGTACTAGAGCTTCACTACAAACAATTATCGGGGCGTTACTGATTAAGGGTACGAATTTATCTCACGTAGAGACGCAGTGACGCAGAGAGTAAGAGCTTGAAATATCAAATTTTTAAATTTCATACCTCCATTCAGCAACGCTAAATATTTAATTAAAGTATTTATGAAATAAAACTTTGAGCAAAATTAATTTTACCTTGTCCAGAGTATGTAATTATACTCTACATATGGCAAGTAAGAGCTAGCTGCTCCATTCTGACGAGGATATCTTGAAGCACTAATCTCCACAACGTTTCAGCTAAATTAAGTCAGCGACTTACTAGGTTCCCGCTTTCGAGCCTCAACAGCGGAATAAGGGAATTGCAGCAATGGTGGCAAACACTTGGACAGCCGTAAATATTCCCAGTGCGGGACCAAATCCCAAGTCAAGGGTTTCACCAAACAAAAAGCTACCGATTCCAAATCCTGTAAAGAGCAAAAAAACATTTAGCCCCATCACCTGTCCTCCCTGCTGTTTCCCTCCTAACTCAGTCACAATTCCCGCAAACAGTGGTTGGGTCAGATCGTATCCCAACGAAATAATAGTCACTGCTACAGCGGCAACAAGTAAAGGAACTTGAGGAATCAGGAGCCCTACCCCGATCGCCGCCACACTTAAACCAAGAGCAATCAACCGCCTACGACCCCAGCGATCAGCGGCTCGTCCGATCGTTGAACCAAACAGCAATCCTGGCACTCCATAGCCAAGAATGGCTAGACCAATGCTAATCTCCCCCAAGTTATATCGTTGAGAAAAGTAAACCCCCAACCAGGTATAAATGCCAGAGTGGAAAATTCCATTCCAGAATACATAGCTATAGGTTCTAAAGCCCCGTTTTGTAGCCAGGAGCTTGCGGTAGCCTAAAACCACTTCTCGTAAGGAGAGCCGTGCCTTAGACCTGGAAACCTGAGGTAGCGAACCAAAGCGGAGCAACAGCTCGAACACACCAACGGTTAAGACAGCGGTGCCAATAAATAGCATCCGCCAAGCCACAAAAGGTTCCAAGATTGCACCGGAAGTTGAACCTAACGCCATTCCACCTTCCATCGCTGCAAACAGCAATCCCAAAGGACGCCCACGCTGGTTATGCGCAAATAAATCCCCAACTAGGGCGAGCGACATTGGCACAACACCACTCGCGCCCAATCCGGTTAAGAGTCGCCAGACGACTATCTGCTCAGCAGACTGCGACGTTGCTGTCAGCGCTGTCAAAATAACAAACGCCAGAAGCGAAACTCGGATGACATGCCCCTCCCAGCCGATCTGAGAGCAAACCATAAATCAGGGTGGAAGGGTGGAAATGCCGTAAGCAATCATGTACGCCGGAACAATGAGACCAATTTGCTGCTCCGGAACCTGGAAAACCTCAGCGAGTCGAGGCAGGAGCCGCACGATCGTATAGCCTTGGAAAAAGATTAAAGCAGCGGCCGCACACAGTATCCAAAGCAAAGGTTCGCGCCGCCGTGTATTTCCGGGTTCACTCGCTTCATTAGTATGTTGAGCCATAAACGTCCTCAAGTATTTCGCTCAGGACATTGTAGAGAGGTAACTCTCTACAACGTCACCAAAACCCAAAATGAAACTCCTGTTCTACGCTTCAATGGCAGTAAATCCCACCTGGTCAAGTGCTGCTTTAAGTTGTTCCTCTTGCACTTGGGTCGGCTCATAGCGCACATAGACCCGCTTTTGTGGTACTTTCGGCTTGACTTCTTGAACGCCTACCAGTGAAGTCAGTACCGTGCTGATTTTGCTAGCACAGCCTTCGCAAACCATTCCTGGAACTAGAAACTCTTGTTCAGCCAGTGGCTCTAACTCTGGCAGATCCTCGCGTTGCAGATCGATTCCTCGAATGCGTAGCGTGTTGAGCAGAATGGCAAAAATACTCAGCACCATGATGGTGATGGCTAGCGTCGGCGTAATGAATCCCATTGCTGCCAATCCCATGCCCACCAGGTTAAAGAGCACCGCCACAATCACATTTCCAGTCATCGTGCGGTAGCTGGCTTTGCCCAGAATAAGCGCACTGAGCACGTCATTGAGCCGATCGCCAATCAGGATGACGCCTGCTGATTCGATCGCCACATCTGTTCCAGCCCCCAGCGCAATTCCAATGTTTGCTTGGGCAAGGGCAGGGGCATCATTAATTCCATCTCCGACCATTGCGACCTTACGCCCCGCGTTTTGAAGCGTTTCAATGGCAGCAACCTTGTCTGTTGGCAACAGTTCTGCCCGGACTTCATCAACACCCAGCTTATTTCCAATTGCTTCCGCTACCCGTTGGGCATCGCCCGTAAGCATCACGGTCTTGATCCCTCGTTGCCGCAGTTTCTCAAATAACCGTTGCGCTCCCCGACGTGGTGTGTCTTGCAGTGCAAAAATGCCAATGGCTTCTTTACCCCGTGCCAGTACGACTACTGTTTTGCCTTCATTGCTGAGGGCATCAATCCTCGCTCTAACCTGAGCGGTTAAGGAAACACCGCGCTCTTCAACAAAAGAAGGTTTTCCGGCTAAAACTTCGGTTTCCCCTAGCCTTGCCTCAACTCCCTTGCCTGGAGCCGCACGAAATTCTTTAACGGCGGCTGGCTGAGTGCCTTCCCGCAGCGCAAAGAAGCGGATGGCTTGACCAATCGGATGTTCCGAAGGTTCTTCAATTGCTGACGCTAATGTCAGAGTTTCTATTCGCTCACTGCCAAAGGTCTCAACGTTAGTGACGGTTGGGCGACCATAGGTGAGTGTGCCGGTTTTGTCAAAGACAACCATGTCTACTACTGAAAGTTCATGAAAGACTTCACTTGCCTTGACTAAAAGACCAATCGAAATTCCTTTTCCACCCGCGATCGCAGACAGCATCGGTGTTGTAATTCCCAAAGCGCACGGGTAGCCCATAATGATAGTCGTCAGCAACACCAGCGTTGCCTTAGTGTAGTCACCGCTAAACATTACCCAGCCTGTAAATGCTAGCCCCGCCACAATGAATACAACTGGACCGTAATAGTTCATTAACCGATCCGCCAGTAGTTCCAGCGGTGGCTTACGCTCGGCGATCTGAGTCATGAGACGCACAATTTGACTCAGAAAGCTATCTTGTCCAATCTTAGTGACGCGAATGTTAAGAACACCGTCGAGGTTCAGGGTTCCACCAATCACCTTGGCATTGACTCCTTTCGTGGACGGAACGGACTCCCCAGTAAAGCTAGACTCGTCAACGCTAGCGATCCCTTCAATCACTTCACCATCAAGAGGAATCCGTTCGCCTGGTCGCACAACGAGTGTTTCACCAACAACAACCTCATTTGTCAATACATCGACGGTCTGTCCTCCCCGCAGCACTCGTGCCCGTGGGGGTTGAAGTGAGAGGAGTTTCCGAACAGCTTCAGATGCCTTCTTGCGAGTATCCAGCTTGAAGTAGCCAAAGAAGAGGTGCAATGACATCAACCAGGCAGCAACGGGTAGAAAGTTTGGCCACTGGGGATCGACCAGAGAAAGGGTACCGATAATAAACGACCCCCAGGCTCCGGCTGACAGTAAGACATTCGCATTAATCACTCGCTGCTGAAGTGCCATCAACGTTTTGCGTAGAATGGGATACCCCACCCAAAGCAGAACAACAGCTGCCACCGCCAAGCTAAACCAAGCTCTGGGTTGTGGTGGGAGTTGAAAGAGGTTTAAAGGGTCAATGAGTAGATCGATGAGCGAAAGTGCCATCCCAATGATGCCGCGCTGCCCGAGCAGCTTGAACAGTGCTTCATCTGTGACATACTGCTGCATCTCAGTCTCCGAGACACTGTAACCTAGCTTTTCTACGGCAGTCTTTAACTCTTCCTCATTAATCTGCGATGTATCTGCCTCAACTAGAACAATTCCGTGAACGAGGTTCACCATCACGCTATTGATACCAGGATGACGTTTAAGTGCCTGCTCAATACTCATGGTGCAGAACGAGCACATCATACCTGACACCTTCATTTGAACGGTTTCAGTTGCCATGTGTTTCTCCTTGAGCCCCTACAGATTTTCAAAATTAGATCTTGCACTCACTGTAAACGTTGAACCTGAGTTCAAGGTCAAGCCTATTTTCAAGGAAGTAACCCACACATTAAAAATTTCAAAAACCCCTTGACCTTGAAGCTAGGTTTAGGGTTTAGGCTGGAGATATCAAACCTGAAAAAAGATTCATTGCATCCTTACACCTAAAATGGGGTAGGGCTGGCTTCAAATCAAGGAGGTAGCCAAAAAATGAAACAGGGACGATTTATCAGTGAGTTAAGCCGCCAAGTAGATACCCCAGTGGCAACCATCCGCTACTACGAACGCTTGGGACTGCTCGATCCTCCTGAAAGAACACAGTCTCAATATCGTGTCTATTCAAAAGAAGCCGAGGAGCGCTTACTATTTATCCAGCAAGCCAAGAAATTCGGACTTTCCCTGGAAGAGATCAAACAGATCCTTGAGCTGAGTACCAAGAGCATTGCTCCCTGTAAACAGGTCAAAAAAATGCTGAAGAAGCACCTGGATGATGTTGATCGCAAAATTCAGGAAATGCTTGAATTCCGTCAGGAGTTGACAAGTCGATATATGCAGCTTGATGATTTACTCTCAGATTCATCTACTGCACCCGCCTCAGCAGTGTGTAGTGGAAAAATCTGTGGCTTTATTGAGGGCTTTATTGAGCAAGAAACAGATGGGAAAGCTCAATAGCATAAGTTTTAGTTCCCAAAAGCAATTTGAACATTGCCTTACCCAAATACACATGAAAAGTCTGTACTGTCAATCTTCTACAACGTGGATTCTACATAATTCTTGAAAACTGATGAGTAATTATTTAATAGACATTAGTTGTCTTTGTTGCAGCTTCTGAACAGCTTCTACCCATGCTGGTGCTCTTTTACCATTAATGGGTGTAAGCTCTTGCCAGTGTTCTTGTAACTGGGCTTGTGTCATCTGAGGTAATTGAACATGCGCCCAATTGATAGCATCTTGGGGAGTTTTCCAATCTTTCCAAGGTTGCAGACTGTTCTTTTTAGTTGGAACTATCTCAATAAGGGTAGCTTCCAACCACAGGTGTGCTGCTTCATCCCGCATGAGATTTTGACGTGTCATTAGGAGTGTGATGCTTGATTGAATGCTGGCTGTACTCCACAATTGGGAGATGGTTGTAAGTTCCTTCCAAGTGTCCTCCTCTAATTGAGTAAGATTTCTGCCATTGGGGTTAGTTTTGCAGATAAGTAGGTCTTTAAGGAAATCGACAAGACTGGTGTGGATGGTGATTGGGTGCTTACCGCATGTAATCCAATCTTGGAGAATGCCCAAGTTACCCGTGATTTCCCCTCTGGCAATATTTTCACAGAAAGTGAGTAAATCGTGTTCGGGAATTGTACCTGATAGTTCCCACACCCAATTAGGAGTAATTTCTCCATCGCCCAGTAGGGTTAGCTGATCGAGAAGTTTGAGTGAGTCGCGCAGGTGTCCGTTACAAGCTTTGGCGATCGCGGTTACTGCTGATAGTGTGATGTCAATGCTTTCCTGGGAAGCAATCTCTACTAGGTAATCTACAACTGCTCTTGGTGAAACCCTCCTAAAATCAAACTTGTGACAGCGAGAGGTAATAGTTTCTGGTACTTTGTGTATTTCTGTCGTACAGAATACAAACACTACATGGACTGGCGGTTGTTCGACTGTCTTTAATAATGCTTGCCACGATTGGTGAGACAGGGCATGACATTCATCCACAATCAGGATTTTGTACCTGCCCTCAATTGGTTTGAGTTGGAGGTTGGACACTATTTCGCGAATGTTATCTACACCGGAGTGGCTGGCAGCATCAAGTTCGGTTACATCTACAGATGAGGAATTTGTGATAGTTTTACATGAATTACACTCGCCGCAAGGTTCGGTAGTAGCATTCTCTAATGATTGACAGTTAAGGGATTTAGCGAGAATACGGGCTGTACTGGTTTTACCCGTACCCTTGGGGCCGGTAAATAGGTAAGCGGGTGCAATTTTCCCACAGGCGATCGCATTACTCAAAGTGCGAACAATATGCTCTTGACCGATAATTTGTGAAAGTTGTTGGGGACGATACTTTAGATGCAGTGGTGTGTACATATTCTTAGACTGTCAAATTTTATAAATGGAATTTGTGTATAACCAGCACTATTACTGGCTATACTTTTTGGTTTATACGGTTGTGGTTTCCAATTCCGGTTTAAGTTTTGCTTCCTGCTTGCGTTTGCGGGATTTAGGTTTGTTAGTAGCAGGTGTATCAGATGTAGATTTATCTTCCCGATTGATTGTTTCATCGGATACGTGCTCTGCTTCGGCGCTATTTTCTGCTACTGCTTCCGTGTCTGGTTTTGAGGTATCTTGAAGCTGCTGTGGTTTATTAAAATCCTGTACATCTACAGGCATAACTAGTGTTAGTTGGTCGAGTAACCCACCTACAGGAGAAATGATTACTGGCTGGAGAGGCTTGTTAAACCTGAACACGATTTCATCGGTTGAGATGTGCTTGAGTGCTTCTTGCAGGTAGCCACTATTTAGACCAATACCGATGTTTTCTCCAACACTGGTTTGCGTTTTGATAAGTAGAGAATCTACCGCATCGCCAATATCAGTATTACCTGTCATTAATGTTGCTTGCTGGTCATTGACCTCCCATAGGATTTTGACGATTTTGTGTTTTTTCTCTGCAAAATGGCTAATTCTTTTGAGAATTATTTCCATTCCCTTGCGTTCTACAACTATTTCGTTGGCAAAGCTTCTAGGGATAAAGCTGTTGATATTGGGGAATTGTCCTTCTAGCAACCTGGATGTAAGTTCAGCATTTGGCAGGATAAATTGAATAGTGTTTTTTCCCACCTTGAGGGTACAACTGCTGCTTTGGGCTGCATTCGAGAGGATTTTTTCTAACTCGATAAGGCTTCTTCTAGGAACAGTGAATGAGAGTGGTTCGTAGCTTACTTCTAATTTGGAGGATACAAATGCAAGGCGGTGTCCGTCAGTGCTAGCACAACTCCAATTTTCACCTTGTAATTGAAAATGTACACCTGTGAGGACAAGTTTGGTTTCGTCAGTGCTGCTGCAATACAGACAAGATAAAAGTGCAGCTTGTAGCTTCTTGCTAGGGATACTGATAACGGTGGGGTTTTCTGTTTCTGGGATGCTTGGGAAATCTTCTGCGTTTCCTCCCACAATGCGACACTTTCCCGTACTGTGGCTGATTATGCAGCTGCGATCGCTAACCTCAATATCGAGTTCGCCTGATAGATTGTTAACCGTGTCGGCTAGTAGTTTGGCGTTTAGTGCTACTGTACCTGCTTGTTTTATGTTAGCTACAGAATCAGTTTTGATACTAACATTTAGGTCAGTACCAATTACGGTAAGTTTGCCTGAGTCTGACGCTTCGATTAGCAGACTGCCAAGGATTGGGTCTACTGGTTTTGTAGATATGCCATTTTTGGCTGTTTCAATGAGTTCTGCAAGTACAGATTGAGCAATTGTTAGTTCCATTTTGGTTGTATATCTTTTGTGGATATTCATTCACGAGTGCTAGTTGTTACTAGCACCTATGTTTGTTTTTAAAACAGTCAGTACGGTAAGTCCTCAATAACGGGAGTTGAAGGTGGTAGTGCCATTACTTCGTTTGTGGCTTTACCAACTAAACGGTGGTGTTCGGCGACAACAGCAGAAGTTTTACCAATGCGATAGCTAAACTCAGGGTTAGCTTGCATCAATGTTTGGAATTCTGCTTCTTTGTCCTCACAGAAGAATTCGAGGAAGTTGCTACCATCAGGGTTGGGAGATTTGTAGGATTCGACTACCGCTACCCAGGATTTATCGCGTTGGTTAATTGCTTCCTTGGGTTCGAGTGATGGTACGAAGGTGGGTTGGAATATACCAAGCCGATGAAATTCTTGGGATTTTTCAGCAACAGGTACATCTGCAAACCTGGCGAACGCTACTTCTAGTTCCCGTTGGAATTGTTTATAAGCTTCGCCAAATCTAGAAGAAGCTACTCCCTTAATTGAGAGAACGATTGGTTTGCTGTGGAGGTTTTTGTTGTTCTCATCCACTAGGTTGATTAAGTAGAACCGCCGCAGTACGACTTTATCTTTTCCTAGAGTTTGGTACATATCATATCCGTCACCGTATTCGTAGATACCGATAATTGCACCATCATCCCGTTGTTCGATGTACCTGGGAGAGATATCAAGAATGTGCATTCTGGGAGATTGCAGCAATACTCCCATCTCTGGCGTACCATTGGAGAAGGTATGTTTGTGGATAGGTTCGCCTCCTTGCCAATCAATACCTCCTAAGTATTTATCCTTAATGAATAAGCCTACTTTCTTCGGCTCCATGTGGTTTATCATTTGGCATATGCAGACATTGCTCATGGGAGCGTTATATTCTGGGTTAGCAAATTTTGATATTGCAGACTTTCTCTGTTGGAGATTATCTGGAGTTGTAGGGGAAGGAGGTTGTTCTTTTTGTTCAGATGAAGTTGTACCAGATTTGGTTGGAGTTCTAGGCATAATTATTGTTGTTGAACTAGTTCAAATAAGGTGTGCATTTGCATATGTCGTGGTAAAAAAATAAAGCCGCCTGGATGTAAAAGACGACTTTAGTAGATTTAATCGATTTAACAATATGCCATAAGGTTGCAGTACATTATGGCTTGTGCATTTTGATGATTCGGGTGGTTACACCTGTGGGGTTATTTGATTTAATAAAGGCATTTTTGGGTAAAGATTCATCGTATGCATTCCAACTTTCCAACCATTCTTTAAAATCTTGATATTTGCGGTTGAAGAATACTGATTCTGGAACAATTGTTATTAGTATTCCTCCTGATTTAATTAGCTTCCATGCATGATAAATATGTTCTAATAGTTGAGAGAATGGAGGATTCATGATGACATGCGAGTAGAGATTATCTGTGGTATAACTTGGAAAATCTCTACCAACTAAATTGAACCCTTTGAGTTCGAGTATTCTGCGTAGAGTTGGGTTAATTTCTACTACTTCTAAATCCACTTGAGGGTATTTTTCGACAATCGCTTTTGTGATACAGCCAGAGCCAGCACTTGGTTCAAGTATGCGAGAGTTTTCGTTAATTTCTGCTAATTGAATGAGGCGTTTACAAACATCAGGCGGTGTGGGGAAGAAATCTTTCCATGTCATCCCGATAATTTCCAATTCTAACTTGTTTAACTCCTGTTGAGTTGTACTTATCTCTTGGGGTTTAACGTATAGTTGAATTTCCCTAATAGCAGATACGATTTCGCCTGCATTGTAAATACTTGCATGGTTGAGAGAGTTTACCCAATCTTGGTTATATTCGACGTTAAGGGTTTCTTGCAGTTCCTGGGGAGTTTTTCCCTGTTGAGAAATCCTAAACAGTGTCTCAACCTGTGACTTTTGAGAGATACCGCGCAGTACTTCGGGGATATTTCCCATTTCCCACATTTGTGCGATCGCAAGCAACCAAGACTGGATTGTTTGTAATTCCATCCCTTCAGCGATAATCCCTTGGGCGATGCGCTTGCGGCGTTTAGTTGCTCTTTGGTTCCCAATCGCAGGGTTGAGCTTTGCATCAATAGTTTTCTGCATTGATGCAGCTAGTTCTCGCAGCTTTGCAGCTTTTGTGGGGTTAGGTATATTGAAATTGAAACTAAGGGTGTCGGCGGTGTCTGCTTGCGTTCCAGCTTTAAACAGCGATAGTGATAGCTGCATTTTCCTTCAAATCCTTGAGCGCGCATTCGACTATGAGGGATTCTTCTACATCCCAGGCTTTGACTTCCCAAGGAGTAGTTAGGCGTTCGCTTGGGCGAACAATCGCTTTCGAGCATTTTTCTTTGCAGGTAATCCATTTAAGGAATTTGTCTGCTTTTTCTTTGAAGTCAAACCCAAAATAAGAAGTGATTCTTCTGCCTTTGGGATTTGTTATAGTTCCGACTCTTGGTGATAGGCTATTGAAAGTCCACCCATTGGATGTAAGTTCGATTTTTTTGACTTTAATTTCCGAAGAGTTCATAGTTCGACTTCTGGGATAGCGTCTAGATATTCTTGAGTTGAAATTTCTTTATTTATCCACCTTTGATGGATTATCTCCAAACCTTCCTGTTGAGTTTCTTCTGCAACATCTTCCACAACAAACTGTTCTAAAATCGACAAAAGCCTTTCTTTGAAGACTTGATGTTTTACTTGTGAATAGGTAAACTGATAGATATTATCTGCATTCACAAACAGGTAGACTAAATTAATATGTTCGAGTGGTAATTGAGTTTTTTCGTGTAATAGGAATAATCTGAGTTGTGTATTAAATGAATTTTCTAGTTCTTGGAAATTGGATAGTTTTTGAATAGTCCAATCTATTCCAATCGCTTGTTTATCTTGATAGATGATTAAGTCGTAATTAGCGTGTAATAACTGCGACTTGTAAAGATATTGCACTTCGGCGTTCCATTCTTTGCTACCAGGAATTTCTAGAAATGGTTTGACCGCTTTTACCCACTTGTCTATTTGAGGATATGCTTCTAATAGAGGCTCTACTGGTAACCCTAACCCAATTTGTTGCATAATTAGGTGAAACTCACCACCAAGTTTTTCACCTGGGCTAATTGGGATTATCCTTGTATTTACTTCTGATTTTTTGCTTTCCTGTTCAATATTTTCTAATTGAATTGGATTGAATCTGTTCATCATAAATATCTGTCCTGATTGATTTTTCAAGACAGATATGTGTTAACTATTTGTGGTGATTATTATTTAAACTTGCTGGTATTTTTCAAGGTTGGTAATTGTGGTTTGGATGCTGCGACAGGACATGGTATTTAGATCGAAATAACTGGCGAACTTTGTGATTTTTCCTGTTAGGGTTAACTCTAAGAGGTATTGAGATGCGATCGCTGATGTCATGCGGTTAACAAACAACGATTGGTGATTAAGTATTTGAATTTCCGCACACGACAGATTGTTGGTGTTGAGTTCTTCTGGTTTGGGAAGTAGCAATTCGGGATGTATCAGCGCCGGGGAGGGTAGCTGTTTCCAGAATGAGGGAGTTTTTGGATTGTCGCAACTACTTATAATGTAAAACTCCTGGTGGGTTCCCAATAGAATTTGTCCGGAGTGTGAACTATTGCCGCAGTCTAGCCAGAATATAGAGGCATGTTCGCGGAAGCTATTATATTCCAAGCACGAGTGAATTTGCGCCCTGGCGGCGGCATTATCCACACAGCCTATAATAACTGTCAGGCTGTTCCACCTGTATTTGTTCATATAGTTGGGTGAAAACCAATCCAAAATCGCCTTTACCTCTAACCCGTACTTGGCGCTACACCTGGTAGCAAGACACCTAGCTTTAGGCAAACCCACCTCAGATGGTTGGTAGTTTTGGCGGGCGATATTTTTAGGTTCGACTGTATCTCCGTCGATGATGGTGAGGCTGGCTTCCTTGCCTACTCGGTTTAGTTGCAGCATGAGGCGACACACTTCTTCAGCAAGATATCCTCCAGTACCGCCAGCGCCTATCAAGATAAAGTCTACTTTCTGGTGGGGATGGGGAACAACGGGGTAAGCTTTTTCGCAGTCGAATTGGATCATGGTTCAAATATAAAATTGGGAGCAATTTCAAAAAAGTGGTTATATATCCCTAGCCTGCTGTATATTGTGGGAGTTGTATTAACTGTCCCGACTATTGCAAATACGCGAAATTTCCCTGCTTCCTCTTGGTTGTCTTGGCTACTAGGAATTGCCTTCATGCAGCCATGTGAATGTACTTCAACCAGTGCTTGCCTATATTTAGGGTTGTCTTGTTGTAGCGATCGCACGTGAGTCGATGATGCTTCCTGCATCGGAGTGTGCAACCACCAGCGATTATTCTCAACTCCCAGGTAGAAAAGTATTTCCTGATGGGGATTAACCCTTGCAGTATTAACGATGTCTGCAATCATACTTGCTGGCACTCTCGGTACATTTAACTTGAGATAAGGTTGTATTTCTGCTAACCCTGGTATCTTAGTACGGGCGATTGGCAGGCAAATTTCTAGTTCCGGGCGGTGCGATCGCAAAAAGACTCCATTAGCTGCAACCCAATATTCCTGAAGTTTTTGACTGTATGGGGGAAGGTTGGGATCGAATGTGTAGTAGTGACTGATGAAGGGATTACTCATGTTCAAATAGATACTTGGGTATGTCGTTAGGGTTTTTAATTCTTTGGTAGCTGCAACTTACTAATTCTTTGACTGGGAAGGATTTTGCACCCTGCAAACTGATTAGTAGGTTGCAAACATTGTGAGGATGCGATCTACACTTGTTCTGACTTAAATCCTGGTTAAAAGGGCTGTTCCAGAACAATTGCCAAGCTTTATTTATTGAGTCGGGATTGCAAGTAGGTGGAATATTTTTACCAAAGCAAATTCTATTCGAGTCATTCCAAATATTTGGTAAAGGCGCTTTGTATAACTGACAATCCTGCTTAAAGATTTTTCCCTTAATTACCCATAGATAGTAGCTGCTATAATTTCCAGCAAATATAAATCCTGGCATGGGAACAGTTATGGTTTTATTCCCTTCTAAAAGTTGTATTGTGATTGAGTATTTTTGAGGCGGGTAAAATTGAATAATACCTTCTCCGTTTGGTGTTTTCCCCCACCATAAAGTATTGGGAGATAACCATCCAGAACTAACGGTTTTAGCTGTAAATGCTTTTTCTACAGCTTCAGGTGATATAAACTTATGGCTAGTTTTATTCTCTTCTTTCTCTACTAAAACAAATTGACCTTTAAGTATGATTAAATGTCCTAGTACTTCTTGTTGTGGAATATTTGCAAGGATAGTTTGGCCGTTTAATTCTACATTCATTTGGCAGCTTTATTCCAGATTCTGATGATTTTATTTCGATTAGCTACTGATGTTTTTATCCAGTCGGATAACTCTTGAAATTGGTCTAACATGATAGTAGCTTCTTGCCATTTTTGAGCTAGAAAGACTATATTTTCTTCAGTCCAATCCCACCAATCTCCAGTTTCATAAGTTGTATCTAACCAGATGTTGCCTGTCGAGTAGTCCAGAATGCTAAGGCTAGTTGCTAAATATTGAAGGGGTGATTTAAACTTATTACAGATTTTCACAAGCTTTTGAAAATCTATATCCTCTACTCTTGCTATATACTCAGGCTCAAATCCAAACTTCTCTTCCCAATATTCAAGCTGATACCCATTTCCCATAACCGACAGTAAGAACTTTTCGCTTGTTTCTAGATCTTCAAAGTCATTCTCCCACCATTCGATTATTTGTGGGACTATGGGAATATATTCATACTTGTCACAAGCTTCTATTTCATCAACAAATTCAACAGGGAATAGGTTTGAATCTACTAGCTGAATAAATTCAATTTCTCTATCTGAATAAATGCAATCAGGATGTGCTTTTCTATCGAGAGGAGTTATTGACTCATTCCACTGTTCTGGAAATAATTTTTGGTATAAGCTGAGTAAGTTTGCTTTTTGAGAGAGATTTTCCAGATAGATGATTGTTTCTTTGCAGATAATGGGTATTTTGAATAGTTCTAGTGATATCATAATTATGATGACTGCCGCTACGCGCAGATAGCGGCATTGTTTGACTACAGTACTGGGTAAATGCTGGGAATAGATGGTTGTTGTTTGAGAAAATTAGAAACTTTTTCTGTATATATCTCCCAGCTTTCTCCTACTTTGATTGTGTGGATTATTTCTGCTTGGATACTAATCAAAAGTTCTAGAGGTAGTTGATTTTTAATTTCTAAAAGTTTTAACTTCCAAGCTAATTCAAACGCTGGGTTAATTTGTTCTGGTGCTAATTTGAGTTCGGTGATACAATTACCCTTAGTTCCAGCGCGTTTAACTAGCCTGATTTCGGTTGTATCTCCTGTAGTTGTCCGAGTGATTTCGGCATTAGCATATTCTGGGAAATATGTGCTGATAGCAAGTCTGATTTTCTCATCGTTGCTTGCTGTTTCTTCTGGGATAGGGACTTGTTGACCTTCGATGATAGCGATATAATTCATGATGATTAGAACAGTGAAAGTTGTTTTTTGTTAGATTCGACTTCTTGAGAATTGGCTGGTAACTCTCGCTTTTGTATTTGTTTCTTTTGGTTAGAACTTTTGGTAGTGACTTTTGTTTTTTCAGCAGCTTCAATGATTTTGGGTAGTGCTTCTTCTAACTGGTGAATGTAGTCTCTGAGAATTGGTTGTGAAGTTATTTCCTGATAGTTGATAGTTTCAATGATGGGTGGTGCGTTTCTGATACCAATTGATAGGATGGCTTGTTGCTCATCTGGATGAATGAGTATGGTTATTAAATATGTTTTGGAATTTAGAGTGCTGTTACTATCAACTTGCTCATCAATTTCATCATCTTCTGCGTTATTATTGTTACTAGAATTTAAATCACTACCGTAACTAACTTTGGGGTTAGTTATACTTTCCTGGTTTTGGTCTTGATTGTTCATGAAAGATTGGCAAATTTTGAGAGGGTACGGATGGTAATCCCAGTTCGCCTAAACGACTGCCATTTGTAAGCACATTCTCCTGGTTTATATTTGGGCGATAGTTGACTCCAGGTGTCCCATGCTTCTAGTAGAGTGGGACTGACTGATTTAAGCGCCATTCCTACCTGTATCCAAGTGATGTAGTCATCTGCGAACCGGGGGTGAATGACTTCCACAAATGTGAGTGCAGCCTGAATGTTAGTTTCGATATCTGGGTATAATTGGTATCTGTTTACCCCATATCTGCGGTTATATTTTTCTTGTGGTAGGCAAGTTGCCTTTTCCTTCTGCTTTGACATTTGGGTTATTACCCATTGGGGTGCGATCGCAACTTGTTTTTCTTGGGGACTGCAACCGGGAACCCACTGGTAATACCTCCCTTCTGGGTGATAGGAAGGAGGAAGGACTGAGACGTGATTTTTACCCCTAAACTCCAGATTTGATATTTTGCTAGAAGTAATTGACTTATGTTGGGGTATTAGGTATAGAAACTGGCATTTGTACTTGCCTCCAGAGGTAAAGGCGACTGTTGGTGGTAAGTATGCAAGTGCGCGATCGCATAATTTTTGGGGTGCAATCTCTTTTATTTCCTCCTCTTCTAGCTTTTCTGTAAGGATGAGTATTTGACCCCAGGCGTGTAGCCCGTCGCAGTCGATGGCGACGATATGTCCTTGCGGTTGGTTATCGCCACAGACAATAGCAACCCCAGTAACGCGCGTATACCTTTTCCCTGACCAAATCTTGCATTTAGTACGAATGAGTTCGGTTTGTAGCTGTTTGGGAGAATAAGTTTTATGCTGCCATTGTTTTCCTCCCAGAGGGCGTTTGCCGAAGGTAGGTACAATTCGCCAATTTGATGGTAATTGTTCCAGAGACGAGATGATTTTACGCGCCTGGGGGTGCATCGTTTCACATGATTTTCACTTCTTTACTGTCGGTAGTTGTGTGCATGAGTTTTTAGGAGTAGTTAACATAATTCGTAATTTTTAATTAGAAAGTAGTGATTACGAACTACGAAATCCTATAGTTTAAGCTAATCGTTGGTTGAGGGCATTCTCAACTTGATAAGTCCCAAGGGTGCAGTTAGAATCGAGTGGGAATATGGGAAATTCGGGGAAGTTATTCATGGTTTTTGTTACCGTGCACAGCACCATTACTCCTTCTCTCCCCTTTTTTTCTTGATTGTAGTAATAACTGATTATTTTAAATTCGTTATTGCCTGCTTCAAATCTCTTTCCTGCAAATTGGTAGATAGCCTTTTTCCAATCGGGTTGCCAGCACATTAGAGTATCTATCGCCTTTTGTCTAAAATCTGCTTTATCGATATGAGCAAGTATATTCAATATGCAATATTCTTTTTTGGCGATAACTTCACGGGCATAATTAATTAGCCAGTACTCTGCTTCTTGGAGAATGGCTTTTGATTCTCTGTTTAGGCATACTTCGTCATGGCTTTTTGCCATTACATATGCCCGTTGCTCAAAAACCATGCCGTTAAGTCGCATTTTTAAATCAGATGGATAATATGTCATTAAATCCGCAAGTTCATCACTAATTGCTGGTAGGGGATATTTAATTAGAGGGCAAATTTTAACTTGATATCCCAATTTTACTGATTGATTAATTATTAGGTGAATATCTGATGCAGGAATGAAATCGCCCAACTGATAGTTTGTATCTGTTAATAGATATGTCGGTGCATGAATAATTTGGAATTTTTGGGGTGATTTTTCGCAGTCAGGAACTAACTCTATGTACATAACACTAACAAAAAGACTTTGCTTTAGCTAGCGTTAGTTTATGTCGTAGTTTTACTAATGCAGTATCGCATATTAGTTTTTATAAGCTGTTATATAACTATTTCATGAAAAATTCTACTCTCTATATGAAATAGAGAGTAAAACTATTTTCTTAGAGAGTTTACACCTGTTGCTGGATTAAATCTTGAAGTATAGATAATCCAACTTGTTTGGAGATTGCCGTGTTATCATCAGGACACCTATAGATAACAGTACAGTTTGAACAACCGTGCTTACATGGGCAATTTTCTACTAAAAATCTTGCCTTAGATATAGCTTTTTCTAGGTATTGAAATAGCGTATCGCACATTCCAGTTCCCCCTTCAACCGTGTCGAAGAAGTAGCCGACTAAATTAGGTTGCCTTGGTTCCTCATGTAGTATGAAATCGACATCCTTACTACTGGCTCCATGTTCAACTAGCGGAAGGGCTAGCATCAGCTGATGCGCTAAACTGTGGATGCAAATATCGGTTTCCTTGTATTCAAATAACTCTCTTTCCTCCCTGGAAATGTATTTCTGGTTCTTGATTATTGACCTAATTTGCTCTACCTTTGACTTGAATAAATTTGTTGCTTGTAGGTCTATTTCAACTTCCAGACAACTTGTAGAATAGCTAGTAGTTAAAGCTTCCTTGTACGGTACTTCTTCTACTAGCTGTATGATGTCTCTTTCTGTTAGTTGACTGTTGCATATGGAACAGTTTTCTAATTTGCTTGCTAGGGATTGATTGTGATTTCTACAATCTCGATTCGGACAAGTCCATCTCGACTCCCGGTTGTATAACTTGTATCCGAATATTGACTCCGAGATGTTACATATTTTAGGAGTAAGTTTTATCACTCCCCTTGGTAATTGAATTAACTTTTCTTCGCCTGTAGTTTTGACTTCTTCAAATCTAATTGCTCCTTGAGGGCGTGTAAATAGGTTTGTTTGAGATGTTGGTTTGAGAAAGGCTTGTCCCTCCTTGATTTTGAGTTCTAATGACCGATACCAAACGGGGTTGCCATCAAAATCTTGTGCTATGTAAATAGCATCAGGGTATACCTCCCTCAACGCAGAATTTACAGCACTTTGTTCAAATTCTTCGCCAGTCGAGGTGTTGATGTAGTCGATGTTGTTGCTTCTGCTTCCCCTAATTTTGATATCACCGTGTATATAACCCAAATGGCGAGCGCACGCCAGCTTGTTATTAAAGCTGTACACGAGCTTTTTGTCTTCAAGTAGTTGGTTTGCGATCGCAACTCCCCCTTGTCCGAAATGCTTGGCAATTTGGTTGATTGTCGGGCGTGATTCTTTGCAGCAGGCTAAGATATGTGCTTGTAGTAGGTTTTCAAAATTGGGATTGAAGTTGATTACCTCCGGTGGATCGGTCAATAACCGTTCGGGGTGGTTTGAATAGTATGAGTCTAGGATTGATTGCCTGGAAGGGATAAATACTATCAAGCCTTCTTCCTTCCTACCAGCACGGCCAGCCCTTTGGCGGAAGGAGAGGATACTACCAGGATACTTACAAACGAGTACGGCATCAATGCATCCCAGGTCAAGACCCGCCTCAAGTGCAGACGTTGAGACTATAAATTTAACATCTCCAGATTTTATATCTGCAATGATTTTTCTCCTTTGATTGTTTTTCAAATTGGCATAGAATGCAGAGATAGTATTTTTGAGGTGGGGTAGTCCATTTTCAACTAATATTTTGCGGATTGTTTGGGTTAGGCTTTTGACCGTTTCGCGACTATCGCAAAAGCATATCCCAATTACATCTTTACTAACAAGTAAAGCTGCAATTTGAGCGGTTGTGTACAGAACACTATTTTGGGGCTTGAGACTGATAAAAGTGGTTTGAGCTTTTCTTGCCCCACTTTGACTAATAACCGTAAGATTTTCCCTCCGATTGGAAATTTTTGGGCTATCTCTTGACTATTGTTTATAGTAGCTGAGGCATAAATGTATTTTAGTTGTGATAAATTGCCTCCTGCTTGTTCTATTATTAGTTGGGTGCGACGATTAAGTAAAGCAAAATTAGCCCCAAAAATTCCACAATAGAAGTGAAGTTCGTCCACTACTATAATGGATATTTTGCGTAAGGTTTCAACGAAATTGTAGTTATCAAATTGGTAGTTATTAAGCTCATGATGCCATACATCGGGGGTAACACAAATAATAGAGGGTTTGTGTGTATAAAGTTTTTTGCGTTCTTGGGATGAAGTATCGCCATTAATATTGAGAATAACAGGGCGAATTGACTCTGGTAAAAGGTTTACAAATTCCCTGATTTTTTCTTCTTGGTCAAATGCTAGGGCTTTGAGGTTGAAGAAAATGATACAGGAGTTCCCTTTGAAACATTCGTGAATGACTGGAAGTAGGAAGGATATGCTCTTGCCACTAGAAGTTGGTGTTTCAAGAATAATATGATTTCCTTGATTGTACGCTTCCCACGCTTCAATTTGGTGAGAGTATAATTGATTTATTCCTAATTGCTTAAGCACATTATTTACTGCTGAATGCATGCTATCTGGAATTTGTTCCAGGTTAGCTGCTTGTTCAGGTATTACATCACAGTAGGCAAGTTTATTTCTACCTTCTATTTCAGTAGCTGTTTCTTGATATATTAGACTTTTTGAGGTTGGTGTATGCTGAATTTGGGAAAGATTTCCTTTCTTTATTTCTTCCTCCCAATTGAAGATAGTTTGGCTAATTATGCCTTTTCGGAAATAAAGGTTATCGCCGATAATTGCACTAACTTGAATTATTCCATGCTGCTTGGAGTAGATACTACGACTTGGTTGTAACCACTCTGGTCGGTTGCTCATAAAAACTACCTACTTGTTGTTTTTAACAAGTAAGCGTCAGTGGTTGTAGTGGTTTTATGCAGATTTGACTGTATTATTTTAATCGCCTGGATATACTCAGACGATTTTAATGGGACTGCCTACGTCGCAGTAGACAACATCACTAATTATATGACTAAAGCGATTGGCACAGGTTGCTCCAGCGAGTGTAGTGTCGCAAATACTAGAAAGTGATGTAGATGGAGATGGTTTAACTTTAGCTCAAGAGCTAAAACTTGGGACTAAGGCTACTGAATATAATATGTCAGCCCAAATAGCTGCTGCGTGTCAACAGCAATATCAAGCATTTCCATCCAGGGATTCTGATTTTGAGCTTTAAGTTTTATACAGTTTTTTTCTAGCAATTATTGTTACTTATAAACAGCGATATTCTCCCCTATGCCACACCATACCCTGTATATGGACGCTTGTAGGGCGGATGCAGTCCCAAGACAATTTCTTCCTTTGATACCCCCATCTCTACTAATGCTTGAGCAATATCTAACTCAGTCGTATTGCGCTGAATCCAAATCTTGCCATCTTTAATATCCAAATGGATAAAACAGTTATATACTCGCTTGAGTCCTTCCCAACCAACATCCAGCAATTGATAATGGTCATGTTCTGTATCAAAAACCAGCTGACACTCAACATCTGGGTTACTATTTTCCGCAGATGCCTGTTCAGTTAGTAACTTACGGATGCATTGGCGGTAGTATTCTATTCTCTCCATTCGATAACCTCCTCTTTAATTGGGTCGTAGACCACGAGCTTTAGTTGATAAAACTTGACCGCTTCTTGAACAAACAGTTCTTGGAAGAACGTTTGAAAAGTATCAAAAGGTACTGCCAGATAAAGCGTCCGGTCTGGTTCTTTCATTTGTAGGGCAAGCTGATAGTTGAGAAATTGTCCCAAAGCTACGTGAAAGTCAGTAATCGCCGAACTATTTAGAAAACTTTTTATTTCAACTGCTATTTTTCGCCCTGCTTTCTCAGCTCCTAATATCTTTTCTGCTGCTAAATCAATCTCGAACTTCACACCTTCAATTTTTATTATGAGCGGATCGGCTGTAATTATCCACTCTTCCTTCAGTAGTGCTTGTTTGACAGCAGCATGAAATAGGTCTTTTGCTGACATCTCTCCTCAGTGTGCTTTTAACTTTATCTTATTGTATGTAAACAGAAGTTATATTTGCTACATACCAAAGCCAAAGATGATATTTATTACATCATCTGGAGAGATTTGAAATTTGCGAGCAATACTATTTATATTAGCTTCTCCGTTCATGTGTTCTTGTAGTATTAGCTGAATCGTTGATTCAGATATCTTTGCTTTTTTACCCTGACCGATGCTAGTATAATAGCTTTTAATAAACTCGTTTATTTCTGCTCGTTCAAGTTCTTGCCAACATTTTTTACGGTTGCTCCAAAAACAATTCCCAGGTGCATAATTTCCGGTAGCATCTATACGGGCGATGATTGTATTTTTGGGAGCAGTTCCCATATCTACTAAGAACTGGTTAAAATCATCTTTCCAATCTGGATGTACCTCTATTCCACAACCACCATGTTTTTTATAAAAGGGGTGGTTTTTGTTATAACAAACCTGTTTTATATAATTCCATGAGTGGTATTCTCTTGAATTTTCTGATGTGATTTTGATTGCTTTTTTTCTTCTACATCCGCAGCTATTAGTATTACCAGCAATTAGACTGTGTTTGTAGACATATTTCTCTGTTCCACAGCTACAGCGTACTAAAACTTTGACAAATCTACCTGGTTGTTGTATTTCTGTGTTGTCAATTACTGTTAGTTCGCCGAAGGTTGTTCCTACTTCTATAAGATTTCCTTTCTTAATACAGCCGCAGCTTTTTGTTTTACCATTAAGAAGATTGTACTTGAATACTCCTCTTTCCGTACCGCAAGCTGTACACTGACATAGTATTTCTGTCCCTTGGTTTTTAAGTACTTGCCAATAACCAAATTTCTCTCCTATGTCAATAGTTCGACTATGCATATTTACTAATACTTATTAATATATTTATTTTTATAAAAATATGATGAATTAGCTGATTTTTGATTAATACAAGAGCCAGTTAACTATCATTTTATATCTTGAGTTCGAGTTGTTTGGATGCAGATAATTTGTCTGTTAACCACCTAATTTGCTGTCCAATACCCAAACCTTCCATTGGTGTCCTAATAACGTATTTGTGCGCCTTTAATATAGGAATTACTTGCTTTCGATACAGCTTAACAGTAAGGAAGACTATTTCTGTATCTGGGTTGGTTTTCTGCATGATTCTGCGGGCCACTTCCTGCGCCCACTGCTGGCGTTCATTTGGGGATAGGGAACGGGGGGATAAATCGTAGGGCGAGATTATTTCTTCTGGTTCCAGAACTTTGTGTAAGGGAGAAAGGATTTTCCATCCCCCTTGGGTTTGGGCATACTTGCGACAAGCCTGGAAGTGCTGGGAGCAATAAACTTCCTTCGCCGCTGCTTTTTGATTGGTTTGTTTCCCGCATCCGGCGACAAGGTAAAGAGTTTTTGGTTTACTGAGATAGTGATAAGTTGCCAGTAGCGAGTTAAGGTTGTGTGCCAACCGCATAATGCTTGCTGGGCGGTTGTTTATCTGCTGAGGGTTTATGCGATGACTCCGTGCGATCGCACAAGTCCGACAGTTGCACCTGGCTGCTTGATGCATTGGACATCTAGTCAGTGTTGAATAGAACTGTGTTGCTGCTAAAGGTTTCTCTAGCGTGTGTTGAGCCATCAAAGCTAATACCCATCTCAAAAAAGGTTTTGGCGTATTGCGGCGAGCAGAGTCCGAAAATGTGGAAGTGGATGCTTTTACCCTGAGAACGTATCTTCTGAACGATTGTTTTTATAATGTACAGGTTTGTTGAATACTCTTTCGCTTGCTGTGCTAGTCCTCCTATTCCGAAGTGCTTATAACCAAATTGGTATAGTTTAACACCATACTCTATTTTCTCTTGGAGAGAGAGTCCGTGAATGACGGCGAGGGGTGTTCTACCGGGCAGTTTTTCCTCCGCTATCTTGATAAAAGTCTGTGCCTGTTGGAGATTATATTGCCGCCGCCAGTCAATATTTCTAAGCAGTAGATTATCGGGGCAAGTTACAATATCGCCAGGGCGGCTGCGCTCTCGATATCGGTTGGCTGCATAATGTGCGTTAACATACTGTCCATCGATGGTGGGATAGTCTTGTTCCCGGTACCCAAATGCACCACAGTCGTGGATGATTGGACTATTTTTGGGGATTACTTCAGGTTTTATTGTTAGCGAACACAGCCATCCAGTGGGCTGGTACTCAGTTAGTTCCCATATTCCCACTTTCTTATTATTTAACTTAAGATAATCTCTTTTTCCCAACACCGCGTAAAAACCTGCTTTCATCATTTTAACCCAATTACTCACTATTAAAAAAGCGAGTATTGGCTGTGGTAGTAAAGAAAAATTACCTGTATTTGCATACAGGTTTCATAGAATTTTAGGGTTCTAGATACAGTTGAAAATTGGGATGAAGAGAAAGTTTTTGCTTGATACAATCTAGCTTTCTGTTATATCCATAATTGGCAAGTATCATCTTCTTGAACTCTTCTCTTGTGGCTTTAATATCTCGAAACAGCTTGCTAGTTGGATAGCAAAATGCAGACTGCTGGCGGCTGTAGAACCATACAAGCTGGTTAATTTTGTAGATATCATCGCTATCAAGCAGACAGTAGCTAATTTGTTGGTAAAAGTTTTCCAGTGTGAATGGACGACGTTTTGCGGTTGTCCTAATATCAACCAGGGTATTTCCTACTAAGATTTGATAGTCTGCACCTCCGATCAATTCGCTTAGTGGAAATGAACCATTGCAGATGATTTTACCTGGAGTTATTTGATTTTTAACTGTTTCCCAAGCATGGGGTAATATGCCGATAATTTGTGCTGTATCTTGGATGGTAGGTAACCACTTGCTGAAATATTTAGCTTCTGGGTTTAGACGGTTTTCTCCTTGGAGAAATGGTTGGAGTATTTCGTGGATTTCTCTAGTCCGAACATAATTTTCTAATGTACTCAGTATCATACACTTGAGTGCTTCTTCTTCGAGGGAGTTGGACTCTGCAATACAGTAGTCAAATGCGTGTTCTATTTTTAGCAGTTGTGCGCCTGTAAGTGGTATGCACCCCTTGTACCAGTCTTTCTGGTTGTAAATTAGTCCTAAGTATTTGCTGAGTGCTTTGCTTACAGCATTTCCCGTAAGTGGGAAGTCTGTCCCCTCTGCTGGTTGAATAATTTGCTGTTGAAATAATAATTGATTGTGGCTTGTGATGATCCTTGCTACTGCTGTATTAAACCTTTTATCAAACCACTTTCTGATGGGTGACTCTTTATTCTTTAATTCTGAAGTTAAACTCATACGGCTAACTAGTTGTTTTTGATCTAACTGCGTCAGCTCGCATGTAGTGATTTATATTTTTTTGCTTTTAACTAGGATGAAGTTTTGTTGAATTTCAACCCATCACTGGTGGGCTTTCACACCCTATAATTCCCAAGGGATTTCTGCGGTGAAGTTTACATTTCTATTCCTTTGGATTTCCCTTGAGGTGTAGCAGCGGCGACTGTTTGCTTTTGAGGGAAGCTAACAACCTGGGTGGGGGTAAACTGCTGTTTGATTTCTTCAGCCCGCCATTGTTGCAAGTCCTGCATGATGTATTTGAGGCGGGTGAACTCAATAGTGCTTTCCCCAAGCCTTTGTGCCTCGTTTGTTTTGTGGGTCATGATTTTGAGGTACATTTCCCGCTGGTCTGCAAGCGGCAACTTACCATTGTTGTCTTTAAGCTTTTGTAGGATTTCCTCATTACCCTGGTTGAGGACCCCTCCCCAGGCAAGGCCTCCTTTTTTTGTCATCTCTGCCCACTCTTGAGCAATGTAAGGATGTACTTTAACAGGGATATCGCCTGCACTTTGGATTTGTTGGGGTTCTTGGGCAGGGGGTTGTTGGACTTGTGCTGTTTGTCCGCCCTCGAATATCTGTTCAAGATTGAGTTTGCTGGCGTTTTGGGCAATAAACTTTACCTGGTTGATGTCATAATCGCTGATATTCATCTTGGCGACTTCTTTTTTTATCCCCTCCTCTGTTTTGGTTAACTCGAACTTGACTAATTCCTGAGTACCCCTTTCCTCAGTCTTTTTAAACAATTGCAAGCTGGCTTTCTTGCCTTGGGGGTCGCGGGTGCGCTTAATGGTAAATTCCCCTACAGTAAGTTCATCTTTCCCCACTGCCAAAAGTGTATTGTTGAGAGTGTCCAACATCTCGTTTTGTTTGAACACTTCTAGGGTTTTGATAGTGCCAACGGGAGCGAGACTGCCGAGGGTGTTAGCTACATCTCGGATGTCTGAAGTACTGAGATCGGGTAGCGTTCCCTTATCTTGCAGGTGTTCGCCTACCATCAGGAATTCTTGGCGTTCCACGCCTAACATTTCTTGATTGTGTTTGGTAAATTTGGGTTCTTTGTTTCCCTTACCGGGTTTGAACTCAAAGAGTGAATTTTTCCAAGAGTGAAGTTCGTCACTGCGGCGGTGAATGTTAATAGTGTCTCCCTCTTGCCGAATTACAAAGGCATCACTTCTATAAATGCGGGAACCATCCTGCTCAATGGTGCCGTATTTTTTTAGCATCTCGGTTGCAGCTTTGGCGATATCTTTGTTTTCGCCGTTGTAGCGTTCTTTTTGGGCTTGTTTGTTTTTTATCTCGTATACAGGTACTTCTACCTGGCGTGCCCACTGCTGCGCTTGTGGTTCTACCCTTGGCGTTTTTGCTACCTGTTGGTAAGTATACTCGGCAGCATATTGTTCCTCTTCCTCCAAACTTTCCTTTTTGGGGGTTGCGCGCTTTGCGATTGCGCTTTTCTCTTCTTCCTCAACGAGCTTTTTATTACTGGTAACTGGTATTTCTTCTGAAGTATAGTTTTCTTTATTTTCTACTTTTTCCTGAAGATTACTGCTGACAAATTCTTTGAGGTTTTCTTCTACTTTACCTGGCTGATTTTCTACTGTTTCTGGGGGTATAGTTGATACAGTGGACTCAGAATTTTCGAGATTTGAAGGTTGGTTATCTACATTAGTTTCAGATTGTAAATCGCTTTCCTGACCTTCTATAAATTCTTTAGTATCTTGGTAATTCTTGACAATATCAGATGAAGCAGGTAGTAACTTTACTATTGGTTCGTAAGCTACATCAATAATTTCATCTTGAGAAAGGTTTTTTGTAATTAAGTTAGTCCTACATTTACCTTCATCATCTTGTTCATAAATGATAATTTTATTACCTGAAGAGGTATAGGCAGTTATTTTAATAGCTGCTTCGTAATCTCCAGGTTGATTATCATCTAAATCTGGTACATCTTGTACTAGATGAATGGCAATAGTTTGGGCTTGAAAATCTGTTATTTGTGCGCCTTCTCCTTGGGTAATAACTTGATGATTTTGAGGGTCGCATAAGTCTATTTTTTGCCATTTGTAAGCTCC
The DNA here is from genome assembly GCF_000317285.1 of Chlorogloeopsis fritschii PCC 6912. Classification (GTDB taxonomy): domain Bacteria; phylum Cyanobacteriota; class Cyanobacteriia; order Cyanobacteriales; family Nostocaceae; genus Chlorogloeopsis; species Chlorogloeopsis fritschii. Next base: position 40,088 of record NZ_AJLN01000015.1, on the reverse strand, counting down.
AGGGGTAGATTCATCGGGGATCAGATTGTAAGTATCCTTACCAATTGTGATTGCGATTTTATCTGCTTCTTCTCTTTCTTTAAGTATTTCCCTAATCTTTTTATAAGTCTCAATCAGGATTTTGGCTAAATCTAAAGCTGCTTGGCTGGTGGTACTGGTTATTTGAAGATAGTTATCTGTTATTTTTTGTTGCTGGGTGTCGAACATGGTGGTTTTGGTAATCTATCGAGAAATACTGATAAGTTTTGTATTTATCATGAGAAAAATTCCTTATAGCTATCCACAGGCAATGGTGCATTTCCTGCTTGTACGGGTGCTTGGGGAATCGGGAAACGCTTATCTACCTCTTTTATCCTAATATCTAAATCTTCTTGAGTTGGTCGTTTTTGAGTACTTTTACGAGCAAGCTTATTGATAAGTTTGTCCCAATTTTTGCTGTTTTCTTCCTCCAGTCCAATGATATATTTTGGTACTTTAATATTTTTTAATATGGGTACAGAACCCTCTTTTCTATTATCATAAGCAGGGTTAATAAATACGCATTTACCGGGTGGTAACTTGAGAAACTGAGCAGGCTCAAATAATTTCCGAGTTTTCTCTTGGTCGGAGATTGAAATACTAGTTTTCCCCCCGACCATTGACCGGGATTTCTGCTTATATTTAATTTCTTCTTCACCAAGGTAAGCACTAAAAATCCTTGCGGATTCTTCTTCACCTGGGTTGAACACAAACTTTGTACCGCACGCACCGAGGATAGCTTTGGCGATTTCCTTACCATAGATTTTTTCTAACTGTCCCATGTTTTGCCAACCGAGGATACCGCAGAATCCTTCAGAACGTGATTCGTTGAGCCACTTAAATAAGTCTGGTAAGAAAATTGACGGCAGTTCATCGACAGAAACCACAAGCGGCCCAGTTTCTTTCCGCTTTTTGGCGATACTGCGGGCGACGGTCATATGCATAATAGAGGTCATCAAAGGACCCACTGCATCTCTACGTTCCCTGTCCAACCCAAATATAATCATCTGCTTCTTGCCTACCTCCAGTGGCAAGGTAGTCTTACCAATAAAGCAACCGAGAGTGTTTTTCGCCATGAAGCGGGTAAACATTAAACTAGCGGTACCTGCGATACCGGCGATGGTCTTTTCCGAGCCAGCCGAGCTAAATAATTGACCAAAAGCTATCCGTATCCACGGGTTAAGGCTAGCAGCCATTAGGCGTTCGACCATCTTTTCGCTCGACAGGATAGCCGCTGCGGTCATAATGTCTGCGTACTCACCAAACTCTTTGGTTAGCATTAAAATAGCCTGCGTCAACTGGTCGCCGGCGGGGCCAAAGAATGCATCTTCAGAGGCATTTCCTAACAGGCGGAAGTTTTTGTTGATAACTGTAGCTAACTGCCGTGCAGTCTCAGCATCACTACTGTCGCGTAAAAAATCGATTGGGTTACATACCTCCGATTCAGGAAATCCCGGTGCGAAGATATGTACGTCATACCCCTTTGATTTAGCGTAACTGGCGATTTTGGCTTGACTGGGGTATTTAAAATCGTATATAATAATACCAAAACCTTGGTCAATTGCTGAGTAAATCATCGGGTTAATAGCTGAGAAAGATTTACCGCTACCAGGTGCACCAATTACGGCAGTCCCGCGTTGGACATCGGGTACATAAACAGGGACTCCCCCACTCCCCTTTGGTGGTTTTTGACCTTTATATCTATGTACTCCAATATACAAGCTGGCACTGTCGTATTTAGGAGAAGTGATTTGTTTGAGAGCTTTTTTCTTAGCTTGGGCGGTTTCCTTTGCTCCACCCCAATAGCTAGTAGCAAGCTTGCCTTTTTTGCCATTACTAAAAAGCTGTAAAAGCAACAATAAGCCAATTCCCCCTGCAAGTACCAAGCCTTGGGGTGAGATTAGCTTATCTGTATATTTACTAAAGTCTTGATTGCTGCTTTTTTTATCAGCCTTTACTTCCCTAACAGTTTTAGTTTTGGCTGTTGCCAATAAGTAATTCATAATTAATATGCGTTAATTTTGCATAAGGAAATCGAAGAAATATGCGATTTTTTCATTGCATATTTCCTCGTATTTCGTATTGGTGTGTTGAGGAGATTGAGGAAACTTAGGGGGTTACTTTTTTGGGCACGCTGAGGGGAGTACCAAGGATAATTGGATCTATTTCCCGATAGGTGAAGAAGGGAACGGGGCCAATGAAGTAAGGCGAGCAGCCTAAATCAATCCATCCACGCTTGCAGATACGGAAGAACATTGCGGTGCTAATACTGCCGTCCGCCTCGTTAATGTCCCAAATGACTTGTTTGAATGATTTGCCGAAGGGATGTCTTCCTGTAGGTTCTTTTCCGCCGTTAAGGTTCCCCAAAATGCCGAACCCGCCTTTTACCTTTTGGTCTTTACCAGACATCCACTGTGCACCAACGACTATATCACTCCCCGAAACTTCGATATGACCACACCTTTTCTCGCACGAAACGTTGAACCCAGCTTGATAGCTACCGCTTATTGATTTCCAGCGTCCGCTTTCAAGCGAACCGAGGGGTAAGTCTACCTTGCCGATAAAGCTAACATCGGGAATTGGTACATTGGGGAACTGGTCAAACGGAACATCAACTAATCCTGGAACCTGATCAATTGTTGTGTTTTGCCAGTTCGTGAAGTCTTTTAGCTGTGCATCCTCAATGCCAGGGATGCTGGTTAGCTTATACTTATCGAGTTTGACATACTTACCGAGTTCGGCTTCTCCCAGTTCGGGATAGTTGTCTAACACCTCACCAACAGTTTGGTAATCTGCGGCGTTGCCTGTAACTTTGGTTACTAGTTCTTGAATTGGTGGGATTGCTCCCACTTCCAAATCTTCTAAATTAGGAATAGATAAAGCAAGGTCTTCGAGTGTTTGCCACTTTAGTGTCTCAAAGTCAGATAGTTTGAGGTCTTTGAGTTTAATACCTGTGATGTTGGCGATGTCTTCAAGCGTGAAATCTTCAATATTGAACTCAGTTGCCTCAAAATCGCCTAATTCCATGACTTCGGAAAGGCTTTGTCCGGCACTCCAGGTGCGGCTTTCCTTCATCCCAGGATTGTTGATATTGGGGAATTCAACACTACCCCCTTCCCCAAACTTCATATTTTTGAACGTGATATTACTCCAATCAGGAGTAGGTGCACCGTTGACGTATTTAACTGCGATAGGTTGTTTATTGGCGGTTTTGGCTTGTTTGGTAAGATTAACCGAATGATTCAAATTTGAATACTTCGATGCAACTGTCTGGGCTAAAGCTTTCTCTCCAAATAGAAGACTACCGATATTGTAATTACCTCCAAACCGGATTAACCCGTGCAGGACGAGTCCTGCTATCATCCCAGCAGCCATGAGATACCGCCATGTATTCATTTTTTGTTCCCGCCATTGGTATCCCTTGCTGGGTAAGCTTTTCGGCTGGCTGGCTACTTTTGTTTGTACCGGGACAATTGCGGCTATTTCATCATTTACTTGGATGGTGTTTTTCTGTTGGTTTATTTCTTCGTTTGTAATATATATTACTTTAATTATTTGGTTGTCTGTTATGAAATCTCTGGTTTCCATAGTTATCTCTTGCTTTCAACAACTAGATTCGGCGATGTAGGTTGTCCAAGTTGGGTATTATTTGTATCGACGTTGAGAGGAGGCATTTCTATGAAGCGTTTTCCTCCTAGCGACATGAGTTTTTCAACCAACTGCATTGATACTCCGGCATTGCTGGCGGCGATGACTAGTTCCTCTCCTTGGGAACGTAACTCAACAAGTTGATTCAGCCGCTTCCAAAGTTTGCTATCCACAGTAATCCACTGCTTATAAAGTGCAACTTGCATTCCTTTGGCGATATACCTGCTGTCAGATAGGGCGAGATAACTAACTTTTGGTTCTACCTGTTCAGGTTTGTTTGGTGTTGTATCGCCAATAATTTCAATTTGGCTGTACTGTGGTGCGCCAGTGCCTGATACTATCCGAAAATGATAAGATTTGCGCGTTCCTCCAGCTTCGGTGATTACCGTCATGTGTGCGCCGTAGGAAGCTGGTGGCAAACCAGGTATTTTGACTTTCTCGATCCGGCGGATGTGTATAAATCCAGCCCCTGTACTCTTCCCAGAACATCTGCCTAACCCTTCCAAGCATCCATCTACATCAAAAACAAACTTTGAGGGGTCATCCAACCAGATTTTCTTGATAGTTTCTCCGGTGCGGTAAAATGAAATCGATACCCCATGCCCGGGCCAGACTTTAACTGTCTGCAATTTGGCATTTTCCCCTGACACCTGGGACGCTGCAACTTGACGGATAGTATTGGCCAGTACAACTTGATTTAGTGTAAGTACAGAGGCGATCGCGCAGGGGGTAATTAAACTAAAGCTGTCTATATATCTGAGTTTCACAGTTTGATTGACCTATCGACTTTAATAGTAACTTTGGTATTTTTAGGTACATACCAGACGTTAGGACGGCGGTTGATTTCATCAGTGGCACGCTCTGTCCGCTTGCTAACTGTTTCGCTAAGTTTGCTAAAGGCACCTTCAAGGAAGGCAGCTGCAAGGTTGCTGTTGTTATTGCGGCTGCGGGTTCTTGTCCCACCTAAAGGCAAATCTTCTGTGACTTCTTCATCCGGCTGGTTGATAATTTCCCCTACTTTGGCAAGACCAGCTATTGTCCCCAAGGTGGCGTCATATTTGGCAATTTCAGATCCCTTGTCGTCGTGAGGTCTGGCGATTAGGGGTGAACCTGCCTCTCCCAAAACTGATATCGTTCCAGGTGATAGAGGATATTCTGTGCCGTCTTTGAGGATGGCCGCGACTTCGGCACGCACGCCTGATGTGCTATCAACCGAAATCATAGCGATAGTTACCTGCGTTCCTGCGGGAATGGCAATCTCACCAGTATTGTTATAAAGCGGCTCGTTCAACCGGGCGACAAACCGTAATGTATTTGTCTGTTCTTGGGAACGAGCGTTATTACTGGTTTGGGGCATAACGAGCGGAGTTACCAGGGTTGCACTTGCAAACGAACCGACAACTAAATACTGCGGTTGTGTTTCTTGGAGTATCTGTGCTTCTTCTGGCAGGTAGTTATTTGCAACTTGTTCGATTTGCTGAGTGGAGTTGTTTTCTTTATTACTAGCAAAACTGGATTCTACGGTCTTTTCTTTGTCAAGTTCTAAGCTAATTTGTGGCTCTTTTACCGAGAAGCTATAAATAACTGGCACGGCTTGATTGTTCTGTCCGTCACTAGTATTTGTATATTCTGGAGTACTGTCGTTTGTATTTACAGGTTGCCAACGCGGGCGCAGTTCTTCAACTTGATTAGAGGTATTGGTAACTGTTTCGGTATTCTCGCTGCGGCGGCTACGGCGACGACGAGAGCGATTGGTATTTTGTTGTGCTGGACTTACTGTTTCTTCAGTTGCACTCACTTCTTCTACTGTTGTGTTTGTGGATTCGCTTACAGTAGTGCTGGCTAACGTATACTCAACCCGACCAACCGAACCTAGACTACGCAGGCGTTCGAGCTCGGCGAGGGGGTCTTTGGCAATGGTTTGGTTGTCATTAGCTGTTTGTTTGGTAACTTTTGCCAGTAGATTGGGAGCAAGGCTGGAACTCTTAGGAGAAGGATTTTTTGGCAAAGGGGCGCTAGGACGCAGAGATGGTATTGGTTGGGAAGCGGCTTTTGTGCGTCTTATCCCAACTGGTTCAGGGTCTTGTTTCCCATATACGTGCCTTCTGGAAGTAGGGGTAGTTTGCCCTGTAACTACCTTTTGTTGTCGAGTAGGGCGCGCTTTTTCTTTAGATTTATCCTCCTCAATATCTTCCACTTCGTCTTCCTTCTCGCCTTTTTTACCATTTAACGCGTCGAGTTCTTCTTGCTGTTTGGCGAGAGCGAGTTTGGCGTAAATATCCCCTTCTTCTTTTTCAGATGAGGTAACTGTGGGAGTGGAAGTAGGGATTACTTCTGGTTTTTGAGCATTATTGCCACCGCCGTTTATCATCCCGTTGAGAACGACAAACATGAGTATAAAACCTACTCCAAATGCACCTCCGATGATACCCAATCTTGACCAGGGAGATGTGACAAAATCGTGTTTGGTTTGTACTAATGCAGGGTCTTCTGCTTCAATTTCCTCTTCGTCAACTACCTCATCTTCCGTACTTGCTATTCCATCTTCTACAGGTTTTTTATCTTCATCAATTGGTAGAAGACTATCTACAGAAGAAAATTTATGATGATTTGGAGTGTCGTCTTGTAACTGCAACATATTTTTATTGAGTAATTACTAATTACTTTTCTTTTTTACCGAGGTTATAATCAACGATTTGGGTAATCTCCAGACCTGAGCGTCTAGCTAAATGAATTTTTTTATCAAATTCGGTTGGTTTGGCTGGCAACTTGGGAGTATCAATAGCCTCGACAGTAATTGTTTTGTTGAAGGCGATTCCTTTACCTTGGTTTTCGCTTCTATTAAAGCTTACCAGCGTACCGATATAATCAACTTCCCATCTTCCATCTTTAATTTTTCTGGGTTCGGAGATATGGCGAGTTACGAGTGAGACTTGAACTTCACCGTTAAATACACCACTTGGAACAATTTCTGCTAATTTTTTAATAAAATTTGCCCGAAAATCTTGATTTTCAGATAGTGCAAATGCTGCTTCCCAGGCTCTAGTTGGAATTTTTTTTCTGTTATTTCTTTTTGTCTGGATATCTATTCCTTTATCCTGTTTGGTGATGTTTTCACCATTTTCGGTTGCTTCGATAATTCCGTTCCAACCGAACATTTTAATCATGCTATCTGAGATAAATCTTTTAATAGTTTCGTCATCACGTTCGTAGGGGCCGACAAATCTTCCAGGGGAGATAGAACCATCTTGGAGTTGAACAACTGTCATGCCTTTGACATAACGGTTTGTACCAGAACTTATTCCAAAAACTATAAATTGTAGTAGAAGAGAAAGTATGCCTGCTCCTGCACCTACACCAGTTGCGATCGCAACTGGTGTTGAAGTCGATTGACCGTAACTGAGGAGGCGAAGCGGTTGCGATTTTGTTTTTGATTTAACCATAATTGATTAATCATTTACCTTTTGAGGCGATAGATTTAGATACATTAATTGCAATTGAGGAACCACTCGTTGCGGCAGCACTAGCAACTTGTGTGGCAACTCCGACTGTAAATTCAGCTGCTTTGCCTAATCCTGTCCAAACTGCGAGTCCGCCACCAGCAGCTAATGCAGATGCAAGTATGGGAGAAAACACACCTACAAATAGGAGAAAAATCATTGGCTGACTGGATTCAGATGTAGCGATTAATTGTCCGCACAGCCCGATCATGATGTTAAAGCAGAGTTTTGCCATTCCCACTGAGAAATAGCCAGTTAACCAGGCGAAAATTGGTTTAGTACCGTAGGGGAGTAGCGAACCACCTACTGCTAGTGGAGCAAGGAGAGCGGTTAGCAGCATTGTGAATTCGATTCCCCACTGATAGGCTACATTTAATCCGAGTAAAAGAACGCTGACGAAAGAGACGATTTGGTCACCAATGTAGCCAGTAATGCTTGAAGCTAATTTTGACCCTATCTCAGCAGGATTTAGACTTGACAGTGCATCTTTAGCTGCATCTAAAGCTGCTAGAGGTCCGAATTCCCAGCTTCCGGAACCAGGCGCATCTCCTTTAAAAAGATTGGGTGCGGTTTTTCTAAGTTCTTTTTCTGCTTGGTCAAAGCATTGTATTTTGTCTTCAGTTGTACCTGGCAAAGAACGGCAGCGTTCCATTGCTTTTCCTACTTGGTCTTTTAATAAAATATTTCCAACAGCTCGGTTATAAGCTACCTCTAGATTTGAGCCAGCTGCTGTGAATTTAAGTACATCGTTGTTGATAATATTGATATAACCTCGGATTGCAAGTGTTCCGCTTTTGAGTAATGCACCATTACTAGCTAGTAATCCGATCACAAGGATGGGCCATATCCAACTTGATAGGGCTTTCATGTCTTCTTGATTAATCCAATTTTTGGCAAGTTCTACCATGAAAAAGATAAGTGTAGCAAGAGCGAAAAAAGTAGCTACATTACACATCGAGATATATAAATTGCCATCAAGAGTTTCTTGCCAAAGTTCATTAAAGCTTTCTGAAATCGTTTCACTAACATTGGCGGCTGTTTTTAAAAGGTCTTGTCCAAAAAAGTCGTCTGGACTGTAATAAAAAAAACCGAAGAAAATTAAATTCATCGTATTCTTAACATTTATCTGAACCATCTCTTAGAAAAACTAAGAGATGATTTGTAGGTTATTCCACCGCTGTTGATCTAAGATTGCTGTAACCAGATATTTCCATTAATTGACTGGACAGCGCGTCAAGATTTACATTTTCTCTTTGTCTTGCAGCAGCATTTTGTTCAGCAATTTGACTGAGCATCAGGTTAGTTTGCTGGGCATCGTGTCGTGCTTGCAGTCCGTCAGTACGGGATTGTCCCAACATTGAAACAATTTGTGAGTTTTGGGCTGCAATTACCTTGAGGATGTTTTGTGAAGCATCCATTGTTTGTGCAGATTCCGCGAGTTCTTTTGCCTCGGCTACAGTTTGTTGGGTTGCTTCAATTTCCTTTTTGGTACGTTCCTGCCCTTGCTCTCCCAGGACACTTTCAACTGTGGCGCGGGTGGTTTCGCGCTCTAGTTCGTTTGCTGCCGATACTGCACCCTCAACGGTATTGCTTTCGTTCCAGAAACCCTTTTGTTTGAGTTGCTCTTTGAGCTTGTCGGCTGAGTTTACTGGATCGGGCATACCCATACTGCCAGTCGAGTTAGTAGTAGCAGTTTTAGCCTCATTTTTGAGTCCACCCCAACTTTCATTTATTGCGGCGGTGAGTTCGTTTTTAGTTTCTTCAAAATAGCTATTGAGTTCGCCCAAAATTTCATTAAAGAAATCTTCGATTGAGAATGCGTAACTAGGTGCAGATCCAATCAGGGTAATTATCCCAATTATCGACCCAATAATTAATCCTTGCTTGGATTTGAGCTTTAATTTTTGTTTCATAATTTACTTACTAGTTATGGATGTGGCAGTTAATTTAAGCCACTTGTTTAGAGTTTTCGTCTAATGTTTTTTCTTCTGGAGTTTGTACTTTTAGTACTGGTTTTTTATTATTTGAATTTAATAGTTCTTTGGTTTCTGCTGTTGGTTCTTCTTTACGAATCATCTGCACGTATGCTTCGGAGAATTTCACCATTCCCAACATGGGATTATCTTTATATTTATTGAGATATAAGGTACGTAATTCTTGCTCGTTGGGGTTGTTTGCTACTGCTGCAAGTAAGCAATAAGCAGGGTAATATCGACAGAAGGTAAGTTTACCGTTGTCGTCGAGCAACCACTGCGAATAAATACTTTCTTGTTTGGGAAAAAATGCTTCCGTGCTGTTGCGAGAGATGATTTCATTGGGATATTTGAATCTTACTATAAATGGCTCTACTGCTGATGTTTGAATCCGACCAATAAGACGAGTTGTGAGGTTAGCAAAAATCTTGGGAGCAGACTTACTTTGGTAGATACTTTCAGGTTCTTGTGCCGATAAAATTACTCTAATACCAGCTTTTGCACCATTAGCGCACAGGCGACCAATTAGCTCGGCAATTGACTCAAAGGAGAACAAAATCGGCGCTTCGTCCAGGAAGAAGATACTTTTTGGACTTGATAATGCCCTTCTCAATGCAGCTGCATATGCTGATAGTGCCAGTACTGCTGCATCAGCTTCTGATGATAACGAACGTAAAGCAAATACAAGTAACTTTGCATCAGTTCTGAAGCTAGATGGACGGGCGATAGATTGACCAACTCGGTTATTTAGCCAGAACTTTAATCGCAGTCTAACTTGGTCGAGTGCACCTAATATTTCGGTTGAATTATTAGTAATTGAATCGAGTTTGATATAACCGGGAGAACAAAAATTATAAAAGTCTTGGAGTGTTGGGATATCATTCCATTCTTGCGTGCCTACTCCTGATTCAAGTGCAAGTTTGTACCGCAATTTGATATCGTCGTCATTGAAGAAAGTCTCAAGACTAAGGGTAATTACACTTTCAATATTTGATATCATGATGGGACTAACCCCTAGGGGATTTGTCCCCAGCACCATTGTTATTAAAGTTGATTTCAAGAATTCCTTGAAATCGGTCATTCGCTCTTTAATTACTTCAGGTTCATACCCTCTTAAATCGGGAATCTCGAATAGGTTGTTTGCCTCTTTACTAATGTCAAAATACGCACCCTCTTCTCCAAAAAATTGCGTGTAATCTGTAAATGTCGAACTACCGTCGGGTTTGGGATAGTCAAGGGCAATAACGGGAATACCCTGAGCAAGGGCTGGTGTAAGCAATCCGGCAACTAGTACCGATTTACCAGCCCTAGTGGTACCGAAGACAGCTAAGTTTTTATGCTGGTTGTACAAGTCGAGGTGGACTGGTGTTCCTCCTTCTGAGGCGATTAGCTCAAATCCGGATTTATCACCCGTGGCTGTACGTACCAGGGGCATGAGTCCGGGTACTTCAGATGAGAAGTAGGGGAGTCTGCGGTTAATGGGTTTGGTAAGTAGATTTTCCCAAATAATTGGAGTAGTTTGAAACCAAGTTTTCCATGCATATTCGAGTTCTCGTTCTACTACCGCAGGTCTTTTGAAGCAACTGGAAAGATATTTGCAAGCTTCGTCTAGTTGTTGACGTGTGTGACTATGGATACAAAATACAAGGGCGGTGTGGATGGGGATAGACCCTCTGAGCATGGTTTCTTGGGCTTTGACAGCTTCTTCGATGTTCATGTTGGCTTTGACATCGATGCTGCCTTTGTCCGCAGACATAGCGGATGATGTAATTGACTGTTTAGTTATTCTTTGAACCGCTGTTTTGGCAAGCGATTGGTTGGCTTTGCTAAGTTGGCAAATAATTTCGGTGTCGGAGATTTTTTCGCGAGAGAGGACTTCCCAGAGATATCGTAGTTGGTCGTATTCAGCTATCCAGCCTTGCGGTTTTTCGCTGAACTGAAGTACGCCGATGTACTTGTCTTGGAGTTTTACCCAAGCGCGATCAACAAAAGGAACAGACTGTTCCTTTTCCAGTACGAGGTGTCTGATGTGGAAGTCGCTGGTTTGTTCTTCTCTAAGTCCCTCGTCATTGAGGATAATAGGGTTGGGGATGGAGATTGGTTCTGAGTGGTTAAACTGTTTCCAAATAACTTCCCAAATGTCACCTGCTGTAAGTACTTTTGTTGATAGACCCATTGTGTTAGCGATAATTTGCTCCCACATTTGGAACCCGGATGTGAAGCTATCGCGGAGGATAGTTTCGATACGTTGGTGTCTAACTGAATGAATCTCTCCAGTAAATTGTTGCCAGTAGGTTTGCAGTTGCTTAATAGCTTTTTCGATAGGGTCGTTACTTTTAGTATCCTCGGTTGCAAGTACTGTGTAAGTACACCAGAAGCGGAGAAATTTGTTCTTGCGTACCCCTGCTTGCGTGAGTTCTCTTGCACGCAGGCGTTCTGACCTAATTAGAAGGGTTAGCTGTTCGAGGTTGCATGATGACTCAATTTTCCTTAGTTCTTGCTGTCTTGCTGTATCATCAGTGAACGAACCCATGTGAATGGTCAGGGTTTCGCGTTCCGGTAATTCTTTGAGTCCTCCTTCGATGTTCTCGAATATAGGTACAATTTGTTCTTCGGGTAGGGATGGGTGAATTCCCTGAATGTCGAAACAGAAGCGAACTTGAATATCTTCTTTCTTTTTAAGAATTAACGCACCGATATCTTTACGACCAGCAAGTGAGATGCTTGCAATTCCGGCCAAGTGAGTGATGTCTTCAAACGGAGTGAGGTTTTTGACTACTCCCAGTTGTTCGGTATTGAGGGATTTTCTGCCAATTTTTTCTTTATTTTTAGTTGGCTTTTCTTTACTCGAAATCATAGCTATCTAAGCGTTAATATTTCTTAAGAGAGAAAGATTATTTGCGTTTTTTTCTTGGTTCTGGTTGGGGGGGATTAACTAGCGATACGAAGGGTTTGTATCCCCGAACGATGCGGGGTGTACCGATAAACTTACCGAAAAAGGCTTTATTGGAAGATGCTGTCCACCAGGTTGCCCATCCCCAAGCGCTTACTATTCCTGTTGCAAGCCAAGACTGTTGCATAAAGCCTTTGACTACCATGTAGGAGATGAGGGCGATCGCACTCCAAGGAACAACTTGGTCGGCAGGGAATGGCCCGAGGCGTGGTTGGTTTCCCAATACACGGTTAACGGTACGAAATTCCCGAACTCTTGTCATGATTACGAAGGGCAAAAGTCAGTTTTTGAATTTAAAATGAGTGGCACACTTCAAAAAAGTGCCACTCGTGTAGTGGCTTTTTTGACGAGTGGCTCCTCAGCCTGTTACCAGTCCTGCGAGCAAGTCTCCAACTACAACTGTGAGGGCAACGATAATTGGTGTGCGGGCGATTGTTTGCCAATCTTCGTCGTTTCTAGCAGCTTGAACGACCCGAATGAGACCAATACCAAGGTAAATTAGGAACAAACCGCGCAGTACTGCAAATACGTATCTAATAATGTCTTCGTTAACACCTGTAAAATACTCTGTGAAAAAGTCTTCTGCGTTTTGCATGAACTGAGCGTTTGCGGGTGCAGCGGCGATATCCAACATAAATACTGCACCTACCAAGCAGAACAGGACAGTATAGATATTAATACCATACTTGCGCTGCATACGCTCGAAGTTGGAAAGTAGGCTGTTCGCTTCCTTGGGCAGTAAAGCTACAATACCAGTTGCAAACGCGAGCGATGCCATTACCATGTGGTGGATGGAGATATCTGCAATCATCAAGCCAGTACCAACTGCCATCAGTCCGGCGATGCTGGCGTTTTCTTTCCAATTGCGCTTTTTGCGGTGGATCTGAGTGGGATATTCGTATTCTTCCTCATAGCTCTTAACGCGATCGTTTCCAAATTCGGATTCGTAGTATGTTCTCATATGGGTGAAATTATGGGATTAGAATTGCTTTTATCTTGAGAGAAGCCGTCGCAGAGATTTTCTTTCCAGTTCACTTCTAGGGTTTGATTAAAATCTGGAAAGCTTTGTTGCTTATGTGTTTATTCTATGAGGGACAATAATTTTGATACATCAGATTAATTGTTTAAGTTTTGATGCTATTTTTGCCTACAAAGTGTTAAAGCAAATTTAAATGCTAGTTAGATTGACAAAGCTAAAAATTTATTTCAAAACTATCTTTAAGCAAAGTAAAAATCCCTCAAATAAATATTTTGAGGGATTGAATGTTTTATTTTTATTCTTTTTTAGGAGAAACAGATAGATTACTTGTTGAAATTTATTTCGATATATTTACCAATTTTTAGTCCTAAAGAATCTGCACTACCAGCAGGTAATTCAATTACTTGATTTACAGGGTGAATTGAACTGTATTTAGGACATTCTTCAGTTTTGCAAGGAGGTGTATTTCTGACGATATTTTTAATTTTTCCATCTTTGAGAAATATCATGTCTAGTGGGATGTAAGTATCCTTCATCCAAAGTTTTACTTTTTCAGGTTTGTCGAGTACAAATAACATTCCGTGATTATTGGGAATCGAGTTACGAAATTTGAGTCCGTGGTTATATTCTTTTCTATCGTCTGCTAGTTCGAGTTGAACTGTTTGATTGTTGCTGGTAAAGGTTGCACCAATCGATAGATACTGGGGTTGGCGAGTCCAAAAGTAGTATGGTAAGGGTGAGAGGGCAGCAGTAAAACCGGCAATTGGCCCGGCAATATTAAGAATTTTGAGGAACAAGCTTTTCTCTGAAGTTTGTGCGCCTTTTGTTTGAGTACTGGTTTGAGTTGTTTGTCTTGTGACTTCCATAATCCTTCTTAGATAAATAAAGTGGTAAAGTGGCTAGAAAAAGAACTTGATGTATGCGATCGCTAACCAAAAATATCGATGTTACCAACGGCAAAGCGCGACGAATCGAGAGGTGAGCTAGGTAAAGCTTGTTGGTCAGCTTTGTTACGCATCGACTCAACTGTGTCAGCTTCCCTCAGGGCGAGAGGGTTAATTTGACGGCGTTCTTCGAGTAATGCTTCAATGGTTAGTTTGAGTGGGGGAAGTTTTTCTTCTGAGTAGATATCTTCTTTTACTGTTGAGCAGAATATAGTGCTGGCGGCGCGTTCTACAATTGTCTGAATTTCAGCACCCACACATCTATTGGTAGCTTTGAGGATTCTGCGCCACTCTTCTTCGCTCCAGGGATCGCCGCCATTGCGGAAGCGCTCGTCAAATCGGGCAGCGTGCAGCTTGAAGATAGTATATCTTTCCCCATTGTTAGGCAGGTCTACCTTGAACAGGTAGTCGAAGCGTCCGGCGCGGGTAAGTTCCGGTGGCAACCATTCCATGCGGTTGACAGAGGCAATCACTAGCACGTCGCTTGTTCTTTCCTGCATCCAGGTTAAAAGCTTACCTGCAAGGCGTTTGGCTAGGTCATCATCCCCGGCAAAACCCTTATCAAAGTCGTCAAAATACAGTATTATTTGTGACAATTTATCTGCTACTTTTAGCAGGCGTTCGAGTTTAATTTCGGCTTGATTGCCAAAACTGCGGAAATTACCCCAATCAACCATGATGAGGGGAATACCCATATTTTGCGAGCAGGCTTTCGCGGAGTGGGATTTTCCCGTCCCCGGTGGTCCCACTAGCATAATACCTTTTGGTACGCGCAAGTTGTATTGTTTGGCGCCAGGGGTCAGGAGGCGCTTAAACTTTTTGAATGATTCTTGCATGAGTTCTAACCCACCCAGTTGGACTTTGGGTGGGGGTAGGAACTCAATATCGTAGAGGCGGTTGAGGAGTTGGATTTTTTGTTTGAGGAGAGCGATCGCTACTTCTTCTGAGTTAATGAAGTCGGTGGTTTTTCTAACTTCCTTGAGTAGATTGAGTATATCTGATATGTACAACCCCATCCCAGCATTTGCTACTGTGAGGACATCTATTTTTGTGTATTCTGGGGGTAATACGCCTGCTTGAGTAAGTGAATTGATGATTTCGCTAACGTCAGGTAAATCTTGTTTCCAGATAAGAATCTCGGCGGCAATATCGCTACTAATATCAGCAGTTGCTCCTAGAATTAGGGCAATTTTACCAGTATTTTGATTGTAAAGTTTGATATTAATTAGTGAAGATTTAATCCACTCGGATACTAAGAAAAAATCAGTTTCTTTTGGGCTATTTTCCTTAATCCAAGGGTATATATTCTCGATAATTAGAACGCCGCTTTCCTGGTATTCTTTCCAAAAGCTGAGTACGTGAAAATAATCTTCTTTATTGTATCTTGGCTTGGGCGTGTATTCAGCAAAACCTCTGATTGCTAGTTTTGAGTCTTTGATTGTCAGTTCTTTGATAGCTTCTTCCCCCAAGTTCCACAGATAGCACTTGCGGTTGGTGTTCTGGCAGAACTGGGTGATATGCACTAGTAGGCGCAGTCTTTCTTGGAGGGGAGATTCGCAGCCGATGAGAGGGTATTCCTCTTGAATCAGCCCTTCGAGTATCTGGAAGCTGTACATAGCTCGATTTAACGTGTATAAGAGCGCATTTTCCCCTATCTACTCAAGATTTGGCATCTAATTTTAGTTCTAAAAAATATCCAATATTAGTTGGTTTTCACAACTTCAATATGACTGTAAGACTGGATATAAACTATTTAATGTTTAAGTAATTTGTGAAGTTAGAGGCTATTATTTAACTTCAATCGCGCTTGTGTCCCGCGCCATAATCGCAGAGCTAGCGTCGGGAGGATGGTGCGACACGTTCCCTAGAAACCAGAATACCTGGGGGATTAGGGGGAAGGAACACTGTCTATGATGTCACAATCAAGACAACTACCTTAACAACTGATTTCTGATGAGGGTGAAAGCCCCTCCCTCCAAGTGGTGGAGTGAAAGCGTAATCCCCAGGTTCGCGACTAGCCATCAACGCCTGAAGCGGGATTAAACGGCGGTAACTGGAAGCCTACTCTGGAATCCCGTCTAGCAAGCTGTATATTGGGTACGAACAGGAATCTACGATTTAAGGGTCGTCACGGCGAAGCGGTGAAACAGGCTGATACACCGCAACCAAAAGGTAAAGGATTATACGAGCTTGGCACTTCATCCTGTGACCAAGAACCACTCTCAAATAAACCCGGCTCAAAGTAGAACCCTAACCGCAGTAAATATCAGAAAGATGCAGATATAGCCGGATGTTTTGATAATATATCGCATCAAGCCTTACTCAGAAAAACAAAGGCTCCACCAATCATCCAAAGAATTCTCAGAGGATGGTTAAAATGTGGAGTCATGGATGGTGTTTTTCAACCAATAGAAGCTGGTACGCCACAAGGCGGAGTAATTTCGCCACTTTTAGCGAATATAGCTCTACATGGATTGGAAGAACAGGTTCATCAAATCGGAACCAAAACAAGACCCACCATCCTATTAGTTAGATATGCTGACGATTTTGTAGCATTTGCCAACAATGAGTCAGACATAGAACGAGCTAAATATGTTATCGAGAATTGGCTAAAAGGCATCGGTCTTGAACTCAAACCCGAAAAAACAAATCTCAGCCACACCCTAAATGGCAAAGCTGGATTTAATTTTTTGGGATTCAATGTGAGACAATATCCAGTTGGGAAATACTCATCCAAAAGAGGATACAAGACCATCATCAAACCCAGTAAAAAGAGTGAAAATCAACACTCAGCTAAACTGAGAAACGTGGTAACACAATTCTCGGCAGGAAAGCAGGAAGACTTAATTAACTGCCTGAATCCAATTATCATTGGCTGGTGCAATTACTACTCAACCGTAGTCAGTAAAGATATATTCTCATCTCTATACGACCGACTTTTTTATAAGTTGATCCACTGGGCAAAACGCAGACACCCTCATCTCAACAGTCGAGAAGCAATCTCACGCTACTGGGCAGTAGATCGGGGTGGAGGATGGGTATTCCAAGCAAAAAGCGGAACCAAACTGCGAAAACACTCGGAAACCCCAATAGTCAGACACGTCAGAGTCAAGGGAGACAAATCACCCTTCGACGGTGACTGGACATACTGGAGCAAAAGAAGAGGAACCTATCCAGGAATACCCCCGCTAGTCTCTTCTCTTCTTAAAACCCAAAAAGGTAAATGCTCCTACTGTGGACTCGATTTCATGCCAGAAGATCTAACAGAGATTCATCATTGCGATGGAAATCACAACAACAATAAACGGGAAAACCTGGCTTTGCTACACCGTCACTGCCACGACCAGGCACACGGCTTAAGGGATAAACCACAAAATTAGTACCCATGACAATGAGCCAAGTTGGAGAGGAGCCGGATAACCTGAAAAGTTTAAGTCCGGTTTTGAAGCCAAGTCGGAGAGGTGACTCTCCGGCTTAGGTTAACTCACACTTTTGACTAACTATGTCTAAATTATCTAAACCAGTTCCATCCTTTCCCCAGGTGTTTGTTCCTCAATTGGTACGGGATAAGAAATTCGCCCCCGTGATTGTACCTTCGGGTACGGGTGATGTGGCTGTGGGAGCGAGTGAGAAGCTATTTGAGAATGTCTTGAAGCATTATTTTGGTGATGCAGTTTTCCCCCAACAGAAAATGTTGCCGCCGGGGCATGATTTGCACTACACGGCTGACTTTCTCATTGTTGAACCAACTACTGGACTCCATCTGGATGTGGAGGTTGATGAACCTATCTCGTTTTCAACAGGAGAGCCTACCCACTGCATCGGGCAGGACGACTATCGCAACAAGTGTTTCGTTGATGCTAATTGGGTGGTGGTGCGATTTGCCGAGGAACAAGTTTCATCCCAGCCAGAACGCTGCGCTCGATTTATTGCTGGTGCGATCGCAAAACTAACGGGCAATGAAACCTATCGTCAGAACTTACTTCATTTGACACTCTCACCTTCAAGGCTTCGCCTGTGAAGGGAGATTCTTGTTTCATCCCCACTTACCTAGACTAGTATTACTACTAGCCCCCGACAGTACGAGTCAACAAGCATTTTGTAATACCGTCTGCCCAACGGCATTTAGACCACGATTTCTGATTACCTCTGAAGCAGCAACATCGCGATTTTTTGTGTACCCACACTCAGGACAAGAATGTATTCTTACATCTAATGTTTTCTTACCTGTGTATGCATCACAATTAGGACATATTTGGCTAGTTCCATCTTTGTTCACTTTGCCAAAATACTTCCCTCTTTTCCAGGCTACATGATTCAATATTGTGAAAAACTGACCGAACCCCGCATCAAGAGTATGCTTACAAAACATACCTTTAGCCCATGTTCTAAAATCAATATCCTCAATAAATATTGAGTCTCCTTGGTCGCAAATTTTATGTGCTGTTTTAAAGTGAAAATCTTTTCTTGTATCAGAAATCTTTTGGTGCAATCTAGCTATCTTCTTGTTTAACTTCTTGCGATTATTAGATCCCAGTTTTTTATTTCTCAATCTTCTTTGTAGCAATTCCAGCTGACGTTGTAGAGATTTAAAAAATAATGGTCTAGCAATTAGTGTCCCTTCAGAAGTAGCCAAAAAACTTTCAAGTCCTATATCAATCCCAATTGGATGACCATGAAAAGATATTTCTGGAATATTAACATCTAGCTAGAGAATTTTTCACCGTCAAAATTGAACTGTACTAGACAAAATGTTTCTACTACATCCCCCCAAGCTTGATTGTGTCGGGGATAATGTTCTATAAAGAGAAATCCTGGGTTTTTGGCTAACTCTTCCTCTTTATATTTATTCCAGATAAGGGTAGCGAGTCTTTCGCATGAGTTTGTGATTGAAGTTCCCGTTTCTGATTCATCTAAGTCCGAACAGATAATAATCACGGGCATCGAGTACGTGCGATAAATTCTTAATTTACATTTGGAAGTCCAAATGTTCAAGTTAATTTGTTCGTAGTCATTTCCTGCCCCTTTCCACTCGAAGATTGTTTCAAGTACGAGATTAGGGCTGTTTAGGTTGATATTGCTGTTATTATGCAAATCCTGGTCAAAGTTATTGCTAGTTAGGGTGCGCTTTTGAGACAAAAACAGACTTTTACTGCACCCTAACTGATTAACGCACTTGTAGTTGTTAGGGTGCGCTTACAACCAAAATTTGGCTTCAACCGCACCCTAAGTGTGCTGCACCAAAGCACAAGTAGAAATTAGGGTGCGCTCATAACTGGAAATCTGCCTTTGACCGCTTCAAGAAGGAGATTCCAAATATCCAAAAGTTAAAGAATTTTTAATCAGAATTACTGATCCTCATAATTTCATTCAAGTGTAATGCCCCTACCAGACTACATCGACAACTCCCGCCACAACTCCAAACC
Organism: Chlorogloeopsis fritschii PCC 6912; assembly: GCF_000317285.1. GTDB lineage: Bacteria > Cyanobacteriota > Cyanobacteriia > Cyanobacteriales > Nostocaceae > Chlorogloeopsis > Chlorogloeopsis fritschii. The sequence goes on along the minus strand of NZ_AJLN01000015.1, from coordinate 20,647 downwards.
ATCCTTTAAACCTTAATTGAGGGTGAAAACCAAATAGTCCTCGATATGCTCAGGCTATCGCCCCCATCCAATTCTTATAGGAAACCCCAAGCGATCGCTCCCTATCTCCCTATATCCCAGGTTCGGCTTGAAAAGCGGAGCCAGTGGAGACAACCAGCCGGCTGAAGCCGGGCGACGGCACAAAACGAGCAAGCGTGAATTAGTGTTTGCATCGCGACCAAATGAAAATACCGCATCGTGGCAAGAAAAAATTAACTTCGATAGTAATTGATGATTTGATGATTATCCAGCGATTTCCTTAATTTGAGCGCTAGTAAGTCTCAAATTCTCCCCACTGGGAAGATTTACCGTCAACTCAAATTTTGCATCCAAAGCGTATAGATAAGCGACAAACTCGTCCCAAGTGTGGGGATAGTTGCAATTTTCTGCCTGTTTTACCCATTTTTCATCTTTTTCGATTTTTTCAGCAATTTCCTTATGGCTGAGATTGCTGGAGTTAAACAGAAAATATCGCAATCTTGATTACAACTGGCAATTAGGCAATGACCAAAACTGGGGAATGTTACGAGCATATTGTTACGCTAATAAATTATTATTAGATTGTCTTCAGACCCAATGTTATGTCAGTCGTGAAACTAGAGAATATATTCTAGAAACATTGCTGTTACCATTTAATGAAATTAAAACAAAGATGGAGTTAGAGCCTTGAGGAATGCCGAGAACGGTTGAGCAAGAGCAAAAGCAATACCCATCCAAAACTCTTTGGCAACACTTTCTGTAAAACTAACTTAAAAAATAAAACCCCACGTGTGAGGTGGGGGGTTTCTCTTGTTGGTACTAATGTACTATAAAGTGACGAAGTTGACAAGCGATTAGGGTAAAGATTGAAACCTGTAGGTGATCGCTGCCAGTAATAGTCGGATTTATGGTAATGATTAGACAAAAATCACACTTATAGCTGCTCTAAATCACAATTTTCTATCTGGAAAATTACTATTCGAGTTTGAAGATATTTGTAGAAATTGAAAATTGAGGTAACGACAATGACTTTTAATTTAACTGATGCCATTCAAGTTATTCTGATTGCTGCTGTCGCTAGCGTAGTGTTGTCTTCTGGTATTTACTGGACATTACCTAAAGCTAAAAAGGCATGAGGGAGTTATAGCATTACAAGAGCGATCGCTCATGCATGAATGCACGGTATAGTCCCAGACTCTCTTCCTAGTCACTTCTACACGAGAGTGGCGTGTTGTGGTGTAGCTTGAAATATGGTTAGCAAACGCTACTTGCATTTCCAATATGAATATCAGGATAAATAAGCTGCTAAAGCCGTAGATGAGGATGTAGAGAATTGCGTCTAGTATCTCTTGCATTGTTTTAAATTTATGTTTTGATCGACTAATAAATAGTAATTTTGAAGCAAGTGAATGATATGAATGCTTTAAGGAATTTTTTCTAGTTGTAATCTTGAAGATACTTTAATTTTTTGATATCAAATAAAAGTGGTTTGATTTTACTCAAACCACTTGATAATCAATTGTAGAAATTGATAGGATATGTCTGTGTTTGTTTGCTTATTTTATTAGGGCTTATGCTCCTAGTTGTGGTTTATTTATTTACGATTTATTTTTCCACCTGATTGGACTTTAAACCGTACCTGCTTACCGATAGTTATCTCAGCAACATTGCTGACATCTTTACCAGATTTGTAGGCTTCGAGGATTGCTTGATTATTAGCTTGGTACTTGATAGTTATAAACTCCGAAGGAAAATCTTCATCATCTACTTCTACTAATAAATTAGCTACTTTAGGCGGGTTGTCCCTAATTTCAATTACCCTTTCCTTGCCAATATTTTTATCAGAGATAAGACCTTTCTCGTGCAACCAAATAAGGGTACGTTTGATTTGCGATAACTGGGTTTTTCGACGCTTGATTATCTGGTCGTGGAGTTCTACTACCCGTGCTTTCCTCTCTTCCCATACCTCTAGGTCAAGATTTAACTGGTCAACTACCCAAGCGATCGCATCGATTTTGGTTTCGATGCTATCCTGAACAGCCATAAGGTTTTGTACGAGTTGTTCGATTAAACCCTCTTCTTGTGACTGTGTAGCCTCTTCAATTTGAAACCACAGTTTAGCAGCATCGAGGGAAAGTTCTTTGAGGGTAAGCTGGTTGATTTCTTTTTCAATTGCTTGAGTCATTTGTTTTACTCCTATTTATGGGAAAACCAGCAGTGGTGGAATACTGCTGGTTCAAAGAGAGAATTTGAAATTGTTAGCTAGCCGCGACAGAAGCCACATCTCACCTGACGGAGGTGTGTGGAGTCGTCACTAGTTGTATCTCATATGGTAGTAGTTAGCCGTTTCGTAAGCCTTAGCTGCTTGGAGTTCGAGATACTCAAGTTCTTGGGGACTAATAATTTGCGTTTGCTGCTGTTTTGGTTTTTTGGTAAATGGTTTAGAATTAACTACAGTATTCATTGCACAACCTTCATTTAGAGCATGAAAGCTGTGCGATAGCACTTGTGCTGTTGTTTGAATAAAAAGGGAGAATGATGGTTTGTTATTCCCCTTTTAAATACTAAACTAATGGGAGAGTTGACTACTAAAACTGGTTAAGACGTCAATACCAATTTTGGTTTTGATTTATCGTTTATATTAGACTTAGAATTAATAATTTTTCTATACAAATTGTTCAGGTAGAGCGACGCACAGGTGTATAGATTTTCCCAAATTTCTTGATTACGGTTGATTTCAACTCCTAAAGACTTGCCAGCAACATATTCCTTTTTTAGATATTCGCAGAAGTGTTTCTCCCAGAGGTGTTTGATTAGCCCTTCTGAAAATTCCTCAAAGGGCATAATCCATTGATATTCCTTGTCTAGGAATACTCTAAATGCAGCTACTACTGGTAGGGCTAAATCTCCGGGTGCACCAAATCCAAAGGAGTATTTACTATCGGGGAGAAGAGTATTTTTTTTGGTGTCAATGCTAGCTAAATTGTTTACCCCTTTGCGGCGGGGGTTTCTCAGATATTCGTCAATGATTGTGTAAAGGCGTTGTTCAATCCACAGGGCAGATGTTAGTAGGTGTAACAGTCGGTTAATCCTTTCCTTTTCTGTTTCGTTGATCTCACTGGGTGTTTTTAAACTGGTTGGGTGTTTTCCTCGTCTTTTGTCACTATCTCCGTTGTAGCGATTGCAGTCCAAACAGTTAAGCAGCTTGAGGATGTGACCTATTGAGCAATGGGCATTTTTTGGTATTCCGCTTTGGTTTTGGTAGTAGCGAATGCGAAATTTTCTTTTTTCTTTTGATTCTAACTGGGCTATATATGTTTTGATGAAATCATAATCGCCGCGAGTGTTGATGCGCGAACTGGCATCGACTGGGGCGTTGGTATTGGCAGCGAGGGCAATATCTCTTACTTCTTTTTCGGTTAACCCGACGTGGATTGTTACTTTAACTCGTACCTTTTCTAGATTGTATTTATAGGCTTGAGCTTTGCTAAACATCGCTACACTGTTACCACCGTTAGCTATACCGTAGTGGCTGTATCCCTCACACTCCTCTAGGATTTCGATTTCTAACTCGCCTTTGGCTACTTCTGTTACTTTGTGTGCGGAGATAATTATGCCACTATGTTTCTCTACAAACTTCTCTGGCGCTACAAATAAGCTATCAAGGATTTGCTTGCAAATCGAACTATTTGGGTTGGGTTCTCTGACGTTAGCTGATAGTGGTAAGTCACATGGGAAATTTGCAACCTGCGCTATACCTACTATGTATTTGGTTTTTGGCGTGCTTATAAGTTCGGTATGGTTATCTACCAGTAGTTTGTAGATTTTGGGCATAACAGCTTTTTTCTTATTAGGTTTAGACTGCTTGCCTTACTTTTACCATGAAAACATTGACATCCCTGCTATTAGAAACTCAAAAGCCTCCCCCTTTCCTTGAGAGCGCCTTTCATTTAGTTTGATGCCATTAGTTGCGTCTTGATTAATTATTAACTGTGGGTGGTAAGAGCCATAGGAGCGACTTCACCCGACACCAGATCTAAGGGGAAATTGTGAGCATTACGCTCGTGCATTACTTCGATTCGCGGGAGCTGATTCCAAGGGAATTTGTCGCACTAAGAATCCTTCAAGCTGGAAGATGTGCATCTTGCTACGCACCATCTGCTAGTTTGGGGGTTTCACGCTTTATTCTTAGGTAAACTAGTTTTCATTTGATTTGGTAGGAATCTTTGCTACTTTAGAGTAAAAAGGAAGAAAAGATATGCCTAACGTTGAAAAAATTAGTGTTGCCTTGATGCCAGAAATGGCTGCTTTTGTCCGTGATGCTGTGGAATTTGGTGAATACGCCAGCAGCAGTGAAGTTATCCGCGAAGCACTGCGCGACTGGAAGCAGAAACGCTTGCTTCAGTTACAGAATTTTGATGAGTTGCGTCGCCTTTGGCAGGAGGGCATTGATAGTGGATCTGGGCAGTATGGCAGTATTGATGCCATTAAGCAAGAAGCACGCAGGCGCTAAAACGAAGCAAAGTAATCTGCTTACCTCCTGCCGTACCCTGCCAATGCCAAGCGGCGAAAAAACTGCCTAAACCAGTCGTGTGGCGATCGGATTCTCGAATTGTCCCATAATTCCCCTCATCCATGAGTGCCATCGCACTTCTTATGGGTACTTCCGCATCATCGCTCCCATCGGAATTTGTGTCATTATGTAACAATTTTGCAAAACAATGACAGTATGATGCCAAACCTTTTACAATCAACATATCGATATCAAAATTGATATCAAATGGCTGAACAAAAATCCCCACCAAGTGAGATGATCCGCGTGCCCGTTCCACTAATTGGGGTGGTTCGGCGGCTATCCAAGCTACATCGGCAAGGGCATACAATTGCCTTGCTACAAGCCTTAGAGGAATTACTAGGAGAATTTGATAGCAAAAATGATATCGATGTCACAGCAGGCAGTAAATCAGTCAAACAGCTAGAACAGAAGCTCTTGAAACTCGAATCCCATCTTGCCGATCAAGGCTCCTCGATGGAAACAAAACTTGAAGCTATCACCAAAAAATTGGAGCTAATCGAACGGGCGATCGCTTCTGGGAGATTGGGCAACAACAAAGGGCGAAGACAAGCATACCCCTACCAACAATCCCCAGTTGAACTACAACCCAGGACAAACGAAAGTCTTGCCCGAAGACTCGGTGTTAGCCCCCAGGGTCTGGCCGCTGAAAGAGAAAACAACAGCGCCAAAGAATTTTTGAGTTGGTCGCGCAACCGCGATCCGATGAGTGTCGCTTGGGAATGGAACGCTTCGGATGGACTATACCACCCCCAACGCTAAAGGATGTCTCTCCAACACTCATCTTCTGGACACTCATCTTCTGGAAGCTTTATATATAGGGACTTCCAGCCATTCGTGCGCCATCGTGTCGCACCTAATTGAGAAAACTGTATGCTACACCAAAGAAATGTTGGCACTGCCATGCTTTACCTATGTTTGCTTTTTTTACGCAGTGCGTGAGAAGTCCCAACACGCCCAACATGGTGAATGTACTTTGCAGTTGTCGCCGGGGAAGCGTGGCCCAAATCTGCTTGCAAGTCAAAATCAGAAGCTCCATTTTTCTTAGCCAGCGTTGCGTGGGTGTGTCGCAAAAAGTGGGCGCTGAACTTAATTCCCGCACAAGCAGAAATTTCCTCCATCATCAGTCGCAACCCGCGATCGCTTAAAGGTTTACCTCTGTCCCGCCGACTGGGACTAGGAAACACCGGCTGATCGTTGCTGGCATCCCCACGATAATCCAGTAACACCGCACTAGTTTCCGGATCGAGACTAATAGTTCTGGTTTTATTTCGTTTCCCCGTCACAGTTAACAATAAACAATCTCCATCCTCCCGAAACTGCCGCCAAAATAACCCCGGCGTAATTATGCGCTTACCATAATCAGAAGTTTGCCGGGCAATTTCTCCTGCCCTCACCCCACTGTAAAAGATGAGAGTAAACAGCAACCAGTGCATCTTATTAGTGTTGTGTTGCAAGTCTACTGCCATCGCCGCTTTTTCCAACTTAGCAATCTCGCGTTCCGAGAGAATGCGCTCTGCAAGCTTATCATCCCACTGTATGCTTAAGTCCTTGCCCAAGTCGATAGCAAAATAACCAATAGAAGCTCTAGTACCCCACTCCCACAAACTTTTAATCGCTGCCGTGTATTTAGCCGCAGTATTTTTACTAATTCCATAAGTATTTTTCTTTCCCCGTACTGGCTTTTCATCCTTGAGCCAAGCCAGATAAGCGTGTAGATGGAATAACGTTACCATCCTCAAATCAGATATCCCAAACCGCGACTGCATATAATCGACAAGCTCATAACCAATTTGCCGATATGCCCGTCGCGTTTGGTCGCTTTTGATAGTGACAGAATGCACCCATAGCTCAATTAGCTGTTGTGTCGAATTAATTTTCTGGCGGTTGGGAAAATAATAATCCACAAGCGCAACACGAGCTTCATCAAGCGGTAGAGTCACCACCTCCACAGCAAGTGATTCCACGCTTAGTACGGGTAAATTTTCCATAATAAAATTCCCCAACCCCCACTGATAATTATGATGCCGAGAATCACAATTCCCGGTATCTTTATAATAATTCTTTCCCAAGCACCACAAAATTACTCATTGAAAATAATCTATATCGTATATCCGCGGATATCCCGTATGCGATGATGGTAGTGGGGAAAGTTGGGGAAGTAGGGGGAGATAGGGAGGTAGGGGGAGTGAGTAAATATGAGAACTCAAAGCAAATGGTTAAAGAACTGGTTAGAAAGCATCAAGATTTAGAAATTTACAAGATGGCATTTGATACGGCGATGCAAATTTTTGAATTATCGAAAAAGTTTCCTGTGGAGGAAAGGTATTCGCTTACCGACCCTCCGGGTACCCTGCGGGAACGCCTCCGGCGTACAGCAGTCGCTCATGGGGGAAACCCCCAAGACCGCGCTGCTTCATCAAATTCGTCGTTCATCCCGTTCTGTGTGCGCGAATTTAGCTGAGGCATGGAGGAAGCGTCGATATGAGGCAGCATTCGTCGCTAAATTGAATGACTGTGAAGCAGAAGCAGCCGAAACTCAAACCTGGATAGAGTTTAGTGTTAAATGTGGTTACTTGAATGTTGAGATTGGTCGAGAACTCTACGGAACCTATAACCAGATTTTGAGTGGATTAGTCAATATGATTAATCATTCTGAATCTTGGTTAATGAAGCACTAAGGGACTTGCAAGTAAATAACTATTCCATCGCTTTTGAAGCTGGGGGAGAAAGAGCATTTCCTCCCTATCTCCCCCTACTCCCCCTACTCCGGCTACTTCCCCCACTTCCCCTACTCTTCTCAGTTCTCCACAACAAAAGCGCGAGGGACTGGTGGATTATCCGCAGATAAATATAAAACTTCTGTCTGAAGAAGACCGGGAGTTGGTGAAGCAGGCCAAGCAGCGTGCTGAGGAGTTGCGCCTCACTTTTAAGGAGTTTGTACTGGATTGTATTAGAAATGCACTTGTGGAAGAGAGTGCGGATGGTGTAAGTGCAACTGCTACTGAAATTGAAGCTTTGAAAGCTCAAATCACTGCCTTGTCAGAGAAAGTGAGCATTCCTTCTGCGACCAAAACGGAAGTGCATACCCTCCAGGAGCGGTTAAATCAATTACGGGTGGGGATTTCAAATGAAATTAAGAAGGATAGGGAGCAACTTGCTTCTTTAACGTTGGCGATCTCCCGACTTGAAAGCCAAATTGAACAGCTAATACCTTCCTTAAATCTTCAAGTGGATGGCGAAGGTAATGCCGACAGTGATAGCGATTGGCTTTTTGGGGAAGGCTCCGGTGGTGTAGGAGGAGAAGATGTTGGGGGTTTTTGAATGTGCCCAACTCATGGAGGGCGATCGCTACTTCTTCAAAATATACTTTACAAGCTAGTAAGACAATGTATTCATACTATCCATTGCAGGTTTAAAATTGTTTAAACAAAAGCAGCATCAGTAGCATCGCTTTTATAGTTGACTTGTACTAAGTCAGAAATTAAGAAAAATTTTTAGTAAAAAATTATTGTTATCTTGGTATGACTGACAGAAATTACAAATGGGAACGGTTTTGGTACAAAGCAGGAAGTGCAAGTCGTGTTAGACCAGTTACTCTCAAATTACTGCTTGCAGAGTATCAAGATGGTAACAAGCAACTTCCCTCTAATCAAGCAGATCTTTACTTAAAAGGCTGCCAAAGGCTTTGTAGAGAGCGAACGGAACTTCGCCAACAACTTATTAAACTTGATGAGCATCAATGTCTGGCTGTAGCAGCACGTATAGCCGCTATCTCAATTTTTACGGGTCGCCCTGTTATTTGGAAAGGAATAGATTTAGATGCTATCCCTGATAGGGATGCCACCATAACTGTTGAAGAATTAATTGGTGGCAATGAGTATTTTGAGAGAAACGGCTTCAAAAACGAAATTTCGGTAGATAAAGATGCTGTAATAGAAACTTTATCTAAAGGGTTTTTCACACGCTACTCTAATGATTCTGCTGATAAGCTTGTTTGGACACATCAAAGTTATGCTGAATTTTTAGCAGCTTGGTATATTAAGCAACAGGGTTTGGCTTTACCCCAGGTGAAAAGTCTCTTATTTCATCCTGACGGCAGACTTGTTCCTCAGTTACATGGAACAGCAGCTTGGGTTGTATACCTAATACCTGAAATGTTTCAGGAAATTATAAATTCAGACCCTGAAGTTATACTTAAGGGAAATATTAATACTGAAAGTAATGAAGATAGATCTAAATTAGTTACTGCTATTCTACAACTTTGTGAAGAGAATAAAATAGTATCTTATGATTTACCAATTTTAACTTATGGAGCTAAATTTTATCATCCAAATTTATCTCAACAACTCAAAGCTTATATTGAAGGAATAAATCAAGAAAATGAGCTCAGGAAGTTAGCCATTTATATTGCTAGAGTTTGTGAATTAAAAGAATTACAATCTATAATTTTATCAGTTGCTCTTGATTTTTCTCAATCTATGGAAGTTCGTCAAGAAGCAGCAAAAACTATTTGTAGTATTGCCGATGAAGAAATAAAAGCCCAGCTTAAACCTTTAATAAACGAAAATCCAGAAGATGAACTGGATACATTGAGAGGTTATGCTTTAAAAGCCACCTGGCCTAAATACTTGTCGGCAACAGAATTATTCAGTGTAATTACATTTCCAAAAAAGTCTAATTCATTCGGAGCCTACGAAAATTTTTTGACTCAGGATTTAGTTAAAGACATTCAACCGAATGATTTACTAATAGCATTAGAGTGGGTTAAAGAACGACAAATTTGGTTTAATCAACAACTTAGGTTGATTGACGAAAGTGGAACTGGAAAAGGGTTAGATTCTTCATTTCGTAAACTTATAATTTCTTTAATAGGTAAGGGGTTTGAATTTATTGATTATCCAGGTGTTATAGAGTCTCTTGCTGAGATAATCTTAACTGCAATGTTTGAGTATCAAAGAATTGGCGGAAGTCATCTTGAAAAGTTGTTTGAATTGGGGTTATGGAATGATGATGAAAAACGCTATAAGCTTTTAGTAGCTATATCGGATCTACTCGTCAATGGAAGCATTCCATTTTTGCAAATATATTTTTTAATTTTGGCAGTGAAAGCAGGTTCGTACAGCTTTCTAAAATATACATTTTTTAAACTTGAATACTCCTTGATAAATTCCAACTTAATTATTGATAATCCAACTTTATATACTAAATTTTATATTTTACAAATTATTACTAACAAAGATTTTTTATGGTTAATAAATTCTTGGAAAACAGCTATTATTACACAGCATAAAAAAGTTTGGTTTAACTTTTTATTAAAAGTATTTAACTTACAAAATCGTGACCATGTAGAACAAATATTGTTATGTATTATAAATGACAATATTCCAGAATTCAAAGAAGCTTTTTCATTCTATATTGATCCAATTGAACTGGATTCAGAGCAAGCAAAGTCCGCTAGAAATTATTATTACAGGAATTTGGAGTTAGATGCTCAATATATAGAGAAAAACAAAACCCAACAAGCAGAGATATCATTAAAAGATATAATTATAAATATCACTCAATTATTAGACGAAGCTCTAGATAAAAATTTAGATGCTTGGTGGCAATTAAACTATTGGATATCTTATAAGATAGATAATGAAAATTTCTATTTATTAGAAGCTGAGGTTGACTTAGAAAAATTACCGATCTGGCAAGAGCTAGATTTTATAATTCGTTCAAGGATTATAGAAGCCGCAAAAAATTATGTTTACAATCAAATCTCAGATGTAGAAGCATGGATGGGAAAAGCATATAGGAGCGATTAGAGAATAAACTTCAGGATAATGAAACTTTACCTGTAACTGAATTGTGGAGTAAAGTAAAAAGTGGTGTACTTAAAAAATTATTTCTCACATTTATAAATCCACTATATAAAGTATTTCAAAATCTTGAAGCTACCATTAATAACCAACAAAATGAAATTCTCAAAGAAGATTTATTTACACCTAAAGATGAACATGACTTGTCTTCTTGTGTAAAAAGATACTTAGATGATGAGCTAAAACCATTAGGTATTATTGTTAGTCGTGAAGTCGAGATTAATCGAAAGGATTATGTAGATTTGCGTATCGATTGTACTTCACAATATGGTAATTATCAAACCATTGAAACTTTTAGTGTGATTATAGAAGTTAAGGGAACATGGAATAAAGAACTTAATTCTTCAATGAAAGAACAGCTTTTTGACCGCTATCTTAGTGATATCAGTTGTCAACATGGAGTTTACCTTGTTGGTTGGTTTAACTGTGATAAATGGAGTAAGCAAGATTATCGTAAATTAGACGCTCAGAGATATACAAAAAATTTCTCAACCCTTGAAGCTGCGAAAAACTACTTTGAAATAGAAGCTAAAAAAATATCACAGCCTAACAAAAAGGTTAAGTCTTTCGTACTGAATGTTTCTCTCCCCTAGTTAATTGACGAAAGTAATAAGCATAGGAGGAATACTTAACCTGTAGCTGAAAGCATCCGATTTTTATAATTTGTTCACACTTTGTACCCCCGTTATTGCATCTCATAGAACTGAACAGCTATTACAAAAATCCGACAATAAAACAAATAAAGTGGCAGCGGCAGAAGGACAGAACTGAAAATAGGAGTGTATTTGAGAGAGTTGCTGCGATCGGGCGCAGCCCATGCACAAAAGAACTACCCTGGCTATGTCCCCAGACTTCTCTTGAATGTCAACATTTATTACATACTACACATAATACTCAAGCAAGGTAAGGATTGGGGAAGATACCAAAGTGCATATATGTAGGGCGGTTATGATTCGTGTCCAGGCAACGAGCTTGCTATCTTCGCCCCAAGTTAATAATTTCAGAATACTCAAGTGGATTGACATTACCAGTGAAAGATAGCTGATCTGGTTCACCCAGATTTAACGTACATTGAACCCAATCTACCCGGTCTACTATACGGGAACGCAGTCGTCTGACCAAAGCACTCCATGATTCAATGTTACCCGAGTCTGAAATTGCCTTAATCTCAAGGAGTTCGTGTGTATTCAGCAGCACTGGCTCAGCCAGTTGCACACAATAGGGCGACCGAAGTTCGGTAGTAAAGCTAATGGAATAGCCCTTGATATCGCATAACTCATCTGCCGCTCTGTCAACACGTACAACAGCTGTCACTTGTGATGCACCAAGAGGTTTATTTGTTGTCATATTACGAAGTTGGCTCGGAAAAATGCAGATGTTTTCTTGCGGTGCATTCAATTCCCTGTCAGAAAAACACACTAAAGCGTAATGGCTTTGCTTTTTTCTGCCAGAAGGCAAAGACGCACGGCTAGTGATGAAACAGTGAATTGGTAATTGTCGCGTCTGTCCTTGTACGTCAACCCACGCGTTCCACAAGACCACTTCAGTTGGTGACACATCAATGGGCTTGGGTTTGCTAGGCATTGGCGAAAAAATAGCACGCAAAGACGCTGTGTCACGGGCAGCGACTCTGGCATTTTCACCCAATGACTGACCAACTCCCCATAAGAAGTAACCGCTACCTAATTGCCGTTCCCACTCCTTCCTACGAATAATAGCTGTCAACTCTTCGCCAGCCTCGGTTCCCATTTTGGTCCAACAGAATGTCGGCGGTAGTTTATTTATTGTCATAGGCATCTCCAAGTGCCTAGATCATATCACCATCCTATTCAATACAAATTAATGTATTGGTTTATAATAACTAAGGTAGAAAATAATCAAACTCAATTCATTAATACAAAAGCTACTATCTCATCTAAAAGCACACAACCTTTCTTCAAGCGAGATGGCTTTGCTAGTGGTGATGAGTAACTGCCAGTTTCACGGTTCAGCGTTCTGTTGGGCAACATCAGTGCATTACTCAGTTATTCATCTCTTATGCGCTGTGGTTATTAAAAAATTGAAAGGGCTAAACAGAAAAAAAGATGACATAGCAGGAGATTCACTTGACTACACCTAATCGCCAGATTGACATGATCTTTGGATCGCTTGAGTCTGCTGGCTTCCCGCGCAGTCTGCAAAATATGTTGCTGCCCGAGTGGGTAACCACAGAAGTGCTATCAGATACTGCCGCTTCATCGGAAATCGCTACAATTCTTGCAAAGCGATTGGGTCTTCGTGCGGCTCCTCTTTTCGCTGCAAGCCCGCGAGTTGAATCGCTTCGGCGACGTGACATAAAGTATAAACGTTCGATTCCGAACAAGTCGAAGAACTTGAAGGCTGCATCATCAATTGCTGTTAGCGTTGCCGAATCTGTTGCATCGGCTTGTCCAGTGGAATTTAGGTTATTTGGAGACAGAGCAGACGTGCTTCGCCAAGAAGTGCTTTCTTCGTTTCCAGGGAACTGGCTAGGTCTGAGGAATTTGTTGATGACCTGCTGGTCACACGGTGTACCAGTAGTTTATTTGGCAGAGCTTGGCAAAGATGTGGCGAAGATGGATGGTATGGTGGTTTATACCCACAGCCGTCCGGTCATTATTTTGTCAAAAGCGTCGTACCTTTGGGCATGGCAACTCTTTATCTTAGCCCACGAAGTCGCCCATTTGGCGCTTGGGCATGTGACTCCTGGCGAAATATTGGTCGATGAAGAACTGAGCGAAGACTCGTACGCTTTGAAGGATAACGACTCCGACGAGCGCCAGGCAGATATGTTCGCGATCGAGTTGTTAAACGGTAGGAAAAACGCGACTTACACCGTGTTAGACAATCGAGTCAACTTCAGAGAACTAGCGGAATCGGCATTTCAGTTTGGTAAGGCACACTATATCGATCCTGGACACATTGTGTTAAATTTTGCCAATCACACCGGAAAATGGGGAGTTGGTAATGCTGCTGCGAAGCTCCTGCAAGGTGAGAATCCATCTGCGTCAACTGTCATTAACGAAGCGATGTGGCGAGAGATCGATACTGAAGCACTACCACCGGACACCATAGAGTTCCTTGGTAGGATTACTGGTTCATACAGTAGGTGAGGTTGCTTATGGATCGGCTAATTCTGATCGATAACGATGCCTTACTTAAACTTGCGCGTTATGGGCTGCTTGATGAGTCCATAGCTCTATTTGGTTGTGTTCCCACCAGTGTGCGCGTACTTGCGACCGCAAAATATTCGCTCTTTCCTGCTAAGAATCGCTTGCGTTTCTGTAAAGATGAAGAGAGTGCCGCTAGGCTAGAAGCATTCCTCAGAAGTTCTATACCACTTGACGCTGGAGCGGCTGACCCAGATCTATTGGATGCGCTGAATGCTGTTCAGAATATCGATGCCGGAGAAGCCTTGCTGCTTGCAGTGGGCGCTACTGACGAGAACACACTCGTAATCACGGGTGACAAGCGTTCTTTGACAGCGCTTTGTACTAATGATTCTGTTACTCAGATCGCCAACGCACTGGTAGGCCGTGTGGTGACTATGGAGGTACTTTTCTCATACTTGGTTGAATACCAATTTGCCCACGTCCAAGATTGTGTGAGATCCAATCCAGATGTCGATATAGCACTGAGAATTGTGTTTGGTGTCAGTAATCCCACCTCTTTCGAGTCAGTACAAGAGGGGCTTTCTTCATACATCAAAAACTTGCGTGCTGTTACAAGAACTCTGTTATATGTGCAATCCAGTTAATTAATTCTTCAGAAAAACTGCATACGGTGTTTTCACACGAGCGACAATTTCGATACGCTTCACAGTCTGTTCATCCGGTGTAACTGGCAGATCATGAGGTGCGTAGAGAAAGCATCCTTTGTCCGCTCGGCCAACCAGATACTTATCAGCCTTGCGCCCACGGCTAGGACCGACTCCAACCTGTAGTTCGCCCAGATCCAAGTCAAATTCCTTTACTCTAAGCTCATCTAGAACCAAAGCGTAGCGTGACCCGCGGACTTCTATACCCTTGGGAATCGGCTGCCAATTAACACCATCGTCCGAGTACTGTTTAGCAATTTCTGGTGGGGCAGCATGTCTAGAGTTCATCTTCTGCATAACAATGAGAACTTCGTTGCCACTTTTTTCCACCTCTTTCGCAAATGGTTGAACCATAGTCAAGGGATGGCAAGTATTACCGCCATAGCCCCAGAAAATTGAACCCGTTTCTTCAAATTCGCGTTGTTTACGTTTGATAATGTCTTCAATATTCTCTTGCGCGTGCAGCCCAACTTTCATGAAAATGATTCCCGCTTTCTTCATCGTATTATCCATTTTCCACCTCAAGCTTTTCAAGTATGTAGAGTTGATCTGATTCTCTTTCTGTGTTCAGTGTTGGGCGCTCACGTACGTATCGAAAGCGCAACGGGGAACTCTTTCCATAAAAATTCTCCAGTCTCGCTGACTCAAGAGGTTCCGATGTTATCTGCATACAACTAGGGTCAATACGACGGAATAGACACGAACATGAACGTAGATCAGGTGCGTCGTCGAGATGATAAAGATGTAACTGTGGCAGCAGTTCGGATACTACATATCCAAGTTCAAGTGCGCGGCGTTGCGTATCGCGTAATACTTCCTGTGTCCATAGTAGATCAGGGTCATCTGCTATAACGACGATACCTAAGCTTTTTTCTTTAGTTGCTTGACTGCCGCGCTCAAAAAAAGCTATAACACTTTCTCCATCGTTACTTGCACCCCAAGGTGGATTGATGTGAAACCCATCGTATGCACCAAAATGCTCTGGGGGCAGTGCTTCTGCCACGTTATAAAGGTGTGCAGAAATCTCAATTTTGGGTTGAAGTTTCTCACCGAATCGTCGCACGGAATTTACGATCCGCTCATCAAAATCAAGTAGAGTAATCGACCTTGGCCCATAATTAATGACATTTTGGGCTTTTAAATGAGCGGCGGACAGTGCAATTCCATCACCGTCCCCGACAAATACGATATCCTTGTTGTCAAAAACACGAGCTACGTACTCTGCTTGGATCACCATATCGGCGACCTTCATGTATATTTGGTCGAACTCGCGAATAGGGGCAGGTCGGTTCTGGACAACGTCTGAAATTGCATTGATCGCTTTTCGCAGGTCAAATTCCATGCAAGCCCCCAAAGAGTGCTCTTGTAAAAAGCAGATTGCATTTTATATTAAAATGCAATAGAGTTCGCCTTCAATTGCAAGTTTGTTTACTCAATAATCGGCGATTGTCTATGGCATAGTACGTAAGCTGCATCTGCTATATTATTTGCTACATCAATCATAACAATACAAAAATTTTTTGCCATTGTTTAGGCTATTTTTCTGATTTATCAGATTTTTTGAGATTTTTTACCTTAGTAAAAAGCTTTTCTTGGTGGGAACTTAATCATTCGCTTGTTGCTCAATATTTGTACTCGCAGTATCATCCGCCAGCGCGATTATAAGGTATTGCCGTCCTTGTGGAACTGCCCAAAGATGGTGCAGCCTTTTTGCAGCGATTTCTGCTATAAGTGTCATTGAGCAGAGGTCTTGAAAACTGCTCTTTCTCAGTGCAGTCCCCTTTTAGTTATGACAATGGTTCAGCTTCCGAGGTATTATTTGCTTGCGCGAAACTAGCCATTAATATTGCAATTGCAGCTTTTTCCCAATAATTTTGTGTGGCTGAGTCTGTGTAATACAAGAAACCACAACCTTAACCATACTGAACATCAAACCAATAATGGGATTTACGGCAGATACTAATGCTATTTTTATGCCGAAGATATGGCTAAAGATGATTAAAAAATAAAGATTAGTCATCTTCATTATTAAAATCTGCTGATAGTCCAGGAATCCATAAAGTAGTTTCTTGCGGTTTTAACCTTCTTTTCTTAGTTGTTTGATTTTCCCTATTTATTTTTTGATCGCTATCGATTTTATTTACTTTTTCAAACCTATTTGTTAGTCCAGGAATCCATAAAGGTGTATCTCTGGATTTTATAATCAAATCATCATTTTTTATGTTTCTTGATTGCGTTAGCTTTTTTTGTCTAATAATTTTAATATCTTGTTCAAGTCTTTGTTGAATTAAAGCTTGCATATAAAGAGGTATCGTGGCTGGATTAGTTTGGGTAGTTTGTAAATAAAGTTTTTCAAACGTTATCCCATCTTCTTCTTCATATACAAGCTGCATTAGCTGTTCAGCTAAATCATCTATACAATCATTTAGATTTTGCTGAGAAATATTATATATGCTCAGATTATGTTCATAATACTCAAGTTCTCTAAAGCCTAAACCATAAACACCATAATGATATTGATATTCTAAGTTATTATATTTAAATAAAGTTCGTTTCATAACTTCTAAGGCTGTTGAATTACTAGATAAATGAATCAAATAGTACTCAACTGTCTTAATATTTTTCATAATTGCAAATGTCCAAGCATATTTAACATTACCTTCTTGCCTATATAGTAATAAACCTTGATTTCTTAAATAAGCTTGCCTGTTACGAAAATCTTTTTGCTCGGCTAGATCTGTATAGTATTCATCTGCTTCAAATTCATGAAAAAACTTTTTATATCTATCTTCCCGCCTAGTTAATATCCTTACCAATCCAGAAAGCATATGAGTTAATAAAACTTCAGATCGACCAAGTGATATTATTTCTCTAACAACTGCTGGCTGAATGTCTAATCCAAAAGGATCTAAAAAAAAGAACGAATAGCCTCGTCTTACTCGGATTATATTAAGGCATTTATCTAATTCGTTTAGAAAATTATTAGTAATTATTTGACATTTGCCTGATACCAGATAATGCTCAAAACCTGCTTTTTTAAGTTGTAATTCTAGACAAGCTGTGTGTTCTATGTTATTATCAATAAATATAAAGTTGATATCAGGATTGTACCAAGGTTTTCTTTCTTGAACCTTTAGTAGACCTTCCTCAACCATCCTAATCATTCTTATGGCTGATCCATCCCAATACTGTTCGCCATCCCTATATACACCCCCACCACAAAACCCATCTATTAATGTAAGTTTCTCAGGACCGAAAACACAGTGACCACAAATTACTTCTATCCAATTTTTTATATATTCTTGTAAAACTAAGTGTTTACCTTTGGCATAAGCAGGTATATCTGGAATTTCTTTCCCGTCAGCACTCCAACTATATTTCTTTTTTCTAGACATTAATTTGATTTCCTTAAATATTACTCAATAGTTAACAGAGATTATACTAATTTTTATATTAAAGTTAATTTTTACAAGATTTAAAATTATTACGATTATTTCTAAACTAAGACAGTTAAATATGACTATTACTCAAGGCTCTGAAAATATTGCTAATCCTCTTCAGAAAAGCGCCCTTTATAAGAAAGGGTTATGTGATTACGTAATTAACGTAGCATCAGGTTGTATTCATGGATGCACTTTTTGTTATGTGCCTTCTACACCAGTAATTAGAGCAAGGCAACCTTATCTCAAAGACAAAGGTGTTAATGATCCTCAAATGGATTGGGGAAAATATCTTTTTATCCGAAAAGACCTACCCGAAAAATTAGAAAGTTCATTGGTGAGCAAAAGAGTATGGCATGAAACTCCCGCTGGTAAGGGCGTGGTTCTTCTTTGTTCCGGCACTGATCCTTACCAAAACAAACAAACAGCAGATATAACACGTATGGCTGTTGAAACTTTATTGAAGCATAACAAAAGAGTTAGGATTCTTACTCGTGGGCTCCTTTGGCTAAACGACTTAGACATTCTTGTTAATCCTAATGTCACAGTAGGTATGAGTATACCATACTTAAATGATACACTCAGTCGCCAAATTGAGCCAGGTTCTCCTCCACCTTCTCTCCGGTTCAAAGCTCTTTTGGAAGGTCGTAAAGCAGGATGTAGGCTTTATGTTGCAGTTGCTCCAACCCCTCCTCAAATAACGCTAGAAGATTTCATTTTTTATCTAGACAAAATATTAGAGATAGAACCAGAGGTTATGTTCTGGGAGCCAATCAATGCAAGAGGAACAAATGGAAAAAGAATGTTGGCAGCAGGTCTAGACTTTATTAAACCTATTATGACTAAAAAAACCTGGGCGAAACATTTTATTGAGCAATGGGAAGCTTTTGAAAAAGCTGCTAATAGCACTGGATGTTTAGAACGCCTACATATATGGCCTGACCAAGAACTTACAGGATTTGTTGATTCAAAAATTTTAGAGTATTGGTGGTACAAACCAACATCTGAGCATTGGTCTGACTACGAAAATCAGGAGGATTTAACTAACTTGAGGCCATCCATAACATAGTTATTCTTTATAAAATTTGTTGCAATTTAAGTATTAATTGCAGAACTTATTTCAAGTATAGCCGCAATTATGGTAATTGTTGGTAGGCACTAGATATAGCAACCCTAAATGATTCATGAAAAAAACTATATTCATGAAGCTTAGGGAAGTTAAATATTTGACCCTGTAAGTAGGTAGGCACAATTTAACCAAACTACGTAAACTTATGTAAAGCACCAAAAAACCTTTAAATCTAAGCTTTTAAGCGATTTACATTTTTTAATATAGTTGTGTTTTTTAGCGCCTACCTACTTACTGATAGCTCAAATAAGCTCTTGACGACAGAGAAACAATTACAGAAAAAATAAAACTCTCGAATCAGTCTTTTTCCTTGCAACCAGATATCTCAATGATTTGCTTGCTATTTGAGTCTTTCTACCAAAAGAGGATGCTCCCGAAACCAAGCAAGTAGTGTTCGTTTTTAGCCTGCCAGATATGACAGGCTATAGTCGATTCAATTTAAGGCTGATTTAACTAGCGACGGACGCTATTTCAGGTGAGAATAATTTGTGATTTTCAATGGCATATTTATAGCTAAATAATCCATTGTTTGACAAGAAAAATTTTTCTTCACTACCCGATATCTTGAGTACTGTGATAACACATGGCGGTTGAATATTGTTATTGCGAATGAATTTCCTTGCAGTTGTACAGGTTTTTTCTTGATGGTTCTGTTGATAGCAACTAAAGCTTGTAACCTTGATAGCAAAACTTTCCCACTTAATTTACGTCTTAAATGGTATCTACCTAGTTTTTGTCTAATTCTTTTTGACATTTTGCACTCTCCTTAATAATTGTGCATGGTTTTTATATCTTTTGAGTTGAATTTCAAGCTGACGGGCTTCTTGTTTACTTGAAGTCTTCCACACATGGACAATTTTGAATTCGATGCCGCGTTTTATCGCAGCACGAGTAAATGCTGCTCCAGACCCTTGTAAGGTATCTCTATCACTGTGGCGAAGGTGATTTATTAGAAGGGACTGTGATGTTGTTAGTAGTATCTCCCTTGCTGGCACTGGCAGGATTTTACGACCCTCCTTTCAGAATCAAGGCGGAATCATCCGTAGATCTGGTGCTAAATGATGGAGAGGAGTTACTACGTGGACGGATTGACGTATTGGTGCTACAAAATCAGTTTTGGGTTGTGGTGTTGTAGTCCAAAAAAACTACGCTTTCAGTTTGGTCGGCTTTACCGCAAGCACTGGCTTATCTGATGGCTAACCCCCATCCCGATAAACCTGTGTTTGGTATGGTGACTAATGGGGACGATGTTTTGTTTATTAAATTGACGCAAGCAGAAACTCCTCAATATGATCTGTCAAGAGTTTTTGCGCTGTTTACATCGAAAAAAGAACTGTATGAAATTTTGCAAATTCTCAAGCGTATTGGTGAGGCGATCGCCTGTCAACGAACTGTAGAACACCGCAACCTTGCTTGTTAAATAACCTAACCCAAGGCGTTGTGTTTCTCTTTGAATAAACCCTAGTAAACCTTTCGACGGCGCACGTTATAAAGATAGTGGTGCAATAAGTCGGGACTGACTGCCAAGATGTTGGGGGGATTGGGAATAAACAAGCGTTGCCGATCGTTGGCTGGTGTATCTCCTGTCATTAATGCGAGTTTAAGACGATTGTTGGGCATTGCCTTCACCAGCGATCGCAATTTTCGCATTTGGTCGAGGGCTAATGCCTTGAGTGGAAAAATATCTGAAGGGGGGACGAAGCAGCCTAAAAAGCTTGGAGTGTAAGGTGGGTAGCGTTTTGTGATAAAAAAAGGTAGGTCTAGTTTTGTCAAGAATACTTACTT
>NZ_AJLN01000014.1 GCF_000317285.1 Chlorogloeopsis fritschii PCC 6912 | reverse complement strand
AAAAATATATAATGCCGTTGTTTGTGGTTGCTTGATACACGATTCGAGCAAATAATCAGTAATTCAACACGGAAACGGTATGCAAATGAGGTAAGAAAAGCTTGGGATTATTACAAAACTTATTGCGGTAAAGACGAACAGCAATACAGTCAAGTATGGGTGAGGACATACAACTTCAACGTTTGTAAGTTTGAATTTATTATTGCTGATTGGGAGTTTTTTCAATATCTTGAAGATAATGCCGATGCTCGCACACAGTATGTTGAAGAAGTAGAGATTTTTAGTGAAAAAGTTAAAGCGTTAAAAGATTTAGGTATTTTTGAAAAACTCTTGCTACAAGAGGAATATAATTACATCAATTATGAGGGAAAGAAAAGCCTAACAACCGCTGCTTATATTAAGTATCGTAGACCACTGCTTAATTGCATTACAACAATTATCTCCTAATACCCATTCTTTATCAAGTTGCACCAAAGAGAGCTTGAAGGATTAAGTTTAATATTACAATAAGTCTAATTATTAAGTCTAATTATCAGGTAAATTGGTGCGCTTACAAGTCCAGTTAAATTGTGGCACTGACAATCAACTAATCGATGGGGTTATTGTTGAACTTGCACAAAATCACATTGATGATTTTGAAAACCTTTGGCGCGAGCAATTACGTGTTTTTCAGACCGAGGATAAATTCTGGGATTGGTTGTTTAAACTTGGCTACATCAGCAACAATGAAAACGAAGAAGGTTACGCTCTCGAAGTAGGAGGCTGCACCCAAGGGTTGATGATGGTGGAAACTCAACTCCACGGTTCGCGAGAGGCTATCGGACAGCGATTAGTATACATTCAGTACATCACCTCAGCTCCGTGGAACCGTAAGGAAATCCAACGCCCACCGCGATATAAGGGAGTGGGGACGGCATTGCTGCGATACGCCCGAATTAGGAGCGTCGAGTTGGGATATGGTGGGAGAGTTGGCTTGCACTCGTTACGTTCTAGCGAACGGTTTTACGAAAATCAAGGCATGATTGACTTTGGTTCCGAAGAAGAGTACGAAGATATGACATATTTCGAGTACGGTTTGCTGCGCCGCCCATTACGATAGTGCTGGAGGAAAAATAATGAACGAAGAAATAACTATTGGCGAAGCTATCGATTTACTATTTCACCCTGCATCATTTCAAGAAGCAATCCGTATCGAGGACGAGGCTGACTGTGATGTGACAGCAGGGTTGGATTGGGGAACAGCTATAAGTGCATTATTGAAAAATCCTGGTTTGCTAGGCAGAATGACGCAACTGCGTGTCTCACTCAACCGCGAAATCCGCCATCTGCTCTCCGAGTGGAATTTAGGAGTGGGAGAAGAAGCTGCGGTTGTTGTTGCGCGATCGCTTTTGTTATCCCGATTAAAATCGCCATCCGCATCTGTATTACCAATGCTTGAAGGTATCTTGATGCAAAATGACCTGTATGGGGAAGAGTTTATCCAAAATTCCGACATTTTGCGACAGTTACTTGGAGTTCTGCTTGTTGATAGCGACTGGGAAAACATTGCAACTGCTGCGGCAAATGCAGTTAGGATGCAAGTGATGCAACGAATATCTGCTTGAGTAAAAGAAATTATGGACAATTCGGATCACATTATGCTTTAAGTATAGTTTGAGAAAGATTGTTACCTGTTCCATGCCGCAGCATATGGGCATGAACTGGAAAAGGTAAACCTGCTAACTCACCAGCTTGCTCAACAATACCGCCTATCGAATACAGTCGCTTTTGACGAGTATGCGCACACAATTGTTATTCATCCGACGGTTGGCGAAGAGTTTTTCAGCTTACGGTGAGTCCTCATTGGGTATGGCAGCGATCACACTCACAGGCTGCTGTCTATATATTCTAATCGAATAGACGTTCACTATTCAGAAATAATTTCTATTTGAGAAAATTTGATTAAGACTGAATATTTCCTTTTTATCAAGAACTGCTGTAGGTAGTGTGACGAGCTTTTAATGATGAGGAACCATTCATATTGGACAGATTTGACCTTTGCACTTCCACGACTCCACGAAACATATTCATACCGCAGGTAAAGGGATATTGCCCTGGTTTTTCAGGTGTAAACTCAACAGAGGTGACGTGATTCAGGTCTAATTGTTGAGCAATGTGAAAATCGGGTAACAATACTTGCTCCAAACAACTACTCGGATCTCGTCGCATGAAATTTAACCGAACTTTTTGACCTGCATTCACGACTATACGGCTTGGTTCATAGCCACCATCGACCAAAATAGTGACTTCCTCTATTCCTTGATTAGTTTCAGCCTGCTGGAACTTGGTTTTACTCCAAATGAACCACCATAGCTCCAGCCCAATTAATGCTATGCCACCCACAGTCACACCGACTTTTACACCTAAAGGTTGCTCAATGCGGCGAAACTGAGTAGTTTGCTCTGTTTCGGATAATGGCATTTCGCCTGGCGGCATTTGGGCACGTGTTACGCCTGAAGTAACACCAAGCAAAAATCCCAAAGCAATAAGGTGTCCGAAAATTGTTTTTTTACTGAACATTGCTTAAACTCCACCAAATGTTTTGGGTTGAAAATTCCGCAAGCGCAAGGCGTTAGTGACGACAGAAACAGAGCTAAATGCCATTGCTCCCCCAGCAATAATTGGATTAAGTAACCAGCCAAACAAGGGAAACAAAATTCCGGCAGCAATGGGAATGCCAGCAACATTGTAGATAAAGGCAAAGAAAAGATTTTGACGAATGTTGCGAATGGTGGCGCGACTAAGCCCAATCGCCGTGACAATGCCTTGTAAATCTCCAGAAATTAGGGTGATATCACTAGCGGCGATCGCTACATCTGTCCCTGTACCAATGGCAATCCCTACATCTGCCTGCGCTAGTGCTGGTGCGTCATTGATGCCATCACCTACCATTGCCACCAGTTTTCCTTCTCTTTGGAGTGTTGCCACAGTAGCCGCTTTTTGATCTGGTCGTACTTCGGCTTCGACTCGTGTAATCCCAACTTGTTGAGCGATCGCTTTGGCTGTACGACGATTATCTCCAGTCAGCATAACCACCTCTAAACCTAACCTCCGCAGCGCTCTGACTGCTGCTGGTGAGGATGGTTTTATGGCATCTGCGATTCCCATCAATCCTTGAATTTCCCCATCCACTGCAATCCAAACAACAGTTTTACCAGATGCTTCTAAAATGTTTTTGTGCTGCTGGAGGGCGCTGGTATCAACACCTAATTCTTCCATCCAGCGTTGCGTACCAATTTGTACTAGATGGTCTGAAATAATGCCTTGGACACCACTTCCAGCAATGGCTTCAAAATTCCTGGCTTCTTGGGGAATTACCTCTTGGGTTTTGGCATATGTGACAATAGCTTCTGCCAAAGGGTGTTCAGAATTCCTTTCTACAGACGCTGCTAGTTGCAGAAGTTTTAACTCATTACGGTTGGCTGTACCGTTATTAGTCACAAAATCTGTAACAGTGGGCTTTCCTTGAGTTATGGTTCCTGTTTTATCCAGCACGATAGTCTGGATTTTGTGCGCTAGTTCCAAGCTTTCGGCTCCCTTAATGAGAATGCCGTTTTCTGCCCCTTTACCTGTCCCTACCATCACTGAGGTGGGAGTAGCTAAACCCAAGGCACAAGGACAGGCGATAATTAACACGCCAACTGTAGTGATTGTCGCTAGGGTGAGATTGCCCATCACGTCAAACCAAATGACAAAGGTGGTAATAGCGATCGCTAACACTGCTGGTACAAACCACCCAGTCACTTGATCTGCTAAACGTTGAATCGGAGCTTTGGAGCCTTGAGCCTGTTGTACCAGTTTGACAATTTGGGACAAAACTGTATCCTTACCAACTCGTGTAGCGCGAAACTTAAAGCTACCAGTTTTGTTAATCGTGGCTCCAATTACCTCATCAGAAGGCTGCTTCTTAACTGGCATACTCTCGCCTGTCACCATTGATTCATCTACCGTGGAAGCACCTTCAATCACCTCGCCATCCACCGGAATTTTTTCACCGGGACGCACCAAAATCACATCTCCAATTTGAACTTCCTGGATGGGTACATCCATTTCTTTTCCATCTCGGATGATGCGAGCATCTCTTGCTTGCAAACCAATTAGTTTGCGGATAGCTTCGGAAGTTTGACCTCTAGCGCGATTTTCCAACAGCCGACCCAGTAATATCAAAGTGGTGATAACTGTTGCAGCTTCATAATACACATCAGGCATTAAACCTTGAGCGATAAAGAATCTAGGGAAAAGAGTGACAAACAGCGAATAGAAATAAGCTGCGCTAGTACCTAAAGCTACTAGGGTATCCATCGTTGCAGCATGGCGTTTAAGGGCTTTCCAGGCATTTCGATAAAAGGAAGCACCGCACCAAAACTGTACAGGAGTCGCCAGTACTAACTGTACCCAGGGATTATCTAGTAATAATAAGCTAACCCAACGTAGGTTTAACCCGGTCATGGCAGATAATGCCCCAATCACAATTAGGGTGCTGAGAATACCTCCAACTACAACTTTGCGTGTGAGGTCGCGTGACTCTGCCTTACGGGCAGCTTTCTCAGCATCATCTTCCCCTGTCACCATTTCTTGTTCTTGAAGGGAATAAGACGAGTATCCCGCAGCATCTATAGCCTCTTGGATTTTTTCTATATTGGTTTTGAGGGGATCGTACTGAATTGTAGCTTGTTCCGCGCCGAAGTTAACTTTAGCGTCACTAACACCAGCAACAGTGCGAATCCCTTCTTCGATGTTGTTAGCGCAGGAGGCACAACTCATGCCCCGAAGTTTAACTGTGACGGTATCCATAGTAATACTAGCTTTTTAGCTAGTGCTTTGATTAAATTTTAGAAACAGTAACGAACATTTAAGATAATTTGTGTGATTGAAGCTCGTACTTAACTGAACTTCAATGGCTGTGGCGATCGCTACTATTGCTTCCTCCTGCAACCCTAGCTATACGCCGCCGCGCTTCGTTTGCTGGCTCCGTTCCCTGTCCTGTAGGAGCAACACCCACGCCATTTGAGTACACAAGTTCGCTACCCAGCCATCCCTGAAACAAAGTCAGTCCCAGCACCACGACAGCTACCACCAAATAACCCCATCCCCAATTAAAGCGTGGGTTGTACTGGATGAGCCAGCGCCAAATTGTTAGCCCTGCAATGGCAGCTGCAAGGGTAAAGCCAACCCTCATGTGGGTGTGAACGTGCTGATGGGCTGTATGTTCAAGTCTTTCGCGTCTCATATCGAACAGTCCGGCAGGAACAGCGATCGCCGCCCCAATTAAAGCTCCAACCAGTGCCCACCAGCCCGTTGCCTGCAAAGACGCGTTATCCATTAAGTAACCAAATCCATCAGCAACAACCGAAAGGGTGACAAGGGCGATGGGAAAGTGAACAATAGCGGGATGAATCGGTGGCATGATTGGTACCTTATCGAAACGTTAGTCAGTTACCTGTTGCCTACTTTCAAGCTGCGGGATAGCCAACGGCAGCAATCGCTTGTTTAATTTCCGCTGCTGGTTGCTGTGTCTCAACCCTGACCATTTTTGTTTTCGTGTCAACTTCTACTTTTGCCGTTGCATCAACACTTTTAACTGCTTTAGTGACGGTATCTACACAAGAAGCACAGGCGATTTTCGGAACTTTAAGTTGTAATGGCATTTGCTTATCTCCAGGAAATTAACGTTTTCTTGAAGAACTAATTCTATTTTTAAATCTCCAGTTAACTAAAGAGTCAAGAGGAAAATACGTTCTCGTTAAAAGTTTTATTGTTTTATTCCTGAGTAACTTAATAGGTGTAAGGCAATCGAATTGTAGCAAAGAATAACTTTTTTCCTGTGATGCATTTCCCTCCTTAATCTTTAAGGAGGGTAGTATACATCTCGGCTACCTTTACTGTTTGAGATTAATTAAGCTACACCTGCAACAGTGGCGATTTTGCGATATTCCTCAGCAGCTTGGCGACAAGCTTGTGCACACTTTTGACAATGGGGGTTATCTGGGTACTTCTCACATTCACTGGCGCAGGCTTCGCAAATTTCGATACAAGAGCGAACAATTTGGGGAATGAAGCGCGAACTACGGCTCATATATGCAGCAGAAGTCCAGCATATTTGAGCACAATCTATGCACAGGCGAGCGCATTCAGGCATACTACCCAGGCATTCATCAGCACAGTGTTCGCATTCATAGGCGCAATGAACAGCAATATCTACACTGGATTGAGGTATTTTATGTGCCATTGTAATTCTCCTTAGATTAACAAGTCTTGGTTTAAGTCTGTTTTTAAACGTGCCTCTGCATGAGTTTCGATTGCAACGTTAGACATTTGCCGACAAGACTCGGCACAGCGACGGCACATATCAGCGCAAGCTTTCATTTGAGCATCATCACCCATGCGAAGCTCCTTTGGAGCCGCTACGCGAACGTAATTCTCCGCACACCGCTCACACACTTCTGCACAAACCTCGCAGGTACGAGGGTGTAACTGGGAAGTCCGTAGCATAAAATTAGCACTGGTTTGACAAATTTCAGCGCAGTCAAGCAGTAGTCGAATATGAGATTGTTCTACGTGATTGCCACCCTTTTGCAGACAGTATGTCACTGTATTCAAGCAGATGCTATGGCAGTCCAAGCAGTTCTGAATGCACTCCTGCATTCCTTGATTCACTTGGTTCAAGGTGAGTTGTTGTACAGTCATTCTTCAAACCTATGCAATTACTTGGATCGCTGTTTATGTATGCATAGTGGTTTTGCACTCGCTGACTATCGGATTACGGCAGCCAGCTTTTACAGCGTTTACAGTGACTTATGCAGTTGCCATTGACATTTGCCGACAAGATTGGGCACAACGACGACACATATCCGCGCAAGCTTTCATTTGAGCATCATCGCCCATGCGATCGCAATTCTCCGCACACCGCTCACAAACTTCCGCGCAAACCCCACAGGTACGAGCGTGTAACTGGGAAGTTCTTAGCATAAAATTAGCGCTGGTTTCACAAATTTCAGCGCAGTCGAGCAATAGTTGAATGTGAGATTGTTCTGCGTGATTGCCACCTTTTTGTAAGCAATATGTCACCGTATTCAAGCAGATGCTATGGCAGGCTAAGCAGTTCTGAATGCATTCCTGCATCTGTTGATTAACTTGGTTTAAGGTAAGTTGTTGTATTGCCATGGTTTTTACATCTCCAATTGCTTAGGTCAGAGGCAGAATTTCCTCTAGCCTCACCTTAAAAATGTTGAGGTACATTTACCTCTACCTAATGGATTAACGAGTATTTATTACCAATGAAATATAAGGATTTCATACTAATTTCATTTCTGTATGCATATCTAATTTTTTGTACTTAGGATTACAAGGATTTCATGCAAATTTCATCTTTCTACGAAAAGCTAAATATATAAGGAAACATAGCAATTTTTATAAACAAGGTTAATAATTATGAGCTTTGATTACGACCTTTTTGTAATTGGCGCAGGACCGGGAGGACTTGCTGCCTCAGAACGGGCTGCTAATTATGGGGCAAGGGTGGCAATTGCTGAACAAGACCAAGTAGGCGGTACTTGTGTCGTTCATGGTTGCATTCCAGAAAAAATGATGATCTATGCTGCAAGTTTCTCCCAAATTTTTAGAAATGCTGATGAATACGGCTGGGGAAAAGTTCAGAAAAACTTTGATTGGTGTCAGTTTATTGCAGCTAGAAACCGTGAAATCAACCATCTAAGCAAGGTGCATACTCAGCATTTACAAAAAGCAGGAGTTGAACTGTTAAAAGGACACGCCCAATTCTTAGATGCTCACACCTTGGAAATCGAAGGAAGACAGATTACAGCTGACAAAATTTTGATTGCAGCGGGTGGAAAAGATGTAAAGCCAAACATCCCAGGAGTTGAATATGCTATCAGCACTCTTGAAATGCTACAACTTGAACAGCAACCAGAACACTTAGCAATTATCGGCAGCAACCATATTGCTGTAAAGCTAGCAGGAATTATGAATGGCCTAATTTCAAAGGTCACGCAGATAGTAACTGAAGACAAGATTCTGCCAGGCTGCGATGAAGATATTCGCACAACTATTCAAGAGGAAATGACTCGATTAGGAATCAGAATTTGCTGCAATAGTTCTGTTAAAAAAATTGAACAAGCACAGAATTGTTTGAATTTAATCGTATCAGGTGATAGTGAGCCAGTGACTGTAGAAACAGTTGTCTTTATCACAGATCGTGTCCCTAATTTAGATAGGCTGGATTTAGAGAATGCAGGGGTTAAGGTAGATGAAGGGGGGGTTGTTGTAGATGAATACAGCCGTACTTCTGTGGCAAACATTTTTGCTGTTGGTGATTGCACTCCTAGACCTCATTGGACTCCAGTGGCGATCGCTGCTGGTCGCGCTTTCGCTGATACAGAATTTGGCAAGCATCCTCACACAGTTAGTTATGAAACTATTCCTCATGTATTGGCTTCCCAACCTGAAGCCGCTACAGTTGGGTTAACAGAAGCTCAAGCCCGCGCACAATTTAGTGAATCTGTACACTGCTATTCTAAAAAGTTTCAACCACTATTCAACTTAATAGGTGAATCGGAGCAACAAACCTTGATTAAGTTAGTGGTTGCTGGCAACTCAGAGCGAGTTCTAGGCGCTCATATGGTAGGGAATTACGCCGCAGAGGTGATCCAAATGATTGGTCTTGCTATGAAAGCAGGTGTTACCAAGCAACATTTTGATCGCACAATTGGTATTCATCCAACGGTTGGCGAAGAGTTTTTCAGCTTACGGTGAGTCCTCATTGGGTATGGTAGCGATCGCACTCACAGGCTGCTGTCTGTTCTTTTCCTAAGTAAAGTAAATCTACCGCACAGATGATTTAAGGCATTGCTCTTGCTTTTAACATGGGTGTTACTAAGAAAGACTTTGACATAACTATCAGCATTCATCTTCAACTAAATAGTTTGTACATTGAGGCGCTAAAGCTAGATTTCTGTGTTCTTCACTAATGTTGGAGATTGTCAGCTAAAAAGGAGGGAAAATGGCTAATATTGGCTTATTCTATGGCAGTGAAACAGGCTACACCCAAATAGAAGCAGAAATGATTCAAAAGGAATTTGGTGGGGAGTCTGTGGTGGAGGTTTTTGATATTGCAAGGGCTGAAGCAAGTGATTTTGAAAACTTTGAATACATTATCATTGGTTGTCCCACTTGGAATGTTGGTGAACTACAAAGTGCTTGGGAATATTTTTACGATGAGCTAGACAACATAGATTTTAGTGGCAAGAAAGTTGCTTATTTTGGACCAGGCGATCAGGTAGGTTATCCTGATACTTTTGAAGATGCACTCGGCATTTTAGAAGAAAAAATTTCAGAGCAGGGCGGTACAACAGTAGGGTACTGGCCTACTGATGGTTATGAGTTTAATGAGTCTAAAGCAGTTAGGGATGGCAAATTTGTCGGTCTTGCTCTTGATGAAGATAACCAGCCTGATTTGACCGAAGAGCGAATCAAAGCCTGGGTTGTACAACTGAAGAAAGAATTTGGCTTATAGGAGAGTTATTTGATTGAGCTTGTTGTAAATGAGTCAATACAGTTTATTGCCCTTACCTATCTACGAAATGCTAGGTACTATGATTTTAGCAGTAGATAATTTATAAGAAAAACTCAGTAGACCCCATTGCCCAGTAGGTGTAAGTGAAATTTAGTTAGAGGAGTTATTAAATCTAACTAATTGCAAGAGGTCTATTGAGTTATTTTTGAGTTATTTTTATTCTGACAGGTAAAGATGAAATTAAGATGAAATATGAAGTTATTTCCGAAAATTTATAACTGCATTTAAAACCAACTACAGTATCAATAAAAAGCTAAATTTCTTCATCATTTCAGGTAATAAAAATAGGCATCATTTTTGACCTATTATTATAAGTAAAGCAATCCTTATTTCTATCAAGTGTCAACCTCAATATATATGCTAATTTTTTCATACAAAAGCCCGCCCGTAGGCGAGCTTAGATTTATCTAATCAACAATAGCTAATTGCTAATAACAATTGACCACTATCAGTTAGCAGTTTTAGAAAGTGAAAGTGGTGCGAAGTGTACCTACATAGATGGTGTCATTGTCGTTATTATGTTCTGGGTTGAAGATCACTATTGCACCAGGGGTGACGGAAATATTATCAGTGAGTTGCAGTCTGTACAGCGCCTCTAGGTGGTAGGAGGTGTCGTTGTCTTCACGCCTAGTGGTTCTTGCAGCAGAAGTGAATGCATCATTGTCGCTTACTTTAGGTGGTTGACCGAAGATGAGACCAAGCAAGTTTCCCTCTTTGCCAAAATCTTTGAGGGCAAGGGTTGCAGCCCAGTAGTTCATTGATGCCTCATCACCTTCATCCACACCTGTACCATCTGCCTTGGCTTCTGCGTTGCTATAACCGTACCAACCACTAATAGTTAACTTTGAACTGGGTTTGAAAGCAACTTCTACACCATAGTGGTTAGCGACAGTGGCAACACCATTGAAAGGGTTACCTGCGTATACACTACCTGTGCCCTCAAACATATTTACACCAGACAGACTATTTTGATAGTTGCGAGCGTAGGTCAGACCAATATTAAATGCATCACTGGGCTGGAAGGCTATCTGACCAAGAGCTGTATAAGCACCATTAGTCAGACCTCCATCTGAACCAGAATTGTTAGCTGTGCGAGCTATATAAGCTGCAGATGCACTGAAAGATCCTTTAGGGTTGAAAGTTATGGTTGCACCTGCACCACCGAAACCAGTGCGGTAGATGGGACTAAAGCGACCGTAGCGAGATAAAGCGCCTTTAGCGTCACTTGCAAGGTCAGGGTTAAAGTTGTTGATGTTGTCATATATATTGCCATCAGCAGCATCAACTTTTACTTGTACTGCCTCACTCAGGTTAAAAGTATAGTTGACTTTATCAATGACAGTGTCGTTGTCCTGATTTCCATCAAAGCCAAAGCGGGTCATATTAGTACCCGTTACATTTGTGTCATACGGAGTGATGTTGCGAGACTGTAAACGGATCTGCAACAGGTCTGAACCTGTAAAGCTGCTGTTCAACCTTAGACGAACTCGATCGGCGAAGATAATGTTGGAATCTAGGTCGGGAGCTGTATCTGGATCTACACCAGAGGGAACTGCCCTCTTGTCGCTACCGAAAATGTCAGAAACGTTGAAAATCACTTCTCCAACTAGTTTTGTGGTAGTCGAGAACTGATTAGCTTCCAGTTCGGCAGTGCGAGCTTCTAAAGTATCTACACGACCACGTAAGGTAGCAAGTTCCGCAGAAAATTCTTCTTGCAAACGCTGTAAGGTAGCCAGGTCTTCTTTTGTTACTAAATCAGCTGTCGCTGTAGCAATTAGTTCGTTAACCCTGTCTAAACAAGCATTCAATCCTGCGGCAAATTCATAACGGGTTAAAGCACGGTTACCACGATACGTACCATTCGGATAACCTGCAATACAACCGTAGCGCTCCACTAAGGATTGCAAAGCTTGGAATGCCCAATCTGTGGGTTGTACATCGGAAAACTGCGAAACTGATGTGACTTGGGCAGTCTCATCACTGTACTGCTGCGTTTGGCTTAAAGAAGAATCTTTCGGAAGAGAATTTGCTTGTTGTTTAACTTCAGTTTGAACTGGAATTTCAGCAGCTAATGCTGCTCCTGAAAAAGCTAAGTTGGCTAATAAAACTCCGGGACTAATTAGCAGGCATTTCCACAATAACTTAGACATGATTGTTTACTCTTCACACCAAAGTAAATATTTACAGGGGACACCCCTATAAATAGATTCTCAAAGCATGATGAAATTAAGATGAAATTTCAAATTTTGAATCAAATAAATTAGTTAAGTAATGCAAACATTTTATCAGAGGTTTGTCAAGTTTAATTCCAATAAAAATAAAATCATAGCATGATGAAATTAGGATGAAATTACAAGTAACTGAATTAAATAAATTCAATGAGTAAAAAACCACTTAATAAACAACTTTTCTAGCTCAATCCAAACAAACATCAAAGCACTAAATCCGATAGAAATAGCAAGTTCTATGGAATTTAGCCAGTGAGTATCAAAAAAATTTCGTAGCGGTGCAACGTAGATCAACATGAGCTGTAATACTGTGGTCAGGGTAATTGCAGCAAGTACATAGGGATTGGAGAAAGGATTTAGCTGTAGAGTTAGTTGTGTATTGGAGCGGATTGCCAGCGCATGACCCATCTGTGCTAAACACAGACTTGTGAATACTATTGTCTTCCATCGGTCGGGTTCACCTGAATTTTGGGTATAGTTGTAAGCCCATGCCATCAAAGCAATGGTAAGAATTGCAAAAATAATGCCAATGCGGATAATGTACAGTCCTAGTCCTCGGGCAAAAACACTCTCATGGGGGTTGTAAGGAGGACGGCGCATTACATCAGGTTCAGCAGGTTCCATTGCCAAAGCCAAGGCAGGTAAACCGTCTGTTACTAGGTTCATCCAGAGGATTTGTAATGGGGAGAGAGGAACTCCCCCTAAACCGAGGAGAGGAGCAGCCGCAACTGTCAAAACTTCACCAACGTTGCTACCTAAAATATATTTGATAAAGCGGCGAATGTTGTCGTAGACCACCCGACCTTCTTCAATAGCAGCAACAATGGTGGCAAAGTTGTCATCTAGCAGAACCATATCACTAGCTTCCTTGCTCACGTCGGTGCCAGTGATACCCATTGCAATACCAATATCTGCACGGCGTAGGGCTGGGGCATCATTCACGCCGTCTCCAGTCATTGCTACTAATTGGCCCCGTTTCTTGAGCGCTTGGACAATTCGCAATTTGTGTTCGGGAGAGACACGGGCATAAACTGATACATAGTTAACTTGTTGCTCTAATTCTACGGATTCTAGCTTTTCTAAGTCCTGACCGTTGAGAACAATATCACCTTGTTTAGCTATACCTAAGTCATAGGCGATCGCAGTTGCTGTTAACTGATGATCTCCTGTAATCATTACTGGGCGAATGCCTGCTTCCTGACATCTCCTTACGGCTTCTCTTACTTCTGGCCTAGGTGCATCTAGCATTCCGACTAATCCTAACCAAATTAGCTCTTGCTCTATTGTTTCTTCAGAGCCTTCAGAAGGTAGAGTTTTCAAGGGCTTGTATGCCAATCCCAGCACTCGCAGTCCCTTAGAAGCCATTTGGTTGTTCTGCTCAAGGATATGGGCGCGTTGGCGATCGCTCAGTGGTTGAGTGCATTCAGTAGCTCTAGCGCGTGCTCCATCGTGAAGTGTTTGAGGAATCGAATCACCGTCTTGATACGAAGTGCAGAGTCCCAAGACTAACTCTGGAGAACCCTTAGTGAACATCAGGTAGGCAGAGTCTTCAGCAGAAGCGGAATTTAACTGCTGGCTAAACACGACACACTCATCAGTTTCTACAATTACGCTCATTCGTTTGCGTTCTGAAGAAAAGGGAAACTCTGCCACGCGGGGAAACAGTCTCTCAAGGCGCGTTTTCTCAATACCCGCTTTACCTGCTAAGGATAGCAGTGCCCCCTCAGTTGGATCTCCCAAAATCTCCCACTGATTCTGCTCGTAATCTAATACCGCATCATTGCACAGCACACAAGCAACTAATAGGGTTTGAAGTTCCGGATATTCGTCAGGATTGATATCTTTTGGTGCTACCTCTTGCGGAGTCCCTTTGCTACCTCTTCCCGCAAGAGAGTCAGTTGTTTTAGAAGTTGCTTCAAGAGGCTGTCTCTCTAATAAGTTAGAGCGGTTTTCATTCGAGTCGAATATGTTTGGTAGGACATCTACAGGTGGTGGTAGTTGTTCTGTATGAATCCCTATTTGGGATTGAAATTGATGTAGCTCAAATGTGCCGATAGGAGCATAGCCATCACCTGTTACCTTGAAAGAATGACTAGCACTGTGAACCCATTGCACAACCATTTTGTTTTGAGTCAGCGTGCCTGTTTTGTCCGAGCAGATAGTGGTCACTGAACCGAGAGTTTCCACTGCTGCCAACTTGCGAATTAAAGCATGACGACGCACCATTCGCTGAGTTCCAATTGCTAGAGTTACCGTAATCACGGCTGGCAAGCCTTCTGGCACCACAGCGACAGCCATACTCAAGGAAACTTCTAAAACTTCTTCAAAGTATCTTAAGCTACCTGTCCGTAGAATGCCGCCTAGCACAACTACAGCAACTATAATCAGGGAGCCTGTGACCAGAGCCTTTGCTAACTGAGACATCCGTTGTTGCATGGGAGTTGGTTCAGCCTCCACAGATTGGAGCATCTTGGCAATGCGACCAAGTTCTGTCTGCATTCCTGTTGCTGTTATCAGCACCTTGCCACGCCCTTGGACTACTTCTGTTCCTTGAAACACCATGTTTATGCGATCGCCTAAAGGAACATCGGTTGGTAATTGCATCTGCTCACGCTTGCTAACTGCAAGAGCCTCTCCAGTCAAAGCCGCTTCTCGAACTTGTAAATTTTGGCATTCCAGCAAACGACCATCTGCCGCTATTTGCATCCCCGCTTCTAGTAACATGACATCTCCAGGCACCAGTTCCTTTGCTTGCACCTCAATAATCCTGCCATCACGGATAACTCGGACTTTCGGAGAGCTAAGGCGTTTGAGAGCAACAAGGGCTTTTTCTGCACGGTTTTCTTGTATAAAGCCCAGCAAACCATTAAGGATGACAATAGCAGATATCGCAATTGCATCCTTGGGAAATTCAGCAGCTCGCAGATCCAAGATTGCCGAAACTACCGCCACTGCCATCAGCATCAACAACATAATGTTGGTGAACTGATCTATTAGGATGGATAAAGAACTGCGACCGCTTTGTTCTTGTAGTTCATTATGCCCATAGCGCTGCAACCGGGCAATGGCTTGCTGGTTTGTTAGGCCAACATTGCGATCGCTGTCCAGCAATAAGAGAGATTCTTCTATTTCTATGGTGTGCCAAGCTGTTGCCATATCTGATACAGATTTGGAGTTAGAAGGAGTTATGGGAGATGGCATATAGTGCAGACTTACACCTGCTTAACTATAATTATTGGTTCACTTCTACACTTAGATTGACAGAACTTGATGAAATCAGAATGAAATACCGATTTCTTCTCAAAGAAATTTTTTAATATATTTCAGTGGTCAAATAAAATAAATTTGCCAGTACCCAAGAGACTGGTAGTTTAAGACTCTACTACCTATTGAGTGTCATCAGTAACAATCGTATTCACAGATTGGAGAGTAATAATTTCCTATTTGTGGTAAAGCAGATTTCATTCTCATTTCATTTCTTCACGCCAAACTAAATAGTAAGTATGTATGGTAATTACGGTACATCACGGTCAACTCTCTATCTAACTGGAGATTTCAAAATAGAGAAGGAAACTCTTTAATTTCAAAAGTCAAAAATTAATTTAATGTCTATGCGACCTATTTCTTGGAAAACTGGATTTTTTGCGTTTACTTTTGTAGCACTTGCATCTCTAACAGGCGGCGTGCTTACAGCTTGTTCTACAACTGCTTCCCAAAACCAAAGCCAAGCACCAAATACCGTCGCTAGCGGTACTAGTGATAACAAACAGATAAACCATGATAGCAGCATGATAGATCATGGTGGAATGAACCATAATATGGCTATGGATTTAGGCCCAGCTGATGCTAACTATGATTTGCGGTTTATTGATGCAATGACTTTGCATCATCGAGGAGCGATCGCAATGGCAAAAGAAGCTGAGCAAAAATCTCAACGCTCTGAAATAAAAAAATTAGCCCGTAACATCATTGTTGCTCAAAGTAGAGAAGAAAATGAGCTATTGCAGAAGTGGCGGAAAGCCTGGTATCCCCAAGCAAGTGCTGAGCCTGTTGCCTACGACGGCGAGGGTAAATCTGTGGTTCCTATGTCAAAAGAACAACAGAAAAGCATGACAATGCTTGAGGATCTCGGATCTGCCGATGCACAGTTCGACCTTCGGTTTATGAACGCAATGATTGCTCACCATGAAGGTGCTGTAATAATGGCCCAAGATGCTTTGAATAAGTCTAAACAACCTGAAATTAAGCAATTGGCTCAAGAAATTATTGATTCACAGCAAGCTGAGATTAATCAAATGAAGCAATGGCGACAAGCTTGGTACAACAAGTAAGTTAATTATTTATTGCTTTTTGCAGATGATATACCACTAATAGCCAAAGTGTTTGAAAATTTTAGCTGTGTGTTTCTTGATTTAAGGAGTAGTTTAAGTGCGATTTCATCCTAATTTCATTTCTATATGAAAGACTAAAAATGTGTGTAGATCTAACGCGCATCAATAACACTAATTACGATACGAAATCCCTTTCCTGTACTCAAGGACTTGAAGCACCATGTCCAACTCCTATCCCAAACCATCTACAGCAATTAGTCGTGTTTCTGGAACACTCCTAAGCCTGTTGTTATTAGCAAGTCCCGCAGTAGTTCTAGCTCATGGCGGACACGGAGATGAATTTCAAGGCCCAAACCAAGCCACTCAAACTACTGGCTCAATTCAGGTTGATGCAGAGACAGCCAAACGGTTAGGGATTAAAGTCGAGCCAGTTAAACGTCAGCGACTAGCTGTTGGCATAAAAACCACAGGGCAAATCGAAACTCTTCCTAGCCAAAAAGTGGAAGTGACTACCCCAATTACTGGGGCAAAAGTGGTTGAATTGTTGGTGGAACCTGGTGCAACAGTAAAAAAAAGTCAACCCGTTGCTGTTGTAACCAGCCCAGACTTGGTGACATTGCGAGTTGAATCACAAGAAAAACTAGCACAAGCTCAAGCTGACTTACAACAAGCACAAGCAGACTTGAGATTAGCTCAACAAAACTACGATCGCTATCAACAAATAGCTGACTCTGAAATCGCTCAAGCACAGAGTCAAGTATCATTTGCTCAAGAAAAGTATGACAAGGACAAGCAATTAGCTGATGCAGGTGCTTTACCACGTCGTAATGCCCTTGAATCCCAAACCCAGCTAGCAGAAGCTAAAGCAGAACTAACCAAAGCCAAGAGCCGCCGGGACGTGATCGAAGCGGAAAATCAACTCAAACGCGCTCAAGCAGCAGTAAATGTAGCACAATCACGTATCAACCTCAGTAATACTACTTATCAAACGCGACTGCAACAACTAGGAAACAGTGCCAATGCTAAAGGACTGGTGACAGTAACCGCTCCCATCTCCGGCAAGGTTGCTGATAGAGAAGTGACTATTGGTCAAACTTTTAATGATGCAGGTGGCAAATTAATGACGATTGTCAACGATAGTCGGCTTTTTGCCACAGCTAATATTTATGAAAAAGATTTAGGTAAGGTAAGAAATGGTCAAAGAATTAGTTTAAAAGTCGCTAGTATGCCTGAGCGTAACTTTTCTGGACGAATTTCTCGAATTGGTACAGTAGTAGAAGGAGAAACACGAGTAGTACCAGTACAAGCAGAAATTAATAATACTGGTGGGCAACTCAAACCGGGAATGTTCGCGGAGCTAGAAGTTCTCACAGATCAAACATCAGCAGCTATGGCTATTCCTACCTCAGCAGTGGTTGACGCGAATGGTAAAAAAGTTGTCTACGTGCAAAATGGCAATGCTTTCCAAGCTGCTGAAGTTAGCTTGGGTCAAACATCCGGTGATATGGTTGAAGTCAAAAGTGGTTTATTCGAGGGAGATATGATTGTGACGCAGCGTGCGCCGCAACTTTATGCCCAATCATTGCGGGGTGATACTAAGCAAAAAGTAGACGAACATACACAAGCTCCTTCGCAGACAACGGATGTTAAAACGTCTAGCTTACCAGTACCGCTGTGGTTGCTAGGAGTAGGTGGAGGAGCTGCAATAGCCACTATAGCTTTTATAGGTGGTGCTTTCTGGTCTGGTCGTCGCAGTAAATTGCAGCAGCTAGTACTAGTAGGCAGTTCGTCGGAGTTAGATGCTCCTGTTCATGAAACAGAAAGTTATCATAATAACTCTAAATCGCCAGCTTTATCTGGTTCAACCACAAATATAAATGAACATGAAGATCCTCATTATCCACAATCTTAACTAA
The DNA here is from genome assembly GCF_000317285.1 of Chlorogloeopsis fritschii PCC 6912. Classification (GTDB taxonomy): domain Bacteria; phylum Cyanobacteriota; class Cyanobacteriia; order Cyanobacteriales; family Nostocaceae; genus Chlorogloeopsis; species Chlorogloeopsis fritschii. The sequence continues at coordinate 642 of NZ_AJLN01000014.1, read as the reverse complement.
ATTCTATTGTCCATACTTCACCAGCAGCACGCACTTTCTTAAATTGAACAAAATATGCTAAATGCCATTCTCAAGTGGTCGATTATCCAACGCTGGATAGTGGTGCTAGGAGCAATTGTTGTGACATTTTTGGGTGCGTATAACCTTACCCAGATGCCCCTAGATGTCTTTCCTGATTTTGCCCCACCTCAGGTAGAAATTCAAACCGAAGCTCCAGGACTTGCTCCGGAAGAAGTCGAGTCTTTAATTACTTTACCAATAGAAAGTGCAGTTAATGGTACGCCGGGAGTAGAAACGGTGCGTTCTTCTTCGGCAGTGGGTATTTCTGTTGTGAAGGTGATTTTTAAATGGGGAACTAATGTTTATCAAGCACGGCAATTAGTCACAGAACGGTTGCAACAGGCGCTGCAAAAACTACCAGAAGGGGTGGAAAATCCGCAAATTTCCCCTATTTCTTCCCCGATTGGTACAGTTGTGCAATATGCTTTCACTACCGAAACAACTCCAATGATGGAAGTGCGGCGTTTGGTTGATCGAGATATTACCAACCGACTGCTAGCTGTACCGGGTGTTTCTCAGGTGATTGCCTATGGTGGTGATGTTCGCCAGTATCAGGTTTTAGTCGATCCAGCCCAGCTAAAA
>NZ_AJLN01000013.1 GCF_000317285.1 Chlorogloeopsis fritschii PCC 6912 | reverse complement strand
TGGAAAGGATAAGTAGGCAAAGGCAAGCGAGAACGAAGATAATCAGCATCAAAACTTTGCCAATTGATAGCTACACCACGCACATACAAACTTCCGGCAGCCGATAATAAACTTTGCCAGCAAGACTTATCTTCTCGACGCAAACAAGGCAACAACTCCAACGAATCAGAAAAAGGCAATTTTGCTGCCATCCCACACAAAACAGGATGAACTCCAATTTCCACAAACAACTGATAAGCTTGAGAGTGCAACCACTGCATGGCTTGGGCAAACAGAACTGGTTTGCGAATTTGCTCGCACCAGTATTGAGTATCCATCACCCCAGTCACGGGCATACCAGTCACATTCGATATGAGTGTAATTTGTGGTACTTGCCAGTTGACAGTATTTGCTTGGCTAGCAAATGCCTCCAGCATTGGCTCCATCAAAGATGAGTGAAAAGCGTGAGACACAGATAACTTGTGTGTGATTATACCCGATGCTTGGAGTTGGTCACACACAGCCGCAACTGCTTGGGCACTGCCGGAGATAACTGTGTTTTCAGTTGAGTTTTCTGCGGCAATCTCAATGGTGTTGGTATAAGGTAAGACTTGCTCCACTGGGGCAAAGACTGCTGCCATTGCTCCATTTGTTGGTAGTGCTTGCATGAGGCGGGCACGGGCTGCAACTAAGCGTAATCCCTCTTCTAAGCTCATTACCCCGGCAACGGTGGCTGCGACGTATTCACCTAAGCTATGCCCAATCACGGCATCTGGTTTGACTCCCCAAGTTTGCCACAATTGGGCAAGAGCGTATTCGATTACGAATAGGGCTGGTTGGGTGTAGCTGGTTTGTTGCAACAGGTGCTGTTGTTGCCCATATAGTACTTCCAACAGGGGTGTTTCGAGTTCGGTTGCTAAAATCTGGGCGCATTTGTCTACTGTGGCTTTGAAGGATGGCTGAGTTTGGTAGAGTTGTTTGCCCATTTCTGGGTATTGGCTGCCTTGCCCGGTGAAGAGGAAGCAGATTTTGGGCTGGGTTTGGGCGATGCCAAATAAGATGTTGGTTTGGGTTTGGTTTTGGCTGTAGGCTTGGAGGGTGCTTTGCAGTTGTTGGCTGGATGAGGCGATCAGGGCGAGGCGGTGTGGTTGTTGTGCTCTTCCGGTGTTGGTGCTGTAGCAGATGTTGGCTAGGGCTTGGTTGGGATTTTGGCTGAGGTGTTGGTGATATTTGACGGCTAGTTGTTTGAGGGCTGTTTCGGTTTTGGCGCTGAGGGTGAGGATGTGTTGAGTGCGATCGCTCCTATTTTGTTTTAATATTGGCTCTGCTGCTTCTTCTACCACTATGTGGAC
>NZ_AJLN01000012.1 GCF_000317285.1 Chlorogloeopsis fritschii PCC 6912 | reverse complement strand
AGCAACAGAAGTAGAAAGAGGAGCCAAGCCACGAGCGCGGGCAGCATGGGCAAGTTGTTTACCCATACCAACCTCAGCCCACAAACCCCAATTCATACTCACAGTCGGCAAACCTTGAGCCTGACGCCACTGAGCAAAACTATCCAAATAGCAATTAGCAGCAGCATAATCACCCTGTCCAACATTTCCCGTGATTGCCGCCACAGAAGAAAACAACACCATCAAAGGAGGCGATTGTTGCTGGTTAAGGCTAAGACTGTGCAAAAACCAACTGCCATAAACCTTCGCTTGTAAAACCTCAC
>NZ_AJLN01000011.1 GCF_000317285.1 Chlorogloeopsis fritschii PCC 6912 | reverse complement strand
TTGTAGGCTGTGAGAACTACATCACCTTTTTCGTTGAATACCCATCCTTGAGCGGGGACAATTTGTTTCGCAGTCGGGTGAGTTGAGGACTGATTAATTTTGATACCTTGAGAATTACCTCTACTGCCAACAGGTTCTATCCAATCAACACGAATATTATCATTACTGAGGATTTCATTCGGATGAGGTGGTAAACCACCACGTCCAGTGATGATAAATTGACTACCATCACCTCTTTGACAGGGATTTTGGGCGATTTGCTCTGTTGGATCTATGACAGTTTCTGGTAATTCCACTAAACCCTTACTAGGATCAACTTCTGGAGTATTGAGGGTGACACTGCCGCTCAAAGAAGGATTTTGTTGTGAAACGGCAGTAATGTCATTAGTTGGTATTCGCCTTGGATCTAAATCGTTGGGACGCAATCTTTCTAAGTCTTGGCGACTGCGAGGCACAAACCCAAAAATACCAGCAGAGTTGATCACCACCTTACCTCCCTGCCC
>NZ_AJLN01000010.1 GCF_000317285.1 Chlorogloeopsis fritschii PCC 6912 | reverse complement strand
CTTTAGTTCAGCTTAAAATAGATAGACCGTGGTACAAAGAGATTCACTCACAAGTATTACAGGAAGTTCCTAAGAAAGTTGAACTAGCTTTTGATAGATGGTTAAAAGGTGATATTAACGGCAAAAAATCTGGTAGACCTAGATTCAAAGGCAAAGGTCAATACAAAACTTTTACCTATACTCAATTTAAGCGCCATCATTTTACCAATAACAAAATCACGCTATCAAAAATTGGGGATATTAAAGTAATTGTTCATCGCCCAATCCCAGACGGTTTTGATATTAAAACCGTATCTGTTACCAAGAAAGCAGATGGTTATTATGTCACTTTCAGCCTTGATGACAAAACAGTTCCCACAATTAAACCTGACTTTAACCCTGACAATATTGTTGGTATTGATGTTGGGTTGATTGATTTCTATGTGGCATCTGACAATACTAGAGTTGCCGCACCAAAGTATTTACGCAAAACTGAACGTAAATTAAAATCAGCACAGCGTAAGGTATCCAGACGTAAAAAA
>NZ_AJLN01000009.1 GCF_000317285.1 Chlorogloeopsis fritschii PCC 6912 | reverse complement strand
GAGGTTATTTATAAAGTAAATCTAAAAGCGAGAAGAAAGGAGTTAGGGTAAGTCTAAAATACCTCATATCCAGTGTATTTACATAGTTGCTCATGGCGCGAAAGTCTTACCCCACAGACTTAACTGATAGGGAATGGGAAATCCTAGCTCCCTTGATTCCACCAGCCAAAGAAGGAGGGCATCCACGCACAACAGATATGCGTAAAATATGCAATGGCATCTATTATCATTTGAAAACTGGATGTCAATGGAATATGCTTCCAGGGGACTTCCCGCCAAGCTCAACGGTATACAGCTACTATCGCAAATGGCAGCGCCAGGGGGTTTGGGAAAAATTAAACCATACGCTACGTGGTCAAGTTCGCTCAAAATTGGGTAAATCAACACAACCAACAGCGATTGCCGCAGACAGTCAGTCGGTCAAGACTGACCAAAAAAAGGGGATGTGTACGGTTTTGACGGATGTAAAAAAGTAAAAGGAAGAAAGCGACAGACTTTGGTTGATAGCCTGGGGCTGTTGTTGAAAGTAGTTGTCAGTGAAGCGAATGCTCCAGAACGAGTGCTTGCTGCCTATGCTTTGATGGAACTGTTAGAAGAACGTCCAGAATTACTGGAAAAAGTTGAAGTCCTGTGGGTTGATTCCGGTTACGACGGTGATAAATTTGCACTTTGTGTTTGGTTGATGATCCAAGCTCATGTTGAAGTTATACGGCGTAGCGAGCAACAATTTCAAGTTTTGCCAAAGCGATGGGTAGTCGAAAGAACATTTGGGTGGTTTAACCAGTACCATCGTCTCAGCAAAGATTATGAGCGTCTTCCTGAAATGAGCGAAGCAGCCATATATGCCGTAATGACTAGGATTATGCTACGTCGTCTTGTTGTCTAAAGATTTACTTTATAAATAGTC
>NZ_AJLN01000008.1 GCF_000317285.1 Chlorogloeopsis fritschii PCC 6912 | reverse complement strand
TTGGGTAGTAGTGCATAGTAATGATTTAGCTTCGTAGCTTGGCATTATAATGATGAACAAAATACCAGATAGCGCCAACATGGTTGTCTAATATTTTAGAGAACGACAATGTTTTACGAACTAACCGTCCAACTCGTTGCCGTAGAGTGTTGTTGAATCTTTCAATATAGCTTGTCTTTCCACTATCTTTGCCTACTGGTTTATGTCTACTACTAGGTAAAACCCGTTCATAGGATTCCCAAAAATCAGTGTAACAAATTGCACATTGACGATAAACTGGTGGTAGAGATAACCATAATTGTTTAGCCGATTGGCGCTTAGCGATCACCAATATATACTCCAACAATCTCTCGTGTTGTCGCGTCCATAGCAAGCCAGATCCACTGTTTATTTTCCTTTGAGCCTACGTATGACCACATCTCATCTATTTGCAGAATTAGCCTACCGGGTTTTTTTAGTAACTTCAACAACTTTAAGAACTTGGTAGTATTTTTGATTCACGTAGTATTGAAGCCAACGTGTTGAAACACCAGTGACGCGGGCGATCGCTGCCAATGAAACCCGTTCAAGTAAGAGTTTATCGATTAATTCACGTGTTGAGTTATCAATCGGTTGTCGTGTTGGACTTTCAACAAATTGTCGTCCACAATTGTGACATTTGAACCGTTGTTTTCCGTAGTGAGTGTGTCCATTTTTGACTATGTTGTTCGAGTTGCATTTAGGGCAGTGCATAGCTTCTATATTGAACGACACTACCTGATTTTATCATTACTATGCACTA
>NZ_AJLN01000007.1 GCF_000317285.1 Chlorogloeopsis fritschii PCC 6912 | reverse complement strand
TTTTGGTTCTTCAGTACTTGTTATGCCAAAATAATAAATTAAACCCAATTTAATAAACATCTAACTCTAAAGTTGTCAAAATTTCTGAATCCATAACCAGAACGTTTAATGAGTTTCAGTTTGTTGTTAACTCCTTCTACAGCACCACTGGTTGTCCCATGATCAAAGTAAGCAATAATTTCATCAAACCAGCGAATAATAGTATTGTTGCTGTGAGGAAAATATTTCTTAGCTCTTGATAACCACATTCCTAATTTAAAAACCCCTGCATACCAATCGTCAGTGTGATTAAAAATTTTTCTAACCTTTT
>NZ_AJLN01000006.1 GCF_000317285.1 Chlorogloeopsis fritschii PCC 6912 | reverse complement strand
CAACTAGAACCGCAGGAGTCCCCCGCTGTACAACGAGCGTACTCGCAATGTTTGTCAGCGGCGGGAGGAATGCGGGTGAGTGCGGAGCTATACCCATGAGCCGATTCCGACCGCAGGGAGGATAGGCGAAGGGTATGCGACAAGCGAACAAATACCATGCTTGCACCTTGCTATCTTTGTTTTCACGCGATACAATAAATATCAGCACCTCGTGAAGAATATGCAAGTCATCACCGCCAAGCTAAAATTAAACCCCACAGCAGAGCAAAAAGAAGCCCTGCGTGAGGTTTCTTTGGCTTATAGAGATGCCTTGAATTATGCTTCGCAGGTTGCATTCGATCTGAATAAAACTAGTAGTGGTAATAAGTTACAGAAGGCTGTCTATAACGAGCTACGCGCTCGGTTTGGACTTGGAGCGCAAATGGCTTGCAACGTCCCCAGACAAGTATCTGCAACCTATAAATCCCTCTGGACTAAGGTCAAACAGAATGTCACAGCAATTAAAGCTGGACACACCAAGAAGCTTTACAAGGGACTAGATAAAGCTCCTAAATACGTTTCCCGCACTGTTACCTTAAACTACCAGCGGGACTACTCATTTAAAACCGAGCAACGAGTTAGTATTAACACGTTAAACGGTCGAGTAGTCGTACCCTACGAAGGATATAACAAGCATCTCCAGCTAATAGCTAATTGTGCGAAGATTGGCGCGGCTAAAATTGTCTATCAGCGTTCCTCCAAAACTTACTATCTGATGGTGAGTTTAGAGATAGAAGCCCCAACTATCGAGCCAACTACCATCACTAGAATTTCTGGTGTAGATGTAGGGCAACGATATTTGGCAGTAGAAGTAGACTTGCAAAACAAGGCTAAATTCTACTCTGGCAAGGCTGCTAGACATAAAGCTGACCGCTATCATAAAGCACGTAAAACCTTACAGCGTAAAGGCACTCGATCGGCAAAGCGTAGATTAATCGCTTTATCAGGTAGAGAGAGACGGTTTATCGCTGATACCAACCATCAAATCGCTAAACAAATCGCTAAACCTAATAGCTTGATTGGATTGGAAGATCTAACCGGAATACGGGATAGAACTAAATCTAAATCGGGCAAGAGGGCAAGTAAGAAACAACGAAAAGCCAATCAAAATAAAGCTAAATGGTCGTTTGCCGAATTGCATGGCTATATCGACTACAAGGCTAATTTAGTTGGTTCGTTAGCAACTAAAGTACGCGCCCACTATACTTCGCAAAGTTGTGTGAGATGTGGGCATACAAGTAAAGCTAATCGACCCAACAAAGGTTTATTGTTTCGTTGTGAATGTTGCGGTTTCGAGTTGCACGCAGATTTGTTGGGAAGTAGAAATATTGCATTAAGAACGCTGCTCGTCCGACAAGATTGGATGAGTACGGGGATCTTGTCATTATCCCCTAATGTGTCAGGTAATGAAGCCAAAGCTGAGATTCTTTCGAGGTTCTCAGAATTGCGGTGGAGCCTAGATACAAGCCCCCACTGTATTTGTGAGCCGTCAGGCGAGCAAATCAGTGGCGGGTAATTGAC
>NZ_AJLN01000005.1 GCF_000317285.1 Chlorogloeopsis fritschii PCC 6912 | reverse complement strand
CAATACCTTCGCCAAAATAAAGAGGGCTTTGCGTAGTAGAGTTATTGTTTACCACAACTACAACTCAAGAACTACAGAAAGCCCATGCCAGATATATTAGCACTGTTGGAATGCTTGCAACGATATACGACAAGAACAACTTTGAGACGTTGGAGCAGAATTATATCAGCGATGCTAGGGATGAGTGGAAGAATAACTATGCTGAGCATATCGCGGTGGTGTGGGAAGGGTGGTAGTTATCGAACAATACAACGATTTTTCACTCATTCATTGCCTTGGGCAATGTTGTTTTGGGTATTTTTTAGAGAACATATATTTTGCAAAAAAGAAACATATTTATTAGTAGGAGATGAAGTTGTCGTCAGCAAAGCAGGCAAGAAAAGTTATGGGATTGAGAGATTTTTTTCATCATTGTATGACAAGCCAATACTAGGATTATCGTTTTTTGCATTGTCATTAGTCAGCATTGAGCAAAGGAGAGCATTTCCTATTAGTATTGAACAGGTAATAAAGCAAAAAGCAGAGGAGGCGAAAACCTTAAAAGAAGAAACAGAGCCAGAAATTACCAAAAAGAAACGTGGGCGACCAAAGGGAAGTAAAAATAAAGATAAAAAAGAAGTATCTCTTAACTCGGAGCTTCTACGTATTCGTTGTCTGATTCAGGATTTACTCAAAAAACTGAGTAAATTTTTACCACTAACTTACTTGGTATTAGATGGTCATTTTGGGAAAAATAGCGCTGTAGTTATGGCTCTGCAACTGGGTTTGCAGCTAATTTGTAAGATGCGCTGTGATTCTGCATTGTATATCCCTTATGAAAATCCAGACCCTAACCATAAGTGCCGTCGTAAGTATGGAGACAAAATTGACTATTCATTGATGCCAGAGAAATTTCTCAAAAAAAGTGAGACTGTTGATCGGATTCGCACAGATATTTATCAAGCTCAACTTCTTCACAAAGAATTTTCTCAAACGTTAAATGTTGTGATTTTAGTGCGGACAAATATTACAACATCTAACCGAAGTCATGCTGTCTTGTTTTCAACGGATTTGAATTTAAGTTATGAAAAGTTAATTGATTACTACAGTTTGAGGTTCCAGATAGAATTCAATTTCCGCGATGCTAAACAATTTTGGGGACTCGAAGATTTTATGAATGTGGGCAAAAATGCGGTGACGAATGCTGCGAATCTGGCATTTTTTATGGTTAATGTTTCTCAATTTTTGCTTTTTGACTTCCGCCAGTTTAACCCTGATTTTAGTATTACAGACCTCAAGGCAATGTTCCGAGGTTATAAATATGTTGAGGAGACTATAAAACTCCTTCCGGAAAAACCAGACCCAATTTTACTTGCCAATATTTTCCACAGAGTTACCAATTTAGGGCGTATCCACCCTGCCGATCCTTGTTCTACCACTTCATAAATTTGGCGAAGGTATTG
>NZ_AJLN01000004.1 GCF_000317285.1 Chlorogloeopsis fritschii PCC 6912 | reverse complement strand
AGTAAACTACCCACACTGACCCTTATGGGGTACAGTGTGGGCTTTTAGTAGCCCTGAACTGTCTGTGCTGAGTTCACAACACAAACAGTTCGAGCCTCCAGGCTGGTTTACAAAAACAGCCCCAATAGCAGATATATTCTTGCTGCCGTTAAAATCAGCGTCACCACTCCAAGAACAAGCCTCATTAGTACATTTGAAACGCTTGTCAGAACGCAGTCCAAGATGTAGGCATTGATAGCAAGTTTGACTTGTCCAAGCTGGAGGAACAGCAATTACTTCTACTCCAAATTGGATGCCTTTGTACTCCAAAAAAGAACGCAATTGATAAAAAGACCAAGAATTAGAACGTCTACGTTCTGTTTTGCTTGTTGGCTTTTGATTAGTTCTTTCACGAATACCTGTTAAGTCTTCAATTGCCACTGCTGCATTATTTTTTAATGCTTGCTGAATGATGGACTTGCTAATGTTATGGTTTAGCCATTGTTGAAATCTTCTCTCCTTACCCGACAGCCGTTTCAATATCTGCCTTGCCCTGCGGCGAGTAGACCTTGTGCCTTTCGTGGCTTTTTTCTGGAGAGATGTTCTGACTCTGGAAAACTTGTCTCTAACATCATTGATTTGCTTTCCATCCCACTTATCACCATTGCTAGTTACAGCAATGTCACGACGACCAAAATCAACACCAATTACATTACTTGACTTAATTGGTGCTGGTGCTTCGTCTTTAATTTGAATGTGGATGTAGTAGTTGCCATCACGATGTTTACATAACTGTGCTGATGTTGGTTTTCTACCTTTTAATTTACCTCTTTGATAATTACCAGCATCAATTTTGATGTGTTCTCTGCCGTTCATTAAAGTCAAGCTAACAGTCCAGTCTTTCTCTCTAAATGAGAAAATTCTGGCATCATAATCAGCCGATGTTGGCTTGAATGTTTTAACTGGCTTGTCTTTTTCTTTAGCGGTTTTGCGATTAGCTCCAACCCTGGCGCAAGCACGAACAGCTAAATTTGCACTTAACCCAAACAAAGTGCGGATCTCGTTATAGACCATGTTTTGAATAGTGGTCTTACTAGTTATCTGAGGTTTAATTTTCTGGTTGGCGTAGTTACACGCCGACTCAAAAGCTTTCAGTACCAGTTCGATTTCTTCTGCTTGTTTTGGGGTGGGGTTAAGTTTGCAAACCAGCGTCAATACTTGTTCCATGACTTCGACCTAATCACAGATGAGTATAATACATCAAAATAGTCGTGTTGTATCAAAGATTTATTTGTTAAAAACTCAACTGCCTCCACTCTTTCAACAACCTGCGGTTGTTATTATTCGGGAGGCGTTTCGTTTTTAACCCGCAATTCCTCTCACCACTGACCTGACGGTTCAGTGGGAGCCTCCTTGCGGGAATAGGTGA
>NZ_AJLN01000003.1 GCF_000317285.1 Chlorogloeopsis fritschii PCC 6912 | reverse complement strand
TATTTAGTTGTCCCTGAAAAATAAAAGGATGGGAATCTAAGCTACAAGGTGAATAAGTGGAGCAGTCACAAAAAAGCGGTAAAGCTTTCGGAGGTTAAATCCACAGCCAGCCAAAAAAGAATTGATGCGATCGCCAACTTGACCTTGCAGGTAATTGCGCTGCATCCGGTGATCATGTTTGGTATGTCCAATGACAGGCTCAATAGCACTACGACGTTTGAGCAGTCGTTTGAGAAAACCTGCTCGCTTGCGGTTGCCAGCAATTAACACTTGTACCGCTTGCGGATGATGTGTGCTGCCACGAAATCCTTGGTCTACAATCGCCTGTTGAGGTTGAACGTGAGTGAGGTTCTCAACTTGAAGCAATGCAGGAGCAAGGGTTGCGCCATCATAAGGGTTACCGTGCTGGGCATCAATACCGACAATCCAGTTGCTACAATGCGTCGTCACAACTGCTACTTTGCAACCAAATTCGTATTTTTTATTGACCTTGCCCTTGGCGATACATTCGACCTCTGGAGCATGAACACTGTAAAGTTTGGCAGAATCATTGCGTTTTTGTTGGTAAATGCGTTTAGC
>NZ_AJLN01000002.1 GCF_000317285.1 Chlorogloeopsis fritschii PCC 6912 | reverse complement strand
ACGCTGTAGCAGGGATGCCAACATTGGTGATGGGTTCGGTAATTTTCGCTCGATGTCCCGAATCACTCTTCCCAAATAGGTACGCAATTTTTGTGTTTGTTTACGAGCGCGGCCGCCTTGTTGTGCCACTGCATAGCGGCTTTGATGAAATAATGCTTGTTTACCCAAGCGTGAATAGTTCTGACGCAGTTTGATTTGCTGTTTCTGGGCGGCACGTACCAATGCTCGTCGCGCTTTGTCATACAACCGCGCATCAGTAGGAAAGGCAATCGCTTTCTCTTGCACTGTGGTATCGACATTCACGCGCTTAATCTCACTCGGCTTTAGGGCTTTTTGCTGTTGGGCAGTCCTTAGCACACCTTTGAGCAGTTTTTCTACCCCTTCTGCTCCAACTCGCTGCCGCCACTTCACCAAGCTTGTAGGATGACAAGGTAATTCATGTTGAAAGGTTTGTTCTCCGCAAAAGTACTGCCAATAGGGATTTTCTACCCATTTCTCCACTACTGATTCATCACTCTCATCGTACAGTGCTTTCAAGTAATGCAGCCCCACTAACAACCGACTCGACAATGCTGGGCGGCCTACATCTGTTGTGGTTGCTGTTCTAAACTCTTGCTCAAAGTACTGCCAATCCAAAGCCTTAGCCAGTTTTACTAACGGATGTTCTAGATTTAGTTGACTCTCCAGTAAAGGTTGTTTTATTCCTTCTACTGGTGTCCTCTTTTCCCCAAAATTACCGCTCATGTTCACCTGCTTTTTCAAGCTTTGGAAGATTTTCTGGCAATCTTACACACACTTTCTCTCTCTGAACTCCCTCTTAATGCTGGCTTTCATCTATTTTTCAGGGACGACTATTTAA
>NZ_AJLN01000001.1 GCF_000317285.1 Chlorogloeopsis fritschii PCC 6912 | reverse complement strand
AGCGCGACCGGACTAAAATAGTGCAATAAAGATGTTAAAAGTAGACAAAAAAATGGGACGTGGACGAAGGGACAAGATCCGCTTAAGTGCAGAACAAAGACAAAACTTAGAAATGATAAGCCGCAATGGTCATGCAGCAGCGAAAAAAATTCTCCATGCGCGTGTACTTCTGATGTCGGATGAGGGTGAATATGGGAAGCAACGTTGGAATGACCAACAGATAGGAGCAGCGCTGGGATTACATCGTAATAGCGTCGCCCGCATCCGCAGTTCATTTTTAAAGCAAGGAGAACAAGCAGCCCTCAACCGCAAGCCACGTCAGACATCACCTGTGTCGCGCAAATTAGACGGGGAAAAAGAGGCTTATCTGATAGCTATATGCTGTTCACCACCGCCAGATGGCAGGACTCGTTGGACGCTCAAGTTACTGGTAGACGAACTCAAAGCGCGTAGTATTGTCACGGAAATTGGTCGTGAGACTGTGCGATGTACGCTCAAAAAAACGAATTGCGTCCGTGGAAAAAGCAGCGCTACTGTATTCCCGAACGCGATACAGCACGCTTTGTAGCCCAGATGGAAGAAGTCTTAGACCTGTATACTAGCCAGCACACAGATTTGGAACCACTAATTTGCATGGATGAAGCTGCTTATGAGTTAAAAGCAGATGTATTCGAGCCAATACCAATGGCACCCAAAAGCGATCGCAAAGAGGATTACCATTATGAACGGCATGGTGTGCGTGCCTTGTTTATATTTTTTGATCCTCTGCGGGGATGGCGACGAGTGAGTAGTCGTCAGCAGCGTACTCGCGTCGATTGGGCATTGGAAGTTCGCCAACTTCTAGATGTAGACTATCCCCAGGCTCGGAAAGTCAAGTTAGTGTGTGACAATCTCAATACTCATCACATTGCTTCACTGTATGAAGCTTTTCCTGCAACTGTTGCCCATCGATTAGCTCGCCGCCTAGAAATTCACTATACCCCTCGTAATGGTAGTTGGTTGAATGTTGCCGAGATTGAGTTAAGTGTCCTTTCTCAACAATGTCTTGACCGTCGTATTTCCTCTGCCACCGAGTTAGAAAAGGAGTTATCTGCTTGGCAGAACCAGCGTAATCTCACCAATAGTCAAGTTCAATGGCGCTTCACTACAGAGGATGCCCGTATCAAACTCAAACACCTATATCCTAATGCACCAAATTAATCCGGT